>NZ_JAJQYA010000009.1:160719-164658 GCF_021729155.1 Membranihabitans marinus | reverse complement strand
ATAGTTGGTTATGAGTTGGATGACAATATGAATATTGATGGTGTGTCATTGGTGAGTCAGTTTAATGGTGAATCAGGTCAGGAATTGGAGGATGAGCGTGATATGTTTTGGTATTATCCTCATTATGCACCACAAGGAAATTCACCAGGAGGATCGATTGTTTCAGGTGATTATAAGTATATCGAGTTTTTTGATCCGATTGGATATGAATTGTATAATTTGAAATTGGATCCTTCAGAAGAGAATAATCTATTTTCCAAGATGCCAGAAAAAGTGATTGAAATGAGCGGTAAGTTTAACCTGTGGATGCATGATGTAAATCCAATACTCCACACGGTGAATCCTAATTTTAACAAAGTGAAGTAGGGGAATATTTATCATTTTAATAAATTGAAATCAGGTTAAATCACTCATTAAAGTTAAAAATAGTCATTCCATTGACTTGAAAATATCCGCCTTAGGACTGTAGTAAATTTATTAATAATTTTGTTTCTGACCTTTTGTAATTCTCAATTGCAGGAGGTCAACAAATTTAATTTGCAAAATATAAAACAAAGTATTGTTTACTATGAAGTGATAGGGTTTGCAGGTTGACCTGCAAATATTGGAGTGTGGAATTGGAGGAATCGAATTTTAGTAGGTTTTGTGGTTTCTGATTATAAAAAAACTGACAAAACACATACATCTGTTAATAAAGCCAAAAGAAAAATGTATGCTAGAATTACGGATGGAGGTGATAGTTGGACTCTGTTTATAATAGAATTTCTGATGATGAAGATTCAGATTGGGCAGATATTATTGATTTATTTTAATCAATCAGATAATATTGCCATTGAATTGAAAATTACATGAAGTATTCTTTTGATGTTTGTGGATAAATGCAAATATTGTGTTTTTATTTTCTAAGATATTTTCCTTATTTGTGATTCTATACTGGTAAATAGTATGATTTGTGATTCCTAAATACCGTGTCGTCCTCTGAAGAAGACGCAGTGGTTTTTATTTAAGTTTTGCTGTTGGGATTGTAGAAGCAATGTGGTTCGAGATGGGGAATAAGAGATCCTAGATAAAAGATGAATTACAATAAAGTATAAATATTATTTTATAAAAATGTAAGACTTAAAATAGACTCAATGCAGAGAAGAAAATTCGTTAATACTTTAAAATGGAGTGGGCTAATGATGGCGACTATGCCTAGTTTTTGCCTGAGAAAAGAGAGTGAAAACTACCGTCAAGATTGGGAATTGATTACTTCTGAAGTAGAGAATAGTACACCAGTAAAATTGGAAGGAAATAAAAGAATTGCTTTTGGTTGGCAGGCCGATCAGATTAGTCCTGGTCAAACCATTACCCTAAAGCCATCCAAACAATTGCCTATCCAAGATATTTATTTTCGAATGACCCCTGCAGTAGAAATATGGAGCATTATGTTGTTGCATCTGTATACCGCAGAAAACGATTCCTATATTGGGACGCTGGATATACGATACACCTCTGTTTTGGTTCCTTATGAGATCAAAATTGATGCCACACATATATCAGCTATTAATCAAACGGGGTTGAAAATTAAATTGGAAGCCGATCATCCTTTTGGATATTTTAGTAAGGTGTCCATAAAAGATGAAAATCAAGTTTTTAATCCTCACTTTTTATCAGCACAGAATGAAAAAGGAGATTTAGACGATTTCTTAAAATGCTTTATGTCGTTGAACTCCATCCAAGCCTTTGGCTGGAGAGAAGGCACAGTGTTGGACGGATTATGGCAGTTGTACAGTCAGAAAAATGAAGAGAAAGCACTGGAAGCACTGGAAAAACATTTGGATTTGTTTAATGACGACAATGATGTTATGAGGTATGAAACCGCTAGAAATGAGCCGAAGAACAATGAATTAGATGGTATTGAATCAACCATTCCCATCGCCACCATTGCTAGAGTGAAACCAAATCATCCAATATTGAAAAAAGTATTGTTGGCTTGGGATGATTATACCATGGACAATGGCATGATTACAGGTGGATCGTCACTTACTGCTGAAGGTTGTTATACCGTAGCCTATCCATTGGCCGTACTCGGTAAAAAAAGGAATGACGGTGAAATGATGCAAAAAGCCTTAGATCAACTCCGCCATCGCTTTGTATTGATCGATGGCCATGACCTCAATCTGAGATATCATACAAATTCAGATAATTATACTTATAAAAATTGGGCTCGTGGCGGTGCATGGACTTTATTGGGGTTTGTAAGAACCATTGTAGAAATACAAGATGTAATGAGAGATGAGGAAGTAGAACAAAAGTTTAGACAAGGCGTGGATAATGCCCTTCGGATGCAACAAAGCAATGGATTGTGGAATGGCTTTATGGATTCCAATAATGCTGTAGATACTTCGGGATCTGCAGGTATGTCCGCCGCCATATTGATTGGTGTTAAGGCGGGTTTATTACCCTCTTCTTATAAAGAACACGCAGTGAAGTGCTGGCATGGATTACAAGACTATATTACCCCAGATGGATTCTTAAAAAGTGTAAGTCAAGATAATCGAGGGGGAGTGAAATTGCAAGAAAGTGATTATAGAGTGATATCGCAAATGGGGATGGGCATGATGGCGCAATTGTATGCTTATATGGATCTTTAGAAATAAATGACTCGGAATTTGCTTTGATATTTCTGAAATGAAAATTTTTGATTTAAATGAAAAAAATTGTCAATATAATTATGTCGGTTCCATGTGTCGAATAAGAGGTTTAGTCTGATTAATATCCAGAGGCTTATGCTTGTTGAGTCTGTAGTTATACTTCATTCATTTGGTATACATATTAGTGAAGATTCTAGGTTAGATGTATGAAATAATCAGGTTTTTTATAAATAAAAGCATGTATGGATAACTTTGTCATTATGTTATTTATACATGCTTTTTTATCTTACATTTACCAACAATTCATATTCGGCTGACGTCTTCTTGGTATTCTATATTATAATAGGGTTAATGTTAAAGGATTTCATCAACTAAAAATCAAACCATGGTAGGCAAGTTTTTGACTATTGTATTTTCTGTCTTTGGTCTTTTGTTCTTATCATCTTGTATTAAGGAAGAATTTCCCATTATCGAAACCATAGAGAAAAGTGGTAAATGGGGGCTAAATATTGGTGATTCGGTTGAGGATGTTTATGGTCAGCTTCAAGTGTTGGGGCTTGAAAAGAATTTTAATCAAGTTTCTGTTCTCTATCGTAAACCTTATACTAATCCAGAAGATGTTCGCGATGCCCTTCCGTATTACAATGCCCTGACCATGGAGAGAAATGATGGGCAAATTCAACGAACTTATTTTGAATTGAAGGAGGAAAAAGTTTTAGCTATTCATTTTGGAGGTGGTTTGTTGGAAGAATTAGACCATTGGCCTTTAGAAGTGAATAGTGAAATGGCCATTGCCGTCGGTGATTCTATTGAAGTATTATATCAGAAATTACTCCTTCTATATCAACAGCCTAGTTATCAGAACTATATTCTTATTTTACCCGGTAAGCCATTGAGTAAAGACTACGATAGCGATATGGGGAATTATAGCGAATGGGGATTTACCTTTTTTGTGGACAAGGGGCCGTCAACCAATGGTAGATCTACGGTGCGATTGTATTTCAATGATGAAAAATTAGATAAAATTCAGCATACCTACGAAGAATTTGAAATTGTTCGTTAGTTAATTTTTTGCCTCTTGGTATCAAAATATCAAAAAAATGGAAAAATTTGTCATTTAAATAAAACACAAATCAAGTTCTATTTATATGGTGAAAATAGAGTTAATCTACTTGTTATTTAGGTTTTTGAAGTCGAATCTGGGCGGGAGTTTGATTCTATATTTTGCATTTTACCATAGTTTGTAATGACTGAATAATCAGCTAAATATTTATTTCCTTTTATGTTGTATTTGATTATTTTG
>NZ_JAJQYA010000009.1:0-160619 GCF_021729155.1 Membranihabitans marinus | reverse complement strand
GTCTATTGGTCTATTGGTCTATTGGTCTATTGGTCTATTGGTCTATTGGTCTATTGGTCTATTGGTCTATTGGTCTATTGGTCTAAAATGTGTATAGTAGTTCGGGGGATTAGGAGGGGAGAAGGTCAAACTTTTGTTTGTAGCGTTTAGTGGCCAATGATGGTTGAAGGTCGATGGTGAATTGTTATGCTAAATATGAGAATAGAAAATCAATGAGTTAATAATTTTTTATATAAAAAACTTTTAACTTGAATTTTTATCAATATACTTGACCGTATATGGTCTTTCAATATCATTATTTTTTTAACTATGAATGCATCCAATCAGCCTACGCGACGCCATTTTCTTCGAAATGTAACGGCTTTGTCATTATTCTCTTTATTGCCATCTTCAATATTTGCCGATGTCAAATATAGAGGAGATAAAACTCGCGAAGGATTAAATGAGGAGGATGAAATATGGCAGGTAGGAATTGGAAAAAGAGTCATCACCCCTCAGACCAAAGTTTGGTTGGCAGGTTATGGGTATAAGCGAGTACCTTATGGTAAAATTCACGACATCTATGTCAAAGTAATGGCTCTAAAAAGCAATGATGGGAAGATGGTCGTTATGGCTACTACTGATCATCAAGGAATGTCAAAGACCGTGTACGAGAGTATTTACAATAAGGTGTATCAAAGGTATAAGATTCAGCGTCGAGATTTTATGTTGACTTTTTCCCATAATCATTCTGGTCCGCGATTGACCGATGATTTACACGATTATTATCCAGTAGAGGCTGAACAGGAAAAATTGGTGGCTGAGTATTCGGAATGGACGGCAGAGCAGATCGCTGATGCTGTCGGGGAGGCATTGAGCAATTGGCAGGATGCACGATTATATAAGGGGGAAGGAAAATGTAGTTTCGCCGTCAACAGGCGAGAAAATGTGGAGTCCGAAGTAATAGCTATTCGAGAAAGGGGTGAAGAACTCAAAGGTCCAGTTGATCATTGCGTACCTGTATTGGCTCTGAAGGGGTTGTCGGGACATCTTATCGGAGTGGTATTTGGGTATGCGTGTCATCCTACAACAATTTCCTTACATACATGGAGTGGAGATTATCCGGGATTTGCACAAATTAATATAGAAGATCAATATCCAGGTACGGCGGCTATGTTTTTCAATACTTGTGGTGGCGATCAGAATCCCCTGCCTCGAAGGACGGTAGAATTATGTCGTAAATATGGAAAGATGTTGTCCGACGCTGTGGCCGAGGTGTTAAGCCAACCTATGGAACTGATTTCTTCTCGATTGGAGTCGGGTTTTGAATACGTGGATTTGGCTTATGAGGAGATGGCAACCAGAGAATCCCTGATACCATTATTGGATAGTAAAAATAAAATTCAGGCTCGATGGGCGAAAAGGATCTTGGCCAAGATGGATGCGGGGATACCTTTGTCTACGACCTATGCGTATCCTGTGCAAGCTTGGAAATTGGGGAAGGAGCTTTTGCTTATCGGTATAGGAGGGGAATCGGTCGTTGATTATTCTCTGAGATTTAAAACGGAATATGCTGAGCAAACGACCTGGGTATGTGGATATGCCAATGAAATGGCGGCTTACATACCATCTCATCGGGTATGGACGGAAGGTGGCTATGAAGGAGGTCCACATTTGGACGAGTATGGCCATCCTGCATGGAAATGGGCCGAGGATGTGGAGGATCGAATCGCCAATACGGTGGCCAAGGTCGTCAATGGCTTATCTAAATAGATGAAGCTGTAAATTAAATTCTGTCTGTTCAAAATCTATACCACTCCGTCAGTTTTTATAAATACTCGTCATGTCCACTGTGGCATGACGAGATTACATATATTTCGCTTCCATTTGGAAATGCTATCACGCCTCGATACAATGGAATTTTTCAAAGGTTTTGCATAACAATCACGCCGGAGCCAGTGGCGAACCCTCCCGAGGCGCACTGACCTCGGCTCCTTCAATTCTATTATATTATTATTGAAAAATGTAATTTTATCCTTGTCAATTTTATGCTATCTCGTCACAGCACAGTGGCTGGGACTTCACTCGCCCAATGTCCTAAATGGACATTGGATACTACGTATTTTGCTCGTTCACACCCGGAACGCGGAGGCTTACCCACCCGAAACACGGAGGTTTCGGTTCCTTCATCATTGACCGATTTACGGTCAATGGCTCTCCGAGCTTCATTCAGTCATCCTCATCAAAGGTCGATTTACGACCTTTGATCCTTCGGATTTTGCTCGGTCATCCGTAGACCGATTAACGGTCTACGATGCTTTGCATTTTGGTCGTTCACATTGAGGGTATTTGGTCACTACGTGACTTCATTCAGTTATATTCAGTCATGGATTTTTACTCGGTTATCTTTCGATTTATTGTAGAGACACAAAACTTTGTGTCTCTACAATACTTCCAATTTAGACGCAAGGCATTGGGTATTAATCCCGATCTATCATTCGCCCTACCTATATCTTTACTTCGGTCCTGCATCGATCACTTCTTGACGAGCTCTTTCCTCAAATTTTTTGAAATTGTTTTTAAACAATTGGGATAAATTTTTGGCCATTTCATCGTATTCGGATTCATTGCGCCAAGTATCTCGTGGATTGAGTATGGCATTGGGTACATCGGGACAAGACTGAGGTACTTGTAGACCAAAAATATTGTCGTCTTTGTAAGTTACATCATTGAGGGCTCCAGACAATGCGGCTTTAATAAGGTTTCTGGTGAAGACCAGCTCTATTCTCGAACCTACACCATATGGACCACCAGTCCATCCAGTATTGACCAACCATACTTTTATTTTGCCATCACCGCTATCAATGCCTTCTTCTAATTTTTCTCCCAATAAATCCGCATAACGAGTAGGGTGAAGAGGAAGGAATGGCGATCCAAAACAAGCTGAAAAAGTGGCTTGCGGCTCGGTAATCCCTGTTTCTGTACCGGCTATTTTGGCTGTATATCCACTTAGGAAGTGGTACATAGCTTGGGTATTATTGAGCTTGGATATTGGAGGAAGAACACCAAAAGCATCACAAGTCAAAAAGAAAATATTGCGTGGAATATCGCCTCGCGAATTGTACATGATGTTTTCTATATGATTGATAGGATAACTTACCCTAGTATTTTCTGTAATGGATTTGTCGCTGTAATCCGGAGTTACGCCATCGGCTTTGAATCCAATATTTTCTAATAGGGCGCCAAATTTAATGGCCTTGAAAATCTGAGGTTCCTTGCCAGGCGAGAGGTCGATGGTCTTGGCATAACAGCCCCCTTCTAAGTTGTAAATATTGGAGGTAGACCAACCGTGCTCGTCGTCGCCGATGAGTCGACGGTGTTCATCGTTGGACAATGTGGTCTTTCCAGTACCAGACAAACCAAAAAATAAGGCGGTATCGCTATCTGGGCCCACATTGGCGGAACAATGCATGCTCAATACCTTACGCTCCTCGGGTAAAATATAATTTAAAACAGAGAATATCCCCTTCTTAATTTCCCCGGTATAGGCGGTTCCTCCGATTAGGATGATTTTTTTAGTGAAATTGATTATTGAAAAATTCTCTTGTCTGGTGCCGTGGATATTGGGATCGGCTAATACACTTGGAAATGACAAAACCGTCCAATCTTCTTTGAAAACCGCCAATTCTTGCTCAGAAGGCCGGAGAAACATATTGTGTACAAAAATATTTTGCCATGGATATTCGGTATGTATCTTGATATGGAGTTTGTATTTGCTCGATGCACAGGCATACACTTGTCTGGTAAAATATTCTGGAATGCTCTCCATATACTGAGTCATCTTATCGTACAACATGTCAAAATAATGTGGAGCTATAGCAATGTTTATCGGTCCCCAATCTATGCTGTCTTTGGTATTGCTGTCTTCCACAATGAATCGATCCTTGGGAGATCGTCCAGTGAATTTTCCAGTGTTTACACATAGAGCGCCTGCGTCACTCAGCCTACCTTCATGTCTTTCTATGGTTTTTTGGACAAGGGCTGCTGGTACGAGATTAAGGTTTTTGTTAGCAATCATATCAATGGTATTTTATAATATTCTTTTCAGTGAGTAAATGATAGACAAAATTAGGATTATTCTTCGAGTACTAAATGTGATTTGGTAGGTAAATATTATTAATTGTTTATTTTTGACTTTAAATATCTATTTTTTTGGATAAAATGCAAATAATTTTATTGTTATTATGTCATATGATTAGTGTGAGTTGGATTTATACTGACTATTAATCATTTTAATTTATAGCAAAATTAAAAGCCTTCTACTAATGCAACTAATAGCTAACGGGATTAAATAGATAATATATTGCCTATTCTGCCAGAATTGAACAGATGGAGAGAAGTGATGATATTTAATAATGAGATTGAAGGATTAGATCACCCAAGATAATATGGTCATGACCATTAGGGAAATTATGGTGTCGTATTCTGCAAGGTAATTTCTGAGGTGTTTAAGTGCCTTGGTGAGGTGGTTTTCTACTGTTTTTTTGGTGATATGGAGTTGTTCCGCTATTTCCTGATTGGGAATATGTTGTTGTCGGCTCATGCGATACACTTGTTGGCATTTGGGGGGTAAACTGGCCAAACTGGATTCTATTAATTCTTTTAAATCAGATAGATTTTGCATTTTTTCAGCCATTGGTTGGTCTGATTCTGACATAAAGGCTCTAAAATCATCAGCGTAGTGCTTCCTGACTTTTTGAGATCTCATAATATTGAGCATCTTATATTTCACCGCAGAGTGGAGGTAGGAAGACAATGAGGTTTTAATCTCAATATTTTCTCGTTTTTCCCAAAGATATAAGAATACTTCTTGCAATACTTCTTCGCTACTACTGTGATCGTGGAGATGGTTATATGCATATCCATAGAGTTGTTCCCAGTACTTTTGATATATCTGTTCAAATGCCTGAGAATGTCCTTTGCTCAGACCTTCTAGCAGATAAGTGTCATCCAACAGGTTTTTTATCACAGTCATAGCATTTGTTTAGGGCATACAAATAATCCAAACAATGGAATACAACGAAGAGATATTGTTTAAAGTCATTTCGATAAAAATATAAAAATATATTATTTATTTAATACAGAACGAATGAAATCTAATATTTCGTAGAATAATCTAGTCTCCTTTTATTCTAGTTGCTTATGATATCATTGTGGTTGACTGTTTTGTCCTTAGGCAGTAGCTTTTTTTAAAAATAATAAAAAAATTGTATAAAAGTGTAAAAGGTTGATATTTAGTTGTGTACTTCGAATTTGGCGCCGGAAGTAATATTTTTTTATAAAAAATCTATTGTTAAGTAGGTGTTAACTATTTGTGAAGTTACTTACTATTGAAAGCAATAGGATGGTCTCTGCAATTTAAAAATATATGACTGACGAAGAATTCGAAAAAATAATCCAGCGATACAATGACGGACTTGCCAGTCCCGAAGAAATTTATTGGCTGGAGTCTTGGTTGAAACACCGATCGCAAGAAGGGTTGTTTCAAAATATCTCTCCATCCGAGAAGGAAAGGATTAAAAGAAATCTTTACCATGAAATGGTAGGCAAGATTGAATCTTCCCAAAGCAGTACTATTGATTTAGAAAGAAGGAGAAAACGCAGACCATTATTCTATATGGTTAGGGCCGCTTCAGTATTGATTATCCTCAGTTTATTTGGACTGATCGCTAAATATGTATGGCAGATCTACCATCCAGAGGTCGTGACGCTGGAGGTTCAAAGTAGTTCGGATAGTGGAAGTAAAAAAGTATTGTTGGCAGATGGAAGTATAGTGTGGTTGAAAGGTGAGAGTCGATTGACTTACCCCAGTCAATTTTCCGATACCATGCGTATGGTTACATTGGAAGGAGAGGCATTATTTGAGATCAGTAAACAAACGATGGATGGATCAGAAATGGGCATTCGAAAGCCTTTTGTTGTGTTGTCTGCAGGAATAGAAACCCGAGTGTTGGGGACGAGCTTTAACATTCGAAGTAGGGAAAATGAAACTGAAGTTTTTGTATTGACGGGTAAGGTAGCGGTTTCCGATACATTAGGGAAACAACGTATAGAATTGTTGCCCAAGGAAAAGGGACTCTTTCAGAGAAAGGAAAATTTATTGCAAAAAATGGAGTTGATGCCAAGCAATGAAGGAGTGGTGTCCACTCAGTTAGAAGAATATGTTGCTGGTACTGAATACGATATGCATTTTGACAATGTAAAGATGGTAGAGGCTGCTCAACGGATCGGGCAGAAATTTAACATAAAAGTGGTATTGTCTTCCAATATGGAGGCTTGTATGATACGAGCCGATTTTACAGATCAGTCATTGGATAAGACTATGGATATGGTGGCCGAAGCACTGAATGCAATCATACATCATTCGGGGGAAGTGTATACCATTAATGGACCAGGCTGTAATTAGTTAGAACAAAATAAAAATTGAATCATATGGCAAAGAAAACCTAATATAAAAAAACAGGAATGCTGCAACATTCCTGTTTAGAGGCCGAAAAGCCTTTATTTTTTATTGAATCACAACAAAAAACATTTAAAGATATGAAAATTATTTTTACTAAGGATTCGCTAATATATGTAATTATGCGATTTTCTGCACAGCAGTTAATATTGTTATTATTCTTCTCCGGACTGGCCTTTGCAGGCGTTTCCGATGCTCAAATATTGGATCGAAAGGTATCTGTAGAATGGGAGTCCATTCGATTGGATCAAGCCCTTCGCTCCTTAGAATTGCAAACCGATGTACACTTCGTATACAGTGTCAATGCAGTAGAAATGGACAAAGAAGTGGTCTTTCAAGCAGCCGACGAATCTCTGGGCCAAGTCTTGCAATCCATTTTAAAACCCATCGGCATTCAATATGTGGTCAAAGATGAAAATTATATCGTTCTCAAAAGGGAAACGATCCAGCGAGTAGAGACTTTGCCCAATAAAATGGACTATTTTGGACTTAAGCAACTAAAAATTTCAGCCCTCACTGTCTCTGGATTGGTAACAGACTCTGAAGGACAGCCTTTAATTGGTGTCAATGTATTAGAAAAAGGAACAGATAATGGTGGTGCTTCTGATTTTAATGGTCGTTTTTCTTTGGAAGAAGTGTCTGAACAAGCCGTATTGGTGTTTTCATATATCGGATATCAAACACAAGAAATCGTTTTAGCTGGAAAAACAGTTCTAAATGTAACCATGTTGGAAGATGCCCAGACATTAGATGAATTAGTAGTTGTGGGGTATGGTACACAGAAGAGGGTTAATTTGACTGGTGCAGTAGATGTTATTAGTAACGAACAAATACAAGATAGACAAGCTAATACTGTTTCTCAAATTTTACAAGGTCAATCTCCGGGTTTAAACTTTAGTCCTGGCATCAATGGATTTGAACCAGGAGCTTCATTGGATATTAATATCAGAGGGATGGGATCCTTAAATGGTGGCAGTCCTTTTATATTAATTGATGGTGTCCCCGGTAACATGGATTTGATAAATCCTGAGGATATTGAATCAATTTCAGTACTTAAAGATGCGGCTGCTTCTGCTATTTATGGAGCTCGAGCTCCCTATGGTGTGATTTTGATAACAACTAAGAGTGGAAAGAAAAATGAAAAAATAAGTGTAACCTACTCGGGGAATGTGTTTTTGAACACGGCCTCTCGTTTGCCTGAAATGTTGGATTCATATACCCATGCACGTATTGTAAATGAAGCGGGTGAAAACTCAACTGGTGGCAGATCATTTACGGATGATATTATCGACAGAATGATTGCATTTCAAAATAATGATGTCGATTATTTACGACAATTTACAACACCAGATGCGACCAATTTTGAAACCTATCCATTGGCTAATGGTACTTGGTCTGGTTATGATCAAGCTTATGGGAATTATGATTGGTATGATGAGCACTATGGATCAAGTATCAATCAACAACATAATATATCGATTAAAGGCGGATCCGAAAAGACGTCCTACTATTTGTCTGCCGGAATCTTAGATCAAGAAGGTATTATGAATTATGGCGTTGATTATTATAGAAGATATAATATTATGGCCAAAATTAACACCAAACTTACTGATTGGTGGGATGTGAGTTATAACACTCGTTTTATCAAATCTCCAAGAGAAGCTTTTAATGCGGGTGCAACCAATGGTTACTCTCTTCAGTTTAGACAAATTGCAAGAACATTTCCAAGTGAAGCGAAATACGATGGTAATGGTAATTATGCGCAAGGATCTAATATTCCTGGAATCCTAGATAGAGGTTCGGATAAGAAAACAACTACCGAAAACTGGCAAACAATTGCTACTGAAATACGCCCCTTGAAAAATTGGCGGATCAATGCGGATTTTTCATATTCTTCGAGAGTGAATGAGTTTTCAGATCGCATTTTGTCATCACGCATTCATCAGGTTGATAAGAGTGTTGTGCTTACGCCACCTCAGTTTACTAAGATCACTCAAACATTGACGAATAATGCCTATTGGGCATCGAATGTTTATACGTCCTATGACTGGAATATTAATAGCAATCATAATATATATGCATTGGTCGGTATGCAATATGAATTAAACAATTATCACAACCTTAATTCTGCTAGGAGTCATTTGACCAATTTGGATGTGCCTTCGTTGAATACTGCTATTGGGGATGTAGTTGCTAAGGAGGCCATAACTCATTCTTCGACTCAAGGATATTTTACTAGATTAACCTATAATTTTCAAGAAAAATACTTAGTGGAAGCCAATGCGAGATACGATGGAACTTCAAGGTTTAAAGAAGGTAAAAGGTGGGGGTTTTTCCCGTCCTTTTCTGTAGGTTGGAACTTGGATAAAGAGGCTTTTTGGACGCCTATTCAAAAACATGTCAATGCATTTAAATTAAGAGCATCATGGGGACAATTGGGTAATCAACAAGTATCACCTTATCAAGATATAGCATTGATCCCATACCAAGCCGATAAATTGGATTGGTTGTTTAGCTATGGAGGGACTCGGAAAATAGGATTTACTGGAACTCCTAGTATTGTTAGCCCTTCATTGACATGGGAAACGGCTACGACCAAAAATATTGGGATCAATGCCAGTTTCTTTGATCATAGATTACAGACGGATTTTGATTTGTTTGAGCGCAATACAGAAAATATGATTGGCCCATCCGAGCCTGCGCCCAACGTTTTGGGAGCAAGTGTACCTCGTTCAAATAATGCGAATTTGAGATCTAGAGGATGGGAGCTTTCTTTGAAGTGGAATCAAGTGGTTCAAGGCAAGGATTTGTCATGGTTTGTAGGAGTAAATATCTACGATGTTAAAACCATTGTTACAGAATATTTAAATCCTAACAATTTAATTACAACATGGTATCCTGGAAAAGAAGTTGGAGAAATTTGGGGATATACCGCAAATGAGTTGTTTAGAGATCAAGCTGATGTCGATTCGTATTTAGAAAAAGTTGATATGGGATATATCTTTAATAATTGGTATCCTGGTGACCTTAAGTATCTTGATACCAATGGAGATGGAGCCGTTAATAAAGGTGCCAATACTTTAGATGATCCAGGTGATCAAAAAATTATCGGTAGTGAAACACCTCGATATCAATATGGGATCACCGCTGGTATGAATTATAAGGGATTTGATTTTTCTATACTTATGAAAGGTACTGGGAAACGAGACTTTTTCTTCCCTGAAGGTGGGAATAATATTAGATATTGGGGCTTGGATTGGTTGCCTTTTACAACGATTACGCCAGATCATTTAGACTATTATAGAGATCGACCAGGGGATAAGTATACTGGATTGTATGAAGGAGATGCCAATATCAATCTAGATGCATTCTGGCCACGTACCTATATAGTCAATGGCCATAATGATAAAAATCGAAAACCAGCTACTAGGTATTTAGCAGATGCATCTTATTTGCGAATTCAGAATATGCAGATTGGTTACAATCTTCCGGCCTCACTTCTGCAGAAATATAATATTTCCAAAGTGAGAGTGTATGTGTCGGGTGAAAATTTGGCCACATTTACTGATTTGATTAAGGGAATTGACCCTGTCGCTTTGGTTGGGTATGCCGGTGGAGCCGGTCAAACCTATGGAGCTGATAGAGTATTTTCTATGGGCTTGACGATTACACTGTAATTGATCTATTAAACTAAAAGATAAATCATGAAAAAGCTATTTATATATTTTATATTTCTTTCTATTGTTACTTCATGTTCAGATTCATTTCTGGACCGACCACCATTGGATGCTACCAGTGAGGAGTCCTATTGGCGTTCTTCCCAGGATTTGGAAAACTATATCGTTCAATTTTACGAGGATTTTCCAACCCATTTAGATTATCAAAATGGAAATGGTTATAATATCAGAGATGCTGACAATGCTATTGTAGGGACTCCTAATTCAATATTGAATGGGGAACGAGGATCGGTGGGCGGTACTTGGCGGTCAGATTGGACAAGAATCCGTGCCGTTAATTTATTTTTTGATAACTATGAAAGATGCGAAGACGATTATGAGGTCTATAAATCAATTGTTGGAGAAGCTCATTTCTTTAGAGCGAGGTATTATTTTGAATTGGTTAAGAAGTATGGTGACGTTGCATGGTATGACAGTGAATTGTCGCCCAACGATACTGAGCTGCTTACAAAGCCAAGAGAACCACGAACGGTAATTGTGGATCATATATTGGCAGATTTGGATCAGGCAGTTGACATATTGAAATTCAAATCAGAAGTAGGAAATAATAGAATTAATAAAGAAATGGCCCTAGCCTTTAAAACGAGAATTGCTTTGTATGAAGGTACTTGGCAAAAATATCATGCTAATACCATTTTTGGAACACCTAGTGCCGATCCCAATAAATATTTTCAAGCTTGTGTCGATGCAGCAGAAGAACTCATTAATAATGGGGATTACCAAGTGGGATTACATAATGATTATTACGAAATGTTTGGTCTTGATGATATGAATAGTGTAGATGAAATTTTGTTTTGTCGAAGCTTTAGTTTGGCAGATGGAGTGGGGAATGATATGCAATACGCGACGATTAATAATCCCAATGAAGTCGGTGTAACTTGGAGTCTAGTGACTTCATATCTCGATAAAGAGGGGCATCCATATGACTATTTGGAAGTGGCGAATACAACTAAAGGGAATGCCTTCCTTTCGAAAATAGCCGTTGATATTGATCCACGATTACATGCGAGTGTATGGGCGCCAGGGGATCTTTGGATCGCTAAGGATAATCTAAATTTTGATAAACCCCAAATTACAGGATCTGGATTGAGCTTAAATACAACAGGGTTTCAATTGAAGAAAGGTTCAAATCCCCATTCTCCAGGAGCAGGTTTAGGGGGAAGATATAGTGAAACCGGCTATATCTTATTTAGATATGGTGAAGTATTATTAAATTATGCTGAAGCCTTGAATGAGTTAAATGGTCAGATTGCTTACACTGAATTAAATCAATTACGTGCTAGAATAGGTATGCCAGAGTTTACCGTTCAGCCACAAAGTGCAGATCCTAACCTATTAGACTACGGTTATCCTATATCCGATGCCCTTTATGAAATAAGACGCGAAAGGAGGGTAGAATTGGCATTAGAAGGCTTGCGCAGTATGGACTATATGCGTTGGGCAGCTCATGCCTTATTTAAAAACAAAAGGCCGAAAGGTTATCCTTTTTCTGAGGAAGATTTTCCGGATTATACAACTAAGGTAAAGTTGGATGAAAATGGATTGATTGATTTCTTTCAAACGGCTATCCCCAACGGCTATCAATTTAGAGAGAATCAAGATTATTTGAGTCCTATTCCTACTACGGAGTTAACATTGAATAAAAATTTAGTTCAGAACCCAGGGTGGTAATTACTCTAGATTGAAATTACAATAATGTTATTTTAAAAGTATTAAAATGTAAAAGTGTCTGAATACAATATAAAATCTGTATTCAGACATTTTTTTTATATAGAATTCGGTTTTTATTAAAATGAAATAATTAATCTTAAATGGATATATTGAAAATTCTTGGTCAGTTTTTTTTCTTCATTGTTGGGTTGTCAATACAGGGCTTCGGCCTAAATGGTGTATTCCAAGCAGGGGCATCAAAAATTGACATCACTCCACCTATTGGGACTAAAATATATGGTAATTGGGTTCAGCCTTCGGCTAAACATATACATGATCCGCTAAATGCCAAGTGTTTGGTATTAGATGATGGTGTTTCAAAAATAGCATTAGTTGTAGTTGATGTGGTAGAAATCAATAAGCGTATTATTGAGGTGGCTAAGGATTTTGTAGTTGCAGAAATAGATTTTGATAGAGAAAATATTTTGGTTTCAGCTACTCATACTCATTCTGGCCCAGGTGCGATGGGCGATGAATATTTGCCAGATGACGCACATCTAAATCAGTATAGTCAATTTTTGGCAAGGAAAATAGCGGATGCCATTATTATAGCTAATAACAATAAAGAGCCTGCTATGATCGCTTGGGGAGGTATTGAAGTGGACGATTATGTTTTTGTGAGACGTTGGATTATGAAAGATTCAGTCTACAGCCCTTATGGCACAAAAGATATTGTCAAAATGAATCCTGGTTTTTTGAATCCTCAATCATTGAAACCCGCAGGTGTTGTGGATCCTGAACTATCCTTTATTTCCGTTAAAGCTTTATCAGGACGTCCGATCTCTGTATTGGCTAATTATTCCTTGCATTATGTTGGGGGTGTTCCGAAAGATGAAATTTCGGCTGATTATTTTAGTTTATTCGGTGATTACTTAGATGATTTGATGTCAGAGGATGTCTTATTTCCTCGATTTGTGGGCATTATGTCTAATGGAACTTCGGGAAATATTAATAATCTTGATTTTAGTAAGGAGGCAGAGGGTCATCCTCCCTATGTGAAAATGAATCTAGTGGCCCAGGATTTGGCAGCTAAAGTATTTAAGGCATTACAAGAGGTGGAATACCAATCCTGGGTGCCTATCGATGCTAGGCAATCGATGATAAGGCTAAAGGTAAACCGGGCAACTCCTGAAGTTATGGCTAATGTTGCGAAAATTCAAGCCCGTCCTGATTTTCAAAAGCCCTATTATTCTAGATACGAGAAGATGTATGCACAACGTGTATTTGCAATGGAAGCCAACTGGCCCGATTCTATAGAGGTTCTATTGCAGGCTTTTAGAATAGGGGATTTGGGTGTAACAGCCTTGCCTTTTGAAGCATTTTCTCAAATGGGGTTAGAATTAAAACAGAAAAGTCCTTTCAAGGATTGTTTTACGATTGGACTAGCCAATGGATGTCTAAACTATTTGCCTACTCCTGAAGAAATTGATATGGGAGGTTATGAAACATGGCCGACGATCAATCGTGTGGAGAGAATGACTTCTGTTAAAGTCACTGAAGCCTTATTGGAACTCTTAGATGACTTAAAATAGGCCGTTAAAAATTAGATGAATTTATAAAGGACATAAAAAGAGTTGTTTTATACTGTGAATTGATTGTAAATAAATGTAAATTTGAAGCGCTTGCATAATTTGGACAAAAATAATATGTATTAACTAAAATTTAAATTATTAATTCAAGGACATCTATTATGATTGAAAACAGAAGGAATTTTTTAAAGTTGTCAGGCCTTTCTGGCGTGGGATTATACACCGCAGGCGTCACAACTTTAAAAGGTGAAAATACGGGAGCTAAAGGGCCTGAGAATATTGAAAACAAAGGGGAATTGAAATTGACCCAGCCAGTCAATCGATTTCCCAGTAGCCTGCACAGCTATTATCAGGATAAAATTCGAGAAAAGGATGCATTGCATACCCAAAAGATCATGGGACTCAACTCTTACCAAGAGGCGTTGGAATACCAGGATTCTATTAAGCGCAAAATCTTGGATTGTATCGGTCCTTTTCCCGAGAAAAATCCTTTAAATGCCAAGGTCGTTGGTAAACTTGATCGAAAAGGATATCGGATCGAATTGGTAACCTATGAAAGTCGACCTGGCTATGTGGTAACGGCCAATCTTTACCTACCCAAAGGAGGACGTAAACCACGACCTGCGGTATTGGGGACTTGTGGTCATACCAGAGAAGCTAAAACCAGTGTATATCAACATTTTGCTCAAAGTCTGGCACTCAAAGGCTATGTGGTATTGTTAATCGACCCGATTAGCCAAGGCGAGCGTTTGCAATTTCCGACGGATGATCGGAAAAGCGAGGTGAAATGGGGAGTAACGGAACACATCTATGTCGGGAATCCATTGAACTTGGTCGGTGAATCTATTGCAGGATGGTTTGCATGGGACTGTGTTCGCGGTATCGACTACTTGTTTACTCGAAAAGAAGTAGATCAAAATCATATAGGTGTAACAGGAAACTCCGGAGGAGGAACACAAACTACTTGGTTGTGTGGTGTCGAACCCCGACTCACCATGGCTGCACCAAGTTGTTTTGTCAATACCATTCGCAGAAATTTTGAGAATCAAGAAGTGCAAGATGCTGAACAATATGTGCCTTTTGTTTTGGAAAATGGACTCGATCATTTCGATTTTATTGCTGCGATGGCGCCTAAACCAGTCATATTGATTAGTCAAGAAAAGGACTTTTTCGATGTTAGAGGAACTGAAGAAGTCTATCATAAACTGAGACATTTTTACAAGTTGCTCGGTGCCGAAGATAATATTCAATTGTTTGTAGGTGATGGCTATCACGGCTATCACCAATCGGGAAGAGAAGCGATGTATGGATTTTTTAACAGCATCACGAAGATTTCAGATGATTCTTTAGAACCGGAGATCGAATTGGAAAAGGATGAAGATTTGTGGTGTACGCCTAATGGTCAGTTGAGTCATGAGGAATCTAAAGTTGTTGGAGATTTTGTGCGTGAGCAATCCCTACAATTAAAGCAGACCAGAAACCCTGGAAATTTAAGTCAATTGCAGACTACAGTCAAGTCGGTATTGAATATCCCTTATTCTACTAAAATATTTGATTATAAAATATTTAGAGGTCGAAAGGAACCGTCTTTTCCCAAAACCTTTGTCAGTGATTATATGGTAGAGACTGAGCCTGGTGCTGAGGTGGCCGTATACAAATTAATGGATGAATTAATATATTCACGACCAACGGTCAATCAACGCAAAGCCGTGATTTATGTGTCACATGAGTCCATGGATGAGGATTTGGTCAATGACGAATACGTGAGAAATACGGTCGTGAGTCATACGGATTACGATTATTATACTTGTGACTTGCGAGGCTTCGGTCAAACGGCACCTAATACTAGGATAAATTATAGCATAGCTTTTCGATCGGAGTATTTTTATGCGATGATGGCCAATTTGCTTGGATCACCACTCTTGGGTAGAAGAACTTATGACCTACTCTGTGTTTTGGATTGGTTGAAGTCTGTGGGTTATTCTGAATTTAAGATAATAGGAAAAGGATTTGGTTCTTTGCCAGCGACTCTTGCCAGTTTAATAGATGAAAATGTCAGGGAGGTCCAACTTAAAAACCCATTGAAAAGTTTCTCCGAAATAGCAGAGTCTAAATTTTATAAATGGCCTCTGTCTTGTATGCCATTTGATGTACTAGCCCATTTTGATTTACCTGATTGCTATAAGCTATTAGAGGAAAAAAATCTGATAATGGATGATGTTTGGGATGCCAATCCTGAATTTGAATAGTCATTCGGCAGGGGAATTATTCTTCTAAAGTATTAGGTGTAGAATTATTTTAACCAATATAATACAATAGAAAAAGGGCAGGAAATGAATTTTTCCTGCCCTTTTTACCCATAGGTTCTCCCCTTATTCTATTCAGTCGGTATAGGTCAAATAAGGTTTACGTATAATATTGGAAACTATTCATTATTAAATAATGAAGATGCCTTTAAATAAGATGAAATCCCGGAAGTAGATGATATTGTCTATGTTTTTATGTAAAACGTATTCAAGAATGGATCGGGAAATTATTCGGTTTTGGGAAGTGCAACTTCAATTATTCCAATTTGATTTTTTAGCTATTTCAAAGAGGGATCTATTTAATTTTGGCTTTTACTTGTACTATACTTAGAAATCCATTTTAATACATATACTTCCGGTTAAAACATCAATTTTTTGTTGTAAAATAGTCGTTTCATACCAAGATTATGGTGGATAGGCGTCGTGTATTTAAAATCATCTTTTGTTTGTTTTGCCTTTTTATTTATGGGATCGGCTTAGGGTCTGTTTATGGGCAAAATGAGTCTCACTCAAATTTAATTGACAGAAAGAATCATCCAAATATTATTGTTATAATGGTCGATGATTTGGGCTATGGTGATATCGGTGCTTATAATTCTACCATAGATTTTACTCCTCATATGGATGCTCTGGCCAAGAAGGGGCGATTGTTTACCGATTTTCATTCCAACGGTCCGATGTGTTCACCTACACGTGCGGCCTTCTTAACAGGAATGTATCAGTATCGATTTGGCCAAAGATTTGAAGGGGCACTCAATGCGAGTAAAAAAGACGAAGGGTTTCCAGTGGACGAGATTACCTTCCCTTCCCTTTTGCAAAAAGCGGGATATCGTACGGCATTATTTGGCAAATGGCATCTGGGAGTAGAATCTCCTTATTTGCCCAATAATTACGGATTTGATGAGTTTAGAGGACTACTTTCAGGAGACGGAGATCACCACAGCCAAATCAATCGTTGGGGGATGGAAGATTGGTGGCACAATGATACTTTGGCCATGGAGAATGGCTATAGTACGGAATTGATTACGAGATATTCAGTAGATTTTATAGAGACTTATCGAGATCAACCTTTTTTTCTTTTTATTTCTCATATCGCTATTCATTTTCCATGGCAGGGTCCAGATGATCCGATGCATCGAAAACCAAGCCATAATTACGAAATGGATAAATGGGGAATAATACCAGATGAGTCCAATGTACGGCCGCATGTTGAGGCCATGGTTCAAGCCGTCGATGAAAGTGTAGGCGAAGTGATGAAGAAATTAAAAGCACTGGGCTTGGATGAAGAAACCCTAGTGATCCTTACCTCTGACAATGGTGGATATTATGATTATAATCAAGGCAGTCATAGCTTCGAAAACATATCTGACAACGGTCCATTGCGGGGACAAAAAACAGAAGTATTTGAAGGCGGTCATCGCGTTCCTTTTATTGCGCATTGGCCGAAGATGATAAATGCGAATACGCGGTCAGAAGCCACGACGATGACCATGGATTTGTTTCCTACCTTTATGAAAGTTGCCAATATTTCATCCAATAAGATGGTGGATGGAATTGATATAGGGCCTGCCTTAGTCAGTGACAAAGGTCTGGAGGATAGAATGGTTTTTTGGAAAAAGGGAGCTGATTATGCGGTTCGCGATAAAGAATGGAAATTTGTTTTTAGCGATAATCAATCTTATCTCTTTAATCTATCTACGGATATAGGAGAGAAGGAAAATTTATTAAGTATTTACCCTGAGATGGTTCAGAAATTGGAAAAGGCTTATGGGGAATGGAGATCAAATATTGAGGCTTCATTGAAATAGAAGAATATTAAAATCAATTATATATGTTTAAGAATTATTTATTAGGAATTTACGCAGTTTTGTTATTATCTCAAACTGTTGGATTGCAAGCACAGTCGTCTATTGAACATCATAAGGTGTACTATGAAGAAGGTCGATTTGCAGGATGGCCAGCCAATCACGGTATTTGGAATTATGGAAATGAAATAGTGGTTGGATTTGTTGCATCTAATCATCAGGCCAGAGGGGGGCATACCTACGATCATTTGATTCCCAGAGATAAGTACGGTCGGAGTTTGGATGGAGGATTGACATGGACCATTGAGGATGCCTATCATAGAGGACAGACCGGATGGCGGTATAATAATCGATTGGCTGATGATGTCAAAGTGGAACCAACTACCTTGACTGAGAAAATAGATTTTAGTCATCCCGATTTGGCATTGACATTCTTAAGGCAGACCAATAGTACTGGGCCATCACATTTTTATTATTCCTATAATAAAGGGAAGCAGTGGAATGGTCCTTATATGCTACCCAATTTTGGGACAAAAGGAGTGGCTACACGAACGGACTACATAGTGGACGGACCAGATCGATTAACGGCGTTTTTAACAGTGGCCAAAAGTAATGAAAAAGAAGGCCGAGTATTATGTGTTCGAACTGAAGATGGAGGATTGACTTGGAATAAATTGGGGTTTTTAGGACCGGAACCCGAAAAATTTGAGATAATGCCTTCTTCTGTTAGGATTGGCGAGAATGGATTCTTAACCTTGGTTCGAGCAAGAACTGTGGATAGCAAAAGTTCAATAGCCAGCTATGTGTCCAAAGACGATGGACATTCGTGGAAAAAAATTGATGCTGCTGTAGAAGATACAGGAAAAGGAGGATCTCCACCAGCCTTGGTTCGGATGCAAAACAATGATTTAGCTTTAGGATATATTGTAAGACAGCCTACAGGTTCTAGAGTTTGCGTAAAATTTAGTAGTGATGATGGACAGACTTGGGGACCTGAAATTATATTGAGACAAGATGGTGCCACTACCGATGCTGGATATCCCAAAATGATTCAGCGGCCGGATGGCAAGTTGGTGATAGTGTATTATTGGAATCATGCTATTTTGAGACCAGAATCCCCCTATCGCTATATCGCAGCGACGGTATTCGATCCGGTGGAAGTCCAAAGATAGTTTTATTCTTATATCAAATGTATTTGTCGGTTATGTATCGATTTGGATGAAGTAAAGACACAAGGTTATGTGTCTTTACTTCAATCAATTTAGACCCATGACATTGCGTCTAAACGTCCGCTATATTTGTTAGAAGATGACGCCTGAGTCAGCCGTATTTGCCATGGGATTAACAGGGCAATCAAGCCTCGGCCGGGAGGACTCGGTTTCTTCAATTCTATTATATTATATTGTAATATGAAATTTTATCCTTGTCAATTTTAATGTAATGTTGTCGCGACACGGAGGTCGTGACTTCTCTCGCCCTGGCTTCCCCACCCACGACACAGAGGTCGTGGTTCCCTCAAGACATTTATATTAATACTGTGACAAGTACTTAAACCTGTCAATTTAAATACAGTGTCGCAGCACAGTGGCTGCGACTATACTCGCCCTGGCCTACCCACCCGGAGCACAGTGGCGAACCCACCCGAAACACGGAGGTGAACGAGCAAGGTGCTTGCACCAGAGCCCGTAAATGGGGCTCTGGCGAGTGAAGTCATGCCCACTGTGGCATGACGAGATTCCATTATATTCGATGACGAGATGAAGTCTGCCCACCCGAGAGACGGAGCTCTCGGTTCCCTCACGCAATCCACATTTACTGGATTTGGTTGTCCTCCGGACAACTTCATTCAGTCATAGTCGTTCACATTAAGGGTATTTGGTCACTACGTGACTTCATTCAGTTACATTCAGTCATGCTCAGTCATTATCGATTCAGCCATTCTGCAACTCTGGGATTAAAATCCTCTATATTTTCCCAATGAAAGGCGTGACCAGATTTCGGATATAGATGAATGTCGGCATTGGGAATGGTTGTGGCCATTTCTTCAGCCATCCATGCCGGTATAAAAGCATCATCTTTGCCGCCTATAATTAGGGTAGGATGAGGGATATGGGCTAAATCCTCCAATACGCTATGGTGAATACACGCTGCTGCTTGACCTTTTAAACCCTGCAATGACTGTGGAAGGTCATCGGTCAAAGCATCTTGTTGATCGGCAGTAAATTCGTCGACTTTGCCTGGCTTGGCCCAGGTCTCATTGGAATATATCAATGTCTGAATAAAATGACTAAACTCCGCTGGATTGAAGTGGGTCTTGCAGTGAACCATGACTTCAAAAATAGACTTTGTTCGTTGATCACAGTAAGCCCATGGGCACATCAATATCAGTTTGTTGACTTTGTCCGGAAAATGAATGGCCAATTGCTGACCGATGATGCTGCCCATGGAACAGCCAATAACATGACACCGATCAATATTGAGTTCATCTAACAGGGCTGCATAATCTTGGGCCATTTCTAATGATGTATACTCACCATCTGGAACTGATGATAGACCTACTCCTCGATTGTCGACGATAATACATTCGAAAAATTGGGACCAGTACACTAAATGATCTTCCCATACTGATCCTCTCGCCGTAATGCCCATGATCATGAGCAGTGGGTATCCACTACCGTGTCGTTCATAATACATATCGATTCCATTGACCTTTGCTATTGACATACTGACAACATTTTTTTATTTATTTAATATTGGGAATCAGCGTTTTATTGATCCATTGCCCATCGTGTAAAGTTACAAAATCGGGATCGTCTAAAGCTTCCTTTCCTTCATCTTCACATACTACCCAGCCATTAAATCCAATATCTTTTAACCATTGAGTAATGCCTATAAGATCGATTTTACCATTACCCATTAATACAAATTCGGGTTCACCATCCCAATCTTTGTAATGTACATGGTTGATGAGGGATTGATACTCTTTCATCTTCGATAATGGATCCATCCCTCCATTGATAATGTGACCTACATCTGGAGTCCATCCAGTAACAGCATCATTGAGATTCTCTAAGATCACTTTGTAATCTTCTTCTGTTCTATTGGTTGAAGTTTCTGGAGAATTGGGGTGAAAACTACAGGCTATACCTCGATCTACGGCCCTTTGAGACACTGCATTGACATTGTTGACTAAGTATTTTCTTCTGGCTTCTAAGTCATTTCTACTGGTAGGCATTTGAACGGTACACAGGACAGCATCGGGAAAATGTTCTAGCAAGGAAATGGCAGAATCGGCTATACGTCGTTCTTCATCGGTCTCGCCATCGTGATTCCAATCCAAGACTAGGGATAAGGCAGATAAAACTATACCTGCCTCTTCCAATTTTTCGGCTAATAATACTGGATCCACCAAGGGCCCCATCCAAGAGTAAATAGGTTGGATACTTTCGAAGCCCGCACGGGCAATGATGTCGATCATATGGCTGAGTTGTCCTTCATAGGCTTTACCATTTTCCTTCATAAACCAAGTATAGACCTCGGATCCAAATTTAAAAGGGAGGTTATTCATTTTATATAGATTTTAAAGATTGTATTTTTCGATGTTGGATTGTATTAATTCAAAACCCTTTTCGGCTACATCCCAAGGGGCGGAATATTCTCGCCATACGTTTATCGAATTGGCAAAACCGGGATCATTTCGAGTAAATGCCTCGATGGTTAACCATCCTGAATATCCTATTTCGGACAATGTCTCAAAGGTTTCACCAAAGGGTATGTGACCCTCTCCTGGTGTGCCTCGATCATTTTCACTAATATGGACATGACCCAATACTGGAGCCACGCGTCTCAGGGCATCGGGAATGCTTTTTTCTTCGATGTTGGCATGATGGGTATCGTAATGAGCCTTTACGTTGGGGTGATTGACGGCCTCCACCAAGGAGGATAATTGCTCCATGGTATTGCATAAATAGCACTCGAATCGATTGATGGCTTCGGGAGTCAATAATACATTGTGTTCGGCCGCATAATCTCCTGCTAGTTTTAGTCCAGCTGCGCTGCGAGCGTATTCTTCTGCATCTGGTGGTTTATTGTAAAAGGTAGCAAAAGCGGAATGAAAAGGACCACAAATTAGGGTTGAATTCATATCTCGAGCTCTGTCGATGGCCCATTTGATTCGATTTACCCCAGCTTCTCGAACATCGGCGCTTGGGTCGATTAAATTTTGATCTGGACCTAAGCCCAATACACATGTTATTTCCATGCCGATGGAATCGCAAAATTCTCCAAATCTCTGATACTCCTCTACATCGTCATTGCCGTAAAATATCTCTACCCCGTCATAGCCAATATCTTTCAATCGCTGTACAGTGGGATAAAGATCTTTGGAAATCGATGCCGTCCATGCCAGGACGTTAAAACCTATTTTAGTCATTATTGTCTATTTTATATTCAAATAATTTTATTGATAATCTTTGGGTTTCTTTCCTTTTACAAATTGATTAAAACCAAATTGGGTGGGATTATAACTACCTATAACATCTACACTTTTACTAGGGTCGATCATGTTTTCTTTGTCCAAAGCCCAATAACAGGCATTGATGACCAATCGACGCAGATCGGGATTTACCAAATCGGTAGCAGCTCCCATAGTAGTGGTAAATACTTTTCCCGTTTTGCCATTTTCGATTTTATAGGATTTCGTCCAAGCTACTGGCATGATGGACTTCTTCCAATTCACCGGTGAGGTCGCCGTCATTCCATTGGTTGACTGGCCCCAAATTAAAACAGTCGCATCTTCGGGCAATTCAATAATGCCATATACGTCGGTAGGGCACCAGATATCGCGAACCCCTTCGAGAACCGGATGTTTGGCTACTTCGGCCAATCCATCAACTAGGGCTCTCGTTCCTTCCTTGCCGTGGATACCATGGTGATTGATCCAGGTTTCTCCAAGTACACGACGGCCAAATCCGCCTGACCAAACGCTGTTGTTTTGAGAAAAATCATATTTGGCATAGGGACTATCCTTGTCTCTACTATATCGGAAGGCATGGGTAGAAGTTCTCAATCCAATGATGGGTTTGCCGCTCTTGAGGTAGTTGTCGAAATATTTCATTTGTTCGTCTGGAAGTTCTCGGAATCGCAACAACATAATCACTAAATCTGCTGATTCGAGGGCTTTCATCCCTGGGATATTGGTCTGATGATTGGGGTCTATTTCTCCTGTCTCTTCATTAATGGCAAAAAGGACGGTGGTTTTAAACCCGTAGGTATGAGTTAGAATCTTGGCCAACATCGGCATACTCTCTTCTGATCGATACTCTTCATCTCCACTCAATAGGACAATGTGCTGTCCATTGGACATCTTCCCTTCTGGTTCAAAACTGAGCCAGGTTACCCCGGGTTGAGCCAAGGCAAGATTGCCCAAAATGGCAAATACAATGATGGCGCCAATCTTTTGTATTAATTTATTCATGTTTAATTGTTTTATACTATAATTATATTTAGATATTTTCTAATAGTAATGTCGAATATTGGATGCCATACATTTTGAAATATAAATATAAAGTGTAAGATTGACAATATATATAACAAAATCAAGGTTTATAGCAAAAAAAATCAGATGATTCAGAACAATCTTTCTATTATTTTTTGATATTCCAATATAAATATTAGTCATGGCTTTAAGAATAAAACATAACTAGATATTAAATCTAAAAATAAGATTTTCATAGACTTTGCTTACCTAGTCTTTCCTAAAAATATACGCGATTAAAAAATAATTGGCTTTGACTTTGCTGGTAAAATAAATGGGCTATCTAAATGAATAGATAGCCCATTTCTATATGAATAGTTGTTGATAACAATATTAATGTGTGGCAGCTACCACTTCTGGTGCTTTGCTACCCTTTTGCCAAAAGTGGAAAATGGTAAACAATACAATAAGGATAATTGGGAAAATGGTCATTTTTAATAAAGTCGCTTGACCAGCCGCCAATTCGAGTTCGGATTCCATAAGTCCAGATGCCGCTAAAGTCTCTCTTGAAGAATCGATCCAACCTCCGATGATGGGTTGAAACATGGCCGATGAAAACATTCCTATGGCACCGATGATGGACATACCCAAAGCACCACTGAGTGGAACTCTTTTGGCTACAGCTCCGATCATTACAGGCCAGAAATAAGCTACTCCAACCGCAAAGAAAATGGCTGCAACATAGGCCATTGGTCCAGTGGCGATACTAAAGAAATATATCCCTAAGGCCGCAAAAATAGAACCTCCTAATAAAACACCAGTCTGTCCCAATTTGCTAACTACTGGTCCGGCAAAGAATCTTAGTGCTGCCATTAATCCAGTCACAAGAGCCAATATCAACATTGGGCTTGCTCCACTTTTGCTCAAGATAATACTTGACCATTGTTGTGGTCCAAATTCTGATATTGCAGTAAGTATCATACAGAAGAACAAGAAGATAAATACCGGAGATAACATAGCCAAGAGGTTTTCTTTTATCGATTTCATTGCTTCCATCTTAGGTTTTGGGAAGGTCTTGCCAAAGAACAATACTGCATAGGCGATGGTTGGAATGATAAGAACCCACATCTGAGCTTGCCAGCCCATATTCATATCGGTCATAAATTTGGATATTAAACTTCCTACAACAATACCACCTGGGAACCACATATGGAATCGATTTAGCATCTTATCCACCTTATTTCCCGAATAAGCATCTGCAATCATTGGATTACAGGCAGCTTCAGTACAACCGTTGCCCAATCCAATGGCTAAGGTAGATATCATCAATGCAACGTAACCGCCAGCATAAATAGTCATGATAATCCCAATGGCATGCATAACAAATGCAACTCGCATGATGTTTTTAGGTCCAAATGTATGGTAGAACAACCCGCCCAATATCATAGAAATGGGGAAGCCCAAAAACCACATTCTGTTAATATTACCCAATTGTTTGGCCGTCAAACCAAATTGTTCGCCGAGTTCGGGTAGGATACCAGTCCTGATTGCGAAGGTAAAAGCAGTGGTTATCAGCGCAAAACAACTGCCGTAAAATAATGCCTTAGTGTTAATGTTTTCGTTCATTTGTATAAATTTTGAAATATTCGTTAATTGCAATTTATATATTCTAAAAAATAATTGGCCAATATAAAAAATGATTGTGGTTTGGTTAATATTCAATCACTAGTATTTTAAAATTAAGACAATCTAACCTTCAACCTTCCTAATCTTACCTACTTTAATACATATAGTTTCAGCGCATTGTATCAATCTTTATAGCCAAAGTCGGTTAATTTTAAACATGAAGTAAAATCTTTTTAATGGTCTGAATTGAATTGGTAAAGAATTTTTACAATAGGTAAATCAAGACTTTATTATGATTATAATAAGGTGATTAATACTATTATATTGGTGTAAGGGATTAAAAGACAATTCCTTAATTTTATGTATGCTGAGAATAATAAGACCACAACTAGGTGGGAATTGCCCAGAATTACTACTTCTATCACTATCCGTTCATGGTTCTCGTTATAAACTTAAGTATCAGTCCTCTCGTAGTTAAGTTATTTTCACTTTTCTCTATCGGAATAGATATTAAAGGCTGAATAATATTACAATTAGATAATTGAGTAAAAAATTATAATTTGGTGTTGGGGCAGCTTCCTTCCCTGAATAATCATAATAAAAATATCTGTTTTCAAAGACCGAGTATTGATTCTAAACTTTTCCACTTGGTATTTATAAAATCTGTATTACTTTATTGACAATTAAAGTTTGTTTTAATTCTTCGAAATCTATAAAAGTAGCAATAAATTATTAAAAAATACAAATTAATATATGTAATTGATTGGATATTGCTCAAATGCTCTATAGAATGTGTTGTCGAGTAGTGGTTTTCTCAACCAAAACTGATAAGATATGGTCAAAATCTGACTGAAATAATAAAGTGTAAGGATAAGTAGATCTGTCAACAAAACAAAAAGTGGATATCGTTGATCCCATATTCCACTATCAAAAGAACCATAATTGAAATCGACATAACCCTTTATAATAATAGCTGTCGCTATTTTCCTAAGGGTTAATTCCCTACAACGAAGGTTTTGTAAGGATAGTATTGGGTTATAGGTATAAAAATACAAACAATTGATTGCAATAAAACACTATATTTTTCCACATCTCAGAGAGAATGTAGCAGAATTACAAAAAAATAAAGTATTAAAAATACGGTCTGAAACAAACAATAGTGGTGGAGTTAAGTGGTTTTAATTCAGCATTTTATAAATATTTTCCCTCGTTTTCAAATACACATTTTTCCAATTATCGAAATTTTTGGAGGGGTTTGCCCAATGTATATTTGTATCAACAAAAAGGCATTATTCGAGCATATGACATGCTGAACTAAATTCTTGATTGATAACTAAAAATGGGTAATTATGAAAAAAATTGAAGCCATTATTCGCAAAAGCAAATTTGAGACTGTAAAAGATGCGTTAGCGAATATTAATGTAAAATTCTTTACAGCACAAGATGTAAAAGGATACGGTTTGCAGAAAGGTGAGAAAATGGTATACCGTGGTTCTTCCTATGGTACGGAGTATATTGACCGGATTCAAATGGACATCTACACATCAGATGAAAAATGCGGTGATATCGTATCGACCATCCTCAAAGCAGGGGCAACTGGGGAAATTGGCGACGGTAAAATAACCGTGTTACCTATTGAAAACATCTATCGAATCCGAAACGCCGAAGAAAACGAAATGGCTATTTAAAAAAAATCTACAAATTATTATTACAATGGATACAAATTTATTTACAACAAACAATTTATGGATACTTATAGCCACGGTGCTGGTATTCATTATGCACTTGGGATTTGCGACATTAGAAGCTGGTTTGGTGCAGAGAAAAAACGCAATCAATATATTATTTAAAAACGTAATGATCGTATCAATTGGTTTGGTCAGTTACTATATCATCGGATTTAGTTTAATGTACCCCGGTGAATCGTGGAACGGTCTAATTGGATTTGCCCAATTTGGACTGGCTTTACCAGAAGGAGATTCTATTGGATATGCAGACGGAAGTTATACATACTGGACGGACTTTATATTTCAGGGTATGTTTGCCGCTACATGTTGTACCATCGTTTCTGGTGCAGTAGCAGAAAGAATGAAACTGGAAAGTTTCCTAGTTATTAGCCTTTTATTTGTTTCCATCTCTTACCCTATTACAGGTATGTGGAAGTGGGGCGGTGGCTGGTTAGACGAGATGGGTTTCTATGACTTTGCCGGTTCAACATTGGTACACTCTGTAGGAGGATGGGGTGCATTGGCAGCCATTATCTTACTCGGCCCAAGATTGGGTAAATATTCTAAAAATGGCATTAACCCAATTCCAGGTCACAATATTCCATTGGCCGCTGTAGGTGTATTCTTATTGTGGTTTGGATGGTTTGGATTCAACGGTGGATCTGTATTATCAGCTGATCCCGATGCCGTATCTTTGGTTTTTGTAACCACTTCATTGGCAGCTGCAGCTGGAGCTATAGGTTCTTTCTTCACAGCTCATGCTTTATTCAAATCTCATGATTTGACCATGGTATTAAATGGTATCCTTGGAGGTTTGGTAGGAATTACCGCTGGTGCAGACTTGATGAGTCCAATGGAATCAATATTGATTGGATTGATAGCCGGTATCATTATTCCTTTCTCAGTAGTATTCTTTGACAAAATGAAATTAGACGATCCTGTAGGTGCGACATCTGTGCACTTAGTATGTGGTATCTGGGGAACATTAGCCGTAGGTATCTTTGGATCAATGGCAGGATTATCTCAATTGATGACACAATTGATCGGTATCGTATCTATCGGTGTATTTACTTTCATCTTTGTATTTGCAGTGGTTTATATAGTTAAAGCTACTATGGGTATAAGAGTAAGTGTAGAAGAAGAGACTCAAGGTCTAGATATGGCAGAACACGATATGCCTGCTTATCATGATTTGGCACCGCGATCTGAAGATTTAGCTGTCAAATAACAAAATGCCTATTCCATTATTGTATTTTATATATTCTAAAGAAAAACCCAGTGTAAAAGTATGCTGGGTTTTCTTTTTGTTATTACCCTAGGATAGATCAACTATAGAGAGGGTAAATCCCAACAGAAATATTTGAATTGACTTCCTTGCCGAAGAAATATTTTACTTTATTTTTGAATTTAATATTAATTTAATGCTGTTAGATATGCTCAAGCTAAGAATGGGCGTTACTTTAGAAATAAAATTATATTATTATGAAAAAAATATTGTTAATCACTGGAGATTTTGCTGAGGATTACGAAACAATGGTTCCATTCCAGATGCTAGAAATGGTGGGTTATGAAGTACATGCCGTATGCCCTGATAAAAAACAAGGGGATACCATTAAAACGGCTATCCACGATTTTGAAGGAGATCAAACTTATACTGAAAAACCAGGTCATCTCTTCGCTTTAAATTATAATTTCAATGCCGTACAAGAAGCCGATTACGAAGGATTGGTTATTGTCGGAGGAAGAGCTCCAGAGTATCTTCGATTGAATCAACGAGTACTCGAGATAACTCGATATTTTGCAGAAAACAACAAACCATTGGCAGCAGTATGTCATGGAATACAAATCTTAACCGCTGCAGATGTAGTCCGAGGTAAAAAATTGACAGCCTATCCTGCAGTAGCTCCTGAGGTTACATTGGCTGGAGGGGAGTATGTATCTGTGCCAGTCACCGATGTAGTGGTCGATGGGCATTTGGTTACATCGCCTGCATGGCCGGCACATCCCAAATGGATAGCTGCTTTTTTAAAAGTATTAGGAGCTGAAATATCGTTATAAGATATATAGATAGGACTTTGTAATAAAGAAAACCTCCACCGTTGTTGTAACGATGGAGGTTTTTATTTTTCCCTCCTCTCTGATTCTCTTGAGAATGAAGTTGATAGATGACCTCTAGGTCATCACTCTAATGTTTACTCCTTTTAGAAATTAATCGACTTAGAATTTCTGTTTTTCTCTATTTCAGATTCTATACTTATGATTCGGTCAATGTGATATGCTGCTTGTCGCTGATGATGAGAATCAAATGTCAGTTGAGGAGATCGCACAGCGTCGGTATCATAGTAACCCTGCTTATGTAATAATTTTTTAAAGAAATAAATAGAAATATCTAAATGTTGGTTGGAGAATGCCAATACAGGTAATATTTTTTCAAACCATTGCCTTGCCTCCTCTATTTGGCCACCTTTAAATAGCCGATATATTTCTGTGTATGTATAATGCATGCCGGTAGGCATAAAACTATGGACGCCTCGCTCCAAGGCCTCCATCATTTGCATAACCGCCCAGCCTCCACTGACATTGAGCATTCCATTACTCCCCTCGATAATACGACTGTATTTAACACCAGCTGGTATAGTTTCCACTTTTAAACAACGAAAAGATTCTACTTTTTCAAACAAACTCAATATTAATTCATCTGGTAGACCATAGCCATTAAAATCCCAGTCTTGCAACATAATCATCTTAGGTCCTAAATCGGCTAGCCTCATAAATTTTTCGGAAAAATCATCGTCGTTTTGATAGGGAATTTGGAAGAGTACTTCACTACATCCCAAACGAATGTACTCATCTAAGAGTTGGAGGTTTTTACTAAAATCTTGTTCGCTTGTCCCCACAATGACGGGAATCTTTCCATTGACCTCTCCCAATACAAAACCGACCAAATCCATTCTTTCTCTTTTTGAAAGTGAATGTACTTCAGCCGCCATTCCCGGTACCAAGAAGCCTGCTACTCCAGCCGACAGGGCATATTGTATGTTTTTCTTGAGGCCAGGATAGTCTATTTCGTTGTCAACAGTGAATGGTGTGTTGAGTACAGATACTATTCCGAAAAGAGGATATAATGTTTTATTTGTCATAAATCCAATAATCTATTTAGAATGTTTTGATAAAAAATTGGAAATTAAATTTAATTTATTGTCCTCATCTACGGTGATCATGGCTTCAACACTGGTTTCTGATTTGATCTGAGAAGTGGTCAAGCCATTATTAGAAGAGGTTTCGACGACGGTATCATTTCCCGATCTCGGATCTAATAATAATATTTTTTCGTTACCCAAAATTTTCATAATATCAGGTAAGTCGTAATATCGTGGACCCCCTGCTACAGAGGAAAAAATAAACTTGGCCTTGTAATCTAAATTGTTGATCATATCCTCGTATGAATACAGTGGGCTATCTAAGATAATTCCTCCATTGAATGCTGAAGTCAATAATTCAGTATGCAATAATTCCACACCCAAAGAACCAGTAGACATCCCGTATAGGGGTAAGTGATTGGCGTTGTTGTCTTCTATCAGATCAATGGCAGCTGCAATTTCTTGAACTCGTTTACCAATAATGGGTTGGTTAATCAATAGACTGGCAAACCATACATTGACGGGAACATCTTGTATTCTGGCATCACCTCCTTGGTAATTGCCTCCATTTTCGCCAACTCCCAATAGATCCAGAGCGATAACGGAATATCCCTCAGCTAAAAGTTGCTTGACACTGGCTTCTTCATTTAAGGCATTGGATTTGCCCAATTCATCTAAATATAGGACCATTCCTTTATGAGTGGACTTTGGTTTCAACCATAATAATGGGGTATAACTGTCGTCTTCATGATGCAACAAATATTTTTCCATCATATAATATTCTTGATCCGATCTTCCCGAAAATATTCTTTCAATGCCTGTTTTGCTTTGAGGTTGATAACCGATAATGTCTCTGACCTGACCTACAAATTTAAGAGGGTCTAATTCCGATCCTTCTGTAATCAATCGGTGTGATTTTTGTTGAGTTTTAAACCACTTTTTATTCAAACTATACATGTTCTCGCCTTTTAAATCTCTAAACACATTGCCTGTGGGAGTGACGAAAAGCTCTTCATTGGACAGGGTATCAATTTTTTGGTCTTTAGACGATCCAGGATTTTTTAAATGTTTTTGAAAGAAGGCGTATGTCGCTTCTCTATTTTTAAGGGTAGACATATGTCCTGCATCGTCTTCTACCTTTTGTGTGTGGTCGGGGAATCCGAAGGCTGCATAGGCTCTTTTTGTTTCACTGAATACTTTTCTTGCTCCATGAATGCTGAAAATATCAGAAGTGGTCGTGACCATCAGATTGGGTTTAGGGGCACGAACATTGATGTAGTCTGATAAATCTATGCCGTTGTAAATGCCATTGATCATATTTTGTTCTCCATCTTGTGGGCCCATAGAATTCATCAAACTTTTAAATGAAGTGATATAACATTCTGGAGCAGCGGCGTAAATTCTGTCGTCAATGGCTGCAATATATGCCGTTTGAGTCCCTCCGCCCGATCGACCCGTAATGCCGATTCTATTCATATCTACATCGGATCTGGTCTCCAAATAATCAATAGCTCTGATACCATCCCATACAAAATAATGTGCAGGAGATCGCCCAGCTAAAAAAGATTGTACCCCTGGATAAGAGTGCTCAATGGTGGAGCTTTTGGTCGGTTTGCCATTGTCGGATAGGTATTGAATTCTTTCTCCTTGACCTATTGGGTCAAAAGCTAAAACAGCAAAACCTTTCTTTACGTAATTGAAAATCATGGTTTGATAGGTCGGACTTCGAAAACTATCTGGAGTATGTCCACTACAGAATATTATCGTAGGCATTTTCCCACTGTGGCCTTTGGGGTATATGAAAACTGAGGTGACATAATATCCGGGATAGGATTCGAAATAGAGTTTTTCGATAATCATGTCTTCCTTCTCCAACTTTCCAGTAATGACTGGGTTAAGTGGGGTTTTCTCAGGAAAAGGGCCCATCATTTCATTTAATTTTTCCTTGATGTATTGCTGACGTAATTCCCAATCTTGCTGGCTGTCCAGAGAGGCAATTTCTGCCTCACGCTCATCTAAATAATCAAATGCAAGCGCTTTCAGATTTTGGTATAAATCATTTTCTGGATCTCTTAAATTGCTCCAAAAGTTAAATACATCAGTATTTTGTGCCGTTAAAAACAATGGCAATAGGAAGCAGGTTATGAGTATAGATTTCAATTTCATGTTATTAAAGGGTTTTTATCAATGATATTTATAGGTTAATAGTGAAAATTCAAAAGAATCTTTTACAAAAATCTAAACTAAGCATTGTTTATTGGAATATGAAAACAATACTTCCTTAATACAGTAAATTGTTGGATTTTATAATATTTATAACATTGGATTTTTTAAACCCTTTTTAATACAATAAAATAAAAACGCTAAATGTATTTGATTTACTGGAAATATTGTTGGTGGTTCTCTTCTATGGAAAAGAGTAATGAGCATTAAAAAGACCTTTACTTCAAAAACTTTGGTTAAGATTATTTTTACCTATTATGGACTTGAATTCAATTTTTTTACGGTAAAAAAAGTTGTAAATTATAAGATTCATTTTTAAACATGATCTACTGTCTCGTTATTTATAAAAAATTAATATTATGAACATTTCATTATCCTCTTTCGAACAAGTAATAGATGAGGCAATCTTGAATAGAGGTCTAAACTGTTTTTCAAAAGGTGGAGTAAAAGAGTTCGCAGAGACTTCTGCTGGAGAGTATATTGCCAGAGTATCGGATACCGATGTATACACCGTCCATTTAAAAATAAACAGTGATATTATTGTCGATCACCATTGCAGTTGTCCAAACGGCAGTCCGATATGCAGTCACTTAGTTGCCGTTATATTTTTTATTCAACAAGATGATTTAAATTTTGAAACCAAAAAAGTCAAAAAGAAAAAAGCCAAAAGAGTTAAGTCGGAAGGGATGCAAGTAAAGGAGGTATTGAAAAAAATTTCCCCTCTAGATCTTCTTCAATTTATCGAGGAAGAAAGTTCTAGCGACAAAAAATTTCGAATGCGTCTATTGGCTAGATTTGATGATTTATTAGAGGATCATTCCAAAGCGTTTTATGAAAAAAGGCTGAAGGCAGTTATAAGATTGGCTATTAAAAAAAATGGCTGGAGGACAGATGTTGATTCTCCTTTTGTAGAGTTAATGCTTCGGCCGATTTTTAATCGTGCTGTTCAAGCAATGGAAGACGAGACTTTTGAAGTGGCATTTGATATCCTTGTCGCTCTGTTGGAAGCTTTGTCCGTTGGTCATGGAAAGTTGCCTGCCGATTATGGAGAGATAGGTTTTCACATTGATAAGGCGCTAGATATGTTGTTTGAATTGTCAGAGTCACCATTGAGTCCTCAAATGCGAAAGCAGGTTTTTGATTACTGTATAAAGGCTTATGACTACGAAACATATCAAGAGTGGAATGGTCATGCCGCTATGATGAAAATCGCTAGTTCTCTAGCTTGCGATACCGATGAGGCAGAAAAAGTATTTGAATGCCTAGATCAGCATAAAAAGTCGGGGGGGAAAGAAGAGTCTGAAATATTAAGGTTAGAACTCATCAGAAGGTTTTATGACGATACTGTGGTCGAAGAATATATTAAAAGTCATTTGTCCAACCCTGGTATTCGCGATATTGAAATTGAAAGAGCGTTTGATAATGGGGATTATGATCGGGCCAAGCTATTGGCTAAAAAAGGCATAAAACAAGATGAGTCTAAATTTAATAGGTCTACTAGGCCTTGGTATCATTGGTTATTAAAAATAGCTATTGTTCAGGAAGATCAAGAGAATATTATCGGATATGCTCGTCATTTAGTTATGAATGATTATCATGGTTCAAAGGAATATTATCAGATTTTGAAATCGATTTTTCCAGGTAATCAGTGGGATGACTTTATTGCATCTATGATCGATGAGCTTAAAACCATGACATATTGGCAACATCAAGAAGTGCTCAAACAGATCTATATCGTCGAAGAATATTGGGATGAATTGTTTTTACATATAAAAAAACAACCTTCCTTAAACGCATTAGAACAGTATGAAGAACTTTTATTGCCTCACTATCGCAAAGAGATCATGGACCTTTATGTTACCTTAATTATTGATTTTATGATTAACAATACGGGTCGGAATTATTATCGAGCGATGTGTAAAATAATAAAAAGGATGAGGAAAAATGGGGGAGAAGAAGAAGGGGAGAAGGTGATTGCAAAATTGAGAGCAACATATCCCTACCGAAGAGCCTTAATCGAAGAATTGGATAAATTGGAGATATAGGAATACACTTTTTGGGGATATCCCATTTCCCTAATACCATCACTATTGAACTATTGTTTTCGAAACACAAAACTTTTAATCCCAAATGGATTTTATAATGAGCAAATGAAATTCATGATCGAATGAAGTGTAATCACACCTGGGCACAGTTTCGAACCCACCCGAGGCGCAGTGGCCTCGGATCCTTCATTTTAGCAAGCCTAGTCGGAGCACAGTGGCTATCTAACCTGGTAGTAGTATGTTAAATAGGGCAAAAAATATAGGAGCTTAAGATAACTTTAAAAAATATGACAAATGAAAGAAAGAAGTGTAGTTCCGACTTTAAGAAGATGATAATTTCTCTGGTAAATGGAGAGGAAGCATGGCTTCCATACTACAGCCTCACCTATCCATTAATAAATTAACAATTAAAATCTACTTGCTGTAAGGACACTAATGCTATGACTTTTTCTCTAGTGTATTTCTTTTAATCCTGATAAAAACGCTACAATATCTCTCATTTCGCTCTTTTTCAAGATCGTCTTCATATTGGGCATACTTGAGGGACTGTTTTTGCGCTCCTTTATATCTGATTTGGCAATGGTTTTAATGTCGCCTTTACCCATCTTAATCACCAACGATGCCTCATCCTCATCTACAACGGTACCAGCGAGAGTTTCACCGTTGTTTAGCGTTGTCGACACAATTCCGTAGCCTTGAGCATAAGCGGCACTGGGGTCAATTAAAGACTCTAGGATCTGAGCTCGAGTAAGACGTTTCCCTACTTCGGCTAGTCCCGGACCAGCATTTCCACCCACTTCAAATACCGCGTGACATCTAATACACTGAGCTTCGGGATGGTTGTAAAACAATCGTCGACCTTTGCCTGCATCACCTCCGTATAGGGCTTCTCTATACTGATCTACTATATCGCTGCTATCTTTGGACTGGTTGTAAGTTTGAAGTAGTTGTTTTAGATTTTCATCTTCTTGCAACTCAACGGTTTCTATCAAATCTAATTCAATTTCGCGCGGTAATCTCTTTGCGATCAACTGATTCATCGACTCTGTGAGTATGGTAGAGGCATTATCCGAAGATATCGACCTCAAAGCAATCAATGCTGCTTGTTGTTCAGAGATAGTCCCAGACCGCAGTACTTTTTTAAAGAGTTTAATAGATTGTTGTGGTGAAATATTGGACTTGGGCAAGAGCTTTAAAGCTTCTGATCTTACCTCGGCATTTTTGTCGGTAAGACTTCTTTCCAATGCGATTTCTAAAGTAGAAGATTGCAAGGTGTTCAAAGTGTTTAAAATAGTCTTCTTAATATCGGCATCGGTGGTCGAGTATAGAAGATTGATCAATTTTTGATCATAGGTATCGATTTTCAATCGACCAATGGCGGCTACAGTCTCAAGTTGAACAATATTATTTTTCTCTCTCAATAGCCGAGGTAAAAGTGGATTCAATTTCTCACGTGCCATGGATGCATCCCTCGACAGAGGACCTCTATATCTTCCATCTACCCGATCAAATAACGATGGATTAGACCATGAACTCAAGGTGGCTATGGCCTCAGCCCTCATTGCTGCAGGAGCCGAAGTCATCTGAATAAATTCTATTAAATTGTCGATGTTTTCGGGGTTGCCTACTCTAAGATTGGCATTGATTGCTCTTCTTAAAATAACCTCCTTATTTATTCTTTTTTCAGTTAAAATATTAGCCAAATCTTCCAATGCTTCGGGGATGGAAAGGTCATCGTTAATAGCCCGAGCTGCCTCAGCCACTATGTATTGACTGTCGTCTTGAAGAAATCTTGCCACACCCTTGTCGCTCATTCTTCGAAGAGCTACTACTGCTACTATTTTTTTGGCCTTAGATGGATCATCAACCAAATCCAGTAATGGATCGGCATCATCAATTCTCGCCAGAGCAATGGCGGCTGCATGTCGCAACCAAGTGTCTTTATTATCGTTGCGTTCCACTAAGTCCAAGATGGGGTGGACGGCATTTTCGCTTTCTATTCTACCGAGGGCTTCCACGGCAAAGAGCTGCACTCTGGGTGAATAATGATTAAGCAATGGAATTAAACTTTCTTCAGCTTTGTGATATTTGACATCTCCTAAATATTTTGCTGCTTGAGCACATATTTCTGGGTCTTGATCTCTCAATAGGGGAACCAGTACAGAGGCATAGTCTTTGTCTACTTGTCTTGCCAGTTGGGAAATACCCCAGATGCCATGAATCCTAGCTATTGGATTTTCTCGTTGATTAATGGCAGAATTTAAGATTTCAAATCCATCTTCCCCTCGTTTGACCAATTCAAATTGCGCTTTTTTTCTGACTCTTAAGTCTTGATGGTATAGCAATTCGGAAAGAATTGATTGTTTTTTATTAGAAAAATTGGATTGTAGTATTTCTTTAGTTTGTGCTCTTATGGGACTATTTTCTTGTCCTGGTATATCTAGTTTCCAAATTCTACCTTGCCTCTTGGGGTCCCACCCATCGATCCAATCTCCGAAATACAGGGATCCATCTGGTCCAAAATCTAGACCTGTAGGGAGTAGACCATTGACGACTTCTTGGGTTTTGTCCAATTTGAATCCGGCTCCATCGCTGGCCAATGTGAAGGCGTGAAGAGGTGATCGGGCTGGAGTACCTCTAAATTCTGCGATGAAAAAATGGTCGTACCAATCCGGACTCAAAGCCGTTCCTGGGTTGTAGACCAGTCCTGTTGGACCATTGATATAATTGGTTATTGGAGGAAGAAAATAAGCTGCTTGGTTTTTCCATCTGGGGATGTGCATTTTTTCATCCATCCACACTTTGTACCCATTATTTGTAGAATCGGTATATTTTCCAAATTGCCAATTGATCCGCCATCCACTGTCAGAACCATCGATTAAATAGGTGAGGCGTTCTCTTTCTCCGCGTTGATCGCTATCGTTGTCTTCGGTGATAAGATTGCCGTATTTGTCAAAAACAAATTCATGAGTATTGCGCAATCCATGGGCAAATACTTCGAAATTACTTCCATCGATATCCGACCGAACTATTATTCCTTCATTGGGGTAGGCGTGTTGTTTGCCTTCTTTGTCGATAATATTGGCCCCAATATCACCGATGCCCCACCATATTCTCCCTGCAGGACCGATGGTTGCTCCAGACATACCATGGCCCCCAAAGCCAATGTGAACGGCATAACCGTGACTGATAGACTCTGTTTTGTCCGCAATCAAATCGCCGTCGATATCTTTAGTTCGCCAAAAATCGGGACCGATGGCAATGTATACCTCTCCGTCATGGACCTCAATTCCATTGGCAACATCGGTTATTTCTTCGTGAAAATCCTGTAAATACAGTTGACTGCGATTGGCAATCCCATCTCCTGAATTGTCTTCGACAAACCAAATTTCTTCTTTTTCAACCGTCAAATCTCTCCAATCTCTGACCCCATCATTATTGAGATCTTTTAAAAAACGTTTTGATTCTTCACTGTCAGCTTCAAAAGTTTTGCGCAAAAACGCTCTTCGATCTTCTACCGTCTTAAAGGAAATAGAAGCCGTCATCCAATTTTTGTGTTGTCGTATATCAAATTCTGAATGGGTTTGTCTAATGGCACTGGTATAAAATACCCTTCCTTGGTCATCTATACTGATGGCTATAGGATCGTTGACCAATGTGTCCGAAGCCCATAGGGTGAGTTCAAAAGGATCTGCGACTGTGACATTTACTTCTTGTTGGAGCTTCTTAGAGATCTCCAAAGCTTGCTCTGGTTTTAATTCTACAGATCGATTTGGATAAATAGGAGGAATGGATTCTTTACAGGATCCTAATAATAGACCAAAAAATAAAATGTAGATATTTAACTTCATGCTTTTTAAAATGTATAATCTCAATTTATGGGTGAACTTGGAGTCGTATGCGATCAAAAGTAAGGAGATTTTTTTGAAATGCATATTATTGTAAATGGAAATCAATTAATTTAAATATAATATATTTATTTGTATATTGTTCGGGAATTTTATTTTTTAAAACGATATCGATGTTCTACTATTTTTCAATAAACGTGAAAATAAGATAAAGATATTTTGTGTGAAAAAAACTTTTTAAATGGTTAAAGAAATAATAAAAATCGGGCTATTAGCTCTGTTGTGTATCAATATAGGATGCGGCATTGCCAATAAGGGCAATAATTCACTTCAACCTAGTCAATTGGGGGCTGTTTCCTACACTTTTCGAGTAAGTTTGGGCGAAGATATTCCTTCCACCTTGGACAGAATAAAAGCATTGGGGATTACCAATATGGAATTTTCAAGTTTGTTCGGTGCCTCGGCTCGAGACTTGAGGTCAATGTTGGACGAAAGAGGAATGATCTGTACTTCTTATGGAACGAGTTATAGTCGAATCCAGGAAGATTTGGACAAGGTGATTTCAGAGGCCAAGACTCTTGGTGCCAAATACGTGAGAGTAGCTTATATTAGTCATACTGCACCATTTGATAAATCTCATGCTGACCACGCTATTGAAGTTTTTAATACGGCGGGTAAAAAGTTAAAGGAGAATGGATTGACATTTTGTTATCACAACCACGGTTACGAATTTAGACCTTACAAAGACGGTACTTTCTACGACTACATCGTTGAAAACACTGATCCGAACTATGTGAGTTTTGAATTAGATATTCTTTGGGTCGCTCATCCCGGTCATGACCCTGTTGCCTTAATTCAAAAGTATGGTGATAGAATGCGGCTCATGCACTTAAAAGATCTCAAAAAAGGAGTGGTCGGTGATTTTAGTGGACGGACTCCAGTAGAAAACGATGTTGTTTTGGGAACAGGACAAATCGATATGAAAGGGGTATTGGAGGCAGCTAAAGATTCCAATATTGAGTATTTCTATATCGAGGATGAAAGTCCTCAACCCTATCAGCAAGTACCTGAAAGTATGATATTCCTAAAGGAGTATTTTAAATAATAACCTAAATATTACTGTGGACTATCCTTGGACAGTTTAACCTGTCTAAGGATATAGTCTAGGTAAAGCATGGATAATTTTTTGGTTTTCTCTGGTGAGTAAACAAATCCATCGACAAATATTATTTCTTGTTTTACATCATCTAGTATGGCATAAGACACGAAGGATCCCCCCATAAAGTCATTGACAATTTCCCAAATTCCCCTTGCTTGAACAGCGTATTTGCCATCGATCTCCAATTGATTGATATACAGAGGTAGATCGGTGTCATTTATCCTCATATAAGTGTTGGGAAGAGAAGATGAAATATATTCTCCCACTCTATTTCTTAGGGCTTTAACTCCCTCTCTCGAAAAATCTTTGGGATCTTTATACGGACGTTTAAAAATGAGGATAGATCGGCTAATGTCTGGGATTTCTTGTCGCAACCACATTACAGAATCGGTGACCAATGCCGTAGTGTAATCGGCTGGAATGGCCATGTCTATTCCAAATATCTGTTGGATACTATCGGTAATCGCTCGATTATTGCCCTGGACGAAAACCGTGGATCGAATCATACTTTGATAAAACTTTTCTACTTCCTTGGATATAGTAGTGTAAGATCGCTCTATTTCATTGATTAAAGCTTCTCTATTGGGGGCGTATATATACACGATTAATTGATCTTTAGCCCATTTATCCTTACCTATTTTGACACCTGATTGGGTTTTGTCCAATCGACCTCTAAAGTCCTTTTCCACCATTCTAGTCATATTGTTATCTTGACTAAAATCCGCCAGGAGTAAGAAACATTTTAGTTCTCTCAAAATAGGTTGTGCATCTAAATCTTCAACGGAATATTGTCTCAATTCAAAATAAGGTTCTGGTTGAGGCAATATCGGATATGCCTGCCCATAATTGAAATCTACTGAATCCAATACTGGTGATGCCAAGGTCTCCTCGTCCGAAAGCACGTTGATTTGGTAAATTTTACCAATGGCCGGTGGTTTTATTTGAGAGGTATATGGATCCCGATTGGAATTACAACTTAGGGTACATAAACCTATTAATAAAATAATATTTAGTAGAGATGGATAAGACATTGTAATATACTTCATTATAGGATTAGATGCAGTACTTTTAGGTTATGGTGTATTTTAGATTAATTGATCAATAATATTTTCCTCGGTTAATCCTTCAGCTTCAGCTTTGTAGTTCTTTACGATACGATGTCTCAGCACATAATTGGCTATAGCCTGCACATCAGATATGTCAGGGGAGTATTTTCCTTTAATGGCCGCATGACATTTGGCACCCAATACCAAGTACTGAGAAGCACGTGGTCCAGCTCCCCATTGAATGTATTCTTTTACTACAGAAGGAGAGTATTCACCATCAGGCCTAGTCTTGTGTACCAATTTTACAGCGTATTCTAATACGTTGTCGGCAATGGGTATTTTTCTGATTAGTTGCTGAAAAAACATTATTTCCTTGGCATTGAGAATGTGTTGTACTACTGTGGATTGTAAGCCAGTAGTTTCTTTGACCACTTCCAATTCTTCGGCATAGCTAGGATAAGACAGTGGAATATTGAACATGAATCTATCCAATTGAGCTTCTGGCAATGGATAAGTACCCTCTTGTTCAATGGGATTCTGGGTAGCCAATACAAAGAAAGGATGGGGTAGTTTAAAATTTTGACCAGCAACTGTAACCGATCTTTCCTGCATAGCTTCCAATAGGGCCGCCTGAGTTTTTGGGGGAGTTCTATTGATCTCATCGGCCAAGACAATGTTGGAGAAAATAGGTCCTTTATTGAATTGAAATTGACGGTTCTCTCCTAATATTTCTGATCCAGTGATATCAGAAGGCATTAAATCTGGGGTAAATTGTATCCTTTTAAATTCAAGATCCAAAACTTCAGATATAGTGCTGACCAAGAGCGTTTTTGCCAAACCGGGAACGCCGACCAATAGACTGTGACCATTGCTAAATAAAGAAATCAATACTGTTTCAACCACATTTTTTTGGCCGACAATGATTTTTCCAATTTCCGATTGAAGATCTTGGTATTTCTCAGCCAGTTGGTCAACGGCTTCTTTATTGGTAGCGAACTTTATTTCCTGCATAAATATTTCAATTTTTGAGTTTACTTATTAATTATTACAATTCCAAACCACATTCGACAATGCGTAGTCGTCACTTCCCACAAAATCGTAATGCCACCATTCTGTGCGGATCGGTTCAAATCCATATTTTTCCATAGTCTGTTTAAGTAACTTTCGATTACTTAAAATGTTTTTAGGTAAATCTTTAAATTCTTGATGGGCTTTTTCCCCAAAAAAATCATAGTCTGTACCCATGTCCAATTCCTGCCCATCGGTATCGACAATGGTCAGATCGACGGCTCCACCTCTGTTGTGTACAGATCCTTTATGCGGACGAGCCACATAATGAGGGTTGGGAACGGCATCCCACAATTTGTATTGAATGGATTGGGGACGATAACAGTCAAAAACCTTAATACCCAGACCCTGGGTCTTCAGATATTGATGAATTTCAGCCAAAGCATAAGCCACATTGGTTTTTAAGTAGCACTTGCCGCAATCGTACATTTGTTTCTTGGTAAAATTATTGGTACTGGCATATCTGATGTCCAAGACAATAGTAGAATCAATACTTTGAATATTTATAAATTCAGTTTGATTCATCGTATCCACTAAGGTGTCTTGAGCCGATAGGGCATAGGGCAAACACAAAATCATCAACAGCTTATAGTATGGAGTAATCATATATCTATTCTAGCTTTAAAATCTTCTTCGGTCATTATCTCTACACTGCCTAATGCTTGAGCTTTTTTTAATTTAGAGCCCGGTTTTTCACCGACGACTAAAATATCGAGTTTCCCACTAACGGCCGATATTACCTTGGCTCCGTGTTGTGCTGCTAATTCCTGGGCTTCTTTTCTTGAAAACAATTGCAAACTGCCAGTAAACAATATGGTTTTGTTTTCGAAAACCGATCCCGATGCTACAGTTATCGGCAAATCGGCTTCTAATTGATTCGTGTTGACGCCGTAGGATTCCATTTTACGCAACAACTCGACGTTAGATTCAACGTTGAAAAAGTCAATTACATTGCCTGCCAGTACTGGGCCGATGTCTTTTATGGATTGAAAACGATCTAAATCCCAATTTTGTAAATCAAAGATGGAATGAATCTCAGCTGCAATAATTTTAGCTGCCTTTTTGCCCAAATGATGGATGCTCAGACTGAGCAATAATCGATGCAGTGGATTTTGCTTAGCTTTATCCACGCTATTTTTAATATTTTGGGCAGATTTTTCTCCAAAACCTTCCATCGACTGAATGGCTGAATAATCTAATTGATATATATCACTGATGTCCTTAATAAGACCCAATTCGAAGAATTTAATAATATTCGATTTGCCCAAACCTTCGATATCCATAGCGTCTTTAGAGACGTGATAGATCATTTTTTGTAGCACCTGTGCTTCGCAATTGCTATTGAGGCAACGCCAGGCCGACTCATTCTCAGCTCGAGTCAAAGCCGTGTCACAAACTGGACAATGGCTGGGAAATTCTATGGGGTGTACTTCTTCGTTTCGGAGTTCTGGGAAGGATTGTACAATGTAGGGAATTACATCGCCGGCTCGTTCAATCAATATGGTGTCGTTGAGCTGAATGTCTTTGGTTTGGATAAAGTCTTCGTTGTGAAGAGATATGGAAGATATGGTTACACCGGCCAATTCAGTAGGTGTGATTTTGGCAACCGGAGTGATTGATCCCGTTTTCCCTACTTGGAAATCCACCTTTTCCAATACCGATCGGGCTTGTTTGGCTTTAAATTTATAGGCAATTGCCCATTTGGGATGATGAGCAGTACTTCCTATATTTTCTTGTTGGAGGATGGAGTCTACTTTTACCACCATGCCGTCGATCTCGTACCCATATCGATCTCTATTTTCGGCCCAATATTGACAAAAGTCGATGACTTCATGAATATTACGGCATTTGGTTTTTTCCTCTAACGGCACTTTAAATCCCAAGGTGCCCAACAACTCTATGCGATTGAAGTGACTATCGAGGTCATTGGCCAGGTCTTGATGTTCCCAATATGCGATTTGATAAATAAAAGCCTCTATCCCTCTTTCAGTGGTGGCTGTGGGTGATTTCATCCTCAAACCGCCAGTAGCTGCATTTCGGGCATTGGCAAAGAGAGGCAGATCGTTTTTGGCCCGTTCAATATTTACTTCGGCAAAGGTTTGTTTTGCAATAAGGGCTTCGCCGCGCAATTCTATTTTTTGTATGCCGATGTTACTAAATGGAGCATATAGAGGGATGGTCTTCAAGGCCTTCATATTTGGCGTGATATCTTCACCCTCAACTCCATTGCCCCGAGTGGCAGCACTGATTAATCTGTCATTTTCATAGACTAGGACGATACTCCCTCCATCGTATTTGGGTTCTACCGCGTAGACGATATCTTCATCTGTATCAAGTGCCTTTTTGACTTGTCTGTCGAAGTCAATAAGATCATCGGCATTGTAGGAGTTGGCCAAAGACAACATTGGAGATAGGTGAGTGATAGTGTCTGTAGTATCGTTGATGTCGCTACCTATTCGCTGGGTAGGACTGGAAGGATCCAGCCACTGGGGATGAGCAGCCTCGATGGATTCGGTTAACTTGTAGAGAAGGTCGAATTCTCGATCTGTGATCAAGGCTTGGTTCTCTATGTAATACTTGTGCTCATGAAATCTCAGCACAGTCAATAACTCAAGATACTGTGACTGATCAATCTCAGAACTATGGTCTAAACCTAGAAAAAATTTGGTCTTTTTATTGTATTCAAGGATGGAGTCTTGGGTCATAATATCGTTAGAAACTTCGGTTTACAATTTTTCCTTTCACCCCTCTAAAATAGTTTTCTACAGTGGCGATGGTCTCTTCTGCGTTGTCAGTGGTCCAGAATGGAGGACTAAAGTCAACACACTTATTCTCAAAGTCAAATTTAGTAAGATACATTGGTATTTTAGCCTTATGGGCAATGTAATAGAATCCCGATCGAAATTCTGAGACCTTTTTACGAGTCCCCTCAGGTGCAATGGCTATGAAAAATGACTCCTTGCTATTAAATATATCGACAACGGCATCAACAAATCCACGATTTTTAGATCGATCGACAGGATAGCCGCCGAGGGCGTAAAATATTCTTCCCGACAAACCTTTAAAAAGTGATTTTTTGGCCACGAAACACACCTTTAGGTCAATGGCAGTACGCACCAAAAGACCCAGTGGAATATCCTGCCAATGAGTATGAGGGGCCACAATAAAGACTCCCTTTGCGGTATTGGGAATATTGCCAGTTATCTTCCATCCCCAAAGGGAAAGGATAAATTTTGCTATTTTTTGTGATATCGACATTGATGATTGCTTCTATTCTCTAGCCAAAATATGAAATGTTCTATCATTTTAAATTATCTAGACTAAAATTATTTAAGATAATTAAACCTTTAGACTTTTTCTGTCTCTAATATAAAACGAGACCATATAAGTACCTGAAATTTTCTGGTTTATGGATTGAGATAACTTTTGATTGTTTTGCGATTTTGTAAAAAGTGATACTTTCGAAATAGTTTGTAACTTTAGATGGAAGAAATATTAATTGAGACAAATGTTAGAAATGTAAAGCTAAAAGTGATTAAGAGTACCGATAGCGAAATACTTCAATTGATTAATAATCCAGCAACCATTAATCGCGGTTTTAGAATGGTGTTTGCTGAATATAAAGAGCCACTGTATTGGTATCTGAGAAAAGTCTTGTATAGTCACGAAGATACTGATGATGCATTGCAAAATACTTTTGTAAAGGTTTTTGAGAAAATGACGTCGTTTGAAGGAAGGTCCTCTCTGAAAACTTGGATCTTTAGTATTGCCTATCGAGAAGCTTTACAGATTATTAGGAAAAATAAACAATTGCGCAATGGAAATATAGACCATGTGCTGGGATTGGAAGATGGTTTGTTGGCTGATCCCTATTTTGAAGGCAATGAAATTCATGCTACATTGGTCAAGGCTGTGCAACATTTGCCGGAAAGACAACGACAAATATTTGAATTTAGATATTTTGAAGATTGGCCATATAAAGACATAGCGTCTATGACTGGACTTTCCGAAGGAGGGATAAAAGCTTCCTATCACCATGCGGTGAAAAAGATAAAAGATTATATGACAGAAAATATGATATTAAAATGAAGAAAATGCAGGAGGATGGTTTTGCCAACACCGGCTTTTCGTCGGAAATGGAAGACCTCAAAAACGGTCGATTGTTTCATCAACCAGAAGGTTATTTTGATGAGTTGGAAGCAAAATTGTTTGCCAAGACCACTGACCAAAATCCTATATTGTTGAAGCCTGAGAAGACAGATTCGAGGCAAAGGCTACTTACCCTATGGCTGGGTGTTGCAGCTTCTGTTGCCCTTCTCATATATTTTGTTGGAGTTCCGTCTCCAACGCCCAAAGCAGAATCTTATACCAATACTGATATCATAGATTATCTGGAATATTCAGATGTAGATATGATTGAAATTGTCGAGAGCTTGGATCATATCCCCGAATTCGATGAAGAAATGTCGGATAAAATAGAGGTCTATTATGAGTATATAGCAGAGAATTTAGTAGATTTTGAAGATATTATATATTAATATAAATAGTAATTTTAAATAAATGAAACGAATAGTCAATATAATTGCTTTTATGGTGGTAGTTACTGCTGCTATACATGCACAAGAAAAACGACCAGATAAATTTGAGGAAATAACAGCTCAAAGGGTTGCTTATATTACCGAAAGAATAAGTCTAACTGTTAAAGAAGCACAGGTGTTTTGGCCAGTGTATAACGATTATACTGCAAAAATGAGGGAGCTGAAGAACAGAAATTACATCAAGGAGGCAGATCTCAACGACAATAATGCCCGAGAATTTTTACACAATAAATTGGACAATGAAAAGAAAATAGTTGAGCTAAAATCTAATTTCTATGATGAAATCTCCGATCTCATAAGTTATCGAAGGATATATCTTCTAGAAAAAGCTGAATACGAGTTTCGACATAAATTATTGGATCGATATAAGAATAAAAAATAGTCTATAACCCAGGATAAATCGATAAAATTAGAAGCCGAGCATTAAGTTGTTCGGCTTTTTTATTTTTAACACTTTTGATATGGTTGTGAGAACTATTTATTGACGCGTTGTTTATAAACACTTATAGATGTATAATATTTTAATAGATGAAGTATGTTAGGTGTACCTTGTTGTAATACAGTGTTTTGTGTTGGTATTAAAAGTAATATTAATGTATGGCAAGTGTGGAGAAAGTATTAAAGTAATTTGTTTGTAGTGAATATAATTTCAGTATATTTACCGCCGACAAGTTTTATAAATCCCCCTTGTGACATGGAAAGTAAACCAAACAATAACTTCGACATATTCCAGCTTGTCTTTAATTTTGAAGAAATGCTCATTTCTGGAGAGGAATTTTACCTCGATGAAAATGCCTTCCTTCAAATATTAGAGTATTATGCTGAAGAACAAGAATATCAAAACGCGCTTAAAGCGGCAAATATTGCCATTGATCGATTTAAGTATAGCGTCGACTTTTATATTAAGAAAGTTGAATGCCTATATTATTTGAAAAAATGGAAGGAAGCAGAGAAGGCTTTGAATGACGCATTGTCCATTGCCCCATATGATTTTGATACCAAGCTCTTGGGTGCTCGAATAAAGATATCACTGAAAAAATACAAAGCTGCTCAGACCATTTTAGAGGAAATCAAAAATGGTGCAGACAATCAAGAACTGGGTAGAATATTTTTCTTAGAAGGTCTGATCTTTGAGGCCAAAGAAGAATACGATCAAATGTTTGATTCTATCAAATTTGCCCTGTTGTGTGATCCTACCAATGAAAACGCTCTTAGAAAAATATGGGTGTGTACAGAGATGGAAGGACGATTCGATGAGTCTATAGTGTTGCACAATTCTATAATAGACGAAGATCCATATTCGTATTTGGCCTGGTATAATCTTGGTCAAGCATATGCTTGTAACGGGGATTATGAAAAAGCATTGACTTCGTATGAATATTCTTACCTAATCGAGCCGAGCTTCGAATTGGGTTACCAGGATCGTGCCGACCTTTTGTTTGAATTGAGACGTTATCAAGAGGCTTTATTCTGCTATACGGAATGGTATGAAATTACCGGTCCAGATTCTGAAATCTTATGTCAGATCGGTCATTGTAACCTGAGATTAGGTGAATACGATAAGGCCAAACATATCTTTAAAAAGGCGCAAAGACTAGATCCTTACAACGATGAAATATATTTTCTGTTGGGCCGATGCCATTACAAAAAAGAAGATTATTCCAATGCAATTAACGCATTTTATAAGGCGATTCGGATCGAAAGTCTAAGAGAAGAGTACTATGCATCACTGGCTTCAGCGTATGTTAAAATAAAAGAATTTACCAAAGCTCACTATTACTTCCAAAAGGCAGAAGAGATAGGTCCAGATCAATCCTATATTTGGAAAAAGCACGCATTGTTTTTATTTAAAATAGGTGAATTTAGTGCGGCTCTGGAAATCATCGATGAGGGTATCGAAAATGCCATGGATTCTGAACTGCTTTACTGTAAAGCAGGCTTCTTGGTTCAAATGGATAAAAACATTGAGGCTATGGATATCTTGGAAGAGGCATTGGTCGAAAATTTTGATGGCAATAGAACCTTTTATGAAGTGGTAGATGGACTTGAATTAGATGCCAATATTGTATCTCTTCTTCGATTCTTTACGCCTCAGAATAGCTAAATAAAAAATTCGAAAAGACTAAGGCCTTTGGTTTGTTTGTTCCATCGACTACTGGTTATTTATTGAAAGGATGGTCGCTTGATTGCAGAATAAGGTGGTATTCTTCAGTTTTTTACAAACCGAAATAAGTTACAATTACAAAGGTATTTCGGCCTGCTAATGACTGGGAAATGATACAGTAAGTATGCCCATTAAGAATGGAGTCAAATCCAAGAAAAATAGATAAAAAAGAAAGGAGACCAAAATGGTCTCCTTTTTTTTATTTAGTTCTATCGTAAGCGTATACCGAAGCTCCCACTACGCCGGCCTCATTTTGGAGTGAGGCGGGTATGACAGGAAAAGGAAGGTCGATCTCATCGGAGAACTTATTGAACTTTTTACTGATTCCTCCACCTATGACTACCATATTGGGAGAAAACAAACGATTAAGATGTTTCAAATAAGTGTTGAGACGTTGTCCCCATTCATTCCAAGTAAGGTCTTCATTTTTGCGAGCGACATTGGAAATGTGTCTTTCGTAGATATCGTTGTTGTACCAAAGGTGTCCCAACTCAGAATTGGGAATCATTACTCCGTTGTAGAAGAAGGCTGACCCAATTCCAGTACCTACGGTAAGGAATATTATTAACCCTTCATCTCTGATCTGTTCGTCGCCAAAATTGATTTCTGCAAATCCGGCTACATCAGCATCATTCGCAACATATACATCGGTATTCAACTCTTGTGAGAAATATTCTTCGAGATTGAGGTTGAACCAAGATTTGTCTACATTGGTTGCAGACAATGCAATGCCATTTTTGATTATGGCTGGGAAACCACAACCGATTGGGCCTTGATAATCTGGAAAACGCTCTTGAATGGCTGATTTGATAACCATGGATACCGATTCTGGTGTAGCTGGTTTGGGCGTCAGGAATTTATATCTCTCAGTGAGCAATTTTCCTGTTACTATATCAGTGATACCCATCTTAATACCGGTTCCACCTATATCAATGCCTAATATTTCTTTGTTCATGTTAACTATTGGATTTCGATTATGTTCATTTTGATGTCTTCTAAGGGGCGATCAGCTCGATTGGTCTCGGCTTTGGCGATTTTGTCGATCACATCTAGACCTTTGATGATTTGACCAAAGACAGTATACTGATTGTCCAGAAATGGGGTGCCACCCTTTTCTATGTATTCATTGATTTCCTCTTCAGTATACTCAATATTATTGCGTCTGGCCATCATCTTAAGTTCATCGGCGGAAGTAGAATTTCCATGGACGATATAAAATTGAGAACCTGATGATTTTTTTTCTGGATTGACCATATCTCCCTGTCTTGCTGCAGCCAAAGCGCCTTTGAAATGCTTGTGACCGGCTTCGATTTCTGCTGGTATCTGATATCCTGGACCACCAGCTCCAAGGTTTTTACCGGCGGGGGCATTTCTGGAATCAGGGTCTCCGCCTTGGATCATAAATCCATCAATAATACGGTGGAAAAGCAAATCCTTGAAGTACTCCTCTTTAATCAGTTTCAAAAAATTTTCTTTGTGCTTAGGGGTATCGTCGAATAGTTCGACAAGTAAATTCCCATAGGTTGTTTGAATTTCAATCATTGTAAATCTAGGTGATGTTATTGTAATTTCTTTTCTTTTTACGGTTGATTTTTTCTCGTTGGAAGAGTGAAGGGTTACAGTATATGTACCCGGTTTGTAAAATGTATGAGTTGGACTAACCAAAAAACTAGAATCCCCATCACCGAAATCCCAATGATAAAAATCGGCTTTCTTCGATTCATTTTCGAATTGAATGGTCGCAGGGGCAGATAACTCTTCTTGTTGTAGAGCGGTAAATTTGGAAATAGGTCTATTACACGATGACATAGCGATCAAGACTAATGCCATGAATATTAATGTACTGTGTTTCATTCGTGGGGATTGAATATCGTGATTTGCATTGGAATATCTTCTACAGGTCGTTGATTGGCGTCAGCTCTCATCTTGGCAATCTTTTCTACTACATCTAAACCCGAAACCACTTCGCCGAAAACAGTATACTCATGGTCCAGTTGTGGTATGCCGCCTACTAGTTTATATAGCTTGCGCTGTTCTACGCTGTATTTAAAATTTCTTTCTTCTTCTACACTGTTCAACATTTCGTCGGTGACATCTTGGCCTAGAGTGATGTAGAATTGGGAGCCAGAAGACTCTTTGAGGGGATTGACATCGTCAGGTTTTCTCGCTGCAGCTAAAGCCCCTTTGATGTGAACAAATCGAAAATCTGGTTTTAAGGTATAATCTGGCCCGCCTTGGCCTAAATATTTTCCTTTTGCTGCATTCTTAGATTCAGGATCACCACCTTGGATAATGGTATTGGGTATTATACGATGAAACAATAGATCGTTGTAAAAACCAGATGAAGTCAGTTCCAAAAAATTGTCTTTGTACTCCTTGGTTTCATTGTATAATTGAATATCGATATCCCCATATTCTGTGGAAATTCTCACATAGCTATCCTGGTCATCTTTACATGAGAAGGATATTGCAAAAATCAGGATGAGGATCCCTATCTTATTGATTTGCTGGAACATTTTCAAAAACATGTAGGTGAAAATATTTAATTATTTGATTTTTTAACCATTCTTCTTGTTCTTTAACGCCTTTTACATCAAAAACTTTAAGTAGTTCAAAATGTGGCCAGCCTTCATCGTCCAATCCGTGAAACCGATAATACCCTTCCATTTCGAGTAGTACATAGGCTGCTACATTCATTAAGTCCCTTTTCTCTTCTTTGGTCCATTTGGTCTTTAAATGTCCATATTCTCTCAGTCCCATGGCCAATAATATATTATTGAGATCGGGTAGATGCTCTTGCTGCATGATGTCTTTAACAAAATGCTGAATTCTCAACCACTCAAAATCGACTTCCCATTTTTCCATAAGTATATTATTATTAATGTAAATATACTATTATTTTTTTTCACGATATGCTAGATTCACAGCTCTTTGTGCACTCGGCCATGCAGCCAACAGGCATATCGTCAATACTGCCAGATAAGCCAATGCAAAATCTTGCCATGCCAAGGCTGTGGGATATTGTTCTACCATGAAACCTTCAGACATATTGACTAAGCCAATGGTCTTTTGTAAAAAATAGATGGTCAGAGTAATGACCGTTCCCACCGCTATGGAGGTAAGGGCATAAAGACTGCCCAATTTAAAGACTATTTTCTTGATGTCTGATTTTTTAGCCCCCATCGCCCTTAATATCCGAAAATTGTCTTGCTTTTCAATGACGATCATCCAGATACAGCCTATGAGGTTAAAGGCGATCAATATCAAGGTAAATAAGACTAAGGCAAATCCCATCCATTTTTCGATATTCATTAGTTTGTAAAGATCGGCGTCTTGCTCGAATTTGTCCAGTAAAATGACTTCGTGGTTGGGCAATAGTTTTCTTATATTTTCTTTGAGAATTTTATAATCTGCTTCTGGCTTTACTTTGAATTCAACTCCTGAGTAGACTTGGTCGGGGTAGCCTACGAGTCGCTGTACATAGGTTATAGGGGCATATGCAGTATTGGCAGAGCCATCTTTGAAAGCAGTATAAGTGCCAATCGGTGAAATGCTTTGTTTTTTAAGCAGTTTTTTGCCCAGAAAGGTGTTTTTATCTCGATTGGGGAAGTAGGTTTGCAGGGTTCTAAAAGGATCGTTAAGCACAACGCCCAAATTGATTTTTAAATTGGATCCTAGTATGATTCGATCCACACCATCTGTTCGTAGGTCGAGTTCTCCCATGGATTTAAATGGTCGGAGGTCGACTACTTCAAAGTAGTTTTCGGGCACACCATATAATGTGGTGACCAAATTGTTGTTGTCGTATTCAAATAGTACCGTTTCGTGAATGGTGGGGGCAGCTGATATGACTTCCGGAATTTCTCCGAGTTGTGTTAATTCTTTCCCGGACAATTCGATAGTCTTGCCTTGTGCTGGGGATAGGGAAAGGTCGGCATTGGTCTGGCTGTACATGTTCATTAAGAGATCTTCAAATCCATTGAACACAGAGGTGATTAAGAGAAGGGCGGATATACCTATAGTGAGACCGAGAATGCTCAATCCACTTATATAATTTATAAAGTGATTGTTTTTTCTTTTGAAAAAATATTTCCAAGCAATTGAATTAGATATCGACATTTATTGACTTATATCTGGAAATGATTGATGTACGTCCATGCTTTCATATATGGTATTCTGTATCTTAGAACGATAATTATGTAAACTTAACAAATTTGGACGATTGGGGTAGTTGGGATAGGTTCTATTTGATAAAAAAACATAAACTAAGTCGTAATTTGGGTCTGCCCATACAGCTGTACCCGTAAATCCGAGATGGCCAAAGGTCTCGTCCCCGGCCAATTCGGCTGTATTTAAACTTCTACTACTGGCTTCAAGATTTTTCATATCAAATCCAAGACCCCTTCTTTTGCTTTTGGGATGCCTAGTCGTAAAAGTAGCCACGGTTTGGGGGTTGAATATTTGTACTCCGCCATAACTGCCTTGATTTAATAACATCTGGAATAGTACTGTCATGTCGTATACATTGGAAAAAAGACCTGCATGACCACTGACTCCGTCCAACATGGCCGCGCCCATATCGTGTACGTAGCCTTGAATTAAAGTATTGCGATAATATTTGTCGTTCTCCGTGGGAACGATGTCATTTTTAGGGAAATATTTATAGGGTTGAAATGAAGTGTTTTTCAATCCCAACGGATCGTAAATATTTTCTTTTACAAATTCATCTAAGCGCTGTCCTGTTACATTTTCTACCAATCTAGCCATAAGATAAAACCCCAAATCGCTGTATTTATATCCCTGTCCCGGGCGCAGTGGAGAATCGATTATCTTTTGATATATGGTGTCGGGATAGTCATTGCGCAAATATAAATTGTCACAAACTTGAATGGAAAAAGTGTCATTGGCCTCATCCCTGTAATAGACGGGACTGGTTAATGGAATTTTTCCTTTCTCCATCGTCGATTGATAAAATGGTATCCAGGCTTGCAGACCTGCTCTATGGGCTAAAATATCTCTGATAATTAATGGAGATTTGTCGGTGTTGTGCAACATAGGGATATAAGTGCCTATAGAGTCATCCAGGGAGACTAAGCCCAGTTCGTATAATTTCATCATGGCTACTGTGGTCGCTGCCACCTTGGTAATACTAGCCAAGTCATATATGTGGTCTTGGGAGACCGGGAGGAGTTTTCTATATGTGTGATGCCCAAAAGACTTTTGATAAATTACGTAATTGTTTTTGGCAATGATGATTTGACAACCGGGGAAGGCTTCCTCACGGATTCCACTGGCCACGAGAGAGTCAATTTTTTTTTGAAGAAATTGACTGTTGATACCCACTGTTTCAGGTTGGCCGTATTGCAATATGGTGTGGGCCGCTGTGGTGATTCCCTGATTGAATGGACTCAAAGGAGAAGCGGAAACCGGTAATTTGCCTCGGAACGGAAGTTTGCCAAACAGCGCATTAGCTACTGCTTCTTGGGTAATATCATCCTTGTTGTAGCCACATATAACTGTGTTCACATTGTCAAAATACTTTAATGCGTATGGACTTCCAAAAACGACTAGAACAACCTTATTGTTTTTGGCCATTTTATTGACCCAATTGATTTGTTCTGTAGATAGGCCAAATTGACTAGAAGCATATCGAGATTTACAGTGAAGACTGATGATATAGGTTTGGTCTTTTTCTTTGACGCTGGATTTTATTTTTGCTAAATCTCCATCGTTATTTACCCTTAACGAGTTGATACTGGCATACTTGGATAATGTGTTTTGAAATCTATTGTTGCCCGATTCACCGATAGCAATACTGGTATAGGAATTTCCTCCTACTAAAGTCAATAGCTTGGGTTGGTCGCGAACCAAAGTAATGGAAGCATTGATTAAGTCCTTTTTTAGGTTTTGAGCATAGGGTGTAACTATTTTTTCTCCTATGTCTGCCACCTCTAGAGGAGCTGGTGTTTTGGTTAAATTCAACTCATATTTATATTTCAAAATCTTTTTGACACTTGAAGCCAGTCTTTCTTCTGGTATTTCATTGTTCTCAATGGCTTGCTTGATTCTATTAATGGCCAAAGGCAAGTCGTTGGGCAGGAGCAATATGTCGTTGCCCGCTTCGAAGGCTTTAAATTCTACTTCCCCATTGGGCCAATATTTGCTTACCCCTTGCATTTCTAGGGCATCGGTAAATATCAGTCCTTCAAATCCCAAAGAATCTTTGAGCAATCCTGTGACCGTAGGTTTAGAAAGAGTGGTGGCAATATTGGGTCTATCGTCCAAAGCAGGAATGTTGAGGTGAGCTACCATTACCCCAGCAAGCTTGGTTTTGGCCAATGCGGTAAATGGATAGAGTTCGATATTCTTCAGACGAGCGAGGTCGTGATTAATTACGGGCAAATCCTTGTGGGAATCGGTGTCTGTGTCTCCGTGACCGGGAAAGTGTTTGGCGCAAGCCAATATGCCATTGTCTTGCATTCCTTTCATATACATATATCCTTTTGCGGTGACATTGAATTTGTCTTCACCAAATGACCGATCGTTGATCACGGGATTGAGAGGATTGTTGTTAATATCCACTACCGGTGCAAAATTAATATTGACGCCAATCAGTTTTAATTGTCGGCCAATTTCTTGTCCTAAATTGTAGATTAAATCGTTGTCTTGAATGGCACCCAATAACAATTGTCTGGGATAATTGACTACGTCTTCTTTAAATCGCATAGCTGGCCCCCATTCCGCATCCATAGATACAAACAAAGGAATATCGGCTTCAGATTGAAATTTGTTGACCAGGGGTATTTGTTTTTCTGGACTGCCTTGAAAAAAACATAAACCTCCTATTTTATATTTTTTAATTTGCTGGCTTATGGATTCAACGTGATCTTGTCCCTTGTCAGAATGAGCCCGAATCATAAAAAGCTGGCCTATCTTTTGTTCAAGACTCATATTATTGTACATGGAGTCTATCCATATATCTTCTGCGCTTCTCCCGACATTGTTTTGAGAATTTCCAGAATTGATAAAACAGAAACTAAATAGTAATGGATATAGTAAATAGTTTATTTTCATAGTGTTTTTTTTTGCTAATCGGTATCTTTAGATTACCCATCCATAATATATATAGTATTTAAAGAATAAAACAAAACCACTTGAATTTGGGTTCGATTATTTATTCTTAAATTTTTATTATTTTATGGATTGTCCATCCTTGGTCTTGTACTAACCGTACAAAATACATACCGTTTTTTAAAAACTCTATGTTAATGTAGTGGTTTTTGGTATTTGTAAGCTTTTTACTAAATACAATACTTCCATTTATATTTATGATATCTAATTTAATTTCACTATTTATCAACCCAAAATCTATATTAAAACCCGAATGTATGGGGTTGGGATATATTTTGACAATAGGGTTTTTTGTAAAAATTGTTTCATGAGTGGTTACTTCTTGGGCTAATTGAACAGCCTTGAATGCATCTATTCTACCATAACCATAGACCGAGTTGGGAGAGGCCATCGGTCCGCAAGGATTGTCTTCTATTTCGTAGGTTGATTCGATAAGAATTTTACGAATTTTATCGACCTTCCCTGCCAAACTTGGATTGGCTTCAATAATTAGTGCGACAACACCAGCGACCACTGGTCCAGACATACTGGTCCCAGACAGTGTTTTCAATTGTCCATTTAAGAAGGCCGATTGGATGCCTACTCCTGGAGCTACAACTTCTGGTTTGACTCCGTTTTCTATGTTGGGACTGCGATTGCTAAAGTCGGCAATACTGTCTGATTCGGTAGATGCACCTACGGTAAAACTGTTTTCAAATATCGCTGGATAAGTGGTTAGAGATTCGCAACCATTTCTACCTTCATTGCCCGCAGATACTACAACAAAAACCCCTGATTCTGTCAATCGATTGATGGCAGAGTCCAATAAATAGAAATTATTCGCTCTACAACCTTCCACTAGGGGACAGGACCAGCTATTGATTATCACATCGGGAGCCAATTCTGGACGCGGATGGTTTCCGTAGATGTCGGTAGGTGCCAAAAACCACTGTAGGCCAGATAGATAGGTGGATAATTGACCATAGCCGCGATCCATCACTCTTACCCCAATCCACTGTGCTCCTGGTGCTATACCGGAGCTGTCTCCATTGCCCGACCCTAATGCTATGCCCATGGTATGATTTCCGTGCCCGTTGTCATCACATGGGGACAAATTTCCAAAGCCGCATGGTGTGTTTTCCGGAATGTTGGCCGAATCACGGTGAATGGGATTGGGACCTGCGATGGCATCGTACCAGTGATAGTTGTGGTCAGCGCTGTCATTGGATATCCAACCTCTGTATTTGTTCTTGAGAAGGTAATGATCCCATTCGTACCCAGTATCTTGACCGCCGATAACTACATTTCTCCCGGTATATCCTTGTTTCCAAACCTGGTCTGCTCCAATTTTTTCTATGGCCCAATTGAGATATTTTTCACTTGACCTTACATTAAATGTAGGTTCGGTGATTTGGGAAACAGCTACAGTGAAATCCGGAACAACAGTACTTATTGCGCTATCTCTTGTCAATGATTCCAGATGATGACTATCGATTTTTACCTTGATCGCATTGACGATATAGAAACTTTTGAATGGAATATTCCATTGGATTAAACTGTCGATAATAGATGATTGAGTAGTCTGAGATATAGAGGAGAGGTGATTGTAAACTATCTCAGCCTTCTGTTCTTTTTTCAAATTGTCATCGATTTCAATGGCCTCTACTTGTGAATTGAAAATTAGAAAACACTCGACACTATCTTCCAATTGAAAACGCTCTATAACAAGACTGTCTATCTTAGATTGACTATAGACATTTGAAAAAAATATAGCTAGGATAGTTGAAAGTAGGAGGTTTCTTGTGGTTAACCCATTCATAATGTTTCTTTTGGTAACAAAATCAAGGCTGTATTGCCTCAGTCAATATAAACATCAATCTATTGGGGTCGTCAGCGTTTAGGTGGAGCTTTCCACGAAGAACAATTTTTTCAGCCGTGTATTCAATGGGTTTTGAGGCTTTCACTTCCATGACGGTTTCTGGCCCTGCTCCCCCACAAAAATAACAAAGATTATAAGGCAATGCAGAAAATATAAATTCGGAATGGCTTTTGTAGCCCGCGGTGGGGATGATAAATCCTTCCAGGGTAATGGTGCTACCCTCTAATTTTTGCACTGCAGGAGAAAAAATTGGAATATCCATTTCAAAACCTAAGAATTCGTTGTATTTTTTTTCTATTTTTATATCGGACAATTGATCCCAGCCTTTAGCTTGGCTGTAACCTTTTTGCATTAGCCCCGTCATAAACAATAGAAGACATAATAAATACCAGGTTTTTGCGCTTATCTGAGTAGAGGATTTGCCAGCAAGGTTGGTGTTTATATTCATGAAGCTTTGGTTTTTGTATTTTTCATAAATTTATTGAAATTTATTTATACATTAACGGATGGAACTATTGAGTGTTGTAAAAGCTTTCTGTTTATAGTTGTCTTTTGATGTGTGCGAAATACTGCCATTGTAATATATAAGCTTAGCAATATTTTATTTTGGTTAATACAATATATTAAGCCATCCTGTGGGTCAGCTGTGACTGCGGTGAATGGTAAAAAGGTAAATTTTTTATCATTAATTTTTAAATTTAATTTTATTATGAAAAACATCTTGGATATACTTACTGAAAACCTCTCAGAACCAGCAGTTGCAGAATTAGGTCAACAAATTGGCATACAAGACAAAGCAAAGACGGAATCGGCCATGGACAGTTTAATGAAAACTATGGTAGCTGCTATCGGAAAGAATGCTTCCACACCTGAAGGTATGATGTCGTTAAATAACGCTATAGAGAAGGATCATGACGGTTCTATTTTTGATGACGTACTTGGCAATTTATTGGGCGGAGGTAGTTCCAATACCAATAGCAGAACATTGAATGGGGCAGGGATTTTAGGTCATATCTTTGGTGGTAAACAAAGTCAGATATTCGATTCATTGTCCAAATCTACTGGAGTACAACAAAATCAGTTGCAGTCTATGGCTATTAAATTGGCGCCCTTTATTTTAGGAGCCCTAGGGAAAGCTAAAAATTCTAGTCAAGGAAGTAGTGGATTGGGTTCCATCTTGGATATGGTAATGGGTTCAATGAATTCCAACAATTCACAGCAAACAAGTTTTTTAAATTCTATCTTGGATCAAGATGGTGACGGTAGCATCGCCGATGACGTTGCTGGTATGGGAATGAAAATATTTGGAAATTTATTTCGTAAATGATTAGATATACAAGGTACTTATTATTGCTAATAGTATTGGGATTTTCCTGTTCATTCAAGTTGTATGGACAGGAAAATTCATTTTATGGATTGGGAGATTGGAAAAGTTATTTTCCAGCCAAAGGATATTTTGAAATAAGTAAAGGGGAGAATTCCATTATCGCCACCAATCCTTATCAAGTTACACTATATTATCCAGAGGATGGGGAAGAGCAAACATTGAACAAGGTAAATGGTCTTTCTGATATAGGTATTTCTACCTCAACTTATGTAGATGACATAAAAACATTGATTATAGGATACGAAAATGGTAATATTGATATTGTTACTGAAGACAGAGTAGTCAACCTAAATGGGATAAAGAATAATGCCAATATTATCGAATCCAAAAGAATCAATGATATCGTTTCCAGTGGGAATTTTGCTTTTTTAGCCACCAGTTTTGGGGTGGTTCAAATTGATTTGCTGGCACATGAATTTGGTTCTACCTTATTTAGTCAATCGTCAATATTGGATTTAGAAGTCAATGGGGATAACGGATCTTTGGTTGCTGTATCGGCCGATGATTTATACCAATATTCATTGATTTTAGATCAAAATTTTGCAGATATCGCCAATTGGACGGTTTATCCTTTGGGATTGGTAAATCCTATTGATGAAATGGTGGTGTGGAAAAACCAAATATATACACTTTCCGATGGTGTGGTGATGAAATGGGATGAAAATCAGGCCGTGTTGATCGGTTCTGGAATACCAGTGATTCGACCGATTAAAAAACTAGTTCCCGAAGTCAACAGTCTGTTGCTGATTAATGATTTTGATAATGTGTTGGAGTGGGATGGAAATCAATTGGTGCAAACTTTTAATCCCTGTTTATCTGGATTGGAAGATATAATTTTTCAAGGAGAAGGGGGTTTTTATTATGTCGTAGACGAAGGAATAGGCCAATACAAAGACGGCGACTGTCATTTTCAATCTATCGACGGATTGCCTTCTCTTTTTTTATCGGAAATGAGTGTTTTCAATGGTTCGTTGTACGGTGCTACAGGCGGGGTCAATCAGATATATAACAATCTTTTTAGAGAGGATGGATTTTTTACCAACGAATCTGGAGAATGGCAATTGTATGGAAGAAATACTGTGGCCGAACTGGAAGAAAGAGATATGAGAGATATTATTTGTGTAGCTGTAGATGGGGAAACAGAAGAGGTGTATTTTGGCAGTTTCTGGGACGGAGTTGTGGTTTATAAGGATGGTGAAATAAAGGTATTTGACGAAGAAAATTCTAGTTTGCAAAATTCTGTTTTTCATCCTGGGCGAACTCGGGTTTCCGATATCTTTATCGATGACTCCAAAAATATTTGGATGGCCAATCACTATGCACCACGCCCCATAGTTGTCTATACATCGGACGGAAATTGGCATAGTTTTCCCTCTCCTGTAGAGACCAATATTGAAGGATTGGTGGTCGACGGTCAGGGTTTTGTCTGGATGGATGTACGAAATTTGGGAATAGTGATTGTCGATTTAGGAGATTGGAATACCGATGCAGATGACAAATATAGATTGATATTGCCCAATAGTAGTGACGCTACTTTGTTTGACAATGCTCAGATTAACGAACTTACAGTAGATTTGGACGGTGTAGTATGGGTGGGAACTCAAAGTGGGCCGGTGCGGTTTGATTGTGGAAGTGTAGCACTGGAGTCTATTTGTGCAGGACGAAAGCCCATCATTGAAATTGACGATGTTCCCGGTATTTTATTGGGCGATGAAAACATAAGAGCCATCGCTATCGATCCGGGTAATCGGAAGTGGTTTGGTACTGAGAATGGGGTATACGTAATCAATAGCAATACCGATAACATAGATCATCATTTTACGACATCGAATTCTCCATTACCCTCCAATATTGTCAATGATATAGCCATTGATGAAGAAAGTGGAGAAGTATATATATCGACAGAAGGGGGCTTATTGTCCTATCGGGCAGAAGCTACCAAAACTAAATTTGTAGATAGAAAAAAAGCCGTGGTTTATCCCAATCCCGTTCCCCCAACCTTCGGCGGTCAAATAGGTATTAAGGAATTGAGCAATAATGCTTTGGTGCGAATAACATCATTAGATGGGCGATTGATCTACGAGAGACGGGCAGTAGGAGGACAACTGGCATGGGATGGTTTGGATAGAGATGGACAACAGGTAAAAGGCGGGATTTATTTGGTATTTGCTACTTCGGATGAATCCTTATCACCATTTACTCAAGTGGGCAAAATATTTTTACTTCATTGATGGGTATAGGTACTGTTCAGAATACAAATCATGATTCGTCAAAGTGACAAAAAGCTATAATAATATTTAGAGGAATCACCCTATGCCGTAAAGACATGGTTGAATGAAGGTCATCCATATTGAGGATCTAGTCTTGCTCAATAGAGGTACTGAAGTTAGATATTATAACTGTATAGGGTATTAAATCGAGATTTTATAATTTTCGATAATTTCTAAGTAATAGTTTTCGTAGATCGGAAGTACTTTTTTAAGATCAAATTGTTTGGCTCTTAAATAGGCATTGTTTCTAAAGGATTCGTGTAATTCTGGATTTTCCAATATTTTCAAGGTGTTTCTAGCCATGTCTTCTATATCGCCGACATCACTTAAAAATCCAGTAACTCCCTCGATATTCACTTCGGGAATTCCACCTATATTCGTTGAAATAACCGGTACTTTACAGGCCATGGCCTCAAGAGCCGCCAGTCCAAAACTTTCGTTGGCCGAGGGAAGTACAAATACATCGGAAATGGCTAGGATTTCAGAAATGGCATCTTGCTTACCTAAGAATCTAATTTCATGACATAGACCTACTTCACGGCACATGCGTTCTATGTTGGGACGTTCGGGGCCATCTCCAATCATTAATAGTTTGGAAGGTAGACGGTCGTGTACTTCTTTAAACACTTTGACTACGTCACTAGCCCGTTTCACTTTTCTGAAATTGGATATATGCACCATGATTTTTTCATTTTCAGGGGCAAACATTTTCTTAAAGTGATTTTTATTGGTCCAGTGAAATCGCTTAAAATCTATAAAATTATAGATGACTTTAATTTCTTTGGTAATATCGAAATTGTTTAGGGTTTCATTTCTCAGGTGTTCTGATACTGCAGTGACCCCATCACTTTGATTGATACTAAAAGTAACAACGGGAGAAAATGTTTTATCCTTGCCGACCAAAGTTATATCGGAACCGTGTAAGGTGGTAATAATGGGGATATTGATCCCTTCCGATTGCAAAATTGATTTGGCCAAGTAAGCTACTATGGCGTGGGGAATGGCGTAGTGAACATGTAAAATATCCAAATTGGAATATTTTACCACGTCTACTATTTTACTCGTTAAAGCACTTTCATAGGGAGTGTATTCGAATAGAGGGTAATCTACTGGAGTCACTTCGTGGTGATATATATTCTCGTGAAAGGATATCAATCGAGCTGGTCGTTTGTAAGATATAAAGTGGATTTGGTGACCTAGTTCGGCCAAGCCCATCCCTATTTCAGTAGCTACAACTCCGCTTCCACCATAGGTGGGGTAACATACAATTCCTATTTTCATAATTGTAAGATAATCATTTTCAATTATAGTAACCAATCGCCTTTCTAGATTGTTTTGATTCTGAACGAGATTGTGCAGTAATTCCGTATTAACCTAGATAAAATCAACGGATTGTGATCTAAAAAATAAACAAAAATATAACTTTGGGGTTTACATCATAGTCTTTTTAGAAAGAGTACATTAAAATATCTTGGATAGTTATCTGAGTAATGAGGCTATTGTTATTGGCTTGTAAAAGCATTAAAAATATATTGACCTGTGATTAATTATTCAATAAGTGATTTAGAAACCATTACTGGCATAAAAGCCCACACCATTAGAATGTGGGAAAAAAGGTATGCCCTGATTACTCCCAAGCGAACACCTTCTAATATTCGGTATTACACCGAAGATGATTTAAAGAAATTATTAGATGTGGTCTTGCTTTATAATAATGGTAACAAGATCAGCCAGATAGCCACTATGTCTACATGTGAACGTGCCCGTAAATTGACTAAATTGGGGGAAAATGATCAAAATATAGAATTGCGTCAGGATTGTTTAACCGCTGCTGTTCTCGATTTTGATGAGCAAAAGTTTACGACCCTATTAGATAATTATGGGAAGAAACACGGATTGATGAAGGCGGTTTCTGATTATATATTTCCATTTATTGAAAATTCGGCTTTGTTGTATATGTGTGGTACATTGAATCAGGCTCATGAAAATTTTGTCACTCAAATTGTGCGAAAGAAATTGATTACTGCCATCGAAGGAATGGATGTTCCCGCATGTGATAAGAGGGGGAAGGTCTTGATCTTTTTGCCTTCTGGTGAATTTCAAGAATTATACCTAGCGTATATGGAGTATGTGTGTAAGTTCAATTGTTTTCAAACGTTAAATATAGGATTGAATTTGAGTTTTGATGATTTGGCTGCGGTGTCACAAAAGGTGAAACCATGTTGTATATTAACCATGATTCACACAGAGTTTAAAACCATGTCTACCCAAAGTTATTTAAATCAATTGAGTACGATTTTTCCAGATTCTAAGTTGGTGGTTACAGGATGTCAAGTTGAAGGACATTGTCGCAGCCAGTTAAAGCAACATCATGTTTTAGGTCATATTTCAGAATTGGCCGATTTTTTTAAAGTTCCCGCATAGTTTTCAATGCTCATTGTGGTTTTAGTCCTTACACAGTGAAGTTGTTTCCCCTATATCCTTTGCTAAGGGGTATGATTGATAGTACACAATTTAGTTTTTTCCTTTAAATGATATTCAGTTTTGTTTATTCAATAAGTGATTACTCTATCTGGCTCATATCTAGCGATTTTTTCTTTCAGTAGATTTTAAGGGAGAAAAGAGAATCGAATTGAGATACGGATGAGCCTTTGTATAGGTTAAGGATCTTTTTATGGCTGTTGTGGATAAGGCTAGAAATAGGCTGAGAGGGAGTTGGTAATATATAATTAGTCACTTAAGGGATACCGTATTATTCAGTCCTAGTCAGTGGTATGGAAACGAAAAAGTGGGGTAGAGTAGAAAAGCCTAAATAATTGGAAAGAAATATGGATCATCACTCAGAGTCTCCTCCATACACAACCTCGATAATGTCTATACATTGACTGATTTGGAATAGGTGAAATGGACTTATCCCTTAAGTGTATAATTATATGAGGTCAAAAAGACCATCTGGATTTTTCCTCCATCCATGTATTTAGAGATAATAAAGCCATAGTTTAAAGTTTTACTTTGCCAGAGTAGCTATTGTGGATATGGCTAGAAATAGGCTGAGAGGGAGTTGGTAATATATAATTAGTCACTTTAGGGATACCGTATTATTCAGTGCTAGTCAGTGGTATGGAAACGAAAAAGTGGGGTAGAGTAGAAAAGCCTGAATAATTGGAAAGAAATATGGAACATCACTCAAAGTCTCCTCCATTCACAACCTCGATAATGTCTATACATTGACTGATTGGGAAAAGGTGAAATGGACTTATCCCTTAAGTGTATAATTATATGAGGTCAAAAAGACCATTTGGATTTTTCCTCCATCCACAACACTTGGATCGACTGAAAAATACAAAAGGACGATGATATGTTATTTAATGTTTCATTTTCAAATTTATCCAACATCTGTCAATCTTCTATTCTTTTTCAAGAAGTAAATGTTCAATTGTTCTTCTATGATCTTTTATTCCATACATCAATTTACCATCAATAATATTTCAAACTAGGGTTTGTTCTAGGTATAGTTGGAGGAAACGAAAATTTTCTTCAATGATTTTCCATAGCTCAGTATTCATGGCCTTTATTACATTTTGGTCTTTATCCAATAATTCGGTAACAATCTATGTTGCAATGAGATTAATTGCGATAAAGTGACATAATGGCATTGGTTTCGGGTTGTGGCTGACATAATGTCGTGTTATTTTTATAAATAACTGTCAAATTGATCAAAAAAAGGAATTGGTCTTTTAATTGCATTGATTGAAGTGTATGTGGGTAAAAAAATTCAATAAGCTTGATCACCTTAAGGGATTTTAAAATCCAATACGAAAATGAATTTTAAAAAATAAATTAATTAATAGTATTTAAATTTTGAATAGTATGAGACTGATAGCCAATCAAAGAAACCGTGGAATAATTGATCCGTTTTTTAATTTTTTGGACCAAGTTCCAACTACATCCTTTTACAAAAAACAATTGGAATTAAGAAATAATTCTGCTCCAATGAACATTATCGAGAAAGATGATGTTTATAATATTGAAGTTTCTGTTCCAGGATGGACTAAAGACGAAATAGAGATTACATTGGAACAAGATACTTTGAAGATAAGCGGCAAACGAGAACAAGTGAGCGAAACAGAAACAAGTGACAAAGTTCATTTGAAAGAATTTAGTCAAGAAACTTTTTACCGATCTATTATTGTTGGTAAAAATATAGTGAAGAATGAAATTCAAGCTGATATAAAAGACGGAGTACTTACTCTGGTTTTGCCAAAGGCAGAAAAAGCGCAGACCAATGAGGTCAAAAAAATTGAGATAAGTTAAAAAAGAGACATGTTCATGGGGTTAGAACTTGTTTGGATAGGTCGGGATTCACTTTGAGTCCCGGCCTTTTTTTGTCTAAAACTCTCTTATATTAAGATGATTTAGCTACAGTTCGTCATGTCTCTACACCAAGGCTTGATATTAATACAACTTCATGATAATCTTTACTGTGCCGAGCGTGGGTTGTCCCTGCGTTTCCATTGGCTGTATTGAAAGTCGCATTACCAACCCACCCGAAACACGGAGGTTTCGGCTCTTTCACCAAATGCCCTCAATGGGCATTTGGTAGTCTTTCAGACTACTTCATTCAGTCGTGACTCTAAAACATTAATTCGAAATATAACCGACAATTATATACGTAATTGGTATAATAGCGGATATAGAAAAAGGCAGTTCCACTCATTGAAGAGGAACTGCCTTTTTTGTTAAAAGGTTGTAGATTAACCTAGATCTTTATTATAAGTGCACCATTGTGTTAACCTGACGTGGCACTACCACGCTTTGGATAATGGTATTGGTTATTGATGGATTGAGCTTCAATAGAGTTTCGATAGTAATGTTAAATTTTGTCGCAACATCAATCAAAGTCTCTCTAGGCTGTAGAAAATAACGGAAGGTGTCGTCTTCCACATTTTCATTTACTCGTTTGCTCTCAATCTTATTATTTAAATATATGGGATTATGATCAATGGTCAACAGCGGTTTCTGCAGGTTTGGTAAGGCAGATGGACCAATGATTTGCATAATTTCCATATACTGATTTCGGGGTATTTGTAATGTTAACAAACCCGCTCTAAATACCGATTTCGTAAAATAGCCATTACTCATTAAAATATAACGGTAGTTTAAATTCAATGTATTCGCTACTTTTTTCAATTCATCAACATCCTTGAAATAATGCTCGGTCTTTAGGAAACGATTTTCATTATTTTGGCTATAGGGTATCCGTATATTAACCAAACTGTTCTTGGAATTGTACACGGAGTTTTGCTTAATGTGGGGATTAAGAGAAGCCAATTCATTGGTTGATACCTTGTATTCCTTAGCCAGACTGGTCAAGCTAAAGCCCTTTTCTAGTTGAATCGTTTTTAAATGTATCTCACTAGGGGATGGCATTTCAGGTACAATTTTGTAAGAGTCATAGGCTGTAAATATAAGTTTGGCAGCTATGATTTTACTTAAATATGTCCGAGTTTCGGATGGCATTCGTCGAATGATTTCATCCATGTTGGAACGATCGACAGTTCTCAAAACTTTTTTTACTCTATATGGACCTGCATTGTAGGCCATAAGAGCAAGAGACCAATCTTGAAATTCGTCGTATAGGGATTTCAAATATTGTGCTGCGGCATCGGTTGCCTTTTCAAAATCCATTCGTTCGTCCAATTCGCCATTCACGGTTAATCCGTAATTCATGGCCGTGTATTTCATTAATTGCCATAATCCTACCGCTCCAGCTGAGGATATGATATCCGGTCGTAAACCCGATTCAAAAAATGGAATATACTTTAAATCATCAGGTAAGTCGTATTTGCTAAGTACTTCTTCAATGACTGGGAAATACACCATTGCACGTCCTATTAAGTGCTCGGTGTAACCAGGGTAAATTTTAAAATAGGGTTTACTTATTTTAATGGCACGCCCTTTCTCAAAGACAGGAATGATGGTATGTAATCCATCAATATCTTCAGAAATTTGCAATTCCAATACATTTTCATTGTCTGACCCATTCAAATCGGCAGCAACAATTGGATTGTTTTGGAATAAAAAAATGCTAATAATGCTATAATACAGCCCTTTTCTCATAAAGAATTTTTGGTGAAGAAAATGTACAGGTTTAAGTTATAGGCAAATATACTTTAAAAATATTTATAATATGTAATTGTACTTGTTAATTAAGCTGCAAATGTAATAAATTTTACCTGGATTAAACGGTTGAATCCCTATAATTGGTGTTCTAAACTGAATTCTTTCGCCAATTTTAACAGTTTATTCTCATTCCAGGATTTTGTAATTATTTGGATTCCTATCGGATAGCCTTCTTTAGAATGGCCAATCGGGATAGAAATAGCTGGATACCCAATAATATTCGGAAGTACCGAAAATATATCTGATAGGTATAAATCAACCGTCGAGATCTCTTCCTCAATACCCCAAGGAAGTTTTGGTGTAATCGGTGCAATGATGGCATCGTACTCTTCCATTAATGCTTCGAAAGTATTTACGAGAAATCTTCTCGCTTTTTGCGCCTTTTTGTAGTAGGCATCGTGATATCCACTGGATAGTACATAAGTACCCGTGATTATCCTGCGTTTTACTTCTGGTCCGAATCCTTCGGTTCGACTATTGCAATATAATTCGTCCAAGGATTCACTGTTCTCTGCTCTGTAGCCATATCTGATGCCGTCATAACGGCTAAGGTTGGCAGAAGCTTCTGCACTGGTGAGTATATAATAGGTGGGGATTACATAATCCAGATAGTCAAAACTAGCTGGTGATATGTCGTGATTGACTGCCAACTGCCCTTCGATAAATTCAAGAGACTTTTCTTTGATTTCTTCATTGATGGATTCGTGCTCAAAGGCCGACGCCATAATGCCTAGTTTTAATTTTTCACCGACTTCTTCTAGGTCTACTGGGTTATTGGACATTTCACTAACCGTGCCATCGTTTGCACAGGTGTTTTTGGCAACATTGAGTACGGCCAATATATCGCTGGCATTGTGACCAATTAAGCCGATTTGGTCAAAAGATGAGGCATAGGCCAATAATCCATATCTAGAAATTCTTCCATAAGTGGGTTTGAGACCGATAACTCCAGTTAAGGCTGCGGGTTGTCTCACCGAACCTCCTGTGTCAGATCCTAAAGCGACCAGACAACTGTCGATTTGCACGGATACAGCAGACCCTCCAGATGATCCCCCTGGTACCTTATCTTGGCCTATCATGTTTTTCACAGGACCGTAATAACTATTTCTGTTGTCCGATCCCATAGCGAACTCATCGCAGTTGGTCCGTCCAATCAATATGCCATCCGCCTCCTTTATCCTCTCTATGGCAGTAGCATCAAAGGGTGATTTGTATGATTGAAGTATCTTCGATCCCCCTGTTACGGATCTACCTGCAACACAAATAACATCTTTTACCGATATAAATGCTCCAGCTAGCGCCCCTAGAGATTGTCCAGCAGCCAACTTGGCGTCCAATGCTTTGGCTTGGGCTAAACAGTCCTCTTGCCATACTTCAATATAAACATTGAGATCGGCGTGAGCGTCTATTTGAGCCAAATAATATTCAGCAACCTGAACAAATGTCAATTCACCGGTTTCTACCTTATGTCGAATTTCTTCTAGGGTTAAGTCCTTCAATGCTATCGATTTTTAGGATAAAATAATTGATGTAATTTCTTCTAATGTGCCTTTGCTCTGTTCACCAGTTTCCATGTTTTTAATGGACAACAATTGATGACTCATTTCTTCTTCGCCGATTATAATTACGTATTTTGCACCTATATTATTGGCGTACTTGAACTGTTTTTTCATTTTATCTCCTGCTGGATACAAATCGGAGATAATTTCATTTTTTCTCAATTGTTGTAACAATTGAAATCCGTATTGATGATAGTCAGGACTCTGTGTCAAAATAATCACCGGAGGCACTTGCATTTCTGCAGGAAACAGTTGATTTTCTTCTAAAACGTCATAGATGCGTTCTGCTCCAAAGGAAACTCCGATTCCCCCGAGATTTTCACCGCCAAAAGCGGCAGTTAAATTGTCGTATCTACCTCCTCCTCCGATGCTGCCTATTTTTGAATTTTTTGCTTTTACTTCCAATATAGCTCCTGTATAATAATTTAGTCCACGGGCCAAGGAAGAGTCGATGATTAATTCATTTTCCAATTCAGTATTGGATAGGAAAGACAGTATTTCTGTCAATTCTTCATGACCTTTCATCCCTATTTCAATGTCTTGAAAAAAGACTTTAATCTCTGCTAGATCTTTTAATTCTAGAAATTCAAAGATATTATCTATTTGTTCCGCGCTTAATTCTAGACCAGTAAGGATTTTACTGACTCCCTCTTTACCTATTTTGTCAATCTTGTCAATGGCTACGGTTATGGGGTTGAGCAATTCAGCAGCCCCAATTTTTTCAGCTAACCCAGTTAAGAGTTTTCTATTGTTAAGACGAATTTCTACCGGTAATTTTAAGGTCTTAAATACTTCGTCGTATAGCTGGATAAGCTCCGCTTCATACTGAAGCGATTCGGAGCCGATAATGTCGGCATCGCATTGATAGAATTCTTGGTACCTTCCTTTTTGCGGTCGATCGGCCCGCCACACCGGTTGAATTTGATATCGTTTGAAGGGAAGGTTGATTTCGTTTCTATGCATGACTACATACCGAGCAAATGGAATGGTCAAATCGTACTTTAACCCCCGTTTAGACACCTCCTTCGTCAAAGCTTGGCTGTCTTTGGTCTGTAAAACTTCATCGGATACCTTACTTAAATAATCGCCATTGTTGAGTACCTTAAACAACAATTGATCTCCCTCTTCACCATATTTACCCATTAAAACACTTAAGTTTTCCATGGCTGGTGTTTCTATAGGAGCAAATCCATAGAGTCGGAAATATTTTTTTATAATTGAAAAAATATACTGACGCTTGTATATCTCATTTGGGCCAAAATCTCTGGTCCCTTTCGGCAATCCTACCTTCATATATTGACAGATCTAAATTGATTGAGGAATCGCACATCATTTTCAAAAAACATTCTAATATCGGTAATGCCAAACATTCTCATAGCTTGTCGTTCAATCCCCATACCGAATGCAAAACCACTGTACTCATCGGGGTCAATACCACAGTTGCGCAATACGTTGGGATCAACCATACCGCATCCCATTATTTCCAACCATCCTGTACCCTTGGTGATTCGATAATCGGCTTCGGTTTCTAATCCCCAATACACATCCATTTCAGCACTGGGCTCAGTAAATGGAAAGTATGAAGGGCGAAGTCTGATTTTGACATCGTTGCCGTACATTTCCTTAGCAAAATATAATAATGTATTTTTTAGATCGACAAAGGACACATCTTTATCTATGTACAGACCTTCTACTTGATGAAACTGACAATGGGATCTTGAAGACACGGTCTCGTTTCTATACACACGTCCCGGAGAAATTATCCGAATGGGAGGGTTTTGATTTTCCATCACATGGACTTGTACCGTACTGGTTTGAGAACGCAACATCCTCGTCCAATCATTTTTTAGATAATAGGTATCCGTCATGTCTCTGGCTGGGTGATTTTCCGGAGTGTTTAATGCCGTGAAATTATGCCATTCATCCTCTATCTCTCTATTGCTTGCGATGGAAAAACCGATTCTGGAAAATATGTCTATAATTCTTTGCATCACTATTGATACTGGATGCTGAGAACCCAAGGCCTCTGTAGTACCAGGTCGAGTTAAATCCAGATTGCTAAATGAATCTTTGATTTCTTTTGAACTCAGAGTCTTCAACAGACTTTGGTATTTATCCTCTGCCAAGCCTTTTACCGCATTAATTTGTTGCCCAAAATCCTTTCTATGTTCTGGGGCAATATTTTTTATTTGAGAAAAAAGCGGCTTAAGAATATTCTTACTGCCCAGAAATTTTATCCTAAAATCTTCTAAATCAGTAAGATTTTCAAAGTTTGCATTCTCGATTTCTAATCGATATTCTTGTAATTGACTGATGGCGTCCATAATATTAATCTATATATTACCCATGTAAAGCTGCAAAGGTATAATTTTATTAACTTCAATGAAAGAGATTGATGATTTATCAACTTGAAATTAATCCTAGGTATTTATAATTTTGTGTATCTAACCGTGGATTAGTGAGAAAAATTAATTGATTGTAATGGAGAAAGGGAAACAGCATGCCCTCCGACAAAAGTTGGATTTCATGGTTTTGTCGATGTGGGTATTGACTCCTTGGGCTATGGTTTTTTCTAAGGCCGCCTTGTCCATCATTGTAGCCCTATTGGCAGTCGGTATCATAATAAAGGTATCCAGTCCTTCCGAAACCGTTGAAGGCAGTAAATATCATCCCTATTTTATGTTGTTGGCCTTGGTGGTGGTATCTGGATTTTGGACTCATAATACCGGTCATTGGATTCACTTAATCAATGTGAGTATGCCATTATTGGTCTATCCTATTTCCTACGGTCAAAATAAATTGCTTTTATCGAGAAATAGAAATCTTGTCTTTCATCAGTTTTTGTGGGCGAGCCTTACTTTAGCATTGTATATTGTGGGGCTCTTTATATTTAAAAACGAGGAGATCATTGAACTTATAAAGTCTGGTGGTTCTCTTGCCTTGCCCAACAATCATATCAGGACCAGCCTGATTATTGCGGTAACTGCTATATGGTCTATCCATCAATGGATGACAGGGAAGGATTCTACTATTCGGCCTTGGATATATGGATTGGCCGCCGTTGTGGTATTTCTCGAATTGCATTTTATCGCAGTGAGGTCGGGAATTGTCATAGGTTATTTTGGTTTAGTTATTTATCTGTGGAGGCAGTGGGAGCATTGGCGTTCGAATAGACTGACGGTCATGCTATCCCTAATTTTGGCTGTTGGAATATCTATGATTTATTTTCCATTTCTGCAGGCCAAATGGCAATATTGGATAGAAGATATTCAAAATATGGATGGATTTGCATGGAATTATTATTCGGATGCGGTTAGGTTTAAAACCATGGCCATGGGCATTGAGATAGGGCAAGAACATCCCATCTTCGGCATAGGGTTGGGCGATGTTTTAGATGAAATGACTTTGAAATTTCAAATCCAAGACAATATAGTGTTATCCAAGGTCATCCACAATATGTTTATTACCTGGTGGGCAGGAAGTGGTTTCATAGGTTTAGGTATAGCCCTCTATGCTTTGTATATCATCGGTCAGCGTCAACGAAAAAAAGCGATGGAATGGACGGTGTTTTGGATGATCATGGTGAGTTGTTTGGTTGAAAATACCTTGCAAGTCTATGTGGGTGAAACCCTATTTGTATTATTTACTGTATTCTCCACGGATTACTAGATCGCGCCTGATACTCGCGTTCAAATTCAAATTTCGATGCTTTTTTTCTATAAAACAATCCTACGATAATTCCATATATAAATCCACCTATATGTGCCCACCAAGCTACGCCTTGAGAGGCCGCTCCCATATCACCTTGCTCAGAATATACCGACAAAAACTGTTGTAAAAACCAATATCCAATAAAAAATAAGGCAGATATGTAGAAGGTCATAAAGAAAATAATAAAGATCATTTTTATACGCGATCTGGGAAATAGTACTAAATAAGTGCCCAAAACAGCAGAGATAGCTCCACTGGCACCTAGACTGGGTATAAAGCTGTCCATATTCATCCAAATATGGGTCAGTGAAGCCACAATTCCGCCTACTATATAAAACAGAGTGAAAGATAGCGATCCCATAACGGCTTCGACATTGTCAGCGAAAATCCACAAAAACAACATATTTCCGGCCAAGTGAGCCATACCCCCATGTAAAAACATATTGGTCAGTAGGCTGTATAAATTCTCTCCTCTCATGGCTTGACTAGGAATGGTGCCATAGACATTAAAGAATTCTTGTAATTGAACTTCATTTAAACTGTATTCATAAATAAATATTAGAAAATTTATTCCTAAAAATAAATATGTCATAAATGGTTTAGCTCCACCGTGAATATTGTCATCGCCGATCGGAAATATCATATTTGTTTTGGTTTAAAAATCCTTCTTTAATTAAATCGTGTAAGTGGATCATACCTTTGTATTGGTTTTTTTCCAATACTATTAATTGAGTGATACTCTTTTCTTGCATCAGTTTTAGGGCTTGGGTCGCCATCTCATCTTCAGTGATACATATAGGGTTTTGACTCATGACCTCTACTACTGATTTTTTGAGGCTAAAATCTGGCTGCATTAACATTCTTCTCAAATCTCCATCGGTTATTATGCCGATGATGTCGTCATTGTCGTTCAATACTGCAGTGGCTCCCAGTCGTTTGGCCGTCATCTCCAAGATTGCTTTTTCAATATTGTCTGAAGGATAAACCTTTGGAACATCGTGATATATCATTAAATGCTTTACTCTAGTCAGTAGTTCCTTGCCCAACTGCCCTCCGGGGTGAAATTTGGCGAATTTATCTCTATCAAATTGATTGAGTTCGGCCAGACACATGGCTACAGCATCTCCCATGGCCATTTGAGCTATGGTACTGCAAGTTGGAGCTAAATTGTTTTTATCGGCTTCTTCACTCACTGGAGTATAAATTAAATATTGGCTGTTTTTAGCTAAAATCGATGATGGATTAGCCGTCATTCCAATTAGAGTATTGCCAAATTTATTTAGTATCGGTATTAAAGTTTGTATTTCCGGTGAATTTCCGCTTTTTGATATGCAAAGTACTGTGTCATCGGGATGTATGATGCCCAGATCTCCATGAATTGCGTCTGCAGAGTGTAAAAAAGTAGCAATTGTTCCAGTAGAATTTAAAGTGGCAACTATTTTTTTACCAATTATTGCACTTTTCCCAATTCCTGTAATAATTAGCTTACCTTTAGTATAATAGATGGCTTTAACGGCCTCTTCAAAAGGGCCTTCGATGAAGGGGATAAGATCTTCAATCGTTTTTTTTTCCTTTTTTAAAGTGTCTATTGCTATATTTAGGATGGATTTAAATACAATCATTCACTTTTGTTATAATTTTTCAAGAAAATTAAATAAATTAATTGAGACAACCCCAACAAAGGTAAACGAAATCAATTAGGTGTCATAAAATATCAATTATGGAATCAAAAGAAAAAACATTGCAGAATGCACTTCAGCAATATTTTGGATTTGACCAATTTAAAGGACCGCAAGAGTCTATAATTAGGAGTGTTTTGGGAGGTAAGGACACTTTTGTTATTATGCCAACCGGCGGAGGAAAGTCATTGTGTTATCAGTTGCCTGCTATTCTATTAGAAGGTACGGCTATCATCATATCCCCTTTGATCGCTTTAATGAAGAATCAGGTGGATTTAATTCGGGGTTACAGTCAGTCGGATAAAATAGCTCATTTCTTGAATTCATCCTTGAACAAGACTCAGATCAAGCAAGTGATGGAAGATTTATTAAATGGAGATACCAAAATATTATATGTAGCACCGGAGACCTTGACTAAAGAGGAGTATTTGCATTTCTTTAGTTCTGTTAAGATTTCATTGGTTGCTGTCGATGAAGCGCATTGTATTTCAGAATGGGGCCATGATTTTCGACCTGAATATCGAAAGATCAAATTTATGGTAGATGCCATAGGAGACGAAATCCCTTTAATTGCCTTGACTGCTACCGCCACACCCAAGGTGCAAAGCGATATAATCAAAAATCTTCACTTAAAAGATTTCAATAAATATATGTCGTCCTTCAATAGGACAAACCTCTATTATGATATTCGGCCTAAGCTCAATAAGCAGAATACCATGAAGGAAGTCATTCAATATATTCAAAACATGGGCAGTCCTTCGGGGATTATCTATGTTCAAAACAGGAAGACTACGGAAGAATTGGCAGAAACCCTGAAGATGAACAATATTAATGCAGCTCCTTATCACGCTGGATTAGATGCCACTACTAGAGCCAAAACTCAGGATGCCTTCCTAATGGAAGACGTCAAAGTCATCTGTGCCACCATAGCTTTTGGTATGGGAATCGACAAGCCCGATGTGCGTTTTGTAATTCACTACGATATGCCCAAAAGTATTGAAAACTACTATCAAGAAACAGGACGTGCAGGTAGAGATGGTCTAGAGGGCAATTGCTTGGCATTTTATGCCCCCAAAGATCTAATGAAACTAGAGAAGTTCTTAAGGGACAAACCCGTGGCCGAAAGAGAAATGGGGACGGTATTGTTGGAGGAAGTCATGGATTATGCCGAAACCGCTGAGTGTAGAAGAGAATTTTTGTTGAATTATTTTGGAGAAGGCTATTCCGAAGACAAATGCAACAAAATGTGTGATAATTGCCGGTATCCCGCAGAAAAAATAGAGGTGTCCAAGGAGATGAAACACGGACTCAGTGTAATAGATTCTCTTAAGGAAAACTATACCGCCAAAATGTTGGTGACCTTTATTATGGGGGAAGAAAATGAGACTTTGAAAAGTTTTTCATTGGATGAGCACAAGTGGTTTGGCAAAGGCAAAGCAAAAGGTAAAGATTTTTGGAATACCATGTTTAGACAGGGCATTCTTAAGAAATTTATCGTCAAAGATATAGAGACTTATGGGGTGTTGAAATTGACGGACGAAGGCAGGGCTTTTATCAAAAAGCCTCATGAGATCAAGTTGGGTATCAATCGCAGCTATGAGACCATGGAGGAAAATGAAGTGGATTATGCCAGCAGTAGAGCAGGAGCATTAGATGATACTCTGTTTAAGATGTTGTGTCAATTGCGCGATAGTCAGTCCAAGAGAAAAAAAGTACCAAAGTACGTGATGTTTCAGGAGAATTCTTTAGAAGATATGGCTACTCAGTATCCATTGACTATGGAGGATATGACTAAAATTTCAGGGGTGAGCATGGGAAAAGCCCAAAAATATGCCAAACCTTTTCTGGAATTGATCAACGACTATGTTGAAGAAAACGATATCATTCGACCTGACGGCTTTGTAATTAAAACCATGGCCAATAAGTCCAAAGCCAAGGTAGCCATTATTCAAGGCATTGATAAGCAGATGGATTTGGAAGATTTAGCCTCAGCCAATAATATGGAATACAATGAGTTGTTGGAGGAATTGGAGATGATCGTGTTTTCCGGTACAAAGGTTAACATAGATTATTATATCGAAGAAAATATTGACGAATACGTCATTGAAGATATCTATGATTATTTCTTGGAATCCGAGTCAGATTCTATTGAGTTAGCAGTGGGGGAGTTGGAAGAAGAGGATATCAATGCGAATGAAATAAGATTGGTACGAATTAAATTTTTATCTGAACTAGCAAATTAATAAATCAAGGAAGATTTGAAAAATATCTTAATCATCAATGGCCCAAATCTCAATTTATTGGGCACGAGACAGCCTCATATATATGGCAGCACTACCTTTGCCTCGTATTTTAGTGAATTGGAAACTATTTTTTCAGAATCAGCCATCCTCCATTATTTTCAATCCAATAGTGAAGGGGCTATAATCGATAAAATACAGGAGTCCGCAGCCGACATGGATGGATTAGTGATCAATGCGGGAGCGTATACTCATACCTCAGTAGCCATACACGATGCATTGGCCAATATGGAAATCCCCAAAATGGAGGTACATATTAGCAATATTCATAAAAGAGAAAGCTTTAGACACCATTCCTACCTTAGCTCAGTCTGCGATGGCATAGTCATCGGTATGGGGCTTAAGGGCTATAAATGGGCTGTAATGCAAATCTTGGATCTGTAGATCAAGGTTAGATAATAGTATTCTTAAGACGGAAAATCCGATTCTATTGATTCTTTCTTTTATCGTCAATCAGTTTTAGATGGGCTAAGTGGTGATCGCAATGCCATGCATAAAAAGCCGTGTTTTCCAATAGCGTAACCCATTTTTCATCACCCGGGTGATAAAATGATTTATTAAGATCTTCTGGGGATAGTGATTCGATAAGAATGGTCCAGCGATTGTGTAATGCCGTTAAAATCTGAAGAGATTCCATAGGGTGGACAGCGCTCACATCGGCCAACAATGCCCAGCGATCTTCATAATAGGGGCGGATAGTGGGTCTTTCTTCGGTAAGAGCCAGCTTGAATCGGATAAAAGAGTTCATATGACTGTCGGCTATATGATGGACGAGTTGTCGACCATTCCATCCTCCGGGACGGTAAGTTATAGCCCAATCATCTTCTGTAAAGTCATTAATAATGTTTTTTATGCTATTGGGCAATGAAGTCAAGGACTGTAAATAATTAGAAAGCTTTTCTTGGGGTTGAAATTGAAATCTTCCTATGGGATATTGTAAATTTTTCATATGTTGTTGTTTAATATCACAAGAGTATGTCGTAAATGTAATTCATATTAAGCATTCCAATCGGTACTGCTGGTTTCTTTTTCCGCCATTTCATAACCCATTTCACGCCATTTTAAAATGACTTGAGGATCGGTGTCCAATGTGCCGCCAATAGAATAACTCGGTTGAATTATCTTAATTTTAAAACGGCGATAAGTCTTGTTTTTTATCTTGAGCTGTTGGAGATTTTGAGCTTTTAACATATTGTTGATCCATATAAATTGCTCTAAATCGTTTTTGAAAATTTCGGAATAAGTAATATCTAACATTGACCGTACAGCTATTTCTACCAGACTGGGATTGGCGGGAATAACGGGTAAATGTTGAGTGCTACAATTGATTACAATGATATAGTGTTCCTCCGATCCTACGTTGGGGCGAGCATTGATGGCATCAATCACGTCCTTTAGAGGACTTACGTTGCGAATACCTCCGTCTACATTGTCAAAATAAAATTCATCTTTTTGGGTTCGAATAGCTGGTACAGGAGGCCATATTGTTGGGATGGTGGAGGAAGCTAATATGGCTTTACGCAATTCTACATCGTTGGGGAATTCCTCCTGGCCAAGCGATTTGTAATTGCCATCCCTCAGCGATACAAAGCCTATTTTATATTGTACATCTACAAATTTGTCTTGAGAAATGTATTGATCTAAAATGGATCGCAATGGACTATTGTCTGCGAAACTCTCTAAAGCAAGAATGTTTTCTTGAATTCTTTGTAAAAACTCCCCTTGTTTTTTCTTCGAAAAAATGAGTTGGATCTTGTCCCAAAGCCCAAAGGCAGGAATTAATTCATCAATTATTTTTTCGGTATTGGGTAGACCGTGTTCCAAGTATTTGGAGTGATAAATCACTTTGGAACCCTGATTTAAAATTTGATTAAACCAGATGTCTTTGAGTACTTCAAATTGTCCAGTGGCCAACATAGCACCATTGAGACTGCCTACAGAAACTCCTGAAATAATATCGAAATGATCTATATCAATGACTTCATTCTCTATAAAAACAGGATTGTACATCAAGTATTCCAATGCTCCTACTTGAAACGCACCCTTAAAGCCGCCACCGCTTAATACAAGAGATATTTTCTTATTTCCCATAGAGGGAAATTAAACATTTTTTTATGTTTTGCTTTGTTTTAGATGAAGTTCTATTAGAATTTTCTAGGGTTTTATTTCGATCCAGTTGGCATATGGAAATAAATGTTTGCCTTGAAAAATGTTTTGCTCAATGGCAGTCAATATTCTGTATTTTAACTTTTCGTGCTTAAGCTTCTCGCGTTTTGGACGATAATTTTTTTCAAAATGCAAGTCATCGGCCCAGTCAAATTCCTTAATCCTCTCTGTCATTACTGCGGGATGACTCCCTGTAAATGGGGTGTACTGGCTCATGTTGCCATAATCGAATACCGGTGGTTTGGCGTCGTATTCTGCATTGGCCACCGACTTCCCTTTGTGATTGCTGTTAAATGCTCTCGATTTATTTTGCATTAGTCTGGGGGGACGAACCCATCCGTAGTGGTAGATATGTGCATTTATCTTTTCTACCTTTAGCTTATGTGTCCCTTCCTTGGTCTTATAACTAACCCCATCAAAATTGGGAATTCTTCTAAAAGATTGTGCCGACCAAAAAGAATGAATATCCTTGTCATTTCGGATTATCCTTATCTCGTTTTGATACCAACCATGTTGATGAGCAAGATGGTTGTAGTCGCCGTAGAAATGGTGGTATTGAAACAAGAAACCTTCAACTTCCATATTGTTTAGTCGCTGTTGGCATTTGTCTACAATGGTTTGATGATCTTGTTCGTGGATGATTTCATCGGCTTGCAAATGGATCAGCCAGTCCCCCGTACACGCTTCTTTCGCTATATCGGTCTGATGGGCGTGTTCCATTCCAGATGGATAGGCCTCGATGTCCCAAACAGTATCAATGATTTTGATTTTATCTGAATTTATGGCCAGTAATTCTTCTCTGGTTGTATCGTCTTCGTCGCTGTCTCCCAAAGCGATTACATATTCATCAACGATGGGTAAAATTGATAATACCGCCTCTTTCATGGGGTAATATAGTTTATGGGTGTTTTTACCCATGGAGAATCCACTAATTTTCATGCTTTATTTTTTCTGGACTGCGATGCTTTTTATTGACGGTGCAAAACTACAATATTTTTTTTCAGCAATCGATCTCCTATACATTAAATAGGACATAACTCCGAGGGACAATGTAGTTGAATCATTGATGGATGCAGGTTTTAGTCTCCGGTCTACAATAACATGATGGTGTTTAAAATGTTTTTACTATTCACCCCTATCGTCTTCATGTCAATATAAATAGAACGAATGGATAGAAATTTTAATTCGGAACTTATTATTCCTTTTGAATGTCACTCTAAGGTTGTGTATTTCAAATCTTTAATAATATATTTAAGTGAAAATTTTTGTTTACGTATGGAGCTAAGTAGGACAGGATATATTTTTTCAATTTGGGGAGGCAGACGGTTATTATAGACAACGGATATGAATGATTTCGGTGATAAATCAGAATTATTAACGATTGTAAAAATGCATTGAGAAACTATATTTTATATCTTGTTGTGTCTTGGTTATATTCATCTGTATGGAGGATGCTCTATATGGAATGATTTTTGCTATATAAGTATTAGTTTTAATTTGTACAATGTTAATAATTATATTCTTATGAATAAATTGGTCATATTTATTTCATTCTTCTTTTTTATCTCTTTCCAACCACTCTTAGCTCAAGATTGCAATAGACAAAGTGATTCCTTGGTCTTATTAGATTTTTTAGGGGCTACTAAAGGTCTTTATTGGACTAAGCGTTGGAATATCAATGATCCAATGTCCAAATGGCACGGGGTGAAGTTAAATAGTGAAGGCTGCGTAGAAGAAATTAATTTGCCCAACAATAATCTCGATGGTTTTTTACCTGCCTTAGTTCTACCGAGATTGAAGGTGTTGAATTTGGCCAATAACAATTTAGTGGGGACATTGCCCAATTTTACCACCAATCCCGACCTAGAACGAATTAATTTATCCTCAAATTTTATAAGAGGGAGTTTGCCTGGATTTTTTATTAACAATGATTTGATTGAAATCAATCTGTCCTATAATCAGTTTGAAGGTGACTTGCCAGATTATAGCAATAAAGTTAATTTGAAAATTATTAATCTGACTTTTAACAATATATCGGGAAGTCTATTTAGTCTTAAGTCCCTTATCAATTTGGAGCAACTTGAGTTCGCCAATAACGATATTAGCGGTGATATTTCTGATATTACTCTGTTGACAAAACTGAAGCGGTTGTTGGTAGAAAACAATAAGCTCACCGGTGAGATCGGTGGCTTTACGCAACTGATAGATATAGAATATTTCAATGCTTCAAAAAATCAACTTACCGGATCACTTCCTACTATTTTGAATAAAGAAGAGTTAGAAGTTTTTGATGTTTCCGAAAATCAACTCACAGGCAGTTTTAGTTGGCCAAAAAATGCGCCGAATCTTCGTGTATATGATATTGCCAATAATCAGGTTCAAGGAAGTATATATGTAGAAGAATTTATAGAATTACCCAAATTGGAAGAGTTAATTCTATCCTATAATCAATTAAGTGGCCAAATTCCCAATTTGATTTTTAAAGAGTTGGACTATTTATTGGTCGATAACAATGAATTTGAAGGTGAAATACCGACCCTAGAAAACTTGTTAAGTCTAAAACAAGCCAGGTTCAATAACAATAAATTTAAGGACATTTCTCTGTCCCTTGATTTGTTTGACCATCTAGAGTTTTTGTTTTTAGAATACAATTATTTCACCTTTGTTGATGTCTTGCCCTATTCTTCTTATTTGGGAAAGACTATGTTTTTGCAACCACAATTCAATATTCCTTTTCAATTTGACTCATTTACCATATCCAAGGGGAATAATTTTACCTTGGAACTGTTGACCGATGAAAATCATTCTTCCACAGAGTTTAATTGGTATCACAATGGTGAAAGAATCAATGTAAATACCAACCATACTCTGTTGTTGTCCAATGCCAATCCCAGTAGGGCAGGAAAATACAGTGTTCGCATGAGTAATTTCAGAACCCCTGGTTTTATATTGTACAGTGATACTATAGATATCGATGTGACTTGTCCCCTTGTAGTAGATGAAGAGGTGGTTTATTTATGTCCTGGTCAATCATTCCAGTACAAAGGTCAGACCTATAGCGAAAACAGTGAAATAAGAGACACCGTTTTGTCAACGGATATACGGGTCTGTGATAGTCTATATATAATAAGTATAAGAGAGGCCGAACACGATTATACTTTGGTTTCTGAAGGTCATTGTCCCTCTGATACGGTATATTTTGGTCCCGATTCTGTTATTTTAACCCGGTCAGGTATTTATATCGATACCTTCCAGAATTATGCTGGTTGTGACTCTATCGTCGAATTTCATTTAGAAATTTATACTGGAGGAAGTTTTACCATCGACAAAAAATTATGTCAAGGCGATGTTTTTAGTTTCCAAGGTGTAGATTATGATTCTGACACTACATTGATGGAATTTTTGCAATCGGTGAATGGCTGTGATTCGACAGTGATATACAATGTATCATTCCACGACCCCATCATTACTTCAGTCTATTATCCCTTATGTAATGGAGACACTATAATTATTGATGATTTACCTTTCTATTCCAATTCTTATTATGTGGATACCCTACAAGCTGTAGGAGGTTGTGATTCTATAGTTCAATACACGGTACAGATTTTTCAAAATTATCAAGTAACTAGAGATATCGTAATATGCGGAGATGGTGGCTATGATTTTAATGGTGATATCTTGTACGAATCAGGTAAATACATAGATACATTGAATACCCTTAATGGTTGTGATTCTATAGTCACTATAAATCTTACCGTTTATCCCAATTATTTAATTCGAGATACGGTACAGTTGTGTTTTGGGGATTCCATACTGTTTAACAATGCTTACCTTAAGACGATTGGTTCTTATTTTGCCGATTTGACCAGTGTAAATGGCTGTGATTCTATGCATTATTTAACCATAGAAAGAGCTCATTATTTAAATATAGATAGAGAGTTTACAGCATGTTTGGGGGATACAATCTGGTTTTTAGATAAACCATATACTGAATCTGGTTTATATGTAGATACGGTAGCAAATATATTTAGTTGCGATACGGTGTTTCATTTGGATATTTATTTTTCCGACTTATTCTTGACAGATACCATTGTCAGAGGGAGTGGAAGTCAGGATTCCACTGGTAGTATAGAGATTGTGGTTGCCGGAGGGCTGGGAGGTTATTCTTATCAGTGGGAGACCGGAGATACAACCAATAAAATCGAGAATCAACCCATAGATACCTTTGCTGTTTTGGTTACAGATTCATTAGGTTGTCATGAACAATTTCGCTTGGAAGTGCCCTTAAATACCTTTGTCAGACCATCATTGATTCTCAAAAATTGGATAGAAGTTCATCCCAATGTGCTGAACAGGAATGGTGGTGTTCCATTGACCATTAAAGTAATTCAAGACATGCACCGACCGGAAATGATATTGTACAATGCCTTGGGCTATCAGGTTTGGAGAAAGGAATACCCTCTCTTGGGAAGTCAGGAAATTCTGTATTATCAAATGCCTCAATTACCTGCTGGAATGTATTGGTTGCACGTAACTGAGAAAGGGACAAGATTCTATCAATCCGAAAAATTAATCTTGTATTAATTAATGGTGTCTGTAGCTTGAATTGATTTTGTGCTATCTTTTAGAAATGGGCGATTTTTAATGGTATCCTTCGGAGTTGGCCTCAATTCTTTGGGCGGTTTGACAGGTAAGGCGGGTCTATGGAGATCGTCTTCTATGTATTTTACCGCATTTAGTTTTACCAGACTATCGGTCTGACGTATGGCCATGTTCATCGTGTTGTTGTAGCATTCCGTTTTACGGGCTAGGATAAATTGGTTGAGCCTTTTATTGATTTCATTGGATATAAGAGTATCTCTATCCAGTTCTGGCTCACTTTTACAAGAAGTGAGATGGAACGCCAATAAGGTCAATATAATTAGACCCCATGGCTTATTGTAGATATTGTAAGTATGTCGGCTAGTTTTCATCTTGATTATCTTTGGTAATCAATTGCTGAATCTCAATCTCTCTTTTTTGTTTAATCGAGTCTATCCACAATGACAGTACACTATCTTGAAAAGCTTCACAATCTGCTTCAAGGACGGTGGCTAAGGAATCTTTTTGCATGGTGTATAGAGAGTCGATCAGTTTATAATCGGCAGGCTGCAGAGATATCTCTGTCTTTAGACAACTGCAGCAGAGCCCTATACAGAAAATACCAGTGAGTATCGATTTACAAGTTGGGATCAATGTTCTTCCTTTTAAGTTCAAAATTTTTACCTAAATACACTTTTCTAACCAATTCGTCAGCGGCTAATTCCTCTGATGTTCCAGCGCGAAGTATCTTCCCTTCAAACATTAAGTAGGCTCTATCCGTGATGGACAAAGTCTCCTGTACGTTGTGATCGGTAATGAGAATACCAATGTTTTTTGTCTTTAGTTTGGCCACGATAAACTGAATATCCTCTACTGCTATAGGGTCAATCCCTGCAAAAGGTTCATCGAGGAGGATAAATTTGGGATTGGATGCCAGGGAACGAGCAATCTCTGTTCGTCGACGTTCACCCCCAGATAAAGAATCTCCCGAATTCTTTCTAACCTTTTCCAATCGAAATTCACTAATTAGTGATTCCAATTTTTCCCTTTGTTGGGCTTTGCTGTAATTCATGAGTTCTAAGATGGCTAAAATATTGTCTTCCACACTTAGTTTTCTGAAGATTGAAGGTTCTTGTGGTAGATAGCCAATTCCTTTACGAGCTCTTTTAAACATGGGCAAATTGGTAATGTCTTCATCTTCCAAATACACATTGCCTTCATTGGGGCTGATAAATCCTACCGTCATATAAAATGTAGTGGTTTTACCTGCTCCATTGGGCCCGAGTAGTCCTACTATTTCACCTTGTTCTACTTGGATAGAAACCCCATTGACTACTGGTCTTTTACCGTATATTTTTTTTAAATCTCTCGCTTCTAGTTTCATGGTATTTTTATCTCTGTTTCCTGAATCCAATTTACTCTAATTGTCCCAATATCTATATTAAGAAGTTCTTCAGCTTGCTTTTTCTCATAAAATCGTGCAGCATCCCAGATTCCGTTTTTGTTTTCATCTTTGGTTAATCGCAGTTGGTATTCTCCGGGTTTTAGATGATTGATACGCAGTGGTTTTTCTAGATCATTGATGATGAATCGTTGTAACTGTTTATCTTTTTGCATTAATTCCACAATCCATTGATTGGTAGTGTACTGACTGCTGTCCACCAAAAAGTTGATGATGATAGAGGATAAACTTTCCGTACTTACAGGCTTGAGCGAAATAGATAGACTATCTTGAACTACACTGTCTTTGAAGGTTATGGATTGGGGAAGGAATTGAATGAGGTAATTACTATCTACCTGCCAAGGATAATAGAGATCCATCTGGTTGAAATCGATATGAAAAGAGTCTAATCTTAGAATGTCGTCTTCATTTTTGTTTTTTACGATTTCTATATTGTTGACATCCAAATCCACAATGGGCCAAGTGGAGGTTAGTCTTATGGGTTGATGGGCCAGTATTGGAGTCGATGGTTTACTTATTTTGATATCTTCAAATGCCGGTGCAGATTGTTTGACTATGTTGACAGTCATGGTATCTGATATTCCAGCAGTATTGCGAGTAATCACTTCCAGAGGCAGTTGACTGTCTTCATACCAAATATTTGCAACTTTTTGGTCGCGGATCAGTCGCACACTATCAGAAGTCCGAATGGACATCATGGCCGTATCAGTGGCATCCTCTGTAAAGGTAAGTTGAATCAATCCGTGATAAGAAGTGTCTACGTCGTCTAGGTAGATAGGGGGTCTGCCCAGAGAAATGGGCAAAGTAATTGTAGTGTCGTGGTGATGTAAAGTATTGACAATGGTATTCGAAAAACCAAATGATTCTGTATCCGCGTCGTATTTGAAATCTTGATTTTCGTCCAAAAAGCCAATTAATTGAAATTCTCCCGGTCTAAGGTATTGAAACTTAAATTCACCTTCGGCATTGCTTCGAGCGAAATAGGAGGGCGAGACTGTAGTGATGGCAGTGTCCGATAGATTGTCAAAGAGCATCATACTAATATTTTCCAATGGCTCTCCAGTAATTTGATCTATGGCTTTTCCATTGATGGATAGAGAATCTAGGAAGTCCCCCGTCGAAAATACATATTGGTAGTCCGGCAATGGATTGCTCTCATTGAGGTCGACTATGGCCTTACCCAAATTGATAATGTAAGTGGTATTGGGTGTGAGTTCTTCTTCTTCATCGATCTCTATGATGAGTGATCTTCCCTTGAGTTTGTAATTCGGTCTTTCGGTAAAGGGAGGACTGATGAATATTTGTTGATAGGGATCTTCTAGTTGAACCCATTCATTAAAATAAAGGACGATTTCCCGACCATCGAATCGAAGGCTAGGATTGGGCGATGAAGCAAGGCTGTCCACTCTGGGTGGGTTTTCGTCTTTGGGCCCTCCTTGAATACTGCCCGGTGAAGCACATTGAAATAACAGCATTGCACTTGCAAATAACCATGGTAAAATCGCGCTTTTTAATATGTTTTTAGTCTGGTGCATTGTTTTGATTCAATGGATGGTATTTTTCAATTGTTTCGCGAAGATATTCATTATTTATGTGAGTATATATTTCTGTGGTTAAAATAGAGGCATGACCCAATAATTCTTGTACGGTTCTCAAGTCTGCTCCTCCTTCAATGAGGTGGGTGGCAAAGCAATGTCTCAAGGTATGGGGAGATATCTTATAGGGAAGACCTACTTCAGTAGCCGTTGTCTTGATAATGTGATATATCATATGTCTGGTCAATTTTCTGCCTCTGCGATTGAGAAAAACAATGTGTTTGTCACTTTCGGAGATTGGGGATATCCTGCGTTCCATTAAATAAAAATGTAAGTATTTGATAGCTCTAGGACTGATGGGGACTAGGCGTTCTTTGTCGTTTTTACCTCTGACTTTAATCATCTCTACATCTAAAAAAATATGGTCGATTTGCAAGTTGATCAATTCGCTTACCCTTAATCCACATGCGTATAGGATTTCAATTATAGCTTTGTTTCTCGTGGCATGTGGTTTGCTGAGATCGATGCCTTCCAATAGAATTTTGGTGTCGCGAATAGATAGAACGTCAGGTATCTTTTTGCTGATTTTAGGCATTTCTATGCCTTCAGTCGGATCGTTGTCGATGACTTCTTCTATTAATAAATATTTAAAGAAAGCGCGCAACCCACTTAGGATTCGGGACTGACTTCTGCTGTCTATCCCTATTTGGTGTAGACCGGTTAAAAAGGATCGGATCACATCAATAGATAGTTGTTGGAGACCGATATCCCCATCAGTCTTGTATACAAACAATGCGAGTTTCTCAACATCTTTGGAATAGGCGAGAATTGAGTTTTGAGAAAGTCCGCGTTCAATTCTCAAATAGGTAGAAAAGCCTCGTATATAAGTTCTCCATAACATAGAATTAGTAAATTTTATGGAAAATAGGATTCGTCATCCACTGTGACCAAGATCGATTATAGGTGTGGATATCATAGGTGGATTGGCCTTGATGATTGACAATGGGATATCCCGAGTTGACCCATTCAAAGATACTGCCGTATAGATTGAATACGTTTTCAAATCCCATATCTTTGAGTTTAAGCCCTATCTTTTCACTTCTATAACCCACACTGCAATAGGTGACAATAGTGGTTGAGGGCGGTAGGTCGGCCAATATTTGAGGATTAAAATTTTTATAACCAATCCACTGAGCACCCTCAATATGGCTTATCTCGTATTCGGCTTGAGTCCTAGTATCTAAGATAATGACCTCGGATTGATTTTCGCGAAGAGATTCCACCGATATCAGAGGAAGTTTGTAACTGAGTAAAGTATTGAGTTTGCGTTCGTATTTGGGATTGGAAACTCGAATGGAGGTCGGATTTTGAGTGTACACAAAAGGCAGTCCACCCAAGAGGAGGGTAAAGGAAAGCGATAAATATATACCTAGCTTCTTCATCTTATATCTGTTTCGTGCCCAAACCCATTTCATCCGCAATCCAATTCATTTTCGGGTTGAGCTCTATAATTTCAGTTTCTATAAATTCCTTTACCTTATCGCGGAAGGCGAATGGATAGAGAATATGTACATTGGGACCAGCATCCAGAGTAAAACAGAGTGGAACATTGCTGTCTTGGCGATATTGTCTGATCTTTTCAATAATGGCTAAGGTGTTGGGCTTGATTAAAATATATGATGGATTGGATGTCATCATCATGGCGTGCAATTGTAAGGCCTCTCGCTCTACTATGTCAATAAATGATGAAATGTCTCCTGTGCGAAGGATGTTCAACATGGTTTCCGTATTTCTCAGTCCTTCTTCGAAGCGGATTTTACTAAATACATGTTGATTCATAAGCCCATGCCCCATAGTACTGGACACTGATTTTGTCGAATCGTCTACTATGACAATCGCATCTTGATACTGTCTGAAATCATCGTGCAATAAATGATCTAATGGGGTCGCCCATAGATTGGAACCCAGATCAGGAGATACTTCTCCCCAAAGAGCAGCATTGGGATAAATACTTCTACAGGCACTACCACTACCGAGCCGACTGTAGAATGATATTTGTTGTTTGAAGTAGTCTTCGTCCCAAGGATTAGAATCCTGAGCTTCTCTAATTTGTCTAAGCATATCGATGATACCAGCGGCACATGCACTCATGGCCGATGCACTCGAGGCGATGCCGGATGAATGGGGAAAGGTGTTGGTACTAGAAATACGAAAAGAATATTGATTTAAGACGGTATTTTGTTCAGCTATGGTGGCAATAAGTTTTTGAATTCTTTGACCAAAGGAAGGTTTTAACTTTCCTTCAAAATAAAAATCTAATTCAGAGGAATTGCCTTTTTTTTCAAACCAATCGATCTGGGTGCGAGTGACGCAGTTTTGTAAAGTAAAACTGACGGAAGGGTTTCGCGGAATTTGATTTCCCATTTTTCCCCAGTATTTAACTAGGGCAATGTTGGAAGGGCTTTCCCATTGCGTCGTCCCGGCCATTGGGGTGAAATCTTTTATTACCATCGGTTCAAAATGCTCCGTCATAAGGTTATTTTTCATTAAATTTTAGGTCAAAATCATTTAACACAAGGTCCAATATAGGGTCTTTTCCTACCACATATCCCTCTTTTAAATCGTAATCAAACATCCCACTTAATACCTGCCAATAGTTGGCGGTTACCCAGCCACGAGTGTCTTTGATCAACAAATACATTGGGGTATCCAATTCCTTTTCTATCATGTGGATAAGAATTCTACCCTGTGTTTTGGTTAAATTTTTAAAGTTATCCTCAAATTTACTAAATAATTGCTCCTGAACCCGTCTCACGTATTTCTTCTTTTTCCAATATCCGATATCTTGGGTTACTTCGTTTACGGTTTTAAAGGTCTGAATAGCTTCTACTGCGTAGGGATATACTTCTCGTGCATACTTTCGATAGATTAGATACTTTCTGTATTCTGCACTAGAATTAAATTTTCGTTTTGAGGTTACACTAATTTCCTGAAATTCGGACAGCATTAAGGTGTCGCCATCTACGATCATCACTTTAACGATTTCTCCATTGATGGTAATTTCATCAAAGTCCAGTTGACTATCATTTGACGAGTCCGGATAAGTGATGGGCCGATTACTGGGTTTGTCCTGCTGTGCAGTAGCCCATTGAAAACAGCATAGAGTAATACATACAGAAATTAATATTTTCATATAAGATAAACGATTAATCTTTAGCTCATGATTGAAACGCGAAGTTAAATTTTATTATTTCGCAAAATTAATTCGATTCCGATAGACTGTATTTTTTCTTGAATTTTCGGTATAGCTGTTTGTGTTTATTGTCTAGATCTACAGGGCGACCTTGGATAAAGCTATAGATAATATTTTGAGACATAGGATCTAATATATTTCCTGTGCTAATAATAATATTGGCATCTTTGCCTTTTTCCAATGATCCTGTCCTATCCGAAATACCCAGTATTTGGGCGGTATTCAATGTCAGAGCACTGATGGCTGCTTCTTGATCTAATCCATATCCCACAGCTTGACCAGCTTGGAAGGCCAAATTGCGTTGTTCCCAAGATCCAGACTCCGAAATACACCATAAGACTTCTTGGTCTTGGAGTATGGATGGGGTTTTAAATGGTTGATCTATATCGCGATCAGCGGAAGAGGGCAAACGCTGAGTGGGGGCCAAAACTACGGATACATCATATTTTCGTATCTGTTCGGCTACTTTCCAACTATCTCTCCCTCCGACAATAACTACTTTTAACTCATTGGTTTTACCAAATTCTAAAACGTCTAATATGGCTTTTTGATCATCCACGTGAATGTATAAGGGTTTATTCCCTTTCAATACCATTGACATGGCTTCCAGTCTGAGGTTTTTTTCTTTTTTCTCTTTGTCGTCTTTATAAGAGTTGACTTCTATGAGGTATTGATAGAGTTTTTCGACCTCAGTAATGTAGTTTTTGTTCGGAGAGATAATTCCTTTAGAATAACTATAGGGATTGGGCCAATGCATATGGATACCATTGGTGGAATGATAGACTGCATCTTCCCAATTCCATCCGTCTAGTTGAACTACGGAAGACTGACCAGTAATACGTCCACTTGCCGGTACTATCTCTGCCAATTGAACACCATTGGACCTAATAGTCGGGATGATTTTGGAGTCGGTATTATAGGCTATGATGGAACGTATATGTGGATTGATACTTCCTATTTCTGAGAAATCCCTAGTCGACCTAACGGCATCTATTTCCGTTAATCCAATAATGGTGTTGATGGCTATAAGTCCGGGATATACATGGTGAGATTGAGCATTGATTACGGTGTCGGCACTTCTATTCTCTTGACCGACATAGGTTATTTTTCCATTCTCAAATAGGATGCATCCCCCTTGGATGATTTCCCCATTGCCAATATGAATGATTCCATTTTGAATGGCTACAGATCCTTTGATAATAGGTTGAGGGGGTATTTGTGCGTCAACCGATATCCACGAAAGTGCGGTTAATGTATAGATGAGAATATATTGATAAATATTCATATTATTTGATTTGGCTATTGATAGATTAGATTTGTTTATTCGGTTTCCATAGTGTCACAGTGATATTCGATAGGCTTCTTTTCCTTTACGGGTTGAACCCTGGAGCCAGATTTTTTAGCTTTTAGCATTTGTTGAATTAATTGGGCTCTTTCTTTTCTGATTATCTGAGCTCTATCTTCGTTTTCGGTTCTATCAAAGTACAAACAACCATCGATAAAGGTTTTTTCTGCTCTAGAAAAATAACTCAATGGATGTCCAGACCAAAGGACAATATCGGCATCCTTACCCACCTTGATACTACCTACTCTGTCATCGATATGAAGCATTTTAGCTGGATTCAAAGTAACTAGTTTTAATGCCTCTTCTTCATTCATACCACCGTATTTCATCATTTTACCCGCTTCGACATTCAATCTTCTCGCGGTTTCGGCATCGTCAGAATTGATGGATGTATTTACACCCACACTATTCATAATTGCGGCATTGTAAGGTATGGCGTCGATTACTTCATATTTATAGGCCCACCAATCTGCGAATGTTGATCCAGCAGCACCATGGGCTTTCATTTTATCGGCTACTTTATAACCTTCGAGAATATGGGTAAAGGTATTGACTCTGAAATTGTGGTTTTCTGCGACGTGCATCAACATATTGATTTCACTCTGTACATAGCTGTGGCATGTAATGAATCGGTTGCCCGTCAAGATTTCGGAGAGACATTCGAGTTCCAAATCTTTACGGTAAATTTCTCCGGATTTTTTCTTGGCGAGATAGGTCTCTGCTTGAGTGAAATAATCTTCAAACACTTGTTCTACCCCCATTCTGGTCTGTGGAAACCTTACGGTTTGGTGGTCACCCCAATTGGATTGTTTTACATTTTCTCCCAAGGCAAATTTGATAAATGGGGCTGCGCCTTTAAATTTTAATTCTTCGGCTGATTTACCCCATCTCAGTTTGATGAGGGCGGATTGTCCTCCTATGGGATTGGCCGATCCGTGAAGGAGTTGGGAGGTGGTCACACCTCCGGCCAATTGTCTATAGATATTGATGTCTTCCGCATTGATGACATCTCCGATTCTCACTTCTGCAGTACTGGCTTGAGACCCTTCATTGACCCCATTGTTGATAGCTATATGGCTGTGTTCATCAATAATGCCCGGGGTGAGATGGTAGTTTTGACCATCGATGACTATGGCATTATCGGCCTTGGTTATCTTGCCTATTTTGGCAATTTTCCCATTGTCGATCAATACATCGGTGTTTTTGAGTATGCCTTTGGCTTCATTTGTCCATACCGTGGTGTTTTTGATAAGGTATTTTTGGGCTTGTGGCAATTCTGGACTGCCATAAGCTTCGAATGGATATATCATAGAACTCAATTCAGGGATAGAGACTGAATCTTCTTTTTCTATCTTTTTTTCATCACTGGGAATAAGAACAGCTGTAAAAGATTGGGTACTTCCATCGGCATCTATGGCTGAACCTTGTATTTGTTGTCCCGATTTTTGACCAATGAGTCTTATATATTCATCGTTTTGATTTTTATATATCAAATCAAAACGGTTGAGTTCGGTCTGTAGATTGGCCTTCATTTTCATACTGTCGGCATCTATTAGATCAGCGCTTTTGCCATTGTCATGGATATTGAGTTGGTAATCCTCGTTGCCAATAGTCAATTTATAGGACTGATTTTGATATTCTGAGGATTCTGGATTGATTTGAAAATATTTCCCCTGAATCCAATTTTCTAATATTTTGGCTTTTTTGTTCCAAATATCCTGATCGGTGATGATAAAATTGGCGATATATCCCGGCGCTAGTGCACCGAGCTGATCATCTACGTTTAACAATTGAGCGGGAACAGTAGTTAGGGCTTCCAAGGCTTTTTGAGGGGAAAGGCCATATTCGATGGCTGTTCTGATATTGGGTAAAAAATCTTTTTTGTTACTGAGACCATCAGCGGTGATTGCAAATTGGATATTGTGTGATTCCAGCACCGCTAAATTGGCTGGAGCCCACTCCCATTCCTTCATCGTACGATAAGATATTAAATCTGCATTCATCACCTCTTCCACATCATAGGGCATTGGGAAATCGACAGGAATAATTAATGGCATGTTTAGATCTGCGATGTCATCCACCCTTTTGTATGTATCCCCTTTACACTTAATGATGTAGATCTTGTTGTACTCTCGAGCCAATCTGCCGGCTCGTAATATTTCTTGATGGTTGGATACTTCAAAGATTTGCGGAAGATCTTGCAATTCATTCCAAGCCGATAAACTGAGATTGGTTTCTACTTTGAACCCATATTCGCGATACCATTCTGCATCTAAATAGAGTTGTCTTATGAGGGCCATCATACCCATTTGCGAAGTGGGGTAGGACTGTCGACTTGAGCCCTTGCGGAATGATAGGTGGCTGGAGGTTGTTGGTTTGAGTACTGTAGTTTGAGAGTGAGTATTGTTGAGAGTAGTGATAAATCCACTACCTCTGACTACTCCGTCGATACGATGAGACAATACGGAACCAAATCCATTGAGCCGTCTTTCTTTAGCCTCTTTTTCATCGAGGGTAAATTCATTAACTGCTGCGTATTCTGGCGATATAGTTTGATTCCAACCCACAGGACCTTTCTTTAAAGAATTCATCTGAACGGTGGGAGGATTGTTTATTTTGGGCGTTGGAGGAACACCGTATTGACTGTATAGATCGATGAAAGAAGAATAAATGTGTTTGCCTTTTAAGTCTACTTTAATGGCACCGACGGGAATATCTAATTTCTGTCCGACCGACACTATTTTACCCTCTTTAATAATCATACTACCACCTTCGATGATATGACCTGGGCTATCGTGAATATTGGCATTGACAAAGGCTACATGACCACTCGAATAATCGGCAGCTCCATTGCGGGGGAAGGTCTCTTGACTTAGTCCAATGATATGAATGCTAATGAAAAGGAAAAGTGTGATAATTTTTCTAATCATGATTTGATATTCTTTTAATGTTGTTATGAGTTGAGGACAATATATTAAGATTCTAAAATAGTTTGAGGTGACTGTCCTTTTAGATAGCGATTGATCATGGCTAGGACTTCCATCTCTGAAATCATTCCTAAGAGTTCTTTCTTTTCATTGACTACGACCAGGGCGTCGGTTTCGTTGGTCACCATTTTTTCTATTGCTTCGCGAACTGGTGTTTCTGGATCGGTGCACAGCGGTTGAGTATTCATAATGTCTTCAACGGTAATGATGGGAATTCCATCGTGTTTTTGTTTGAGGAAGGCTTCGATGATTTGTTTGTAGGTAACTATGCCTACAAGGTTCCCTTTTTTATCTTCGACAGGAACGTGTTTTATGTGTTTCCAAATCATCATTTCGGCGACCATGTCGATGACATCATCTTGACGCACAGTAAATATGTCGGTGATCATACATTCGGAAACGGTATATGCTATCATATTGGCAATTTTGAAATCGTTAGCTGAGGGAAAAGGCCAGGTGTGAATCGGTTGCTCTGATTTTTGATTTTTGACCATGGCGGATGTCAGTATTGTTTGAGCTAATTCTTTGTCTACACTGTTTTTTAGGGAAGAGAAGGAGCGCAACATCCAACGAGCCCCTGTCATATGTTTATTGTTTCGCTCTTCGATAATGCCCAGGAATTTGTCGATGTCTTGGGGGTCGATATTTTGAGCTTGTAATCCTTCTCGGGCTATGGGCAGCAATTCATTTTTGATTAAATCGGTCGCACTGATTTTTTTGTCCTTAAACCAGTTGAATGTACTATCGATTCCATATCTGGCCGATTTTGCAAAATTATCTCGAACATCTACAAACTCAATGTGTTTTCGAACATCGCCATATCGGTTCTTCATTCCCACCATGGAGCCCAACCAAAAAGCCATATTGGCAATTTCATCAACGACTGAAGGACCGGCGGGGAGAACACGGTTTTCAATTCTCAAGTGGGGTATACCGGTTTCGCTAATGCCGTAACAAGGTCTATTCCATCGATAAATCGTGCTGTTGTGGACTTGTAAGGCCCGTAATTTGGGGACTTTCCCTGATTTGATCAGCTCCATAGAGTCTTCTATGGTTTTGGTTCCTACCAAAACGCGAAATCGCGCAATATCTTCTTGGAAAATTTCAATGACATTCTTATTCATCCAATGTTTGCCGAGGATGACTCGTGGACTCATTTCCCTCATATGGTCCTTAATAGATCTAGTGTCTATCGATTGTTGAAACAAAGCTACTCGGGTTTCGTGCCATAGTCTTCTGCCAAATACTACCGAGGAATTGGCTGCAATAGCCAGGGTAGGGCCAGTTAGAACTTGGGCAATATTGTACATATCTCGAAATTCATTGGGCCGCACTTGAAGGTGTACTTGAAAACTAGTATTACATGCTTCAAGCAATGGAGAGTCGTGACGCACAACGAGTTCATCTATACCTCGCAGGCGCAAATCGTAAGCTTTGCTACTATTCCGCTGTGCATTGATGGCCGATAACAAAGAGCGATATCGGCGTTTGGGGAATAGGTTTTTCATGGACAGATCGTACTTTCTCAAAGTGGGCAGGATGCCGGTCAGTACAATATGACTTTGGTATTTATCTATTTCCAATTGCAATTCATCGAGATGTAAACGAGTTTCCGCTTCAATGGCCGACAGTGCATGGGAATGAAATTCTTGGGGTTGTAGGTTGATTTCGAGATTGAATTTAGACAACTCCGAAGTCAGCCATGGTTTTTTATGAAATTTTTTGAGGACTTCTGGTGCAATAGGATTGGGTTTGAAATAGTCGTCTACGAGTACCATTTCCTGTTCAGCACCTATGCGTATGGGCTCGGTCTCAAACCAGTTGTTTTCCAACATATATTTAAGACAATGCAAGTCTTTGAGTAAGGCGATGCTAAAATTTTGATTTTCTTCTTTAGAAATCAGCCTTGATACGCTATTATTCCCCATTAAAAATTGTTAATTATGCGAAAAAATAAATATTTGCGTTAAATGTAAATATAGAAATTGATCCACTTACATGAAATACCACATATTAGCTTTTTTATTTATCTTATTGATGTCTTCATGCAAAGATAATCAAAATGTAATAGGACAATTTACCTTAGATGTACCTTACAGTATTGGGGCGGGATTGGCACCATTGAAAACCCATTATTTTCTCAACCCCACCATAGGTATTCAATTTGAAAAATATCTGGAGACCAAAAATATTACTGCTGCCGATGTATTGAAAGTAGAACCTGCCTCTGCCGTACTTACCAATGTGTCCAATGGTCAGACTTGGGGCTATGTTCGTCGGGCCACTGTATACGTGTTTAATCCAGACGATACCAGAGAAGAATACCTCAGTTATGAACTGGCATTGGTGCCTATAGGTACGGGTTCTGACCTCAGTATGATTCCCTATATCGTAGATTTACAGAGACTGTTTTACAATTCCAAGATCGGTATAAAAATTGGATTGGAAACGAGGTCTGCTGCCTCTCAGACGGTAGAAGCTATTCTCAGATTGAAGTTCAATGTAGTAGTTGAATAATGATGTATATGAGTCCCTTATAAATTTGTTTGCGTGAAGGTATTATTTGCCCAAGTGCATTAAGTTTCGGATTTCATTGGCTGTGAGTCGGCGATATCTTCCTCTAGACAATCCTTTTTTGGTTAGCCCAGCATAGTATTCTCGATCCAATTTGATAACGGTATAACCGAAGTGTTCAAAATACCTTCTAACGATGCGATTTTTGCCACTGTGAATTTCTATGTGGAGTTCTTTTGTACTATTGCTATCCACAAAATTGACAACATCGGGTTTAAAGAAGCCATCATCGAGCTGACCGCCATTTTGAAATTTTTCCAAATCCCCAGCTGCTACATCTTTGTCAAGGATTACCCTGTATATCTTGGTAATATTGTTTTTGGGATGAGCGAGTTTTTGAGCAAAATGTCCATCGTTGGTTATGAGAATAAGTCCGGTGGTATTTCTATCGAGTCGGCCGACGGGATATAGTCTTTCCGTTTTACTTTCCTGGATAAGGTCCAAAATGCTTTTGCGATTTTTTTCATCGCTGGCTGTGGAGATAAAGTTTTTTGGTTTGTTCAGCAGAAGGTAATAATAGTTTTTACTAATATTGATGATATCGCCTTTGTATTTGACAATATCGGTTTCCAAAACTTCGATAAAAGGCTGGGTTACGATTTCATCGTTGACCGTGATACTTCCTTTTTTTACCAATTCTTCGGCTTTCCTTCTCGAACAAATACCAGCGTATGCGATGAATTTATTCAGTCGCATAGGCCATAAAGAATGTTGATGAAGCTCCTCTTGTGATATCATAAATGGTAGTTCGTGGTTTTAGAACGGTATATCGTCATCGATATTCATTCTCGAAGGTCTGGTTATGCTGCCTTCATCTTCTGATGATTGACCACCAGATGGATCAAAAGCGGGAAAACTAAACTCTTCAAGATTTTCAAACCTTGTAAATTCTTTTATAAATCGCAGTCGGACATTGTCAGTAGAACCATTTCTGTGTTTGGCAATGATAATTTCAGCAATACCTTCCAAACTTTGATCAGACTCATCGGTCATGATATCGTAATATTCTGGACGATAGATAAAGGAAACTAAATCCGCATCTTGCTCGATGGCTCCAGATTCCCTAAGATCGGAAAGTTGTGGACGCTTATCTGCGCTACGGGTTTCGACGGCACGCGATAGCTGAGAAAGTGCAATTACTGGTATGTTCAATTCCTTGGCCATACCTTTGAGGGCTCTAGATATCGAAGAAATCTCCTGCTCACGGGTTCCATTTTTCTTGTCTCCACCGCCGGTCATCAACTGCAAATAATCAATCATAACCATCTGGATGTCGTGCTTCATTTTTAATCGCCGACACTTGGCTCTGAGTTCAAATATATTAATGGCTGGAGTATCATCGATATAAATGGGAACTTCACTTAGTTTTTCAACAGCTTGGTTAAATCGTTTCCATTCATCTTCTTCGAGTTTACCATTTCTAAGTTTACTAATACTCACTCCCGATTCCATGGCTATCAATCTCTGGGTTAGCTGAACATCGGACATCTCCAGTGAAAAGAAGGCCACCCCTTTGTTGTACATCATGGCTGAGTTCTTGGCCAAAGCCAGGGTAAATGATGTCTTACCCATACCTGGACGAGCTGCTACGATAATCATATCAGAAGGTTGCCAGCCCGAGGTGATTTTGTCCAAATCTTTATAACCTGATGGTACCCCAGTTACACTTTCGTTTTTGGAAGCCAATTCTTCCATTTTGCGTTGTGCTTTACCGGCCAATGTACTTAGCGATTCATAACTTCGATTAAGGTTTTGTTGAGTAATGTCAAATAAACTTCTTTCGGATTCGTCCAATAGTTCAAATACGTCCATGGTATCGTCGTATGAGTTTTCGATAGTCATGGTCGATACTCTTATCAATTCTCTCTTAATGTGTTTTTGAGCGATAATCCGAGCGTGAAATTCGATATTGGCAGCTGAGGCTACTTTTTCGGTTAATTCGGTTAGATAAGTGGCTCCTCCTATATTTTTCAATTCACCCATTTGCAAGAGTTCTTCGTGCAGGGTAAGTAAATCTATGGGTTTGGTTTGATTAAATAATTGTTGCATAGCCCTAAAAATGGTTTGGTGGGCTTCGATATAAAAACTCTCAGGCCGCAATAAGTCGATAACATTGGGCATGGCTTCTCTATCCAGCATTAATGCTCCTAATACTGCCTCTTCTAATTCTATAGCTTGAGGTTGTACCTTCCCATATCCTGCTTTTAGAGGGTCGCTCTCAGGACGTATGGCTTTGAGGCGTTTGGTATTTAATTTTTTAACAGAGTTCGTGGGTTCAGACATGTAATATTTTTTTTACATATAATGCAATGGAACAAATCTAATATAATCTAATATGATTTTTTTTTCATTCTGTTTTTCATTTGTTGGTTTAATGTTGATAAATGAATAATTCCTGTTAGTTAATACACATTTTGATGTTAATTAGTTTCTTTTTTGCGTGAATAAGTTTAAATAATCCACATTGACTAGATGAATGGAATGATCTGGGTATAAGATATTTAATCTTTCGTTTTCAATGACATATCATCATATATATGATCTTTATCATTACGTAATTTATTGATTTACTTGAGTGGAATATAGTAGGAAAAGCAATGTTAAAAAATTGTTACATATAATTATGTATAATATGTAATGCCGTGATTGGTTATTGGTAAAGATTCTTGAAATAAAAAACTTATTCCCCTTATTATTTTTAATATTTTTTAATTTCTGTTATTGTGGAATTGTGGATAACCCCGGGGTGTTGGGGATTAGAAATAAAAAAAGCCGTTCAAAATGAACGGCTTATGAAGAAATTGTTACATAGTTAAATGTGTCTTATTGGATCTTCGAAAGTTTGTCTTTGGTTTGGTTTACCATTTTCTTTTGATCTTCTATTTTATTCTCCATTGTTTTTTGATCGGCCAAGTTGGTCTCGATGTCTTCTTTGGCCAAACGAATGGTTTCCTCAGCCTTTAAGATTTCTTTGTGTAGTTTGTCATTGTCTTTTTTCAACTTGTCGAGATCTTTCTCCAAGTTTTTCAAAATATTTTCTTCGTTTTCGATTTCTACTTTTACTTCAGCGACATCTAAGGCTAGGAAATAATTGTCGATAAATCGGTCGATGTGGTCATAGGATTCCGGTTGGTCGGTAGAGGACAAATAAGTACCATTTTGGATAAACCACAATTTGAGTTCAGTGGATTTACCTAAACCTTCTATTTCAGATTTTACGTGAACCTTACCCGATAGACCTGGGATTTCTACTTCTTCAGCGATTTTCACTTTTGATTTGCGAATGCGTTTGATTTTGCTTTTGTGATCCTTAATAAAGTCTTCCCATACATCGGTGGCTACTTTCTCATTGAGATCATCGATGACTATAATATATGCATTGTGAGGACCTTCATCACTCTCGGCAGAGCGTTCTGAGATATCTTGTGCAAAACTGTTTTGCACAAATAAAAAAGCGATTAAACATAAGCTTATTCTAAAAATACTGGTTTTCATAAGATTGGTTTTTTTTAAAAAAATCAAGAGTTCTAAAATTAAATAGAGAACTAACTATATATTTATACGTGAAAATACTGAAATATGGACACCTTATCGATAAAAAATGTTTCAAAATCATATGGAAATTATACCGCAGTGGACAAAATTTCATTTAATGTACGTGAAGGTATAATTTTTGGTGTTCTAGGACCCAATGGTGCGGGCAAAACTTCATTGATTCGCATCATTAATTCTATTACAGCAGCAGATGAAGGCGAAATATCCTTTATGGGGCATGAATTGAATCGCGAACATCAGTCCGAAATTGGTTATTTGCCGGAGGAACGGGGTTTGTATAAGAAAATGAATGTTCAAGATCAACTTGAATACTTGGGACAGTTAAAAGGATTGTCATTAAAGGAGGTCAGATTGAGAATTCAAGAGTGGTACGATCGATTTAACATGGAGGGATGGGAAAAAAAGAAAATTCAAGATCTCTCAAAAGGGATGCAACAAAAGGTCCAATTTGTGGCTACTATACTCCACCAACCCAAACTGTTGATATTGGATGAACCTTTTAGTGGTTTGGATCCTGTAAATACCAATATGATGAAACAGGAGATTTTGCGGTTGAAGGAAGATGGTACTACGATATTATTTTCGACTCATAGAATGGAACAAGTGGAGGAAGTGTGTGAGGAGATTGTGTTGATGAATCAAGGCAGATTGGTATTAACTGGAGGCATTGAAGAGATTAAGCAGCAGCACAAAGACAATATCTTTCAATTTACTTTTTCATCTAATCAGTTGCCTGTGGTGTCAAATGATATAGAGATCATGCAAAACGATAATGATTCAGCCTTGGTTCTGCAGTTTGAAGATTTGGCTGCGGCCAATATCCAGATGAAGAAATGGTTAGATGAAGGATACTACTTAAAGGAATTTCACGAAATATTACCGTCTATCAATGATATTTTTATCAAACTGGTTACAGCACCTAGTGAAGTGAAGCCCATGGTTCACAATGCATAATTGGGTTTGACATTTTAGACACTTCAGCAGGTTGATACCAGCATAAAAATTTAACATGAAGAAGATTTTATTAATTGCGAGGAGGGAATTTTTAATTCGAGTAAAAAATAGGAAATTTTGGTTGGCTACCTTGTTGGGGCCTCTGATTTTAGGGATCTTTATAGTCGTGGTTGGGTTGATTATGGGGTATAATGGGGATGACGAGAAAAGTATTCTCATCGTCGATCAAGCCAATTTGTTTAACGGTAGTATTAAAGATCAGTCCAATCTTTATTTTAGTTTTTCAAAGGAGGATATTAGGACACTGAGGAGTCATTCCAGCGAGGCCTATGATGGAATATTGTGGATACCCAAAATTCAAAATGTAGCTGTAGATGAAATTACGGTGACCTATTATTCAGATAAAAATTTGGATATTGAAAAATTGACCAACCTCAAGTCTATTATCCAAAGGGAGATAAAAAATTTCAAATTAAAGGAAATGAATATTTCTCAAGTTCAATTAGATCAGTTGGACACCAGGGTTACTATAGAAACTACGGCCATAAGTACGGATTCATCTAATCCGTCGGGGGAAGAGGTAGGCCGGTCTTCTGAGTTCAGTTCCTATTTGGGTGCTGGATTGGGAATGGCTATGGGTTTTATAATGTATTTAATAGTTTTTATCAATGGATCAATGGTCATGCGAAGTGTGATGGAGGAGAAGACCAACCGCATCGTAGAAGTTATTATATCCTCAGTTAAGCCCTTTGAACTCATGATGGGCAAGATACTGGGTGTTGGATTAATCGGATTGATACAGTTTTTATCTTGGATATTGCTTATTCCCAGCTTGGTGTTGATAGGCAATATGTTTTTTGGTTTTGAAACCGATATGGAAACCATCGAAAATCTTAACCGAACGGGTTCTATTTCTCCCGACGAAGTGGAGTATATGGTATATCAAGTCATGCAAGAGGTTCAGGAGATTCAGTGGTTTAAATTGGTGGTATTATTTATATGTTATTTTATAGGGGGGTATTTGATATATTCATCTCTGTTTGCGGCTGTGGGATCAGCTGTGGGTGATGATATGCAGGATAGCCAGTCTCTTATCCTTCCGATAACCATTCCTGTTTTAATGGCTTTTTATATAATGATGACGACCATACGAGTGCCGGATAGCAGTTTGGCGATATGGTCTAGTATATTTCCTTTATTTTCTCCTATTGTTATGCCAGCCCGGCTGGCGTTTAATCCTCCGTGGTGGCAGATAGTGATGTCTCTGTTTTTTTTGGTAGTGGCTGTGGTGTTTATGGTGTGGATATCGGGTAAAATATATCGAGTGGGTATATTAATGTACGGGAAAAAGGCCAGCTTTAGGGAGTTGGGTAAGTGGTTGTTTTATAAGGAGTAGGATTTAATTAGTAATTGTCAATGGTTAATTATTAATGTGACCGAGCAAAATCCGAAGGATCAAAGGTCGTAAATCGACCTTTGGCGAGGATGACCGAACAAAATGCGCAGCATCATTGATCCTTAATGGATCAATGGTGAGGGAACCGAAACCTCCGTGTTTCGGGTGGGTAGGCCACTGTGCCGAGGCGTGATTGCCCCGTAATTCGATAGTTTTTCAGCCACTGTGCTCCGGGTGGGTAGGCCATGGCGAGTGAAGTCGCAGCCACTGCGCTGCGACGATACTGCATTTAAATTGACAAGTTTAAGTACTTGTCACAGTAATAATATAATTGCTTGAAGGAGCCACGACCACTGTGTCGTGGATGGGTGGGAAAAGCCCGTAAATCGGTCTAGGGCGAGTGAAGTCGCAGCCACTGCGCTGCGACGATACTGCATTTAAATTGACAAGTTTAAGTACTTGTCACAGTAATAATATAATTGCTTGAAGGAGCCACGACCACTGTGTCGTGGATGGGTGGGAAAAGCCCGTAAATCGGTCTAGGGCGAGTGAAGTCGCAGCCACTGCGCTGCGACGATACTGCATTTAAATTGACAAGTTTAAGTACTTGTCACAGTAATAATATAATTGCTTGAAGGAGCCACGACCACTGTGTCGTGGATGGGTGGGAAAAGCCCGTAAATCGGTCTACGGCGAGTGAAGTCACAGCCACTGTGCTGCGATGACACTGCATTTAAATTTAAATCACCCATTTGTTAATTATCAATTATCAATGGCTAATTGTTAATGGTTAAATATCAATGGTTAGTGATTAATTGTTAATGACTAGTAGCTAGTAACTAATTGTTAATGGTTAATTATCAATGGTTTAATGATGTCGGAGTATTAGACCTTCCCAGATTAACTATAGATGGTTGCTATGAGATGACGTGACGATCTGTGGTTTCTGAATTCGCAATAATAAATACCCTGCCAAGTACCTAAATTGAGTTGGTGGTTAGTGATCGGAATCGTTAATTCATGACCAGTCAGAGTGGATTTGATATGGGCTGGCATATCATCCGGTCCTTCATAGGTGTGGCGGATGCCCTTGATATTTTCTGGTACCAATTGATTGAAAATGATTTCAAAATCATGCAATACCGTTGGATCAGCATTTTCATTGATGCAGATCCCTGCCGATGTGTGTTGAATAAATAGATGGAGTAATCCACAATTGGGCAATGGACCGAGTTGTTGCATTATATTGTCGGTTACCAAATGAAATCCTCTACCGAGTGGAGGCAAAATGATGGATTGTTGTTTTATCATGGGGGTTTTGATTGTCTCTAATACAATAAAGTTTAACGACTGATATCTGGACATTGTAGGCCTCCGAAGTAATAGGTCAGTCCAATGCCAAAATAAGAATAGCTATCCATCCCTACGCTGTCTCCTCTTTGTTTACCTGGATATGAAGTGTCGGTAGGGTCAATAAATTTGGCTATATTATCGATGTTTCTCATGGATTGAACCACCAATACATCGGGATAAGTAGTACTTACATCATCGAGATAATCCGTAGTCAAAAATCTTGTACTTACGATAAATTGCAAGATCCATCGACTGTTTATAGCGTATTTAAATCCACCAGATAGGGCTCCCGATAATTTGGTGTCATAATATTCGTCGTCTAGATTTTGACCTTCTGTACCCAAATAGCGCAATTCCATGGTTTCACCATCGTAGGTGGCTTTGGGATTGAATTTAAATATACCAAAACCTGCACTTAGAAATGGGGTATAATAATGATCTTGACTCCCGGGCTCAAAAGAGAAAAAGTTGAATTCTAATTCACTGGTTATATCGAGGACGTTGGACTTGAAATTAAGTCCCCTATTTTGTTGAAAACTATTGTCAAAATAATTGTCATCTCCATGAACGTGTATATAGTTTATCCCAAATTTTAGATTGATTCGATCGTTAAAATTATATCGAACAATGCCCCCGCCTCCTACACCGGGATGGGTGAGGTCATAATTGGGATTGAGATCACCAAAATAAAAACTGGCACCCAACCAGGCTCCGGCTTCAAATCCTTTTTGAGCCTTCCCCAAGGTAAGAGAGAATACCATAAGCCAAGTAATTATATATATTTTGTGAGTCACAGATAAACATTTTGGAGTAAAACGAATAGTTGATAAATTTATTTCTATAATCTTATACAGCTGGTCATTATTCTTTATTGGCCAACTGACCGCATGCTGCATCGATATCTTTGCCTCTGCTTCTGCGTACGGTAACATTGACTCCGTGATGAGCCATCATTTTTACAAAATTTTCGAAACGATTGGTGCTTGATTTTACCAAGTCAACTCCCATTACAGGATTGTATTCAAGGATGTTGACGGTGACGGGAAAATGTTTACACAATTGAGCTAATGCATCGGCATCTTCTTGATAATCATTAAATTGGTCGAATAGGATGTACTCAAAAGTAATCCTGTTTTTGGTGATTTGGTAATAGTATTTTAAGGATTCTATCAACTCATCAATGGAGTCATTATCGTTGATAGGCATTATCTGTGATCGTTTGTGGTCCATAGCAGCATGAAGAGATAAGGCCAGTTTGCATTTGAGCCCATCGTCGGCTATTTTGCGAATCATTTTGGCTATACCTGCTGTGGAGATAGTGATTCGTTTCGTCGACATACCCAGACCGGATTCGTCGTTGATCAAGTCTATACTTCTCTTAACATTCTTGTAGGTCAACAATGGTTCTCCCATACCCATGTATACGATGTTGGTCAATGGTCGTTGGTATTCATTGAGGCAGTATTGATTGACCTTATACACTTGTTCATATATTTCTGTGGCGGATAGATTGCGTTTTCGCTTCATCTGTCCTGTGGCACAAAAACTGCAGGAAAGGCTACAGCCGACCTGAGAAGAAACGCATACGGTAAATCGATTTTCACCAACAACGGGGATGAGTACACTTTCGATTTTGTGGTCGTCCTTGAGCACGTATCGAAACTTCACCGTGCCATCCACACTTTTCTGAATAATATCGGCATGAATGTTCAAAATACTGAATTCATTCGACAACTTTTCCCGAAGTGTATGGGGTAAATTCGTCATTTCATCGAAAGAAATAGCACCGTGTTTCCACAACCATTGATGTATTTGTGCGGCTCTAAATTTTGGTTCCCCGATTTTTATAAGATAATTAGTAATTTCACCGATGGTGAGATCACGAATATCTATGGTGTCTAATGGATCTATAGTTATCATAATTGGATGTAAAGATAGGAAGGAATAACAACTTATCCGATCAATCGTTTAGTATAAAATTGTTTTACAATTTATGGATATATATCAGAAAAAGAATCGTTGGAAATTAAACTTGGTTTTTGCGGGCATAGTTATCGTCGTTATTACGATTTTTTATACCTTCTTTTTAGCCAACGAATTGAAGAAAGTGTTGAAAATCAACATGGAAAACCTTGCGGTAGCCTATGAGAGTATTAGCAAGGATCCAGACAATAGTGATAAAGATGTCAATTTTGAGACCGATGTAATCAGTCGAAATAACAATGTCAGAATTATTATAGTCAATGAACAGGATCAGATTTTAAATTCTTTAAATTTTCCTGATTCCAAGGTTCAAAACCCCGGATACTTAGAAAAGCAACTTCTGAAAATGAAAAATTCAGATGAAAAACCGCTTTCCATCGAAGGAGTGGGCTTTGTACATCGTCTTTATTATGCTCCACCGATCCAATATCAACTACTATCCCTACTTCCCCTTATTATTTTATTGCTGTTGGCGGCCTATGTATTTATTGGATATCTGGGTTTTAGTACGAGTAGAAGTGCGGAGCAAAATCGAGTTTGGGTAGGTATGGCTAGAGAAACAGCTCATCAATTGGGGACGCCCATTTCTGCTATTATTGCTTGGTTGGAACATCTAAAAGCCAGTGAAGTCGATGAAGAACAACTCGATATCATTCACGAATTGGAAAATGATGTCGGTCGTTTGGAACTTATTGCAGATCGATTTTCTAAGATCGGAGCCGCCCCCAATTTAGTGGATACCAATATTCTCGATGAAATTAAAAAGACCATGGAGTACATGGAAAAGCGTGCTTCTAGAAAAATAACTTTTAGCTTGATCAATGAAAGTCAACAAGAGGTGATAATGGCCAAAATCAATAGCCATCTTTTTAACTGGGTTATCGAAAATCTGATGCGCAATGCTTTAGATGCCATGTCTGGAAAAGGTACCATAACCACGACCATTCATCAAGAGGATAATTATTGGGAAATAGAATTGAGCGATACCGGGAAAGGAATATCTTCACAAAATCAAAAGACGGTTTTTGAACCGGGATATACTACCAAGAAACGAGGTTGGGGATTGGGATTGTCTTTGGCCAAACGCATTATAGAAAACTATCACGAAGGCAAAATATTTGTAAAGAAAAGTGGGCTAGATGAAGGAACTACCTTTGCTATACGTCTGCCCAAAAAATAAGATCTGATTTCGGCGAAATCAGATCTTATACCCATTACGTTTTATGATGTCGGTTAAGATTTTTGAATGACTGAACGTAGTTGCACTTCGTGAAACTTCATTCTGTCATGCTCGTTCACTTCCGTGTAGTGGGTGGGTGAGCTTATCTATTAGAAACGTAATTGGTATTATACTTATTCCTATACCAAATGCCTCTGGTATTTCATGGGTATATTATACGAATTAGAAGGAGAATCCTATTGAAAACTCCAGCGTTTGGAATTTATCCTCATCGTCTTTGAAGATCAATTCATTGTTCTGAAGTTGGGTAAAGGTTCTGTCAACTTCCGCTCTGGTATTGTCCAATGCACTGAGGGAATATCTAGCCCCGATAAACAGACTTTGATTGATGTAAAAATTAAGTCCCACATGATAACCAGCATCGATCTTGTTAAAGAAAGACTTGTCAACGCTAGAATAATCGTAATAAGCTCCGACTTGGGATGATATGGTATGAACATCGTTGTTGATCGTTACTTGCTGACTGCTGGGACTGGCTTGACCTGCATTGTCTTTGTTGAAATTGTAACTCAGGGTTTGAACCAATTCACCACTCACCTCGGGAATGTCGTTGTATTTCACCTCTCCAGTTCCTGTGGACTGCACCAATAAACTTCCATATACACCGGCTTGCAATTCAATTCGGTTGAAAAATTTGTACGAAACCGATAGAGGAATTTGGAAGTAGGTATTGTTCACATTTAGGCTGTAATCGCGATTGCCATTAAAATAAAAGGTTCGATCCGTTGCTGTTCTTACAATGGCGTATGAAGGACCATTGTAATTGTAGTTGTACCCCTTCTGATTGTACATCAATTCGCCTTGAAGGGAAAATTCATCGGTAAATCTAATATTGGTTAAAAGAGAAAGGATAAATGCGCTTTTGGCATTAATCGATTCCAGATTTTCGCCATTGCTTCCTATTTCTATAGGGCCGTCATTCTTGGTATTGGTCAGTCCAGCCTTGAATCCAAATGAAAATTCTTGGGCTTGAGATTGTATCGATACCAATAAAATAAAAAACAGGAATAAGGATGATTTTTTAAGAGCCATAGTCAAATTTTTTGCAAATATAAAAAGTACTAGAATGCCATTCCTACTTTCTTTAATAAAGTTATTAATTTTGTAGGGACAAATTATAAGGTATAACGTATGGGGAAGAATAAACTAAGGAAATTTTCAGAAATAACACTTTTTAACAATGTTTTTGAGGCCTTTGATTTGTTTGATGGACAGGTTTATCGGAACAATGATGACAAATGGAAACCTAAAGGAAGATGGAATCTCGATTATTTTAAAAACGATAATCCCATTGTTTTAGAATTGGCCTGTGGCAAGGGAGATTATACCTTGGCATTGGCCAAAGAAAATCCAGATCACAATTTTATCGGAGTCGATATCAAGGGGAATAGAATTTGGGAAGGAGCTACTTCTGCCTTGGATCAAGAGTTGAATAATGTGGCTTTTTTGCGCACTAGAATCGAATTTATTCAAAATTATTTTCAAGAAGGAGAGGTGTCACAATGTTGGATTACTTTTCCCGATCCTTTTTTAAGAAATTCCGATGCCAATAGACGATTGACTTCACCTGCTTTCCTCAACCGGTATTCCCAAATATTGGTCAATGGGGGTAAGGTTCATCTAAAAACAGATGACGATACCCTGTATAAATATACCTTGGAAAGTTTTGAAGAACACGTAAACTACGAATTGGATACAGATATTCCCGATGTATATGCTTTGGAGAAAAGATCGGTCTTAGATATTCAGACTTATTACGAGAAAATGCATTTGGCCAATGGCAAGACGATTAAATACGTATCCTGTAGTTACCAACCTTAATTTAGATATTCCATTCCTCTACACCACCTAGTCTTGAATCTTGTGAATATTTAATGTCGACACTGTAATGTTCGATATTTCTTATGAAATGCATAGTGAGAGGTTAATTTAAACAAAATAGGAGTTGCTGAAATAGGTGTTATTTGGGGCTTGTAAATATATAGAATCTAATGTTTCTATTTGCCTAAGGTTAATTTAAAGGAGATAGCTATAATTCTCTCTTTTCCCTGTACAAGGGATAACAATAGTCTTCCTTTTTAGAAAGGTTGTAGTGGCTGTGGAATAGGCTATACGGGGAATTCTTGCTTTGTTGAATAACGCTTTGACTGCCTTTTTGACCGTTGTCCTCAGGATGAGTTATATGGTAGGATGTCTTCCTAGGAAAATGGATGGAAACTATTAATTGTTTTTATATATTATTTTTCAATCCTCTATTAATCTGGGAATCTCATAATTATATAATTAGAAATAAGTATTTACATTCTCAAAAGGAGTTAATTGGCCTTGTTATACGAATTACATTTTATAATGACGGAAAAGATTTCGAGACAACTGAGCAGGATGCGTAGTATTGAAAGTCGTAAATCGACTTTCAGCGAAGGAGCCGTGAGCTCAGTCTCACGGGAGGGTTGGCCGTTTGACGAGGCTACGACTGAACAAAATTGCTCTTTGAGCAATCAAAGGTCGTAAATCGACCTTTGGCGAGGGAAACGAAACCTCCGTGTTTCGGGTGGGAAAGCCCCCGTGGCGTGGGTGGGTAAGCTTATAAATTATAAATGTAATTCGTATTATATCCAATTTCAGCGTTTAGTCTTACAAAGGTTAGAAATAGTCATGTGCTCTTGGATTTGATGTCTCATAACAATACTATGTTGATGTTTGCATTTTATTAATAGTGGTAGATTATGTTTAGGTCTAGGATTAGTATTGAGGTCTTTCCTATTTTTTGAATTGGGAGGACATTGTTATGGAGGTGATAAAATGCCCTATATTGTCCTGTTTGGACTTGTGGAATAGTGTTTTTTCATTAGTTTATTTCTTATAAAGATAGAAATCTAATGTGATATTTGTATATCTCTGTATTGTAGTTTATTGTAATAAAAAAAGTCAATCCCTGTTTATAAGGAGGAATTGACTTTTTATAGGAAATATTTTAAAAACAATCGGTCTTTGGTCTGATATTAGAATTTATTTGGATTAATCTGCATTGAGCAACTCGATTTTTGTAAAGAATTTCTCAGATGAATTCTTCATGTTTTTGATAATTCCTCTTCGTACTTTTTCATTAATATTACTAATTGGAATAGATCTACTCTCGATTTGATCAAACCATTTCTTGATGTAGAAATTGAAGTCTTTGTTTTCCACTCTAAAATATATAGGTGAATTCATCACCATATAAGTGTGTTTATCTTGTACTTGGAACATCACTGAATTAATATTTAATTCGTGGATGTAGAATTTGTGTTTGGCATCTTTATCTTGACATTGTTTTTCAAAGTCTGCCAAGAAGATTCTCATCTCATTCTTTATTTCTAAGACTTGATCCAAGGTTATGGTATCTAATTCTAGGTGGTATTCTAGTAATTTGAAATAAGTCTGAAAGATGTTGGGAGACAAGAAGGTATGAATATCACAGTATTCATATATCTTAGTCAAAGTTTGGAAGTTGTCAAATTCCTCTTTGTAGGAATCTTGAAAATCAATCTTGTTGTATTGCTTATATGAAGTATTAAACTGAGAATTGATATTTTCCAACCAGACAAATACAGTAAATTGAAAAATTTTAGGGTAATTAATCAGTATTTGCAAAGGAATTAGGTTGCTGTAATATCTGATAATGGGAGTACCGTAATCATTGATATATAACCTATAATCTTCAATGAGTAACTTAATAAGATCATTGAAACTTCTGTTTTCTTCCTTTAAAAATGGAAAATCAGCAGAGATGATACTGCCAATTTCAAATGTGTGTATTCTGTATTGGATAGATATTTTACTGTACTCACTAAGTGTAAGTTCACTCGTACAATTTACTTTATTGTAGGCTGCACTTTGAGAGATGTCCAAAAGATCAACAAAGTCTTTGACCAACTCAGATCTAGAGTGCTTTTTCTGTAATTCTGCGATTAGCTTTTTCTGGAGTTCCATTCTTTTTCAATTTTAAGTTTTTCCAATTATTGTATCAAATCCTGCGCAGTAAATTAAACTATTACCTTTCTTCTCCTATTTAAAACATTAATCTCCGAATTATAAGTGAATTATCAATTTATATAGAATTATTAATTCGCTTTATAATAGAATCAACGTTTATTCCATTTTACAAATGGAAGGATGTTCGCATTTCAACTAAGTTGTCCTTCTATCTAAGGATTTCGATATCATTGCTTTTGCAATATATAGAAAATTATTATTAAAACTTTATATTTTGCAGGAAAATTGTTATTTTCAATAAAAATTTAAAAATGTTTCCATCCTTGAGCCTGTAATTTATGAATTTTGCCATTTTTACTATGTAAATGAATACCTTGTTCGGGTTCAACAATTTCTCCAATAATTGAGGCATCGACCATTTTCATCACAAAGCTATGGTCTTCTTTTTTTACAGTAAATAGCAATTCATAGTCTTCACCTCCATTCAATGCCGCTACGAGGGGATCAATTCTAAAATTGAAAGCCATAGTTTCAGTTTCTTTGGCGATAGGAATATTGACTTCTTCGACAATGGCGCCGGTTTTGGATTGGTCGCAGAGGTGGAATATTTCCGATGCCAGTCCATCGCTAATATCTATCATGGAAGTGGGCATGAATTCATGTTGGTGGAAGTGATTCACTATGTCTTTTCGAGCTTCTGGTTTAAGAATACGCTGAACCAAATAGGTTTGATCCTCTAAGTCTGGTTTTATGTCTGGATTTTCTAAAAATATCTGCTTTTCTCTTTCCAATAGTTGTAAACCCATGTAGGCACCTCCTAAATCTCCTGTAACGCAAAGAAGGTCTCCAGGCTTGGCTGTATTTCGATAAGTCAGTCGCTCACTTGGTCCCTGTCCCAATGCAGTGATACTGATAATCAAACCCTTTAGCGAAGATGTGGTATCACCACCGATTAAATCGACTTGATGAGCGTCGCAAGCTGCGCGAATACCATCGTATAACTCTTCTAATGCCTCTACACTAAATCGGTTCGATATAGCAATGGATACCGTTATTTGTGTAGGGATGGCATTCATAGCATATATATCGGATAGGTTGACGATTACGGCTTTGTAACCTAGGTGTTTGAGTGGGTGGTAGGCCAGGTCAAAATGGATGCCTTCGACCAACATATCGGTAGATATTACGGTGTTGTCCTCTTTATTTTTTATAACGGCAGCATCGTCACCGATACCTTTAACCGTAGTAGGTTGATGAGTTACTACAGACTGGGTCAGATGACTGATGAGACCAAACTCACCTAACTTTTCAATACTTGTTCGTTTATTCTGTTCCATGGTTTTGATTTTTTAATAAAAAATTACTTGCAATTGTCCATAAATTACTCTCAGGGAATCTTCCATCGGTTATCGTCATGGTATCACCATTGCTGATCAACTGATAACTATAGCTATGTAAATCTATTGATCGATTTTTGTTTTTTCTTCTAGCTCCATACTTGACATCTCCCTTGATTGGGTGACCGATTAAACTCATTTGAGCTCTTATTTGGTGAAATCTCCCGGTCTCTATATGGATACTGAGAATAGTATATCGTTCTAATTGGATGATTTTTTCGTACTTGAGGATGGATTTCTTGCCAGATTTTCTGTCTTCAAAGCTTTTGTTTTTGCGACCATCTCTCCTTAGATAATGCATTAACTGCCCTTTGTGTTCTTCTACCACTCCTTCTACTATGGCGATATATTGTTTTTTGACAATATGATGTACTGCTATTTTTTTAGAATTGTCACCTAATCGTTGAAATAAGACCAAACCACTTACGACTTGGTCTATACGATTTAATAGTTGTAAAGATTCACCCAAGAGTAAAGGCAGGGCTTTGTCCAATGGTAATGGATGTTCAGACTTGGATTGGCAGGGTATACCAGCTTCCTTGTGAACGGCTACCAGAGATTCATTGGCGAAAATAAGTTCGTGGTAATCCATGAATTATTCAACCTCTTCGTAGTCTATATATTCGTCATTATCAGCGTTAACTGATTCTTTGGATTGTCTTCCGGCCTCATTTTTCAGGCGAAATTCTTCTTTTCGACGTTCTTCAAGGTAGGTGTTGCGTTTAAACCGATTGTAGAAGAACCATATAACGGCTCCAACTATTAACCATTTTAATATCATATCATTATTTTTTCTATCTACCTATGGATGTTTATTATTCATCTATTCGACAGAATGAATAATCTAACCCCTATAGTAATAACTTTGTTCAATATTAGGGAAAATGTAGTAATTACTAGCCATACAATCCATATTTCTCTGGGTATTGTACATATTTTATTGGATTAGATTAGGCCGGTGTTTTCTATTATCTTATATATTATAATGAAAAAAGTTGTTCGTCACAAGAATTTATTCATTGAAAGATAAACGATTTAACGGTCTGAAGTATAATGATTAAAGGCAAATAAAGTAGAGGGGAATAAGATGAAATAAAACAAAATTGTGAACAGCCAATAATCGTGTTATTTTTAAGTTTATTTATAGAGTTATTACAATAAAAAAGGATAGTCCATTTAAAATTGTGAACCAATAAGTATTTTAGTAAATTTGAGCCAAATCGAATATCAATTCAATGAAGAACAATTACATTAATTTTAAGAATCTTTCCGGCTGGGTCGTATTTGCGATTACCTTTGTCGTATTTGCGATGACTACAGAAAGGTCTGGATCTCTCTGGGATGTTGGAGAATTTATTGCTGGAGCCTATAAGTTGCAAGTAGTTCACCCACCAGGTGCTCCATTGTTTCTATTGGTCGGTCGCCTATTTGCTATCGTCGGTGATTTGTTTTCATCTAACCCTTCTGGTATCGCTTTTGCCGTGAATCTATTGTCGGCAGTGTCCACGGCTTTTGCTGCTACATTTACGGCATGGATCGCTTTTCGATTGGGTAAAATGGCATGGTTGGGACGAGATGTTGAAGCCGACCAAACTCAATCATTGGTCTTGTTTTTTGGTGGTGTTGTCGCAGGACTTTGCGGTGGTTTTGCCACTTCGGTATGGTTTTCTGCCGTAGAAGGAGAGGTGTATGCACTATCTACATTTTTTACCATGTTGACCCTTTGGTCCGGTGTAAAATGGTATAGTTCACCAGATGACCCTGATTTAGACAAATGGCTAATGTTGGCTTATTTTGCCATAGGTGTTTCCATTGGGGTACACTTACTTTCGGTATTGGCATTGCCTACATTGGCATTATTATATTATTTTAAGAAAACTAAGAAAATCTCATTTTGGGGTTTGGTTTTGGCCACCCTCGGTGGTTTGGTTAGCTTAATTGTGATTCAAAAAGGAGTAATTGTCGGATTGCCAATCATTTGGTCAAAATTTGAATTGTTATTGGTCAATTCTTTTGGATTACCTGTTCACAGTGGACTCATTCCATTGTTGATTTTATTGGTTGCCGGTTTTTATTTCGGTCTGCGATATGCGTGGAAGAAAAAGAATTATATTTTAGAAAGAGCCTTGGTGGCCTTGATGTTGGTCATCATTGGATACAGCACTATTTTGGTCGTAGTCGTGAGAGCTGGAGCAGAGCCACCGATCAATATGAACGATCCCGACAATGTATTTTCTTTAATTCCCTATATTAACCGGGAACAATACGGAGAGCGACCCATTCTAAAAGGTCCACAATTCGATGCCAAGCCGGTGGATATGAAAGTAGAAGATCGCTATGGCTTCGTAGGAGACAAATACGAAATAACCAGTCAAAAACTCAGCTATGTCTACAATGACAAGGATAATGTCCTCTTCCCTAGAATGTCATCGAGTCAACCCAAAGACATACCTTACTATAGAAATTATTGGATGAAACGGAAGAATGGTTCTCCTACCTCAGCCGACAATTTCAATTTTTTAGTCCGATATCAATTGGGCTGGATGTACGGCCGGTACTTTATGTGGAATTTTGTAGGCCGATTAAATGGAACCCAAGGCTACCTGCCCTGGGATTGGACCGATGGTCATTGGGTATCCGGTATTCCCTTCCTCGACAAGGTCGTAAAATTGGGATACTATGACTATTCCAAGGATCCTATGACGGTTAAACAAGACGAGAATAGGAATTACTATTTCTATCTGCCTTTTATCTTTGGACTCATTGGCTTGTTTTGGCAGATGAAGAAAAATAAGGGAGAGTTTCTTACACTTTTATCCTTTTTTATAATCACAGGTATAGGTATCATTGTTTATTCCAACCAACCACCAGCTGAACCCAGAGAAAGAGATTATGTTTTGGTTGGATCTTTATTTGCTTTTGCCATTTGGATTGGTTTAGCCGTTCCAGCCATATACGAGATTATAAAATCGAAAATAGGGGACAAAGGTGGTGTGTTTTTATCGGGAGGTTTTGTATTGGTAGCTCCATTGGTCATGCTTATTAACAATTTTGATGATCACGATAGAAGCAAGCTTCACGGTGCACGAGATTATGCAACCAACTTTTTGGAGAGTTGCGCTCCGAATGCCATCATATTTACCTATGGAGACAACGATACCTATCCTCTGTGGTATGCACAAGAAGTAGAAGGGCTGAGACCCGATGTGAGGGTGGTCAATTTAAGTCTTATACCAGTTGATTGGTATATCAATGGATTGCGTCGAAAAGTCAACGAATCAGAGGCCATTAAATTTACTTTCGATCGCGATGACTTTAGAGGATCTAAGCGCAATAATCTGCCTTATAAAGAAGATAGTCCTAGACCATTGGATCAAATCTTGAATTTTGCAGCCGAAGATCATCCCACCTCGACGGGAAATCGTCAGTTGGAAAGTTATCTTCCCACCAATAAGTTTTATATCAATGTCGATACGGCGAGTCAAGCCATAAAAAATATGATTACGCCTTCGGATAAAGGTCAAGTGGTTACTCGGATTTCCGGTGAAATACCATTTAAACAAGAATATCCATATCTCAACAAAGGTCAGATGGCTGTCTTGGATATCATATCTAGCAATTGGCAAGAGAGACCTATTTATTGGGCAATTACTGCGCCCAAAGAACAGTTGTACGGACTGGATAAATATTTTAGAATAGAAGGTTTAGGTAGTAGATTTGTCCCGGTACAAGGCAACAATATGGTCAATCTGGATCAGGTCTACGAAAATGTAATGACTAAATTTAAGTGGGGGGGATTAGATAAATACGATCAAAACGTAGCTCCTGGATTTAGAGGTACAGTATATGCCATGCAAACCATGTTTAGACTGTCGGTTAACGAATGTATTAAAAATTATAGACAGGCTAGCTCTGAGGAAGAGAAGCTTAAATACCAGAACATGGGAGTGGACTTTATCAATAAGTTTTTCGAAGTGTTTCCGGATTATAACTTCCCCTACGACCCAAGTATAATGATATACGTCAATAGTTTATTGGATTTAGACAAAACTGAATTGGCACTTGAGCCTTTGAATAAGTTGATCGATCGGTATGACGAGCAGCTCTCGTTTTACAGTACTTTGAGCAATTCTGCATTAAATGCAGGATTTGAGGGGCAGAAGGAGAGATGGGAGACGACTATTCCTAGTTTGGCTAATTTTGTAGTGAGAACCAAAGATCCCGACTTGTTGGAAAAATTGCATTCAAGACTCGGTAGTTATACCGATTTGTCTGGATTTCAAATTAATGAATAACATCAAATAATTAGTTCCGTTCAAATTATTAAAAAGGATTCTATCTTGCCGATAGGATCCTTTTTTGTGTTTTAAGGAAGACCTCTTTTAGCATCATTGATTTCTATTTTAGACTAACATCTATTGATTTTAAGCTTGAAAATGTATGCAAATAGGTGGATTATAGTTAGATTCAGAAAATAATCCTTATTTTGAAAAAAAGTATAGCAGATGAATAAGTTATATCTATTATTGATTCTTTTGGTGACCGTTTCCCAATCCGAGGGACAAATGTTGCAATACAGTCCTATGGAATTGACCCACTTTACTCAGAATATATCCCAAGACTCTATTTACAAATATTTATCGATATTGTCATCGGATGAATTTGAAGGCAGAGAAACAGGTCAAGCTGGAAATAAAAAGGCTGCAGCCTTTTTAGCTAAAAAATTGAATGAATTTGGTTACGAGACCCCAAATAATACTAGGGACTATTTTCAATACTTCCCCTTGTATAAGCAGACATGGCAAGAATTGTCCATGGTATTGGGAGGTCGGGAATTTGAAGCAAATAAGGACTTTTATGCCCTGCCTTCTGAGAACCCTAATCTGCCCAGTTTTCAAGATCAGGAAATAGTGTATTTGGGCTATGGACTGAATAATGACCGCATTGATGATTTTTCGTCAATGGATTTGTCCAATAAGATGGTGATGATCCATGAAGGTCAGCCTGATGACAGCAATTCATATAGTGGTTCTGGTTTAGAAAATACAAAAATAAAGGCAGCATCAGAAGCTGGTGTTCGTGTGATATTGGTGATCTCCGAGCATTTTGCATCCAGATTGGCCAGGTATCGACCACTGCTTTTAAGTCCCTCAGTGACCACCAATTTGCCGAAGGTAGGACGAACCAATATCATATATATATCGCCGGGCATGGCTACTGCTATCATGGCCAGGTACCAATCCAATATATTGGCATATAGAAAGAGTAAATACGAACAACGGCGCAACAATACCTCCCCTGTAGTAATCAGTAAAAAGGTGGAATTGAAAATGCATAAATTGACCAAATACGAATACGTTCCCAACGTAGTAGGATTTATGGAAGGAAAAGACCCCGTTCTCAGAAATGAAATCTTAGTGATATCAGCTCATTTTGATCATTTGGGTGTTCGAGGCAAAGATATTTTTAATGGGGCGGACGACGATGGTTCAGGAACCTCATCGGTATTGGAAATGTCTCGGGTATTGAGTTTACTGGCCAAAAACAATAGTGATTTTCCAGCGCGCTCTGTCTTGTTTTTATTTGCCAATGGCGAAGAGAAGGGTTTGTTGGGATCCGCATTTTATACCGATCATCCCCTTTATCCTTTGGACAATACCATTGTCAATCTCAATGTAGATATGATAGGGAGAAGGGATAAGTTTCACGAAGACGATCCATACTACGTCTATATTATTGGTTCTGATAAATTGAGTTCAGATTTACATAAAATCAATGAAGAGGTGAATACTAAAACCACTCAACTTTTTTTAGACTATAAATACAATGATGAAGCCGACCCCAATCGTTTTTACTATCGATCGGATCATTATAATTTTGCCAAAAACAATGTTCCTGTAATATTTTATTTTACCGGTGTCCACGAGGATTATCACCGGCCTACTGATACCATAGAAAAGATAGAGTTCGAAAAAATGACTACGATAGTTGAGTTGATATTTGGAACTGCCTGTGAATTGTTAAATAACGAAAGGCGTCCTATGGTAGATCAAGTAAAAGAATAGATAAATTTTTAAACTTAAATGTGACTTTCAATAATTCCACCGTCTAAAGGACAGCTGGTAGTTTTAAGAAAGGGTAAATGCTGATTTTTCACATTTATCCTTTTTTTATTTAGGGAGAGAGAGCTTCTAGTTCAAATCCGATTCTGTCAATGCCCTGAAGTAGGGAATCTCTCGAATATTGGCCTATCACAATGTGATATTGACCATCATCTTTTAACAATAGGCTATCTCGGATCGTGGTTTTAAGATGGATTAATTCACTACCTTTTTGTTCGCCAATCCACTGTGTTGTTCTGACATCCATCAATTGGATAGAGGTAGTCTCATCGATAATCTGGGATTGTGGACTTTCTAGCTGAAGTTTTAAGTATAGATTTTGATAGGCAAATTCGTTACTGTGGTCTAGGTTGAGGTATAACCTGTAGTATTTTGAGCTATCGGTTAAGTTCCAACTGTCTTCAAGAACATGGGAGTGATGCCAATGGTCTGGCGACAACTCCCATGTATGATCTGCTATTATATCTTGATTACATGAACACAAACTCATGATTAGGGCAATGCCTGCGATATAGAGCCTATGTTTTACCATTAAAATAGTCTTTCATTTTATCAAAAAAGCCTTTGTCGTTTTTACCCGGAGTCGGATCAAAATTTTTCATCGTTCTCATGGTTTCCAACAGTGCTTTTTCTTCAGCACTAAGGTTTTTAGGTGTCCAAACATTTACATGGATCAACTGATCACCAGAGCCGTAGCTTTGGACATTGGGTAAGCCTTTTCCTTTTAACCTAAATATTTTACCTGACTGTGTTCCTTCGGGAACCTTGATCTTAACTTTGTTTTGTAAAGTAGGTACTTCTATGCTCGTGCCCAAAGCGGCATCCGCAAAATTGAGGTAGAGTTCATATATGATTTGATTGCCATCTCGAGTTAGGGTGGCATGGGGTTTTTCCTCGATCAAAACAAGTAAGTCACCTGCAGGACCTCCATTGGCTCCAGCATTTCCTTTTCCTCTCAAGGACAGCTGCATGCCGGCTTCTACACCTGCGGGAATATCTATTTCTACCGTTTCATCGCCATAGGTATGTCCACTTCCCTTACAGGTAGTACATTTGTCCTTTACGATCTCACCACTACCGTTGCAAGTAGGGCAGGTAGCTGTGGTCTGCATTTGACCTAAGAAGGTATTTCTTACCTGGCGAACCACTCCATGACCACCGCAAGTACCACAAGTACTTACAGAGCCAGCGTCTTTGGCTCCTGAACCATGACAGGTTTTACACTTTAGTTGTTTTTTAACTTTTATTTTTTTACTGACTCCACTGGCTATTTCTTCCAGGGTTAGAGCAACCTTAATTCTCAGGTTGGATCCTCGACTTCCTCTGCTGGTTCTGCCTCCTCCACCTTGAGCACCTCCGAAGAAGGTGCCAAATGGACTACCTCCACCACCGAAAATGTCACCAAAATTGTCGAAGATGTCGTCCATAGTCATGCCACCTGATCCAAATCCACCTTGACCATTCACTCCGGCATGACCATATCGGTCGTATTTGGCTTTTTTGTCTGCATCACTGAGTATTTCATATGCTTCGGCCGCTTCTTTAAATTTTTCTTCAGCTTCTGGATTGTCTGGATTTTTATCGGGATGAAACTTCATCGCTATTTTCCGATAAGCTTTTTTTATTTCTTTTTCATCCGCTGACTTATCCACGCCCAAAACCTCATAATAATCTCTCTTCCCCATAATCTTACTTTTTTCCGGTTACTACTTTTGCGTGTCTTATTATTTTATCGTTGAGATAGTATCCATTTTCTATCACATCTACGATTTTGCCCTTCATGTTTTCGTCCTCCACAGGGATTTCGGTAATGGCGTCGTGTAATTCCGGATCAAATTGTGAGTCCTCAATTTCCATTACTTTTAAACCATTGCTCTGAAGTACGGAGTGTATTTTTTGGTATACCAACTTTACTCCTTCACTAAAGGTTTCATTGCTGTCGGGTTGTTCGGCAATCATCTTAGCCCTATCAAAATCATCCAATACAGGCAAAAGTGACTTTATGACGTCTTGTCCTGCCATTTTGGACATTTCTATTTTCTCTTTTAGGGTTCTTTTCTTAAAGTTGTCGAATTCTGCAAACAAACGCAAGTATTTATCCTTTAGTTCTTGATATTCCGCCTGTAATTCCTCGAGAGGGTCAGTATCTGTTACAGCTTCATTTTCGGGAATAGTATTTTCCTGCCCTTGATCTATGGGATCTTGCATTTCTTCTATATTATCCTTCATGTATTATCCGTTTTTGCTAATAGTGGTGCAAAGTACTTGCCATTCAAAAATATGGGACAAATTGTCAGTGTATGATGTCTTTTTTGACGAGCACTGACTTTATATCTTCAAGATCATGAGATTTGGCTATGATGTTTTCATCTTTATCGATGAGAAAATAGGTGGGGGTAGTAGTCACTTTGTATCCATCTACTATCCGATCGTTGAACATGGTAAAACTGGAGTATTGGTCGTCCCAGGGCAATGAGTCTTCCTCGATAGCTGTCTCCCATTCTAGGCTATCCTTCTCTATACCAATGGATATAATTTTTAAATCATTGGGCTGAGAATTTTTATAGATGTTTACTAGTTTTTTGTTCCCCAATCTACAGGGCTGACACCATGAGGCCCAGAAATCTAGTAGGGTATAGCTGGCCGATTGATCGAGTAATTGTTCTTCTCGTCCTTCCATATTGGTGTAAGTAAAATTCATGGCCTTATCCCCAACCATTACGGTATTTTGTTCGGATAAATATTTTGCCAAGAATATGGCCGCTACGGTAATGATTAAACCTAGGGCGTATTTTTTTTCTATATTCATAAATTTCCCCAATTTTCTTTATCTAAACTTCTGTATTGAATGGCTTCTGCCAAGTGACCTATTTCGATGTCTTCTTTATTGTCTAAGTCTGCTGCGGTTCGAGCTACTTTGAGTATTCGATCGTAGGCACGAGCGGATAGCTGAAGTTTTTCCATTGCTGCTCGTAATAACGTAGCTCCGGCCTTATTTATTTTACACAATTGTTTCACCATTCTAGGCGGCATTTCCGCATTGCAGAGGATATCTAGTTCGTATTTGGCGAATCGTTCTTGTTGATTTTTTCTAGCATTAATGACTCGTTCGGCTATTTCGGCACTGGTTTTTCCCGTATGAGAGCTAGAGGTTATTTCATCAAATGATACCGGGGTGACTTCCACATGTAAATCGATACGATCGAGTAGGGGACCGGAGATCTTGTTGAGGTATCTTTGGATGGCTGCCGGTGTACAGACACAGTCTTTTTCGGGATGATTTAAGAACCCACAGGGACAGGGATTCATAGAAGCGATGAGGATAAATGAAGCCGGATATTCCACCGTCATTCTGGCCCTGGATATTATGATTTTTCGGTCTTCCAAAGGTTGCCTCATTACTTCCAATACAGAACGGTGAAATTCTGGTAATTCATCCAAAAACAACACCCCGTTGTGGGATAGTGAGATCTCACCAGGCAGGGGATTCGATCCTCCTCCGACCAAAGCGGCATCACTAATGGTATGATGGGGGGATCGAAATGGCCTGGTCTTAATCAAAGAAGCGTTTTCGTTGAGAAGACCTGCCACGCTGTGAATTTTGGTAGTTTCAAGGGCTTCTGCCAATGTAAGTGGAGGTAGAATAGTCGGCAATCTTTTGGCCATCATGGTTTTACCTGCTCCTGGAGGGCCAATCAACAATACATTGTGTCCTCCGGCTGCTGCCAATTCGAGGGCTCGTTTAATATTTTCCTGTCCTCTTACATCTACAAAATCTACTTGGTATTGATTGTAATTATGGAAAAACTCATCTCTGGTATCGACTACGGTTGGACGCAGTCTATTGGAATCTTCAAAAAAATCGATTACTTCATCAAGAGATTTTACTCCATATACATCTAAGTCATTTACTATAGCGGCTTCTCGAGCGTTGGCATAGGGTAGAATGATGCCCTTGAATTTGAGTTTACGAGCCAATATGGCCATGGGTAAGGCACCGCGAATGGGGCGGATTCCTCCATCTAATGCCAGTTCTCCCATCATCATATATTGGTCAAAATGTTTGGAAGACACCTGTTTAGTAGAACCCAGTATGCTGAGGGCTATTGGCAAGTCGTAAGCACTGCCTTCTTTTCTGATATTTGCCGGAGCCATATTGACAACAACCTTTTGTCTGGGCATGAACTTGCCGACGGATTTGATGGCAGATTCTATTCTCTGATAACCTTCCTTGACGGCATTGTCCGGTAGGCCGACTAGGAAATAGGCCAGTTTAGAACCTACTACGGAACCACCAATATTTACTTCAATGGTAATGCGAATAGCATCGACGCCTTCTAAAGCGCTAGCAAAAGTCTTTACCAGCATAACAAATATTATTCTTTACTGAATAAGCGTAAATCGAAGGTTAAGATAAGGATTTTCTAATAAAGCTATACTTTTCCTTAGCTGTTTTCATGGGAATACTGATGCACTTTTTAGCCATGTAATCCATCATTTCGTGAATTAAGTCTTGGGTTTCTGGATCTAAGTCGTCCATCCGTTGTCTATATACTTCGTTGATGGCTTTGTCCTTGGCTTCGTGAATAAGACTTGGAATATCGTGAAAAGCTTTTTCAATAAATCGTCGGTGCATTTTTTCTTTGAATTCAGCTATTTGCTGATCGACGATTTCTTTGGCCTTAAGAATTTCCTTTTTTCTAAAATTAATATTCTTTTGAGCGAGTGATCTCAATGATTCTACTTCAATCAGTCTGATCTTGGGGTACTCTTTAAAGATGTCGCTGTGAATATCGTTGGGAATGGCCAAATCCAGCATTCCTTTGGTTTTGGTTAATCCTTTTGACTGGGTCGCTGTAGCTATGATTTCTGGAGTGAGTACTGGATTGCTGGCGCCGGTGCACGAAATGAAAAAATCTACATCTAAATTGTGTAAATGAATTTCAGACAGTGGATAGAATTCAGCAGTTGGGCAGATTTCTTTTAATTTATGGGCATTGAATAGACTGCGATTAAATATTTTGATTTTGGTGACTCCCCATTCCGCCAAAAATCTACAGACGTTTTTGATACTTTGCCCTGCACCGATGAGAATGACTTCATCGGTCTCAGAAAGACCCATTTGGCGCATTTTTTTCATGGCCAATGCCACTACACTTACGGCTTTCTCTCCGATTCTCGTGTGAGAATAGACGGCTTTGCCCGTTTGGATACAGCTTTGATATAGTATTCTGAGATGATCTCCCGTTAATCCGTAGTCGAGACATTTTTCATAGGCCTCCTTTACTTGTCTAATGATTTCTCGTTCTCCTACAACCATAGAATTGAGAGACGAGGCCACTTCGAAGAAATGATTGACGGCTTCTTCGCCTTCATAGATTTTGGGACTTAAATCAGAGATGTTTTCCGTGTTTTTGTGACCAGCGGCGTATACCAATGGTTTGACTCGCTGCATCAATCGCTCGGCACTGTGCTGACTATAGACCAAGTACAACACGCGATTGCATGTATTGAGGTAGTATAACTCCTGAACATCGAGCAAATTTTTTAGCTGAGAAAGTTTGGTTCTTTCTTCATCAGAATGCTCAGAAGATACCATGTACATTGGGATTTTATCCAATGTAACATCTTCATAACTTAACGTCAATATTTTATAATTACTAATCATAGATTGGTCAAAATAGTGTGCATCTCATCATTAGGGAGACAAATATACATTCAATTTACAATTTTAGGAAATGCAAAGTTCATCCTCCATCTTATTTTGAATGATTTTAATTAGTGGTAAAACTAATAATCCAAAGATTAGTTTATAATTTTGTCCGAAATTAAAGAAAATTAATCCTATGTATCGAACTCATCATTGCGGAGCCTTAAGATCCACACATATTGATCAGACAGTAACGTTAAGTGGTTGGATGGCCACAAAGCGAGATTTTGGAGGAATGACCTTTATCGATTTGCGCGATCGATATGGAATCACTCAATTAATTTTTAATATGGACACCGATCGCGGTCTCTGTGAAAAAGCCCGTGGACTTAATCGCGAAGATGTGATCAAAGTAACTGGTAAAGTAAGAGAGCGATCGAGTAAGAATCCCGATCGAGCTACTGGAGATGTAGAATTAGTAGTTACAGATTTAACTATTTTAAATCGTGCCAAATTGCCTCCTTTTACCATAGAAAACGATACCGATGGTGGAGAGGATTTACGGATGAAATACCGTTATTTGGATATCAGACGACCGGTAGTCCAAGATCAATTGAGATTTAGAAGTAAGTTGACTATTGAGGTCAGAAAGTATATGGATGAACAAGAGTTTTTAGAGATAGAGACTCCGGTATTGATTAAGAGTACCCCTGAGGGTGCACGCGATTTTGTAGTACCGTCTAGATTAAATCCCGGACAGTTTTACGCCTTGCCTCAATCGCCTCAGACATTTAAGCAAATCCTTATGGTAGCTGGGATGGATAAATATTTCCAGATAGTCAAGTGTTTTAGGGATGAAGATTTAAGAGCGGATCGACAACCGGAATTTACTCAGATTGACTGCGAAATGTCCTTTGTCAATCAGGAGGATATTCTTCGGACATTTGAAGGATTAGTCGTTCATCTTTTTGAGAAAATGATCAATGTGTCATTGGGTGAATTCCCCCGAATGACTTACGATGAGGCTATGGCCAAATACGGTTCTGATAAACCTGATTTAAGGTTTGGAATGGAGATTAATTCATTTAATGATTCGGCTAAGGGAGCAGGATTTTCCGTATTCGATTCCGCGGATTTAGTTGCTGGAATTGTATTGGCTGGCAAAGCCGATGAATATTCCAATAAAAATATGAAGGAGTTGACTTCATGGGTACAGCGACCTCAGATCGGAGCCAAGGGATTGGTATATGTTCAGTGGAAAAACGATGATAGTATAAAATCTACCATCGGAAAATTTTATGATGACGCTACATTGAAAACCTGGATAGAAGCAGCTGGTGGACAAAAAGGCGACATCCTGTTTATATTAAGTGGTGAATTGGATCAGACGAGAAAACAAATAGGTGAATTGAGATTGGAGTTGGGACGACGACATGATCTTATAAAACCAGGAGATTTCAAACCGTTGTGGGTAGTGGACTTCCCGTTGTTGGAGTGGGATGAAGAAATGAATAGATTCCATGCGATGCACCATCCATTTACTGCACCGAGTTTGAATGATATCGACAAAATGGCATCTAAGGACAGAAGTGTTTTAGAAAACATTAAGGCCGATGCTTATGATTTGGTCATCAATGGATCGGAGATAGGTGGTGGATCTATTCGGATATTTGATAGAGATTTGCAGAGTAAAAACTTTGAGTTGCTTGGATTTACACCAGAAGAAGCCGAGGCGCAATTTGGTTTTTTAATGAATGCCTTTGAATTTGGAGCACCACCACATGGGGGTATAGCCTTTGGTTTGGATCGATTATGTGCCGTCATGAATGGGGTATCATCAATACGAGACTTCATAGCTTTTCCTAAAAACAATACTGGAAGGGATGTGATGATAGATGCGCCAGCCAGTATCGATGATCTTCAACTAAAAGAATTGAATCTCAATGTAGTAGATTTAGAAAAGGCTTAGATTTACATTTTGTTCAAAATATATTAAGGTCATTCCCATCAGGGGAATGGCCTTTTTTTGTGGAGGAGAAAGGCATATTTTAATTATTAATTATTAATTGTCAATTATTAATTATCAATGGTTTTGACTTGGGAATGAAGGCTTCCATTCCCTGCGGTTAAATTAAGTCATTAGCTACTAGCAACTAGCAACTAGCAACTAGCTACTAGCAACTAGCTACTAGCAACTAGCTACTAGCTACTAGCTACTAGCAACTAGTCACTAGCTACTAGTCACTAGTCACTGATTTAAATTTATATGCAGTCTCGTCACAGCACAGTGGCTGTGACTTCACTCGCCCTGGCCTACCCACCCGGAGCACAGTGGCTCCGGTTCCCTCGCCAAAGGTCGATTTACGACCTTTGATCCTTCGGATTTTGCTCGGTCATCCTCATCATATGCCTATTTAATGGATTGGGTACTTCGCACTGTATTCTGTCGTTCTCGCCAGAGATCGATTAACGGGCTCTGGTGCTTTTGTCAACCCACCCGAGGGATGGAACCCTCGGTTCCTTCACCCAATCGACATTTAGTCGATTGGATACTTCGTATTTCGTTCAGTCATGCTCGCTCACATTAATAATTGACCATTGACCATTAACCATTAATAATTAACCACTAACAATTAACCACTAACAACTAACCATTCTCCATCAAAATATGGACAAAAAAAAGGAGACTGCCTCCGCGGGGAAACAGTCTCCATATGATATATTTATTATTGACTGGAATTACATGTTTTTCTTTTCGAAATCCTGCATTACTTGAATCAATACATCTACACTGGATTTATCCATAGCGTTATAAGTACTCGCTCTAAATCCACCTACTGATCTATGTCCTTTAATTCCCACAATACCTGCTGCAGCACAGTCTGCTAAAAATGCATCACTCATTGAGGGATCGTTGAGTAAGAAACAAATGTTCATTCTCGATCTGTCTTCTTTGGCGGCTGTGCCTACAAACAATGGATTGCGATCGATTTCCTCGTATAATGCCATCGCTTTCAACTCATTTCTCACCTGAGTTCCGGCAATACCCCCTTGTTGTTTCAACCATCTCAATGTCAATAAACATACGTAAATAGGGAATACCGGTCCTGTATTAAACAATGAACCAGATTTGATTTGGATGGAATAATCCAACATCGAAGGTAATTCTCTACTTACCTTGCCCAAAGCGCCTTCTTTTACAATAACCAAGGTACAACCTGCAGGTCCTAAATTCTTTTGCGCACCTGCGTAAATGATGTCGTACTTGGATACGTCGATAGGTCTTGAGAAAATATCTGATGACATATCGGCTACAATGGGTTGGTCAAAATCGGGAATCGATTGGAACTGTGTCCCAAATATGGTGTTGTTCGTAGTGATATGTACATATTGGGCATTCGCTGGAACCGCTATGTCTTTGGGAATATAGTTGTAATTTTTATCTTTTGAGCTGGCAACTACCTCTACATTACCGCATCGCTTGGCTTCTTTAATGGCTTTGCTCGACCAAGAACCAGTGTCCACATATGCCGCAGTCTTGCTGCTGTCCAATAGATTGAGTGCTGTCATATAGAACTGTAGGCTGGCTCCTCCTTGTAGGAATAAAACTTGGTAGCCTTCCGGCACCTCTAATAGTTCTTTAACCAGATCTCTCGCTTCGTCTATTATGGCCGTAAATTCTGGCGATCGATGCGATATCTCCATCAAAGACAATCCTATTCCTTGATATTCGAGAGCCGCCTTGGCTGCTTCTTGTTTAACCTCTTCGGCTAATATTGCAGGTCCTGCAAAAAAATTGTGTTTTTTCATAATTGGTACATTTGAAAAATTTTGTATTCTGTTGCAAAAGTATCATTTATCATTTATGGATATCGATTTTTTGTAAGGAAAAATAGAAAATTTCTTGTCATATTAAAATCTAATCTTATAGTATCGGCTTAAGCCATTATATTTGTAGCTTTAATTTATAATTCCAGAACAACTTTAAATTCTTCTCGACCATGATTATTGGAATACCTAGTGAAATCAAAACCAATGAAAACCGAGTTTCCCTTACACCTGCCGGTGCTTTTGAATTGACCAAGAGAGGTCATACCGTTTACGTCCAAAAAGGCGCAGGCTTGGGTTCTGGATTTACTGATGCTGACTATCAACAGGCTGGTTCTCAAATATTACCCGAAATCGGTGATGTCTATGCTGCTGCGGAAATGATCATAAAAGTAAAAGAACCCATTGAGGCAGAATATCAATTGATTAAAAAGGGTCAGCTCGTCTTTACCTATTTTCACTTCGCTTCTTCCGAAACCCTGACGCAAGCCATGATAGCGAGCGGAGCCATCTGTCTGGCTTATGAAACGGTTCAAGCGGCCGATGGATCTTTGCCACTACTCATTCCCATGTCGGAAGTCGCAGGAAGAATGGCTATTCAAGAAGGAGCCAAGTATTTGGAACGTCCCATGGGAGGGAAGGGGGTCTTATTGGGTGGAGTGCCCGGTGTAGCACCAGGTAAAGTTCTCATCCTAGGCGGAGGCATAGTAGGGACTCAAGCAGCCAAAATGGCGGCAGGGCTCAATGCCGAAGTCATTATTCTAGATATCAATATGCAAAGGTTGCGCTATCTCTGCGACGTGATGGACGCCAATGTAAAAACCCTATATTCCAACGAATACAATATAAGAAAGCTCATTCCCGAATGCGACCTTATTGTTGGGGCTGTTCTTATTCCAGGAGCCAAGGCGCCCAACCTGATCACCAGAGATATGCTCAAAGACATGAAGCCCGGTACCGTACTCGTAGATGTGGCGGTTGATCAAGGAGGGTGTATCGAGACATGTACGCCCACTACACACGAAGATCCCATCTTTGTCATCGACGACGTAGTGCATTATTGTGTAGCTAATATGCCTGGGGCTGTACCGCAGACATCCACCATAGCATTGACCAATTCTACTTTGCCATATGCCATCCAATTGGCAGATCTAGGTTGGGAGAAAGCTTGTGAATTGAATGAAGAACTCAAATCCGGTCTGAATATTATTAACGGAAAGGTAGTTCACCCCGCGGTGGCAGAAACCTTTAGTCTTCCCTTAGATGAATGGGTGAGTTAATTAACAAACTATGTCAAAAATTTATTTTGCATCCGACTTTCATCTGGGTATTCAAGATTCCAAAGTCCGAGAGACGAAAATCATTCAGTGGTTGGATGATATATCCCAAGATGCAAGTCACTTATATCTAGTAGGTGATTTATTTGATTATTGGTTTGAATACAATCACTTTGTGCCCAAGGGCTTCATTCGGTTTTTAGGAAAATTGGCCGCCTTAAAAGACAGCGGTATTCAGATAGATATTTTTATTGGAAATCACGATGTATGGATGTTCGATTACTTCCCCGAAGAATTGGGCATCCCTGTTCACAAAGCCCCGATAAGGGTAAGTCATTATGGAAAAAATTTTCTTATAGGTCACGGAGACGGACTTGGCCCTGGCGACCACGGTTACAAAAGATTGAAAAAAATTTTCCACAATCCTTTTCTTCAGTTTTGTTACCGACAAATCCATCCAGATTTATCCTATAGAATTGCCAATTATTGGAGCAAGACGAGTCGGGCACAAGAACATGTATCACCTCAATTTCTAGGCGCTGATAAGGAGTGGTTGGTTCAATACAGTGAGTCCAAATCTAGGGCAAATCCTGATATAGATTTTTTTATCTTTGGGCATAGGCATTTGCCCATCTGCCATGATTTATCCAATCAACATTCTTTCTACTTTAACATAGGCGATTGGTTGCATCACGATACTTATGGTGTATTCGATGGAGAAAAGTTTTATCTTTATCAGTATGGTAATCAAAGAGCACTTCATTCGAAACCTTAGCACACTGTTTTTATTGTATAGTCTATTCTGTTGTGGAGGTTTGACCGGGGAAAAGTGGTCTAGCGAATCCGTCCATTTACTAGCTGTTGACGATCAAGAATCAGCTTATATTCTCAAAAACAATCGCTCTTTAATAAAGGTGAATAATAACTCAGAACAGTTTTATTCCTACGACTTACATTGGCCAATGACGACCTATGGTTTGCAAAATGAATTGAGGTTTTTTGCATTTAATTCAGATTATCAACAAATGGTTATATTAGATCGCTATCTCAACGAAATAACAAATCTCGACTTTACTTCCCATTTTAATTACCATATCCCCAATGCCGCTTTGGGAAACAATCAAACCATATGGCTGTACAATCCCCAAGAGAGGAAAATTCAATGTTGGACCATGACTTTTGAAAAATTGGTTGAAAGCCAGAATTTGGATTTTCTCATTCCCGGTTTACATATAGACCAACTGACTATAGTCAATAATATATTGTATTTGGTAGATAAAAATCTAGGGGTCTTTGGATTTGACAGTACTGGGCAAATGATTATTAAAAAAAGAATAAAGGACATAGCATTGCCTATGCAATTCGATTCAAATAACCTTGGCTACTTTCAAAATGAAAAAAAATGGTTTATCTTGGAACTTGATAAAAATAATGCTGAGATTTTTACGGTGGAAATTAACCAATCAATACCGGAAGAAATGGTAGACATCTTTATTTTTAAAGATGGGAAAGTCTATTATCTAAAGGATAGTGAAGGATTTAATTTAATTGTAGAAGATTATTCAAAGTTAAAATAAGCTATGAAAAATAGTTTAATATATAAATCTTTGCATCTATGTAGTGTTCTATTAATCTTATTAATAGCACAAGGACTATTTGCACAAGACAAAGATAATCTTAAAATTGACACTTTTCAATGGCAGGCTTCTGCATGGCAAATTTCAATAGCTCAATTACATAGTCGATCGTTAAATGCCACGATACTCAAGGTGCCTCACGCTGCAGGTGATACCATAGAATTCAATATTGAGACATTTGAACTATGGGCTCCCAAGGGAGAACGAGATGACAGTTTCGATTTTTTTCAAGGCAAAAATCAATATGGCGACCTCATATATGGCTATGAGAACAGTGGAATATTATTTTTAACTTATTTTTATAAAAATAAATTTTATACCATTCAGCCCTATGAAGATCAACTCAATTTCTTTGTAAGATCTTCTGCTCAATCTCAGCAAAATGAAGGAAGTTTTCAGTGTCTCAATGATGGAGAAGAAACCCATGTTTCTTTGCGTTCTGGTGGGCAAAGTTTAATCTGTCAAGAGAAATCATTTTCCAAAATTAGAATGACCTTACTACTGGCTTGTACAGGGGAGTGGTCTTCTTATTTCGACAACAAGGAAAAGGTGAAACAATCGGTGGTCAATCATGTATTGGCTTTAAATGTACTGTATACAAGAGAGTTGAATCTGCAATTTTATCTTCAATTAAGTGAAGACTTATGGTATAATCAAGCTTCAACCGATGCCTTTGATCCCAATGCTGCTTCTGTGGTTGAACAGAGTAAAACTTTCTTTAATAGCCAAAATAAATACGATTTCGATATCGGTCATGTGCTTCATCGATTGCCTGGCAATCGAATGGAAGCTGAAGGGGTGGCTTACATTGGAAGTGCTTGTAAATCGGGCCAAAAGGGAAGTGGTTGGACAGCCTCTGGAAAGCCCAATGATATAGGGTTTAATCTTAGGGTGCTCGCCCATGAAGTCGCTCATACCTTAGGTGCTCATCACACTTATTATGGGACATCGCAAAACTGTGAAAATGTAGCTCCTTCCCCAGGGCATGGATTTGAACCGGGATTGGGCAATTCATTGATGAGATATCAAGGTAGTTGTGTGGATTATGCCGATGCCGATCCATTTGCCGACGATCTTTATTTCCACAGCCATAGTCTCAATGAGATGATCAAACATCTTAATTTTTATCGTACATGTGGATCTCGAATGCCGCGGGCTGAAAAACCAGAAGTAGAAATACCCTACGATTTTTATGTACCCTTGCACACGGCCTTCGATCTGAAAGCCAAAGGGGACTTATTATATCTATACAATTGGGAACAATACGACACCAAGAATGAATGGCCTACTGATGTGGAAAGCGATGGTATGTTGGCAGGTCACTTTGAAGACGGACCCATGTACAGTAGTCATGCGCCGGGTTTGTTGGGACATATAAGGTCGCTGCCTAGCCTAGGTGTTCAGATTAGTCAGCAAGAGACAGCTGGCGATGTGTATGCCGAGACGCCTAGAAATATTACGATGAGACTTACTACTCGGACACCAGAAAATGTGAGTTGTCAAGAAGTACAAATAAGGGTAGTCGATAAACCAGCTTTGGAGGTATTGTTGCCCAAAGATGGCAGTAGAATCGAATTAGATGCGGAAAGTTCAAACGGTCGATACAGAACAGCTAGTACAATAAGGTGGAATTCTTCCAGTATTAACAATATTTATATGCCTTATAACAAGGTAGATATTCTGTTGAGTGTGGATGGCGGTGAAACCTTTCCTTATGTATTGGCCGAACAAGTGGCCAACTCTGGTTTTGCCAATGTGTATTTTCCCTACATAGAGACCTCCAGAGCAAGGGTGAAAATATCGGCTTCTATCAATAAAAATCTATATGAAATATACGCTTTCAACAAGTATAATTTCACCATCGTCAAAAAGCAAAAGAAATACTTAGATGTCAATTTCTTTGGAAAAGGAGGCAAGGATAGTCCTGTTCTAAATTGGGAAATTCCAGATGTGGGGAATTCGGTGGCCAGTGTGAATTTACAGTATAGTTTTGATGACAATGAATATCAAACTATCGCCTATAATTTACCCACCAATAAGACAAATTTTATCCCACAGAACATGATTCAAGCGCGGAACAACTCCACAACTTTCTATAAATTGGAAATTGAAAATGAATACGGAGAGATTTATTATTCCGACATTGTAAAAGTGGAGCCGATCAACGACTCAGAATCGACATTCGCTGTATATCCCAATCCGGGAAATGGCAAAAACATTAGCTTGGACTTGCCCGAAAATCGAAGCACTACAGGCTTGGTTGAAGTATATAATATTCAAGGACAACGTCTATGGCAATCAGATATAGGCAAAGACGAAACATCAGTAAATTTTTCACTCAATCTCAAACCAGGTCTTTATTTGATATCCTGTCAGTTTGATGCGAACCGAAAAATCTTGAAGTATATTGTCCAATAATCTATGTAGTAAGATGGAGCGAAGAAATTTTAACTATTTAATGGCCTTTGGTGCAGTATCTATGATGTCCTGCGTAGGTAGTAAATCGAGTAAAATGATGTCGCCAAGTAAAGATATTTTTCCTAATAAATTGTTTTCTGGGGCAAGAATAGGATTGATCGCTCCCGCCAGTGCCTCAAGTGAAGAAAAAATTCAAAAAGCTATTGAGAATATTGAATCCTGGGATTTAACGGTCGTAGAAGGAAAGTATTTACGCTCAAAAAATGGTTTTTTAGCTGCCACGGATGAGCAGCGGTTAGAGGATTTTCACGCTATGTTCGCTGATCCTAGCATCGATGCAATATGGTGTGTTCGCGGAGGTTATGGGACGAATCGGTTGTTGGAGAGATTGGATTATAATTTAGTAAAAAATAATCCCAAAATTTTGTTGGGATATAGTGATATTACCGCTTTACTAAATGCTATATATCACAGGACAGGGCTGATCACCTATCACGGTCCTGTAGCTAGTTCGGAGATGACAGATTATGCAAGGAGGGAAATTGAAAATATTCTTTTTTCTACCTCTAAAACAGCCGAAATATATTCATTCAATCATCCCATGGACAATGTTCAGAGTTATTCCGTGATCCAAGCCGGAAAGGCTAAAGGTCGATTAATCGGTGGCAATCTATCTATTTTATCTTCCATGTGTGGCAGTGGTTATTTGCCAGATTTTGCCGATAAAATTATATTTATCGAAGATGTAGGTGAAAGACCTTATCGATTGGATAGAATGTTGATACAACTCAAACAAGCGAGTCGATTGAGGGAAGCAGCTGCTATAGTTTTTGGACAGTTTACCGATTGTAATCCTCCTCCTGATAGTCAAAGCGTAGAAGAAGTATTATTGGACTGGGTTAAGGATATACCATGTCCTATTGTCAGTGGTTATTCTATAGGGCATGTATCCAATCAATGTGTCCTTCCTGTCGGACAAATGGCCGAATTGGATACCAGTCGAGGAAGCATTACTTTGTTAGGATAGATTTCATTTCCTTTATAATGGACTCAATGGAGTATATTTTTCCATTGGAGACAACGTATTCTGGACGGTTGTTTTTCGATAATACGATGGTTGGATTTTCCCCGATATTATAAGGTTTAAACTTTTTGTCAGAACTACTGCTCTTGATGTCGGTATAAAACTGTATGGGGAAATAGTCCGGCAATTTGGGTCCGCCTTGTTGGACGATAAAATGCAGTGTCCCATCTTGGACGGCCGATGCCCAGTCTGACTTAGCAAAATCGCTGCGATTGATATGTATATGGGGTGATACTTTCGGGACATGGGCCATATATGGACTTGCATCGAAGCTGTCAAAACCAGAATATACACTGAGGTCCCCTATATCATTGATGTAGGCGTTGTTTTTGTTCCCCTTACTGTATCCGATATTTATTTCATAGGTTTTTCCGCGGTATTGATACTTGAGATTCTCTATGATTAAATCCAGCATTTTGTGCTGATTAAAGGGGATTTTTTCATAATCAACTATAGATTTAGTTAAATAGAGATCCCGGTGAATAATTTCCAAGGATTTGATAAAGGTGAAGAAATTGATCTTGCGTAAATACTGTTTTTGAGGATCGTTTTTTGAACCACCAGATTCGATTAAAATGGTTGAAGTTCCCCATTTTTGAAAGTTGTCTCCAAAGGCTCGAGGTTCGAAAGTGTCATCGTATTTGGCGATTTGGCGGGGCAATTCATATTGAAGGCTGTCGTATAAACTGGCTATAACCTGCATAGCGGTAAATCGCACACCATTGATGTCCTTGGAATGATTGTATGCCGGAGCCAAAAAACCGAGGGCTACTTGGTCGCCGTCTAGTCCGGCTCTATAATAGATGCTCTGATCGTGAAGATTAAACCCGAACTGTGGTTGAAGGCTGTCTCTCAAATTTTTAAGCAACTTAGCTTCAGGACTCGTCGTTCTGATTGCATCTCGATTTAAATCTATATTTAGGGCATTTCTTCTTTGAAATCTTTCCGCGCCATCAGGATTCAACATCGGAACAAAATACAGGGTGTATTTTTTGCTGATTTCTTCAAGAATGTCACTGTGTTCACTGTTTTGGGGACTCAACCAACGGAAAAAATCTAACAGGGCCATAGTGGCAGTTGATTCATCTCCGTGCATCTGCGACCAATACAATATTTTAATAGGTCCGTGACCGTAGGACATTTTATATATAGGACGATTTTCAACACTACGGCCTAGGATGTCTATGGTCATATTGGATTCTCGACCAGCTCTTTTGAGTAAAGGTTCGATATCTGAGATCGTAAATTTTCTACTATTTATTTCTTCAACTTTGTATTTATGGTATTCCTTTTCTAGTTGAGATAGGGTAGGCCATTGGCTTTGGGCCATGGTCGGTAGGGGGAAATACAGTATACATATAAATACAAAAGGTAATATTATCTTTGTCATCTAATGATCTAATTTATAGCTAAAATATACAATTTATGGTGAGAATGTACATGGTATGGGTCTATATAATATGTGGACTGTACGGTTTAACTTCTTGTACATCGGCGAAACACTTCAGTGGAGTTGACAAAAAATGGCGTGAAATAGATAAAATGTTTCAAGATAGTTTTGGTCGCGGTGATCTTCATTCGGGTTTTGCACTTTACGATGCCGAGACTATGGAAATGTTATATGGTTATCAGCCCAATCATCGATTATTGCCAGCTTCCAATACTAAAATCTTAACATGTTACGCCGCATTAGAGTATTTGCCTGAAAATTTACATGGATTACAATATTTCAAAATGGATGATTCTACCTATGTTCGAGGAATGGGAGATCCGGGCTTTATGTGTGATGATGAAAAGGAAGATGTCATTATGGAGTTTTTGGAAGAACAAAATCACATTCAATATGTCCGTGGTCCATCTGGTCTTAAGCGTTGGGGCCCGGGTTGGTCCTGGGATGATTATCCATATTATTATTCAGCCGAGCGGGCGATATGGCCTATCCAATGTAATCTTACTTCATGGAACAATGACAATGCACTAAACCATAATTTTATTTTTAATTATATAAATAGTGGTGGTAAGGGGATCAATCGATTGGAGGACGAGAATATATATAATGTCTATTCTCCCGACAAAGGTCAAATATCAGATAGAAAAATCCCCTTTAAGTGGGATGAAGATCTGCTATTAAGTGTTTTAAAGCAGAAGTTGGGGCAAAATTTACTAGCTGGATCTGTGTCCGAAGCCGATTGGATGGTTTCCAAATGGAATATTTTGCCAGGAAGTAATAGAGATAGTGTTGTGAAAAAAATGATGAAGGTAAGCGACAATTTTCTGGCTGAGCAATTGCTGATAAATATATCTGCGGGATGGGGGAATATGGAGACGGGATATGAAGCAATTGGAAGGATATTGGATTCGGAGTGGAGTTCTTGGAAAGGCAAAATAAGATGGGTGGATGGATCTGGCTTATCTCGATATAATTTAATGAGTCCTAATTTCTTTTGTTTTGTTCTGGGACAACTATATCAAAACCACAATAATGATGGCTTGTTTAAAGTTTTTCCCGTAGTGGATCTTAATAAATATGATCCTGCTGCGGTCGTGGATGAAAATAGTATAACAGTATACGCTAAGACAGGTAGCATGAGTGGGGTATTTTGCTTGTCCGGATATATATTGACCCAGGGAGGGCATAAATATATTTTTTCCTTTATGAACAACAATTTTATAGGCTCCAGCACTGATATTAAGCGATCTATGGCTCAGATACTATCCAAGATAGCTAGGCATTAGAAGTGTTAAATCATGAATTTGGTGAAAAACAATAATCCAAAGAATACTGTCTATGAAGTCTATGGTGATGGAAAATAAATGATGGTGTGATTGGAATTATTCCGTATATATATGTGTTAATCCTGTTATGGTGTAAAATATATTCTATTTTATATATGTTCATTCAGGGTGAAAAGACCCTTCTTTAAGGGTTAGAATTCAGCGAATTAAATATTTTTTTCGAGGTAAATTTTTTATTCTGAATAATTAAATTATCTTTGCAATCGCTTTCGGGGACGTGGTGTCTGTAGGAAGCAAAATCAATAAAAAAAATAAGCATTTGAGTTAGTATGCCAACAATAAATCAATTAGTAAGAAAAGGAAGGAAGAAAATTCAGGTGAAGAGTAAGTCTAGAGCCTTGAATTCGTGTCCGCAGAAAAGAGCAGTTTGTACACGGGTATATACCACTACGCCAAAGAAACCGAACTCGGCGCTTCGTAAAGTAGCGAAAGTGAGGTTGACTAATGGTATTGAGGTGATTGCATATATTCCGGGTGAGGGACACAATCTTCAAGAGCACTCAATTGTATTGGTGCGTGGAGGTAAGGTAAAAGATTTACCTGGTGTACGATATAAAATTGTGAGAGGAGCGTTGGATACTGCTGGTGTTGAAGGCAGATTGCAGTCTCGATCTAAATATGGCGCGAAAAGGCCAAAATCTTAATCCAAGTTAATTGAATTGAAATGAGGAAAAGAAAACCAAAAGTAAGAATAGTAGAGCCGGATCCACGATACAAGGATACTGTGGTGACAATGTTTGTGAACAATATGATGTGGGCTGGTAAAAAAGGCTTGGCATATAAATTGTTTTACGATGCGATGGATATCATCGATGAGAAAACAGAGGAAGGTGGTTATGAGACTTGGAAAAAGGCGTTGGATACTGTAATGCCACAGGTTGAGGTGCGAAGCCGTAGAATAGGTGGAGCTACTTTTCAAATCCCTACTGAGATCAGACCTAAGAGAAAAGTGGCTACTGGTATGAAGTGGGTTATTAAGTTTGCTAGACAACGAAATGGTAAAAGTTTCTCTGAGAAACTTGCTGCAGAATTGATGGCAGCAGCCAAAGGAGAGGGCGCAGCGGTGAAGCGTAAAGAAGATACGCATAGAATGGCTGAGTCAAATAGAGCATTTGCACACTTTAGAGTGTAATTAAAAATAATAAACATTTAAACAGAAGAGATTGTCATGGCAAATAAAGATCTAAAGTATACAAGAAACATAGGTATTGCAGCCCACATTGATGCGGGTAAAACAACTACCTCTGAGCGTATATTGTATTATACAGGACTTAGTCACAAAATTGGAGAGGTACACGATGGTGCTGCTACAATGGACTGGATGGAGCAAGAACAAGAGAGAGGTATTACCATTACTTCTGCGGCGACTAAGACCAATTGGATCTGGAAAGAAGACGATTATACTATTAATATCATTGATACTCCTGGACACGTTGATTTTACAGTGGAAGTGGAGCGTTCATTGCGTATCTTGGACGGTGTGGTAGCTTTGTTCTGTGCGGTTAGTGGTGTGGAGCCTCAGTCTGAGACTGTATGGCGTCAAGCTGATCGTTATAAAGTTCCTCGTTTGGGATTCGTAAATAAAATGGATAGACAAGGTGCCAACTTTTTTGAGGTTGTTCGCCAAGTAAAAGAAATGTTGGGTGCTAATCCAGTGCCTATGCAGATTCCTATCGGAGCGGAAGAGACTTTTAGAGGTGTTGTTGATTTGATCACCAATGAAGCTAGAATCTGGAACGAAGCCGATCAAGGAATGACTTATGAAGTAATTGATATTCCTGAAGATTTAGTGGATACAGTTGCTGAATACAGAGAGAAATTATTGGAATCAGTAGCGGAATACGATGACTCTTTGATGGAGAAGTATTTTGAAGATCCTGAATCTATAGGTGCCGATGAATTGAGAGCGGCCATCCGAAAAGGTGTGATCGATCGTAAATTTATTCCAATGTTCTGTGGTTCTGCCTTTAAAAACAAAGGTGTACAGGCGGTATTGGACGGTGTTTGTTCTTACTTGCCTTCTCCAATGGATGTAGAAGCGATTGAGGGTTTCAATCCAGATACGGAGAAAGAAGAATTGAGAAAGCCAGATGTTAACGAACCTTTTGCAGCTTTGGCATTTAAGATTGCTACCGATCCATATGTAGGTCGATTGGCATTCTTTAGAGCTTATTCTGGAGCATTAGATGCTGGTTCTTATGTATTGAATACAAGATCTGGTAAGAAAGAGCGTATTTCGAGATTGTATCAAATGCACTCTAATAAGCAAAATCCAATCGATAGAGTAGAAGCTGGTGATATAGCTGCTGCTGTAGGATTTAAAGATATCAAAACGGGAGATACATTGTGTCAAGAAGGTCATCCGATTGTTTTGGAGAGTATTACTTTCCCCGATCCAGTAATTGGATTGGCAATTGAGCCTAAGACACAAAAAGATATGGAGAAATTGGGAATGGGCTTGGCTAAGTTGGCCGAGGAAGATCCTTCTTTCAAAGTTGAATACGATGAAGAGTCCAATCAAACCATCATTAGAGGTATGGGTGAGTTGCACTTGGAAATCATTATCGATCGTTTAAGACGTGAATTTAAAGTGGAAGCCAATCAAGGAGCGCCACAAGTAAGTTATAAAGAAGCTTTGACTGAGACTATATCTCACAGAGAGAAGTTGAAGAAGCAATCTGGGGGTTCTGGTTTGTTTGCAGATGCCGAATTCGAAATTGGGCCAGCAGATGAGGAATTCTTGGAAAGCGACGAGTTCAAAAGTGGAAAAGTTAAGTTGCAGTTTGTAAATGCTATTGTTGGGGGTTCTATTCCAAAAGAATTGATTCCTTCATTGCAGAAAGGATTTACAGCTATGATGGACAATGGTGTTTTGGCCGGGTACAACATCGATAGCATGAAAGTAAGAGTGTATGATGGTAGTACTCACGCAGTGGATTCAAAACCGATTGCATTTGAATTGTGTGCTAAAGAAGGATTTAGAGAGGCAGCGCCAAAATGTAAGCCGGTATTGTTGGAGCCAGTTATGAAATTGGAAGTTACATCTCCCGATGAATATACAGGTTCAGTGATTGGTGATTTGAACAAACGAAGAGGTTTGATCAAGGGGCAAGACATTAAAAACAATGCTACCATTATCAAAGCAGATGTGCCTTTGTCAGAGATGTTTGGTTATGTAACACAGTTGCGTACCATCACATCGGGTAGAGCGACTTCATCTATGGAGTTCTCGCATTATGCACCTGTACCTTCAAGTATTAGTGAGGCTATTATTGCCAAAGCTAAGGGTGAGGTTAAAGTGTAGTTAGTAAGTAAGTAAGATTAGTTTTAAATATTTTTGAAAGTTCTTTGTTAATTATATTAGGTTATGAATCAGAAAATTAGGATAAAGTTACGCTCATACGATCACAATTTGGTAGATAAATCTACAGAGAAGATCGTAAAAACCGTTCGAAGTAGCGGTGCAGTCGTAACGGGTCCGATTCCGCTGCCAACGAAAAAAGAAGTGTTTACTGTGCTTCGTTCTCCGCACGTAAATAAAAAGTCTCGTGAGCAGTTCCAATTGCGTACCCATAAGCGCCTTATAGAAATTTATACCCCTACTCCGAAGACAGTAGACGCATTATCAAGATTAGAGTTACCTAGTGGTGTTGACATCCAGGTAAAGCTTACTTGATCTTAGTTCATATCTTCTGAGAGAGTATTAGTTTAAGGTTGTTTATTGGCTGCGGAATCTGTGTAGAATTCTACACAAATGAAGTAATTTATTAAAGAAATTAAATTCCAGAAAAGTGAACGGAATATTAGGGCGTAAAGTTGGGATGACAAGCATATATGATGAATCAGGTAAAAATGTTGCTTGTACAGTAATAGAGGCTGGACCTTGTGTGATAACACAGGTAAAAACCCAAAGTTCAGACGGTTATAATGCCATTCAATTAGGATTTGGCGATAAAAAAGAAAAAAATACGACAAAGCCCCTTCAAGGGCATTTTGCGAAGGCCAATAGTGTGCCTAAGCGACATGTTGTCGAATTTAGAGATTTCTCAGGTGAAAAAGAGCTGGGTGATGAAATCCTTATCGAAGACGTATTGTTGGAAGGCGACATTGTAAATGTTGTAGGAACTTCCAAGGGTAAAGGTTTTCAAGGGGTTGTTAAGAGACATGGTTTTGCCGGTGTTGGTGATGCTACTCATGGTCAGCACAACAGACAAAGAGCTCCAGGATCATTGGGTGCTTCTTCCTATCCTTCCAAAGTAATCAAAGGCATGAGAATGGCTGGGAGAACTGGTGGAGATAGAGTGAAATTGAAGAATTTGAGAGTTCTTAAAATTCACGCTGAGCAAAATATTTTGGTTGTCAAAGGTGCTGTACCAGGACACAAAGGATCATTAGTAATTATTGAAAAGTAAGCGAGCATGAAAATTGATGTTTTAAATACAAATGGAGAATCATTGGGAAGATCGATTGAACTTCCTGAGAATATATTTGCTGTAGAGCCCAATGAGCATGCTGTATACTTGGCAGTGAAACATTACTTGAAGAATCAACGACAAGGTACACACAAGGCTAAGGAAAGAAGTGAAGTAGCTGGTTCTACTAGAAAGATTAAAAAACAAAAGGGTACGGGTACTGCAAGAGCAGGTGATATCAAGAATCCTTTGTTTAGAGGTGGAGGTCGAGTATTTGGACCGAGACCACGAGCATATAATTCTAAATTGAATGCAAAATTGAAGAAAGTAGCTAGAAATAGCGCATTGTCTTCAAAAGCATTGGGAGGAAATGTAAGTGTTGTTGAGGACTTTACCTTTGATAAGCCGTCTACAAAATCATTTGTTGAGGTTTTGAAAAATCTTAAAGTAAGCGAGCAAAAAGTATTGTTGGTGACTGGTGACTACGACAAAAACTTGTACCTAAGTGGAAGAAACTTTCCTAAAGTACAAGTGGTGGAAGCACGTAACTTGAATACTTATGAGATTATGAATGCCAATGTACTTTTATTTGCAGAAAGTGCTCTTAACGGTATCTCAACTGCGGAATAATATTTTTGATTAGAAGAAAAAATGTAGAACAATGGCAAAGCGAGTTTTAATAAAGCCTCTTATTACAGAAAAATCTGATCAGTTGAATGATCAGTTCAACAAAGTGAGTTTTGTAGTAGATAAGACAGCTAACAAGATAGAAATCAAAGCAGCGGTTGAAGAAATGTACAAAGTGAATGTAGATAAGATCAATACGTCTATTTTACCAGGTAAATTGAAAGTTAAATTTACAAGAGGTGGTTTGCAAAAGGGACGAAAGTCTTCATACAAAAAGGCAATTGTGACCTTATCAGAAGGTGAGAGTATCGATCTCTTTGGCGAATTATAGTATTGAATAGTATTTAACAAGAAAGAAAAATTTAGTCTAAATGGCACTTAAAAAGTTTAAACCGGTAACACCTGGGATGCGTCATCGAATGGGAAATACCTTCGATGAAGTAACGACTGATACTCCAGAAAAAAGTTTGACGGTTGGAAAAAACCGTATCGGGGGTAGAAATAGAACAGGTAAAATGACCATGAGAAATAGAGGTGGTGGTCATAAGACAAAATATAGAATCATCGATTTCAAAAGGGACAAAGATAATATTCCTGCAAAAGTATCGACGATAGAATACGATCCCAATAGATCTGCATTTATAGCTTTGGTTGTATATGCTGATGGAGAGAAAAGATATATTATAGCACCCAATGGTTTGAAAGTGGGTAATACGGTAATGTCGGGTTCTAAAGCACCAATTGAGATTGGAAATACTTTAGAGATGAAGGATCTTCCTTTAGGTACAGTGATTTATGGCATTGAAATGTCACCGGGTAAAGGTGCCCAGTTGGTACGTAGTGCTGGTACATCTGCTGTATTGGTGAGTAAAGAAGGCCGATATGTAGTGGTTAAATTGCCTTCAGGTGAGACGAGAAGAATATTGTCTGTATGTAGAGCAACGATAGGATCTACGTCAAATCCTGTTCACTCGAATGTTATCATGGGTAAGGCCGGACGTAACAGATGGAAAGGTAGAAGACCTAGAGTAAGAGGTGTAGCCATGAACCCTGTCGATCACCCAATGGGTGGTGGTGAAGGCCGTTCTTCTGGAGGACATCCTAGATCGAGAACTGGTATTATGGCCAAAGGACAAAAAACTAGAGATGTGAAAAAAGCATCTAACAAATTAATCATTTCAAGGAAGAAAAAATAGTCAATAACTATGCCTAGATCAATTAAGAAAGGACCCTATATTTATCATAAGCTTTTGACGAAATTGGAGAAATCTAAGGAGTCTAATAAGAAGACTGTAATTAAGACTTGGTCTCGAGCTTCGATGATAATTCCGGATATGGTAGGTGAAACCATCGCAGTACACAATGGTAAAACCTTTGTTCCTGTTTTTGTGACAGAGAATATGGTAGGTCATAAATTAGGAGAATTTTCACCGACCAGAAACTTTAGAGGTCACGGCGGTAATCGTAAGAAGTAAATAAAGGTATAGTTACCTGATTTTAAAAGAGCGTTTAAATTAAATAAAAAGATGGAAGCAGTAGCTAAGCTAAAGAATTGTCCGATGTCTGCCAGAAAAATGAGATTATTGGTAGATAATATCCGAGGCAAAAACGTAAACGAAGCTTTAAATATTTGTCGCTTCACTAACAAAGAAGCATCGGAGTGGATTGAAAAATTGTTGATATCTGCCATTTCAAACTGGGAGTATAAGAGCAATGGCAATAGTGCTGAAGATTTCCAATTATATGTTAAGACGGTTTTCTCTAATGAGGCTGGGATGTTGAAGAGAATTCGGCCTGCCCCCCATGGTAGGGCTCACAGAGTGAGAAAACGTTCTAATCACGTAACGTTGATAGTAGAAAATCGAATACCGTTGGAATCGACGGCAGTAGAAGATAATTCTGGGGAAGAAGCAGAAGAAAATTAAAAAAAAACCAAATAAAGAATAATGGGTCAAAAGACAAATCCAATTGGTAATAGATTAGGCATAATTCGAGGTTGGGATTCAAATTGGTTCGCCGACAAAGATTTTGCAGATAAAGTGGTAGAAGATGAAAAGATACGTCGTTATCTTCGAGCAAGGGTACATAAAGGAGGAATAGCTGCCATCATTATTGAGCGAACACTTAAGAGAATTACTGTTACTATTACTACATCTAGACCAGGAATTATTATTGGTAAAGGAGGTTCTGAGGTAGATAGCATTCGCGCCGAGTTAAAGAAATTGACCGGAAAAGATGTTCAGATCAATATTGTAGAGATAAGAAAACCTGAATTGAATGCCTATATCGTTGGTGAATCTATCGCCAAGCAATTGGAAGCACGTATGAATTATCGTCGTGTAATCAAGATGGCTATTCAATCTACCATGAGAGCAGGAGCAGAGGGAATTAAAGTGAGAATCGCCGGTCGTTTGAACGGAGCCGATATGGCAAGATCTGAAGAGTACAAAGATGGAAGAACTCCATTGCATACTTTTAGAGCTGATATAGATTACGCTTTAGTGGAAGCTCAAACTATATATGGTAAGTTGGGTGTGAAAGTATGGATCTGTAGAGGTGAAGTACTTGGTAAGAGAGATCTTTCTCCATTAGTGGGAATGTCTCAGAAGAACAAGCAGGGAGGCCACCAAGGAGGCAGAAAGAAAAGAAGAAAGTAAGTAAGATTTATAAGAATTAATTATTAATTATCTTTTAAAGATTGTACCTTTGCAAAACTTTTGAGTAAAGGGAGTGAAATATTAAATAAATATAGTCATGTTACAGCCAAAGCGGACGAAATATAGAAAGCAGCAAAAAGGAAGAAATACGGGTATCGCACGTAAGGGGAGTACTATCAATTTTGGATCATTTGCTTTGAAAGCTACTACACCTGGATGGATTACCAATAGACAGATTGAGTCTGCAAGGGTAGCTATGACTAGGTATATGAAGAGAGAGGGTAAGGTGTGGATTAGAATATTTCCAGACAAACCTGTTACTGCTAAGCCTCAAGAGGTAAGGATGGGTAAAGGTAAGGGTGCTCTTTCACATTATGTTGCCGTTGTTAGACCAGGCAGGATCCTGTTTGAATTGGATGGTGTTTCTGAAGAAGTAGCACAAGAGGCGTTAAGATTAGCCGCACAGAAATTGCCTATTATGACAAAATTTAGTGTCAGAAAAGATTTAAGGACTCAGTAAAATATAGGATATGTCAACAGTAGATCCAAAAGATTATAAAGATTTAGCGTTAGTAGATCTAGAAGCTGAATTAGAAGGCACCGAGAGCAAATTAGTGCAATTGAGATTTGATCACTCTACAAGAGGTATTGATAGTCCAATGGAAATCAGAGTGCTTAGAAGAAATATTGCGCGAATTCAGACCGAGTTGAGAGCTCGTGAGATAGCTGCGATGGATGCCAGTCAATTGGCTAAAAGGTCAAAAATTGTTGCCAGACGTTCGGCGAAATAAAGTTTAAAGTGATTAAATGAACAATATTATGGAAGAGAGAAATCTCAGAAAAGTAAAAGTAGGAGTAGTAAGCAGTGATAAAATGGATAAGACCATTACTGTTGTTGTGGAGAGACGTCTACAGCATCCTATATACGGTAAATTTGTAAAGAAATCGAAAAAGTTTACCGCTCATGACGAGAGTAATGAGTGTAATATTGGAGATACAGTCCGAATTATGGAAACCCGTCCTTTGAGTAAGAAAAAAAGATGGCGTTTAGTAGAAGTGCTGGAGAAAGCCAAATAGTTTTTTAGTGCGTTAAAATTTCATTAGAAATGATACAACAGGAAAGTAGATTAAAAGTAGCAGATAATTCAGGAGCCAAAGAGGTTTTGTGTATCCGTGTTTTAGGAGGATCTAAAAGACGTTATGCTGGAGTAGGAGATGAGATAGTGGTGACTGTGAAAGCAGCTACTCCCAGTGGAGCTGTCAAAAAAGGTACGGTTTCAAGAGCGGTTATCGTTCGAACAAAAAAAGAAATCAGACGAAGAGATGGTTCCTATATAAGATTTGATGACAATGCAGTAGTGTTGTTAAATGCAGGTGGAGAGCCTAGAGGTACTCGTATCTTCGGCCCCGTGGCAAGGGAATTGCGTGAAGCTGATCACATGAGAATTGTATCATTAGCACCAGAAGTGTTATAAAAAGAGTATTATGAAAAAGAGATTTGCACCGAAGTGGAAAATCAAAAAAGGGGATCAGGTAATGGTGATCGCCGGTGATTATAAAGGAACTCAAGGAGAAGTGATGCGAATATTTCCAGAGAAAGGCAGAGTGTTGGTAGAAGAGGTAAATATTGTAAAGAAGCATCAAAAACCAACTAATGATTCACCTGGAGGTATTGTTGAGCAACCTGCTCCTATAAATATTTCTAATGTGATGTTGATCGACCCTAAGTCTGGTGAAGCTACTAAAGTAGGTAGAAAGTTAGAAGGGGACAAGTTGGTACGTTATTCTAAAAAATCAGGGGAAATCATTAAGTGATGAGTTATACAGTAAGATTAAAGAAGTTTTATAAAGAGGAAATCATACCTCAACTCAAAGAACAATTTGAGTATTCCAGTGTAATGGAAGTTCCAAAATTGACAAAGATTTGTATCAATCAGGGATTGGGGCAAGCAACTCAAGATAAAAAGGTAGTAGATGTAGCCATCGAAGAGATGACTACAATTGCCGGTCAAAAAGCAGTTGCTACAAAAGCGAGAAAGTCTATTTCCAATTTCAAATTGAGAGAAGGTATGACTATCGGTGCTCGAGTAACCTTGAGAGATGATAAAATGTACGAATTTTTAGATAGATTGATATCTGTTGCTTTACCTCGTGTAAGAGATTTTAGAGGAGTAAGTGATAAGAGTTTTGATGGAAGAGGAAACTACACTTTAGGTGTAACTGAGCAAATCATATTCCCTGAGATCAATATTGATAAAGTATCAAGAATTGGAGGTATGGATATCACATTTGTAACCACAGCTAAAACTGATGCTGAAGCTTTGGCTCTGCTTAAAGCTTTTGGAATACCTTTTAAAAAATAATTATAATGGCTAGGAAATCATTAATAGCAAGAGAAGTTAAACGTCAGAGATTGGTTGATAAATATGCCGATTTAAGAGCGAGATTAAAAGAAGAAGGAGATTGGGAAACTTTGGATAAATTGCCTAAGAACTCTTCACCTGTTAGATTGCACAATAGATGTAGATTAACTGGTAGACCCAAAGGATATATGAGAAAGTTCGGTATCAATCGTGTAACTTTCAGAGAAATGGCTTTAAATGGTAAGATTCCTGGCATAACAAAAGCGAGCTGGTAATTCTAAAAATTAATTAAATTATGGCAGTAACAGATCCAATAGCAGATTATTTAACTCGAATTCGTAATGCCCAGATGGCAGGTCATAAAGTAGTGACTATTCCTGCATCTAAGGTTAAGAAGGGAATGACTGAGGTGTTATATAACAGTGGTTTTATATATCGTTACAAATTCGACGAAGCTGAAGGACAACAAGGTACCATCAGTATTGCATTGAAATATTCAAAAACGAACAACGAACCTGTGATTAAATCACTTAAAAGAGTGAGTAAACCAGGTTTGAGAATATATAAGGGAGCAAGCGATATTCCTAGAGTAATTAATGGTTTGGGCATTGCTATTATTTCTACCTCACACGGTTTGATGACCGATCACGAAGCCAGAAGTAAAAACTTGGGTGGAGAGGTATTGTGTTTCGTATATTAAAATAAGATTCAAATTATTGTATTATGTCAAGGATAGGACTACGTGTTTTAGAAATACCGAAAGATGTTAAGATCGAGGTTTCCAAAGGAAACTTGGTTAAAGTAAAGGGACCAAAAGGAGAATTGTCAGAACAAATTGACACGGACTTAGAGATCTCTATCGATGAAAAGACAGTTCAAGTAGCTAGACCTACTGAACAGATTCGACATAAAGCATTACACGGTCTGTCAAATGCATTGATCAATAATATGTTGATAGGTGTTTCTGAAGGGTACAAAAAAGTACTTGAGTTAGTCGGTGTAGGTTTTAGAGTGAGCAATTCAGGTAACTTATTGGAGATTGCAGTGGGTTATTCTCACCCAATTTACTTTTATGTTCCCGATGAATTGAAAGTAACTACTACGACTGAAAAAGGAAAGAGTCCAGCAATCATTTTAGAAGGTTGTGACAAACAACTTCTAGGTATGGTAGCCGCTAAAATCAGAAGCTTTAGAAAACCTGAACCATACAAAGGAAAAGGTATCAGATATTCTGATGAATATGTAAGAAGAAAAGCTGGTAAAACAGCAGCGAAATAATAATCAATAACTACAAAAAGGTAGTATAATGAAATTAACGAAAGTAGGGAGAAGAACTAGAATTAAGGCTCGGACTAGAAAACGTACCTTTGGAACAGCTGAAAGACCAAGATTGGCTGTATATAGATCAAATAAGGGTATCTCTTGTCAGATTATTAATGATAGCGAAGGAGTAACTTTGGTTGCAGCTTCATCCAATGAGAAGAGTTTTGAATCAACAGGCAATAAAGTAGATCAAGCGAAAGCTGTAGGTCAACTTTTGGCTGAAAGAGCGAAAGCTTCCAACATAGAGTCTATCGTATTTGATAGAAGTGGTTATTTATATCACGGTCGGATTAAGTCCCTAGCAGAAGGTGCTAGAGAAGGTGGACTAAAATTTTAAGTAAATATTACAATAGTCAAAGATGGCAATCAACAAAGTAAATCCAGCAGAAGCGACTGAATTAAATGAGAAAGTAGTTAGCCTTAATCGGGTAGCTAAGGTTACCAAAGGGGGACGTACTTTTAGTTTTTCTGCATTGGTAGTAGTGGGAGACGGAAAAGGTGTAGTAGGATATGGTTTAGGTAAAGCTAGAGATGTATCTGAAAGTATCGCTAAAGCTGTAGAAGATGCTAAGAAAAATCTCATTAAATTTCCATTGTTAAATGGTACTATTCCTCATACACAAAAAGGAAAATTTGGTGCGGGAAAAGTCTTGATCAAACCAGCAGCTGATGGTACCGGTGTAATTGCCGGAGGTGCTATGCGTGCAGTGTTGGAGATCGCTGGTGTACACAATGTATTGTCAAAATCACAAGGATCTTCAAATCCACATAATGTAGTGAAAGCGACTATTGATGCATTGGTTAATCTTAGAGATCCATATGCCATCGCGAAGGAAAGAGGTTTGACCATTGATCAGCTTTTTCATAAAGAAGGATAGTATTTTCTTTTATATCTGGTAGAAGGTATTTTTAAAATTGAAACAACAAACAAATGGCTAAAGTACAGATTACACAAGTCAAAAGTGCGATAGATAGAAGTAAAAAGCAGAAGGCTACTTTACAGGCACTTGGGTTAAGAAAAATAAATGCTTCTGTGGAGCATGAATTAAATAGCAACATCAAAGGTATGATCGATAAGGTTGCGCATTTGGTCGAAGTAGTAGAAAAGTAATTAGCCATCTAAAAATAGTAAAGAAATGGAATTGCATGATTTGAAGCCTGTAAAAGGATCGGTAAAAAAGAGAAAAAGAATTGCACGTGGTGAAGGTAGTGGTAAAGGTGGTACAGCTGCTAGAGGTCACAAAGGTGCTAAGTCTAGATCTGGTTACAAAAGTAAGAGAGGTTTTGAAGGTGGGCAAATGCCACTTCAAATGCGTTTGCCTAAAAGAGGATTTAAAAATCCTAATAGACAGGAGTACAACGTATTTAATCTTTTTGAAGTTCAGGCTATTGCTGATAAATTTGGTGTAACAACTATAGATGTACCTTTTCTTAAAGAAAAAGGATATATTCAACGAACAGAGAAAGTGAAGATTTTGTCTAATGGAGAATTAACTGCTGCATTGGAAGTAAATGTCCACGCTTTTTCTAAAGCTGCTCAAGAAGCTATCGAAGCTAAAGGAGGTTCTGCAAAACTTTATGAATAACTACGTATATGAAACGATTCATTACTACAATTAAGAATATTTGGAAGATAAAAGAGTTGCGGGATCGTATTCTTTTTACACTTTTGATATTGGGTGTCTATAGATTGGGTAGCTTTATATTGTTACCTGGTGTCAATAGAGAAGTTTTAGAAGCAGTAACTTCTAATTCAGCACCAACAGATATATTAAGTATGCTTAACGCATTTGCAGGAGGTGGCTTTAACAGAGCCGCTCTTTTTGCGTTGGGGATTATGCCTTATATAACGGCATCGATTATTGTTCAACTTTTGGGATTTGCAGTTCCTTATTTTCAAAAGTTACAACAAAAGGAAGGTGAATCTGGGCGTAAAAAATTAAGTCAAATAACTAGATTACTTACTTTGGCCATTACCTTGGTTCAGGGAGGAGCATATCTTAGTTGGATTAAAAGTCAAGGAGCTATCGATCCACATTTAGCTGAATCAATTTTCTGGATTTCTAATATCATTATTTTGTCTTCAGGAACCATTTTTGCAATGTGGTTGGGTGAGAAAATTACCGATAGAGGAATTGGGAATGGTATATCGCTTTTGATAATGATCGGTATAATCGCAACACTACCACAAGCATTTTTCTTTGAGATTACTAGCCAAATGGCTGGTGGAGGATTGTTGTTCTTTGTCATTGAAATCGCCGTATTGTTTGCTATAACTATGGCCAGTGTATTGATTGTACAGGGTGTGCGAAGAATACCTATTCAATTCGCTAAACGTATGGTGGGTAGAAGTAGTAACATACCAGTACAAGGAGCGAGAGATTATATTCCATTAAAAGTGGCTGCGGCTGGTGTAATGCCAATCATTTTTGCCCAAGCTTTGATGTTTTTACCATCTACTATATCTCAGTATGTAGTGGGTCAAACAACAAGTAATGAAGGTATAATGGCCAAATTGACAGATATTTCATCTGCTCCTTACAACATTGTATATTTTATACTCGTAGTAGTATTCACATATGTCTATACTGCATTGTTGGTTAATCCTAAACAATATGCCGAGTATTTAAAAAGACAAAATGCCTTTATTCCTGGTGTAAAACCCGGTAAACCTACACAAGATTTTATTGATGCAGTGACTACAAGAGTGACTCTTCCTGGTTCTATCTTTTTAGGTGCCATTGCGATATTGCCTTCTATTATCCAATTGTTTGGTGTGAATCAAATGTTTGCATATTTCTTTGGAGGGACATCATTATTAATTATAGTAGGTGTAGTTTTAGATACTTTACAGCAAATAGAATCATATCTATTGATGCGTAAATACGACGGTTTGGTTAAATCTGGTAAAATTAAAGGTCGAAGTAGTTCAATGCAGACCATTGGATCAGATTTGTAGGAGTATATAGTATGAGTAAAATAGTTCAGTACAAAACAGAGGAAGAAATTGAGTTAATAAGAAAAAACTGTCTTATTGTTTCAGAAGCATTAGCTCATGTAGCCTCTATTTTGAAACCTGGATTGACATCTTTAGATATTGATGCCGCCGCAGAGCAGGTGATAAGAGATCACAATGCTGTACCTGGATTCAAAGGTTATGGTGGTTTTCCTGGAACACTATGTGTATCGTACAATGATATAGTAGTTCATGGTATTCCCGGTGATTATGTGTTTCAATCTGGTGATATAGTATCAGTAGATTGTGGATCGGTTTCGGAAGGATACTATGGTGATGCTGCATATACTTTTGCTATAGGAGAAGTGACGCCAGAAGTGGTGGAGTTATTAAAAGTGACTAGAGCATCTCTTTATAAAGGTATAGAAAAGGCCATTATCGGTAATAGAATTGGAGATATAGGAGCTCGGATACAAGAAGTGACGGAACGTGAGCACGGTTATAGTATCGTTCGAGAATTGGTTGGACATGGTGTGGGTAAAAATTTGCATGAAGCTCCAGAGGTGCCTAATTATGGCAAGAGAGGAAAGGGGATTAGATTGCAAAAAGGCTTAGTAATAGCCATTGAACCTATGGTAAATCTCGGCAAGAAAGATATATATCAAGATGATGATGGTTGGACAATTCGCACTAGGGACGGTTTAGCTTCAGCACATTTTGAACATACCATTGCAGTGGGAGTAGATCAGGCAGATATTCTGTCTAGTCACGCTAAAGTCGAAGAAAATATAAAAAATAATATAAATCTACTTGATTTCTAATTAAAAAGAACGATATTTGCACTCCGAATCAAAAAATTTATGGCTAAACAAGGACTTATAAAACAAGATGGAATTATTGAAGAAGCGTTGTCAAATGCAATGTTTCGGGTTAGGTTAGAAAACGACCATCTTATAGTAGCTACAATTTCGGGAAAGATGAGAATGAATTATATTAGAATTTTGCCTGGTGATAAGGTGGCGGTAGAAATGTCGCCATACGATTTGACTAGGGGGAGAATTACATATAGATATAAGTAAAAGATATGAAAGTTAAAGCATCAGTAAAAAAGCGATCTGCAGATTGTAAGATCGTGAAGAGAAAAGGTAGGGTATATATCATTAATAAAAAGAATCCTAAGTTTAAACAACGACAAGGTTAAAATAATTTATTATGGCAAGGATAACTGGAGTAGATTTACCTAGAAACAAACGTGGCGTTATAGCATTAACGTACATATACGGGGTAGGTCCAAGTCGAGCTAAAGAAATCTTAAGTGAAGTAGGAGTGGATGAGAATATTAAAGTTCAAGATTGGACTGATGATAATATTCGTGAGATAGTGAACTACATCCAAAATGGTTTCAAGGTAGAAGGAGAATTGCGTTCTGAAGTGCAATTGAATATTAAACGTTTGATGGATATCGCCAGTTATAGAGGTTTGCGTCATCGTAGAGGACTACCTGTAAATGGTCAGAGAACTAAGACCAATGCAAGAACTCGAAAAGGAAGAAAGAAAACAGTTGCTAATAAAAAGAAAGCTGTTAAATAGAAATTAGATCTATTTTATTATTAGATATATAGGATTATGGCAAAAGTTAAAAAGAAAAAGAAGTTACATGTAGAGCCGGAAGGATATGTATATATTCAAGCGAGCTTCAACAATATAATTGTAACGATGACCAATAAAGCGGGTTCTGTGATTTCGTGGGGTTCTGCTGGAAAAGCTGGTTTTAGAGGAAGTAAGAAAAATACTCCATATGCAGCGCAGATTGCTGCAGCGGATGCTGGACAAGTGGCTTATGATGCGGGCATGAGATCAGCAGAAGTTTTTGTAAAAGGTCCTGGTGCTGGTAGAGAAGCTGCCATTCGTGCTATCGATGGATTGGGTATTAAGATAAGAAAGATTACAGATGTTACCCCACTTCCACACAATGGGTGTAGACCTCCGAAAAGAAGAAGAGTATAATCTTATATAAAATAAAGTAAAGAAAATTTCTAATGGCAAGATATACTGGACCAAAAACAAAAAAATCAAGAGCATTCGGACAATCTTTGTTCGGATTTGATAAATATTTTGAGCGTAGAAAATTTCCTCCTGGACAACACGGGAATGGAAAACGTAGAAAGCAGAAGTCTGACTACGCTATGCAATTGATGGAGAAGCAAAAAGCAAAATATACTTATGGCGTATTAGAGCGTCAATTTAGAAACTTGTTTGAAGAAGCTAATAAATCTAGAGGAGTAACAGGTGCTGTTCTTCTTCAATTGTTGGAATCAAGATTGGATAATACTGTATACAGATTGGGAATTGCTCCTACTCGTAGAGCAGCGCGTCAATTGGTTACCCATAAACACATAGTGGTGAATGGTGTAGTGACAAATATCCCTTCTTGTCAATTAAAACCCGGTGATGTAGTTACTGTAAGAGGTAAGTCACAAGGCTTGGATGTAATTGTAAATACGGTTAATGCAAAGGCTGATGTTAGAAAATTCCCTTGGTTGGAATGGAATCCAGAGAAAATGGAGGGTAGTTTCTTAACTCGACCTGAAAGAGATAATATTCCTGAAAATATTAATGAGCAATTGATTGTTGAATTGTACTCTAAGTAATTAAAGGTTATAGGATTTATTGGCAAAGGCTCGTGCCTTTGCCTTTCATTGTTTAAGCTAATTTAAAAAACGTTTTATGAGCCTGCTTAATTTTCAGAAACCAGATAAAATATTATTGCAAAAAGCCGATGATTACGATGGTCAATTCGAATTTAAGCCATTAGAGCCTGGATTTGGACAGACTATAGGCAATGGCTTGAGAAGAGTATTGTTGTCGTCGTTGGAAGGTTTTGCAATCTCAGCTGTAAGAATCGCCGGTGTAGATCATGAGTTTAGTACGATCAAAGGGGTGGTAGAGGATGTAATAGAAATCGTATTAAATATTAAGCAAATTAGACTTAAGAAGAAAATCGATGATCCAGATTTAAGAGAAGAAAAAATTTACCTAACGATTAAAGGTAAAGAAGAATTCAAAGCTGGTGATATTGAAGATCATACGAATGTATTTAAAGTAACCAATCCCGATCTACATATATGTAGAATGGATCCTTCTGTAAACTTGGAAATTGAGTTTACAGTAACTAAGGGAAGAGGTTATGTTCCTGCTGAGGAGAATTTACCAAAAGATGCACCTATTGGTGTGATTCCAGTGGATGCTATTTATACTCCAATAAAAAATGTTCAATACAGTATCGAGAATACTCGTGTAGGTCAACGAACGGATTATGAGAAATTAAATATTCAAATCAAGACCGATGGAAGTATTCATCCCGAAGATGCTATAAAAGAAGCTTCTAAGATATTGATTCAGCATTTGTTATTGATAACTGATGAGAATATTACTTTCGAAACAGATTCCAAATCTGATGATAATATAGTCGATGAGCATGTATTGCACATGAGAAAATTGTTGAAAACTTCATTGGAAGATCTCGATCTTTCAGTAAGAGCATACAATTGTTTAAAAGCGGCTAAGATCAATACTCTTGGAGAATTGGTAAGGTATGAGGAGCACGAATTGATGAAGTTTAGAAACTTTGGTAAGAAATCAATGGTTGAAATCGAAGAACTATTGGATACTAAGAATCTAACTTTTGGTATGGATTTGTCTTCATATAAAATTGACGAAGATTAAATTTTAATTAAAATATTATTTGCAATTACTTAGAGTTTTGCTCAGTGTTGCGAAGAAAATAAATTGTAATAAAGATGAGACACGGAAAGAAGTTCAATCATTTAGGTAGAAATAAATCGCATAGAGCGGCTACTTTAAAGAACATGGCAATAGCATTGATTACCCATAAAAGAATCAATACTACTTTGGCCAAAGCAAAAGCATTGAGAAAATATGCTGAGCCTATTATCACTAAATCAAAAACTAATACTACTCACTCAAGAAGGGTAGTCTTCAGTTATCTTAATGATAAAGAAGCCATTAAAGAACTTTTTGGTCCAATTTCAACAGCTATTGCTGATAGACCTGGGGGTTACTTACGAGTGATTAGAACCGGTTTTAGAAAAGGTGATGGTGCTGAAATGGCATTAATAGAGTTTGTGGATTTCAACACTGATTACAATTTGAAAGATGGAAATACTCCAGGTCAGAAAAAGACAAGGAGAAGCCGTCGAAGTGGTGGTGGTGCTAAAGCTGCTGCAGCGGCTGCACCGACTGTGGTTGATAATCTTAAAGAAGAAGAATAATTTTTTAAGGCCGGTTTTTACCGGCTTTTTTTTTGTTTATATTTGTATGAATTTTGTGAGAACGAGAATGATTGTTCATATTAAAAGAGAGAATTAAATATCTATGAATATACAAACTGCACCTAAAGTAGCTCATTTGATTTTAGAAGATGGGACAATTTTTAAAGGTCAATCTATTGGTATTGAAGGAACTACTAGTGGGGAAATCTGTTTTAATACAGGGATGACTGGATATCAAGAAGTATTTACTGATCCTTCTTATTTTGGTCAAATTCTAGTAAGTACCAATGTCCATATAGGAAATTATGGAAGTATGGCCGAAGATGATCAATCTGATGGCGTTAAGATTTCTGGTTTTGTTTGTCGTAATTTTAGCAAACATTATTCAAGACAACTCGGAGATGGTTCACTTCAGGATTATTTTGAAAAAAATCAAGTTGTAGGTATTAGCAATATAGATACTAGAGCTTTGGTTCGAAAAATAAGAACTGAAGGAGCTATGAATGCTATTATATCTTCAGAGATTTCAGATGAGAAAGAATTATTAAAGTTGGTGAAGGCCGTGCCCAATATGGACGGTTTGGAATTGGCATCAAAAGTAAGTACAGAAGATACATATTTTGTTGGTGATCCAGAATCAACTATAAAAATTGCCGTATTAGATTACGGTGTTAAACGCAGTATCTTACAGTGTTTGGCAGAGAGAGGAGCTTATTTAAAAGTATTTCCTGGGAAAACTCCGTTAGAAGAGATTATGGCTTGGGAAGCCGATGGATTCTTTGTATCCAATGGACCTGGTGATCCTGCTGCAATGGATTATGCATTTCCTGTGGTAAGAGCTCTTATCGATGACGAACGTCCTGCTTTTGGTATCTGTTTAGGTCATCAATTATTTGCTTTAGCCTCTGGTATACCTACCTATAAAATGCATCACGGTCATAGAGGTGTGAATCACCCAGTAATTAATACAAAATCTGGATTGGGAGAAATTACCAGTCAAAATCATGGTTTTGGAGTTAGTCCAGATGCAATAAACGCGAACTTGGATAAGATCGAGATTACTCATCAAAATCTGAATGACAAGACAATCGAAGGGATTAGAATTATTGGAAAACATGCTTTTTCAGTACAGTATCACCCTGAAGCTTCTGCTGGACCACACGATTCCAGATATTTATTCGATCAATTTATCAATGAAATTTTAAATTATAAAAACCAATCTTTATGAGTGCCATAATTGATATTAAAGCTAGACAAATATTGGATTCAAGAGGAAATCCAACAGTGGAAGTAGATGTATTCACTGAAAGTGGTCACTGGGGAAGAGCTGCTGTACCATCTGGGGCATCAACCGGTAAATACGAAGCAGTAGAGTTAAGAGATAACGATGATACTCAATATATGGGTAAAGGGGTATTGACCGCTGTGGGCAATATCGAAGACGAAATTGGGAAAGCATTGATCGGAGTAGATGTATCCGAACAGCGATATATCGATGAGATAATGATTGAATTGGATGGTACTCCTAATAAGTCTAAGTTGGGTGCTAATGCAATATTAGGTGTTTCTTTGGCAGCAGCTAAAGCAGCAGCATCAGTATCTTCACAATCTTTGTATCGATATATTGGAGGTGTAAATGCACATATATTGCCAGTACCTATGATGAATATCCTTAATGGAGGTTCTCACGCTGATAACAGTATCGACTTTCAAGAGTTTATGATTATGCCTATCGGTGCCGATGAATTTAGCGAAGCACTTAGAATGGGAACTGAGGTATTTCACAACTTAAAGAAAGTATTGAAGTCCAAGGGATACTCTACCAATGTAGGAGACGAAGGTGGATTTGCTCCTAACATTAAGTCTAATAAAGAAGCGGTGGAAATCGTTTTGCAAGCAATAGAGAAAGCTGGGTATGTACCGGGAGAAGATATTTATATCGCCATGGATGCGGCAGCTTCTGAGTTTTACGATGCCGACAAGAAAAGATATGTATTTCACAAATCAGACAATCGAGAATTGACTTCTGAGGAGATGGTGGGGTATTGGAAAGAATGGGTGGATAATTACCCAATTTTTTCAATTGAAGATGGTCTTGACGAAGATGATTGGAAAGGATGGTCTCAATTGACCGATGCTATCGGACAGAATGTTCAATTGGTAGGAGATGATTTATTTGTAACCAATGTGGATCGATTGGAAAAAGGAATTATTGAAGGTTCTGCGAATTCCATTTTGATTAAGGTAAACCAAATAGGTTCATTGTCAGAAACAATTGATGCTGTTAATTTGGCGACTATTAATGCCTTTACCAGTGTGATGAGTCATAGAAGTGGAGAAACAGAAGATACTACTATAGCCGATCTAGCAGTAGGTTTGAATACGGGACAAATTAAAACCGGTTCAGCTTCAAGATCTGATCGTATTGCAAAATATAATCAATTGTTAAGAATTGAGGAAGAGTTAGGTAGCAGTGGTATCTATTTAGGAAAAGCTTTATTGGGATAAAAGGAATATTTCTTATATTGAGGAAATTTCACCATTATGATACGCAAACTGTATTCGGGCTTTTTAGATCTAATTGATAAAATACCTCCAGTATTAATTAATAAATACATTTTGGCTATTTTGGCTTTTGGAGTGTGGATGTTATTTTTTGATAAGAATAGATTGTTGATACAGTGGGAATTGTCTCAAGAGATTAGTCAATTGGAGCAGGATCAAAAGTATTATGAAGAAGAGATTGAGCGGGCAAAAGAAGCTCGAGACGACCTCAATAGTAATCTTGAGAAATACGCTAGAGAAAAATATTTTTTAAAACAAAGTGATGAAGATGTCTTCATTATTGAAAAGAATTAATCCATATGTCAGTATTAGTCAATAAAAATTCAAAAATTATAGTTCAAGGATTTACCGGAACCGAAGGTACCTTTCACGCTGGCCAGATGATTGAATATGGTTCAAATGTGGTAGGAGGGGTAACTCCAGGTAAAGGAGGTCAAACGCATTTAGATCGTCCAGTATTTAACACAGTTGCGGATGCCGTTACTGAGACTGGTGCTGATGTATCTATTATTTTTGTACCCCCTGCATTTGCTGCTGACGCTATTATGGAATCAGTAGATGCTGGTATCAAAACTATTATAGCTATCACAGAAGGTATCCCTGTACAAGATATGGTAAAGGCCAAAGCCTATGCTGAGGATTTCGATTGTAGATTAGTAGGTCCTAACTGTCCAGGAGTTATCACACCAGAGGAAGCGAAAGTAGGTATTATGCCAGGTTTTGTTTTCAAAAAAGGGAATATCGGTATTGTTTCCAAGTCTGGTACATTGACTTATGAAGCTGCAGATCAAATAGTAAAAGCTGGTTTGGGTATTTCTACAGCAATAGGTATTGGCGGGGACCCTATCATTGGGACAACTACTAAAGATGCCATTGAATTGTTTATGAATGATCCAGAAACCAAAGGAATTGTAATGATCGGTGAAATCGGAGGAAATCTTGAAGCCAATGCAGCAAGATGGTATAAAGAGAATGGCAATAAACCTGTCGTTGGTTTTATAGCAGGTCAAACAGCTCCTAAAGGTCGTACTATGGGACATGCAGGTGCTATTATCGGTGGTGCCGATGATACTGCAGAAGCCAAGATGAGAATCATGGAAGAATGCGGTATTACTGTGGTTAAATCTCCAGCTGATATCGGTGAGACTATGGCTAAAATAATGAATGGTCAAGGATAAGATATTAGCTTATCAATTTCTAATCATTTTTTGATATAAAATAAAGGGTTGAATGTATCGCAATACATTCAACCCTTTGTTTATCATAATAGGTTTATTTTTTTGATTATGTCGTCCTTTCAAGGCTTATACGAATTACGTTTTATGATGACATAAATAGTATTTACTTATAGTCCTTGGTTTTCCTGCCATCATTTTTGATTTACATATTGTAATAATTTGTAAATAAAAAAACAAAAACTACTCACAAGGGGGGCAATATGGTCCGGATTAATTCCCCCAATATTTGGGGGTGGGTCAATATGGTCCGGATTATTTTTCAGCTGGGTCAACATGGTCCGGATAAATATTAGCTTATCTATTCAAATAAGCAGGTATTTTGATCCTATTCGATCTCTTTTCCTTGTTTTTGCCTACCTGAGTCAATATCTGCCGGACTGTCATGTTTCTTTGCCATGCCATCCAGTTATATCCGCTCTTTTGCGTTCCGGATTTATTGGGTCAGCTTAGTCCGGAATATTTAAAAGGCAATTTCATTTGGTTAATATAAACTTCGTTTGGTTTAATATTGATCTCTAACCAAATGAAAAGAATAAGCTGAAACTCCCTTTACCTGTGCTTGCTACATAGGCATAGCCAGTTAAAATAATTAGGAATTTACAGCTTATTCCTACTCATCATTGAGAGATCTCACACTGTTTTTACATTCAACCTATATGATGGTCCGATTTTCGTATGTATTCATTTCAATAACTTCCCCGACTCAAGTTCTGTATCTATTCTATAGTTACGGTCAATTCGAAACTCATTAAAAATCTTCACTTAAATTTTAAGTCAGAACTCTCGGGTCATAATCTATGTCTACTCGCAAATTCTCATTAAGCATCGATGTCAATGATGGCCATATCTGAAATTTGAACACTGCAGATTCATGACTGACATCATTCATCTATTAAAACTGTTATTAAGATCAATCATCTAAATCCTCTACACTAGCCATAAGATCATCCACAGTCGACTATTCTAACTACTGCTTAAGCTTTCATACCTATGGCTGTTTTTCTGTCGAATTCCAACTCTAGGGTCAAAATCAATATCTCCCCTCAACTTCCCATTAAGCATCGATGTCAATGATGGTCATATCGGAAATTTGAACATTCATGATCCATGACTGACATCATTCATCTATTAAAACTGTTATTAAGATCAATCATCTAAATCCTCTACACTAGCCATAAGATCATCCACAGTCGACTATTCTAACTACTGCTTAAGCTTTCATATCTATGGCTGTTTTTCTGTCGAATTCCAACTCTAGGGTCAAAATCAATATCTACCCTCATCTTCCCATTAAACATCGATGTCAATGATGGCCTTATCTGAAATTTGAACACTCAAGATTCATGACTGACATCTTTCATCTATGAACACTAGTTATTAAGATCAATCATCTAAATCCTCTACACTAGCCATAAGACCATCTTCGGTCGACTATTCTAACTACTGCTTAAGCTTTCAAATCTATGGCTGTTTTTCTGTCGAATTCCAACTCTAGGATTAAAATCTAAGCCAACACTTATCTTCCCATTAAGCATCGATGTCAATGATGGTCATAACTGAAATTTGAACACTGCAGATTCATGACTGACATCATTCATATATGAACACTAGTTATTAAGATCAATCATTTAAAACCTCTACACTAGCCATAAGACCATCTTCAGTCGACTATTCTAACTACTGCTTAAGCTTTCAAATCTATGGCTGTTTTTCTGTCGAATTCCAACTCTAGGGTCAAAATCAATATCTCCCCTCAACTTCCCATTAAGCATCGATGTCAATGATGGTCATAACTGAAATTTGAACATTCATGATCCATGACTGACATCTTTCA
>NZ_JAJQYA010000008.1 GCF_021729155.1 Membranihabitans marinus | reverse complement strand
ACTCATCACCATGCCGAATTATTGCAGTATTATTTGGACGAATTTTGCTATCGTTTTAATCGCAATAAGATGAAGGCAGAAATCTTCGATCATTTGTTGAAGCGAATGGTTCGCCATAGGCCGCGGACCTATTTAGATATTATCCACTAAATAACTAATTATATGGGAATCCCACCCCACCTCTAATCTCAACTCCCTTTAGAAATTTAATTTGCAACCTTTTTTATAACTAAAGGATGATAGGAATCTTTCAATCTTTTTAAATTTAAGATAAATTCTGGATTGCCTATTTAGGATATAGTTATTTGTTATTGAATGATGAACTCCCTACTTATTAATTACTCCATTCTCCACCATCATGAAGGTTGGAAAATGATTAATACTGTTGATAATGGTGAAAGATATTATTTCTGTATTCTAGAAATTTTAATTAATTCAATGCTTAGACTGCCCGATACTGATGATCTCAATTGAGTCCTTAATCAAGTATTATATAATCTGGATTTTTACAAGGAAGGATATTGTTTTATTATCAAAATGTCCTTTTGTTAAACAGATAAAAATCATAAAGTTATCCTGCTAAATTTGCCTAATTGCTACCTAAAAGGTTTTTAATATCTTCTATAAGATAATCCATCTCTAATGATAGAGTTCCATTGTATATACCTCGAATCCGACGACGATCATCCACTAAAACAAAATGCTCAGTATGTAAAAATTCACTGCTGTCTTTACTGTAACCTAATTGTTGTTCAGCGAAATAACTAGTTCTAGCCAAATTATAAATATCGGATTTTGATCCTGTTAGAAAATGCCAATTCTCGTTATTAATATTTTCGTTCTCTTTATATTTCTTTAAAACACTTGGACTATCCCGCCAGGGCATAACAGAATAGGATAATAATACCACATTGGTACTGTCCTTAAAAGCATGACTAATTTTTTTCATATTTGACGTCATATCAGGACATATGCTTATACATGAAGTAAAAATAAAATTAGCAATATGGACTTTCCCTTCAATGTCCTTTTCATTAATGGTTGCACTATCTTGGTTTAAGAAGGAAAAATCACTAATCCGATGAGTTATCGAATCTTCAATCTCTTCAGGATTAGAAATAAAGTGCGGTGTAAAGTCTGCACTATTGTAGTAGGGCAACTCCAGTTGACCGCCATGTTGTTCAATAGTATTCTGACAGTTAAAAGTTATTATACTACTGAACAATAGCAATGCTATCCGATACATTTTTACAATTTTTTGTTCCCAATAAACCATATCTTTTCCCATTGACAATAACGTAGTTGGATTGAATAGAGCCATCTGAATGCCACATCTTTTGAGAGCCTTCCTCTTGACCTTTTTCAAAATGTCCTTCGTGAATGAGATTGCCCTCTTTATCCCATTCTCTTAACCTCCCTTCATAATAGTCATTGACAGTGGTAAATTCAAAACGCTGACCACCATTTTCCCAATAAGCGATTTGCTGACCGTGTTTTCTTCCCCGATGGTATTGCCTTTTTTCTTTCAACTGGCCATTGTTAAACCATAATTTACTACTGCCTTCAAGTAGACCATGCCAGTAACCAGATTTCATAATGGTGTCATTAGAATGATGATCTAATTGATAAACATATCCAGAATAGGGTTGATTGCCAATATACAATGTATCTCCATGCCAATTGAATTCATCATAATCCTGTGTTAATATGGTTTTTGGAATATTTAGATGAGAGGAATCTATATTTATTCCATTGCATCCGAAGATCAGAGTTGTGGATAGAATCATTAAATATTTCATTTATTGTGAAATTGTACCAGGATTGCCATAATATCCACTGCCATTGAGATAGGGAGGATCTGCGGTGAAATGATAGTGATATATACCATTGGGGAAGTCATCTGTAGGGTGGGAGTGTCCATGAAAACTGTCGAGATCATCACTCGTTAGTGTTTTGCCATCTTCTTCTGGCCCATAGACTGGAAATCCATCGAGTAGAAAACCAATTAATCCAGCTCGAGTCGATTTTACTGTAGTGAGATATAGTGGTTCCACATGGTAATGGTATTGTCCCACACCTTGTGGGTGGCCATAATATTGATCGAAGCTGTTGATCTCATGAGTCAATTCAAGGTTATTGGGGCCAGCATATTGGTTGTACAAGGCCACTCCATTGAGTGCTACACCGATAGGGCCCAAAGAGGTAGCTCTATTATTGGCTGCTTTTTCAGGGTTAAGGGGAATCTTAAAAGTTAAATTTTGAGTGACTATGGTATTGGGGTTTTTGCGAAAAGGATTGCCTTCAAAGGTGTTACCCGAAAAGGATTCGTATAATTCATGATTGGTTTCGTAGTATACACTCTTGTGATCTGGCATACCTTCTGTCTTAATAGTAACATAATCACCGTCAATGCTAATGCTTTTTGCACCGTAAATCTTTGAATATACTGAGGGGATGTCTTGGTTGTTTGATGATAATTCCGATGAATCCTTTTCACAATAAGATGAGATAAGGGCAAAGAATAAGATCGCCAAAAAGGATTTAGATAATAATATGGTCTTAGCCATCATGTTGTTTTTGTTTATTAGACATCAAAAGAAATAAAATCCTTCGGACTAGTCTGAATTTTGAGAGATAGATGATGAATTTCCTTGAAGGTTTAATACCGAGATAAATATTCTATTTATGCCAAATAGAGTTTCAGGATTGAATCAAGGCTTAATAAATAGGAAGATTGGAGTTTGATAGAAGTCAAATGTGTTAAAAAATTATAACGATTTTATGTAAATATATTTTTCTATTTTTTAAAAATTTCATGAGCGGTTAGACATTTTAACAGCTGCACTTTTGGTTCTTTAAGTAAATCTTTGTGTACTTAGTGAGGAATATTCCATACCATGAAATCAGCTCTGTAATGAGCAATTAAAACTATTAATCATTAACCATTGCCCATTGCCCATTAACCATTGCCCATTAATCATTAACCATTAACCATTAATCATTACCCATTAACCACTAACCACTAACCACTAACCACTAACCACTAACCATTAACCATTAACCACTAACCACTAACCATTAACCATTAATAATTGACCACTTCCCATTCCTTATTCCGCTTGGATTAAATCGATATATCGGCCTAAATAATAAGGCAATAACCAAAAAACAGGCTCTCGCTCTTGATGAGGATTACCGGCCTTGGCTATAAAGGGGTTAACATCCCATCGAATAGTTCGATATTCACTCACCGGTCGAAGATCCTCTGTTTGAATTTCTTCTAATATCGGACTTCTCCCTAACACAACATCCTCTCTCAGGCTATTGTCTATATGGTAATCGACTAAGTCTAAAGGACTATCTTGTAAAAATGTGATGGATTCTTTTAAACCCTCACGATTGTGACCGAGATAATTATATAAGAAATTAATAAATGGACTGTTGCTCTTTCGATGTAAAACAAACCATTTGTCCAAATGATTTTTGTACTTCCTCAATAGGTCTGGATTCCTTTCTTGCTGTATTAAAACGGGATAGAGATAGGCCGTTAGAAAAATATCAAAATAAGTGTTGAATGCAGGATCCGGTGATAAAATTGACTGTGCATTCTCCCAATAACCGTGTTCATCAATAAGTTGATGATAGATCTCTTCATAGGTATGATTCCCAGTCATAAATGATCCCAACTTAAAAAATGAAAGCAGCTCCATCGAATTTAATGCTCGCTCTGGGGTCCAATCAGGATTGTTATTTAATTGATTTGGAGACCAAATCCCCCATTTCGTCGGTCGACCGTCAACATCGGTTAAATTGAAATCGTTTGCCAATAAATGATCTAGGATTTTGGAAACATGATGAGCTATCTTCTTTTTCTCTGACTCATCAGCTACTAGATTATAATAAAAATAATATCCGAAAAAATGACCGCATATCTCATCACTACTGGTATCGCCCTTCCATCGCCATTGACCATCGGCTGAGACATGCCATCTCTCCTCTACAAACTTTTGTCTGGGATTATCGACCAAAGCATCTGCTCGTTCCTTGATCGGCACAATCCTATTGTGATCGTGCATCACCGTCCAATCTACCGGTATTACCGTACGAGCAAAGAAACCGCTATCACCTGTTACTTCTCGCAGTAAGTACAAAAAATCAAATGCCTTTTTTGCTCTTTCTCTAGATAAGCTGTCTTTGGTCACCGCATAACGCAATGATTCCATAACCAAATAATTAGAGGTGAATTCACCATCATTGTCATCGTCATCCAATCGAAATGAAGTCGTATCTCCAGCATTCTCTAAATGTAGTCTTGCCGGTATCCATGGTGGACGAATAAATCGATTGATGAGCCGGTTATAATAATATTCACTTTTTTCTGCCAAAGTCATGGAATTGCGTTTTATCTGACTAATTCCATTATCAGTGGCTACCCAAACATGGCCTTCGCGATCAAAATCAATATCTCGAACTTGATTGCCTACCAACCAACGCGGAGATAAATACACGCGGTATTCATCTTGCTGCGAAGGGATCCAGCTAATTCCGTAGTCGGTACCGATCCACATCGCTTGATCTGGCCCCTGCTTGACCACCCTAACTTCTCCATTGGGCAAGCCTTCACTAGGTCTGATTTCATGTATTTTATCATCATCTTCCCAAATACTAATACCGCCTAATCCTCCAACCCATAATCTACCGTCACTTGCATAATCGGTACTTCTAATATAGGCACTTATCATATCCTTAGATCCTCGATGCAACTCTGCTTTGCCGTCGGATAAATGGTACAAGCCAACATCGGTAGACACATAGTAGCCATCCGATTTATGAGATTCAATAGATCGTATACTATGAGCCATATTGACATCGATAGCCTTCCATTGATTGTTTATTAGTTGCCAAAATCCCTTTGGTCCCAGAGCTATCACGCCTTCTTCATCAGCTGATATTTTGGCAATTGGGGGCGTTAAGCCTTCCCAGTGATTGAGGTCTTGACCATCGTATGATATAACTCCCATCCACGTAGCCATCCATATCGTACCTTCGCTATCAGATTGAACATCGTAGGCCGGACCGCGAAAATGGCCAGTAGTTATCAATGTCCATTCATTGGAATTTGATTTTTTACAGAAAACCCCATTTTTCGTGGCCGCCCAAACATTGTTCAATTCATCTACGTGGATAGCTCTTACGTCCTTAGTCGATTCATCCAATGGATCAAGAGTATGACCGACATGAATTTCTTGGATAAATGAGGTGTCGTGGTGACCATGATTGGAATCTTGTCCAAAACAGGGACGCAACAATGTAGAAACAAGGATAAGTAGATATAATAATAGTTTAGTCATAATGGATGATTATTGAATCCAATCTTTGGTTATGGAAACATATTTTACGGTTTTACTTTTCTCATCTTCTCTATCCTTGTGGTGATAGCTATATATTATATGGATCCGTCCATCCAAGCCTTCAATTACCGAAGGATAATGACTTGAAGTCCCTTTGTCGAGACCTCGCTCATCATTTTCAATGTTTTTTCTCGTCCATGTTTGACCTTCGTCATTAGACATTGCCACTGAAAGATTATATCTGCCGTCTTCGAGATGGTTGTAAACTAGGATCCATTCACCCGACGCTAGGGTTACACCGTCGAATCCAGCTCCTGAATTGGGAAGGTCGATATCTTTGGGGATAGACCACTGGTCGCCATTGTCGGTTGATATTGAGGCTTGAATTCGCTGAGGAGGTGGTCCGTTGTCTCTGAAATAGGATACTAAATGTCCATTTGATTTTTTAAATACAGTAGCTTGTATACCTGCTCCACCTAGGATAGGATTGCTATAAGTCCAAGTCTCACCCTGGTCTTCGGTTATAGCAAAAATGCTGCAATCCAATCCATCCGAATAGAGGGGAAGAATTATTCTATTTCCCGAAAGGATGGGTTTGTTTTTTGTTTGCCAACCGATTCTTCGGGCTATTGGATATCCTAACTCGGCTTCGTCATATCCACCATCATTTGGAATTCTTCCTTTTCTCATCATGTTCCCACCTCTGGCCAAACTGTCTACTTTTGCTTTGTATTCTTCCCAATGAATCAGATATTTTTCTCTGTCTTCTGAACTGTATTCATTTAAAATGTTTTCGTTGAAATATTCTTCATATTCTCTAAGTTGCTTTTGAACACCTTCCACAAAACGATCACTAGGTTGAATCCCTCGCTCAGTCTTATTGCCCGGTTTAACGAAAATAATATCTTGCCACGACCATTTTGGAGGGCCAGGGTTGAGATAGTCGGTAGATTTTCGATACATCGGGATAGATGTTTCCCATTGGTTGGCCAGCACTGGATACCAAAACAACCATAAGGTTTCATCCTTACCTAGATATAAAACGGGATTAATGTCGGGATAATCTTCCACATCTGCCATTAAAAAGGGTTCAGACCAGATACTGTCCCCTTGCGTTAATCTAGATCCCATAATGACTACATCGTCGGCCCATCGCTCACCAGATCCTTGAAACCAAGCGGAAAGAATATCTCCATTGGGTAATTGAGCAATGGTGGGGCCATGAACATGGTCACCTTGTTCGGGGAAAATAATACTCTCTTCATACGATGTTTTAATGGTCTTCTCCGAACTACTGGACTGACAGCTGGTTAAACAAAATAGAAGGCTTGCTAGGTAAAAAAAGAATTTTAATAGGGGAATAGATCTGTTGTACAACATAAGAAAGTAATTTGGTATAGATTAATTTTCAGTTATTTACTTGATTAATTCTATATAAAAATAGAATTATTAGTCTAAATTAAGTATAATTGAACTTAAGTCAATAAATATTTTGCAAAGGATAAAATTATATTAACATGCGTTATTTTTATACCATATTGGCAATTTTGGTTGCTGTTGTGATAGGTAGCAGCCAAGAAGTCAAGGTAGGAGCGGCCAAGAGAATCATTACCCCATCTCCATTATTACCGGTATCTGGAGGGGTAGGCATTCCCAAACCTGCACACAAGAAGGAGGGGGATTTGTTTGTTCGAGTAATGGTGGTTGAAAAGGGAGGTGAACGCCTAGCTATCGTCGGCATTGACAATCTTGGTTGGCCTTCTTTGTTGGCGGATGAAACAAGGAAATTAGTACCTGAAATTCCAGCCCAAAATATTATCATAGGTTCGAGCCATACTCACAGTGCCCCTGACGCCTATGGATTTCCAGATGAAACGGGAAAATCATCAGCCGACCCGGAGTATTTATCATTTTGTATTCAGCAAATGGCTGAGGCGATTAAAGAGGCTTTGGCCAATACTCGACCCGCCGTATTAAAAGTTAATGTAGGGGAGGCAAAAGGAAAAATAGCTTTCAATTATTATGCCGATGAATTATACGATCCCCGTTGTGGAGTTATTCAAGCCATCGATGCAAAGAGTAATGACGTGATCGCTACCTTAGTCAATTATGCTATTCATCCCGAAGTGATAGGGAATAGTCGTGGCATTCTCTCCCCTGATCTTTGTGGTCCATTATATGATAGAATCGAAGAAAGAGTAGGTGGGGTAGCCGTATTTATGAATGGGGCCCAAGGAGGAATGGTTACTGCTGATAATCGCAGACCGGGAATGCATGAAGTTCAAACCTATGCCGAATGTAAACGCATTGGATATATTCTCGCCGATGAAGCCCTCAGAATAGTAGGAGAGAGTGAAGTATTAAAAGATCCACAGGTTTTTGTTCAGGCAAAACAAGTAACCTTTCCGGTCACTTCCCCATTGATGAAACAATTGATGACTTTGGTCAATTTTGGAGAAGAAAAAGATGGAAATTATTTTGTAAAAACCCAGATGAATTTAATCAATATCGGAACCGCTCAAATTGTTACCATTCCCGGAGAAGCATTGCCCAATATCGGCTATTACCTCAAGCGTAAAATGAAATCCAATCAACCCTTTGTATTTGGACTGACCAATGATGCTTTTGGCTATATTTTGACCAAGGAAGATTTCCAAAGCTTTAAGAGATATGACTACGTATCACGAACCAGTTTAGGAGAAATGACAGGGGATGTATTGGTCAATGAAGCGCTAGAACTTATAAAAAACAATCCAGCAGCAGACGATTTTAAACAATAATAAAATATGGAGAAGACAAAAATTATCCTTTTCAGCCTAGTATTTATTGCTCTATTCATCAGTTGTGGGACGGTAAAAGATCTGTCGATCGAGGAATACTATAAATACGATAGCCAGTTGCCATTAAATGCCACCATTGCAGATAGGAAGAGTGATTCCGATATGAAAACCTATGATATAACATTTGAAAGCGTACATCAGCAAACAGTGACAGCCACGCTAACCATGCCCAATGAGGAAGTCAATAAGCCATGGCCTGTAATTATCTTTATGCATGGCTTGGGTGACCACAAAGAAGCAGATTATATGGAATATGGCAATCAGTTTTTCATTGATCATCAATATGCCGTATTGCGGGTCGATATTGCCAATCATGGAGATCGGGAGACGAAGGATTTCGATTTTAGTTTGACCGATGGATATCGTTATTGGACTAGGGATGTAATGTCTCAAACCGTCTTTGATTTACAGCGAGCCGTAGATTTTATTGAAAGTCAGGCCAATTTAGACAGCGATCGCATTGGCTATTTTGGCATCAGTCTTGGGGGCATGATAGGTACTATTTTTTCCGCTATCGAGAAGAGAATCAAAGTGCCAGTGATAACTTTGGCTGGTGGAAAGATGCATTTTATGTTTGGAGCTAAGGGCTTGACTCCTGCAGTGAAAGCTTATTTTAGTGTGATAGATCCTATCAATTTTGTGGCCGATATTAGTCCTAGACCTTTGTTGATGGTCAATGCATCCAACGATGAAATTGTACCGCCTATCACCTCAAAATTTTTGTATAAAAAAGCAAAACAACCCAAAGAAATAATTTGGTATCCGAATAAACACCGCGATGTTCCACCTGATTTAATCTTTGGAGACGGAGTGGAATGGTTTAAAAAATACCTGTAAGGTCAATATCTTTGTAGACCATAGCCGACCCTATTCAGAGATTTTCAAAGATTCCCAAAAATCAATTTCGCATTGTAAATAAAAAGGGAGGATTGTCACTACAATCCTCCCTTTTCAATATTTGATATTTGTAAAATTTTATTTCAAAGACACAATCTGAATATCTACATCAGACCATGTTTTGCCTTCGTGTAATTCTTTACACGCCTCATTGATCGAGGATAATGCATCGCTGCCACTGAAATCGCTTACGATATCAATAGTTCCACTTACAACTGTAGCAGTGTCATTTAATTCATAATTGAAATCAAATGTTTTTTCTACTCCATTCATTTTAAGAGTAATGGGCATCTTATTGCCTTCTGGCGCACCGTAATTCCCCGAAATAGTGGTGTTTGATAATTTATTGAAAAAGAATTGAACCAATTTCGGATCTCTGATATTGGGCTCTCCTGTGTTGACTGATGCAGTATTGATGGAAAAACTATTCCCTTCTAAACTGATATCGTCAAAGGTTCCTTTGACACCAGCCTTGGCTGGAGTTTTAAATGCCGTCCAGGTTAATGTGGTTTTGGCTAAATCATAACTGGGTACTTTGCTCTCCATCGGAGCTGCTTCCGGAGTCATTGAATTTTCTTCACTTTTTTTAGCATCATTTTTACATGAAGTAAACACTAAAAAGGCAAGAATAGGCAGTAGGTATTTCATAATATTAATTTTTTAACAAATGTATTAAAAAGAATGTGAATCTGTATAATGGTTAAAGTCAATAAAACGCTAAAACTTATTAATAATTATATTAATTATGTCCAAAATTGTGTCAAAAAATAGCCCAGATAAACAAAGATAATACCGGTGAAACCTTGAATAGCAGTTGCTGTGGTATGGGTTTTGTAAGCTGTAAGTATGTCCATGTTGCTAAATTTGGAGACGACCCAAAAATAGCTGTCATTGGCGTGGGATACCGTCATCGCACCAGAACCAATGGCCATGATGACCCAAGTTTTGCCCATGTTGGAATCCAGTCCCAATTCCGGGAGTACTGGAAATAGAATAGCAGAAGTGGTTATTATGGCTACGGTAGATGAGCCTTGTGCTGTCTTGAGAATGGCGGCGATAATAAATGGAATCAATAATCCCAAGGAGGATTGACTTAAATTGTTGCCCAAATAATCTCCTAGAGGAAGTTGTTGTATGATGGCGCCCAATGCTCCACCCATGCCGGTGATAATGATGATTTTGGCAGCATTGCTCAATCCGTCTTCCATCCAATCGGTTAGAGTTGTTTTGTCCCATGAAGGCAGTAACAACATAGCAAAACCTAAACCAATGAGCAATGCATTGGTTGGTGATCCGACAAAGGTAAAGATGGTTTCCAACATGGTATTGCCACTTTCTTTCATCAATCCAGTAGTTGTCCCCAGCGCCATCAGCAAGATGGGAACCAGTATAGGGGCCAATGCCATCCATAATTTAGGAGATGGGATTTCATTTAATTCGGCCATTTGGATCTCGAAATCGTTATCTTGTTGAGGGGCGAATTTATATTTTTTACTTAAATATTTAGCGTAAAGATGACCTACGACCACTACGGGAATTGCTATAATAATACCGGTGATGATAACCATAAATAGGTTGTTCATTTCAAGATTAGCTGCCGCTGCTATAGGGCCTGGGGTAGGAGGGATGAGAACGTGAGGTGCGTACAATCCCGTAGACAAACCTATGGATATGGGAATGAGGGAGGTTTTGGATTTGGCGGCCAAGGATTTGTTAATAGAAGATAGTATTACAAAGGCAGCATCACAGAATACTGGGATGGAGACAATATATCCAATAATACTCATAGCCGATATGGGGCGTTTGTCCGATACCACTCTTAATATGGCATTGCTTATGGTTATGGTCGCACCGGATTTTTGGAGAATTACTCCTATTAGTGTTCCCGCGATAATTACGATGCCGATACCACTTAGGGTTTTCCCGAAGCCCTGTCCGATAATACCTGCAATTTCACTACTGTCAATACCAGTCATAAAAGCAATGAAATAGGCTGATATCAAGAGGGCGAGAAAAGGGTGAAGATGCCATTTGGAAGTAGAAACAATAATAAAAACGATTCCAATGATTAATGGGATAAATATGGTAGCCATTTAAGAATTTTTTGAATTGTATATACGCATTATTTGCTCACTGGTTTGTTCGATGTATTGAGAGCCATTTTTTATGGCTTCTTCCAATGACATCGGCGAAGGAAGGATGGAAAAAATTGCAGTTAAGCCTATGTCATGTAATAATGCAGTCTGAGATCCAACACTGCCCGCCAAACCAATAACCGGTTTGTTGTATGGTTTTGCCAATCGGGCTAGGCCAGCAGGGACCTTCCCGTATTGGGTTTGATGATCTATTTTCCCTTCACCAGTAAAGATGATATCTGCCCATTGGATGTGAGATTTTAAATCGAGAAATTCTTGGATAATATCAAATCCTGATTGCAGCACCGTATTGGGCAAGGCCATCAATCCACTTCCCAATCCCCCAGCAGCTCCAGCACCGGGTAGGTCAACTATTTTTCTGTTGGTAGAGGATTCCAAGTGGACGGCATAATGCTGTAGTGCAGCTTCTAATTCGTCCAAAATTTGAGGACTGCCTCCTTTTTGTGGTCCGAAAGTATAGGTAGCGCCTCCTTCCCCCAGTAGGGGATTGGTGACATCACATGCCACGGAAATCTGACAGTCATTCAGTCTTTCGTCCAAACCTGAAAGATCCAAAACCTGTAATTGGGATAAGGCCAAACCTCCTTTCTTCAAAGGTTGACCACTTTCGTCTAACAACCGCGCCCCCAATGCCTGCAACATACCAGCTCCACCGTCATTGGTCGCACTTCCACCAATGCCTATGATGAAATTTCTACAACCGCGATTTAAGGCATGTAGAATTAGCTCTCCCGTGCCATAAGTGGTCGTAATCCTCGGATCTTTTTCATCTTGAGAGAGCAATTCAATTCCCGAAATTTTGGCCATTTCAATAATGGCCGTCTTGCGATCTTCTATCCATCCATAGGTAGAGGATATTTGTTTCATCCTGGGATCGTGGGCTGTAGTTTTTATCCACTCTCCATGAAGTCCGGAAATCAAGGCGTCAATAGTGCCTTCCCCACCATCGGCAAGCGGTATTTTTCTAATATTAGCTAGAGGGTATACCTTTAGAATACCTTTGGCCACAGATTCAGATACCTCGTTCGCAGTCATGGACTCCTTGAAGGAGTCCGGTGCGATTAAGACATTTGGATTATTTTTCATTAGCCCAATAATCTATTACGAGAACATCATCCAAGTGCGGTTCCAAGACACTTACAAATGCCTTGTGTGCGGGATGAGGTAAGTAAATGGCTCGATCCTCTTCGCTGTCAAATGTGACAAAAAAGCAATGGGTAAATCCCTTGTCCAAACCTTCTGGACTATTATTAATCCCCCATTCGTAATCTTTGATCTGAGATATTTCATTGGGAAGGTTGGAAAAAGCGTCTTTTACACTGGCAATATCTTCTGCAGATGAAGTGGACTTAAATTTAAAGAGCACGACATGTCTCAGTTTTTTAGTCTCTGGTTTCATGGTTTCTGATTGATTTTGAGTCATCGGTTCTTCCTTGGGTTGTGGTGCATTATTACATGCAGATAATAGGATTAATTGACTTACAAATATGTAATAAATTAGCGGTTTCATATCGTCAGTATTTTGTCGATTTATAAAAATATTGTTCTTAAAAATATAATCTCGGTTAATAATAAGATAATCTATTAATAAAATGAAATATATTTAATTTTATGACAGAGTTTTGAGCTGCTAGCAATAACTTCGATTAAACCACTTGGAAGAAGACCAAAAAAAAACTCCAATTCAAATTTCAAGTTGAATTGGAGTTTTAAAATATTTTTGAATAAGTCTATTGGTGATAGGCTTGATTGTGCGCTAAGGTAGATCCACAAGTACTACACGCGACTGCACTTCCACCGCCGCCAGCACATCCATTGGCACAAGTATAGTGCCATACTCCAGCTGCGTTTTGGGCTGGTTCCGGTGCTTTTGGAGGTTGATTTCTAATTGTGGTTTGTGTTTGTGGCGAATTAAACACAGAAGGTTTAAGATTGCCAGGACTTAGACTTTGGCTTGGATTGCCTTGTTGTTGCATATTTTGAATGTCTTGATCAATGGTATGGTAAGCGTCATTGTGTACATAAGCCGTTCCACATACAGGACAATTGCCCGCTGCAGGTCCACCACTACCCACACAATTATTGGTACACATATAATGAGTTATTCCTCTTTGGCCTGGTTGAGCTGCTGCACTACTATTCGCAGATTGCGATGAAGGAGCAGGACTGGTAGCTGATGGAGCCAAGGGAGCTGATATTTGTTGACTGTCTTTCGTCGTGCTTTTGTTGCCATCTTGACAGGAAAAGCTTACCATCATCAAACAGATAAGAAAATACCAAGATGAATGAAAATTTTTAGTATTAAACAAGGTCATAAATGCCATTTATATAGATGTAAAAAAATATTATTATATCAAATATCTAAAATTAGTAACGAAAGCGAGGTGTTTTTATTCTAAATTTTAGTCTTTACTATAATAATAAAAAAATGCAGCCTCGAATAAGACTGCATTTTAATAAATATAACTGATGTTTTGAAATTGGCAATTGTTAAAGATTCAATAATCCGGTCACTGATAAGTCTATGGTGGTCTCAGCCCCAGCTTCAAGTGTTATATCTGTGAGATCTATAGCAGATGAAGTATTTATTTCCAATAACCCGTTAAAGTTAAGCTCATGGGAAAGACTGTCTGCTGTGAATGCTGCAAAATGAATTTCATATTGACCTGGATTGATAAAGTGTAGTCCATAGTCTCCATTCTCCTCCACCAATGTACTGGTAATAGCATGGCTAAACATCACCTCTTGATTGCTGGTGTCAATTTCGGCATTGCTATCAAAACTTCCTTTTTCGTATAGGAAGGCTACAATTTGATCTGCCGTTGTACTGCCTTTGTCACAATAGCCAGTGATAGTACTGGCATTGTCTTTACTGATAATTCGCAATGCATCGTTGAAATTATTAGCCGTTGTCCAAGCAAATTGTTTTGTCGAGTCGGTACTGTTGGTCAGTTGAATGCTTTTTCGAAGATCAAAATCCAATACCAAAGTGGTGGTGCTGTCTTGAGCAATATCAAAATCATAACTAGCTTCCACTTCGTTCATAGTCGATACCAATGCTTGTTTGCTAGAGTCTATGAGTTGTATGTAACTACCGGGGGAATTGCCTTGAGCATCTGATTCATGATCCAATACCAATGATATTTTTTCATATGATTTTTCTGGTAATGTTATGTTGCCCAATGCTTGAGTGACTCCGTTCTGTAAGTCTAAAAGGTTGATAGATATTTTTTGGAATCCCGTAACCGATTGGCCATCTAATTTTAAATCGGCAATGGTGACGAAGGCTGCCGCTACGTTGGCTTGATCAATAGGGGCATCGGTAATTTCTAAAACAAGTTTTCCTGAACTTTCACCTGGATCCACGACTATGTCTTCATCTTTTTGACAAGAGGTGAATAATAAAGTACTCGCAAAAGTTATAAAATAAAACATTTGTTTGATCATCATAAACTGGTTTTTTAATTATTCAAATGAATGAATCAACAAAACGGAGGGTATTTTATTTATATTATGATAATTTATGTTTAAAAATGTTAATTAACTATAGTTAAGATGCTTAGTGTTAAATTTTTTATTCTATGTAATACTTATCTAAGGTTGACGTTAATGCCGGTTATTGAAGTATGTAGATTGTTTTATTATGATAAGTGTTAAAGTAATTAGGGCTGTGCTGTGTTAGGTAAATAAAATATATTGTGTTTTACTATTTATTTTATTTTTATATCAAAGATATTTAGTGCTAATCGACATTTTGACGGATTGGAATAATTGAAATTAACCATGAAAATCCTGTCATCATATGGTGATCATTGATGTGAAATTATCTTATAAATATACTGGTGAGGTGTATTATTCCGAGGGTTCACAAATACCCAAATGCAATATTCGTCCACCAGTTTTGTTGGCCGGACTCTTGCTCTTTCCTATTACGATTCCATCCTCAGGAGCTCTGTATTCACGCAGAATATTGCCAAATACATCTCTCAAAATGGCAATGATGTCACCTTTTTTGACTTTTTCAGTGAGCTCGGGAATTACGGTTAACAACCCTCCGGTATCGGTGTATATCCAATAAGATCTATTGCAGACCACAGTATTTCTGAGATTGGCTTCTATAGGGATGTTTAGCATCTTGAGATAAGACAATACATTGTATATACCCTGCATCCCACTCTTAATCATTTGTTTCTGAAAGGTATTGGGATTACCTACCTCAATCGTGATAGCGGGAATATCTCGTTCTGAAGCCGTGCCCCTAAGTGTGCCGTCTGACGGTGTATTGTGTACAATGATCTCAGCATCTTGAAGTTCGGCCATCTTCCGCGTAATATTGTCTTTGAGGTTGGCTCTGATATAATAGGAATTTATTCTCCCCACACTGGCTGTATGTAGATCTAATAAGTAGTCGAAATGAGAAACCACTTTGTCAATAAATCGATAGGCATAGACCTCACTTTCATTGCCGTTTTCTTTTCCTGGCATGATACGGTTGAGATCTTCACCGTCGGTGTACCTGCGTTGTACTTCTTGATATGCAGGGATATTTACTATAGGTACAGCTATAATAACACCAGAAAGTTGGTCCACTTCTAATTCGTCAAACAATCGCTGAAGGGCTTGTGTCCCGTTTAATTCATCACCGTGAACGGCTGCAGTTAGGCCTAAAGTTGGACCTGCTACTTTGCCTTTAGCTATCATAACCGGCAAATAAGAGGGCAATCCCAATTCGTTATTGATCAGAGTAAGATAAAAATAGTTTTTAGAATTGTTTTCTATGGTCGATAAATCAATTTCTTTAATGATTTGAGATTTGTGAATCATAGTTAATGCATTATTTCATTAATCAGGGTTTCGTCATCATTAATAGAACGAAAATAATCCCATTTAAAATCTCCTTTAGTGGAAATCAATTTTTTACACATTTTATCAATGGCTATCATCGAGAGAACGGTCTGAATGTAGGCTTCAATTAAATCATCGAGTCCTATTCCCAATTTATTGAAATCCCTTCTATCCATTAGCATTAGTCTATTGGAATCACTGGCCCATTGATTTTCACCTAATTTTATAGATAAATTGGTTCCTAACATTTTCCAAGAATCGCTACCGCTATCTAATTCATCGGTCAATGGACTGGCTGTCCTACGGGCGTAGATACAAAGTGGTTTTATTCCCTCCTTTGTAGTGGACGCCATCATTCGCAAATCGGTAACAAAGGTTTCGCCCTTGTGATTGGGTATAGTACCCACTTGATAAAATTTCCCTTTTTTACTGATAGAACTCCAATTGTAATTTCCGATTAAACTCTGAACAATAAATTGTTCGTATCGAAATTCTTGGGCCATAAAACTATCTAATTCCTTTTGATTGATAATGGTAAATACTCCCTGTCCAGCATTGCTATAGGGTATTTTGATCACCCCATGGCCCCCCATTTGGGCAATATGGGCAGGAATTTCTTCTTTTTTGACATCGTAAATGGTGTCGGGGATATTTATTTTTAATCCATTCGCGCTATGTGATTCATTGAACATTTCATATGCTTTGGCAGCAATCATTTTATTTCTTCCCCCTGCCAAACAAGCCACTATAGGATTAAGGATTTTTGTTTTCGATTTAATAGGCAATCTATTCCAAGGTTTTTGGGTTAGGTATCTGAAGATGGCCCTCAATGGAATCCACTCTTCTTGATGATAGACCATTATAATCTCATCTTCCACCTTGACCAGACTACTATCTTCTTCATTGTAATAGGGGATGAGCAATACATCTTCTTTCATGACATCGGCGATAGTAGCTGCGTAACCACTGGTTTCAGTATAGTTTTTATCGTAAAACACCGCAATTCGACCTTCTATCGAAGCGCCATTAATTTTCTTTTTCTTTATTAGAGGCTTGAAGGTTCGCTCGATAAATAGCTTATAGCTGCCCGCTTCATTATTCTCATCTAAAAGCGGCATCGATTTTTGTCCAGAGGGACTGGAATTGTTTTCGATCACAACCATTTCTCGATTGCCATTTTCAGAAGTCGCATTGATGAGGTCGGCTCCACACCACTGGAAATACTTACACTGATAAGTCAGCAATTCGTATAACTTTACCTTGTCAACCCTAGGGTGTAAGTGGCAATATCTGGTAATGATTCTCGTTTTGTCCAGTGAAAAAAAGAAACTCACCATTGGATGAATGGTTGCATTTAATGCTTTGGGATACCAATGATTTTCACTGCTAAAACTACCCGGACTTATCCACTCTATATTTGTATTCACCTTATTTTTTATTTATTTAAGGTTTAATGATACAAGTTTTAATTGTAAACTAACCTCATTTTTTAATCTCTGATATAGATTTAATGTTCTATAAACCTAGTGAAAAGAATTGAATCATTTGACATAGAATGAACTGCATTATTTTTCATCCCAGGCATTTCTCCACGGATATTAAATCCCTGATCTACTTTCTTATTACTATCCCTGTGATACCAGTCTTTTGTAAGATTCTCTGGTTCGGTATCATCGGTATATTTTTGCCATTCCACTAATTTTTGATGTAGATCATCGCGAACCGATTGGAATGAGGGCTGAAGAGCTAGGTTGTTTAATTGTAGAGGATCTTCAATTACATCAAACAATTCCACCGTTGGTCTTGGGGTGACAAAAATGTCGGATTGAGCGGGACTAAGTTGAGCTTTATTCCTAGCCAAAGCTCTAAATGAAGGGCTGTTTAAGGCATCGGCTGGTCCTTGATTGGGTAATTCAGGAAGTTTATTGATTAAGTATAGATACTGATTGGATCGAATCATTCTTTCATACGCTTCGTGGTCATGCCAGTTGTGTTCAGAAAATACATAAGGTCTGATTTCTTTTTGGTGATCTTGTAGTAAGGGTGAAAAGTCGATTCCTTGAAAACTGGCAGGGGCGTCGACTTTCGCCAGAGCTGCCAATGTTGGGGCGAGATCAATACTGCTTACTAGACCAGATACACGTCCGGGTTTTACCTCGTTATTTCCTGGCCAATAGACAATAAATGGTGTTTTCATACCACTGTCATATACTCGAGTTTTGTCTCTAGGAAATGGACGACCATTGTCGGCCATAATAATGAAGATGGTGTTATTTAAATCACCACTTTCTTGCAGTGCCGATTCAATTTCGCCAATACAACGGTCAAACCGAGCAATCTCATCATAATATTTCGCTAAATCCATTTTTGTACTGTCGTCATTGTTCAAGGTAGCTGGTACCGTTAGATCTTTAAATGAATGGGTGTTGGATAAATCGTTTTTGCCCCAAGGTCGGTGGGCATCTAAAGCTGCGAACCAGAAGAAAAAAGGTTGGTCTTTGGGGCGATTATCCAGGGTTTCTAACCATTTGTCTTCACCGCCATTGCCATTGCCTTTTACATGAATAGTGTCAAAATGGGGTTTGATAAGTTCGCCCATATGCCATTTGCCGGCAGAAGCTGTATAGTAATTAGCTTTTTTTAAAGTACTGGCTATGGTGGCTAGTTCTACTAGGGGCTCGGTGTGAAGTTCCGCGGCTCCAGTATTGTGGGGATAACGTCCAGTCATTATGCTGATCCTGCTTGGACTGCAACTGCTGGCAGTCAAATAGGCGTTGTCAAATACTAAACCCTGACTGGCCAGACGCTGAATTATCGGAGTTTTGACCTCTGTATTGCCATATGGACTTAAGTCGTTCCAGCCGACATCGTCAGCTATAAATACGATGATATTAGGAGGAGAGTGAGTCTTTGTGGTTGGTTGACAGGCCATGGCTAAATATATACTGGCCAAGGATAGGATTAAACGTTGCAATGCAATCATTGTTTTAATTTTTTAATACCATTGAAATGCAAAATATTGACAAGGTTTGTTGCCAGTATTCTTTATAGCATGGGGGACATTTGCCGGAATATAATAAAAATCACCAGTTTTGGCAGAAAATTTATTATTACCGATTTCTTCTTCTGTTTCACCCTCTATCATCAAAAGGATTTCAGCCGCTTTGTGGGTATGTGGTTCATGGCTTTTTATGCCTGGATTTAAGGTCGTAATATGCATTTCATAATAAGGACACATCGTGGTAGATGTGTTGAAATAGCTGCGCACCCCTCCTTTGCTGTGACTCTTGTAGGGAATGTCAGGGTAATCTATGACAAAGGATTCTCGCTGTTCTGGTTCAAACTTTTCATCTTGTCTCGATTTGTACTTCATGGTGTAATAGGCTGAAACTTCACTTAGTGCAGAGAGATGAGCTTCTTCACCAGGTAATATTACCGCAACGCTATTTGGTCCAATGGTTTGGCTAGTATTTTTCAAGGTTATTTTAAATTGCCCCTGCTGAATGATAATGATTTGTTCATATTCTTCATTGCTGAGGTCTTTACTTTTTGTATTTAAATCTTCCATTTTATTGTAAGAAAGTTCCATTTGGTCAAAATGTATGGTATGGCCAGAAACTATGTGGTGTTGACCAGCTATGGTCGGTGGGGAGTATGCTTTGCCAGGTATATAGTTAGGTGTCCGATCCTTCCATATCCATTCCAATGCTTGGGGAAGGATTTCACCTCCCATTTTGCCATTGTGTCCACCGGATCCCGATACAAATTGATAATCATAGTTTTTAAAGGCCAATGCAGCAGCCATTTGTTGATTGGCTAAGTACCAGTTTCCATGTTCGTTGTCTAAATCGTTTTCATTGCCTTGTAAAAATACTTTTATGTTTTTATTCTCCGATTTTCGAATCAATGAAGGGTAGACATGTCCTCCCTTGATATTGGTAAAACTCCCGATATGACTAATGACTTTTTGGAATCTTTCCGGATGATGCCAAGCGGCAGTGAAGGCTGCTATGCCTCCGGAAGAAATGCCCACAATAGCAGTCTCTTCCGGTTTATGGCTAATGGTATATGTTTTGCTTACTTCTGGCAATATTTCTTCAATTAAAAACTGACCATATTTGTCGTCCATAGAATCGTATTCTACGCTTCGATTAGAAGCCTTCCATGGATTGGTCAACAGGGTTGAGTCTTTGTGGTGACCTGGGTTGATAAAAATAGCAATGGTCACGGGGATTTTTTCCTGGGCAATTAGGTTGTCCAATACGGTAGTCGTTCTAAAGTCTCCATCTTTTTTGAGATAAGTATGGCCATCTTGAAAGATGAGTACCGATGCTGGTACTTGGTCGGAATATTGTTCGGGAACATAGACTACATATTCTCGAACCGTGTTGGGGTAAATCTCGCTTTCCCAGGTAAAAGTGTAGGTTTGCCCTTTCGGTATCTTGGGATATTCCATAGAATTGGGGCCGAGATGATCAGTGTTTTGAGCTTGGCAAATAAACTGGGTAAGTAACAGAATGAATATCAGACGGTATTGTATTTTAGTCGTGGAAGGTAGTTTGTTCATGTTCTTTGTTGGTTTCGGTTGCTTTGTTTGAGTATTTGTTCGGTTATTATTGGGTGATTCAATATAAAATATATTTACCGCTTAGCCAATATTTATTAGAGTTATAAATTTTTACACGTTGTTTTATTTTAAAATCATGTGTTCTTAATTAATTTTCAGTGTTTTTTAGGAAATGAAATCAAATAAATGTGGTATTTTGTATATAGGAGTAGAATGAAGGGCGGTAATTGTGTTGAATTATGTAAAAATATCCTTGTTTAAAGGATGTGTAATTGAATAAGTTGAAGTGAAAAAAATATTCACCATATATAGATATAGGATTCTGGAATTTATATTTAAACCAGATCGGACAGCCTTTAATCTTTCTTTTTTATATGGGAAAAAAGATGAGGGGAATTTAAGTCAGAGGCCAAATTTTTCAATGGAAATTTCTGGAGGTTATTTGGAGGAAGCAGCCAATGGGGTAACTTATTATGGTCATGATGGACAATTGATATTCTTTCCAGATATTAAGTTGTCGGCCAAATCTGTGAAAGGGACTGCATTTCAATTTTTAGGAGTCATACATATCAATAAATACTGGGCATCAAGTGGATTTAATGTGTATGATTTTACCCACGAATACGGTCACTTTATTCAAGAAAAACGAATAGGGAGTTTTAAATTTTTATTTACCATAGGTATTCTCAGTGTGTGCAGTGTGCTATATGATACGTTGACAAAGTCAAATCTTCATGGCAGTCGTTGGTTTGAAAGAGAAGCCAGTCAGCTTGGATTTGATTTTATAAATGGAGATATTAATGGCTAGTGTTTTAGTTTGACATCATTCTACAGCTTGTTATTTGCGAACACGAATGATTAATTCAGTCAAGTACTGCCATCAATTGGTATATTTTCTGAGCTATTGCCTCAGTTATTTTTATTTACAATCTGTGATGTAGCCGTGATAAATTTTTCTAGAAAGTGTGTGTAATAATCTATACCGTAGTTTTTTAGAAAGATAGGGTTTGTATTTGTGTGGGTAGTTTATTAATTTATGTCGTGCAAGAACTCTTTTTTAATAAGACGTATTCTCCTTTGGCTTTAAAATCGCGAATGGAGCAACCTGCATAGCGCTTGAAGGTTTTTGAAAGGTGACTGGTGTCAGTAAAGCCAAGGTCTTCTGCTATTTCAGCAAGGGTATAGTTGGAATTGAGTAGGCGGATTTCTACCATTTTTAATTTGGATTTAATAATGTATTCCCTTAAAGGAATCTTCATTTGTTTTTTGAAATATTCACTGACATAGGTGGGAGACATTAAAAATATTTTGGCCAAGTGTTCGATCTTAAGGTGATTGGGTTGACTAATGTGTTCATGGATATAAGTGACCATCTTATTGATTCTTTCATCGGTATTGTTTTGGTTCAATTCTTGGAAATTTCCTTTTTTAATGTTTCTAATTAAAATTTCTAAAACACTGGTCATTAAACTGGATATTAGGGAGATGGAATGGGATCCATAATTTCTAGATTCCTGTAGAATGATAGCAATGAGTCGTTGGAGATGTTGTCGATCTACATCGTCTTTGATTATGTCTCCTGGCATTTGGTTGTAGTTGGATAGTAGGTAGGAGGCTTCTTTGAACCATTCGTTTCTGTCAATGGCTACACGATAATTGGTTTTGAAAAAGGCATCGGTGAATTTTAGGAAGATAAATTTTGTTGGCTTTTCAATGTTAAAAGAATGGCACTTGAGTGGAGGTAGCAAAAACATGCTGCCTTGGTGATATGGATATTCATTGTAATTAATGCATTGACTGCCTTCTCCATCAACGATGACTACAAATTCAAAAAAATTATTTTTAACTGGTCGCTGTTTCCATTCAGATAATTCTATTTCTTGTATTTCGAAAGGTTGATAGGCTTCTATTGTTTGCATTTTTCCGATTTTAGACGGTAAAATTAAAATAAATATGGGTTTTATGTGATTTGTTTATAAAAGAAACCTTTAAAACTACCTTTGTTTCCATGTTTTGTACATTATTCTGCTTATATTCTCTGAATATCTTTGCTTGTAGAAGGTGAATGATACCAAATGTATTTGGTATTAAACATAGGATAAAGGTTGTCATTGCGTCGATTAATCTAATCTCTTTTTTTACTCAATTAAACTAACCAACATATGATGATTTAACATCGTGTTGTAATGGATTTATAGATATGATTTTTTATGCCTTCAGTTAAATTAAGATTAGTATAGTTATTTTTTAGAATATATAAAACATTAAAAAACATAAATTATGAAAGCCATTGGATTTAAACAATCATTGCCCATATCAGATAAGAATAGTTTTATGGAATTTGAAATGGATAAACCAAGTCCATCAGGATATGATATTTTGGTAAAAATATCTGCGGTGTCGGTTAATCCTGTAGATTTTAAAGTTAGACAAAATGCAGCTGTAGATGGGGCTTTGGAGGTGCCAAAAATCATTGGATGGGATGCTGTAGGAAGGGTAGAGGCCGTAGGTCATAAGGTTACTAAATTTGAAGTAGGTGATGAGGTCTATTATGCGGGAGATATTACTCGCAGTGGCAGCAATGCGGAGTACCAATTGGTCGATGAGCGCATTGTAGGGCGAAAACCTAAGAAATTGACTGAAGCAGAGGCGGCTGCGATTCCATTGACAGGATTGACGGCTTGGGAGGCTCTTTTCGATCGAATCAAAGTAAATCCTCAAACCGATAAAGGCAAAACCGTACTTATATTGGCTGGAGCAGGGGGAGTAGGTTCTCTGGCTATACAGCTCGCTAAAAAAGTAGCTGGACTCACCGTGATTGCAACGGCATCGAGACCAGAATCACAGAATTTTTGTGAGGCTATGGGAGCCGATTTTGTGGTCAACCATTATAATTTGAAGGAAGAATTGGTGAAAATTGGCCATAGTCAAGTGAACTACGTCTTGGATTTTGTAAATATCAATGCTTATTGGGAAGCCATAGCTGATATCATTAAACCACAGGGACATATTGTTTCCATTACTGGTAGTAGTGAACCATTGAATTTGTCTTTACTCAAGGATAAGAGTGTGACATTTTCATGGGAATTTATGTATACCCGTTCAATGTATTTGACAGAAGATGTCGCGAGACAACATGAGATATTGAATCAAATCGCTGATTTGTTGGATGAAGGAAGGATAGAAACAACTTTGACCACTACATTGGAAGGGTTTACAGTAGACAACCTCAAAAAAGCTCATGAAATGCAAGAATCGGGTAAGACCATTGGAAAAACAGTGATTCAATTTTAACTGAAATAATCATCTGTCGGTGGTGATTAAACGAATGATAATAATTGGTTTATCGATCATAGAAAATAAAGGCAATGCTAAGCCTCTATTTGTTTTCAATATCTTCAATGGTCAACAGTGAGTTTTCGCATTGCTTTCTTGTTTTACTAGAGGTCTTGATCTTCTAATTTGGATAGGATGAATAATATGTAGTATTTAATCTTCGATTGAGTTAGGCTATATTTAAATAAATGTAATTCGCATTATATAGTATGTATGGAGGCTATAGATTGAGGGTGAAATATAGACGGGGAGATGTTTCAATAATCAATCAAACAAATGGCATCTCTAAATTTGTGGAAAATGATTATAAATTTAACTTTGGTGAAACAAACTAACCAATGAATAAATTACTACTTAACCTCGTGCTGGCCATCCTCGTCTTTGGATGTAGCCCAAAACAGAAAATCGTATCTATCAGCTCCAAAAATTTGGCCGCCCAAGCCGTGAAATTAGATGGAAAAGGATGGGAAAATCGCCATCAAACCATTTTGGATAGATTAAATCCCAATGCAGAAATGATCCTTGTCGGAAATTCTATTTTTCATACCTTAGACAAAGATGATCGTTCTAAGGTATGGGACCAATACCTCAATCAATACCATACTATCAATATGGGGATTTCCGGTGATCGCACTGAAAATGTAATCTGGAGATTGGAAAATGGTAGCTTGGAGAATATCAATCCCAAGGTGGCTGTAGTTTTAATAGGAACCAATAATACCGATGGTAATCATTATCTGGAAATTACTCAGCCCAAGGAATTGTCTCAAGGTATTTGGAAAATTTGCTCTATTATCTTGGACAAATTGCCCAATACCCAAATTGTATTGATGGGGATATTGCCCTATGGTAATAAGCCGAATCATCGAGATAATATTAATAAGGAAACCAATTCCATTATTTCCAATTTTCCGGAGATAAATCCAAAAATTCACTATATCGATATTGGATCACATTATTATACAGAGGAAGGAAAGGTGAATTCTAAACTGATGCCCGATTATCTTCATCCCAATGCCGAAGGTCATATGATCATGTTTGAGGCACTAAAGGATGAAATTCAAAAAGCAATGACGAAGTAATAATCAATTTGATTTTTGATTATATGGACGTAAGAGGAATTCAAAAAAATACTTATTTGACTATAAATATCAATAGTTCCATAGACTATGGGGTATGGATTTGAGTTAATCCTTTTGCCTTGAACTTATTGGCCAAATCAATAGGGTAGGAATCTTTAGATTGCGAAATCCAGGGAAAGATAACTACATTGGGTATGAACTATTTGTATTACATTTGGTGGTAGTCTATCAGAATGACTATACTGATGTTGTAAATAAATTGATAAAACTAACCTATGCAAATCATAGCCATCTTCCTCGTAGCGGTCGTTGCCTTAGAACACTTTTATATAATGTATTTGGAAATGTTTGCCTGGGAGACCCTGGGTAAAAAAACTTTCAAAGGCGCAATGCCCGATGATATGTTTAAACCGACCAAAGCCATGGCAGCCAACCAAGGTCTTTACAACGGTTTTTTGGCCTTGGGTTTGACCTGGGGATTGAGTATTCAAGATATTGAATGGTCGACCAATATTATCGTATTCTTCTTGTCTTGCGTTATTGTCGCTGGATTTTATGGAGGATTGACAGTCAGTAAATCCATTCTCTACACCCAAGCGCTGCCAGCCATCATCGCCTTATTTGCCGTTTTAATATTTTATTGACTGAAGAGGAGAGATAATTTAATATGATGAGGCAAATTACCTTGACTAGGGCAACAGAGCTGGATCATATTTTAAGCAAATCTTAAGAATGTCACAATCTGGTTTTAATAAAAAAGTGTAACTTTTGTTCTATGAGAATTCTTATCGTAGAGGATGAGCCAGGAATATACAATTTTCTCAAACAGGGTTTGGAAGAGGAATCTTATGTGGTAGATGTTGCAGAAGAAGGGCGTAGAGGGTTAGATTTAGCGCTCTCTGGGGATTACGATTTACTCCTCCTCGATTGGATGGTTCCCGGAATTAGTGGGATCGAAATCTGTAGACAGTTAAGAAAAGAAGATAAAGAAACCCCAGTTATCATGTTGACGGCCAAAGACACCGTGGATGAAACAATTTTTGGTTTGCGATCAGGTGCCAACGATTACATAAAAAAACCATTTCATTTCGAGGAATTATTGGAGAGGATAAAAGTGCAGTTGCGTCCAAAATCAGGAGAGCATTCGATTTTCAAATTGGGGAGTATCGTCCTCAATACGGGAACACATCAAGTGATGAAGGAGGAAGAGGAAGTCAATCTTACCCAAAAAGAATTTGCACTGCTAGAATATCTAATTAGAAACAAGGGGCGAGTCTGCCGTAGAACTCGTATAATTGAAAGCGTTTGGGACATACATTTTCAATACAATACCGGGGTGATTGATGTGTATATCAATTCTTTGCGCAATAAATTGAAATTGAGAGATGATGAAAATTATATTCAAACCGTAAGAGGGGTGGGATATATCGCTAAGGAAATATGAGTCTAAGTTTTAAAAATAGAATAGCCCTTCATTATATGATTGCTACAGCCATCATTATGGTCGTTGCATTTACTGTCGTTTATTTTGTTGTGGAAGGAACGGTTTATAAGAATTTGGATAGCGACTTGTCCTATGAGGCCAAAAAGCATACAAAGGAGATGCTCATCATTGGCGATAGCGTTAAAATAAGGAATAAAAAAGAATGGGAGGAGCGAGAACATAGAGAATTACAGGTCAACCCTGTCTTTATTCAAATTTTGAATAAGGATGGTGTTTTTATGGATAAGTCTCCCAACCTAAAAGAAAATGTACTCCGTTTTAATCCATCCCAGAATTATGGTGGACATTTTAATGAAACGCTTAAAGATAGGGCCATACGACAAGTGCAAATCCCCATCGAAGAAGATGGACAGGTTAAGGGTTTTATCCTGGCCGCTATGTCTTTGGAGTCGTCCAAAATGGTTCTGAAGAACCTCAGATATGTACTTTTTATTTCATTTCTAATCCTGCTAAGTGGTCTGTACTATATTTCTAGGTATATTGCCGGAAGAGGGATAATCCCCGTCGGGTTAATAACTCAAACGACGAATAGAATTTCCAAAAATAACTTAAGCGAGCGGGTACCCCTTCCAGAGAATAAAGATGAGCTTTATGATTTGTCGTCAGGAATCAACGGTTTGTTAAAGAGGATCGAAAGTGCCATGGAAAGAGAACGTCAATTTACTTCCGATGCTTCCCATGAATTGCGAACACCACTGTCTACTTTGAGGGGAACCTTAGAGGTTTTGATTCGCAAACCGAGGGAGCAAAGTGAATATGAAGATAAAATTAGATTTAGCCTATCAGAGATCGATCGAATGACGGGAATAATAGAGCAACTCCTCGTGTTGGCTAGATTAGATACAGAAGCCGATACGTCGAATGATTATATGATTTCTTTACCTACTTTAATCGATGATAGTCTTTCTCGACAGAAAAAACCAATTTCTGAAAAACAACTCAGCATTGATTTTGACAACAACATCTCAGGTGAATGTAAGGTGCCAAAATACTATACTAAATTGATTTTGGACAATATTATTGGCAATGCTGTGAAGTATTCCAATGAGAAGGGTAAAATTCAGATTAAACTATTCCAATTGGCAGACAAGGTTGTTTGTAAAGTCGTAGATAATGGTATAGGGATTAGAAAAGAAGATTTGGATAAACTGTTTAATCATTTTTACAGATCAGATGCTTTAAATCATAAAAATATTACGGGCAATGGACTGGGCCTATCCATTGCTCAAAAAGCTGCCGATGCCATCCATGCAGAAATCGAGGTTGACAGCACCATTCATGTCGGAACTACTTTTACCATTGCTTTTTAAGGAGATCTTAAGAAAGGGCTTAGCCTGGGTTTAGATAGCGATACTACATTTGGTTTATTATTTTCAATAAACTATCGAAAAATGTTAGAGCGCATTATACAATATAGTATTCATCATAAACTTATTGTATTATTGTTTACCGCCTGTATAGCCGGTTTTGGATTGTTTTCAATGTTTCATATTCCCATCGGAGCTGTTCCCGATGTAACCAATAATCAAGTCCAAATCATTACTACCTCTAGGAATTTGGCGACTGAAGACGTCGAAAAGTTTTTGACCTATCCGGTGGAGTTGGAAATGGCCAATTTGCCAGGGGTTCAAGAAATTAGATCCATCTCTAAGTTTGGACTATCAGTAGTCACCGTGGTCTTCGAAGACCATATGGGTACTTATCTGCCGAGACAATTGATTGCCGAAAAGATAAAGAGTGCAGAAGAAAAAATTCCTGCCGGTTTTGGGAGTCCTTTTATGGGACCAGTCACCACGGGATTGGGGGAAATCTATCAATACGTCATTGAGGTAGATGATGCACACAAAGATATGTACTCCCTATCCGAAATTAGGTCTATTCAAGACTGGGTAGTCAAACGTCAACTTTCAGGTATACCAGGAGTTGTGGAAGTAAATACCTGGGGAGGATATTTGAAAACCTATGAAGTGGCCGTCAATCCCGAACGCTTAAGGGCTATGAAGGTCTCTATTTTTGATGTCTTTGACGCTCTAGAAAAAAACAACAGTATAGCGGGGGGTAGTTATATTGAAAAGACGAATGAAACCTATTTTGTCCGAGCCGAAGGATTGATTACCTCCTTGGAAGATGTTCAAGATATAGTAGTAACTTCTAAAGATGGAATTCCCGTATATGTGAAAGATATTGCTCATGTGGGATTTGGTCATGCCAATCGTTTTGGTGCCATCACCGGTAATGGTGAGGGAGAAAAGGTCATGGGGCAAATAATGATGATTAAAGATGGCAATTCTAATGCCGTCTTGGATGCGGTGAAACAACGCGTGGCTCAGATTGAATCTACCCTGCCAATAGGAGTGTCGATTAATCCGTTTTTGGAGCGCAGTGAACTCATCGGAAAAACTACCTATACTATTGCAGAAAATCTCATTCTCGGCTGTCTCATTGTCATATTTATTGTCGTCTTACTTCTAGGTAATTTGCGATCGGGATTGGTAGTCGCATCGGTGATTCCATTGTGTTTGTTATTTGCCCTTTCATTAATGTATATTTTCGGTGTTGATGCCAATTTAATGAGTCTCGGTGCTATTGATTTTGGTATTATCATCGATGGAGCTGTGATTATCGTTGAATATATCGCCTATAAAATTACCAACCAACGGCGCCAATTATTGGCCTTGCCAAAGAATCAACGTCAGGGAATGATCGATGCTATAACCTTTCAAGGGGCATCTAAAATGATGAACTCGGCTGTTTTTGGTCAACTCATTATCATTATTGTATTTATTCCAATCTTGTCATTGGTCAATGTGGAAGGGAAGATGTTTCGCCCAATGGCTCTGGTGTTTTGCTTTGCCCTTGTTGGAGCAATGTTATTTTGTTTTACCTATATACCTGTCATGGCATCTATTTTTATAAAACCAAATAATTCTAATAAAAGAACCATTTCAAGCAGATTGATGTCATTTTTGGAGAATAAGTATCAGCCTATTATGTCATGGGCATTGCGCCATAAAGTATGGGTGTTGGCTATGGCGATTTCTCTTTTATTGTATACAGGTTATTTGTTTTCTACCATGGGGGGAGAATTTGTGCCTACTTTGGACGAAGGTGATTTTGTCATACAACCCGTGCTCAAGACGGGAACTTCATTGTCTAAGACCATCGAGGCGACCACTCAAATGGAGAATATATTACTAGAATTTCCAGAAGTAGTCCAAGTTGTTAGTCGCATTGGAGCCGCCGAAGTGCCTACCGATCCCATGTCGCTGGAAGAGAGTGATGTGATTATTAAACTTAAGCCCAAAAAGGAATGGGTCTCTGCAGAGACCAAGGACGAACTCGCTGATCGATTTAAGGAGGCACTTTCGGTCATCGCCGGTGTGGATTTTGAATTTACCCAACCCATTGAAATGAGATTCAACGAATTGATCACTGGTGTTCGAGCCGATTTGGCCATAAAGGTTTTTGGAGAGGATTTAGACCTTCTTTATCGAAAAGCATTGGAAATCGAAAAAGCCATTCAAGGTGTTGAGGGGGCAGCAGATATTTCTGTTGAAAAAACAGCAGGTCTTCCCCAGATGACGGTGGAATACAATCGTCAAAAAATAGCAAAATACGGACTCAATATTGAAGACCTCAACAAAATTATTTCCATGGGATTTGCTGGAACGGCAGCGGGAACTGTATTTGAAGGAGAAAAACAATTTGATTTAATGATAAGATATGATGAAGCCCATCGAAAAGATATACAAAATATTGAGACGGCTTCCATAAGTCTGGTCAATGGCCAAAGTTTACCATTGAGTGAATTGGCGACGATAGAATATAGTAAAGGTCCTGCGAAAATATCGAGGGACAATACCAAAAGGAGAATTGTAGTTGGTGTCAATGTAAGGAATAGGGATCTCGAATCCGTGGTGAAAGATGTGCAAACCATTATCAATCGAGATATAAAATTACCTCCAGGGTACTCCATTGATTACGGGGGGCAATTTGAAAATTTAAGAACTGCTACCTCTCGACTAAAATTAGCGGTGCCGATTGCCCTTGTATTGATTTTTGTTCTTTTGTATTTTGCTTTTCACTCTGTCTCAGAAGCTTTAATGATATATACTGCTATTCCGTTGTCAGCTATTGGCGGTGTAATGTTACTCTACATTCGAGATCTTCCATTCAGTATTTCTGCCAGTGTGGGCTTTATCGCCTTGTTTGGTATCGCGGTATTAAATGGTATTGTATTGATTGAAGAATTCAAAGAACTCAAGGCTCATGGAATTTCCAATATCAATAGAAGGATACTCATGGGGACTAAAAATAGATTGCGTCCTGTGCTTTTGACCGCTTTGGCTGCCGCCTTGGGGTTTTTGCCTATGGCTGTTTCTACGCTAGCTGGTGCTGAAGTACAGCGCCCATTGGCTACTGTAGTCATTGGGGGGCTGATTTCTGCAACCTTATTGACTTTAGTGGTTTTACCCATACTCTATGCCTTGCTGGATCGTGATCATCGGGATGTAGGTACTAAAGTCAAGGTTGACCTTAAGATGTTACCTGTGATCCTGTTGGTTGTCCTTCCTTTTTTAGCGACAGCTCAACAAGATAGAATTACCGTAGATGAGGCCGTATCTATTGCTTTGACGAAGAACAAATCTCTGCTGGCTTCCTCAGGTAAGGTAACACAATCCAAACAGTTGATTGAACGTGCTTATGATGTTGATAAGACTGAGTTCTATCTTCATTCCGATGAAAACAATATTGCGGAAAATGGTCGACCATTGAGGGTCTTGGGTGTAAGACAGTCGATCAAATTTCCTACGGTCTACGGTGCCCAAAAAAAGGTGGAAGAAGAACGTGTAGAAATGTCGATTCAACAACATCGTTTGACGGAGAGAGCATTGGTCAAGGAAATACACCAGGCCTATTACGAAGTGGTTTATTATAGGGATTTGTTGAGACATTACAGTTATTTGGACAGTCTATATAGCCAATTTGTAAAAGTAGCCAACAAAAGATATGCAGTAGGAGAGACCAATTTATTAGAGAAGCTCACTGCGGAAACTAAACAACGAGAAATTTCAATTTTGCGAAAGCAAAATGAAGAAAATGTTGCCAAATCATATACGCATCTTCATCAATGGCTGCAATCTGATACTGTGTTTAGGGTGACTGAAGATCGCCTGTATCCCCTGTCGTTATTGACATGGTCCCAAGAAGATCATCCTGGGCTTATGGTGTATCAATCTGCCGAAAAAGTAGCTTCAGCATCTGCTTATTTGGAAAAGCAAAGACTTCGTCCAGATTTACATTTTTCAGTATTCATGGGAAGTAATGCTGGTGAAAATTCTAAGATTTATCCTGGATTTGAGGTCGGTCTTTCATTGGCTTTGTGGAGAAGAGGTCAAAAAGCAAAAATAAGTGCAGCAAAAACAGAGTCCATTATCCTCAGTCACGAAAAGGAAAATTTTAAGATTCATCTGGATGCCAAATACAGGGCTTTGCTGTCCGATTTGAAAAAGTATAATGAAGGCATCCAATATTATAATGACGAAGGAAAAAATCTCTCCCTAGAACTTATGTCCAATGCTTCCAGCGCTTTTCAAAACGGGGAGATCGATTTTCTACAATATGTACAATTGTTGGAAAGTGCTAAGGATGTAGAAATCAATTATTTACAAAACCTATATAATTATAACTCAACGGTTTTAGAATTAAATTATTTAATCAATTAATGATGGGAACAATGTTTGACCAAATGAATTGTATTGCTATTAGATTTACTTATGTTGTTTTGATGCTGATTGGCTTACATTCTTGTATTAATCAAGGACAATCGGGAGTGATTGAATTGGATACCCCATCAGATGATGAGGATGTAGTAGAAATATCTCCTCGTCAGTTTGCCGCAGGCCAGATGGAATTGGGCCAATTAACCCCAAGGGATTTTAATACCGTGGTGAAAGCCAACGGAATGCTAGCGGTTCCCCCTCAAAATCAAGCCGAAGTCAGTGCTTATTTTACGGGATATGTGAAAAATTTGACCTTGTTGCCCGGCGACTATGTCAAAAAAGGTCAGGTGTTATTTACGATTGAAAACCCCGATTATCTTCAAATTCAACAAGATTTTCTAGAAATCAAGGGACAATTGAGTTATTTAAAGTCCAATTTTGAGAGACAAAAGGAATTGATCATCGACAATGCGACTTCCGAAAAGAATCTTCTCAAGGCCGAGTCGGAATATAGGGTAAGTTTATCCCGGTTTCAAGCCTTGGAGAAGAAATTGACTTTGATGAATATTGATCCCAATGCCCTGACAGGAGAGGAATTGACAGCGGTGCTCAAAGTGTTTTCTCCCATATCTGGTTATATAACTTCTATAGAGGCGGGGAGGGGAATGTTTCTGAACCCCTCTGATGTGGCTATGACTATTGTAAATACAAATAACCTTCATATCGAGCTCAAAATATTTGAGAAAGATTTACTCAAGGTCAAGCGGGGGCAAGAGATACGGTTTCGGTTGCAAAACGATACACAAAAAGTCTATAAAGGCAAGGTTCATTTGATAAATAAAACGGTTAATAGTCAAACAAGGACGGTAGATATTCACGGAGACTTACTGGGTGATGAAGATGTGAAAAATTTTGTACCTGGGATGTATATTGAAGGTGAAATATTGACGGAACAGTCAGAACGCCTTGCATTGCCGGAGGAAGCCATTGCTGACATTGACAATGATTTTTTTGTGTTGGTTAAAGAAAATGATACTATCTTTAGAAGGAGGTTGGTCGAGACGAGACTTGGTAGTGAGGGCTATGTGGAAGTATTGAATGCCGATGATTTTGAGGAGGGAAGTGAATTTTTAATTAAAGGTGGCTACAATTTAATTGTCGAATAAGTATTGAAGTGTACGGAGTAGGAGGGATTGACTTTTTCTTTGTGTATGCCGGTTTTATTTACTAGTTGGATTGAGAGGGTACTTTTTATTATATATGGTTGAATAAAGGGAAGTTGCATGGATATCGACAGATGAATTATTTAATTCAATTGTAATAGGTGTAAAATGGAAAAGGTTAAGAGTGTTGATGGTTATATAGCGAATGCTGTAGAGGAAGCGCGACATATTATGGTCGAACTAAGGGCGATTATTAAATCGACCATTCCAGAATCGGAAGAAGTCATCAGTTGGAATGTACCGATTTATAAATATCATGGAATCTTGGTTGGATTTTCTGTGGCCAAAAAACATGTGAGTTTGGGAATAGATACTTTAACTATGGAAGACCGTGAATTATTGGCGGAAGGAGGCTATAAAACGGGTAAAAAGACGATTCAGATTAAATTCGATCAAGAGGTGCCGGAGGATTTGATTGTAAAAATAATAAAGGATCAGGCGCAGATAAACCAAGGCCTAGTGAAATAAAATCAATACAGATGAAAAATTCAATCTTAGTCGATCAATTTTTAGACCGAGCTTCTAGATGGCAGGAGGAGATGACGCTGTTGCGGAATATTTGTCTTGAATGTGAGCTCGATGAAGATTTTAAATGGAAACATCCCTGTTATACATTTCAGGGAAAAAACATTGTCATTATTCACGGATTTAAAGAGTATTGTGCGCTGTTGTTTCACAAGGGTGCGTTATTAGATGATGCAGAAAATATATTGATTCAGCAGACTGAAAATGTTCAAGCGGCTCGTCAAATTCGATTTAAGAATTTGAAAGAGGTTGTAGCTCAAGAATCGATTATTAAGGATTATATTTTGGAGGCTATAGAAGTTGAAAAGGCGGGATTAAAGGTGGATAATAAGCCTACAGCAGCTTATGAAGTGCCTGTGGAATTGTTGTCGAAATTTGAGGAAGATCCGGAACTGGAAGTAGGTTTTAATGCTTTGACTCCGGGGCGGCAGCGAGGGTATTTGTTGTATTTTTCCCAGGCCAAACAATCCAAAACTAGGTTGTCGAGGATAGAGAAATCCAGAGACAAAATAATGGCTGGAAAGGGATATAATGACCGAATGTAATTGGTATAAATTAATATCATGGTCTCATAGGTTCGAAATTAATATGTAGACTTTCGACTCGTAAATAATTGATAATAAATAATTAACCATTAACCATTAACCATTAACCATTGGTAATTAATCATTAACAAATTATGTTCTTTGGATTTGTCATAATTTTTGTCCTTTGAGTAAAGCATTTTGTGTTGATTATACATAGGGGAGTGAAATATTCCCTACCTCGGAAAGTTTATTTTAGTATTTGAAACTATTATTTCATCTGACTTTAAAATATAAAAATGTCTCCCAATGCGGAATTTAATCGTGTTGTATATGGTTAATTTATCAGGTGCTATCTCTTTTTGGGATGATATGGATTTAAATTTCTAAAATATTGATTGTAAATCCATATAGCCTCTCATTCTGGAACTGGTAGTGTTAATCAAAACCATTGGCAAACCTCAATATGGAATATTAACTGAAAGTAGATCTATACCTACTAGGGTAAATCAGTTGAGATGAGGATAAATGATTATGACTTTAAAATGGTTGAACAAGGGCGAGGAGAAACCCTAATATTTGTTCACGGTTCAGTGAGCGATTATCGGACTTGGATCCAACAACAAGATTTTTTTAGTAAATTTTTTCACACTATAATATATAGCAGGAGGTTTCATTGGCCCAATGCTCAGATTTCTGAGTCTGAGGATTACGCTATGTACCAACATGTAGATGATTTAGCAGGCCTGATCCGAAGGCAAAACAAAACTGTCCATCTTGTAGGACATTCCTATGGAGGATTTATATGTTTATTGCTGGCTATGAAATCCCCTGAATTAATTAAAACCCTAGTTTTGTCAGAGCCTCCTGTCATTACTTTGTTTGTGAGTAATCATCCAAAACCACTGGAGATATTTACTCTATTATTGTCAAGACCAAGAACAGCTTTGGCTTTAATAAAGTTGGGGCGAAAGGGGATGATGCCAGCCCAAAAAGAAATGGAACGGGATAATATAGAAAAAGCGATTGAATTATTCGGAAAAGCAACCCTCGGATCAGCATATTATAAAAATCTGTCCGAGTCTCGGATGGATGAAATATTCGATAATTTTATAAAATCTGAATTTTTAGGCTCTGGATTTCCTTTATTGTCCGACCGGGTAATTCAAAAAATTAACAAACCTACACTTTTGGTCTTAGGGCAAAATAGCCCTAAAATATTTCTGTATTTACAGAAGAGGTTGTCTGAACTTATTCCATATGCCGAGTTAGAAATTGTAAAAGACAGTTCTCATATCTCTCATGAAGACAATCCATTGGGATTTTGTAAAACCGTTGTGTCATTTATTCGAAAAAATACTCCTAGACAGAAGGTCGAGTCTGATTTGGTCAAAGTCTAGATTATACAAAGTGTAATTATGTTGTGATATCATAGGCCTAAAATTAAATAAGTCATGAGAAGATTTATATCGATAATATTCTTGACCCTCTTGATAGCTTGTAATGGTGATAAATCAACTAGATTTGATTTTTCTAGTCAAGAATTACTCATCAATCAATCGATTGAGGATTGGGACAAAGCCTGGAATGATAAGGATGTCGCCCTGGCATTGAAACACTATTCTGACGACATCGACTGGACCAATGCGTTTGGGCATAGAGTGCTATCAAAGAAAGAATTAAGGGAATTGCTCACAGGAATATTTGAAATGGAATTCGTGATGGCTGGGGAAAATAATTATAAAGAAAATGATATTTCATTCTTGAGCGATAGTACTGCAGCGGTTCGGTCTTTGAATATTAGGGAAAATCAAAGGTGGCCAGATGGTCGAAAAATGGATGACCGCAGTATTAGCCATTTAAGAATATATCAAAGGAAGGAGGGGCGATGGCTTATTACCCACCACATGATTAGTCAAGCATGGCCAACGGACATCGAATTGGTAGATAATGCTGAGGTTGATCAATGAATGTTGTTTTGTAAATGACCTGCCTACATTAATATCAATTGCATTTATAATTGTCGGTTAAGAATTTGTTTGGAGAATGTTGAAATGATATATCTTAGAGATAGAACAAGTTATCTTTACATTCAAAGGTTTTTAAATCGAGTGCCATAATAAAAATTTTAGATTAATGGGAAATATAGTCAAACAACTAGGCAGTATTGACCGTCAACTTGGGAAAAAGGATATTCAAGGTTTGGCGGAGGAGAATGCCCGAGCCATCATCGAAAGTGGTAAATACGATATACTTAAGGTGTATGTCGAACTCAAACGTTATGAGGTGTATCTCAAAAGCCTTATTCAGAATTTAAAAGAATCTGCCTTCGAGAAGGCCAATGAGACGGGGCAACCTTCATTCGGCTACAATTATGCTCGGATCAGTCTATCTGCAAGGACGAAGTGGGATTTTTCAGTGGATCAAAAATGGACGGAACTGGAAAATCAAATTCAAACCCTAACCAAGGAAAGGAAGGATAGGGAAAAATATCTCAAGGAAAGTAACCAAATGGATGAATTTGTCGACGAAGAAACAGGAGAAATCCGTGAAGCCTTCGAATTGCCAAAAGAGATTAAGTATGGTCTGACGGTTCGCCTGTAAATAGTTAGTGTCATTACATTGGCTATTGAGGTATTAGAATTTATTGATTAGCGTTTTGCAAAAGCCATGAATAGGATGGACGATTTTATATTTCATGACAGATGTGAGTGTCTATTAGTATTGCGAACCAACTGCCAATTGTTAATATGAGCGAAGGAAATCAAGATGGCACCGATGACGGTGAAGATGATTTCCCACGACTCTGTAATATTAAACTTTCCCATGCCCAAGATGGTAAATCCCAAAATTGAATTCAGCAATGGACTTATTTTTCCATGAACATTTCTGTAACTAGGCCATAGGGATATCGCCACCAATAACAGTCCAAAAATTATAAAAAACCATTCGATACGGTGATGTCCAATAAAATGTAAACTGCCGAAGGATGTGAATGAAAGGAGAATAGGGATAGCGGTACAATGCAGAGCGCAAATTATGGAACTGCTTAAAGCTATTAGATCTAGAGTTTGACTTTTAATTTTCATAAAGTTTTTTTGATTAAAATGATTCAGAACAGAGTTCCATATTTAATGCCGCACCTGCAAAATTGCCTGTATACACCGAGGTCGCGATAGAACGCAATCTCGAGGTGCTGTCTCCACATGCATAAACACCAGCAACGTTGGTTTTCTGAAAGGTATCTACTTGAATATATCCCTCTTCGCTGAGTTCGCATCCTAGATCCATTGGTATATTGGTATGTTGTTTAAAAGGCAGACCTGCATAGATGGCATTAAAAGATCTAGAATGGCCGTCTTTAAAGACTACTTTTTCTACATATCCCTGCTTGTGTTGAATTTCTTCAATCTCGGTTTCAACTACCTCGATCTTGTGTTTTGCCAATTTTTTCAATTCCTCCTCTGAGAAATCTGCCTTGCCTGAGGTAAGCACGGTTAAGTTGTCTGTTAAATTGTTGACCAATTGAGCCAAGTGATATCCGTGGTCTCCATTGATCATGATGGCTGTCTTTTTGTTCACAAACTCATAGCCATGGCAATAGGGGCAGTGAATGACGGAAATTCCCCAACACGCTGACAAGCCTTTAATGTCTGGCATAATATCTTTAACTCCGGTAGCAAAAATCAACTTCTTGCCTATATGTGTTTTTCCATTATTGGTTTTTATTTCAAATCCTCCATCAGTTCTTTTGCCCGATAGAGCTAAGTCATTTTGAAAATCTACAGTTTTGTACTTCAGTACTTGAGACTTTGCCAATTGCGATATCTCTGCAGGTGTTTTTCCATCTTGAGTTAAAAAATTATGAGAATGAGGGGTGGATGCATTGCACGGCTTTCCGCTATCTATGATCAATACATTTCTACGAGAACGTCCCAATGCCAAAGCGGCAGAGAGACCAGAATAACTTCCTCCAACAATGATGACATCGAATATTTTATTTTTTTCCATAGGTTTAAATTTCTTATAATTAACAATAGAAATCGGTAGCGCGAGAGCTGTAAAGATACCTCCGCCACGAGTGATGGCCTGTCGTCTGTTGATCTTCATGTTTTACGCTATTTAATGATAGGACTTTTTTCTAGTTTATATTTTAGATTGCAAATATAATGTTCTTTTCTACAAATGCAACATTGTTGCATTTAAAAAGTTCAAAACTAAACTTTGGAGTTGTATTTAGAAAGTAGGTAGAAATGATCTAGTAATAGTATGTTAATTAGAACAAAAAAATATCGACAGGGTTTTTAAGTAAAACTTACACGCTACTGAGTTTTTTGCCAAATTATCATATGCCCTTGGTATTCTTCTAATTCTTTCTCGATTTCAGCTTCTTCTTCTTCTTCTTCAAGAACAAATACATGCTTTTCTGAACACTACCAATTTAAATTCTACTTGAAATGCAAAGTATATTACTAATAAACGTGTTTTTCTTATGGATTTCAATCCTTAGTCAAGTAGATGATCAATCTTTAATCTGCTAATAATCATCGATTTAAAACTGCAATAAAAGTTTTTTAGTTGGCCTTTATTATCATCAGTAAATTAAAAAGAAGATTAGGGGGACAAATAGGGGATGAAACGGTGAATAAAGAAGGGAAAATTAATGATTTGAGCATTCATAATTTGATTGACCAATTTCTAAATCAATGAATGTAAATAATCTGCCGTATTGTTTAGTCCGTTGTTTCTTAAAATGTCAAGAACCTGAAATTCGTCATAGGGTGGATTTTTCTTAATAACCACCAAATCTCTAAACGCTTTTATACTCACATCGTGGTTCAGATCAATAATGTCAGTAAAGAAATCATCAGGATCTTTGGCAGAAAGCCCAAAATCTGATAAATATTTCTCGGGAAAATCTTTCAAATTATTGGTTACGATCAAATTTGCATTTGTTTTTATTGCAGCAGCCAAAACATGCTTGTCCTTTTCATCGGGTAAATCCAATGAATTAATGATGAATTCATAGTTTTTGACTAACGCATCTGGAAAAGCTTCATCTATTGCCTTTGTTCTTTTTATAGCTTCTGTTTCAGAAATGTTATTCCGAAGCATCACATCAATCCATTCGTCAAAAATGTGATTACTCCATTTGGGAGTATATAGCTCATGATAAGCAAACCAGAGTAACAAATCCCTTATCCATAATGGATAGATAACGTTAGTATCCAAAACACAAGTAAATCGAACACTATGAATCATACAATCCCGCTTCTTCGTCCAATTCCATGATTCTACTTATAGTCGCTTTTTGCTTTGCTTTCAAAGCATTCTTGTATTTAACTACATCCTCATACTTCACTCTACGGTGCTTACCGATCTTTGTAAATTCAATCTCCCCTTCCTCCAATAATTTAACCACATGAGGCCGGGAACAGCCTAAAAGTTCAGCCGCCGCTTGAGTCGTCATTTCTGTAGCGATGGGGACGATAGAAATCGGATTGCCCTGACTTAATTCCTTCAAAATATTTACCAAGAGCTTTAAAGCACTTCTGGGCACATTTATCCTTTCCTCTGTTTCTTCTATTTCTATCTCCGGATTATCCGATCGCAAATGTTCAATTGTAGCAGACAAGGCATTGTATGATTCCATTGCTGCTTGTTGTTCCTCTTTTGAAGGTTTCTTCGCATTTATTATTTCCATATCTTATACCTGTTTTACTTGTTCACTTACAATAGTAAACGAAATAAACGAAAAAGAGTTTCTTTAACAAGAGAATTTTTCATCAACATTTCAAGCTTCCTTGGGAGAATGTACTCTGCCTTCTTCAAAATCCTTCAAGCCTCAATATATAAAATCATTTTCTTTTTGAGGAGCAAAAGAACTAGTAGGAACATCAAAAATTAACATATAGTCATTCTTCTTCTTTAAACCTGTTATAACTGATACTGCAAATAAAATAGACGTGTACATTGTGGTCTTTAAGGCTTGATTTGGACTTGATATGAAAGTATCATTCTCATCTTGCAAGGCAATTCGTGCAGTGTCGTCAGTTGTTTTTATTATTCTGATTATTCCATAAAAACCATCAAAATTAAGTTTTATACGAAATACATTTTATAATGACGGAAAAGATTTCGAGAATATTTGGAGTTTAACAAGGCTAAAAACACAGGCATAGCCGTAGCTACGGCGAGTATTTTAAACGAAGTAAAACTTCAAATAAATCGAAAGATTACCGTTAATTATAAATGTAATTCGTATTACAAGGTATTCATTAGCCTTGTTCCATAATAGAGTTAAAAAGTCTTGTATATTAGATTCTTTAGCATTTTTGAATGCGCTTTTTATCTTATCTAATGCCACTATGGAATTTACTGTAGGTGGATGCTACTGAGTTTTTTGCCAAATTATCATATGCCCTTGGTATTCTTCTAATTCTTTCTCGATTTCAGCTTCTTCTTTTTCAAGAACAAATACTTGCTTTTCTGGATATAGTATAAAATTTAAATTCTACTTAAAATTCAAAGAATATTACCAATATACGTGGTTTCTTATGCATTTCAATCCTTAATCAAGTAGATGGTCAACCTTTAATCTGTTAATAATTAGCGATTTAAAACTACAATAAAAGTTTTTTAGTTGGCCTTAATTACCACCAGTCAATTTAAAAGAAGAATAGAGGGACAAATAGGGGACGAAATACGCATAAACCATAGAATACAAAGAAATATATTCTTTAGATTAATGTATAAAACCTTGATTTGTAAATAGAAAATCTGTGTGTGATGAGATTTGTTTTGCCAAATGGTACCGAAGGGGGGAATCGAACCCCCACTCCCTTGCGAGAACTGGATTTTGAATCCAGCGCGTCTACCAGTTCCGCCACTTCGGCAACTTCCTTCGCAATCGTAGCACTTACGATTGTTGGGACGGCAAATATATCTAATTTTTTAAAACTGCACAATTATTTTTTCATTTCGATGAAATTATTTTTTGGGTATAAATTTATACACCATGGTGTCCTCGGGAATAGAGGGTAGTTGATAGCCCCCAGTATCTAGATCTAATGCGGGGTATTGCTGTTGTACGGCAATTAATTCCTCATTATTTAGATTGGTTTGATAGAGAAAAATCTTTTTTAACTCCGTCCATTTATTCAATACTTCTAGGTCAGTGGGGCTAATGTTTACACCAGTTAGGTTAATGGTTTTTAATTGGTTCAAATTAGCCAGGTTTTGCAAACTCGTCTCGGATAAACTAGAGTGTGCCATATTGATCTTGGTCAATGTGGTTAATTGATTGACAAGGGCTAGTTTTTCTTCGGTTAATTCGCAGTTGGGCATTTCCAACCATATGACTTGCTCCACAAGCCCCAGTAATGGTTGTAAGGCTTCTACTTCAATATCCCTGGCATTGATAAGCGATACTTCAAGAAAATTGGAGTTCTCCCCAACGGGTTGAATCAAGATATTTGATGATTGCAGTTCTTTAATTACATTTTCATCTGCTTTACTCACTGATTGTTCGGGGATTAGAAAATTGTCGAATAGTTTCTGATCGGACAGTTCATCTTCGTACCATTTGTAGATGGCTGCATTGGGCTGGGCATCCTGTACTAAGAGATTGATATCACCTCCGTTACTCACCCAATCACCGATGGCTTCGATCTGAAACACGCTCAATTGGGTCTTGCCTTTTGGCGGCATATGTAAATCGTCTTCCATAGGTGCAGTCAGGGCTTTGTAGAGCTGACTTTTGGAAAGATCGCTGTGAAATAAAGGTTCTCCGGACTCTCCACCTTGGTGGATATATTGAATATCGTCTAATCGCAAATCTCCTTTTTGCTTTTTGTCGCTGTGGCAGGTATAACAACGAGCTTCTAATATGGGTTGCACTATATCGTGGTAAACCATGGCACTATCAATATTGGAAATGTCAAAAGTCAGGGCAATGTCCTTATCCTCTCCACCGAGGATGTTGCGCAATTGCGGTGGTAGACCTTGGAGTAAATATCCTTTGCCGTGGGTGAGATCGCCTCCCCAATGTCCAGTGAGTAGTAATAAAAGACCAGTTATGCCAAAACATAACCTGTTATATTTTGAGGAAGAAGAATTGGTCTCTAACCAATACCATCCTATGGTTGATGCTACAAGAGCTAAGCCGCCGTACATATGAAAATTAATGTCGCGATCGGGGTAATTGCCGCTGCGAGACAGTAAAAATCCCGTAATACAGGCGGCAACACTGGCCAAGATAGAAAGTCGTAAAATTAAAACAAAGGCAGGGCGGTATCTTTCTTCCTTCTTAAAGATCTCTAATGACTTGAGAATTATAGCGATTAATATAAAGCCGATGGGAAGATGTACAATGAGGGGGTGAAATCTTCCTAAAAGCATTTGAATGTCAAACATGTAGTAGGCTTAATTGGGTGAATCTGCGATTAAGCAAGAATTTGTTTAATAATATTTCCCTCGACATCGGTCAGCCTAAACGGTCGACCCTGAAAGTCGTAAGTGAATGCTTCGTGATCAAATCCCAAGAGGTGGAGCATAGTCGCATGAATGTCGTGAACACTGACTCTGCCTTCAACTCCTGAAAATCCCACCTCGTCCGTCTGTCCATAGCTCACACCCTTGGCTATTCCTCCACCGGCCATCCACATAGTAAAAGCATCGGTGTGATGATCGCGTCCAGTAAAAAACTGGACTTTGCCCTCCCGGTTTTCTTGCATTGGTGTTCTTCCAAATTCGCCACCCCAAACTACGAGGGTGTCATCTAGTAATCCCCTCTGCTTAAGATCTAATATAAGTGCGGTGATCGGTCTATCGATTTGCTGACATTTGTTTTTAAATCCATAATTCAATGCCCCACTTTCTCCTGTACCGTGGGTGTCCCAGCCCCAATCAAAAAGTTGAACGAATCGCACTCCTTTCTCTACCAGTTTTCTGGCTAGGAGGCAATTGTTGGAAAAACTTTCCTCTCCGGGCTTGGTGCCATATAATTCGTGGATGTATTCGGGTTCATCATTGATGTTCATGACTTCTGGGACGGCTATCTGCATTCGGTAAGCCATCTCATATTGGTTGATTCGAGCGAGGATTTCAGGGTCTTGAAAATTTTTGAACTCATCGTGATTTATTTCATTGATGGCATCAATGGTTTTCTTTTTTAACGAACGATTGAGTCCTTTCGGGTCTTGGATGTATAATACGGGATCTCCCTTCGATCGACACTGAACCCCTTGGTATACTGAGGGCAAAAATCCACTGCCCCATACACTTTTTCCGGCATCTGGAGTTTTACCTCCAGAGGTCAGGACCACAAATCCAGGTAGGTTATTGTTTTCTGACCCTAGACCGTAAGTGGCCCAAGAGCCAATACTTGGGCGGCCTATTCGAGCACTTCCGGTATGCATAAACAACTGAGCCGGGCCATGATTAAATTGGTCGGTATGGACGGCCTTTAAAAAACTTACTTCATCGGCTATGGTAGCAAAATGAGGCAGGTTGTCTGATATCCATGCACCTGATTCTCCTCTTTGCTTAAAGGAAGCTTGTGGTCCCAACATATTGGGAACTCCTCTGATGAAGGCAAACTTTCTTCCTTCCAGAAATGAAGCTGGACAAGGCTTATTGTGAAGCTTTTCGAGGTCGGGTTTGTAATCAAATAACTCTAATTGTGATGGTGCACCAGCCATATGCAAGAAAATTACACGTTTGGCTTTGGGAGCAAAATGCGGGGTAAGAGGTGCTAGAGGATTGAGATCTCTTGCACTTAGAGGTATAGATTGTTGGCTGGGTTTATTACAACTTTCCAGCATTAATGAAGCCAAGGCCGCACTGCCTAATCCCGTCACACAGTCTTGCATGAAATGTCGGCGTGTAGTAGCTTGAGCTTTTCTATTTTCTAATTCTTGAATCAGTTTTTGAATATTCATTTCTTAGGATTTTGTAATAAACTCATCTAAATTCATAATCGCATTACATACCACAGCCAGAGCTGCTATTTCTTTGGAATTACCAGTTATATCTTTTCGGTAATTCAAAAATTCTTCGGTGGCATTCTCTTCATTTTCAAAGTGTTGGTAGGCTTCGTTATAGAGGGCTTCAAGAGTTGCCATTTTGTGGTCGTCGATCTGATTGTATGTTGCCTTGTTGTAGGCCGATTCGATAGAGGCTTTGAAATTTGACTTGTTTATAGCCCATATATTTTCGGCCATATGTATAGCTGCTTCTAGGTAGACAGGATCGTTTAAAGTGACCAATGCTTGAAGCGGGGTGTTGGTTCTAAGCCGTTGGACTTGGCAGATCTCTCTACTGCCAGCATCGAATGAAATAAATGAAGGGTAGGGGCTGGTTCGTTTTACATAGGTGTATAAGCCGCGACGATACTGATCTTCCCCTTCACTGGTTTCCCATTTTTCACCACTGTATACGGTCTGCCAAATGCCGTCTGGTTGGGCAGGCATCACGCTAGGACCATACATCTTAGAGCTCAATAAATCGCTGACATATAGTGCTTGGTCTCTTATTTGTTCTGCAGAAAGTCGGAATCTAGGTCCCCTGGCATAAAATCTATTGTAAGGGTCAATGTAACGCAACTCCGTATTGGTTTTGGAAGATTGGCGATAGGTGCCCGACATGACCATGTCTTTAATTAGCGCTTTGAGATCCCATTGATGAACATGAATGAGTCGATAAGATAAATAATCCAACAATTCTTTATGGATTGGAGTAGGTGATTGAGTGCCCATATCTTCTACCGTAAGCACCAAGCCTTGACCAAATATTTGCTCCCAAATGCGATTGACTACCGTTCTCGAAGTCAGAGGATTGTCTGCATCCATTAGCCAGTGTGCAAAACCCAATCGATTGCGAGGTTTGTCTTCAGGGAAGTCATTGAGGGAAGCGGGAACATCGGGTTCTACTTCTTCGCCCAAGGACATCCAATTTCCGCGTTCAAAGACGTGGGTAGAACGTTTTCTATGTGGTGGGTTTTCTACCATGACAGGCATTAAATCCCTTTGGCCTTCTATGAGGTTGGTAAACTTACTTTGAATATCTGCATAGCCAGGTAGATTTTTCCCTGGAAGAGATTTGTGGAAGGCTATCCATTCAATATAGAAGGAATTTTGCTGAGGTCCTAGAGCTGGATTGCTGTATTCGAAGTACAAGTCTAGGTTGCCAGATTGAGGTTTGAACGGGAATATTTTAATTTTTTGACCATTGGTATTGGTCATATGTATAGTGGATAAAATTTGACCAGATGCATCTCCTTCTCTGATATTGAGTACGCCATCTTTTTCCCAACTATTGTATTTTATGACCAGTTCATCCTCATCTTGCAATCTAATGTTTTTAAGCATGCAATGACCATTGTTCAATAAACCAACCCATACTGTATTGATCAGTTCGCCCTTGACAAAGTCCGAAAACTCATCTGGGTTTAATTTGGGTTCCAGTGTTTTAATAAATAGGGTCTCATCGTGCAATTGTTCTTCTTTTCCCTGGGATTTGATCCAGTCTGCAATAGCGGCAAATTGTTTTTGGTCTTCTTCGGTGTATATTCTTAAATTGGGTTCATTGTCGTCGGTATCCTCATCACGACTGTTGTTGAAAAATGCCATTACTTCGTAGTATTCTTCGTGAGTAAATGGATCGTAAGGATGGCTGTGGCATTGGATGCAGGCATATGTTGTACTTTGCCAAACTTCAAAGGTCGCATTGACCCGATCCAATACGGCGGCTACACGGTACTCTTCATTATCCGTACCACCTTCTGTATTGTTCATGGTATTGCGGTGAAAGGCGGTGGCTATCCATTGTTCGTCGCTGGGGTTGGGTAGGAGGTCACCAGCTAACTGTTCAATGGTGAATTGGTCAAAGGTTTTGTTGTCGTTAAAGGATTTGATGACGTAATCTCTATACCGCCACATTAGTCGTGAAGGATCTTTTTCATAGCCTTTAGAATCTGCATATCGAGATAAATCCAACCACCAATTGGCCCATTTTTCTCCATAATTTTCATCGGCGAGTAAACTGTCGACTACATTCTCGTATGTCAATTCACCATTAGTATATTGCCGAGTTAGTTCTGGTGATGGAGGTAGACCGATAATGTCCAACGCCAGTCTACGCAGCAATACCATAGAGTCTGCTTCAGGTGAAGGTTGTAAGTCCTGTTGTTGGAGGACGTTGTAAATAAAGGTGTCAATTTTGTTGTTTAGAAAATGATTTGTACTTCCTTCCAGAGATGCAATATTGGTCAGATTTGGAGTTTCAACTTCTTCTAAGCTGTTGTAGGCCCAGTGTTTTCCCCATTTAGCCCCTTGGTCGACCCAATTCTCTAAGATTTTGATCTCAGTTTTTGACAGCGGCGGTTTTTTATAGGGCATTCTCAACTCTTCATCGCTTTCCTTTAATCGTTGAATAAAAGAACTGGCTTTTGCATTGCCAGGCACAATGGCTGGATGGCCATTTTCAGTAACAGCCAATGCCTCTTTCTCAAAAAGCACACTAAATCCGGCATTCTTTTTTACCCCTCCATGACAGGAAATGCAATGCTTATTGAGGATGGGTTTCACTTGGCTACTAAAGTCGATCTCCTCTGTACCCGTCGTAAAGTAAAAGATAAAACCACCTAGGGTCAATATCGCAATTAGTACAAGTGATCTTTTTTTCATCTATTTATATTGTTGGAATATATAAAGTGTCAATCTTACAAAAATAACGGATTATTTTGGTTGTGAACAATTACTTTAACTTAAAATAGTAGTTTGGTGGTTATTGTTTGCTTTAATATAGGTGAAATTTTCAAAATAATGATTAAAAATTTGGTGTGTATATGTTGTTTGGTGTTTATTAGGTTCTGTAATTGTTTTGTGGATTAATTAGGTAAGAATAGGGAAGAGAGCCGTAATTGATATTGTAATTTTATGTGATTACCTAATTTTAACAAATAGTTGAAAAGTATGTTTAATGCCTTTAAGAAAAAACTTAATGCAGTAACGGAATACGAACGAGAGCCGGTTCCCTCTAAAAAATGGAAAGGTTGGTGGAGTTTTTTGGGACTATATGCCGGAGAGCATACGGCAGGGACGGAGTTTGTCATTGGTCCATTGTTTGTGGCTCATGGTGTAGCGGCATTTGACTTGGTTGTTGGGTTGTTGATAGGCAATTTACTGGCCGTTTTGAGTTGGGCCTTTCTCTGTGGCCCTATTGCTGTTAGAGAGCGCATTACACTGTATTTTAAATTAGAAAAAATTTGTGGTAAAAATTTAACGACTATATACAATTTGGTCAATGCACTTATGTTTTGTTTTTTAGCAGGATCGATGATTGCTGTTTCCGCTACCGCTGTCGGGATTCCATTCAATCTACCCATGCCCAATTTGGGTGATTGGTTGCCCACCAGTGTGATGTGGGTCGTGATTGTGGTGGCAATAGGTATGATTACTACTGTAATTGCTATGTTGGGGTATGATCAGGTGTCTAAGTTTGCCAACTTAGCTGCCCCATGGATGATACTCATATTTATAGGAGCGGCTGTGGCCGTTTTGCCTGAAATCGGTGTTAATAATTGGTCGGAATTTTGGCCAGTAGCCGAATCGCGGATTTGGACGGGAATTCCATTGGAAGGGCAGTCGAAATTTTCGATTTATCACGTCATCTTTTTTGCTTGGTTTTGCAATATGGCCATGCATATAGGTATGGCAGATATGTCGATTTTGAGATATGCTAAAAAGTCTTATTTTGGATTTGCCTCTGCAGGCGGAATGTTTGTAGGTCACTACATTGCTTGGTTGGCATCTGGTATATTGTATGCGGTTTTTCTATATAAAAGTCAAAATAGCCTGGAATTTGCACCTGGGCCAGTAGCTTATTATGCAGCTGGTGTCGCTGGAGCTATCTGTGTTATGGTTGCTGGTTGGACGACGGCCAATCCTACCATATATAGAGCTGGATTGGCGGTGCAATCTATATTGCCCAATATCAAGACTTGGAAGATTACCTTTATAGTTGGAGCCATTACTACATTGGCCGCCTGTTTTCCTGCCTTGGTAATGAAACTTCTGGAGTTTGTGGCACTGTATGGATTGTTGTTAATGCCAATGGGGGCGATTATAATTATAGACGTATATGTTTATCCTCGCATGGGACTTAAATCGGAATGGGCTTTGGATCGTGGACTTCGATTTAATGGGGCCGCTGGACTTACATGGGTATTGTCACTGTTGGCTTGTTATTGTTTGAGCTTTTTCCTGGGATGGGAGATTTTCTTTTTAGGCTTGCCCGGTTGGTTTGTGGCTGCTCTATTGTATATTCTATTGGGGATGTTGTTTCAGCAAAGGTTGCGGACAGCGTCCAATATATAGTCTTGCTATTTTTAGAATTGAATCATTTTAATAAAAATTATGAATACTGTATTCTTGCTTTGGATTGTTGCCTTTATAGGCTTATTGCTCACCATTATACCTCCATTTTTAGTTTTTTATGGGGCGATTTCCTTGGAAGACAATTATCAATGGATGGCCATAGGAATGGTGGTTTATTTTGGTTCTAGAATCATTATACGGCGAATAGTTGTCGATTAATTTTATTGAAATTCTCTTACATTTATTTTATGTTTGAAATATAATGCCAAATACGTTTATAATTGTCGGTTATATTTCGAATTATTTTAGAGTTGCAATGCATTGCGGCTTAAGTAATTTGGATTGAGAATTAATGATTTACTGGTAGTAGGAGCTTAAACAGGATATACAGGGCAATCGCGCCTCGGCATGGTAGCCTTGGTTAAATATCCTCGGTATAATGGTGAACCCACCCGAAACACGGAGGTTTCGGTTCCCTCACCATTGATCCATTAAGGATCTATGATGCTGCGCATATTGTTCGGTCAACTTCGCCAAATGACGATTTTCGGCATTAGGTGTGACTAAAGGGCAACTATCTTCAGTCATTCAATATCTTAACCGACATCATAAAATGTAATTGGTAAAAATCATATTCATGCAAATAGGAAAGTCTGTTTTCTAACCGACATTGGATGGAGTCCGTGACTTAATTTTGCATATCATTATTCCTTAAATTCTCTTTACACTATTTAAACAGTAGGTTCTATGATGAATATAAAAAATACAAAATTCTTTTTTTTCGCTTTAATTTGTATGGTCAGTCAATCATTGTACGGTCAAGCGGAATATGTAGATAAAGTTTACCCTTATTTGGATGCAGCCAATTCTCGATGGTTTTATTTTTCTTCAGCGAGTCGTCCATTTGGCATGGTGAATCTAAGCCCTGATATGGTTATCGATGGAGCATGGAATTCTGGATATCGTTACAACGAAGACAGTATTCGTTTTTTTAGTCATATCCATGCCTGGCAGATGTCCGGTATTCCAGTTATGCCTACGACTGGAACCTTTAAAGGTCATAAGGGGCCAGATGCTTATGGATCAAAATATAGTCACGATACCGAGGTTGTCCATCCCGGATACCACAAAGTTGATCTGTTGGATTATGGGATTACAGCTGAACTGACTTCTACCACCCGTGTGGGGATGCATCGATATACCTTTAATAATAAGGACGAAGAAGGTCATGTATTGTTGGATTTGGGCACAGTGCTTGGACCTTCTGGTACAAAGTCTGGTTATGCCAAAGTAGTGTCTAAGTCTGAAATAGAAGGCTATGCATTGATGGAGGCTACCAGCAGACGTCCCAAGCCTACCTATGTATACTTTGTGATTAAACTCAATCGCCGTGCAAAGACGGTGTCTGCATGGCAGTCCGGTGACTTGTTGGGCAAGGTTAAAGAGTTTGAAGGATCTGACGGAGGAGTGTATTTTACCTTAAAAAACGTAAAGAAGCCCCTATTGATGAAGGTGGCCATTTCTTATACCAGTGTTGAAAATGCGAGAAAAAATTTAAAGACAGAGCTTAATCACTGGGATTTTGATCAGGTAGTGGCATCATCACGCAGTGAATGGAATGAAAAGCTGGGTCGAATCGAAGTGTCTGGCAATACGGAGAAACAACAGCAAAGATTTTATACCGATTTGTGGAAGGCTCTACAAGGACGACGAATTATAAGTGATGTCAATGGCGCGTATTGCGATATGACCGGTGATCGTCCTCGAATAGGTCAAATTCCCTTGGATGAAAAGGGACAGCCGAAATTCAATCATTACAATTCCGATTCATTTTGGGGTGCTCAGTGGACGATCACCACATTGTGGCAGTTGTTGTATCCAGAGATAGCTTCCGAGTTTACTCAATCAATGTTGATGATGTATGGTGATGGAGGCTTGATTCCCAGAGGGCCTTCAGGAGGGAATTATACTTATGTGATGACAGGTGCTTCATCCACCCCGTTTATGATTGGCGGTTATATGAAGGGCATTAGAGATTATGATGTGTCGACTATGTATGCTGGTCTCAAGAAAAATGCCATGCCCAATGGGATGATGGCCAAGGCAGGTTACGAACACAAAACTTGGAAAGGAGGAGGTGTAGAGCACTATATCGAGAAGGGTTATGTGCCTTATCCCTTGGGACCCAAGCGTTGGGCCGGTCATCAAGACGGCGCGGGACAGACCTTGGAGTATTCGTTTCAAGATTGGTGTTTGGCGCAATTGGCTGACAACTTAGGGAAGAAGGAAGATTATCAATATTTTATGAATCGATCATCGAATTGGAAAAATATATTTGATGAATCCATCGGTTGGATTCGTCCCAAGGATGGTTATGGTTCATGGATGGAAGACTACGATATATACGAACATCAACATGGGTTTGTAGAGTCCAACGGTGCGCAAGCCACTTGGTATGTTCCACATGATCTAGCTGGATTGGCTCATAAAATGGGAGGAGCACAAGCGGCCGCGAACAAATTGAATGCTTCTTTTGAAACGGCATCTAAATTGGATTTTACAGCGGGTAAATCTCACTCCGCAGAATTAAATGCGATCAATCGCCGAATACCCATTAATTATGGAAATCAACCCAGTATTCAAACAGGGTTTGTATTTAATTACATACAGAATCCATGGTTGACCCAATATTGGACACGACAGGTCTTGGATCATGCTTTTGCTGATTTGTCGCCGGAAAGAGGGTTTAATGGTGATGAGGATCAAGGTTTGATGGGTTCTTTGGCCGTGTTGATGAAGATAGGTTTGTTTGAAATGCATGCTGGTTGTGCCCAGCGTCCTTTTTATGATATTGGCAGCCCTATTTTTGACAAAGTGGTATTACACCTCAGTCCGGAGTATTACCATGGAGGAAGTTTTGAGATATCGACCATAGGGAATTCTTCTGATCGCGTATATGTGGAAGATGCTTCATTAAATGGTCAGTCGCATAAATCGGCATATATTTTTCACGATGAGTTGATTAAAGGTGGGAAATTGGAGTTGAAAATGTCAGATTTGCCCAATACTTCTTGGGGTGTTGATGGTGTTGTGTCGCCTAGTGAATTGTTGCAGAAATGATCATTGGGTGCTGAATATTGATTTAAGTCCAGTGGTTTGTTCTATTTTATAATAGCTGCTCTTGGAATAAATTTGGAGGTCAATACAATGTTGAAACTAGGCTTAAATAAGGCTAGGGGGATTAATAATTAAGATTGATTTTATTTTTTTAAATACTTTAGTAAATAATTTTCTTGAAAAATAATCAATTTTTTTGGATAAAAATATAATACTATGTCGGTACAACGGAGAACCTTTCTTCAGCAATCAACCTTTGGGATGACTGCCTTGTCTTTATTCCCATTTACGAGTTTGTCAGATAGCGAATCGGCAAAACCTCTGTTGCAATATGACGATTTATTGACTCGATTGATTGCTCTTAATGACAAGGGGATTGCCTTAATGTTGTCTCGTCAGTTGAGTGAGGATAAAGGAGAATGGGCTGGAGGCTCAATGAATCAATATGAAATCCCCAATGCTCATAGTACGGCTTCCATGATTATGCGAGCAGCCATCGCTTTGTCGAACAAGGACTCGGATTATTACAATAATAAATATTTAAGGGAGGCATTGGAAAGAGCGACTGCTTGTATGTTGCGCATTCAATACGAGGATGGTAGCATCGATCTGTATTCCACCAATTTTCATTCTACTCCAGATACGGCTTTTATTGTCAATGATTTTGTGCCGGTATATAAGATGTTGAAAATGGCTTCACTGTCTTCTCTGAATCGTAGTATTGAGAATATATATACTTTTTTAATCAGAGCGGGTAAGTGTCTGTCGGTAGGGGGGATCCACACCGCTAATCACAGGTGGGTGGTTTCCTCGGCATTGGCTTGTCTGTATTCTATTGATAAAAAACAGAAATACGTTGATCGCATCGAGGAGTGGTTGTCTGAAGGTATCGATCAAGATGAAGATGGGCAATATGCAGAGCGAAGTGTAGGGGTGTATTCTCCGATATGTAATCATATGTTTACCACGATTGGTCGACATTTAAATCGGCCAGCATTATTCGATGTTGCGCGAAAGAATTTGGATATGTCCATGTATTATATCCAGCCTGGAGGAGAAGTGTTAACTGAAGCTTCTGATCGGCAAGACAAAGCTTTTGAGGCCTATGTGTTTCGATATTATTTGCAGTACCGGTATTTTGCGATAAAGGATAATAATCCTCAGTACGCAGCGGTGTGTCAATTAATAGAAAATCAAAATTTGCAGAGTGTGTTGAGTTTGGTTCCAGATTTAATCGCAGATGATATATATCGACAAAAAGTTGTGGAGCCTCAACCCATATCACAGGATTATTTTAAACATTTTAAGGTGTCCGGCTTATTGCGCATCAGAAGGCAAGAGAAAGATATATCTGTGATAGGTAAAAATCCTACTTTTTTGGTCTATATGAATGGAGCTAGTGTCTTGCAATCCATGCGATTGAGCGCTGCATTCTATGGTGGTTTGGGGCAGTTTGTTCCTGAAAACATGAAAATAGAAGGCAATAGGATTGTATTATCAAGGTCAGTCACTCATGGATATTTTCAACCCATTCCAAAGGAGTATCGGACTGGGGTGGATGGCTGGCATGAATACCCTCGAAGCAAGAGGGAGATGTCAGAGAAGCAGACCATGAATTACGAAGTCGTCATTGAGGAAAATAATGGTGTATTGACCATAGAAATGAGTATATCGGGAACAGATAATGTACCTGTATCTTGTGAATTGAATTTTCGTGCTGGAGGATTGTTGAGTGGGGTAGAGGTCGATGAGATGGCAGAGGATAGTTATTTTCTCACTTCGGAGGAAGCACGGTATACTGTTGGTCATGATGAAATCGTTTTTGGCCCCGGAAAGGTGGAACATCGTTGGGCTCAGATGCGGGGTATGTTGCCGAAGCAAAACGGAAAATCGGTGTATTTGACGGGTTACACTCCTTTTTTACATAAGTTTACCATTGGGGGATAGTTGTAGTACTGAAATGGATTGTCTATAGAGGTGATATACCAATTGCATTTATGATAGATATTTTATAAAGAAGTCCTCTAGGGGCGACATATTAGAATCGGGTGAATTCCTGACACATATTCTTATCTTTTAATATCAAAACCACACCGTCTGTTTTCATAAATACTAGTCATGCCGCAGCGGATGAACGAGCGAAGAGCACGACTGAATGTAGTTGCTCAAAGAGCAACTTCATTATTAGATTAGCAATTAGTATTTCGTTCAGTCATTAGCAATCTTATCCGTCATTGTAAACGCATTTGGTAATAGGACCTTTTTACAAAGGGATTACTTCCTAAGTGGAGCGAGACTATTCCATAGATTACTAGTTAAATATCCTGTGGTCAAGGCTGGATTAGATGTTGATAATCGCTTGCATTCTCGTTATTTGACACAATCTGGCTATGTTTAAGAAATACCATACATTTCATATATTAAACTAAGAATACTTGCTATATTGGGATGTTGCTAAATTTATGGAATTGTGCTATGTTTGAAATGTACCATAAATAACAGGAATTGTACTTTTTTTTATAGTTGGCAAATAATATTTTTGGTGACTAGGGGTTCTAAGTATATTTTAATAGTCAAATATTTCATTTTCATAATTTAGGAGTGAATATTGAAGTTGAATGGGAAGATGTATAAATACTTGTTTCTCCGTCGTTAATGTGTTTAAAATTTACCTCAAAATCATTAGTTAATTGTAATATGAATCAAAAATCATCAATGAGTCATCGCCTTTCTAAATTTTTTCTTAGTATTTGTTTGGGACTTAGTTTCATCTTCACGATGACGTCTTGTAAACAAGAAGTTCATGATGTTATCGTAGAGAATCATTTTGATTCTCTACAATTAGCTCCCTTTGTAGAGAGCGATTTTCCTTTTATTACTGCATCTATCGATTTGAGAGAATTGGGGGAGAGATATCCCGGTGACAATGCCGTGGTAAGAGGATTAACTGTACAGCTGGGCAATGAGGCTTATGCTTCGTTTGATACAGATTTGCTCAGATGGTCGGTGGCGTGGACCGGTGAGTTTTTGGACTTGCTAGGGATGGCACATGTTTCCTATGAAGACTTTTTTAATAAAAAGAATCGAATACCTTTGGTCAAAGGTCAACCTCAGATGGCGACCGGGATGTATCCTGGGTGGACGACAAAAGCCTTTGCCCATGAAGATCCGCGGAAACCCAATATGCGAGAGGGGGGATTTAAATGGGGACCAATACCTCCAGACCAAGCCGCTTGGCAAGGTGTATATGTAAACGGCCATCGCGTAATGATGAATTATGAGGTAGCTGGTGCCAAAATTGAAGAAATGCCTGGTAGTTATGCTTTTGGCAATCAGGTAGGCTTTTTGAGAACTATTTCTATAGAGGATCAAAGTCAAGATTTATTCCTTAATCTAGCTGAAGTATTGGATGGGAGTAATGTTGAGGAGAAAGAAGGTCGTGTGTATTTGTACTCTGGACCAGAACAGGATACCGTTACTGCAGTTGCAATTCTCAATGGTAGTTCAGATATTTCACTTTTACATAAAGATCAACGGTTTCTCGCTGCTCAATTTGAAAAAACAAATAAAAAGACCAATCAGACCCTTGTCATTTGGAGTGGAGATGTAGCGAACCTACCTGCATTCGAAGCCAGTTTGGATACTATAAAAGTGGAAAAACCAGTCTTTGATAAAGGCGGATCTCCATATTGGACTGAAGCGGTATATACCAAAGGCAAATTGTCACCAGATACGGCGGCTTATGTGTCTGACGAAATAATTTTGCCCTTGCCCAATCCTTGGAAGAGGAACTTTAGAGCTGCCGATATAGACTTCTTCGAAGATGGTCGTGCTGCTGTGGTAACGTTTTCTGGAGATGTGTGGTTGGCTGAAGGCATGGATGGAGATTTGACTGAGATAAAATGGACGCGTTTTGCATCTGGATTATATGAACCGATGAGTGTGGTTGTAATAAATGAGATGATTCACGTATTTGGAAAAGATGGGATTATTCAATTGCACGATTTGAATGGCGATGGAGTGGCTGATTATTATAAAAACTTTTGTAACCTAATGGAGCAATCTATAGAATCGAGAGAGTGGGCAGCCGATATGGTTTTAGCTCCAGATGGCAGCATTTTTGTAGCCAAAGGGGGAACTTTAAATGCGGGGCCAAAATTTTCACCCCTAGCCACAAAAGGATTTAGAGTGGGCTCGAATCAAGATGGAACCGTGCTCAAGATTTCATCTGATGGCAAGACGGTTACTCAATATGCCAGCGGATTTAGAGGGCCTTATTTGGGGATGAATCCCAAGACAGGATATTTGACCGCTTCGGATCAACAAGGTAATTACGTGCCTTCCTCCCCTATAATGTTGATCAATGAAGGAGATTATTATGGTGTGCCATCGACTACGCATAGATTGGATACTCCAGCCATCACCAAACCATTGTTGTGGGTGCCACACAATGTAGATCAATCGGGATTGGGGCAGGTATGGATCACAGGCGATAAAATGGGCCCTCTTCAAGATGATTTAATCCACTTGTCATTTGGTAGACCCGGATTGTTTAGGGTCTTGTTGGACAGTACCTCGAATGATGTACAGGGAGGGATCTCTTATTTGCCAGGGTATTATCCTGCACCGACCAACAAAGGGGTGATGAATCCCGTGGATGGTCAGTTGTATGTAGCTGGGTTTAACCTATGGGGATCAAAATCCAAGGTGGTGAGTGCTATGTTGAGATTGCGATACACTGGAGCTGAGTTCTATTTGCCAGAAGGTTTTAAAGCTGGTCAGCAAGGGGTTATATTGCAATTCGAAAATGAATTGGACGAAGAAATGGCAGAAAATCCCGGTAATTTTATAGTGAAAAGATGGAATTATGATCGAACTGAAGAATATGGATCAGGTTATTTTAAAATGGATGGTAGCCCTGGTCAGGATGTGATTCCTGTGTTGGCCTCTCATTTGTCGGAAGATGGCAAGTCTGTTCTTTTGGTTGTTCCCAATATGAATGAGGTAATGCAAATGGAAATCGATTATCGATTGACGTCCAATGGTCAGGCGATTGAAGATGAATTTTGGTTGACCGTCAATGATTTGGAGCCATTGGCCTTGGAGGAATTGGGTTTTGGAGATGTGGAAATAGGTGATCTTAATATAGATATCAGTCAATTGGATATTGAGTCTAAATCAGAGGAAAAACCATCTATTGCCAAAGGTGAGGCAATCTTTAAAAATATGGCTTGTATTGGCTGCCACTCATCGGGAACAGTGACTAAGGGAATGTATGGTCCTCCTTTCCAAGATCTATTTGGAAGTACTCGAACTTTCAATGATGGGAGCAGTAGAAAGGCAGATGCTGAATATATCCGATCTTCTATCCTTACACCTGATTTGGAGGTCGTGGAAGGGTATGATTCAGAGATGCCTTCATTTGTAGGAATTCTTTCAGATACAGATATCGAATCGTTGACCTTGTATATTCAATCACTTTCAAAACATTAGAGTCATGGCAAATAAGATTCCAAAAATATATGGTTATCCTAGAAGACAATTTCTAAAAAATACAGCAGTGGTAGGAGCTATGTTGCCAATGGTGAATGTCATGGGCAATATTGGATCGAAGAATCAGTCAAACAATGGTATTGAGGTTCACGTGTTTTCAAAGCACTTGCAATTTTTAAATTATGAAAATATGGCTGGTCAAGCCAAGGCCTTAGGCTTTGATGGCATTGATCTGACGGTGCGGCCCAAAGGACATGTCTTGCCCGAGAATGTAGGGCGAGATTTGCCAAAAGCCGTTAAAGCCATTCGTTCAGCTGGACTCTTGTCTACCATGATGACTACGAGAATAGAAAATGTGGATGAGGATCATACAGAAGCAATTTTGCAAGCAGCCTCTGAATTGGAATTAAAGTATTATCGAACAGGTTATTTCAGTTACCGAAAAGATTCTACTATCCCAGAAGATATTAAATATTATCAGAAACAGGCTGTAAAGTTGTCAAAGTTAAATGCCAAATACGATTTGGTGGGGTGTTACCAAAATCATGCCGGTACTAGAATGGGGGCTTCGATTTGGGAATTATACGATATTCTTGACAAAGTGAAAAACGACCATTATAGCGTTCAATACGATATTCGCCATGCTGTAGTAGAAGGGGGATTGTCTTGGGAAAATGGATTGAGACTGATAGCGCCCAAGATTGATACTTTAGTGTTGAAAGATTTTAAATGGGGACAAGTCAATAATAAGTGGAGAGCCATTAATACACCCTTTGGCGAGGGTATGGTCGATTTTGCATCCTATTTCAAATGGTTGAAAGCCAATAATATCAATGTGCCCATGTCTATGCATTTTGAATATGAATTGGGAGGTGCCAATCACGGTGCTTTTAAAATAGATATTCCACCACATAAAGTATACAGTGCCATGCAAAGAGATTTGGATAGAGCACGTGAACTGTGGGCGTCGGTATAGTTATATGCATTTTTAGAGGGAAATATAGGGTTAGGAGGAGTGATTTTTTAATTCGTAAAATAACAAATATGGAGAGGAGAGATTTTATTCGATTGTCAACGGCCGCATCTGCCGCATCTGCATGGCCTCTAGATATTTTAAAATTTTCAAATACTCCTACGAAAAAAATTACCATTGTTGCTGTAGGTTCTAATTTTGAAAGAGAATCACTGAATCCATACCGATTTAAAGGGGGGGCAATTACCGATAGTTGGCAGTCTATAGCCTGCCTTAAGAGTGAAAGTGGAATTAAAAAAGTAGGTATTGGCACTCAAGGTGTTTTGTGGTCCGATGCCAGTGTGGCTGAGGCTCACTCTGAAGCAGGTGGCAATGCACTGATGTATGCTGTGACGGAATGGGCCTTGCAACAACTAAAAGGACGTTCGTTTTACAATCCTGTAGATTTATTGGATGAAATGTTTCCCGAAGTTTATGCCTATGCTCAGACGATAACGCAAAATTCAGATTTGAGAAAAACCTTTGCACTCAACGCTTTGGTAGCTGTGGACAACGCGGCGTGGTTGCTTTATGCAGCTGAAAATGGCATAACGACATTTGATGATATGATTCCCAAGGCCTATAGACCAGGGTTGGGATATCGTCAGGCTGGTGTGGCCAGTATCCCTTCTTTTCCCGTAGGTACGCCGGCTTCAAAGTTGGCTGAAGCTGCTGCAGAGGGATATTTTATAATGAAATTAAAAACCGGGGCACCGGGAAGCCAGCGGGAAATGCTAGAAAAAGATAAAGCATTTTTGACCGCAGTACACCAAACCATAGGCCATATCGAGACTCCTCATACTGCAGATGGGAAGATCCCGTACTACTTTGATGCCAATGGACGATATCATAAAAAAGAAACCTTGCTCAGATTTGTAGATCACGCCAAGAAAATAGGTGCTTTTGATCAACTCGCAGTCATCGAAGAACCCTTTCCCGAGTCCAATCAGGAATATGTAGGTGACATAGGGATACGAGTGGCAGCTGATGAAAGTGCCCACACCGTAGAAGATGCTGCACATCGAATCGAATTGGGTTATACTGCATTTGCCGTAAAAGCCATAGCCAAGACACTGAGTATGACTATGAAAATTACCCAGTTGGCTTTTGAAAAAGATATACCCTGCTTTTGTGCTGATTTAACCGTTAATCCGATATTGATTGAATGGAATAAAAATGTAGCAGCTCGACTCTCATCATTTCCCGATATATCGGTCGGATTGCAAGAGGCCAATGGGCATCAATATTATAAACATTGGGATAAATTGATGACCTATCACCCTATGCCCAATGCGAGTTGGGTAAAACCTGTGGATGGAGTCTTTCCGACAAAATCAGAATTTTTTGAAAAGAGTGGTGGTATTTTTTCACCTATACCTCATTATGAAGCCATGTTTGCAGATATGTAAACGAGAAATTTTTTTAGCGGTGAAACAATGGAATTGAGAAAATGAAATCCGGAGAAAATAAAAAGAAAATAATCCCAGTTCATCACCTTCCCGAAGACAGAAGTCAAGGTTTTGATTTTAAGTTGTATCATTTAAAAGGTGAATATGCTTACAATAAGAAGTTGACCTCTATGCCTGGAGAAACTTCAGTGCCTCATAGACATAAATTTTATGAAGTATGTTTTTTTACCAAAGGAGGTGGGGTTCATGAAATCGATTTTCAGTCTTATGAAATTAAGGAGCGCAGTATTCATTTTATATCACCTGGCCAGGTTCATCGGATTGCTGGAAAGGCAGAAAATCAAGGTTTTGTACTAGCCTTTACGGGTTCTTTTTTATTAGAAAATGATCAATATTTACCAGTTGGATTGAATTCCTTAGATTTTTTTAATCCCGTGCAAGGCAATCAAATTTTGCAACTCGATATCGAGGAGTATCGCAGAATTTTGCAATTGGTTGAAGGGATAGAAGTCGACCAACACGAAATGGGAGATTACGCCAGGGATATAGTTCGGTCTTATATAATGATTATTCTAAATAAATGCAAGCACTATTATTCACTATTGCGCTTGGACGATAGTCAACCGGAAGGCAGTGTTTTGAAGCTGGTTGAGAAGTTTAAGAACAAGGTGGATCAGCATTTCAGAACCATGCATCAGGTTCAGGAATACAGTCAATTGTTAAATATTACTCCCGGTCATCTCAATCGATGTTGCAAAAAATTGACAGGACTCAATGCCAGTGAATTGGTGTTGCACCGCATCGTTTTAGAAGCCAAGAGATTGCTGATATTTACAGAGAAAACAAGTAAGGAGGTCGCTTTTGAATTGAGTTTTGAAGACCCATCCTACTTCAGTCGAATATTTAAGAAGAAAACGGGATTTTCACCAACTAGTTTTAGGAATAGAATGCGCGATAAGTACCATCATTGACATGAAAAGTACCCGTTTATAATGAAATAAAATAATATTTTTGGTTATCGAATTTAAACAATACAAATAATGCGAATAAGAGAGGAATTGACGATTAATGATCTGAGTCAAAAATTAGATCTGTTTTGGGATTTGTCAGGACAAAAAATCCAATTGATTCAAAAGGAATACGACCACAACCAAGGGTCTCCTGTTTTTACTGCCAATGGAAAATACACGACCAGAGGGTGGACAGAATGGACTCAGGGCTTCGAATTTGGATCCGCCATACTTCAATTTGATCAAACGGGTAATGAGGAATTCCTCGAATTTGGACGAGAGTCTACCGTTGATAAAATGGCCGAACATGTAGGGCATTTTGGTGTTCACGATCACGGTTTCAATAATGTGAGTACATACGGTAATTTGTTGCGTCTGATGAAGGAAGGTCGCATCCCTCACAATCAATGGGAGCAAAACTTTTATGAATTGGCATTGAAGTTGACCGGTGCAGTTCAAGCTCATCGCTGGACTGACATTCCCGATGGAGGATATATGTATTCATTTAACGGACCGCATTCGCTTTTTGTAGATACCATCAGAACCGTACGTGCGCTATTGGTCAGTCATGAGCTTGGGTTTGCATTGATGGGCGAAAACGATAGTAGAACGAGTCTGTTGAAGCGAGCGATTTTGCATTCAGAAGCCACGGCCAAGTATTCCGTATATTATGGTGAAGGTAGAGACGATTACGATATTTGGGGACGTACTGCTCATGAGTCAGTATTCAATACCAATGATGGTCGATTTAGATGTCCCAATTCGCAACAGGGATATACTGGATTTACAACATGGACGAGAGGTTTGGCATGGGCGATCGCTGGTTTTGGTGAACAATTAGAATATTTGGATACCTTGTCTGAAGAGAGTTTAGCTGAGTTGGGTGGAAAGGAATCCATTAAAGAAACCTTCTTAAAGGCGGCCAAAGCAACCTGTGATTTTTATATAGCGCATACGCCAACCGACGGTATACCTTATTGGGATACTGGAGCACCGGACTTGCATAAGTTGGGTGATTACCTCAACCGACCAGCTGATCCATTCAATGATTTTGAGCCTGTGGATAGTTCCGCAGCAGCGATATCTGCTCAAGGGTTTTTGAGATTGGGTAAATATTTGCTTTCATCAGATCCAGAAAGTGCAAACAAATACTGGCAGGCAGGTTTGACCATATTGGATACTTTGTTTACAGAGCCGTATTTGAGTACAGATCCCAATCATCAAGGTCTTATTTTACACTCTATTTATCACCGACCCAATGGATGGGATTATGTCTATCCAGGTGCGAAAATTCCTTATGGAGAAGCCAGTATGTGGGGTGATTATCACGCTCGAGAGGTAGCGTTATATGTATCAAGATTGATAGATAGTAAGCCTTATTATACTTTTTTCAGCAGTGTAAAATAGTAGATTAATGATAAATAAATTAACAGATACTTCGAAGTTGTGCGTGCATACCATTACGACGAAGCCTTGGGAAATCGAACAATCTATTGACGAATTTTCGGCTGCTGGTGTAGGAGGTATTACCGTATGGAGAAATACATTAGAAGGTAGAGATATTACGGCTACTGGAGATCGAATCCGTTCCAATGGATTGGACGTCGTTTCCCTATGTCGCGGAGGATTCTTTCCTGCAGATACTGCAGCTCAAAGACAGGAAGCCATCGATGACAACAAGAGAGCCATAGATGAGGCCGCGGCCTTGGGAGCACCACTTATCGTATTGGTTTGTGGAGCCAATCCCAATATTCCGCTGGCTGCTTCCAGAGATCAGATTCAAGCTGGTATAGAAGCAGTTTTGCCCTATGCCGAACAACATAATATTCGCCTAGCTATAGAGCCTTTGCATCCCATGTATGCAGATACTCGGTCTGGAGTCAATACCATGACTCAGGCCAACGATATGGCTGAAGCCATCGGACACTCTTTGGTCGGTGTAGCCGTAGATGTTTTTCATTTGTGGTGGGATCCCAGGTTGGAACAGGAAATTCAAAGATGCGGAGACAATGGTCATTTGTTTGCTTTTCACATTTGTGATTGGAAATTTCCATTGGACGACATGCTCAACGATCGCGGATTGATGGGAGAAGGCTGTATCGATGTGCCTTTGATTAGATCATGGGTGGAAAAAGCTGGATTCAACGGATACAATGAGGTTGAGATTTTCTCCAATCGGCATTGGGCGAAAGATCAAAAAGTTTTTTTACAGGAAATAATAAATGCATATAAAAATAAATCTTAAGAAAAAATAGAAATATGAGTGAGGAGATTAAAATACATCATGTCGGTGTCATAATGAATGGTGTGACAGGACGAATGGGAACAAATCAGCATTTGATGAGGTCGATTGTGGCCATTATTGAGCAGGGAGGTGTAGCTATCAGCCCCAATGAAGTCATTATGCCTGACCCCATATTGGTCGGTAGAAATAAAGCCAAATTGAAAAAGCTTTGCGAAAGGTTTAATTTGGAAAAATATACAACGAATTTGGACGATGTCTTAAATGACGATTATTACCAAATTTATTTTGATGCTCAGACCACAGGTCGCAGAGCTGATGCGGTTAAAAGAGCTGCATCTGTAGGCAAGCATATTTATTGTGAAAAACCCATAGCCACCGATACGGCTACGGCCTTAGATTTATACCAATTTTGTAAGGAGCAAGGTGTGAAAAGTGGTGTGGTTCAAGACAAGTTGTTCTTGCCCGGTCTTATGAAGATTCAACGATTGATTCAAAATGGATTCTTCGGTGATATTTTATCTGTACGAGGAGAGTTTGGGTATTGGGTATTTGAAGGACAAAGTATCCCAGCTCAAAGACCTTCTTGGAATTACAAGAAAGAAGCCGATGGAGGAATTATCGTAGATATGTTGTGCCATTGGAGATATGTATTGGATAATATTTTTGGCAAGGTTAAGGCCGTTTCTTGTTTGGGAGCTACCCATATCCCCGAGCGAGTAGATGAAAACGGAGAAACCTATAAAGCGACTGCTGATGATTCAGCCTATGCTACATTTGAGTTGGAGGGCGGTGTTATTGCTCACTTCAATTCGTCTTGGACGGTGAGAGTTCGACGAGATGATTTGTTGACACTTCAAGTAGACGGTACCAAAGGTTCTGCAGTGGCGGGCTTGCGTGAATGTTGGATACAGCATTATGGCAATACCCCTAAGCCAATTTGGAATCCCGATGTAGATCAGCCTATTAATTTTTATGAAGGTTGGGCTAAGGTGCCAGATCAGGAGCATTACGACAATGCATTTAAAGTGCAGTGGGAAATGTTCTTAAGACATGTGGTCATCGATGAACCGTTCCCATACACTTTGTTGGAAGGAGCTAAGGGGGTTCAATTAGCCGACAAAGGATTGGAGAGTTGGGAGAAAAGAGCTTGGGTAGATGTAGAGGACTTGGAGCAATATCGATAGGTCATGAAGAAAGTAGCATTAATCACAGGGGGCAGTCGAGGGATAGGCTTTGGAGTGGCCCTAGAGTTAGCGAAAAATCAATTTGACATTGTCATCAACGGAATGCGAGATGAATCTTCAGTGTCGGAGGCCATTAAAGAATTGCAAGACCTAGGGGCTGAGGTTCTTTATTGTCAAGGCAATGTGGCATCTACTGAGGACAGAGCTTCGATCTTGGCCAAAATTAAAGAGCGTTTTGGACGATTGAATGTATTGGTCAACAATGCGGGAGTGGCACCTAGCGAGAGAAAAGATATTCTTGATGCCTCGGAGGAAAGCTATGAGCGCGTAATGAAGATCAATCTTCAAGGTCCATATTTTTTGACCCAAGCTGTGGCCAATTATATGATAGAACAGCGCAATGCCGATTCTGGATTTGAAGGATGTATTATCAATGTGTCCTCAGTGTCCACAGATATGGTGTCGGTCAATCGCGGTGAATACTGTATTTCCAAATCGGGGATGGCTATGATGACGCAATTGTTTGCTGTGCGAATGGGAGAATTCGATATACCGGTATTTGAAATTAGACCGGGAGTGATCAAGACCGATATGACGGCTGGTGTAAAGGAGAAATACGATGCATTAATAGAGGAGGGATTGTTTGTTCAACCAAGATGGGGATTGCCAAGTGATATAGGTAAGGCAGCCGCTGCATTGGCGTTGAAATATTTCCCTTATTCTACAGGTCAAGTCATCATGGTTGATGGTGGTATGACGATAGCAAGGCTTTGATAGGGAGTTTTTTAAATTAATAGAATATAAAATATAATGGATATGGAAGACGGAAAAATTAATTCTGCTATAGACTCAAAATATGATAATTATACAGTGATGCAGCACATGTTGAGGCTGCCTGTGCTAGTGGCTGCCTTAGGGTATTTGGTAGACATGTACGATTTGTTCTTATTTAGTATTGTTCGGGTGCCCAGTTTGACAGATTTGGGCTTAACTGGTGACCAATTATTGGAAGATGGGGTAATGTTGCTCAATCTTCAGATGGCTGGATTGCTGATAGGAGGAATATTTTGGGGTATACTGGGAGATAAAAAGGGCCGTCTTTCCGTTCTGTTTGGTTCCATATTAATTTATTCTCTCGCCAATATAGCCAACGGATTTGTGACTTCATTTAATCAATATGCGGTATTGCGATTTATTGCCGGTGTTGGATTGGCAGGTGAATTGGGTGCAGGTATTACCTTAGTTAGTGAAATTTTGCCAAAGAAAATTCGCGGTTATGGAACTACTTTAGTGGCAACACTTGGTGTGTTGGGAGCAATATTGGCTTATGTTGTAGCTGAATTATTTGCTTGGAGAGCTTCATACTCTATAGGAGGTGTAATGGGCTTGGTCTTATTGGTTATGAGATTTAGAGTGTTTGAATCTGGAATGTTTATGGAGTCCAAGGAGAAGAAGGTGGATAGAGGAAATGTGATGTTGTTGTTCAACAATAGAGCGCGTTTCTTTAAGTACTTAAAGAGTATTGTCATCGGATTTCCGATTTGGTTTGTGGTAGGGGTATTAATTACTTTTTCTCCAGAATTAGGAGCAGCCATAGGATTGGATGAGCCTGTAGATGCAGGGATTGCTGTGATGTTGTCTTTTGCATTCCAAGCACTGGGTAATGTAGTGAGTGGGATATTGAGTCAGCGATATCAGAGTAGAAAGAAAATTATTGGAGCCTTTATTGTGTTGTCATTTGTTTTTGCCGTCATCTATTTATGGTTGCCAAGTACTTCGGTGTTTGTTTTCTATCTTCTTTGTGCTTTGTTGGGTTTTGCCAATGGTTATTGGACTTTGTTTATTACCGTGGCAGCCGAATTGTTCGGTACCAATATCAGAGCGACAGTGGCTACAACGGTGCCCAATTTTGTAAGAGGTGCGGTAATACCCATCACTACAATGTTCTTATTTCTTAAGACGGGAATGGGTGTAATCAATAGTGCATTGATTGTCGGTGCCATTACGACCATCCTCGCTTTGTTGGCCTTGTGGACATTGCCTGAGACCTTCCATAAAGATTTGAATTACAACGAGGAAAATTAAGAGTAAAATATAGTTACTACGAATTTGTGAATAGCCCTTTTCTAACGGAAAGGGCTATTTGTATTTATCGTGTAGGCCTTTTCCCATTAAGATTTAATACGAATTACATTTATAATTTATAAGCTTACCCACCCACGACACGGGGGGCTTTCCCACCCGAAACACGGAGGTTTCGTTTCCCTCGCCAAAGGTCGATTTACGACCTTTGATCCTTCGGATTTAGCTCGATCATCCTCGTTGAAGGTAGATTTACTACCTTCAGTACTTCGTACTTTACTCGGTTATCTTTCGATTTATTGTAGAGCCGCAATGCATTGCGACTTAAATATTGTGGATTAAGACGTTATGCTATATTGATAGTATCTTAACAAGGAATTCCAGGGTAATCACGCCTCGGCACAGTGGCCTACCCACCCGAAACACGGAGGTTTCGGTTCCCTCACCATTGATCCATTTAGGATCAATGATGCTGCGCATTTTGTTCGGTCATCTTCATCAAAGGTCGATTTACGACCTTTGATTGCTCAAAGAGCAATTCTGTTCAGTCATAGCCTCGTCAAACTTCAAATATTCTCAAAATCTTTACCGTCATTATAAAATGTAATTCGTATTAAAAGCTACCAGTCCAATTACATTTTTGCCCTTCAGTGAATAGCAGGGCCTGTTCCATTTTACTTCTTCTAATAGGTTAGTTGATCGGTATATATCCACCAATATTTTTAATTCTGACTGCCAAGTTTTTTGATAGTACATAAACGCTTTAACTGATTTTTTCATGTTTGCAATTTTATTTGTTATATTGCTTAATCTGTTGTTTGTAATTGCTGTATTTATAAAGATATTGCATATTTTAGATTGATTTTTTCAAATTAAATATAAATACAATAATGACTTACAGGTGGATTTTATTAATGGTAATTGGATTGTTTGGCTCTTCGGTTAGTGGTCAAGATTATACTGCAGCTTATAATTTGGGATGGAATATTGGTTCTCAAGCTTATACCTTTAAAGAATTTACTTTAGAGCAGACGCTGGATAAGTTGTCTAGTGTGGGATTAAAATATGTAGAATTGTATAGTGGTCAAAAAATTGGAGCCGGTATTGAGGGCAGTACTGATTTTAAAATGACTGAGGAAAAAAGGGATTTATTAAAGAAATTATTGAAGTCAAAGGGAATTCAAGCTCATGCTTATGGGGTGACTTCTCCCAAATCAAAACAGGAGTGGGAAGAATTGTTTGAATTCGCACAGGATTTGGGAATTTCTGTTTTGACTTCTGAGCCAGAATTTAGAGATCTGAAGATGATTGATGAATTGGCTCAAAAGTATAATATAAAAGTGGCTATTCACAATCATCCTCGACCTTCAAAGTATTGGCATCCAGATGTGGTGATGGAGCAATTGGAAGGCAAGAGTTCGATGATCGGAGTTTGTGCCGATATTGGGCATTGGGTGCGATCAGGTTTGGATCCTGTTGAATGTTTAAAGAAAGTGGAAGGTCGATTAATTAGTTTTCATTTTAAAGATCTAAAGGAATTTGATGTCAAGAAAACTCATGATGTACCTTGGGGCACAGGTGTAAGTAATGTGGCAGGAGTAATGAATGAAATGAAGCGCCAGAACTTTCGAGGTCCAATCTCTGTGGAATACGAGCACAATTGGAAGAATAGTTTACCAGAGGTAGAAGAAAGTTTATTGTACTTCGCTCGGGTAGCAAAAGCCATCAGTAATCGATAGCGGTCATTATTTGTTGTTGTCGCGTCGCAGGACAGTAGCTTCTTACTTGCGGTTTCTTGGGCAATCATTTTCCTCGTTCACAGCCGGAGCCAGTGGCTGTGGTTACCTCAAGGCAATAATATTATTACTGTGACAAGTTTTTAAACCTGTCAATTTAAATGCAGTGTTTTCGCAGCACAGTGGCTGAATCCTTACGAATTACAGGGCAGTCACGCCGGAGCCAGTGGCTCCGGTTCCTTCATCCAATTGATATTTAATCAATTGGGTTGCACTCTGTGCAACTGCATTCAGTCATCCTCGCCATTGATCCATTTAGGATCAATGGTGCTACGCACTTTGCTCGGTCATCCTCGCCAAATGTCCATTAAGGACATTTGGTTGCTCTAAGGAGCAACTTCGCTCGGTCATCCCAAGTTGATTTGGCGGGATTTTTGCCAAGTTGAAATTAATTATTTTTAGATCCACAAATGGATTTATCATGATTTTCACAATATCTAATTGCAAAAATCATGACAAATCCATTTGAATACCTCTGTGATTCAGATCAAAGCCATAGATTGTCGGATGACGAATTACGTTGTAACCAAGCCGGTGCCAGTCGCTAATGGGCTATAAAATCGCCTTGTATTCACACCATTTACGGTGGCTAAAACAGTCTAAAATGGGATTAATTTAATTTGTATTGTTGTTGTGAACAATGTGAAATAAAAGTTAAAATAGTATTAGTTTTGATTTGGATAGTATTTATTGTTTTGATTGATTTGTTTTTTTCAGGTTTTTGATCTTTATTCTGGATTTTCCTCAAATTATTTAGTTGGTTATCGGCATTTACTAGTGTTTCCGTGGCTTGTGGTTTTGTTTTGTTGGATTATGAATTATAATTTGGTGTATGTGTGTAGTTTTTTGATAATGTAGTCCTTATTTTAAATGTTTGTAAAAAACAAACATATCTAGAAATTACTTTCGAATTCATTAATAAATTACAAATTTTTATTTTCAAAAGTTAAGATTTTTTGATCTAATCTTAGTTTGATAGGAGTTGGGGGTAAAGTCTTAACATTTGTTTTTGTTGTATTGGTTTTTTATTAACTATGTAATATGTTGGTAAACAGGTAATAGTATTATGTTGAATTGTTATTTTCAAGGTTTATTTCTATTTTTATAATTTTTATGAAAGCGCTTTAAAGTGGTAATTATAGCTCTTAAGCGACGTTAAGCCAATATTAATTTGGCTTTTTTGGCGTGTAAACCCATTACATTTATTTTCATTTTTTTGTTTCTTTCGATTAATGTGCTAATTTGGCATCTTATTAACTCAATATTAATAATTAGTTAAAAAGGGAATTAAAACTTCATTATTAGTAATTAACTTATCGCAAGGTCATATTTGATGATTGAGCGACAAAATGAAAGAACATGAAAAGAAACATTACACATTTTTTGGGTAGGGGAAAATTACTGCCTAAACAGGGTATGCTATTTTTAGCATTTTTAATGACTTCGCTGTGCTTTAATGCATCAGCGCAAAGTCCAGCCTCCATAACGGGTACCGTCTCAGACGCCGATGGAGAAGTGTTAATTGGTGTAAACGTTCAAGTGAAAGGAACAACCAATGGTGCATCAACTGATTTTGATGGAAAATACACATTGAATGATGTGCCAGACGAAGCAGTTTTGGTGTTTTCCTATATTGGTTTTCAAGATCAAGAAGTTGCTGTGAATGGTAAGAACACTGTAGATGTTACGCTATTAGATGATGCTCAGCTTTTAGACGAATTGGTCGTCGTAGGTTATGGTACGGCCAAGAAAAAAGATGTGACCGGTGCTATTGTCAATGTGCGCGCAGAAGATATTATCAAATTTCAGCCTTCCAATGTACAGGAGATGTTGCGATCTGCTGTTCCCGGTCTGAAAGTAGGTTATAGTACTTCAGCTAAAAATACTCCGGAATTTGAAATTAGAGGAGATAATACCATCAAATCAGACGATGCTACAGAGATTTCTGCCAATCGACCATTGATTGTATTAGATGGAGTGATCTTTAACGGAGATTTGGCTGAAATCAATGTCAATGACATTGCCAGTATAGATGTGTTGAAAGATGCCAGTGCAGCTTCAATTTATGGATCTCGTGCTTCCAATGGTGTCATCATGGTGACCACTAAAAAGGGTACTTCCTCAAAGCCAACCATCAGTGCGAGTGCAAAGGTAGGATTTGTAACCGGGGCCAAAAGGATAAATACCTTTAAGGCTGGAGATGAAGTTACATCTTGGTTGACAGATATGAATGAATCCATCAATAGCTTATCTCAAGATCCTTGGTCGAAATATGATCAATATGAAAAAGTGGATCCTCAGTATCAGAGTGCTTGGTTGGATGCCAATGGGATTCCTGGGGCTACCGATCCTACTACCATCACTAATGCATGGTTAGATGCTTTTGGTTTTGAGCAAAATGAAAAAGAAAATTATTTATTGGGTAGAGAATTCGACTGGCAAGATTGGTTGTTCCATACAGGGCTTAGACAGAACTATGACGTAAGTGTTTCGGGAAGAGCAGACAGAGTGTCCTATTACTGGTCAATGGGCTATGGCAATAGTGAGTCAGTGCAGGTAGGTGAAAGTTTTTCTACTGTAACGTCCAGATTAAACTTAGATGTCAAAGCGACAGATTTTCTTAACATTGGTATTAATGCCAATTTCGCTTATCAAGATGAGGGCAATGAGCCAATTGAGAGCGGTGGCTATCGTACAGCATCTCCCTATGATGCCCCTTGGGATAATATAGTGTATAATGACAATATTCCCACGACTGGAGATTTGCCAAATTTATATGAGAGACAGTATTTGAAAACTGCTGGTGCGGGATCAAATAGAGGTAATCCATTTTTAGATCCAGCTTATAAGACCAGAAAGTATGATCGATTTAAGATCTTTCCTACTATGTACGCTAAAGTAGCATTGCCTTTTAATATTAATTTCACTTCTAATTTCACAACTAGACTCGACTTTAGAGATCGATTGTATTATGAAGATAGTGCCAATCCCAACTGGGCCCATGGTGGATATGCGAGACGGCAAAATAATAAAACTTATGAGTGGCAGTCAGATAATATCTTAAACTGGAATTATGAATTTGGAGATCATCGATTAGATGTAACGGGTTTGGTTAATGCAGAGCGTAATCAGTTGTGGTATAACCAATCTGAGGCATCCAATTTTTCACCGACTGAAGCATTAGGTTATCATGGCTTGCCTTTTGGGTTGGTAGCAAAGGTTGATGCATCCGATGAAGTAATTACACGTAATGCTTTGATGGGGCGTATTAGTTATGGTTTTGCTAATAAATATAATTTATCCGCTTCTATGAGACGTGACGGTTATTCCCGTTTTGGATCCAATAGTAAATATGCAACATTCCCATCAATCTCAGGTGCTTGGACAATAACCAATGAAGAATTTATGTCAGGAGCTCCGGCATGGTTGTCCTTTGCCAAGTTGAGAGTGAGCTGGGGTGTAAATGGGAACAGTAGTGGTTTGGGATCTTATGCTTCCTATGCTACTTTATCAAATGATAAATACTTGAATTATAACAACGGTTATTATGTCGCTCCATATTTGTCGATCAATCGAATGGCCAATCCCACTTTGGCTTGGGAAAAGAACCAAGCATGGAATTTTGGTTTGGATTATGGAATAATAGGTGGTCGTGTTCGCGGCGCCATCGATGTGTACACTTCTACGACGACGGATATGTTGTTGGATAAAAAGTTGCCCATCGTTACTGGATTTAGCAGTATTACTACCAATGTGGGTAGCTTGAAAAACACAGGTGTGGATTTATCTATTAATACCATTAATATTGAAAACTCTGTGTTCTCATGGACGAGTAATCTGAATATGAGTTACAACAGCAATCAAATTGTATCCTTAACAGGTGAAAAAATAGAATTGTTAGATGAAAATGGAAATACTTACCTAGGTGAACCTGATGACATCGACAATGGATGGTTTATTGGGCGAAACAAAGATGTGATTTGGGATTTTGAGACCGATGGGGTGTACAAGATTGGTGAAGAAGATGAAGCCGCTCAGTTTGGATTATTCCCTGGAGATTTTAGAATCGTAGATCAAAACAATGATGGGGTACTTAACTCTAACGATAAGGTTTTTCAAGGCTTGAAAAAGAATCCTTGGTATTTGACTTTGACCAATAGTGCTCAGTATAAAGGCTTTGATCTTGGAGTGGTGTTATTGGCGAAATTGGGTTATAAAGGTGGAACAGATTTTCCGTTTAATAATAGACAGGAATATATCAAAAATCACAACTGGTTCAATATCCCTTATTGGACGCCGAATAATCAAGTGGACAATGCGGCGAGAATTAATTCTATAAAATTTGGAGAAGTCGATTATTATCTATCGAAATCCTATTTGAGAATTCAAAATATCTCTTTGGGTTATTCTGTTCCCACTCAAATACTCGATGCGATGAAGTTTGCTCGAAGTATACGTTTATCATTTACGGTGGAAAATGCTGGTGTAATGACAAATTGGATTTATGGAGATCCTGAATCGGAAAGAGAGATGCCTAGAGTCTTTTCTTTTAGCCTAAATATGTCCTTGTAATAAATTTAAAAATTGAAAAATGAGGATCATACTTAACAGAAAAATTAATATAAAAATGAAAAAAATAAAGAATATAACAAGGTTGGCACTTGCTTTTGTCCTAACAATAACCTTTTCTTGTAAAGACGAATTCTTGGAGCAAGCCCCATTGTCGACACTAAGTCCAGAAAATACATTTATTGATGCCACAGGTTTGCAAACCGCTTTGGATGCGGCCTTGAAGGGTGTATTTAATCAATGGAATGGAGATAATCGTGAGATTTTGTTCAATCACAATATGAGTGAAGCCACTGTGGTTAGTGCGACGGATAAACCAGATGCATTTGTGGATATGAGGACTTACGCCACACCGCAGAATTCTAGAAATAATGATGCCGCGCGTGCAAGGTCGTTTTATGAAGGCGATTATGTAAATATTAAGAGTTGTAATACCGTCATAGAATATATAGATATTCCAGATTGGGATGGAGGGGTTAATAATCCCGATAGAAATCACCTTTTGGGTAGTGCTTATTTCTTGAGAGCCTTTTTTTATATGCAGTTGACCATGCAATTTGGCAATGTAGCATTTCCATTAAATTTGATTGCTGAAGCCCGACAAGATTTTAAAGTTTTTCATATGCAAGGTATTTGGGATCAAATGATAGCTGATTTGGAATATGCTGTCCAACATGTGAAGCCTAAGAGTGAGCTGCCCATCGGTCAGGCGCCTAAAGATGCGGTGAAAATCTTATTGGCTAAGTATTATATGTTGAATGAGCGATTTGCCGATGCAGAAAGATTGATGGATGAAGTGATCAACGATCCAGAGTCTCGATTATTTACCGATGCCGATGTCAATGTAGATATCGTTAGAGTGGGAAACAATCTAAATCCATTTACAGGTGAGGAGTTGGACGGATTTGACTGTAATCAACCAGCTGATGCGATTAATTTATTGCATATGGATGCTGGTGCTCAAAAGACGAGTAACCCAGAAGGTATCTGGTTGATGGTCAATGAGCCATTTATCGATGGTAGTCAAGGGAGATCAGCTTCTTTGCGTGCATGGGGGCCGAATTTTGTAAGTACCAACAAAGGGGTCAAAGCACCACCAGCTGGTACGGTAACTGGTATGGATATTGCTCAAAATGAGAGATCTAAGCAAATGCATAAATGGGGGCGTGGTCAAGGCTTTGCTCGTCCGACCAATTATTCACAGTTTGAAATATGGAAGTTTAAAGGTGAAAATGATACCCAGGATTATCGTCACAAACGAGGAAACTGGTTTGATATGGATATGTTGATCTATGACAATCCCGATCTTCAAGGTACGGAATGGTATGGAAAACCTGCGAGATTGTATGAAGATGGTGTATTGTTGTGTGAAGATTCCATCCGTTGCTGGTATGGTTATCCTATGTATAAGTTTTATGCAGAAAATCTGGAAGACCAAGTCAAAAGACAGGATGGAGGTAAGAGAGATATCTATATTTTGAGAGAAGCAGAGGCTTATTTGTTGAGAGCAGAGGCTAGATTTTGGCAAGGGAATAGCGCTGGTGCAGCCGACGATATCAATGTGATTCGACAGCGTGCCAATGCCATCCATATGTACACAGCCGGGGATGTTCAAGCAGAAGGTATAGGTGCTATATTAGATGAAAGATGTCGTGAATTATATGGAGAGGAATATCGTCATGATGAATTGGTTCGTATATCTATTATTTTTGCTAAAACAGGTAAAACGGCCTATAACGGCAATACTTATAGCTGGGATGGTCAGGATATGGAAAAATCATTGTCTCAAAATAATTTCTATTATGATAGACAAATGGAAAGAAATAATTTCTATAAAAATAATGTTCCTTGGTCTACTTACCCTGAAACGAAATATACTTTAGATAAATACCATATTTTCTGGCCGGTATATGAGCCTTACTTAATAGGTAATGTAGGTAATATATTGAATCAAACTACAGGATATGATGGATCTGAGCGAAATGTAGAGCCTTTGGTTCACGTGGTGCAAACCCCTGGATTGCCCAATGTAGATCCTATGGATGCTATAGGAGCTAGATAGTGTTGTTATACAAAAACTTGATTTTTAATATTGAAGCATACTGTTCGCAAGAGCAGTATGCTTTTTTTCTTATTCACCTTCATATGAGGAGATTTCCCAAAGGGGGGAGGCTAAATCCTATATAAATTTAGAAATGTCGATTAGACTGATGACTTTAGATTACTATAGTAGACTGGAGAGAAAAATAAGTATGGCTGGGTAAAGTTTATTCTCAAGCATATGAGTTCTTATTTTTTTTAGGGCAGAGACCATATGGTTTTTAACGGTAGATCTCGAAAGGTGGAGTTGTTCAGCAATTTCGTTGTACGAAAATCCATCGTTGCGATTGAGAGAAAATATAATTTTTTGTTGGTCGGTTAATATTTGATTGATTTCGTTGAGTAAGATATTTTTGTCGTGTTGTAAAAATGGAAATTCCTGTATCGTCCTTTCCTTTTCCATATTGTTCCAAAATTCTTCTTGAACCCTTTTGTCAACAGCGACCTTACGCCAATAGTCGATAACCATATTTCTGGCTATAGAGAAGAGGTAGGAGGCAGGTTGGTCTATGTCGAGAGCAGTCTTATTAGATACATAGATTTTCAAATAAATATCTTGTAATAAATCCTCAGCTAAATCGTGACTTTTAACATGTACCTTTAGGTATACAAGCATTGCATCCCTGTGCTCAATAAACAATTTTTCTAAAGTATCGATTTGCATTCTATTTCTAATAAGTTCGTTTGGTTAATTTTAACGTATTGGTTAATTAAAGACTAATATAAGGGAATAATTTTATTTGTAGGATGAATTGATTGATTCGTCTATTTCTTTTATGGAATAAATAAATTTTTAAAAAATAATTTCGATTCTATTAGACCTAGTACCCTATTTATTCCGTCCTATATAATATAAGGCAGTTTGATTATTTAAAATTTGAGAATACATTGAAAGAAAATACTGAGTTTTTGAGGTTGTATGAGAAATTAAAGCGCAATGCTTTGAATCCCTCCGAATACCAGCTATTCTTGGAGTATATCAAAGATGTCAATAATGCAGAGGAAGTACAAAAGGTGTTAGACGCTGAATCGCTGCAGTACCTATCACAGAATAAAAAGAAGAATAAAAAGGACAAAGGATTAAATGGCCAAGTAAAAATGGCTTGGTTAATGAAGGCTGCAGCTGTATTGTTATTGGTTGTAGGGCTGGTCGGTATAATGAGTTATTTTTCCGATTTGGCCGGGTCTAATCTTGTTTATACAACCGGAAATGGAGAGACATTGGATATATTGTTGCCAGATAGCAGTCGTGTTACTTTGAATGCCAATTCTAGTTTAGTTTGGAATGAGTCAGAATCAATCATGAGAGAGGTGTCTCTTCAAGGAGAAGCTTATTTTGAAATCCTTCATATGAAGGATAATCGTCCTTTTATTGTTTCAACTGAGGCATCTAAGATTACGGTTTTAGGAACTTCATTTAATGTTAATAGCAGGGATGAAGCGGATAAGATTTATTTGGCTGAGGGATCTATTCAATTAGAGCGGCCAGAGAATATATCTAATGACAAAATATTGATGAAACCAGGTGAAGCTGCGGTGGTTTACAAAGACAATGAAAATATAGAAATAAGCCATTCAAAAATCATTGAGAATGAAGTAGCATGGAAGAAGGGGTTGTTAAGGTTTTCAGATGTCCAATTGTCCACTATTGTTGAACGACTGGAAGAAATATATGGCAAGGAGATACGAGTTACTAATCCGTCAGCATTGGATAAAGAAATGGAGTTTACCCTGCCATATGCCAATTGGAAAGTAACCAGTATGGCATTAGCATTAGCAGTTAATTTAGAGTTAATAGAAAATAAGGGTTTCGTTGAATTAAAATAATATTTCAAGAACAAAATACATTCAATTATGACAACAGGAATACTCCAAAGAGTATCCATATGGCGGGTACTACTATGTCTCATGGTTTTTGGTACGCACCTAGATGCATCCAAAGCAGAAGACATTGACATTGAAAAGATAGAGCTAAAGGAAGCTCTGCAAAAACTTACAGACAAATACGATGTCTATTTCACCTATGATAAGTCGTTGGTGAAAAACGTGAAGGTGAACTATGAAGAAATAGGACAGTCGGTGTCCGAGGAACTTTCGTTGTTGTTGGCAGGAACCGACTTGCATTTCAAGATCTTTGAATCTAGATTTGTGATTATATATAAGCTGGACAAGCAAGGTATTTCATCTTTGCGCTCTATGGTAGAGCATTTTAGTGAGATCATTGCCAAAGATGATTCTCGAACCAATTTTAAACCGACTCCAACCATTCCCCTGCGTGAGGCATGGAAACCTGAACCTAGGGAGTTAACAGGATTGGTCCTGTCTGTCAGTGGTCAAGTCGTCGATCAATCTGGCGAGCCTTTAATTGGTGTAAACGTTATGGTCAAAGGAACCTCCATTGGTGGATCTACTGATTTCGATGGGAAATACACCCTTAATGATGTTAATGAAAATGCCACCTTGGTGTTCTCATACATCGGATATCAGACCATTGAGATCCCTGTAGATGGACGACAAGTAGTAACTGTAACCATGCTTTCCGATTCTGAACTGTTGGATGAAATAGTTGTAGTAGGATATGGTAGTCAGAAGAAGGCAAATTTGACAGGAGCTGTAGGTGTCGCTTCTAGTGAACGATTGGAAAATAGAACGATAACCTCTTTAGGTCAAGGTCTTCAGGGAGTTATACCAGGATTAAATATTACCTATGCCAATGGGGATCCAAATGAGGGGGCTGATTTTAATATTCGTGGATTTGAATCTATTAATGGAGGTTCCCCTTTGATATTGGTAGATGGAGTACCTATGGATGCAGAAAGGATTAATCCTAATGATGTGCAATCTGTAAGTGTGTTAAAGGATGCTTCTTCGGCAGCTATTTATGGTGCAAGAGCTGCCTTCGGTGTGATCTTGATCGAAACCAAAAAAGGAGAGAAAGGAAAAAATAATATTAATTTTTCTACTCAATATACATCCAATAAGGCTATTTTCCCTGGTTACGAACCTGTAGCAGGGGGAGGGACTGCCCGACAAATTCAAAATGAAGCCTACAAAACTACAGTGGGTAGAAGTTTGTTTCCCGATGAAGTGGTGAATGCTGCCTTGGCTTATGAAAACATGGAAAACCCTAGTCCAGAAGATGCATGGCTGTATCATGAAGGTTTCTTGTATCCATTAGAGAATAGCTATATGAAGGACTTGGTGTTGAGGGATTATGCACCTCAAAAACAAATGGACTTTAGTATTAACGGGGCAAATGAGAAAGCAAGTTACTATGTGTCTTTGGGTTTGGTGGACAAGGAAGGATTTTTTAATGTTGGCAACGAACAATACAATCGATACAATGCCCTTACCAAGACCAATTTTCAAGTTACTGATTGGCTTTCCTTGGATAATCGAATATCCTTTAGTGCTGTAAAAAATGACAATCCACATGAATACCACAGTCAGTGGTATCGTCAGTCAATTGCTAGGCACTTTTACTTTCCTCATACCTTTCCTGATTTGTCTTATTACAAAGAACCTGGAGATAGAGATCAATATGAACACTTGATTGGTATGGGACTTGATAATAGGAATCCCACCCCTTATTTAGAGAATGGTGGTCGTGACATCAGTACCGATAACGATATTTGGTTGACTCAGGGAGTTACTGTGACTCCTTTGAAAGGATTGAAATTAATAGGAGATTTCTCCTATCGATACTATTGGAACGACTTTGAGAATGTTGCATCAAAAGTCGATGTGCTTCGAGGTTCTAATGGTTTTGAATTAAGTGATAATATTATTTACAATGGAATAAGTGCCAATGATTATATTGAAGTAGGTTCTAGTAAAAACACCTACTACGTGCTCAACACCTATGCAGAATATACTTGGGATAAATGGAGTGATCATATGTTCAAAGGAGTAGTTGGTTTTAACCAAGAATACGGGAGTAATCATTCCGTGGTTACCAGAGCTACCCAATTATTGGCTCCTAACATAGCTTCTTTGTCTGCAGCGACTGGATTAAGAACCAATTCGGATTCCAAAAATGAGATCATGCTTCGTGGTGTTTTTTATCGTTTTAATTATAATTATAAAGAAAAATATCTTTTTGAGGCCAACGGTAGGTACGATGGAACTTCACGATTCCCTAGTGAAAAAAGATTTGGATTTTTCCCTTCCTTTTCTGCGGCCTGGAGAATCACTCAGGAACCCTTTATGGCAGGTACCAGGAATTGGTTAGACAATTTGAAAATTCGAGCTTCCTATGGGGAATTGGGCAATCAAGCGGTTGGATCTTATTATCCTTATATATCTTCCATGGCCTCAGGCACCTCTAATTTCCTTTTAGGTGGGGGAGGAAATCTGACCAATATTATATCTCCTGGAGGCTTGGTTAGTAATTCATTGACATGGGAGTCGGTAACCAGTAGAAATGTGGGAATTGACTTTAGTGTGTTTAATACCAAATTTGATTTTAGCTTAGATTACTTTATACGAGAAACCAAAGATATGTTGATGCAACGGGAATATCCCGGAACTTTGGGTGCCACTTCTCCCAATGAAAATGCAGCAGATTTACGCAACAATGGATGGGAAGTATCCGTAACCTATAATGAAAAAATAGGTGAAGATTTACAATTTAGGTTCAATGTTGCTCTGTCAGATTATACCACAGAAATCACTAAATACGATAATCCAACAGGAGCCATAGATAACTATTATGTAGGGAAGAAAGTAGGAGAAATCTGGGGATATGAAACAGTGGGCTTATATCAAACCCAATCTGATTTAGATAATTCTGCTGATCAATCCAGACTGGGAGCGAATTGGAAACTAGGAGATGTGCAATATGCTGACCTTAATGGCGATGGTGTGATCTCAAGTGGTGATAATGTCTTGGAAAATACTGGCGATTTAGTTCGAATTGGAAACTCTACGCCTAGGTATTCTTTTGGTTTAAATCCAAGCGTGAAATATAAGAACTTTTCATTAAATGTATTCTTTCAAGGAATTCTTAAGAAAGATTGGTATCCGTCACGTGGTAATTTTATTCGATTCTTTCCTTTCAAAACCCTGTCAATGGAACAATGGTGGCTTGATGATTCATGGTCTGAGGACAATAGAGATGCTTATTTCCCTGGAGTGCAATTTGCTTATTCTGATAATAAGAACACTTATTCTCAAACTAGATATCTGCAAAATGCAGCCTATATCCGATTAAAAAACTTGACCTTAGGCTATGACATTCCAATCAGCTTTCTCAGCTCGGCACACGTGTACGTAAACGGGGCTAATTTGTGGGAGGCAACGGGTATGTACAAAACCTTAGATCCTGAATATTCTACGGACTTAATACCGGATTATATGTTTCAACGATCCTATACTGTGGGATTAAGAATCACTTTTTAATCTCAAAAAACAAGAATAACATGAAAAATATAGTTTTAAAATATATTGCGATATTTATTTTTTTCGCAACGAGTTGTAATGATGATGCCTTGGATCGATTTCCATTGACCAGTGTCTCTAACGAGACCTTTTGGAATTCAGAAAATGATCTCATCGTTTACAATAATAATTTTTACAATTTTGCCAAATCAAATGCCATGCGCTTGTTGAATGGCAATCACGAGGGAGCCAATAGAAATGGTCAGTATTCTTTAGATGGTATGACGGATAATGATGTTAGATCTCTTTCCTTTAATCCCAATCATGTAATCATCAGATCTGGTCAGATCACTTCGGAAAACAATCCGATTTCATTTGGTTGGAACAACACTTGTTTTTCGTTTGTACGATCTATCAACATAGGATTGGCCAATTATGATAAAGCGGATATTCCACAGCAAACCATCGATCAATACAAAGGCGAAGCTAGACTGTTTAGAGCTTGGGTTGTCGCTGATAAAGTGTCTCTATATGGCGATTATCCTTGGATAGAAGAAGAATTGAATATTACTTCAGAAGAACTATTCGATTCGAGGACTCCCCGAGAAGAAGTCATGGCCAAAGTGTTAGAAGATCTCAATTTTGCTACTTCAAATTTGCCGGACGACTGGGGAGATGGAGGTGCACCTGGAAGGCTCAATCGATGGGCAGCCTTGTTGATTAAATCCAGAATATGTCTTTTTGAAGGGACTTGGAGAAAATACCATGGTGGAAGTAATGCCGAAATGTGGTTAACGGAGGCGGCTAATGCAGCCAATGAAGTTATTGAAAACGGACCTTATCAATTGTATTCTACAGGAGATCCTTTACATGACTACAATGCTATTTTCCAGAAATCGAATTTAGAGGGAGTGGATGAAGTTATGTATTGGAGACGTTATGAGCAAGGTGTCGTTGCCAATTCTTGGCAGATTTATTATTACGTATCTAATGCAACCAAGAATATGGTAGAGGATTATTTATGTATTGATGGACAGCCTATTACGATGTCAGATCTTTATCAAGGTGATAGTGACTTCGAAAAAGTGTTTGAGAATAGAGATCCTAGACTTAGACAGACAGTACTTCACCCAGATGATGTTGATTATTATAATTATGCAGGATTGGGAGGAACTGATGCACAAATACCAAATTTACTTGGTATGACAGGGGACTGGGTTTCTTTAACGGGTTATCATCAAGTGAAACATGTCAATCAGGAACAGAATGTATTTTTCCACGATGGATATACGCCTTGTGTGGTACTTAGGTACGGAGAAGTTTTGATGAATTATGCTGAAGCCAAAGCTGAACTTGGAACCATATCCCAAGCAGATTTGGATAAAAGTATCAATCTGCTAAGAGACAGAGTCGGTATGCCTCACATGGATCTTGCCAATATTCCCGTGGATCCTAGATATGTAGATGATGGTGTCTCTCCTCTAATCGTAGAGATCAGAAGAGAGCGCAGAGTGGAATTGTTTGCGGAAGGATTCAGATTTGACGATATCCGTCGATGGAAGCAAGGACAGAAAATGCAGAAAATCGATTATGGTATTCGATGGGATGAAGCCAATCGAACTAAAATTGATCCAGGCAATACAACCCAACTAGACTATGCCGTTGAGCCAGAATCTGGTATTGAATACATTATACCTAATAAAGGTAGTGATTTTGAAAATCCAGTTTTTGAAGAAAAACATTATTTATGGCCTATACCAGTGAGTGCTAGATCTCAGAATCCTAATTTAGGTCAAAATCCAGGTTGGTAAAATAGAATGATCATTTAATATAATATTATGAGATATGTAGATTTATTGTTGGTTTGGAGGAATTATATAGCCATGTATGGTTTATTTGGACTCACTTGTTTGATGTCTTGTACAAGTGCCGATAAAAACAATAGATCTACAATATCTGATATAGAAGCTTATCGAGAACAAAGGGATGAAAAACTCAATCAGCCTAGACCACTTATTCATAATAATGATGGTTGCGATGTGATATATTTTCCAACAAAAGAATTGTATACTGCTGAAAATTATTTGGATAAAAGAACAGACGGTCTGATCGGTACAGATGTAACTACCATTTCCTTTTGTCCTACAGCTTCTGGTTTTGGTAATTTTACCTATAATACCAAAGTTGGAGAAGTGTTTTCCAAAAATGGTTTTGATTATGGTATCCATGAAGACTCTAGGAATTTAACAGCGGAAATGATCGCCAAGGGAACAGATCCTCTGGAAATTAATTCAAATTTTGCCGATTTACATGATTTTGAATTTTTCTTTTCCAATAGAATGAATGATACCCATGATGCGAGTCATCGAAAAGATAAACCCTATTTATTGTGGACTGAATTCAAAGAAAATAATCCAGAATATTTATTTGGAAAAATAGGTGAGAGATTGCCGAATGGTAGATGGAGTTCACTGAATTTCGATCACAAAGAAGTTAGAGATTTATGCGTTCAATTCTTTAAAGAAGTTTGCGATAATTATCCTGTGGATGGAGTTGAACTTGACTTCTTAAGACATTTTGAATTATTCGAGTCTGTTGGCCGTGGAGGAGTTGCTTCCCAAAAACAACTGGATTTATTAACTGAAATGGTTCGGGAAATAAGAACGGTTACAGAAGAAGCCGGGATGAAACGAGGTCGCCCCATTTTGGTGTTGATTCGTGTACCCACTTCTGCTGAATATGCCAAAAAAGCTGGGGCTGATTATCAAAGATGGATAGATGAAGAACTGGTTGATATTGTGGTTGGATCCTGTTATTTTAGATTGGAATATTGGGAGGATTTCGCTCGTTTGGGAGATGATAAGAAAGTCAAAATATACGCGGGTTTAAGTGAATCGAGAGTATTGGATGAACATCCATTGCTAAAAAGACAACAAAATGCAGTCTTTAGAGCACGCGCTGCAGCAGCATGGGAAGCTGGCATAGATGGAATCTATTCTTTCAATGAATACAATACTCGGGTGAAATACCTGTCCCAAATTGGGACGCCAAGTAAACTTCAGAATACAAACAATTTGTACTTCGTAACCTATAGAGATTACACTGCGGACAGATATCTGAAGGGAGGGAATGACTTTTTCAAACTGCCTATTTTATCACCGAGTAAAGGAAAGTATAAGGATTTAAATCAGCAAAAAATGGAGCTGAACATAGAATTGGGAGACGAATCTACTCAGTCCGTGACATATGCTATAGTTTATACTGAAAACGCCGATCCCAACAAATTGGAGATAGCAATAAACGGCAATTCCATAGAATTTGTCAAATCATCTACTGATGGGATTTCCTTGTATAAAGTAAATCAAGCCGACTTGAAAGCAGGTAAAAACAATATTGAACTACAGTATACGGGTGCAGCTAACCGAGATGCAAAAATAAGAGATCTAGCTCTGTTTTTCTGTAGAGATACAGAAGATTTGGAAATGAGATCATTGATACAGTTCTGTCAAGGGGATTAGGACGATCTCAAAATATTAAATATGAAATTTTTTATTTACTCAATTCTTATACTGGTTACGATTCTTCAGTGTAAGTCCCCTGACACTTCAGAGAGTGGAGGATCTGATATGGTGCTCGAATACTCAATTGATATAGATACGCTTATACAAGGCCATACGGATTCCTCAACTTGGTTCTACCCATCAGTGGGCGTAATCCCCAATAATCAACCTATTTTTGTTTTTGCCATTCAAGAATGGTTTAAAGGTCGATCCGATGTTTTTAGTCCGGTCGTATCGAGTTATAGTTTGGATAAAGGTCAAAGCTGGACCGAATTAGAAGATCCCCAAAGTGCATTTACTTATAGGAGTGAGAGTGATAATATAGATGTTGGCATTTGTAATTTTACCCTAAAATGGCATAAGAAAACCAAGTCCTTATTGGGTACTGCCCATACGGTTCGGTACCGTGAAAAATCTTTGGTATCGGGACTGCGATCTACCATTTGGGCGACTTATGATGAAACAACCATGAGCTGGAATAAATGGAAATCCTTGGAGATGCCAAATGATCCTAAGTTTTATGATTCGGGCGCTTGTGCGGATCAACGAGTAGATTTACCTAATGGAGATGTTTTACTCCCCATTTACTATAGGGCGAAAGGAGTGGATCGATACACTAGTTCGGTAATACGATGTTCTTATGACGGTGAAGATTTAGTATTTAAGGAAATTGGAAACGCTCTTGATTTGAATATTCGACGAGGATTCTTTGAGCCTTCTATTGCGTTTTACAAAGGCAAATATTATTTAACTATTCGCAATGATGAAAATGGCTATGTGGCTGTTAGCGAAGATGGATTGAATTTTTCTGAACCAGTGATTTGGCACTTTGATAACGGAAAAGAAATAGGTACTTACAATACTCAGCAACATTGGATTGTTCACTCTGATGGTTTGTATTTGGTATACACGAGACGTGGGGCTGATAATGATCATGTGATTAGGCATCGAGCTCCCTTATTTATTGCCGAAGTCGATGTAGAAAAGATGGTGTTGAAGAAGGAGACTGAAAAGATCGTTATTCCAAATCGAGGAGCTTTATTGGGAAATTTTTCAATTGCCAATATTAATGAAAATGAAACTTGGGTTACTGCTGCTGAACTAATGATGGGTAAAGGCGAGGAAAAGTATGGAGCTGAGGGAAATGTTTATGCCGCAAAAATCCTATGGAATAAACCCAATAAAGATTGGATGAATTAGCAATGTGGATGACATTTGTTAATATTGTTACATCCAAAGAGGATAGATAGTTGAGAGACCATTTATGTAAGCTTACATTTATTACTAGACATCATTCGCCAATGAAGATTGGGGTTTTGAAATCTGAATATACATTCCGTTATGAATAGTAATGTGTTCAATATTTTGATTCTATTATAAGTGAAAATAAAAGAGGTATGAAATTGAAAATCTATTATGTTTTCTTTTTATTAATATTATTTCAGTGTAATTCTTCCGAAAACAAGGAGGGGGAGTCGAAGGATTTAAGTTTGGATTATTCAATCGATATAGATACTCTTTTACAAGGTCATACAGATTCTACGACATGGTTTTATCCTTCTGTAGGTGTGATTCCAGGGAAGGAGCCGAAATATGTATTGGCTATTCAAGAATGGTTAAAAGGGAGATCTGATGTTTTTAAATCAGTAGTATCGAGCTATAGTTTGGATAAAGGTCAAAGTTGGACAGAATTAGAGGATCCCCAAAATGCATTTATATATAGAAGTGAACCAGGTAATTTGGATGTTGGAATTTGCAATTTCACACTAAAATGGCACGAGAAGACACAAAGTTTATTGGGTACCGCTCATACTGTTCGCTATAGAGACAAGACATTGGTTAGTGGATTGCGATCTACTATTTATGCCACTTATGATGAGGAAACGATGAGTTGGAATAAATGGAAATCAGTGGAAATGCCACCAGAGCCTCAATTTTATGATTCAGGTGCTTGCGCAGATCAACGAGTGGATTTACCTAATGGTGATGTTTTACTCCCCATATACTACAGAGCGAAAGGTGTGGATCGATATACTACATCAGTGATTAGATGTTCTTATGATGGAGAGAACTTAGAATTTAAAGAGATTGGTAATGCATTGGATTTGCCTATTCGTCGGGGATATTTTGAACCCTCTCTTGCTGAGTTTAAAGGAAAATACTATTTGACTATCCGGAATGACGAAAATGGTTATGTGACGGTAAGCGATGATGGATTGAATTTTACAGAACCCAAAGTTTGGTCTTTTGACAACGGAGAAGAAATAGGTACCTACAATACACAACAACATTGGATTATTCATTCAGATGGTTTGTATTTGGTCTATACAAGACGAGGCGCCGATAATGACCATGTTTTTCGCCATCGAGCTCCGTTGTTTATGGCGGAAGTAGATGTAGATAAAATGGTTTTAAAGAAAAGTACAGAAAAAGTTGTTGCTCCCAATAGAGGTGCTAGATTAGGGAATTTTGCGATTACCAATATCAGTGAAAACGAAACTTGGATTACCGCTGCAGAGTTGATGATGGGCAAGGGAGAGGAAGCGTATGGAGCAGAAGGCAATGTGTTCGCTTCAAGAATTCTTTGGAATAAACCCAACAAGGATTGGTTGAAATAGCCTAGTGGGTTGTAAACAAAGTACATTTAATATTAATAGTAAACGTTCGATTTATAAATGTAGAGACACAAGATTTTGCGACTTTTAATACCACCCATTGAGACCCAAGGTGTTGGGTGTCCCAATATGTTTAAATGAGATTTAAAACGGCGCCACCCAGAGCGCAGTGCTCATCAACCGGAGCACACTGGCTTCGACTTCCTAAATACAATTTAAGTATTGCTGTAATAACTAATTAATTTTTGTCATTTTTAATGTAGTATTGTCACGACATGGAGGTCTTGACTTCTCTCGCCCAATGTTCTAAATGAACATTGGATATTCCATATTTTACTCGTTCACTTCGTAGACCTAATACCGGTTTTCGATGCTTGTATTTTCATCGTTCATACGAAGGGATTTCTCAAAGGGACTAGCCTATTCCTACATGAATATAGAAATGTCGGTAATACTGAGGGTTTGAGATTATTAAAGTAGAAAGGAGAGAAAAATAAGAATGGCTGGGTATAGTTTATTCTCCAGAATATGAGCTCTTATTTTTTTTAGGGCAGAGACCATATGGTTTTTAACGGTAGATTTCGAAAGGTGGAGTTGTTCTGCGATCTCGTTGTAGGTGTATCCATCCTTGCGATTGAGAGAAAATATAATTTTTTGTTGGTCGGTTAATATTTGATTGATTTCGTTGAGCAGAATTTTTTTGTCGTGTTGTAAAAAAGGAAACTCCTGTATCGTCCTTTCTTTTTCCATATTGTTCCAAAATTCTTCTTGAACCCTTTTGTCAACAGCGGCCTTACGCCAGTAATCGATAACCATATTTCTAGCTATAATGAAGAGGTAGGAGGCAGGTTGGTCTAACTTGTCGATATCGGTATTTGAGGCTAATATTTTAATAAAGATATCTTGTAAAACATCTTCTGCTAGAGCGGAACACTTAAGGTTGGATCTTAAATAATCATAGAGTTCTTTTCTATGTTGAATAAATAATATTTCTAGTTTGTTTTGTTTCATTTTAAATGAAATAGCACTGGTTTTGTTTTAGTATATTTTGGTGTAGTGAACGAATATAGTGTAAAATAATAAATGATGGGTATAATTATTTGAAAAGTTAGTCAGAGAAATAGGGGAACTGAATTTTTTTAAAAAAAATCAACTTTGATTAGACCTATGATATTAAAATTTCGTCCTTGATGGTGAAGTCGGCTTAATAGACGGATAAATATTATTGAAGTGAAAGATAAATTGGATTTTTCGGAGTTGTATAATAAGTTAAAAAGCAATAATTTAACTCAAGCTGAGTATCAAGAATTTTTAAAGTACATAGAGGATGTTAATCATTCTGATGAAGTTAAGTCTTTGTTGGACAATGAAGCATTGACTTATTATCAAAAATCTAAGAATGTTCCCAAATCTAGGTTTGGAGTTAAATGGATGATGAGGGCAGCAGCCATACTGCTGATATTTTTAGCTGGTAGTTTCGTATTCAATTATTTTGGGTCAGATAATACAGTATTGTATGTGACAGGAAACGGGGAGACTATGGAAGTCTATTTGCCGGACAGTAGTCGGGTGGCTTTAAATGCCAATACGAGATTAGAGTGGCGAGGAGATCTAGCTGGCAATACTAGACTGGTGGAATTAGAAGGAGAGGCTTATTTTGATATTGTTCATACCTATGATGATCGATCATTTGTCGTACAGACAGAATCGTCAAAAATAACCGTATTGGGTACCTCTTTCAATGTGAATAGTCGAATAACAGAAGATAAGATTTATTTATCTGAAGGATCGATACAGTTGGAACCATCATCACCGTCAAAGGAAGAAGTGGTAATGATGCGGCCAGGTCAGGCAGCCATTGTGAATCCGAGTTCTGCCAAGATTGAAGTGATGGAGTCTGTGGAGATTCAGAATGAGGTAGCATGGAAGGATGGACTGCTTCGGTTTTCGGGATTGCCGTTATCCATTATTATACAGCGGATGGAGGAAATCTATGGGAAGGAAATACGGGTGAGTAATCCTTCAGTATTGGATATGGAAATGGAATTTACTCTGCCTTATGGCAATTGGGAGGTGACGAGCACGGCTTTTGCATTGGCAGCAGATTTAGAAATAATACAACACAAGGATTTTGTTGAGTTAAGATAATTTTTCGAATATAAATAGAATACATTATGGAAATAGGATTACTTCAAAGAGTGTCCATATGGCGGATACTCCTATGTTTAGTATTAAGTACAATGCTGCTTGATAATAGTTATGGAAAAAAGATCGATTATTCATCCCAAGAGATAGAACTTGCGGATGCCTTACAAAAATTGACGGAAAAATACGATGTGTATTTTACCTATGACAAGTCATTGGTGCGGGATGTCACAGTGAATTATTCCGATCAAGGGAATACGGTAGAGGAAGATCTAAATTACTTACTTAAGGGGACAGAATTACAGTTTAAGATTTTTGAAGATCGTTTTGTTATTATCTATAGGTTGGATAAAGAAGGGATGTCTTCATTGCGTTCTATGGTTGAGCACTTCAGTGATATCTTAGAGAAGGATGACAACCGATCAAATTTCAAGCCGACAAAAAGTATTCCCATTCGTGAAGCATGGAAGCCCAAACAACGTGAGTTGACGGGATTGGCTTTGTCGGTGTCGGGAACGGTCAAGGATCAACAAGGAGAGGTGCTTATCGGTGTAAATGTGCTTGTGAAAGGTACTACTAATGGGACATCGACCGATTTTGATGGACGATATACATTGGAAAACGTCAATGAAAATGCTACACTAGTATTCTCCTATATCGGATATCAAACCATAGAAATACCGGTCGATGGTCGAAGAGAAGTTGAAGTTACCATGATTTCGGACTCTGAATTATTGGAGGAAGTAGTAGTTGTCGGTTATGGAACGGTGAAAAAAAGTGATTTGACAGGTTCTGTCTCAAGTGTAAAAGATTCGGAATTGAATTTATTTCCTACTACCAGTGCAATACACGCTTTGCAAGGTAAAACAGCAGGTGTAATGGTTCAATCTACGAATGGAGAGCCAGGGGGAAGTTTTAAGATTCGAGTTCGGGGTTCTACCTCAATTAACGCCAGCAGTAATCCTCTTTTTGTGGTGGATGGATTTGTCGGAGGAGTGTTGCCACCTACTGAAGATATAGCCTCAATGGAGATCTTGAAGGATGCTTCGGCTACGGCTATTTATGGTTCGAGAGGAGCCAATGGAGTGGTTATGGTTACTACAAAATCAGGCGCAGAAGGTAGGGCAAGATTTAATTATAATACATATTATTCAGCGCAACGAGAAATTGATCGATTAGAATTGTTAGGAGCTCAAGATTTTGCAGAATATATCAACGAGGCTCGTAATTCAGATTTTTACGATTTAGATAATATTCAAACTAATACGGATTGGCAAGACCTTATATTTAGACCAGGATATGCACAAAATCATCAGTTGTCTATGTCTGGAGGAAGCGAGAAAGTAAAATATTATGTGTCTGGAGTTTATTTTGATCAAAAAGGAGTGATAAATAATTCAGATTACGATAGACTTTCATTGCTGACCAATATTAGTTTTCAGGCAACGAATAGAATAAATATTAAATTAAATTCCACCATCAGAGGAACTAATAAAGATGGGATTCCAACCCAAACAGGTGGTATTGCAAATAACTCTGGTGTGGTTTCAGCGGCGCAAAGATTTGATCCAAATCAGGGCATATTAGATGAAGATGGAACCTATACAAAGAGTAGGGTAGGAATTGCGGCCTTTGAAAATCCTATGGCAATATTGGATGGTAGAACTGAGGAAAATGTTCAAGATGAATTTCAGACTAATCTTCAAGCTACTGTCGATGTTTTTGAAAATCTTACCTTTAACTCCTCCTATGGTTTAAAGGTTGTTAATTCAAGAAATGGAGTGTATAATAGTCGAATTACCAATTTGGGAGAGGGTAATCTTGGTCAAGGAAATTTGGGTTATACCAAAAACAAAAATTTTATTACCGAACAGTATTTCTTGTTTACGCCAGATCTAGGTAGTCATTCAAGATTAAGTCTAACCACAGGTTTCTCCTTTCAGCAATTTAATTCTGAATCCTTGAATGCAAGTAATACAGGGTTTTTGTCAGATGCATTAGGGTTTTGGAATTTGGCCGCTGGAGTAAATTTACTTCCCCCGAGTTCCAATTATACCGAATCGGCAATAGTTTCTGGTTATGGGAGAGCTAATTATAGCATTCTCGATAAATATATATTTACATTCACAGGGAGGTATGATGGAGCATCTCAATTTAGTGAGGGTAATAAATGGTCATTTTTCCCTTCAGGAGCATTTTCGTGGAATATAAGTAAGGAAGGTTTCTTTCCCCAAAATAAATTGCTGACCAATTTAAGATTGAGAACGAGTTATGGATTGACTGGGAACCAGGCGATTTCTTCCTATCAATCCCTGTCCAAACTGTCTACTACTTATTTCGTATACAACAATGGTTCGGTTAGTTCGGTTAGACCTACTGCTATAGCAAACAAGGATTTAACTTGGGAGACTACAGAGCAGGTTAATTTTGGATTGGACGGAGAGTTGTTCGAAGGAAGGTTGAATTTTGTAATGGAATATTATTATAAGAAAACTAGAGATTTGCTCTTTAATGTTCCTATTCCAATATTTTCTGGGTATCAAAACCGTCTAGAGAACATTGGTGCTTTAGAGAATAAGGGGTTTGAATTCCAGCTGGGTTACAAGATATTTACTGAAGGATTTAAGTGGGATGCTACTTTTAATATTTCTCAGAATAAGAATAAAGTATTGAAATTGCCTAGTGGTAATGATATTATATTTACGGCTGCGCCAAGTGCACCCGCAAGTGTGCCCAACTCCATATTGCGTGAAGGTTATCCTGTAGGGTCATTTTATGGTTTTGTATTTGAAGGATTATATCAAGAAGGCGATGATTTTATACCAGGCGGTGGATTTGAAACTTCGCCAGGAGGTGAAAAATTTGCCGATTTAAATAACGATGGTGTTCTCAATTCTGATGATAGAAAAATTATTGGTGACCCCAATCCTGATTTTGTTTGGGGGTTAAATAATGAAATGTCCTATAAAGGGTTTAGCTTAAATCTCTTTTTTCAAGCATATGTAGGAGGAGATATGTTAAATATTGTGAGAATGGAACTGGATCGATTAAGTGGAAATTCAAATGCTACTATAAGGGCATTGGATCGATGGACTCCTAGTAATACTGATACAGATGTGCCTAAAGCAACATCGGATAGAGCGGCAAGAACATCGACTCGATTTGTGGAAGATGGGACATATATCCGACTTAAGAATATTTCTTTTGGATATAATTTGCCTAAAAATGCACTAGAAAAATTGAAGTTGAATTCAGCAAGAATTTATTTGAGTGGTCAAAACGTAATCACCTTTACCGATTATTCAGGCGTTGATCCGGAGGTGGCTTTTAGATCAAGCAATACCAATTTAGGTTTAGACTTTGGTAGTTATCCCAATATAAAATCTTTAACAATAGGCTTGAATCTAGGTTTTTAATAACCATTAAAAAATGAAAATCATGAAAATATTATCATATAAAATTTTAAGTATAGCATTGATATTGTCTATGTTCAATTGCAATGCATTAGAAGAAGATCCCAAGGGATTGTTGGCGCCAGAAGGTTTTTTTAAATCAGCCGCCGATGTAGAAGCAGCCATTAATGGAGCTTATGCTGAATGGGTGACTACACAGGTTGAAAAGTCATATCTTTTATCGGTTATGTTGAGGAGCGACATGGTGGAAATAGGTGATAGAAATACCAGTAGCGATAGAATAGCCATCAACGATTTTAGTATGGATGCATCTAATACTTTGGTAAGAGAAGGTTGGATTCGAATGTTTCAGTCTATTTCTGCTGCCAATACAGCCATTAAAGGCGCAAGGGCAATAGATGCTAGTGAGGATGTGAAAAACAATTTAGAGGCAAAGGCAAGGTTTATTCGAGGCTTTACATATTTTCATTTGGTTAGATATTTTGGGCCTGTACCTTTAATTTTGGAACCTATTGACAATTCGGAGGCGTTGAATTCATTTACAAGGTCTAGTGAAGAAGAGGTTTATGCGGAAATCATTAATGATTTAAAATTTGCCAAGGAGCATTTAAATGACACGAATCCAAATTCAACTAGAAATATTGGTACAAAGGGAAGTGCAAGTACTGTTTTACTCGATGTTTATTTAACCTTAAACCAATTTGAAGATGCGGTAAAAGAAGGTCAAGAGATTATCAGTAATGCATCTTCTTATGATTTTGCTCTTGTCGCAAATTACCAAGATTTATTTAATGCCAATTTGGCGGGCAGTTTAAAGGAACCTATATTGACCATTGATCTTAAGAATGATTTGAATTCAGGGAGTTATAACCAAACAGATGGAATGATTAATCTTACTAGGGTCAGAGATTATGCACCGCGAAGTTTATCAGTGGCAGTACCTTCAGAAAAAGTGTATCATGAATGGGATTCGAGAGATTATAGAAAGAAGGTTAGTTTTGAAGATTCTGTTAGCATAAATGGTGTTCAGACCTCTTTGTTTAATACTGGATTCCGAGTACCTAGACCGCATATTGCCAAGTATTTTAGATTTCCAGGCCCTCAGGAAGCTGGAGATGATCGTGCAAGTGACCATCATTACAGTTTGTATCGATATGCCGATGTATTGTTGATGACGGCAGAAGCCATCAACGAATCAGTGGGCCCAACAGATCAAGCATTAGAACTGATTAATTTAGTTCGCAAAAGAGCTAGATTTAATGGAGAGTTTGAGTCAACATTTCCAGAGGACGTAGAAGCGGGCATATCTCAAACGGAGTTGAGGGACATTATCCGAAATGAAAGACGATATGAGTTTGCTTTTGAATTCAAAAGATGGTTTGATATAAAAAGGTGGAATATTTTGGAGTCAACTTTTACATCAGAAGAGTCATTAGAGCACCATGAAGTTGATCCTTCAAGGGATTATTATTTTCCTATACCTCAGACAGAGATAGACGCGACTAATTTTGCACAAAATTATGGGTATTAAAAAAGTAGAAATGATATCAAAATATTATTTATTAAGAGCTAAGTTGTCTGTTGTTATATCATCCGTTGTATTGCTCTTGTCATCATTTCAACTTTTGGCTCAAACAGACAAACCCAATATTGTCTTTATTGCTGTCGATGATCTCAATGATTGGATTGGACCACTTCGCGGACATCCTAATGTGTCCACTCCCAATATAGATCGATTGGCGGCTAAGTCTATTTTGTTTTCCAATGCTCATTGTCAGGCTCCATTATGTGGTCCTTCGAGGGCTTCAATTATGACGGGATTGAGGCCTTCAACTACAGGGATATATGGAATGGTAGGGGATGATGAGATTGTGATAGATAACTCTCCGACCAGTGATATTGTATTTTTGCCTGAATATTTTAAAAATAATGGTTACCATACCATGGGCATCGGTAAGTTATTTCATTCTCATGCGCCTAAAAATATGTTTGACGAATCGGGCGGAAGGGCAAAGGGTTTTGGTCCTAAGCCAGAAAATAGGTTTGTTTGGGAAGGTGATGCAGGTCCATCTTATGGTAGAACAAGTACTGATTGGGGAGCTTTTCCTGAAAGTGATCATTTGATGCCGGATTATAAATCTACTCAATGGGCAATCGAGCGTTTGGGTAAAGATTATGATCAGCCTTTTTTCTTGGCAGTAGGTTTTTTAAGGCCACATGTGCCTTGGTATGTGCCAGAGAAATGGTTGAATTCGTTTGATCCCGATTTACTGACTTTGCCACCCTATAAATTAGATGATTTGGATGATGTTCCTCCTATAGCATTGGAAATTAACGATCTGCCGATGATGCCTACTACGAAATGGGCCGTAGAGAGTGGTGAATATAAGAATATTGTGCAAGCTTATTTGGCTTGTGTAAAATTTGTAGATGATCAAGTTGGACAAATCCTAGATGCGATTGAAAGTAGCAGATATAGTGACAATACTATTATCGTATTGTGGTCTGACCATGGATATCGGTTGGGAGAAAAAGGTAGTTTTGCTAAGCATTGTCTTTGGGAAGAAGCTACCAAAGTGCCTTTGATTATCTATTCCCCCAAACATCAGAGTAGGGTAGTCGATGACGCCGTTGAACTATTGTCTTTATATCCTACTTTAGTCGACTTGGCTGAATTGCCGAAAAATGAAAGCAATGAAGGATTGAGTCTAATTCCATTAATGGATGGGCGATCTCTGGATGGTCATCGCTATGCGATAACTACATTTGGAAAGAATAATCATGCCGTAAGGAGTAAAGATTTTAGATATATAGTGTACGAAGATGGTAGTGAAGAATTGTACGACCACAGGATTGATCCCAATGAATGGGTGAATGAAATTGAGAATGAAAATTACAAATACGTATTGGAGGAATTGAGACAGCAAATTCCGACGGTCAATGCCAATTGGCATAAAAATTCTAGCTATGATTTTCAACCTTATTTTAAGGATCAAAAAAAGAGGTTTCCTTCAAACTAGTCAATCATGTGGGTTAATCTTCGATTCTTTTGAATTATTCAAGGTTGAGCATGGATAGATATAAAAAATGAAATAAATCGCTGTGTTAATAGCATCGTTGACTCAGCAAATAATTCTAATTATTTGCTGAGTCATATTAATATTGTATACTATTGGTTATTTTGAGCCATTAACTTTGTATTTATTATGAAACGATATTTTATTCTTTTTTTATTGATAATTCAATTGATGGCTGAGGGGTATGCTCAATCCTCAGAAAATCCCAATGTTTTATTGATTCTCGCAGATGATTTGGGGTCAATAGATTTAAATTGCTACGGAGCATTGGACCTAGCCACCCCTAATTTGGATCGACTTGCCCAGAGGGGAGTGCGATTTACACAGTTTTATGCGGGGGCGCCAGTTTGCTCGCCTTCAAGAGCTTCTTTGTTGACGGGTAAGACGAATTTGTCGGCTGGAATGCCGGGGAATGTACCCGTGCCTGCATATGATCCTGAGCATAAAGCGGGATTGCCTTCGTCACAAGTGACCATAGCCGAAATGCTAAAGGAAAATGACTATCGCACCGCTTTAATAGGAAAATGGCATTTGGGACATAGTTTGGAGAAATTGCCCAATGGCCAGGGCTTTGATTATTTTTTTGGCCATCAAAGTGGCTGTATCGACAACTATTCTCATTTTTTCTACTGGAGTGGACCGAATAAACATGACCTGTATCGAAATAATGAAGAAGTACATTATCCAGGTAGGTTTTTTCTGGATTTAATGGTGGATGAAATCGAAGACATCGTCGATCAATCTTCGGCTGATCCGTTTTTTATTTACTGGGCTATTAATGTTCCGCATTATCCCTATCAAGGCAGTGAGAAGTGGTTGGAATACTACAAAGATTTGCCTACCCCTCGAAGGGAATATGCCGCATTTGTGTCCACTATGGATGAGGGAATTGGAAAGGTGTTGGATAAATTGGAATCTGCGGGAATAGATGAAAATACTTTGGTGATTTTTCAATCCGATCACGGACATTCCTATGAGGAGAGAGCATTCTTTGGGGGAGGAAATTCAGGACCTTATCGAGGGGGTAAATTTAGTATGTTCGAAGGTGGTCTGCGAGTACCGGCTATTATCTCTTGGCCCAATGTTATTCCTCAAAATGAAGTGCGCAGTCAATTGACTACCAGCATGGATTGGTTGCCCACCATAGCACATTATACCGACTCTGAAATAATAGATAAGGATATCGATGGAAAAAATATGGTTTCCATTATTAATAATCCGAATGCGAAAACCAAGCACGAAGTGGTTCATTGGCAGAAAGGTGAGGCGAGTGATCTCAAAAGCGGTTGGGCAGTTCGAAAGGGGGATTGGAAATTATTGGGACATCCTTTTGATTCCTCGGTTAATAAAAAATTATTAGATTCAGATACCTTGTTTTTGGTTAATCTTATCGATGATATAGGAGAAAGACAAAATTTAAGAAAGAAATATCCGGAAAAGGTAGATGAATTATTGAAAGAGCACCAACGTTGGTTGGCAACCATAGAAAATCAATAGCAGGGTCTTGGAATATTCAATGGGTAGATTATTTATATGGAATATTTTAATGTTGTGTAGATATGATTAAATTTAGGATTTAATCGCAAATGAATTATGGTCCGATATATTGTTTTTGTTATAATATTGCTCCAGTTTAAGATTTCAGTAGGTGCTCAGTCTAGTAAACCCAATGTGGTGTTCATAGCCATCGATGATCTCAACGATTGGATAGGAGTGCTCAATGGTCATCCTCAGGTGTTGACGCCCAATATGGATCGATTGGCCAAAAGCGGTACTTTGTTTACCAATGCACACACCCAATCTCCATTGTGCAATCCTTCTCGAACCAGCGTGTTGACCAGTATTCGACCTTCAAATTCTGGTATATACGGATTGGCACCTAGATATCGAGATACTGAAAAAACAAAGAATGTCGTTTCTCTGCCGCAGTATTTTGCCAATGCAGGATATAAGACCATATCCACTGGGAAAATTCTCCATGGAGGAATAACGGCAAAAGAGAGAAAGACAGAATTTCAAGAATGGGGGCCAGATGGTGGTTTTGGTCCTGTGCCCAAGGAGAAAATTGTAAATATTCCCTTGGATATGGTGGATCACCCATTGTTGGACTGGGGGGTATTTCCTCTCGATAACAAAGATTCACTATTGTCAGATTACAAAACAGCCACTTGGGCAGTAAATAAGATAGATGAATTAGCCAAAGAGCAGAATCAACCTTTTTTCCTAGCCGTTGGTTTTCATCGACCCCATGTACCCTTGTTGGTTACTCAACGTTGGTTTGACCTTTATCCCTTGGAAGAAGTAATTCTACCACCTGCTCCACCTCAAGATCGAAACGATATTCCCGATTTTGCATGGTATTTACACTGGTTTTTACCAGAACCAAGACTTTCATGGTTAGAAGCCAATCACCAATGGCGCAACAAGGTCAGAGCCTATTTGGCCTCAGTTAGTTTTGTGGATGCTCAAGTGGGACGGGTCTTAGATGCCATCGAAGCAGGTAAATTATCCGACAATACTATTATTGTGTTGTGGTCAGATCACGGATATCATTTGGGCGAAAAAAGTATTACCGGAAAAAACACCCTCTGGGAGCGGTCTACTCATGTGCCTTTGATATTTTCTGGGCCCGGTGTTCCTGCGAATCAAGTGTGTGGCGAAGCCGTTGAACTTTTGGATATATATCCGTCCTTGCTAGATCTTGCTGATTTAACTCCCAATGAACAGGTTGAAGGAATCTCTCTATTGTCCCTTATTCAAAATCCAAACTCGAAGAGGGATCGGCCCGCTATTACTACCCATAATCCAGGCAATCACAGTGTGAAAACGGAGGAGTGGCGATATATCAGATATAGTAATGGCGATGAGGAATTGTACAATGTGATAGAGGATCCCAATGAATGGTATAATTTAGCTGAGGATAGAGAGTATTTTTCGATTATTCATAGGTTAAAAAAGTATTTGCCCGAGACGAGTGAAGTTTTGGCACCAGGTAGTAAACATAGAGTGTTGGAAAAAAGAGGGCTGGATTGGTATTGGGAGAATAAGCGAATCGTGTTTGATGAATTGATTAGATAAATACTATTTAATGGCTTCGGATCTTAAGTTTGGTTAAAAACTATTTGATTTTATTATATAATGTAAGAGAGACAATTTAGTTGGAAGGCTCTTTTTGTGAAAAGAAGATTTATGGGTTATAAATGAGTGGTTAATATTGTATAACTACAATTGGATTAAATTCCATTTATTTATCTTGTCTAAATCATATACTGAAATTATTATTTTGTGTTGTTGATTCAATGAAAATGTCTGGTTTTATCTAGGCTTAGCTATTAATATAATAGAAGATATTGTGTTTGATATTTAATACTTGTCAATCGGATTATTACTTTTATCTTCGTTTATAATATTTATTTTTTATTTGAGATTGCTATTAAATTTTAACTATGAATAAGATTGCCATTTATTATTATATCCTGTTTTGTGCTGTTTTGTTGGCTAGTTGTGCCGATGAAGAACCAGTACAAGACGAAACTCCTCCGAATATTTTATTTGTTATGAGTGACGATCACGCTTTCCAGGCCATTTCAGCCTATGGTCAAAACCTAAATCATACTCCCAATATCGATAGAATAGCCAAAGAGGGGGCAATTTTTACCCGAGCAACGGTGACCAATTCCATTTGCGCTCCAAGTAGAGCGGTTATGTTGACCGGAAAACACAGCTTTATCAATGGCAAGGTTGATAATGTACAGCCTTTCGATTGGGAACAAGACAATTTTCCTAAATTGCTACAAGCCAATGGCTATCAAACGGCTTTGGTGGGTAAAATTCACTTAGATGGATTACCTACAGGATTCGACCACTCTATGGTGCTTAAAGGCCAAGGACATTATTATAATCCAGATTTTCAAGTTAATGGTGAAATGCAAAGATTTGAAGGCTATGTAACTGATCTCACTACAGAGTTTGCTCTAGATTGGCTGGATAACAAAAGAGATAAATCTAAGCCTTTTTGTTTGTTGTATCATCAAAAGGCACCCCATAGAAATTGGAAGCCCAGTCCGCGTTATTTGACCTTGTTTGACGATACTACCTTTACCCCACCAGCCAATTATTTTGACGATTATACCAATCGAGGAACTGCAGCAAAAGAGCAGGAAATGAAGATTGATGGTCATGCGGGATGGGGCCATGATTTCAAAATGGTAATCGATCCCGATGGCAATCCCACTGGGTTTGATAAAGAATTGGCTCGATTGAATGATGTTCAACGAGCGGAATGGGAAGCGGCATATAATCCTAAAAACGATGCCATGAAAGCAGCCAAATTATCGGGAAAGGATTTGGCGATATGGAAATACAATCGATATATCAAGGATTATTTACGTACCATTCAATCCGTTGATGATGGAGTAGGGGATGTATTGGATTATCTAGATGCCAATGGCTTGGCTGAAAATACGATTGTAGTTTACACTTCGGATCAAGGCTTTTATCTCGGTGAGCACGGTTGGTTTGACAAGAGATTTATGTATGAAGAATCGTTTAGAACCCCATTGTTGATAAGATATCCCAAAGAAATTAAACCTGGTACAAAAATTGATAAACTCGTCCAAAACCTCGATTTTGCACCGACATTTTTAGATTATGCGGGAATTGAAGTTCCTCAAGATATGCAGGGTAAATCCTTCCGCAAGTTGATGAAGGGAGAAGACGATACTTGGAGGGATGCGGTGTATTATACATATTACGAATATCCTTCTGTCCATATGGTTAAGCGACACTATGGTGTGTCTACAGAGCGGTATAAATTAATGCATTTTTACTATGATATCGATGAGTGGGAAATGTATGATTTGGAAAAAGATCCCAGTGAAATGAATAATATTTATGGCGATCCCGCCTATGCTGATGTTCAAGCTATGATGCATGAGAGATTGAAGGAATTGCGGATGGAATATGGGGACAGTGATGAAAACGATGAAAAATTTTTAAAGGCATATTTAGATCATCGAAATGGGAAGAAGTAATTCAGATATAGAAAAATTGAACTTGGTTAAGTCTGTTTATAAATTAATTTTTGGTTATTAACCAGGTTCTACATACCATCATTTTTTGTAATTGTACCTATGAATAAAATAAAAAAAAGAAGATCCTTTTTAGTCGTTTCAAGTTTGTGTTTCGCTATTGTGATAAGTTCTGTCGTCTTGGCAAGGGGTCAAATGTCTAAGGATTCATCGATGGATTTTGATTCCACGTCAGTGTTGATAGATGATCTTTCTGCCTTTCAATCGGTGAGTTCAACTTGGAGTGTGGTAGGCAATGCATGGGCTGATTTGTATGGAGATGGACAGATTTCTACAGAGCCAGGTACAGGTATTATAGTCAATAAGGTGTCGGAAAACCAGCACGGCAAAGATTTAGTAACCAAAGCCGAATTTGGAGATCTTCATTTGTCCATGGAATACATGATGACTAAGGGGGGGAATTCTGGGATTTATCTCCAAGGTTTGTACGAAATTCAATTGCTGGATTCATGGATGAATAAGGTAGTAAGGCCTGGAGACAATGGAGGACTCTATAATCGCTGGGACGAAAGTCGTCCTGATGGTAACAAGGGATACGGAGGACGTGCACCGAGATGGAATGTGTCCAAAGCCCCGGGATTATGGCAACATTTGGATATTGTCTTTCGAGCTCCTCGATTTGATGATGATGGGAATCGTACAGAAAAGGCCATCTTGAAAAGCGTTCGTTTAAATGGGGTGTTGATCCACGACAATGTCCAACTGTCTGGCCCTACCCGAGGATCATTGTCGGGCAAAGAAACCTCACACGGACCACTGAGAATTCAAGGAGATCACGGAAGTTTGGCACTGAGAAATATTTCTTTGACTCCTCTTGATTTACCTGGAGCATCAGATGAAGAAGAAAATAGAAGGATAACCAATCCAATTTATTTAGAGGCCAAGAACAATACGGTACATCGAAGTTTTATGGACGTTGCTGACGATTATAGGGTGACGAGATCTGTGTCTGTAGGTAGTCCAGAAGATATTCATTATTCCTATGATATGGATTGTGGCAATGTGTTTCAGGTATGGAGAGGTCCTTTTCTAAATACTACTCCGATGTGGCACAGTAGAGGGGATGGATCGGCAAGACCGCAAGGAGGCCTTACATCTTTTGGATATCCAGTATTGTCAGTAGCTGTATTGGAAAATAGTCAATCTTTATGGCCTACAGATACCTTGGGCACTGGATTTAGACCAATGGGATATCGCATGACCAAAGATGATTTACCCATTTTTACCTATAAGCAGAATGGAGTAGAGATTCACGACCAAATCGGTGTTTTGGAGAATAGAGAAGGTTTATTAAGAGAAATTTCTACTGAGTCAGTAACCAGTAATTTGTTCCATCAATTGGCTTCGGCTAGTATGATTGAAAAAGTTGGTGAAAATTTATTTTTAATAGGAGATCACTCCTATTACATTGCCGTAGACTCAACGGAAAAACCCATAATAAGAGAAGATGGAGGGAAGTATTCTCTTATTATACCCTTGAAAGACAGTATTAAATATTCCATTTTATTCTAATCGAGAGTCAATAATAAAATATGCAAAAGATATATATAACGATTTTTATCGGATTTATTTTAGGATTAATTTTTCCGAGCTATGGTCAAGAGAGTCCGATGGAGGAGGATTTCTTTGAGATAAAGACATTGGCGGTACCAGAAGGTATATTGTTGGAAGTGGGAGGTGTTGTGGTTTTACCAGATGGAAATTTGGGATTGGCAACCAGACGAGGAGATGTGTATATTGTTGAAAACCCTTATTCCCGACAACCACACTATAGAAAATTTGCCTCAGGCTTACATGAAATTTTGGGATTGGTATGGAAAGATAACTCGTTTTACTGTGTGCAACGCAGTGAGTTGACAAGGTTGGAGGATACAGATTTGGACGGGAAGGCCGATATTTATGAAACCTTTGCAGTATGGCCGATTACGGGTAATTATCACGAATATAGCTATGGTCCGGTAGTTGCACCCGATGGTTCTTTTTATGTAACCACCAACGTCGGTTTTTGGGGAGAACAATGGTGGCGTGGAGATAGTAGACTACCTTGGAGGGGATGGACACTGAGAATAACAGCAGATGGTCAAGTTCATCCATGGGCTACAGGAATGCGATCTCCTGCAGGACCAGGAATCATTGATGGTGAATTTTTTTATACTGAAAATCAAGGAGATTGGATTGGGTCAGGTGGATTGTGGCATATAGAAGAAGGCGATTTTTCGGGCAATCCTGCCGGTTTGAAATGGGCTCATTTGCCCAATTCCCCTGTAGATTTGACCTATAAGGATTTTGTATCCAAGATTGATATTAGAGAAAATAAAAGGCCTGATGGAAGATACATTAAACCCGAGAATGTAGTGAAAGAATCTTATCAAACCGCATTTGATGTGGAGGAGATATTTCCAGCCATGAAGTTGCCTGCGGTATGGTTGCCTCATGGTATTCTGGGGATTTCGAGTGCTCAGCCATTAGAAATTCCCGAGGAAAATTTTGGTCCTTTTGGGGGGCAAATTCTCGTGGGAGATCAGGGAATGAGTATGATTTCGCGCATTATGTTGGAGAAGGTAAATGGGGTGTATCAAGGTGCGGCTATAGCATTTAGAAGTGGGTTTCAATCTGGTGTCTTGAGAATGGATTGGGCGCAAGACGGTTCTCTTTTTGTCGGAGAAACCAATAGAGGATGGGGGTCAGCCGGTGATGCCGATGAGGGATTGCAACGATTGGTTTGGAATGGAGAAACCCCATTTGAAATGAAAAATATAAAAGCAATGGCCGATGGGTTTGAAATTGAATTTACCTTGCCGGTAGATCCTGTTTCAGCTAAGAATCCAGACTCTTATGATATTTCCAATTTTATTTATAAATACCATCCTGTATACGGAAGTCCACCAGTAGATGAAAGTCCCTGTACTATCGAGTCCATACAATTGTCTGATGATGGGATGAAGGTGAGATTGGTGTTGAATAATCTCAAAGAACATTATATTCATACTATATCATTGCCTGGATTGCGTGATAAAAACCACTTTTATTCTTTGGTTCACCCTACGGCTTATTATACGTTGAACAGTATTCCTGGAGGAGGAAAAATAAATAATACTAATCAGAAGGTTTCTATGGCCAAGGGGACAGGGGCTGTAATTCAGAAAGATAAACCAGTGAATGCCAATGAGCATTTGAGGATGAGTGATATTACCGGTCAGAAGAAAGTCTCGGCAGAAGCGTACATTAATCTGGACCAAGTAAATGTATTGTTGACAAAATATACCTGTATAGCTTGTCATGATGCCAATAAGCGCAAGATTGGTCCTTCATACAAAGCCATTGCAAAGCGGAAATATTCAAATAATAAAATAGTAGAATTAATTCATCAGCCCCAACCACAAAATTGGCCGGGGTATGCAACGGAAATGCCACCTATGTCACATGTGCCTACTAGTGAAGCTTTGAAAATTGCTGAATATATCAATTCTTTAACTAAATAGTCAGAGGTGAAAACGACAGGGGATTTTGAAAGAAAGCAAAAGATTAGTGGAGAGGAAAAATTTAAGATAGCCCCTTTCAAGAAAAAGTTAAAGAAAACCAAGCCACATAAACACGGGGATTATTATGAACTCATTTATATTGAGTCAGGGCAGGGCTTTCATTGGATAGAAACGGAAAGATATCCCATCCGTCCACCTGAATTGTATTTTTTACAACCGGGACAGTTGCATTGTTGGCAGTTTACAGAGATTCCAGATGGTTATGTGTGTTTATTTAAAACAGGTTTTTTTGATGCATTGGGTGATGGTCGGTTGATTGAATTGCTGGAAATGATTGATGGCAAACATCGAATACCATTAAGAGATGAGGCTTTTATTCGGTCTATTTTTCAAGATCTTTACCATACTTATCAATCTAAGTCAGAATTTGCTAGGGATAAAATTCTTGGAAATTTAAGGGTTTTATTTGCCAAAATATTGAGTCATCAAAGTCAAGAATTGACCGATGGTTTGAAGAATGATTCTATTTTTGTACAGTTTCAAAAAATGTTGGTCCTTCATTGTCCGAAAATACATACGGTAAAGGAATATGCTCAATTGTTACACACGAGCCCACAAAACTTAAATGCGGTCTGTCGAAAAAATTCGCCTTTTACTGCCAACGAAATGATTATCGATCAAATATTACTGGAAAGTAAGCGGTATTTGTTGTACACCGATCGCAATATTGGCGAGATCAGCGAATTAATGCATTTTAACGATGCTTCCTATTTTGTGAAATTTTTCAAAAAGCATGAATCGATAACTCCACATAAATACAGACAACAATATTTTCAATAGTACCATTTATGTAGAATTAATTACCATCTTCTAGGTTCGTTTTGGATTAATTTTGAAGCGAAATAACAAGATGGAATATGAATGGGAAAAAATACAGTTGGATTGTTGGAATATTGTTGATTTTGTGGATGCCAGCTGTGGGGTTTTGTCAAGCCAATGTAGAAGGTAGCTTGCAGGATGGATCATCAGGCCAACCTTTGGCTTATGCTAATGTGGTCTTGTACGCTTTACCAGATACTATAATCTCAGCAGGAGTAATAAGTGAAGACGATGGTAGTTTTAAATTCGAAAATATTAAACCTGGTAGGTATTTTATTGAAACCCAATATATAGGATATCAGTCACAACGCTCGGAAAATTTGTTCATAGAAAAGAAGATGGATTTGGAATTGGATGTCCTTTCCATGCATCCAAGTGCATCAATGTTGGAAGAAATTAGGATTGAAGGCAAGACAATGACTGCCGTTCACAAAATGGATCGCCAAGTATATGAAGCTTCAAAGTTTCAATCAGCCCAAGGTGGAACAGCCACCGATTTGTTGAGAAATGTGCCATCGGTCGTCGTTAATGCCACTGGTGAAATATCGGTGAGGGGAAGTTCCGGATTTGTAGTTTTGTTAAATGGTAAGCCGGTTCAATCTTCTCCCGAAGTAATTCTTAGTCAAATACCAGCCAACGCTATCAAGAATGTTGAAATCATCACCGCGCCTTCTGCGAAATACGATCCAGATGGCAAAGCGGGTTTAATAAATATTGTGACCGAACGTGGAGCTGTAGATGGGGCTTTTACTCAAATCAATCTCAAATATGGATTGCCCAGCATAGAACCCTACAACAATGCTGAGAGTGTCACGCGATTTGGTGGAGACATTATATATAATTATCAAAAGAATAAATGGGATTTTTCTGCAGGGGCTAGTTATTTGAGAAATGATCTTTCTGGGCGACGCGAAGGAGATGTATGGACGATAATTGATGGTGTTAAAACGCAATTTCCATCAGATGGCGAGAGGAGTTTTGATGAGGTAAATTATTCTGGTCGTTTTTCTATAGGTTATACCCCACATAAAAACAACAGTATGAGATTGGGATTTTTTGCAGGTAAAAGATCGAAAGATCGAAGGGCTGATATTCTCTATTACAACAATGAAAAAACCGATGAAAATACGAGGAACACAATCTCTAATTATACTTATTACAATGAAAACCTAAGAATTAGAAAAGGGGACTTTGCCTTGGGAAATTTTGATTACAACTATATTTTCGATAATTCTAGTGCTTTGAATTTTTCTGCACTGTATGAATACACCCTGTTAGGTGGGCCGACGACAAATCTCAATCTCGCATGGCCCAATGTGTCGGAGGTGATTCAGGATGAGTATAATACGAATGATAATCCTTTGACAGGTATTCGAATGTCCTTAAATTACAAGATGCCGGCTTGGGAAGTTGGACAGTTGGAATGGGGATATCAATTTAGGAATTTAGACCATTCTGGGGATTTTGTATATGAGCGAAAAAACAATGAAACAGGTCTTTTTGAACTGGTTAGTGCTTTTTCTAGTGAGGTTGATTTGACTAGGATTATCCATGCGGGTTTTGGGCAATTCAGCGGCAGTATTGATAGTTGGAGTTATGGCATTGGATTGAGGTTGGAGGCCATGGACAGAGAACTGCATTTAAAGGATAAAGCAGGATTGGTAGATAGTCTTTATACCTATTCTTTTCTTCGTCCTTTTCCATCTATTAATGTGATGTATTCGGTAAATGATCATGTGAAGTGGAAGGCTGGATATAGCAAGCGCGTAGAGAGAACGACAACATTTAAAATGAATCCCTTTCCGGAGAGAGAACATTCAGAAACCTTGGAACAAGGGGACCCTACTTTATTGCCAGAATTAATAGACAATGTCGAAGCCGGATTGTCGGTGCAAAAAGGATCGCATTCTTTTTCCACTAATTTGTATTTTAGAACTACTGATAATCTTATTAATAGGGTAAATACCATTTATAACGATACTATATTAAACAGGATATACTCCAATGTAGGTCGTGGCAATGCTATTGGGTTGGAATTGAGTGATGATTGGAATGTAAATGATCAAATCAATATATTTGCAGGAGGGAATATCTATCACAATTCCATTAAAGGAGAGTTTGATCAACGACCTATAGATTCGAAGAGTTGGGTATATTCTATTAATGCCAATATTGGATATTCATTTGGAGAGACCTGGCAATTCCAGTGGAATTTTAATTATTTATCTAAGCGAAATACAGCTCAAGGAGAAGATTCTGCTTTTTATTCGCCCAATTTATCTTTGAAAAAATCCTTTTTAAATGGACGGCTCAATATAAATATGCAATGGTTGAATATGGATTTGGGGTTGCTGAATACCAATGAGCAACGCATTACGACTTATCGCAGTAACGAATTTTATACGACGACGAATTATGTATATGAGGTCGATATGATAACCTTGAACATAGGATATACTTTCAATTATCAAAAAAATCAATCCAAGTTTGTCAAGAGTGAATTTGGAGCAAAAGAGTTTTAAATCTTGACTGTGTTTGTTAATTGGGATTATATTTGCGTTTACTGTGGTTTATTCCATTTTTTGTTAGGACAATTCACTCCAATGCCATAAATTAGAGTAATGTAAGATCTGTTGTTTTTACATATTTACAGAAAATGGTTAATCTAAGCATATGTTAAAGGGAGTATTCGTATTTGTTCTTGTTTTATTGTCTTTTCTTACTTTTCAAAATTGGAAGGTAGATCCAGCAGTTGATTTTTTAAATAGTCTGACAGAAGCACAGCGCAATAAAACCCAATTGGAGATGTCCGATGAAGGTCGTATGAAGTGGCACTTTTTACCTACCAGAAACTATAAAAGAGATGGATTGCCTTTGTACGAAATGTCAGATGATCAAAAGGAGTCTTTGTTGACGTTGCTGAAGAATTATTTAAGTGAGGCTGGTTACGAAAAGACTCAGAGAATTATAGGATTGGAAGAGGTATTGGCCGAATTGGAAAACGATCCTGAATATCGGGATCCAGAAAAATATTTTGTTACTTTTTACGGAGATCCTGAGGAAGACGAGACTTGGGCTTGGTCTTTTGAGGGGCACCATATTTCACTTCATTTTACCATAGTAGATGGAGATATTTCCATGGCACCTAGATTTTTTGGTGCCAATCCTGCTCGGATTCCTTCTGGTGAGCGGGAAGGAGAGAGAACTTTGGATGTTGAAGAGGACTTGGGTTTGGAGCTCATCAACACCATGAGTGCACAAAAGCAGGAACGGGCTATATTTTCATTGCAAACATTCAGGGATATAGTTACCATGAATGCTTCGAAGGTGGATCCATTGGATCGAGTAGGTATTCCAATGAAGGAATTAAATAAAAAAGAGAAAGCTTTAGTTTGGGCGATTATCGATGAATTTTTAAGTGCAATGCCGATAGATTTGGCTGAGAAGCGAAGTGAGAATATAGCGTCTGAGGAAGAAGATGAAATTACCTTTGGCTGGGCAGGGGCATTGAAATTGGGCCAGCCTCATTATTATCGCATTCAGGGAAAGACTTTTTTAATCGAATTTGACAACACACAAAACAATGCCAATCATATTCATACGATATGGCGGGATTTTGATGGAGATTTTGGACGCGATTTAATTCGAGAGCATTATCAAAATTCTGATCATCATTAAGGAGTATAAGATCATAGAAAGTTATTCTGTGAGCTATGTTTTATGATCCAACAAAGTTTGAATAGTTAGAGGGGATAAACATTTGATTGGTTTTTAGGGGTTTTGAACTGATGGGTAGGGAAGCCGATATAATTAGTTATTTAGTGGATAATGTCTAAATAGGTTCGTGGCCTATGACAAACCATGCGCTCCAATAAATGATCGAAGATTTCAGCCTTCATCTTATTGCGATTAAAACGATAGCAAAATTCGTCCAAATAATACTGCAATAATTCGGCATGGTGATGAGTGCCTCTCAACCAAGTCGTTATACTATTCTTCATTCTATTCGATAGAGGCATTATCGATTTTTTAGATTTTCTAATTCTTTTCACTACCGGATATTTCTGGCAAATTTGGTCATAGCCATGCTTCTTATAACAAGTGATTTTCGCGTCTAGATTTACACATCTATCTGATAAACGGTTGATTTCTTTGGCGCTTCGACTATTTGTAGAAATAGCATAACCATGAGATATTCCCTTGCCTTTTTTCTCTATGGCAAGGACTACGATCTTCTTGTACTGTACTTCTTGGCCGTTTTGCAAGGTCTTTTTCATGCCGATTTTAAAATCAGAAATTTCCACCTTGCCACTTAATCCGACTTTTTGATGGCTTTTCATGGCCTGCATTACTTTGAGCCGAAACAGCCAACAAGTCTTTTGTCTCACCTGTAACTTGCGGCCCAATTCACAAGATGAGATACCCTTTTTACTGGTGGCGATTAAGTAGACAATGGTGAACGCTTTGAGCAGGTCAAACTTTACTTTGTGAAATAAGGTATTGGCCGTGGCCGATTCTTTATATCGGCATTTTGAGCATTGCCTAATGTGGGGCTTTCCGCCGCTGCAATATCGATGATGTCCACAATGTTTACAGGTAAATCCGGATGCCCACTTTTGGTGAGCCAGGTAATTTAAGCAACTTTTACTATTTGGGAAACGCTTGTAAAAGTCCTCGATTGATAGGCTTTTAAATTTATCTTCCATGACTTAATAAATTTTCGTTACTATAATTGAATAATTGCTTATCCTTTAAATAACTAATTATATTTTCTCCCTCCCAGTTCCAACCCTCAATCTCACCTCTCATTTCAAAATGTGATTTGTATTCCTCCTCTATCCCTTTAATAATCATAAATCCATTGCGAATTATTCACTGCCAAAATTGATTATAACTTCATTATTGCGAAATCGAACAAATACATATTTCCCTAAAATTTTGCCGCAATTGCCACCTTGGATTAATACTCAATAAATATGATAGAAGATTGATATAATCTATTTAGTGTCCATTCGGAATATTATAGTGCAAACAATAATTTTGTTGAGTTAATGGATTCTTTGGGCAATATATTTTGCTATCCTATTCTATGGTATCTAAATTGCTTCCTTGCTGTTTAGGTCCTCTTCTCATCGTTTTGCGTGCAGATTTAATATCATCATTAGGTATAAAATAGATTATATACTTTTTCCTGAATCTCCTTCTCAATCCATTAATGTAAAAGTGTGAAGACTACCTAATGGAAATTTATATCAAATAGAAATTTCAGAATGAAGAGGGCTATAAAGATGCATTCTTTAACTGGAAACCAATTCGATTGGATACGAATAAAAACATACCGACCTATTTCGAAAAAGTCATAGATTATCTATTATTTCCACTTTGGATTCCATATCTGGTAAGGATTTATTACTTTGCCGTGGTTTTTTGCCAGAGGTAATTTTGTTATTAATTACTGTCAGACCCTTTTTTAATAGGATATAAAAAATACATTTATGAAATTATTATTGCTTCATCTTTACACTTTTTTGGTTTGTTCACTATTGCCTTCATCTTTATTTGCTGATGATGAGGTAGTTATTGTCAGTCCCAATGGTCAGGTCGAACTTAAACTGGAAGTATTGTCCGGTCAACCATATTACAGTGTGTTTGTCGATGGTGAAGAATGGGTAGGATATTCAGAACTGGGACTGGAAATGGCTGGGAGCGAAATTTCTTTTAAAGATGTATCAATGGCTTCGGTAAACATATATAGTATAGATAGTTTATGGTCTCCGGTCTACGGGGAGGCCAGTGTGTATCGTGAACATTTTCAAGGAGGTAATATCCAATACAAGGCCAACCAATCCACGCAAAAGGGATATAACTTGGAAGTTAAAGTTTTTGATACCGGGATTGCTTTTAGATATCATATAGCATCAGAGCAATCAGTGACGGTACTGTCTGAATTGACGACTTTTAATTTGCCTTCAAATGCGCAAACATGGGTTACTCATACCGCCCAAGGCAAAATTGAAAAGATGTCGGTGTCTAATATAGAGGAGGAAGCAGTTGAAAGACCTTTACTGGTTGAATTGTCCGATCATCAATATATAGCTATAGGAGAAGCCGGTCTTTATGATTTTGCGAGAATGAAATTGAAGGGAAATAAAACTGGCCCAGGTTTACAGGCTAGTTTGGCGAGTAAAATAGAATATCCAGGTAGTTTTAAATCACCTTGGCGTTTTATTATGTTGGGGCATTCCCCCAATACTTTGTTGCAAAACAATGAATTGGTTTTACATCTAAGTCCACCCAATGCCATAGGGAAGACGGATTGGATTGAACCCGGTAAAGTGATTCGAGAAGTGACTCTAACGACTCAAGGCGGTATGGCCTGTGTGGATTTTGCAGTTAAACACGGAATTCGCTATGTTGAATTTGATGCGGGATGGTATGGTAATGAATACGACGATGCCTCTGATGCAACTACAGTTACTGTCGATCCCAAACGGTCAAAAGGTCCATTAGAGCTGCAAAAAGTCATCGATTATGCTGAAAGTAAAAACATAGGGATCATTCTATACCTCAATCGAAGATCTTTGGAACGGCAGTTGGAAGAAGTGCTTCCTCTCTTGCATTCTTGGGGTATTAAAGGAGTAAAATACGGATTTGTCCGGGTAGGCGATCAAGAGTGGACGAAATGGTTGCACGATGCTGTGGCTTTGGCTGCTAAATATAAATTGATGGTAGATATTCACGACGAATATCGTCCCACAGGAATGTCGCGTACCTATCCAAATTTACTAACCCAAGAAGGGATTCGCGGCGATGAAGAATCTCCGGACAATACAATGGTTCTAAAAACTATTTATACCAGGATGTTGGCCGGTGCCGGTGATCATACGGTATGTTATTTTGCTGATCGAGTCGAGACCATGGGGTCTCATGGATCTCAATTGGCAAAGACTGTCTGCCTTTACAGTCCTTGGCAATTTGTTTATTGGTATGATCGACCTGAAGCATCTCCAAGAAAGGTGGGAGGTGCAGGTAAAAATGAAATGTTTATAGCTGAAATTCCAGAATTGGGTTTCTTTGATGCCGTACCTACAGTTTGGGACGAAACCAAAATTTTGGGGGGATACCCCGGTCTTTATAACGTAACGGCCAGAAGAAATGGAAAAAATTGGTATTTAGGTGTTATTAATGGAGAAGAAGAGCGGAAATTAGATTTGTCCCTGACATTTTTAGACGATAATGCCACTTATGATGCCATAATCTACACTGATGATCCTTCATTGAATCCTCCTCATCGATTGCGAATTGATCAAGAAGTGGTCGATAGTAGATCTCAATTGTCATTAGAGATAAATTCAAACAATGGAGCCGCTATTCTGTTTAGAAAACGGTAGCACAGATTAGTGAATACATTTTTTACCTCTAAATAAGTGAAAATGGGGCATTAGTGAGATTTTACATCTAATTTAACTAATATACTTTGTTACATTGGATAGCTTTCTTAAATTGCCTGCTTACCTATTATGAAAAATGACGATATGAAAAAATGCTTTTTGATGATATTAGATGGATGGGGAATAGGACCCGATCCCAAAGTGAGCGCTATAGCACAAGCAAATACACCATTTATTGACGGATTAAATAGTAAATATCCACATGGACAGTTGGTGACCTATGGTATGGATGTCGGATTGCCAGAAGGACAAATGGGGAATTCAGAAGTGGGACACTTGAATATCGGTGCAGGAAGAGTCGTTTACCAAGAGTTGGCCAGGATAAATAAAGCCATCAAAGACCAAACTTTCGAGCAAGAAAAAGAAATTCAAAATCTGGTATCCTATTGTAAAGAAAATAATAAACCGGCTCATATCATGGGATTGTTGTCCGATGGAGGCGTGCATTCACATATACAACACATCAAAGCCACAGTTGACATATTGGACAAGGCTGGAATTACTACTTTTATCCATTGTTTTTTAGATGGCAGAGACACTAGTCCTCATGGTGGAGCCAATTATCTTGAAGAATTGGTTGATTACACCAAAGGGAAAAGTGCCACCATCGCTACCGTAATTGGTAGATATTATGCCATGGATAGAGACAATCGATGGGAGAGAATAGCTTTGGCCTATCAATTAATGGTCAATGGAGTAGGTCGTAAAACGCAAGATGTTGTTGCCTTGGTCAAAGCCGATTATGAGGGTGGAACAACAGATGAGTTTATACAACCCATAATATTGGTCGACGAATCAGATAATGCTTTGGCTACTATTTCAGACCAAGATGCAGTATTTTTTGTCAATTTTAGAACGGATCGACCTCGCCAAATAACCAATGCCTTGACTCAGTCTGATTTCCCGGATTATGAAATGAAGGCGTTGGACTTGTATTTCTTAACCATGACCAATTATGATCAGACTTTCAAAGGTCTACACGTGGTTTACGATAAAGAAGATATTCAAAATACCTTGGGTGAATATTTAGCGAGTCAAGGTCGAACCCAAGTACGAATCGCAGAGACGGAAAAATACCCTCACGTAACCTTTTTCTTCTCAGGTGGTCGAGAAGAGGCTTTTGAAGGAGAAAGCAGAATTTTAATTCCTTCCCCTAAAGTAGCCACCTACGATTTGCAGCCAGAAATGAGTGCGGTAGAAATAACTTCAGCCATTGTAAAGGAAATAGAAAGCAATAAACCCGATTTTATTTGTTTAAATTATGCCAATACAGATATGGTCGGCCATACAGGTGATTTCAATGCAGCAATGGTTGCCGCTGAAACAGTAGATCAATGTGCTCAGCAAGCGGTGGAAGCAGCCCTAGATCAGGATTACTCCATAATTATTATTGCAGATCACGGAAACTCCGATTATATGGTAAACCCTGATGGTTCGCCTAATACAGCCCATACGACAAATCCAGTGCCCGTATATTATATCGATGGCAATTCTGAATACAATACCATTAAAGATGGTAAATTGGGTGACTTGGCTCCGACAATTTTAACCATCATGGGACTTGAAATTCCAACAGAAATGACAGGAGATGTATTGGTGGAAAATAAATAGAATATTACTGCTACTAATAATAGGCAATCTAATGGTGTCCTGTATTCCTGACAATGATGAAGTCGTCATTCAATCAGGGGAATTCAGTGTGGGCCTTTGGATGGATTCTATATTTAATAACAATATCATTGATAGTGTTCAGTCTGAAGTGACCAAAACTATAGTGGTAAACGATTTAGATCCGGAAACAAAATCCATTAAAGATTATCACATTTTAACCGATTTAAAACAAATCAAGGAAATGGATTTTTCTTCTGTTCGATGGGTGGATAGCTATGATAAGACATCTAGGGATAGTGGTCAATATCGGATAGTAGAGTATATAACCGACAATACTAAGGCCCCAGCTACTTATTTTAAAGCGGAATACGACTCTTTGGGACAGTTGCAGACTATTTTTATTAAAAAAAATAAGCAAAGTATTGTTTCGGATCAAAGTTCAACCATTCGCTGGCAAAAAAATAGCGGGTATACAGTGTTAAATCAATCTAAATTTTTGTTTCAATCTCCGGCTCTTTTTAAAATGGAAGTCGTTTATGATTAGGAGGGAAATAATAGAATGTTAATGAAAATATAAAAGAACTCCATATTATATACCGAAGTATTGGGATTTTTTTTGTGAAATTCTGTAGTTCAGTGAATAAATGTGGTTTATTTTGCATATTTGCAGAGTATAAAATTTGCAATCAAATCTAAGCTATGAGCATAGTAGAAATGAAAGTGCCAACCATTGGCGAATCAATAACTGAGGTTACTCTTTCGGCCTGGTTGATAAAAGACGGAGCGTATGTACATTTGGATGAACCCATTTGTGAGTTTGAATCAGACAAAGCAACGCTAGAATTTCCGGCTGAAGCATCGGGAAAATTAATCCATGTGGCCCAAGAGGAAGACGATATTGAGATCGGTGGATTGGTGGCCAAAATAGATACATCGGTAGCACCACCATCTGGTGAGGAATCTAGTGATCCAGCTCCAGAAACCAGTGCTGCACCATCACCTGCACAAACAGAGGCCAGTGCCAATACTTATGCAACTGGTCATCCAGCCCCAGCTGCCGCTAAAATATTGGCGGAAAAGGGAATTGATCCAGCTGCGGTTAAAGGCAGTGGTGTCGATGGTAGAATAACGAAAGCCGATGCTGAAGCAGCCCAAAAAGTAGCTCAGCCAGCTCCTAGTCCGACTGTAACAACTGAAACAGTTGCGCCATCAGCTGCGGTTGCATTTTCTAGAGAAGAGCGCAAAGAAAAAATGTCGCGGATGCGTAGAACGATCGCCAAACGATTGGTTTCTGCCAAAAACAATACTGCGATGTTGACCACTTTTAACGAAGTGGATATGTCTGAAGTAATGAAGCTTCGAAAACAGTACCAAGAGCGATTTGTAGAAAAATACGGTATTAAGCTCGGCTTTATGTCCTTGTTCTGCAAAGCTTGTGCACAAGCCTTGGTAGAGCTTCCCGATGTCAATGCCAAAATAGAAGGTGATCATTTAATTTATCATGATTATGTTGACATATCTGTTGCCGTATCTACTCCAAATGGCTTGGTAGTACCTCCAGTACACAATGTTGAGTCATTAGGATTTCATGAGATAGAAGCAAAAATTAAGGAACTGGCCCTTAAGGCTAGAGATGGTAAGTTGTCTCTAGACGAAATGTCTGGTGGAACCTTTACTATAACCAACGGAGGTATCTTTGGATCGATGATGAGTACTCCAATATTGAATGAACCTCAGTCTGCTATTTTGGGTATGCACAATATTGTCCAACGACCAGTAGCTGTCAATGGGGAGGTAGTTATCCGACCTATGATGTACTTGGCATTGTCTTATGACCATCGCGTAATCGACGGAAGTACTTCGGTTACCTTCCTAGTAAGAGTAAAAGAATTATTGGAAAATCCTATGCTATTGATGATGGGATTGTAATTTCAACCTAATAAAGATATTCTATAAACCCTTAATCCTAGTTTCATACTGGTTTAAGGGTTTTTTTATTCCATTAAAATAGAATGCTTTTTTGGAAACCTGTACATGTTTTATTCTAGGTCATTGGTTAATTTTATATGTCTGAGGTTTGGAAAATTATGGGTTTAATTTTTTTTAGTTTTAATATTAGTCTACTATGTGAATGTAGTGGATTTGACTGTTAGGCTTGTTTTTTGAGAAAAATCCAATACTTATATGTATATTAGGAAGTCGTGGTAATGAGGTATTTATGAAATGACTTTGTCCTAAATATCGGTCGTAATATGGATAATCACTAAAGTTGATGTAGATGAATAATATATTTTTAGCGTCATTAGTCCTGAATTATTACCAAATGCATTTGACCTAATATAACCCTAGAATGAGCTTACAAAAGGATATTTCAGAACTTGTAGAAAGCCAAATTATATCTCAAGAAACGGCAGATAGAATCAATGAATACTATAAAATAAAACGAGAAGATGAACCCAATCGTCTATTTATGGCATTCGGTTTATTGGGTGCTATATTGGTGGGTTTGGGCATTATCCTAATCATAGGGCACAACTGGGACAATTTGTCCAAGGAGGTCAAATCCATCTGTTCTTTTCTACCCTTGATTATTGGTCAAATATTTTGTGGTTATGTATTATTGGAGAAAAACCGCAATAAAACATGGCGGGAAGGGACAGCGGCTTTCCTGTTTCTCTCTGTGGCCGCTTGTTTGGCCCTCATTGGTCAAATTTACAATATCCCTAGTGATTTGTCTTCATTCCTTTTGACTTGGTTGTTGCTCTGTCTACCATTGATATATATTATGCATTCTTCCCTGTCCTCATTATTTTTTATTTTGGGAATCACAATTTATGTCACTCAAACAGGTTTTACAAGCAATGACAATAGCAGTTCTTGGATATATTTACTTTTGCTATTTGCTGTGTTGCCGCATTACTACCAACTATATCGCCGTTCTCCCAATGGCAATTTTATAATTTTTCACCATTGGGCAATTCCTATATCTATTCTCTTTGCTTTGGGAACGATATCCTCCGGTCATGAAGAATGGCTTTGGGTGAGCTATTCTAGTTTATTTGCTTTATTTTATATAATTGGAAATAGCGATTATTTTGTAGAACAGAAATCTCGGAATAACGGCTATTTAATATTGGGGGCTTTAGGTACAGTTATCCTTCTTCTCATATTGAGTTTTGACTGGTTTTGGACTGATTTGAGAAAAGCGAATATTTTGCTAAATGAGATTATGACCTCACCCGAATTTTGGATGTCCGCAGTAATTACTGTTTTATCTCTGTCTTTGGTGATGGCGTATAGAAGAAGAGTTTTTCACCCCCAATTTAAGCCATTGGCCATTAGTTTTATTCCCCTATTCATCACCTTTATTGTCGGAATGTTCTCTTCATTATCCATTGTTTTAATAAATATAATATTGTTTGCCATCGGGGTTTTTATCATTCGAGAGGGAACCAAAATGAGACATTTGCCTTGGTTAAATTTCGGAATGTTAATCATCGCAGCATTGGTGACTTGTCGATTCTTGGATAGTAATCTAAGCTTTATTTTACGTGGACTCGTGTTTGTTGGAGTAGGTCTAGGATTTTTTGTGGTTAATTATTGGATGATCAAAACATACAAAGCACATGAAAACTAAAACTGTACTTTATATATTTTTCACCTTAATGGTAGTGAGTCAACTTTATGTTCCATCAAAGATGGTGTGGCAACAGGAATCAGTTATTCATTCAGGTACTGTATTTAAATTTCGGACGGCTCCAGTAGACCCTGTGGATGTTTTCCGGGGAAGATATGTTGCCCTAAATTATGCCGATAATCAATATGAGATGAGTGAAAAGAGAGAATGGAGGAATGGAGAAACGATTTATGTAGTTTTTAAAAAGGATGATTTTGGCTATGCTATTATAGATTCAATATCCAAAGAAAGACCCGCGAATGTCGACGACTATTTAAAGACTACAGTAGATTACTTTACATCTGAAATCCCTCAGACCATCACAGTTGTTTTTCCATTTGATCGATTGTATATGGAAGAATCAAAAGCTCAAAATGCTGAAGAAATATATCGTAGAGAAGGAAGTAAAGGGGAAAAAGAAACCTATGGCTTGGTTAGTATTAAGGAAGGAAGGGCTGTATTGTTGGACGTCTTTATTGACAATATCTCAATTAGGGAGATCGCGGGTAGGACGGTTAATTAAAATGAGAATAGTCTGTCAACTATAAAATTTGTTTCTATCTTTTTGTGGTTTTAAAAAACTATTTACCCTGTAATTATTGTTGAATAGTATAAATGAGGTCAAAATGTGTATCCTGCCCTATATTTTTTGTTTGTAATGTTACTTGGTATAACATATAGTAATTGTAAAAGCTTGATCTAGAAGAAATTAAAATGTCGGTATCTAAAAATTGTATAAATTTTTGGGAATCGACGATTATCTCATCTTAAGCTATTAAAAAATGGAAAATTTTAATTGGACCGAATTTACAAAGCGAGTAGCCATAACTTCTGATTTGAGTACAGTGTATAATGCTTGGACGGTAAGCCATGATCTTGAAAAATGGTTTCTGTCAAAGGCGGTATTTTACAATGCATTTAATCAAAAAATTCCTGACAAAGACAACGTTCGGTCTGGATGTAAATACGAATGGAATTGGTATGCACAAAATCATTTTGAAAGTGGAGAAATTTTGGCTGCCAAAGGGGTAGATTTTTTAGAATTTTCATTCGCGGGCAATTGTAAGGTCCAGGTTTCAATGCGTAATCACAAGCATTATGTTTTAGTGGAATTGATTCAAAAAGAAATTCCCTTGGACGATCGATCTAAGGAAAATATACGCTTAGGTTGTGCATTTGGATGGATATTTTATTTAATAAATCTCAAATCGGTACTGGAAACGGGGAATGATCTGAGGAATAAGGAAGTAGAGCTTCTCGGTATGGTAAATAGTTGAAAAATGGTAGAGGAAGAATTATTTATAAAGATTGGTAATGAGATTGATGATGCAATTAAAGGCCAATTGTTTGGTAAGCCTTGTTTCAAGATGAATGGTAAAGCATTTATATGTTTTTTTCAGAATGAAATGGTTTTCAAATTGTTTGGCGATGCACATCGTGAGGCTTTAGCCTTGGAGGGTTCACATTTATTTGACCCTTCAGGTAATAATAGGGCGATGAAACAATGGGTTCAGGTTTCTTATACTCAGCGTAATTATTGGCGGCGTTTTGCTCAAGAAGCAAGAAATTATGTCGCTGTGCAATAGGCTAATTGTGTCTAGTAGAAAAAATTTAATTAATAATTAGACTCATGATTTTCGGTATTGTTAGATTCTAAGCCATCACTTTTTCTGATTCGATAATTAGTGTATAAACTATATTGGGTTTGTCAATTATAAGTAAATTGTCGATAAGGAAACTAATTAATATTAAAGTTATGGATAATAAACGAAGGGCTACATTAGAAATAGAGAAAGAGGAATTTAAAAAAATTGGTCATCAACTTATAGATAAGATTGCGGATTATATTGATCATATAGACAATCACCTTATTACAACAAATAAATCAAATCTTGAAATCAAATCATTATTAGGTCAAGGTAGATTGCCCGATACTGGTCTTCCGGTTATAGACATTGTCGAAAAAGCCACTGAGCTGTTATTTGACAATTCTTTGTTAAATGGCCACCCCAAATTTATGGGATATATTACCTCTTCGGCTGCTCCTATCGGCATGCTGGCCGAATTGTTGGTTGGTGCAGTGAATCCCAATGTGGGAGCTCAATTAATTAGTCCAATGGCCACTGAAATAGAGAAGCAAACTATACAGTGGTTGGCCGAATTTATTGGATTATCAAAAGATTATGGAGGCATTTTAGTCAGTGGTGGAAATATGGCAAATTTTACCGCTTTTTTAGCAGCTAGAACGGCTAAAGGGCCCAGTATTATAAAATCGGATGGATTATTGGCTTTCCCTAAGCAAATGATGATTTATTGTTCTAAAAATACCCATACCTGGGTGGATAAGGCGGCAATTTTATTTGGTCATGGTGCTAATTCTATCCGATGGATACCGACAGATAATTCCAATAAAATAGATCTTGACCTGTTAGAGCAAGCGATAAATACAGATATTCGTGCCGGTCACCAGCCCTTTATTATCGTTGCTTCTGGAGGAGATGTGAGTACGGGAACTGTGGATGATCTCAAAGCCCTTGGCAAAATGAGTAAAAAATATGATTTATGGTTTCATATTGATGGGGCTTATGGGATACCAGCCGCCGTTATACCCGAATTGAAACCAATATTTGATGGAATTGAAGAGGCTGATTCTTTAGCCTTAGATCCCCATAAGTGGTTATATAGCCCCTTAGAAGCTGGTTGTACCTTGGTGAAAAATTCCAAGCATTTAACCGATACATATAGTTCTCATCCCGAATATTATAATTTTAAAAAAGAAGGAGACGAATTGACTCAAAATTATTATGAATATGGCCTGCAAAACTCTCGAGGATTTAGAGCTTTGAAAATTTGGATGGCCTTACAGCAAGTTGGGAGAAAAGGGTATGAAAAGTTGATTGGAGATGATATAGCTTTATCTAAACTTCTCTATCAGATGGCAGATCAACATTCTTCACTGGAAGCAATATCGCAAAATCTCAGTATCACTAATTTTAGATTTATTCCTGTTGATGGCCATCAATATGAGGATGATTATTTAAATACTATCAACGAGACTTTATTGAATGAACTTCAGGCTGGGGGAGAGGTGTTTTTGTCTCATGCATTGGTCTTTGGAAAATATTGTTTGCGCAGCTGTATTGTAAATTTTCGAACGACAGAAAAGGACATCTCAGAAATTATTGATATTATTGTTCGTGAGGGGAGTAAAATTCACGAAGCGCTATCGGTTAAATAGCCGTTATTTTAGATAATTAAAAAGAGACCATTGCTGAAATTATTGAAAGCAAAAGCATTCGCTAAAAAACATGTTCGAAGATATAGGGAAGGTAGAAATGTCTTTACCCATCCTGTTTTTGTAGATACTAAAGCGAAGACGGAGAAAGAATTGTCGAAAGGCCCACAGCGATCCGATATTATTAATTTTCTGCTTAGTCAAATTAATGGTCCAACTACCTATTTAGAAATAGGTGTTTGTGATCCTGCAAACAATTTCGATTTAATAGTAGCCGATAAGAAGTATAGTGTAGATCCAGGATTGGAATTCTTTGAGAATCCGGTTGATTTTAAAATAACCAGCGATGAATTTTTTGCTCAATTGGGTGAAAATAAAATCTTATCTTCTGATATACAATTTGACCTTATTTTTATTGATGGGTTACATCTGGCTGCCCAAGTTGACAGAGATATTACTAATGCCTTACCTTATTTAAGTGAAGACGGATTTATAGTACTACATGATTGTAATCCTCCCACAGAATGGCATGCAAGAGAAAACCATCTCTATCGATTGACTCCAGCTCGAAATTTTTGGAATGGTACCACTTGGAAAGCTTTCTTAAAATGGCGGTCAAGTCATCTTGTTCACAGTTGTTGTATCGATAGCGACTGGGGTGTGGGTGTTTTATCAAAAAAAAGGAACTTTGGAGGACTTTCCCCAATACACAATGAGTTTTATGAATACGGATGGTTTGATCAACATCGCGTACAATCATTAAATCTTATTTCTTTTCGAGAGTTTAAAGAATTTTTTTAGGGAAAGGCGGTTGTTGTAATAGTGATTTTTAGACTATTTTAATTTCAAACATAAGACCTAAAAATTATATTCTCCCTATATCCTTTAAATAATAAGGCTTTACATATTCTGTTTGGTTACTATAATATTATAGATTTCACCTTGGTCGATATCCATATCTATTCCATTAATTAGTGATGCTCCAGTAAGGATTTCTTTGTGATCGGTGTCAACATTATACCATTCATAATTGGCTTCCGGGTCTACGGCGTACCATTGAGCGAACTGATTGATCCTCGGATAATCCAAAGGCATTTTCATAATGTGTTGTTGTCTACTGTTGCTAAACATTAGTTGACCCTGCCACTGTTGTTCTGTCGTTAGGGTTATGAAAAGTGAATCGTTGGATAACACACTTCCATATATCACATCATTTTGCCAAGGTTGAATAGTGATATCATTGGTTTTCATTAAGCAGTACATGATGATGGTTCTAGCAAAATTGCCATCTCCATGCCAACCTTCGATAATTCCCCTGTTTTTCCATTCTGCACATTCAGGGCGAAATGCGGAATCTTGGATGGACCAAAAAACTTGAACTTCATTATCTATCCATTCCATAAGTTCTTCAACAGGTTCTCTGTTGTATAAATTAATGCCCCCTTCGATGGCATCGGCAAATCCATCGGCACCATATCGCTCCCAATTGTAATTGTGATACTTATCTTTCAGTATTGGCAGTGGATGTAAGACAGCATCTCGATATAGTTGGTGTTGATCGATAAGATAAAGGGTGTAATAGGCATTGTAGGTATAGCCCCAGTTGTCGACAATTCCCTCTTCAACTATGTCGCCAGTAACCATATTAACTTCATTGAAAAACATGCCATCGGGATTTCTTCCCACTTCTAAGACTCGGTCCATTATAGGGTAGAGGGCTTTTCGGTAGGCTTCTTTTTTGTCGGTGTCCACAAAGTGCACAGTAGCATATAATTCACTGAGCCCTCCTATGATTTCACAACCGTGGTCTCGCAATCTAAGTGATTCGGCTTTTAATAACCTATTGGGGTTTTCAATTAAATAATAGTCTCCTATTTCAATGGCCCAATCGAGGTATTTTTGATTTTGAGTCATCCAATAAGCTCTCGTCAAGGCTTGTAATAATTCGCCATAAACTTCGGTTTCTTTGGATTGGCTGAAAAAATCTGGATTAAATCGACCATTGTATCGAGCGAGTTTATGAAGATCGTCGAGGATGTCAAACATCCTTTCACTCCATGCGGTATGACCGGCAAATTCAGTCAAAGGTACCAGGCCATCTTTGACATATTCTGAGGAACTAAATATGATTTTGGCCGTATCAATGGATTCTCGGGCAAAACCTTGTTTGCTAAATGAATAATCATCAGTAAGGCTACCCAATCTAGTGGTATTTTTTTCTTCGAAACGCAACATATTTGTCATGGTCGATTCCAGCATAGGTCTATCTGCTATCATAGCTGTGAGCACCATAAAGGGATAATTGTCGGCGGCTGAATTGTGCCCGTTCCAGATATCTGTTCCCTTGGTGAGATTTTCCGGAATAAGACCTGATACGGGGTCGGCAACAGTCAGCCAATCTTTTGTGAAGTCGACGCAACGTCGATACCCTTCATTGGCTAATTGTCCATTCGCCAATGCTTGATCGAATTGCCGATGATGTTTCTTTGTCTCAGAATGGCATGAGATTATGGTTGGAATTATTAATAGTGATGCAGATATATAGAGAAGGGCGATTTTCATTTGTTAAATATTTCCCCTAAAATACAATGAGTTTAGAGTATTTAGAGAAATGCAGATATTTTTTTTAATTTTCGAATTTAATCCATCTTTTAAATAAAATGTTCCTTGTTGTGGCAGTATAAAGTTTGGAGAAGATATAGTAAAAGTATAATATGAAAGTACACTCAACGAATTATTACAATACCTTTATTGAGATTAGTGAAGATAGCAATGTTGATCAAGCGCAAGAGCCATCGTTAAGAGCTGGGAAAAAAACCATAGCTTTGAAGCAGTTTGAATTAATCCACAATCATCCGTATCAGTTCACTTCCGATGAAGTAATGCTGGAAGTACATATGTGGAATAAGGATATAAATTCTGGAGAAAGGCAAAAGACGAAAGAGACTTTCTTCTCCAAAGGTCAACCCTGTTTTAGAGCATCGGCATTGGGTAAAAAATGGGGATGGGGCATTCATCACAATGAAGAAGGGAAAATGGCTATTTATGGAGTAGAGTCTCCAATGTACATGAGTTTTGTTGAAGATCAAAATATAGTGAAAGTAAAGGCTATGCGTTCAAAACGCAAATAAGAAGAAAAATAAGAAATATGAAATACGGATTACATGGAAAATTATCAGCTCTACCTGGTAAAGGACAAGATTTGGCGAATATCTTATTAGAAGCGGCTACTATGGTGGCAAATGCACCGGGATGTCAACTCTATGTTGTAAGTACTGATACAGAATTGGATGACACGGTATGGGTAACTGAAGTCTGGGATAGTAAAGAAAACCACGACAAATCTCTAAATGTGCCTGGAGTTCGTGAATTAATTGGTCAAGCCATGCCTTTGTTGGATGGAATGCCAGAAAAAGGTCATGAATTCAATGTCATCGGTGGTCATGGACTAAAGGGATAGATGGAATTTTGATAACTGTATTGAAGGACGGTTCAGGTGGCGATTATTCCCGAAATTTTAATGAGTATAATACCCTAGTTATGACTGAGAAACCATATGAAATAGAGATAAAAGGATTTATACGAATTACATTTTATAATGACGGAAAAGATTTCGAGAATATTTGAAGTTTGACGAGGCTATGACTGAACAGAATTGCTCTTTGAGCAATCAAAGGTCGTAAATCGACCTTTGGTGAAGGAACCGAGGCCAACCAGCCGAGGGTGGGTAAGGCAGCATAGCCGTAGCTACGGCGAGTATTTTAAACGAAGTAAAACTTCTAATAAATCGAAAGATTGCCGTTAATTATAAATGTAATTCGTATTAAACATCATCTGTATAATCATGTTGTATATTCGGACTCAGAAATGTCAAAAAGAGCTTTGGACTTTTATCAAGAGATGAATCAAAGGCGGTCTCTGCGTGAATTTTCGAACAGAGAGGTTGCTAAATCCATCATAAGCTCTATTATACAAACCGCTTCGACCTCACCTTCGGGAGCGCATAAACAACCCTGGAAATTCTGTGCGGTATCTAGTCCTGAGATAAAACGAAAAATTAGGAAGGCTGCGGAATTGGAGGAGGAAGAAAATTACCGTAATCGAATGAGTGATGAGTGGAAATCTGACCTCGAGAAAATGGCTACTGATGCTCATAAACCATTTTTGGAAACAGCCCCTTGGTTAATAGTAGTATTTAAAGAAGTTTACGGTCTAGATAGTCTAGGTCGGAGACACATGCATTATTACGTCAACGAATCTGTAGGTATAGTTTGTGGGTTTTTGCTTGCGGCTATCCATAATGCAGGGTTGGTTGCTTTGACTCATACACCGAGTCCAATGAATTTTTTAACTGAGGTTTTATACGAAATACATTTTGTAATGACGGAAAAGATTTCGGGAATATTTGAAGTTTAACAAGGCTAAAAACACAGACATAGCCGCAGCTACGGCGAGTATTTTAAACGAAGTAAAACATCAAATAAATCGAAAGATTACCGTTAATTATAAAGGTATTTCGTATAAGATCGCCCCATAAATGAAAGACCTTACCTCTTGATCCCCGTTGGATATCCGGCAGAATCTACTTATGTGCCTTCTATTCAAAGAAAGAGTTTGAATAAAGTGGCGGTATTCTATGAATAGGATGATCAATAAATGGTTATTGGTTCGATTCAGTTCTATTTTTTCAAACACTTTAAACAGCCGATTTAATCATTTTGTAATGCGATATCGAACAGGAGTATTGTATTACACCTAGCTAATAAAAATGATTTTGTCAGTCAAAATGTAATCCCTAAATTTTTTGATCTAGGGATGGAGGATAAGGTAGTTTTTTAAATCTTCTTCCCAAGAATCGACCAATTCTTTTTTGTATCTTTCTTCGAATCGATCTGGTGGTAGGAGGGACTGGGGAGGAAGGTCTTCACCGATGGTGTATTTCATCTCTCCATTTTCCGACTTGGTAATTCTAAATTCATCGTAGACTTCGCCTAGGATGGTTTTAGAGACATAGTGAATCTCATTCTGAGAGACGTTTATTTCCTGAAATAATTGTAGTGAAGTTCCCGTGCGTTCTTCCCATCCTTGAAATTGAATGGCATTTTGGTAGGGGCCTGCAACTGAAACCACATAAACGGGGAATTCGTCATCGATCCGTCCACGGGCATAGAGGTGTTCGTGTCCTGTAAGTATAACGGGGACTTTGTATTTTTCATAGAGGGCTTTGAATTCTGGGAATCTCAAGCCTGGCTTTCGATTTCGAGCACTTGGATGCATGGCATAATGATGGGTTATAAATACCCAATCGCCCTTGAATTCTTTCAGTCTTTCTTCCGTCCATTCCAAAATAGCTTTTCTATCTTCAGCATATTTGTAACGGCACATATTCAATGAAATCACTCTGATATTGTTGTAATCAACATAGAAGGTTTCTTCATCATGTCCTTTTGGGCCATTTTCAGGGAAGGTGAAATTGTAATACCATTGCTGTCCCATATTCTCTCCACTCTTGGCTACAATGTGCTCGTGATTGCCCGGAGTAGCGAGGATGGGAATGTTTTGAAATGCCCAACCCCCTGTTGGGAAAAATTCATTCCAATTTTCTTTATTGAGTCCACCCCGGTGCACTAAATCCCCTCCAAAGAGGAAAAATTTAGCATCTGGTCTCTGAAGAACAGCTTGGCGAACGGCTCGACTTCCCATAGAAAAAATATCGCGTTGTACATCTCCAAAGTATATAAATGTAAAATCTTCTTCTTTGCCAGTGGCAGTTTTAAATTCAGCCCATTCCGACCAAAAATTACCGTTCCCTACTCGATAAGAATACTGTGTGTTGGGAGAGAGACCAGTTAAGTTGACACTGTGATAATTCCAGGTAGCATCGTCTCCAGTGTGGGCATTGGATTCAGCCTTTTGACGTTGGACGCTATTAGAAAAAAATGGAGAAGCCGTGGCTTCGCAATATTCTACGTAACTTATTTTTTGGAGTTCCGTCGTACGCCAGTTGATGGATTGACTTGTGGCTGGATCAGTTTTCCAAGATATATTGATGTGGTGAGGAATATCGTAGGGATTGAGATGGTCCAAGGATAAGTTAGAAAAACTTAACATAGTAAAGACTGGTACCAAGACCATACTTAGCTTCATAATTGATTTCATATTGTGGAATTGGAGGGCAAATTTATTGGAAATTACATATAATTAATGGCTAGTGGATTAATTTTTTGTAAAATAGGTCTTTGGCCTCTATTGTCATGCCTGCATTGTGGCATTGAAGTGCTATATAACCGGTTTTGTATTCACTGTCTCTGTATTTCATGACAGACTGCCCATTGATGAAGATTTCAATGTTAGGTCCTATAGCTATTACATGCATATCGAACCATTCATCGTCTTTGGTCAAAAGTTTAGTAGCTTTTCCAGTCGGTTTGCCTGGTTTCCACAGCCACCCTGTGTGAGCAGATTGATTGTGACATATCTGTGCTTCGTAGCCATGGGGGTAACTTTCCGGATTGTTGGCAGGAGGATTAGCTCTAAAATACAGCCCCCCATTGCTTCCCCCTCCCTGATCAGAAATTCTAAATTTTCCTTTGACTTCTAAATCAGAAACCAAGGGCTGAGCATAGAGATGACCATTGGCTCCAGATCCGGTAATTACACCATCTTTGGCTACCCATTTGGCTTCTCCTCTGACCGTCCAAGTGGATAAATCATCGTTTTGTAATAAGGGTTGCCATTCTTTTGACTGACCATAAGAGAAAGATAGAATGGTGGTAAGAAATAAAAAGTTGAAAAATATTTTGAGCATAGTTGACTGTTTTCTGTCTTTGATGTTGTAAATATAGGGAAAATGTGAAATTAAATTCGGCTAAAAGAGTGTGAATTTGTAGTATGGTTTATTATGTTGGTCAATGGCAGAATTTAATTAAAATAGGATAAAATTATATTAACTATGTGAGGGAAATTTTGACATTTTTCTCATTTTTATACCATGAGAAAATACATAACAATAATGGCCCTATTAATCCTTATGGGCCAGGTTGGAAACAGCCAGCACCTCAGTGCTACACAAGATAAGGATGGCATTTTAGTGACAGAAAAAGGGGATAAGTTGTTGTATTACCAGTTGTCCACTGTGGATCTAGATGGTCAATATCCTCGGGCGAATTATTTGCACCCGGTATACGGCATCGATGGAGAGGTCTTAACCGAAGATTTTCCAAAGGACCACCTTCATCAACGCGGTGTATTTTGGGCATGGCATCAACTTTATGTCAAGGGGCAGTCGGTAGGAGATCCTTGGGAGACTAAGAATGTAGAGTGGGTTAATAAATCAGCTGAAATCAAGCAATCTAGTAAAAAAGCGATTACATTGGAGGCTGCTACTGATTTGTTGACCAATATTTATCCCAATTCATCATCTCCCAAAGCTGTTGTTCGAGAACATTCAGTCATTACCATATATAAGACTAAGAAAAACTATAGAATAATAGATGTAGAACTGGGTTTGCAGGCTTTGGTGGAAGGTGTGGAAATCGGTGGATCTGATAATGAAAAAGGTTATGGCGGGTTTTCAGTGCGTATGAAGATGCCAGAGGATATATTATTTACAGCTAAAGAAGGGGTAATAGAGCCGGTCAACCTCGCTATGGAAGCCGGTAAATGGGTTGATGTATCTGGTTCTTTGGCCGTGGATGGAGGAAATGCTGGTATTGTAATGATTCAGAGCAAGGACAATCCTCTACCTAACGATAAATGGATTTTAAGAAAAAGAACAAGTATGCAAAATCCTGTGTGGCCTGGGCAGCACCGAATAGCCTTATCACAGGATGGGTCAACAGTATTGAAATATAGATTGATAGTGTATAAAGGAGACTTGTCGGCCAAAAAGATTGAGAAAATAGCCAAGAATTTTTAATCTATTATAGATTCAATTGGGATAATTAAAAGAATACAAACAGTGGTTTGTGAAAATAAAAAAGGTCTTCCCTTTAACTGGGAAGACCTTTTTTATTTTTGGATACTACTTTTTTTACTTGTAAAAAGAGTGGTTGTACATTTCATCATTGAATTTGATTTGTACAGTATAATTTCCTTTAGGTAAATCAGAAATGTCTAATCTTCTAGCGTATTTAGGTGCATTCTTTTTTACTTCTGAATACAGGCTAAAACCTTCAACGTCATATAGTTCTACTTCAACATTCTTGTTAAGGGTTAATATGTTGATATCTACTTTGTTGTCACTTACATTTACTACTGGTTTGTAAGTAACCAATTTATCTGTCATCAATGCGATATTGGTTCTGTTGACCAATACAGTGTATACGACTTCTTTTAATTCGTCTTCTATTTTTACATTGTAAATACCAGCTTCCAATTGATCGAGGTTATATCTCTTCAATTTGCTGTAATCGGCACTAATGTTGTCATGATGTACGATTCTACCGAAGTTGTCAATGATTGAAACCTCGACATCCTTCATTCTCCAATCGTTGATATCGAGTACAAAAGATTTATCACTTCTAACGATAAGGTTAGGATAAGATTCAGCTTGTACAAAATAAGACGAAAGAGTGATCATTAATATTACCAAGATGTTTTTCATAATAAATGATTTTAGATATAGGGTAAAATAATTTTTATCAATTCCTTATGACAAAGATAATTTGCGAGATTCGAAATATTGGTATCTATTTTAGCCATTAAGTGTGCTATTTTAGCATCAATAAAAAATAAAGTGTTATTTTGTGTTAATTTAAAACAGTTGATAAATGTTTGCCAGTAGATTATTTTAAAATGTGATTAATATTTAGATTTTTTGAAATATTCTAGTGAAGTATTCAGAATTTATTTTGTCGTAAATAAACATTTAATTATTAGTCAATGAATCAGAAAGTAAAACCACAGTTAGAGAAAATAATACCTGGATTTGGTTCTTCCTTTACCTTGCGCAAGTTTGAATCCACCAATCCCAATGATGAGGCATATTGGCATTTTCATCCAGAATTGGAAATAGTGTATATAGAAGATGGCAGTGGAAAGCGCCACATAGGTAGCCATATTTCCTACTACAAAAAGGGAGATTTGATTATGATTGGACCCAATTTGCCTCATTTTGGATTTACAGATAGGTTGGCCAAATCACAAAATGAAATCGTCATCCAGATGAAACAAGACTTTTTGGGTAAGACTTTTTTTGATATTCCCGAGATGGTTCACGTTAAACGGTTGTTTGAACGATCCCAATCGGGGATTCGGTTTCACGGCAATACCAAGCGATGGGTAGGAGAGAGAATGAATGATATGGTTCATATGAATCATGTGGAGCGTTTGACTACTTTTTTGACCATATTAAATGACTTGGCCACCACAGAAGAATATACCAATCTGAATGCTGGTAGTCTAGGCTTTAATATCCAACCACAAGACAATGAGCGAATTCGATTGATTTATCGCTACGTCAGGGAAAATTTTCAAGATGAGATCAGTATTGCAGAAGTCGCTCAATTGATCAGTATGACTGAACCCGCTTTTTGTCGTTATTTTAAAAAGGTAACGAAAAAGACCTTTATTTCATTCTTAAATGAATTTCGAGTTGTCCATGCCTGTAAATTGTTGGCAGAGGAACATATGTCGGTTTCTGACATTTGCTTTGCTGCCGGTTTTAATAATTTCTCCCATTTTGCTAAAAATTTCAAAAAAATTACTGGCCATACTCCTTCCGGTTATCGTCAACAGCTGGGTTTATTGGTTTATTGATATGGAAGAGTAATTTTCTGAGAACCTCGTTCTAGTTCTTCGCTGTAGATTAATTACAATGTATTCTTATCAGTTATCAGGGGATTACTACTATCTTTGCGGTCGATGATGAAAATAAAAGACAACCAAAAAATATTAGAGAAATTAAAAATCTCAGCGCTTAATCCCATGCAGGTTAAGGCGGGTAAAGCGATAACATCTAATGAAGAGGTGATGATATTGTCACCTACAGGTACAGGTAAAACCCTGGCATTTTTAATGCCGTTATTATCAATATTAAACCCTGACGATGGAAGGATACAAGCCATGGTCATTGTGCCCTCTCGGGAATTGGCTATACAAATAGAACAAGTAGTTAGGGAAATGGGCAGTGGATTTAAGGCCAACGCCGTATATGGAGGACGAGCCATATCCAAGGATAAAATGGATATTAAGCATAAACCGGCCATATTAATAGGTACACCAGGACGAATAGCCGACCACTTGCGCAGGGAAACCATTTCACCTCATGGAGTAAGGACATTAATCTTAGATGAATTTGATAAGACTTTAGAGGTGGGGTTTGAAGAAGAGATGGAAGAGATTATGGCCAGTTTTAAGAATTTGAAACGAAAAATACTCACTTCAGCAACCAGGAATGTTAGTATTCCTCCCTTTGTAGGGATTAAGAATCTCCAAGTATTGGATTTTTTAGAGACTGGACAACCGAAGTTGACCTTGAAATCCATTATCTCTCCAACCAAAGACAAGTTAGATACATTGTCCAAAGCATTGGCGCATTTGGGAAATCAACCCGGTATTGTGTTTTGCAATTTTCGGGATTCTATTGAGCGAGTGAGTGATCATTTAACAGCCAAGGGGATTTTACACGGTTGTTTTCACGGTGGAATGGAGCAGGAAGATCGAGAAAAATCTTTAGTTCAATTTAGGAATGGATCATTACAATTGATTGTGGCCACCGACCTGGCTGCTCGGGGGATAGATGTACCGGAACTTAAATATATTATTCATTATCACTTACCTACCCGAGAGCATGAATTTATTCATAGAAACGGGCGAACTGCACGGATGAAAAGCACGGGTACCGCCTATGTTATTAAATGGGTAGATGACGTGCTTCCCGACTTTATCGGAGACTTGGAAGAGGAAGTAATTACCGATGCCCATATACCGGCCTTACCAGAATGGAAGACGGTAGTCGTGTCTGGTGGTCGTAGGGATAAAATATCGAAGGGGGATATCGCTGGCTTTTTTTATAAGCAAGGCAATCTGAAAAAGGAGGAATTGGGGAATATCGAGTTAAAACAGGATTGTAGTTTTGTTGCCGTCAATACAGAAGTGGTATCATCCCTAGTAGAATTGACCGATAATGCGATGTTAAAGAAAAAGAAGGTCCGAGTGAATGTGTTGTAAAGCCTATATACTTTGACCTCACTATTATGTTCGTATTCTACAGAAACTGTTGGATGGTATAATATTCAAGACATCATTTGCAGTCTTTGCTTAAGTCGAAGAGATCATATCTTTTCATTCCATGTAATGATATAATAGGATAGATTGGGCAAAAAGTGTGACAAATCCATGAGCATAACCATTCATGGTATCATTCAATTCACATCAAACTTTGATTTTAATAGAAACATGATGTTTGCTGCCGATTTACGGGGCAATCACGCCGGAGCACAGGTGCAATTCGCTGCCGAATTGAAGTGTGATCAGGCCAAAACACCTTGTTAAAAAAGTCCTGAAAGGACGACACATGTTAGCATAGGGTGCAACCCTATGAATTAATTGTCATCTTGAAAAGAAGTCCTGAAAGGACGACATAATAAATTAAGGTAGAAACCTGATGAATTATAGGGCGATGTCGTCACAGCGCAGTGGCTGGTCACCCGAAACACGGAGGTTTCGGCTAAATATCCTCGGCACAGTGGCCTCGGTTCCTTTGCCAAATGCCGATTTACGGCATTTGGTTGTCCTGTTGGACAACTTTGCTCGGTCATCCTGAAGGGATGATATGTTATAGCCGTGGGTGAACGAGCAAAGTGCGAAGCACCAGAGCCCGTAAATCGGGCTCTGGCGAGAGAAGTCATGCCCACTGTGGCATGACGAGATTCCATAAAGTGTAAACAAAGTTTATTTGGCGGACTTTTTTGCATTGTCAATCTTCTGACAAGAAGAGATCATATCTTTTCATTCCCTGTAATGATATAATAGGATAGATTGGGCAAAAAGTGTGACAAATCCATGAGCATCACCATTCATGTTGTCATTCAATTCACATCAATCTTTGATTTTAATAGAAACATGATGTTTGCTGCCGATTTACGTGGCAATCACGCTGGAGCACAGGTGCAATTCGCTGCCGAATTGAAGTGTGATCAGGCCAAAACACCTTGTTAAAAAAGTCCTGAAAGGACGACACATGTTAGCATAGGGTGCAACCCTATGAATTAATTGTCATCTTGAAAAGAAGTCCTGAAAGGACGACATAATAAATTAAGGTAGAAACCTGATGAATTATAGGGCGATGTCGTCACAGCGCAGTGGCTGGTCACCCGAAACACGGAGGTTTCGGCTAAATATCCTCGGCACAGTGGCCTCGGTTCCTTTGCCAAATGCCGATTTACGGCATTTGGTTGTCCATCGGACAACTATGCTCAGTCACATCATTGACCGATTTACGGTCTTTCCCCGCCCATCCACGACACTGTGGTCGTGGCTCCCTCATCGTAGACCTATTTAAGGTCTACGGTTCTTCGAACTACATTCGGTCGTGAGCTTCATTCAGTCATCTTTGCCAAATGCGGATTTACGGCATTTGGTTGTCCTGTTGGACAACTATGCTCAGTCACACCAAAGGTCGATTTACGACCTTTGATTACTCTAAAGGGCAACTTCATTCGGCCAAGTCAAAATTTTATCCGGCAGGATAAAATGTATTTCGAATTATTATTAATCCAATTCAACATTGGATTACTGTAACAATTGACCACTGAGTAACAAAAGCTGTACTTCGGCAATTTTCACCTCAAACTTTGAAGTGTTCATATTTGTCTCAGCATTTAAAAGGTTTAATTGTGCCTGTCTAAAATCAACGGAATTTACTTGGCCTATTTTAAATTTTTCTTCTGTTCTCAAAAAATTCGTTCGATTAATTTCTACATTCTTTACCTCGGTGCGATAAATCAATAATTTATTTTCATAATCGGCCCATGCATTTTCAAATTCGAAATTCAAATCCTGAAGCAAAGATTCCTTCTCCAATTCTAATCCGAACTTGCTGACTTTGGCATTTTCTATAGCCAATTTAGTGGCACCAGCATCAAATAGATTCCATTTCATGGTTACACCAAGGTTTAGACCATTGTTGGATTGAGAGGATAACAATGAAGCGGCATTGTTCTTAGAATATGTGATTCCATAAGATCCATTGGCGGTGAAAGTGGGTAATTTCCTCGCTTCAGCCAAATTGATATCTAAGTTGCCGATTTCGATATTTTTATCCATTTGTCTTATCTCTATATTGTTGGCCAACATGGATTGTTTCAAATCTTCGGCCGAGAGATAAGTCAAAAATTCGACATTGTCTTCCACTGAATAATCCAGTCCTTCAAGATCGACTATGATATTGTTGAGATTGCGTTTGGCATTTTCGAGTTGAAGTTGTGCATTGAAGAGATTGAGACTGTCGTTGTTGAGGTCTACTTGAGCATTTAAAATGGCCAGTTGATTGCCTCCGTATTCGTATTGAACCTCACTTCGGTGAAGTCGCTCAGCCGAAATATCCAATACTTCTGTCAATATCTTGATATTTTGTGAGAGAGCAGCGACTTGATAATATTGAAACAATGTCTGTGCCGCAACATTTTCCAAAGTGGCTTTTACTTGAAGTTCGTTTAACTTCAATCGATCTTGTAGTTGGGCGATATTGTACTTTCTTCGGTAGCCGTCAAACAGGGTATAGCCCACATTTAGTGAGGCATTAGCCGATTCAGAAGCCGCTGCAGTTACATTTGTTTGTCTTCCATCTTGAAACAGAACTGTCGAGTTGTCTAATTTAAAATTAGCTCCACCATCCAAACTTACCGTTGGCAATTGACCCGTATTCCATTTGGAAGTATTGTTCTCTGATATTTTTAAATTGTTTGATGCAATCTTAATTCCAAAATTATTTTCCAATGCGCGTTTGACAGCTTCATCGCTCCCAATAAAATTTTGACCGATTACTGGAAATAAAATAATTTGAAACAGAAACAGAACTGGGAATAAGCGATTAGTGAATGTCTTCATTTTCATATTGTAATTCTTTAATGGCTCGTTCAACACTGACAGGGTCAACATTTTCACCTGTCCATAACCATTTGAAAAATAATTTAATTCGATTGATAAATGCCAAATAAATAGGCAATACGATAAGGGTTAGTACCGTCGCAAATCCGATGCCATAGGCAATAGAAATGGCCATTGGAATCAAAAATTGAGCCTGTCTACTGGTTTCGAATATCAAGGGAGCCAAACCGGCAATTGTCGTAAGTGAAGTAAGGAAGATAGCTCTAAATCTAGATTTTCCAGCCTCATATAATGCCTCGTCAAATTCCATTCCCGCTTTGAGGTTTCCATTGAATTTACTAATGAGCACTAAGCCGTCGTTTACCATAATTCCGATAAGGGCGATAATCCCCAATAGTGACAGTATGTTTAACGGAAATCCATGAATCCAATGACCTAGAGAAACCGCCGTCATGCTAAAGGGTACCAATAACAACAGAAGCAAAGGCTGAGAATATGATCGAAATGCAAATGCAATAACGATATATATCAAAGCGATGACAATGGGGAAAACCACTTTTGCCGAAATGGTAAACTTATTGGCCTCTCTATTTTGACCTTCATACAGGGCTGTTACTGTAGGGTATTTAGCCTGAATAGCAGGGAAAATACTGGTTCTGATTTCTTCAATAATATCGGTGGCGCTGGCGCTGGGATCTTTAAGGTCTGCAGTAACTTGAATTTCTCGCTGTCCGTCTAGGTGATTAATGGCGACCTCTCCTCTAATGATATCGTAGTCGGCAATCTCTCCCAAGGCCACAAGATCTCCACTCGGTGTATTGATTTTCATTTGATCTAGTTGTTGAATGGTCGACCGACTCTCGCGATCATATCGAACCCATACCTTGATTTCATCCTCTCCTCTTTGGAAACGCTGTACTTGAAATCCAAAGAAACTGTTACGTACTTGACTCATTACCGATTTGGTGGTTAGACCGAGAAGATGGGCATTTTCTTTAAGATCAATTTGAATTTCTTTAATACCTGCGGGATCATTGTCGGTCACATCCTTCAATAGAGTAATATTGGATAGGGCTGATTTGAGTTCCGTTTTGGCGGCCTTTAAATCTGGAATGTTGTTCCCCAAAAGTGAAACGGCCACAGGACTTCCCCCAAAATTGGATCCTGATCCAAACACTAGACTTTCTACTCCTTCAATGGGGCCCACTTTATCCCGGATGGCATTTGTGATTTCATAGGAAGGAAAATTTCGAAGTTCACCTGGAAGTAAATTTATGGTAATGGTGGATACAGCAGATCCTGGTCCTATTCTTTTTACTATATTTTCAACGACCTGTAGGTTGCCCTCCTGTTTTTCGGTGTATACTTCGTTGACTTCCCATGCTGCTGCTTCTATTATTTGTGACAATGAATCGGTGATGCCTTCATAGGTCCCTTCTGGCATTTTTAAACTGATCTGAATCCTATCCGAGGCAATATTGGGAAAGAAGGTAGTTCGTACAATTCCCCCTTGGATACTGCCTATGGTAATTATAAATAATCCGAGGAAAATGGAGAAAGTTAAAAACTTATTATTGAGTGCAAATTTGAGAAAGGGAGCGTAAAAACGATCTCTTAGGAAGACCATGATCTTGTCTCCATACTTATTGATAGAGCGCAAGCTAGTGAAAATTTTTCCGAAGACACTGTGGTTGGGCTTTCGGTTTTCTTCCCGAACCAACGCCGTGGAATGAGCTACGTGAGCAGGTAGAATAATTAGGGCTTCGATCAGTGATACTGCTAATGTCAATATTACTATGACAGAGACTTCTCCAAATACGTCACCAATTCTTCCGTCCAAAAACAGGAAGGTAGAAAAGGCCAATACCGTGGTCAAAATGGCAGAAATAATGGGAGGTAATACCTCCATCGTTCCATCAATCGCTGCTTGGACAGGTGATTTTCCTTTCTCAAAATGATGGTAGATGTTCTCTGCAATCACAATACCGTCATCCACCAATATCCCAATAACGATGATCATCCCAAAAAGAGAAAGTACATTGATGGTCACACCGATATGAGCTGCAAAAATAAACATCCCCAAAAATGAAATCGGTAGTCCAAAAGCTACCCAGAAGGCCAATTTCGTATTGAGAAACAAAGACAAAAAGAATAATACCAACAGAATACCTATAATGGCATTTTCGGTGAGCAACTGTGTCCGCTGTGTTAAGGTAACGCTGCTATCGCTCACCACTGATAACTGTATGTTGCTATATCTTTGATTGAAATCTTCGATGTATTCTTTGATTTTATCAGCACTTGAGATCAAATCTTCAATATTGGTATTGCTGATATTGATGTTGACAGCTAGGTTGCCGTTAAAATAACTGGCATTTGGCGTCTCTTGAAAGATGTCGTTAACTGAAGCCACATCTCGCAACAACACAACACTACCATCGATATTGGTTTTGACTACAATATTGTCCAAATCATCGGCGTGATAGGCTCTGTTTTTGGCTCGAATCAAATATTCTTCCGTATCTGTTTTTATATTTCCCCCAGTAGTCAATAGATTTTCATTCGAAACAGCAGCGGCCACATCGTCAATGGTCAAATCATAGGCGAGTAAATCCAATTCTCTAACGGCTATTTCAATTTCTTCAAGTGGATATCCGGTTATATCGATTTGTGTGATTCCATCCATTTTTCGGATGTCCTTTTCCACGCGTTGAGATATTTCTTTTAAACTTTTAAGGGGGACATTTTCACCGGAGACAACAAATGATATGGTTTGTCGAATGTTTTCCAGTTTGCCCACCACCAATGGTTCCATTCCGGTAGGATAGGAGGGGACTCTATCTACAGCATTTTTGACATCGGCCAGTACTACATCGATATCGTAGCCATTCAATATTTCAACGGTAATCAAACCGGCATTTTCGTTGGAAACTGATGTGACTCGATCAATTCCCAATAAGCCTTTTAGATTCTCTTCAATCTTTAGAACTACGCCTTCCTCGATTTCTTGAGGTGACGCTCCAGGGTAGGTCGCTTGTATAGTAATGATTTTGGATTCAACCAGGGGGAAAAAGCTAGATTTCATGGACCGCATTCCAATAAATCCAAAAATTATAAATGCCAGAACAACGATATTGACAGCTACGGAATACTTAATAAAAAATGTGATAATACTTTTCATGACTTTTGTTTATGCTGTCCTTAGTGATTGATGACTTCTACGATCATACCTTCATAGGCACCGGGAATAGGATTTTCTAACAACTGACTACCATCGACTAGATTGGATATAATAGCCGTCTTACTTTTGAAATATTCTACGTCTACCGGTATTAATTTAAGTTTTTGATCTTCGATAATATAGATTTGAGAATTGTTAACCAACAATTTTCTCGATACTTCATAGCCTTGTTCTATGGATCTGCCCTCGAGTTCAGCCGATAAATACATACCTTCTTTAAGTCCTTTGCCCGACACTTCGATATATACCTTTATTCCTTGAGTAGTCGTGTTAACGGTAGCGTCTATTCTGGCGATACGTCCCTTCCACGACTGAGTCTTCTCTAAATTATACAAGACGACGCTCTTTCCTATCATTAGATAGTCTTTATAGGATTCATTGACAGACACCGCTAATTCATACTGACTGGGGTTTATGATACTACCCAGTTTTTGACCGGATCGGATCAAAGTGCCTGGATATACCATAGCTTCGGTAACAATACTGTGAAACGGAACGCGAAGTGTATATTTTTTATGTCTCTCCTCTAGGTTTTTAATGTTGTAGTAAGTCGAAACAATGTTTTTACTATTGATGAAAAATTTTTCCTTGTCATTGTCAAATTCAGGTAGACTGGTCACTTTCTTGTGAATATCAAATTGATTGAGATATTGATTCCATTTGTCAAAAACCTCTGGATAGTCTAAGTTGAGGTCAGGCATTACCTGAGCAATTAGATTGTATAAAATCGATTTTTGAGCAATTAATCCCGCATTAAATTCGGCATCGTCTATTTCCATAATCACCTCTCCGTTAGCATAGGTCTGTCCAGGCTTGAACAATTTAGAGGCTGTTTTAAGAACTCCCTGTACTTCAGAATAAAGTTCTACCTTATGCAGGGCTTCTAGACTTCCCTTTTCCTCAATGATAATAGGAATTTCAGAATTTTTTACCGTTTGTGCATATGTTTTCGTAATGGTTTTATTTACCTGGGTCTGAGGTTTTTCCTTGGCCGAAACTATCTGTTGGGACAGTAAAATGGATCCCACAATAATTAATCCTCCTAAAATTATACCGGTGATCAATCGTATAATATTGGCATTATTTTTCATATGGTATGTTTAAGTTATTGTATATATCTTTTATAAGTAATTTGGCCTCATTAATCCTGTGTTCTTCAATTCCTGTTACTGCATCGTCCAAGATGGTAGTAAGAATGGGTTCGGCTTCTTTAAATGCTATCAAACCGGTATCTGTAATAGAAACAAGGTTGACTCTCTTATCGGATTTACATTGTCTACGCTGGATCAGACTCTTTTTTTCCATGGTCGTCAATAATCGTGTCAAAGTCGTTTTGTCTCTAGAGGTAACTAATGCCAAGTCATTTTGTGGACATTCATTAACATCAGTAAGTATTTTTAAAATAATGGCTTGTTCTTTATTGAGTTGAATGCCATTTTTTTGAAATTTTTCCATAACTAAGGCTCTAAACTCTTTTGAGAGTTTAGCCATCATCGGTATCAGACCTTCTTGGTTTACAATTTTATCCATAGTTTACGATTTCGCAATTGCTCGCAAAACTACTCAAAATAATAATTGGTTGTATGTGCAACTAATTATTTTGTCTTTATTTAAGATATAATTATGAAATTCACCTATTTGATTTTTTCAATATGTATTTCGAAGTGGTATAATAAATTCTAGCCGGTCAGACGGCAGATATGCTGGCTTTTCCTATAAGATAGCGATATTGAATCCAATATTTTAAATCAAAAAGTTTAATGGGCAGAAAATTATGCTGAATTCACTATAAATCTATTTTCCAATCAAAATAAGTTGAAATGGGTTCTAATTCGAGTGATGGTAATTCTGAATAGGAGAGAATATTGAATAATATCCATTGAATTCGAGGACGGATTTTTCCGAAAAAATTCTGTTTATAAATTTTAAAGTAAAGTTTCTGTAGAATTAATCCTTTATCAAATAAGCGGAGATGATAATAGATTGATTGACTATTCTTTAAATAAAGTCTAGGCTATTATTCTGAGAAATATACATAATAGAGGAAGGTTCATTAATTATGGTCATTCCCCGACATAATAAACATCCACTGTTCGTTTCACGGTATTGATCTCAATGGTTTTTGGTGTAAGCTGACCATATTTTTGATTAGGAGTAAGCTCTAGGTCATAGGCTTTTCTGTCGTATTTCATCAGCGATCCGGATACGGCATCAATGGCCCAGCCAACTAAAAAACCCAAATTGAGGATACTCACCACGTTGAATTCTCTATCGAGCCTAAAGAGTCTGGTTTCGTATCCATCCAATTTCATTTCAATATCGACATCTTGAATCGATCGTTTCATCGGTACCGAACAAGGGGTTCTGCACACTTCCAGTCCATCTTTGTATATCATGGCTCCACTAGGACTAGAATCAAAATGGATAATGTCAGAAGTTCCAGTAAATATTGTGGCGCAACTCGTACACATTGATATTAGTAAGGAGAGTATTATAATATTTTTCATCTTGGCCGTTAGTATTTATTCTATAAATATAGTATTTCTGTGATTTTGAGGGGTTATTTTATTAATAAATCTCTTGTTTTAATTAGACTCATTTGATGTGGGCCAGTATGTTCTAATTGATAGTGTATTGAAGAAATGCAATTATAAGCACTTTTGGTATAAGTCTACCTTGTTTGGAACAAGCAAGAGACAGGGAAGTAAATAAAAAGAGGTTGTCTGTCAACCAAACAACCTCGTTTTATTTTCAATATCACAGAATGAAAGAGTAAAAGTATAAATCATCTGTGAATATTAGATGGATTTATGATGCCAACACTTGTTTCACAATCTGTGCTATGGTTTTTCCATCGGCTTGTCCACCAATTTTTTGTTGAGCTATTCCCATTACTTTTCCCATGTCGGCCATTGACGATGCTCCAGTTTCTTCAATTATGGCAGTAATGGCTGCGGTAACCTCCTCTGTACTCAGTTGGGCGGGTAAGAATGCTTTAATATGTTCTATTTCTATGGCTTCTTTTTCCGCCAAATCTTCTCTGTTTTCTTTTTGATAAATATCCATGGACTCCTGTCGGGATTTTACCATTTTTTGGATGAGTTTCAGCTCTTTTGCTTCATCTACTTCATCGCCAGAACCATCTGTTTTCAATAACAAAAGCTCAGATTTAATGGCTCTAAGTGTGCGCAATTGATCTTTATCTTTTGCTTTCATGGCGGCGACCATCTTTTTTTGCACTTTTTCTTCTAATGTCATGTTTATTATTACTTAAGTTATTAAAATATCGTCAGGTGTCCGTTTTGATCTCCACTTATTATAGTATTGGCCATACCTACGAAGAGTCCATTTTCTACAACACCTGGTATCATGTTTAGTTTTTGATTGAGGTTAGCTGGGTCTGGTATAGAGTGAAAATTACAATCCAGAATATAGTTCCCATTGTCAGAAATTAAAATTTCACCATCTTCTTTTAACCTCCAATCACTAGTACATCCCAATGCTTCTACTTGTCGTTGACTTATTTCCTTGGCAAAAGGAATGATTTCAACAGGCAGTTTAAAAGTACCTAATGTCTTGACCAGTTTACTTTGATCCACTATAATAATATAGTGTTTGGTAATGGAAGCCACTATTTTTTCTCTGGTGTGGGCTGCTCCGCCACCTTTGATTAAGTGCTTATTCTGGTCTACCTCATCGGCACCATCGATGGTTATGTCCAATTCATCCACCGAAGCTATATCAATTAGTGGAATATTGAGCTCTTTAGCCAATTTTTCAGTACTTTTTGAAGTAGGTACACATTGAATATCTAGTCCTTCTTTTACTAACTGTCCCACTTTTAGGGTAGTAAAATAGGCAGTAGACCCTGTGCCCAATCCCACTTTCATTCCAGGTTTTATATATTCCGCGGCTTTCTCTCCAACAATTTGTTTAGGGTTTATCATTTTAGCTTTCTATGATTTATAAAATGGATGCTAAAAGTAGGAAATTTCATTGTATATCTAGTCACATCGTTCTCTTAGATTGATTTTGCCCTAGAGATTTATGATCACAGTATGTACAATAATTTTCTCCCTATAGTTTCTCTATCGATTGACATCAATACCATTTTAAATTCCCATAATCACAAATCTATGAGAAGTTTTAATTTCGTTTCTCGACTTTTGGAACCGCGGGAATGCGTTTTGGCGCAGTTTTTAATTCATTCTGTATATATTTAATTGCTTCATCCAATTGGATGTCTTTGCCTTTGGCCAATGCGGTTGGGTCTTCCAATACTTCTATATCGGGAACTACCCCTTTACCTTCGGGAAACCAACTGCCGTCTGGGTTATACATTCTAAAAGTAGGGGCAGTTATTCCTCCACCATCAATTAAACTAGGTGCTCCTGTTATGCCTATTAACCCACCCCATGTTTTGGTGCCAATTAAAGGTCCTAAGCCCGCTTTTCTGAAATAGTCAGGAAAAGCATCTCCTCCAGATCCAGACCATCCATTGATTAACATGGCTTTGGGACCAAAATGAGATACTGGAGGCCAAGACCACGTTTCTCCGTCTCTTACATCCCAGTATGCCAAAGGGGGGCGATTGAGTAATTCTACAAAACGATCGGGTATTTGCCCCCCATTGTTAAAGCGCTCATCGATGATTAGCCCAGATTTATGTATCTGACCATAAAACATGCGTACCAATTCTTTTTGACCATCTAGTCCAGTACTCGGCACGTAGATATATCCTATTTCTCCATTAGATACGGAGTCGACATAATGTCTATTTTTTTCTATCCAAGACAGATTTCTCAGTCGAGTTTCTGAATCGAGGGTTTTTACAAAGACTTTTTTACCCTCTTCAACAGAAGGTGTTTTACCGACCAATAATTCTACCGTCTTGTTGGCCAAACCTGAAAATGCAGCCCAAGGATCGGAATACTGGGTCAACATGATTCCATTGACGGCGAGTATATAATCACCTTCCGATACATCTATGCCGGGTTCGGATAGGGGAGATTTAACTTCATTGTCCCAAGGAGCTGCTCTTATTATTTTTTTAATCTGGTAGCTGCCGTTTTTATATTCAAAATCAACACCGAGGTAACCTACATTTCCGCTTCTAGAAGATTCATCGTCACCACCACCTCGATAAGTATGAGAAGCATTGAGTTCCCCAATTAATTCACCTAATATGTAGTTGACATCAGATCTTGTTTGGGCACTTTGAATGAGTTGGCCATAGTGGGATTTCAATTGAGCCCAATTGGTTCCGTGCATATTCTTGTCGTAGAAAAAGTCTCTTTCGATCCTCCATACTTCGTTGAATATTTGTTCCCATTCTTTTTTGGGATCTAGATTCATTTGCAAATCACCCACAGGTACGGTTTTATCGATTTTTTGCCCAGAATTGGGTGATATAATACCCATTTTATTGGGTTTGCCCGTCAGTATTTTTTTCTGGTCATGAGACAATACATAAAAGCTGACATCTTCGATTATGGTTTCTTCTTTGCGTTCATTGAGGTCATAATACTGCAATTTGGTTTTCTCCCCATTGGCATGAGGGATAGGATTTCTCAAATAAATAATTTTCCCCTCGATTGCAGAGATAGACCGAAAAGATCCGGCTGTTAGGGGAAGAATTACAGCCCTGGATTCCATACCATCGATATCGATAACCAGACTGTCTTTTTGTAAAGTATCACTACTTTTTGACGATGCAGATTTCTCTTCCACAGTATCAGTCTTCTCAAGGGAGGCTTCAGTAAATGCCACTGTGTCGTTTTGAGCTAAAAGTGGAGATGGCAATGATTTATTTAATGGTATCAAACCTATTTGGTTGCTTAAGGTGTATACCCAACTATTGTCGAATGAACTGTATTGAGGGGTGAAATTCTGATCGGTGCGAAAACATAGATATTTGCCATCAGGACTAAACACTGGATTGTTGTAATTGTAAAAGCCAGCAGTGATTTGGTGGACCTCCTTCTTCTCCACATCGAATAGAAATAGGGCATTCATTCTGTTGTCTAGACCTCTGTCATAGGTGATCCATCGGCTATCAGAAGACCAACTCATGGTGAAATTATTTAAATCACCCTGATACATCCATTTGCCTTGGTCGACTTTTGTCAGCTCTTTAGAGTGGATGTCCATGATGTAAATCGTCATAGTTTGATCGATAAAACCTATTTTTTTACTATCGGGAGACCACCATATTTTATATCGATATCCATCCTTGAAATTGCTGATGACTTCTTGTTTTCTGGATTGGTAATCGTATAAGTGTAATTGGTACTCTCCATTTTCATCACTCCAATAGGCAATTTTTTTGCCATTGGGCGACCAAGCGGGATATCGCTCTGCAGAACCAGATGACTGACTGAGATTATAGGTAGCACCTTTTTCGGCCGGAAGGTCTAAGACTTCCCCTCTGCTTTCGACCAGTACGCGTTGGCCGTTGGGAGATAGTTGAATATTACTTATTCGGTTGCTTAGACTAATATTTCTGGGTTTTGTCTTTTCATAATCATCGATGATATCGATATTTACGGGGCTATATTTTTCTGTTTTAAGGTCGAGTAAATAGAGTTGTCCACCGAGTTCAAAAACAAGGTCTGCAGGTCCAATGGATGGAAATTGGACATCGAAATCTTTGAAATGAGTGATTTGTTTATGTTTTTTAGTCTGTGTATCGTATCTCCAAATATTATATCTTCCACGATCATCTTTGTCGGATAGGTAATAGATTAATGAGCCATGCCACATGGGCATTTCATCGTTGTCGTCACTCTGGGTAATGTTTTCAGATTCGTATGAATTGAGATTGAATATGAAAATATCTGCAGCCATACCCCCTTTATATCTTTTCCATGTTCTATACACTCTGGATTTATAGGTAAATGCTAAGTGGGACTGATTTGGTGAATAAGATCCAAATTCTGCTTGTTCCAAAGGCAACTTCTGGGGCAGACCTCCATCTACTGGAACGGTATAGAATTGGTTGAATCGTTGCTTGCCGCTCTCCATTGAGGATGAGAATAGAATGTGATCTCCTTTGGGACTCCAATCAATAACGGTCTCCCTCATTCCGTGATGAGTGATTCGTTTGGGGATTCCACCATTGACCGACAAAGTGAATACATCCACACTTCCATCGTAATTGCCAGAGAAGGCTATGGTTTGTCCATCTGGTGAAAACCGCGGTGATGTTTCTGCTCCCGGTGGAGAACTCAATTTTTTAGCTTGGCCACCATTTTTGCTGACGATATACAAATCATCAGCATACGAAAATACGATACGATCTTTGGATACATCTGGGAATCGATAGATTCGTTCTTGTGCGGAAGAAGTATTGCTTAGGATTAGAAGTAAACCTAGGAAGAGGAAATATTGATTTTTCATAGCGCGATAGATAGTTTAAATAAATATTTAGGCGACATCTGCTGAGCTCCTAATATAATATATTTTACATTCCCTATATTCATTAAAATATATTGTTGGACTATTTTTTTAAAAAAATAAAACGATTACTATTGGAAATACGAGAAGAAAATTACAATAAATCTACTTCGAAAAATGTTTTGGGTTGCATAAATCTTAAATTATGAAAGCGATTGTATTTACTGTATTTAATATTTTGATTTTATTTGCCGGTTATGGCCAGTCCAGCTATGGATTTGGTCAAAATCTATATGTGTGGAATCATCAGGGAACCACTATGTATGAAACAGCTGATAAGTCAAGTAATAAAGTAGGTAAATTCTATTATGGACAACAGGCTAGGGTAGTGGATATGTCGATAAAGTCTAAAACTTTGTACCAGGAAATAGCAGAAGGATTAGGTGTAGGAGGTCATTGGGTAAAAGTGATTATTAAGCAAGACACAGGTTATGTATTCGATGGAGATTTGGCAAGGATGGAACCCTTGTTGACCACTCAATCTCTGCGAGGAATTGACCTTGTGAGTTCGGTGTATAAAAGCCAAGGACAGATAGAATCTGGATTGCAAAGTGGGGCAAAGGCTGGAAAGAAAATAGAAATGGACTTTGATGAAGGCATCCATTTTATTCGCAGAACAGTATCATCCTGTATATCTGAAGATTATATCATTGACAATGCGGATTTTAATGAAGCATATTATTTGATGTATACCATATATTCCAACCTTTTTGTGACAGAAAGCAGTGAAATGATATATCCTGTCTTTCAGCGCCAAGTGGGAAAAATTCATTATTTTACTCTAACTGAAGATGGGAAAATACAGGAAATACAACTCCAGCAGCAAGGACAGGGCTACAAAATATCTACTTACCACTGTGATACCTCGGTTAAGTAGAGGTGGATAATTAACATTTTATCTTTATTTAGGGATAGTTTATTTAATAAAATGGCTTATTTACTTTTCTAACCTTATATGGTATCTTCCATATCACGGATTTTCTTAGGTTCTATAGAATGTTGTAACGAGAAAATATTGTTTTCCTGCAAATCGTATATTATCCTGTCTCCGCAAGTTGAACATTACTTTTTGTAAATTATGGCCAAATTCTCAAACTGCCATCCTCTGCTAAATTGGACATTTGTACAATAACATAACAATTGATATTAATAGAATTTGAAATTAGCGATGGACGAATTTTTTGTTTGATTTTTTCATCTAAAACCATGGGTTGGCAAATTAATTTAAATATTTGGCCTATTTGCAGAATTAACTCTAAGAAAACTTAGTATAAAACTGAGCTTTATTAGGTTTTGTCGTAAGTTTGCGTTTTAGTAAAATCACCTGTGTTTTTCGCTTTGCGCAAGTGAAGTCAAGTTAAATCGCTTTTCATGGAGACTAATTATCGCTCTTTTCTAAAGAGTCATACCAAACCCGTTGCCTTTGGAGGGGCTCTGACTTTTTATTCGAGTTTGGGACAGACTTTTTATATCTCTCTTTTTGTACCATTTATACTCAGAGAATTTGGATTAAGTAAGTCTGAGTTTGGAAGTTATTATGCAGTTGCCACCATTTTGGCTTCTTTTCTCTTATTTAGGTTTGGAAAGCTGATGGATTACATCCCGGTCAAAGAATTTGCTTCCAAAACCATGTTGTTGTTATTGGTGTCGGGAATAATATTTGCCGCTTCATATTGGCCATGGATGATATTTATAGCTATTATCGGATTGAGATTGGGGGGGCAGGGCCTATTCCCTCATATTGCCTTTAGTGTACTCGCCCGTCGATTTGATTCCGAAAGAGGGAAGGCCATTAGTATAGCGTCCCTGGGCTTTTCAATTGGAGAAATGATCTTTCCGCTTATGATTGGATTGGTTATTTCCGCTTTTCATTGGCGTGCAGGTTTTATAGTTGGTGTCATATTGATGTTGTTGACCTTGTGGCCTATGTTGATTAAAATGGATTTATCTGATTTAGATCCTCAATCGGCTGTTAGTCGATTGAGTAAATCCAAAGAGAGAAGCCAAGATGAGAGAAAGTATCTAAAAACTGTGATCAAGGAGTCCAAGTTTTGGATGTTAATGATGCCGATAACCTTTATTAGTTTTATGACAACTGGCCTTTTTTTCTATCAATATGTATTGGCTGAAGAAAAGGGCTGGTCTATGGAACTATATTCTTTTCTATTTATGGGCTATGCCGGAGCAAGATTGTTGTTCACTTTATATGGGGGATGGCTAACTGATCAATTTACGGCTAGAAAAATATTTCCATTTTATCCGTTGCCCATGGTTATTGGGGTGTTAGTTTTGGCATGGGTGCCTGGTATGTTGGGGGCCGGCATATTTTTGGTAATGACTGGAGTTACTATGGGGTTAAATGGGGTGTTGCGATCTTCTGTGGTTGCAGAGATTTATGGTATTGAGCGAATCGGACATTTACAGAGTGTTTTTACATTTATGTTGGTGTTGAGTTCTGCCATGGCACCGCCTCTCTATGGCTATATGTTAGATTTGGGATTATCCTTTTCTAGTCTAAATATAATTACTGGTTTTTTATTATTAATAATAAGCTTAAATGCTTGTCGTTTACAAAAAAAATAAATAGATTTAAGCTTAAACTAGTTATATATGTCAGCATAATACATAATTTGCCAAATATTTAAGATGAATTTGGTGCGAATTGTGGTTTATTGTTAACTGTTTCTTAATATGTTAATTTTTTACTGATATATATAAGTTTATATTAATATCCTATAAGAAACTTAATGTATGTGTTCAATTGCCTTATATCACAATCCTAGTATTGACCCTTATATTGTAGAATCAACCCTTCGTCAAATGAGTGATTTAGCTCAACATCGGGGGCCCGATCATACCGGAATTTGCATGGGGGAACATTGTGGAATGGCACACAATAGGCTTTCTATCTTGGATATACACACAAGATCCAATCAACCAATGTATGATGAAAACAATGTCATTATCTTTAATGGCTGTTTGTTTAATTTTATTGAAATCAGGAATGAATTACTGTCCTTGGGATATATGTTTAAAACAGAGTCCGATACCGAAGTCATTTTAAAGGCATATCATGCATGGGGTCCTCAGTGTTTGCATAAATTTAATGGGATGTGGGCCATGGCTATTTATCAGAAAGACTGTGAGCAGGTATTTATCGCCCGTGACCGTTTTGGCATAAAACCATTGTATTATACCCATTTTGATCAACATTTCGCCTTGGCATCGGAAATTAAACAATTGCTGCCTATAGCAGGTACTGATCTTGATATCAAAAATCAAAATGATTATTTTTTGCGAGGTAGATTGGTGCACAATAATCACACCCTTTACGATAAAATAAAATCCTTTCCGGCAGGTCATTATGGAGTCTATGATATACTGCATCAAGAACTTAAAATATCCAGATATTATTCGATTAAAAAGGAAACCGTTGATCCAGACCCTCAACAATTGTTGGCCTTGTTTCAAGATTCGGTAGATATTCGATTGCGGTCAGACGTTCAAGTTGGCGTGACGGTTTCAGGAGGTATCGACAGTAGTGTGATTGCACTGACTGTGGCCGAACTAGGGGCTAAATCATTTAAATTGTACAATGCTGCTTTTCCTGATTTTGTCAACGATGAATCTCCATTTGCACAAATATTGGCTGATGAAATGCATAAACCTCTCCATAAAAATACCGTAACTTGGGATAGTTTTATTGAAAATTTGGGCAATCTGGGGTATTTACAAGACATTCCCGTCGGTTCGTTTGCCGTATTCGCTTCTTTTTTATTAAAGAAAAAAATATCATCGGAAGGGGTGAAAGTTATTTTAAATGGTCAGGGAGCCGATGAAATCTTTGGAGGATATACTAAGTTTCATTACTTCCATCTCAAAAATCTATGGCGAAAGGATAAGGTGCAGTTTTTTCAAGAGTTTTATTCTATGGGGATTAAGAATCAATACCCAGTAGAGACTCTAAAAAAGAAGTGGAATAGTTTTAGAAATATGCGAGGTAATGTTGACTACGACTGGTATCGCTCATCCCATAACGAAGTGTGGAGGGAAGATATTGTCGATTCTCATGTGAGTCCTTTTCAAGGGGATTTATATGATGTTTCTCAAAACGCCTTATTTGGTATGGGGTTACCTGTGATGTTACACGCTTTAGATCGCAATTCTATGTATCATGGTATTGAGTCTCGTTGTCCTTTTTTAGATTATAGATTAGTAGAATTTGTGGTTAATTTGCCCGATGATTATAAGATTAGGGAAGGAGTTCGCAAATTTATGTTGAGGGAAATTTTCGAAGGGAAACTGCCAGAGAAATTAAATAAGCGGTATCGTAAACAAGGTTATACCTCCCCTCAAAATTATTTTTTAAAGAAAAATACCACAATGATTATAAAAGATATTCACGATAAAAAAGATTTGATAAGTGAATTCATCGATATCAACCATTTTGTTAAATCTATGCATAAAAAACCCAAATGGGATTTGATATGGAGGGTGTGGACTTGGTTACACTGGCGAGAAACGAGTTTGAATCAACAACATGAAGTTTTAAAATCGCTTTCTCAAATAATCTAAACCATATATTATGCTCGGAATATGGGTATATGTCGGTAAAATTTTTCCACCGAATTCTTTTTTCATTTGATTCATGGGTTCCGTAATACCTACCATATCATAGGTTTGATATCCCAAGGATTGCAAATAATGCAAATCGTTGTCAAATAGGGCTTTATTGGCTATGCTAGCTATCCTGGCGGAATGTTTGTCTTCAAACTTTCTGAAATTGGAAGCATTAATGTAACCCATTGCGATTTTGTTGTCTTTGTCCCCGATACATAGATGCGCCGCCAGTCGACCTAGTTTTCTATGGTGTATTTCAGAATAATAGTAGTTGTCTTGGATCCGTACAATGGAGGAAGGATATGAATTTAGATTTTTGGCCTCAATGGTTGAATTAAACATTTCTAAGATATCTGGGATAATCAGTGGACGGTGAATGGTGAATTCTTCCATTACATCGTTGCGTAAATATTTTTGAAGTCTTTTGGAATAACCCAATCTAAAATCGGATTCCAAATCAATCCATCTAGTGGGTTGATTTACAGTAACATACCATGGAGGAGATTTTGGAATAGCCGTCATGGCATATATTTGGGCGGATATAGATGGAATGGAATTCGCGTAATAGTGGGTTTTTAATATCCGACCTTTGATGGTAATCATGGTTTTATTGTAGTTTTTATAAATGTTTCTTCCACCATACAATATTAACTAAAATCGCTGTTATTCTTTTGTCAACATCTTTTAAGATCAACTTTAGTAAATACCTTAATAAGCTTTCTAATCCAGATTACTGTGCGGAGAAATATTTCAGGAAGAACGATAATCATTCCCTTTCTAAAAAGTCAATTTAATTTATTTTTACAAATATATAATTTGGCGTCAATGTTAAGTTTACTTTATATAGTGGAATTTTATTGGACTCCTTTTTTAGCTATTCCAAAATATTAGATTAGATTCGTTTACTATTTATATCCTATAAGATGATAAACAAGGCAATGGACAAAGACACTTTCGTGGTTATTATGGCAGGTGGCGTGGGTTCTAGGTTTTGGCCTGCCAGTCGAAATTCACAACCAAAACAATTTCTAGATATCCTAGGGGTGGGAAAATCCCTAATTCAGATGACATATGAGCGGAGTTTGAATATTGTTCCCGCTTCCAATATATTTGTTATTACAAATGCCAACTATGTGGACCAAGTGGCAGAACATCTCCCCGAATTACCGGCCGAGAATATAATTTCAGAACCTGCACGTAAAAACACTGGACCTTGTGTAGCTTATATTTCCTTTCATATCCAAGCGATTTGTTCCAATGCAATGATATTGCTCTTGCCATCGGATCATATGATATCCAATGAGATGGTTTTTGTACGCAGTCTAGCCAAGGCCATCCAATTTATTGACGCTGAGGGAGGAATAATGACATTGGGTATGCAAGCTCATCATGCCAATACTGGTTATGGATATATTCAAACAGGACCACAAATTGAAGGTAAGAATATATATAAGGTGGCTACTTTTAAAGAAAAGCCAGATGCACAGACCGCACAAGAATATATCGATTCTGGCGACTTTGTTTGGAATGCCGGTATTTTCTTATTTAAGGCTGGAGATATTCTACATCAATTTTCGGTTTTTGCTCCAGAAATTTATCAGACTTTATATGGTGAAAATATATATGGTAGCCCTGAGGAAGAAGCCTTTATAAATGAACGCTACCCCCAAGTGACATCCATCAGTATTGATTATGCCATTATGGAAAAATCATCGAATATTTACTGTATGCCTATGGATATAGGTTGGAGTGATTTGGGTACATGGAAAAGTCTATTTGAACTTCAAGCCAAGGATGAAGATGAAATTGTGACCAATGTTAAACCAGAAAATTATTATATTGAAGGAGCTACAGGTTTATTGTTGCAGTTACCGAAGGGCAAAAAAGCCGTCATAAGTGGTGTGGACAATTTATTGATTGTAGATACCAATGATGTTTTAATGATATGGCCAAAGGATAGAGAGCAGGAAATAAAACAGGTTAAGGATGAAGTGGCATCCAACTGGAATTTGGAATAAATGACAAGGGTTTGAATAGATTTAAAGGGAAAAATATCTTATGTATTTATTATAAATTTCCACCTATTAAGGGGATTGGAACCATAAGAAATTTGCGATTTTATCATTCCCTTAAATCCGAAGCCAGAAAAATATTTGTTTTAACCACTACCAATAGACATTTTTTACCCCAAGACGAATACAACTATCTCGAAAAAGATGTAATAGAAGTCCCTACTGTGGATTATCGGTCGATTTATCATTTTTTTACTGGCAAGAGAAGTTCTTTAATTGTGCCCGATAATGCCGCAGGATCATCAAGAATATTGCGGTTTAGGAAATGGTTTAAAGATTCCATCCTCTCTCGATTTATGGACGAAGGTGGATCTTATTACGTCAATGCCGGAGTGAAAATTGCTTCTAAGATTATCGAAGAACAAGGGGTGGATATTATTATATCATCATATTCTCCATTTGATTCTCATCTCATGGCGTGGAAATTGAAAAAAAAATATCCGAATTTGTATTGGATTGCAGACTATAGAGATTTTATAGGAGATCCAATGTTGACCAATATGTCTGAGAATAGTTATCTCTTTAAAAAGAATCGTCAGTTGCTCAAGGACGTAGATGAAGTGATTACCGTCTCACAGGGCTTGAAGGAAAGGATAGACTTATACCATGATCATGTAAAAGTAGTGAGAAATGGAATTGATGCTTCATTGCTTCCACAACAGCCCATCTCAAAATACGATTTGTTCACCTTGGCCTACACAGGCATTATCTACCCTCATGCCCAGAAGGCCGACTTACTTGGACGGGCACTGTCCAATCTTATTTCCTCTGGCCATATTGAAGTTAGTCATCTTCAGTTTATGCATGCGGGGAAAGATGTCATGTTTTGGAGAAGTATTCTAGAAAAATATGGATTGGGACAAATCTTGGTCAATCACGGTATAGTACCACATAAGGAAGCCTTAGAAATTCAAAGAAAATCTCATGTCAACCTATTATTGTCCTGGTCTTCTGATAAGATGAAGGGCATATTAACCGGTAAGTTGTTTGAGTATATAGCATCGGGAAGCCCAATTTTGGCCTTGGTCAATGGCATTAGAGATGAGGAAGTAGAAAACATTATTTCCGGACATGGCTTTGGTAAAGTCTTTTATCACAAGGAGTCTGAACTACCTGCTCTAGAATCTTATATTTTCAATCTTTATCAGCAATGGCAGTATCGTCTTCAGCAACCGAGAATTAATACCGTTGATCATCAGAAAATCACCTCTTTTTTGTGGGAAACTGGCTTCAATAGATGGGCCAACAACCAAAGGAATAGCCAGTCTTTGAAAAATTCAATTTAAATTTTAGGTTTTTTTTAAAATATATCCAACGTTTCAAACCCAACCTTCGTCTTAAGGGCAATAAATCTAATGGAAATGAATAAATTAGCTATTTTAACCTTTATGGTTCTCGCTTCTGGAATTTTTACATCTTGTCTAAAAGATGAATGTGTTGAAAAATTGGAATACGCTGTCTATGAACCCGTATATTTGTCTGAAGAGCAGTACAATGAGGGGATTTCAGTATTAGAACCGCGTCCACTCCAACAGCCCGGGATCATATACACTTATCAAGACTACCTTTTTATCAATGAATTGAACAAAGGAATTCATATTTTTGACAATTCTGATCCCAACAATCCACAAGCGGTATCATTTATATCTATACTGGGGAATACTCATTTTGCCATAATAAAAAATCAAATTTTAGCCAATAAGTTTGGACACTTATTGTCTATTGATATTTCCAATCCACTATCTCCTGAAGAGACCAGCAGAGTATCTGATGTATCCAATGATTACTACTTTGAAAATAATAGGGGGTATTTGGCATATTATGAAAAAACTGATAGAGTAGAAACCATAGATTGTTCAGATCCTGAATTTAATTCTGTGCGTTGGACAGATCGACAGACTGGTAATATTTTTTGGCAAGGTAGACCTGAAGTTGATTTTTTGGCTGCCGATGCTAGTAACAGTTCCGGAGGAGGTGATCCAGGAGTGGGTGGATCTACGGCAAGGATGACTATAAGTCACAATACCCTCTATTGGGTCAATGACAGCCAATTATTGACCTTTGATATCAGCGATCAAAAAAAACCAAGAGAAATAAGTTCTACCAATATAGGTTGGGGGATTGAGACCATTTATCCGTTTAAAGACAAATTGTTTATCGGTTCTACTAGTGGAATGTTTATTTTTTCTTTGGAAGATCCCTACCGTCCTGAGTTACAATCCTCTTTTAGTCATGCCAATGCCTGTGATCCTGTAGTAGCCAATGACAATACAGCCTTTGTTACCTTGCGCAGTGGCAATGAATGCAATGGCTTTGTCAATCAATTGGACGTAATCGATGTGGAAAATATTAATGCTCCTTATCTTATTCGAACCTATGAGATGATTCAACCTCAAGGCATTTCACTACTGGATAAATACCTGTATTTATGTGAAGGTGATTTTGGATTGAAAATATTAGATGTTTCTCAGAGAGATGATGTCAAATTGTTAAATCATATAAAATCAATTAAAGCCAACGATGTTATTGCTCTTGGCAATGATATTCTCATGGTCATCGGTGATGATGGATTTACACAGTTCGATATATCAGAAAGAGATAATCCCAAATTGTTAAGTGAAATAACGGTTGATAAGCCATGAAAAAGACAATCATCCTATTTGTTTTCACTTGGCTAATATTTTACCTGGGGCCATTAAATGCTCAAGATCAAGACTTGGTAAAAATTACCCTGTCTTCAGGTAAAACTTATAAAGGAAAATTACTGTCCATTGATAGCCTAGGTGAAAAGGTCTACATAGAGACCAAGAAACAGTTGAGTTTGGGCTTACCACAGGAATTAATTGAGGATATGAAGGTGATGACATCCTTTGATGAAAGAAGACCTGGTCTTACACGCCTGAAAAATCATTTGGATATTGGAGGTGAAATAAACTACAACACCAACACGGTAGGCCCCCAAAATGGAAGACTAAATGGTATAAGTGTTCAGTTACGTATGGCCTATAGTTTGAATCAGCACTGGTCTTTGGGGTTGTTGACGGGAATGGATTCTTATAATGCTGATTATAGTGAATATCTCATACCCATCTTGTTTTCGACTACTTATTATATCCGACCTTATGAAATGTCACCCTTCCTACGCATAAACGCTGGATATAGTTTGGGTGTGCAATACCAAGATAGTCACTTACTTGACCACAAAGGAGGGATGACACTGAGACCTGGATTGGGATTGAGATTACCCAGCTGGCAGGGTTTATCTGCTGAGTTGGGATTGGGAATGCAGTGGCAACAAAACGAATTTGCTACTGTAAAAGGCAATCAGATCTCTAGATTTGATTTGACTTATAAGCGATTGGTAATGTCTTTGGGACTGAATTTTTAAAAAAAAATATACAGATGAAATATTTATTGATGAAAAGTAGGACTACTTTCATAGCTATTTGCATTGTCCTGTGTTTTGGTTGTGAAAAAAGTGCTACCGAACCAGAGGTCTTGAGTTTCGATGACTTATATGCCCGCCATGTTAAATCTCAATGGAATCTTACTACCTTCCACAATGCATTAATGGGGGGATGGAAATTTAAAGAGTCAAAATGTTGTGCTGTTGACGCCGATTGCGAGACGGTGTTGCGTTCGGATTTAATCTATGTATTTTCAAAAAATATTATCACTGTAGCCAAGGAGGGGGAAATTACTGAAGAAATTGAATATTCAGTGGTAAAGGATGATTTCGGTTTCAAAATTCAAACCTTAGACCCCGTTGAGTTTATCGATGGAGAAGTCTATATGACGGAAGATCAATTACTATTTTATCTATCACCCTTGGATGGATGTGACAGCTATTTTGTAAGAAATAAATAGATGTTCTATCGATTCTCGTTAATCTCTATCCAGTTTTTATAGGGATCTTGGATGTACAATTGTCTAACACCATCAGGACGAACGGTGAATTTGTTCTTTTCACCTTTCCAAGTCGAATACTGTATTTTCTTTGTTTGAAGTTTCTCCATTAACAAATCAAAGTCATCGGTAAATAATGCGAAGTGTGCTGATTTATGTCTTTTGTGTTTTAATTTTTCTTCCTCGATTAAATGTAATGCAACATTACCACCCATAGAAAACCATCGGCGTATGGCCGGATCCAGAGGGCAGTCTATCTCTTCAAGACCCAATACTTCAGCGTAAAATTCTGCAGCTACATCTACGTCTTTAACGATGATGGCCAAATGGTCAAAGGATAGTTTTGATTGAGCTCTCAATTGTGAAGAGCTCATAATGAAGATTAAACTCAATGTGGTGTAAAAGATGTTTTTCATCGCTGTATATTAATTTTTGATATAAGATTATCCGCGAACAAAGGGATTGTTACTTCTTTCGTAACCAATCGTAGTTTCTGGTCCATGACCTGGATATATTACCGTTTCGTCGGGCAATGTATACATTTTTTCTTTAATGTTGGTCAATAAGGTTTGATGATTCCCTCCGGGTAAGTCCGTTCTCCCAATGCTGTCTCTAAACAAAACATCTCCGGCAATCGCCCACTGTCCGGTGGAAGAATAGAGCACCATGCTGTCTGGAGAATGGCCCGGTACATTGATGATTTGAAGGCTGTGTTGACCTAATGTGATATTATCGTTGTCGTCGTACCAGTAGTCGGGTTCTGGTGACGGGGTATACGACATACCGTATAAATTGGCTACAGCTGGCATAGAATGCAAAACTTCCTTTTCCCCAATTGGAGCCCAGAGTGGACATAGGTATTGGTCTACTACATCGGCGTTGCCGAGGACATGGTCAATGTGGCAATGGGTATTAACAATCAATTTAACTTCCAATTTATGGTCGGCAATATATTTAAATAGCATTTTGAGTTCTAACTTCGAATTACAGCCGGGATCTATAATGATGGCTTCCCTTTCAGAATGGGATAAAACGTAGGTATTTTCTTGAAAATCGTTGAATGTAAATTTTTTTATTGTTATTTCCTGCATTTCTAGGTGATTTGAAAATATATTATTTGTAAATTAACCCTATAGTAAATGTAAAGAAGAAACCTTGAGAATATATTTTTTTGTAATAGTATTTTTATTTTCGTTGCAGTCAGTGGTGCAAGGACAGGTATCTACTGTCCAGTTTGGCAAGAATAGGGTACAGTATCACGACGATTTTGACCAATGGAGTTATTATAAAAGTGACAATATCAAGACCTATTGGTATGGCAAATCGAGAGATATCGGTTATGCAGCTGCCAAAATCGCAGAAAAAGAATATCCTGAAATATTGGATCTCCTCGAGCACAAGATGAACCACAAGATTGAATTGTTGGTATTCTCCGAAATGGGTGATCAAAACCAGAGCAATATTGGCGAAGATGAAATATTGTACAAAGAAAATGAATTGGTTTCCATAGTCAATAACAAGGTTTTTGTCTATTACACTGGAGATCTTACCCTCTTAGAGAAAAATATTAGAGAGGGGCTTTGCGGCATATTAATCAATGATATGTTCTTAGGAGGTAAAATCGAAGCGGGATTTCAAACCAATTATGCCAAGAAATTGCCCGACTGGTTTTTAAATGGTTTGATATCATTTGCGGGAGGGGATTGGAATCAAGAAGTCGATGATTCATTTAGACAATACCTCGCATTGAAAAAGGGGAAATTGAACTTTAATAAAATGCAAAAGGTTGAACCCATATTGACAGGCCACAGCTTTTGGTATTTCTTAGCCACTACTTATGGCAAAAGTGTTATTCCCAATTTATTGTATTTAACCAAACTCAATAAGGATTTAGATGAAGCCTTTAATTTTGTATTTGGGGTGAAGATCGATCAGATGATCGTTCAGTGGAAAAACTTCTTCGAGTCTATTTACGAAATTGAAAATAGAGAGGTCATATTGCCGGTAGATGCAGAAGAATGGAAACTTTGGAAGCGTGGACGAGCAAAAATTACCGATGGCGAATACCATCCCAGTCTAAATCAAGTGGCCTATGTATCTAATTTTGAAGGTAGATATAAAATATTCTTAAGAGATCTAGAAACCAAACAAAAAAAGAGGATCTTTCAATATGGAACAAGAAATCCTTTTCTTCCTGTAGATGAAAACTATCCCAGCTTGCGATGGTCAGATAATGGCAATGATTTGGCCATTATCTATGAAAGACGGGATAAAATTTATCTGAGGATTATCAATATTGCTTCAAAAGAATATTTTGAACAACTACTTCCCGAACGATTCGAGCGTATTTTTGGTTTTGATTTTATCGACGACAGATATTTGGTGATGTCGGGATTGACCTTGGGGAATATTGACTTGTATCGCTACGACATCAAGACCAGGCAGTCGGATCGGTTGATGAATGACTACTATGCTGATATGTATCCCGAAGTAGTAAAACACAATGAGGGCACCTTTATTTCATTCCAATCCAATAGAGATCGAAAGAGTTTGACCAATTGGCAAACCGATAGTATTCCCAATATTACCACTTCAGACATTTGGATGATGGACTGGGATAGTCCATTGAACATATTTCCTATTTATCAATCCAAAAGTGAAAAGGTCAAGTTGGTTAAGGCCACTGATAAGGCCGTATTTTTTTCCACAGACGCTACCGGGATTCAAAATTTAGCCATGGTACCCTATCAACTGATGAGGGAAGATTCTACCTTTGTCTATCGGTTTTTTAATAAGTATTATGAAATAGAGAAGGAAAAGAAAGATTCTGTGGATCAAGGATTACTTACAGGATTCCCAACATATCAAGTGCAAACTTCTAATGTATCGTATTTAACGGATTTAAATAGTCATCTTTCTTCAGCCATTGTCTCTCCAGAGAAGGAATCTCTACTGTATACCTTGATGTATAAAGAGAAATATCATTCGTTTGATCAAAGTGGTATTCCTCAAATGGCCGATGTCGACCCGGTGGCTTACTATCAGTATCTCGATCGAAAAATGGATGCTCAAACCAAACGCGATTCACTGAGAAAGGCAGAATACGATCCCAATCAAAAGTTTCAATCAGAATATGAGAATATATTTTCTCAGCAGTTTTTAGACAGTTTATTTAGGACTAAAACAGAGATTTTTACCAATCTATCATATGGCGACAAAAAGATATTGCCGGTGGCAAAGAGTGATTTTATAGATATAGAATCTTCTAAGGTCGTGCCCTATCGCTGGCAGTTCAATATTTTCGAGAGTTCATTCGATTTCAACAATGAGTTGCTCTTCGATGGATTGGATAGCTATGCCGGAGAAGCCGGAAGCTATGAAAGAATTCCCACAGGCTTATTGGGTAAAGTAGTGGTAAAAGATTTGTTTGAAGATTACGAATTTGAAGGAGGAGTTCGCTTCCCTCCAAGTTTCAATGCGGCAGAATATTATCTAATATACAGAGACCTTAAGCATCGACTCGATAAGAACGTGGCTTTTTATCGCAAGGTTCAATCCGATCGATTTCCTACGGATTCCGGTCTTCAAGGAGGACAGAAATATGAAGTGCTTTTAGGTCAATATGGCCTTACCTATCCTCTGGATTTTTACAATAGTATAAGAGCAAAATTTACGCTACGTCAAGATAAAACCATAATTAAGCCAACCTCAGTGGCCGAATTAAATACCCCTCCCGATGTATCTCAGCGCTTGGGTTTAAAATTGGAATACGTATTTGACAATTCATTTATCTATTCTACCAATATTCGTTTTGGCACACGAGCCAAATTGTTTGCCGAAGCCATGAAGAAAGTGGAGATTCAATTTATTGAAGACTTTAAGTTTGATTTTGCAGAAGGTTATCTCGCGGTTTTGGGGTTTGATATTAGACATTATTTGCCAGTCCTTAAACACAGTGTATTTGCTGTGCGTGGAGCAGGCGCGGTGAGCTTGGGGCCTGAAAAAATACTTTATTACCTAGGGGGAGCAGACAATGAAATCATTCCTCAGTTTAACGATGATGGACGAACCAATTATCGATATACTTATGCTTTTCAGACTATAGCTCCAAGCTTAAGAGGGTTTAAAAGCAATGTCAGAAGTGGCAACAATCACATGTTGACCAATGTGGAATTGAGGGTTCCAATTTTTCAATATATTTTCGGTAAGAACATGAAAAGCCGCATTCTCAAGGATTTTCAAGTGGTTGGATTCTTTGATGCTGGTATGGCTTGGGAAGGCAAAGATCCCTATGATCCCAATAATCCAATTAACTTTGTTGAAATTGAAAGACCTCCAATTCTATCTGCGAAAATTCACTATTTCAGAGATCCCTTTGTAGTAGGTTACGGAGGTGGTGTTCGATTGAATCTATTTGGCTACTTTGTTCGAGGTGATTATGCATGGGGAATAGATTCAGGTGCGATAGAGAAACCCATGTTGCATTTTTCATTGGGCCTTGATTTTTAGTGTTTCCCATTTAATTTCAATTACATTAGGGATAAGATAATCAAAGAGGTAGACCAAATCTAAAAAAATAAAAAGGTCGTAATACTTATAAGCAGTACGACCTTTAGTTTTTTATGATCTTACGATTTTTAGTTGCCTGCGTATTCCAAACTCTGCTTCATAAACTCAGTCAAGGATTTACCTTGTAACATGTTTTGATTTAATAAAGCAAGGTTGTAGAGGTATTTAGTGAACTCTTGTTTCTTATCTTCCGATCTCATATTGATCAACTTTTTGGCGATAAGAGGGTGATTGCCATTTACCACTACTTGGTATATATTCATGCTGCCCATGGCCATTTGACCAGACTGAAGACGTTGCATATCTTCCATTCGGCGCATAAATTCTGGTTTTACGATTTGTACCGGTGCAGAATCTGCGGGCAATGGTCTTATCTGAAATTGATGATCGGCTATGCTGAGGGTAGAAGTAAAGAGGGTTTTCAATTTTTCTTCTTCCTTCTCACTGAGAGCAGTTTCTAGCTTTTCTTCCTTAGCGACCAATTGGTCTACGGTTTCGCTATCAACTCTGGCAAATCTTACTTTATCCCATTTTTGTTCAATATTCTGTATAAAGTGATTGTCTAGGACTTGGTCTAGGACCAATACGTCATAACCATAGTTGGTGGCATCTGTTATATAACTGTCTTGCGCCTCTTTGTTGAATGCATATATGGCTACTTTGACGTCGTTTTTGTCGGTTTGGTTATCCTTGATTTTGTCGAAGTATTCATTTAAAGTGTAGGATTCATCGGCTACATTTTTGACCAAGGCAATGTCTTTGGTGCGATCGTAGAATTTGTCGTCGCTGATCATACCATACTTTACAAAGACACCTATATCACTCCATTTTTCTTCGTAGCTAGATCGATCTTCAGTAAACAATCCCTTTAATTTCTCTGCAACCTTTTTAGTAATATAACCGGTGATTTTCTTTACATTTCGATCGCTTTGTAAGGCACTTCGAGATACGTTCAGTGGAATGTCTGGGGAATCAATCACCCCGTGTAGTAAAGTTAAAAATTCCGGAACGATTTCTTTCACTTCATCAGTAACATAAACTTGGTTGGAATACAATTGGATTTTGTTCTTTTGAACTTCCAACTGATTGTTAATTTTGGGGAAGTATAAAACCCCGGTTAGGTTAAATGGAAAATCGATGTTTAGGTGAATCCAAAACAATGGTTTTTCACTGTAGGGATAGAGTTCATCGTAGAAATCAATGTAGTCTTGATCGGTTAATTCACTGGGACCTTTTTTCCAAAGAGGGTGGGTGTTGTTAATGATATTGGCAACCTTTATGGTTTTAGGTTCTTTGTTTTCATCATCAGCACTTGCTTCTTCCTCAGCACCTGTTTCTTCTTGGACAACTTCGTCTCTTTCACCAAATTGGATGGGGATAGGTAAAAACTTGCAATATTTATCGAGTAATCCTCTGATTTTACTTTCTTCTAAATATTCTTCATCTTCGGGATTGATGTAGAGAATAATATCTGTACCTACAGTGGTTTTATCCGATGCTTCTAATTCATAGGAAGGATCACCGCTGCATATCCATTTTACGGCATCTGCGCCTTCTTGCCATGATTTGGTAATCACTTCTACTTTTTCGGCAACCATAAAGGCCGAATAGAAGCCCAGACCAAAATGACCGATAATGCCAGCTCCTTCGTCTTTGTATTTTTCTAAGAAATCATTGGCACTAGAGAGAGCCAATTGATTTAAATACTTTTTGACTTCGTCGGCCGTCATACCAATTCCCTGATCAGAAATGGTTAATGTCTTTTGTTCGGCATCTATGGCAATATTGATTTTAAGATTTTCCGTAGATCCTTTGTAGACTCCTTTCCTAGCAAGGGTGTTGAGCTTTTGGCTTGCATCGACAGCATTGGAGACAAGTTCTCTTAAGAATATTTCTTGATCAGAATATAGATATTGTTTAATAATGGGAAATATGTTTTCCGTTTGTACCGAAATGTGACCTTTTTCCATTTTTGAAAATATTTTTTTTAACTAATTAATATGTGATGTCAAAGGTTCAAAACTTATGCCATTCCAAGGTTTCTGCCATTTTGACACTTTGACAAGGATTTATAGGATTTATTACGACAATTTTGAGTCCTAACCTGCATTCTTTATTTCGTCATAATGGCTAGAGTTTTTCCTCTGAGCTTGGAAGAGTCACTGGTTTTGTATTGGTTGAGGGTAGATTCTCATGGATAATGGCTATTTATTCTCCATCAGAAATTATAATCTAGTTTTAAACTTGCCGAATGTGTTAAAGTGTCTGATTCTAGCCTCTAAAACATAGAGAAATATAATATTCAAGGTGGGTTTATAGTTATATAGATATTAAATAAATTCGTAGATTTTTCGAATTTACTCATGGTCTAGACCGGTTGTTACAAGGGGGAAACTGTAAGCCGGTCTTTTTTTATTTAATGCCTTTCATCGTATTTATTGATATTCGGCCTCAGATAGCAAGTTGCCCCTTACTTATTCTTTATTATCAGAATTTTTATCACTCTTTTCTGATTTGAACATTGAAAGCAATAAACCTCCCATGACGGCTCCATATAAACTACTGTTCAATGGATGGGAAGTAATCGCACAGGTATTCGAAGTGCAACCGACGTAGTTCCAATAGAGAAATCCCGCTATTCCTCCAATGGATAAACCAATGATGGTCAATATATTTTGCTTTATTAATTGTTTCATTTTAATTGAATTTTCCACATCCCTCTCAAATCTCCCATTGTATATCCTACGGCCTTATCAGCGGGGTATTTTAAATCAATCATTTCTTGGGTAGTTCCCGCAATATCAGAACTCGAACCATGGCATTTTAAACAGGTAGGCAAGGCCAATATTATGGGTTTGTAATAAAAAATATCCTTCGAAGATTCTACTTCGATAAAGTCAGTTTTGTCTGTTGATAATTTCTCCCATGCCATTTTATCTGCTTGGGAATGAATGGCATTATTTGGATTTCTGTTTTTGTCTGAGAGTCGTTGAATTTTTACATTATTGAACATGGACAAAGAATCGGTGAGCGGAATAGCTTTAACATTGCAAAAATCGACAGCATAATCAATTCCTCGCTGTTGGATGGCTTGTTTTACATTTTTCAACAATTCTTTTTGCATAATATTGGAAATACTATCGCCCAACTGCAAATACTGTTCTTCTTCCTGCGTCGTTAACGTTTGATTGTCCTTACATGCCATCAAGGATAAAATAGACATGAGTAAAAGCAGTCTAATGGTCATAGTCTTTAGATTTTACTTCTTCGAAAATAATATTTTCAGTTTCCCCGTAGTTCCTTCGTGGAATGGTTTGACAATTATTGGAACAATTGTTTAAATCTAGTATTGTCATTAACGTAAATATCCCTCCTATAGGAATGAGCATATATTGGTGATCTATTATCCCTGTCGCAATGACAACCACCCCAATGATGAGGCGAATAATTCTAAATAAATTCCATGGTCTATATATCCTTTCTAACATCTAATTATTAATTTATGGTATTAGTATGATGTCATATCTTTAACTGTCCCAATTGTTTTACCTAAGATAAGATCAATATTTCTGTATGGAGAATGATCATAACAATATTTGATTTAAACAATAGTAAATAAAAACGCTGACTTAAAGTATAAGTAATTACGACTGTGCGCTATAGGATTGGGAAATACAAAAACCAATGCAAGAAGAATAGGTATTATTGCAGGTTCGAGTTTTTCACAATAGCTTACATCTTTCATGAGGATATAGAGTAATATATGAGTAATTTACTCTATATTCTACAGGGTTTAACTACATCAATTAAGCTTTTAAAGCTGCTTGTACATTTTGCATAGACCCACCATTGATTACCCCTTCTATACCGTAATTCTTTAGGATGGATTTGGCCCTACTACTTCTAGCACCACTTCTGCAGAAAACCACTATATTTTCTTTGTTTTGAAATTTCGGTAATTGACTCTTAATGGTGTCTAAAGGTATGTTTACTGCCCCTTTAACACTACCGGAAGAATATTCTAAGGGACTTCGGACATCGACCAGATAGGCATCGTTTTTAAGGATATCAATTAAACCGCCATCCTTTTCTGCCGGTGAAAAAATGTTTTTTAATATTTTAAACATGATATTTTGTTTTAATTATAAATGTGATTGAATCGAATTGAGAATTAATAGCTTGTCAATTTGTTTGAGTCAATTAATATTGGACAATAAGTTTCGATGTTGTCTGATTACTCGATGTTTTCATCGTTTTAAATTTAGGGAAAAGGTGGTTCCAAAAAAAATTCGAACTCTACCTGAACTAATTTATTTAGAACCAACCTTTTATTGATGTTTTTCCACAATGATGGAAAAATGATTTATAGCTATGGGGGTTGTTTACCACTATCTACGGTTATTTTATTTACAGTAGGGTAGTAGGGCAGACGTATTCACTGAGATTGAATTTGTCTGATTCTTTAATACTTTTAAATCCTCCACTGACATCGATAAGATTTTCAAATCCTCTGGCCTTAAGGATAGAGGTAAAAATCATAGATCTATAGCCACCTGCACAATGCACATAGTAGGTCTTGTCCTTGTCTATTTGATCAATGTTTTCATTGATATAATCTAAGGCTAGGTTTGTGGAACCGATAATGTGTTCTGAAATATGTTCACTTTCTTTGCGTACATCGAGGATGGATAATTCGGGATTATCCTCCAGATATTGCGCTAGAGTGTCCACAGATATAGAGGTGATTTCGTCAATTTCTTTGTTCGCTTTTTGCCAAGCTGAGAATCCCCCTTTAAGATATCCAATGGTGTGATCGTATCCCACACGCGCTAGTCTGGTAACTACTTCTTCTTCCCGTCCTTCATCTGCTATAAGTAAGATGTTTTGTTTGATATCGGGAATAAGGGCTCCAACCCATGGTGCAAAATTTCCATCGATCCCAATGTTGATTGAATTGGGGATAAAACCTTTGGCAAAGGTTTGGGCATTTCTAGTGTCCAGGAGCAGGGCATCGGTTTCATTGGCCATAGATTCGAATGCTTCTGGATCCAGTGCCTGTAGCCCCTTGTTTAGGACGTTATCTATGCTTTCATAGCCCTGAATGTTCATCATTACATTCTCGGGAAAATATTTAGGAGGAGGCATTAATCCGTGTAAGACTTTTTTGATAAATGCTTCCTTGGACATAGGTTGAAGGGCGTAATTGTTTTTCTTTTGATTGCCCAGCAAGTCAGTGGTTTCTTTACTCATGTTTTTACCACAAGCAGAGCCAGCTCCATGGGCGGGATAGACCACAATGTCATCGGCCAGCGGCATTATTTTTTCGTGTAGTGAGTCGTAGAGGTGTCCGGCTAATTTTTCTTGGGTCAATTCAGCGACCACTTTTTGAGCCAAATCAGGTCGTCCTACATCCCCTATAAATAAGGTGTCTCCAGTAAATAATCCTATATCTTTACCTTCTTCATCCGACAATAGATAGCAAGTACTTTCCATGGTATGTCCAGGAGTGTGGATGACTCTGATAGTGGCATCACCTACTTTAAGGATTTCATTTTCCTCAGCAACATGGGCTTCAAATCCCGGTTGTGCAGTGGGGCCAAAAACTATGGTTGCTCCAGTTTTATTTGCTAGGTCTATATGGCCACTGACAAAATCGGCATGAAAATGGGTCTCTAAAACATATTTTATTTTTGCACCATTTTTTTGGGCTTTGTCAATATAGGGTTGCACTTCTCGAAGGGGATCAATGACGACAGCTTCACCCTTACTTTCGATATAGTAAGCTCCTTGGGCAAGGCATCCAGTATAAATTTGTTCTACTTTCATAATGCGATTATTTTTATATAACAAAGATAGGATGTGTTCGAGATTAAATTGGTAACATATGTTACAGAGAGAGAATCTCAGCCTCCATCCAGAGGAAAAACCAATTGCAATCTCATCTATCCTTTTTTCTATATTTTATATGGCATTGACTATGCTCCTGTAACAGTTTTATATTGCCATATGTTTTAATCTTCCAAAGTGGTTATCTCATATTGACCGGTTTGCGGTCAATGATACTTTTGGCTAATCCATCCGAGATCAAGAGATCTCGGTTCTCTCATCGATGATCCCTATTGGATCATAGGTGGTTTTGCACTTCATTCGGTCATCCTGAAGGGATGATATGTTAATAGCCGTGGGTGAACGAGCGAAGTGCGCAGCACCAGAGCCCGTAAATCGGGCTCTGGCGAGAGAAGTCACAGCCACTGCGCTGTGACGACACTGTATTTAAATTGACAAGTTTAAGTACTTGTCACAGTAATAATATAATTGCTTGAAGGAGCCACGACCACCGCGTCGTGGATGGGTTGGCCCGTAAATCGGACTCTGGCGAGAACGACCAAATGCAGTACGAAGTACCCAATCCAATTAATGTGGATTGGATGATGATGACTGAATGAAGTTGTCCTGTTGGACAACCCAATGGACTAAATGTCCATCGGATGAGGGAACCGGAGCCACTGTGCTCCGGGTGTGAACGACCAAAATGCAAAGCATCGTAGACCGTTAATCGGTCTACGGGGAGAGAAGTCGCAGCCACTGTGCTGCGACGACACTGCATTTAAATTGACAAGTTTAAGTACTTGTCACAGTAATAATATAATTGTCTTGAAGGAACCAGAGCCACTGTGGCATGACGAGATTCCATAAAGTATAAACAATGTTGATTTGGCGGACTTTTTGCTCTATAGGCTTTCTTTGACAGATAATCATTGTTTTAATTCAATGATACTAGATATAATATGATTATTTCGGCAAAAAGTGTGACAAATCCATGAGCATAACCATTCATGGTATCATTCAATTCACATCAAACTTTGATTTTAATAGAAAAAAATGTTTTCTGTCGATAGGAGAGAATTCCTTGTAAGCAAATGAGCAAATTCTTCGTATTTATTCATTTACTTCTTTTGAAGCAAATTTATAGTCTTTTTATACCCTGATCAATACGTAGTTAGTTGATGGCTTACCTCGGGATCATCGGTTACAGGCAGGACTCCAACCATCAACCATGGTTCTCGGCTCTTCCTCCTTATGTTACATTTTCTCAAAACAGCTATACAATAAGCAATCCTAGGGCAATGTATAAAGTTAATGTCCTCCTTCTAATAGAGGATTCTTAATCGTGGTATTATTTAATGATGGACAATAACTCCTAATCAGTGAGATACGTTCAATTGGACAGCAAATACAATGACAACTAGAACCGAAGGTGTTTGATGGTCACCGATTTATTTATCAATTTGCGCAGACTTTCAATGCCTATTTTAAGGTGATCTTCTGCATATTTTTTAGTGACATCCTTATCACTGGCTTCTGTTTTTACTCCTTCTGGCACCATAGGGATATCGGAGACCAGCAAAAGGGCTCCAGCCTGAATGTGATTTTTAAATGCGGCTACAAAGATGGTGGCTGTTTCCATATCTATAGCCAATGCTCGAAGGGTTCGAAGGTAGTCTTTGAAGTCTTCTCTGTGTTCCCATACCCGTTTGTTGGTGGTGTATACCGTTCCCGTCCAGTAGTCGAGACCAAATTCACGTATGGTAGTAGAGATGGCTTTTTGCAAAGCAAAGGCAGGCAGTGCTGGTATTTCAGGTGGCAGGTAGTCATTGGATGTACCTTCACCTCGAATGGCTGCAATAGGAAGGATTAAATCACCTACTTTATTTGTTTTCATTTTCAATCCACCACATTTCCCCAAAAAGATCACAGCCTTGGGTTTAATGGCTGTAAGTAGGTCAATAATGGTACCTGCATTGGGACTGCCCATACCAAAATTTATGATGGTAATGTTGTCGTGAGTAGCCGATTTCATAGCCCGACCATCACCTTTTATCTCGCAATTATACCATTTGGCGAATAATTCCAAGTAATTATTGAAGTTGACAATTATAATGTATCTGCCAAAATCTTTGAGTTCAGTTCCCGTATATCTCGGGAGCCAATTGCGGACTATTTCATTTTTCGTTTTCATATTTCATATTCATTACTTAAATGTATAGAAATTTTACGGCTCTGTAAAGTTGGTTTTTATTTTTACTTGAACTTAACCCTAATTCATAGTTAAGTCTGTACATTCAATAAGATAAGTTGTATATTCGTCCTGTTTTTTTAAACTTACTATTTTTTAAATTTTATATAATTGTTAAATTAGGGATTCAAAGTTGAAGTCGCTGATATTTTCGATAAAAAATAATGGGGTATGAATTTAAAAGCTATTGAGCGCGTATCTGGAATTTCTCCAAGAGATTTTCAAAAAAATTATTTAAATACCAAGACACCAGTGGTGTTGACCGATATAACCGAGGATTGGCCAGCGAAAGATAAGTGGACTTGGGATTTTTTGAGAGATAATTATGGTCACCTAAAAGTGCCATTATTTTCCAAAGATTACCACAAACCGGGAAAGGGATATATGACACCTGCCACCCACATGAAGTTGGGGGATTATTTGACTTTGATACAAAATGAGCCTACTGACTACAGGATGTTTTTGTACAACATTTTTGAGCATGCACCTGAATTGGTCAACGACTTCTCCATGCCCAATGTAATGGGAGGATTTATGGATAAATATCCTTTTATGTTTTTTGGAGGGGCAGGATCCAGTGTCAATCTTCACTACGATATAGATTATTCTTGTGTTTTTCACACTCATTTTCAGACAGAAAAGGAATGTATTTTGTTCGATGAAGATCAAGGAGTATATTTATACAATCATCCATTTACTGTACAGAGTCACGTCGACGTGCTAAATCCAGATTACGATAAATTTCCGGCCCTTAAAAATGCTACTGGATATCGAACCATCCTCAAGCATGGAGAGACCTTGTTTATGCCTATGGGCTGTTGGCATTTCATGCATTATGTCGTAGGTGGATATTCTTTGAGTTTACGTGCCAATGCATCTATTTTTACTAGAGCCAAAGGATTGATGAATATTTCTAGACACTTTGTAGTGGATAAGGGAATGAATAAATTAATGGGACCTAAGTGGAAAAATTTAAAAGAAGATATTGCGATTAAGCGGGCAGAGAAGACCCTATAATTATTTATTCATTCGATTTTAGACCAAAGAATTATTATGCAGAAACCTTATATTAGTGGAATACAACAAATGGGCATAGGGGTAAGTGATGTTCATGCAGCATGGGCTTGGTATCGAAAGATCATTGGTATGGATGTTCCCATATTCGATGAAGCAGCGGAAGCGGGATTGATGTTGCCATATACTGGAGGAAAACCTCAAAGTAGACATGCCATACTTGCTATGAACCTCAATGGCGGCGGGGGCTTTGAAATATGGCAGTATGTAAGTAGAACTCCTGAAAAAGCCGAATTTGATGTATTGCCAGGAGATTTGGGTATCAATGCAGCCAAGATAAAATCGAGAAATGTAAGTAATACTTTTGCTCATATGGAAAGCAATAATGTTAAATTGCTTTCTGGTATTGAGAAGGATCCTTTAGGTAGACCTCATTTTTATTTTCAAGATCCTTACGACAATGTATTTGAAGTAGTGGAGTCCCAACATTGGTTCGGCAATAGGTATCGAGACAATGGAGGAATCAGTGGTGCAGTAATAGGGGTGAGTAATATTGATAAATCGGTTGAATTTTACACCAATATATTGGGCTATAATCAAGTGAAATTCGATGTGACTGATGATTATGCTGGTTCTAAGACTTGGAGTGGTAATACCAGCCAATACAGAAGGGTATTGTTGACTAGAGAAGCTCCTTATAGAGGGCCATTTTCTGAAATGTTGGGAAAATCTGAGATTGAATTGATCCAAGTCTTGGATCGTCAACCCAACAAAATATATAAAAACAGATATTGGGGTGATTTAGGATTTATTCATCTGTGTTATGATATTGTGGGAATGGATGAGATGAGAAAACTATGTGAATCTCACAATTCACCTTTTACGGTAGATAGTAGTAATAGTTTCGATATGGGGGAAGCTGCAGGTCATTTTAGTTATGTAGAAGATCCCGATGGGACTTTAATTGAATTTGTAGAAACCCATAAAATTCCTATCTTGAAAAAAGTGGGGTGGTATTTGGATTTGCGTAAACGTAAACCGGAAAAAGCCCTGCCAAAATTTATGCTAAAAGCACTTTCATTAAACAGAGTAAAAGATTAGATGAATACCACTTATAAAGACCAATGGATTTGGATCACCGGTGCCTCTGCGGGATTGGGTAGAGCAATGGCCAAAGGATTTGCTGATTTGGGAGCCAATTTGATTTTGTCGGCAAGGAACGTCGAAAAATTGGAATCGGTTAAGCAAGAATGTGGTGGATTGGGGCAAAAACATATTTTACCTCTAAATCTAGCCAATCAAGATGAATTGCCTTCATTGGTAAACCAAGCTTTGGGATTTGGTGGTCAAATCGATGTATTGATCAATAATGGTGGAGTAAGCCAGCGATCTATGGCTTTGGACACCCAATTGGCGGTATCTAAGAGGTTATTTGAGATCAATTTTTTTGGAACTATTGCCTTGACACAGTTGGTATTGCCATCGATGATTAAGCGGAAAATAGGTCAGGTCGTTGTGGTTTCCAGTATTGTTGGAAAATTTGGCAGCCCATTAAGGTCTTCCTATGCGGCTAGCAAACACGCTATTCAAGGTTATTTTGATTCATTGAGATTTGAAGTTCAAAACCACGGTATCGATGTTACGATTCTCTGTCCGGGATTTATACATACCGATGTGTCGAAAAATGCTTTGACTGGTGATGGCAAACCTCAAACTACGATGGACCAAAAGACATCTAAGGGGATGTCTACTGAGGTTTTTGCTAAGAAGGCTCTACGCATTATTAGACGTCGTAAGAAGGAAGGATATATCGGTCAATATGAGATCTTAGGAGTTTATATTAAACGATATTTCCCCAACCTCTTTCACCGAATTATATCCAATTCCAAAGTGACATAAAAGGCGATTCGCTTTAGTATCTGATTCAGTATCTCAAATTGACCGATTTACGGTCAATCATCCTTTTGGTCACACCATCCGAGCTCAAGAGATCTCAGTTCTCTCATCAATGCTCCTTATACGAATTACATTTATAATTAATAAGCTCAGTCATACCTCGGCACAGTGGCCTCGGTTCCATCGTCAACTGCCGATTTACGGCATTTGGTTGTCCTTCGGACAACTATGCTCAGTCACATCAAATGCCTATTAAGGATATTTGGTCACTACATGACTTCATTGAGTTATATTCAGACGCTGCCTCGTCTATCGTCTAGTCCACCCGAGAGACGGAGCTCTCGGTTCCTTCATCTAGGCTCACCCACCCGGAGCACAGTGGCTCCGGTTCCTTCATCCAATCCACATTTACTGGAT
>NZ_JAJQYA010000007.1 GCF_021729155.1 Membranihabitans marinus | reverse complement strand
ACCTAATCTTACTTCCCAAAAGAGGGAAGTAGAATAATATTATTTTTAAACAAAGACACAGTTAAATGAACTATCCCCAATTTTTAGGCAGAAAAATCACACTTTAGTCATTTTACGCAATTCATCCATCATAGCCAATATTCGATTTATCTTAGTTTCATCGGTTTTAGCATTATAAATCCAATCCAAATACGTTTTTCTCTGCCCTTCTGTCAATGAGGTAAATGTTTGTTTTACTATCTCCTCCTCTGTCTCAAAACAAGAATTTATTTCATCTGGTATTTCGAGTATAGACTCATCCAATGCCAACTGAATATAAACATAATCCCCAGCCTGTTTTCGAATCTTTTTGCGAATATCAGTCTTCACTGGCAAAAAAAGCTTCCCCTCTCCCATCGGCATTAGTTTATATTGGTTTAATGAATAGTCATCAATTTTCCCCTTCACCTTTACCCAACCAAATGGATTCTTTGGATTTTGGCTAATTTCAGGGATTCTGGCATAAGTCCAGCCCCCTTTCCCTGGAAACTTCTCCAGCAAATAAGATCCGTCAACCAAATATTTTTCATTTTTCAAATCCATATAAAGGCTATATTTCACCAATAAAGTTAATAAAACCTATATCAAATAATGAAGATCAGTTTCGATACCGAACACAATACTTTATATGTAGGATACATCTTCATTGCCCACATGGCTTTTATTATAAGAACATATAAATCTCAAGAATTTTGATATTTAATTTTTCACATTTCACATAACCGAATTTAATGATAATTCAAAAGATCTTTTTATGCTTTAAATCTAGGGTTAATGAAAAGATCAGGTAAATAATTGAAGGAATTCTACTAATCGATAACGCGACGATTAGATAAAAAAGACTAGAATTTATATTAAACAGCACTATATTAGGATGTCATCAAGGAATACCGTTTATCGTATTTTGTCCCAATTGACGACTGGGGGTTTAAACTATTACAGCTATTTAACCCGTATTTATACATTTGATTCCACCACTGATTCCAGACTTTTCTCAGAAAGTGTAAGAGCAGGTTTATTTTTTTTCCAATAATTCGCCAACATAGAGCCTGAAATATTCATCCAAGTACCGAATAAATTCGGCGGCAATGCAGCCACATGACTTTTAAGGACGTCCATAGCCAATCCCGTTGCCATACCTCCATTTTGCATACCGACTTCAAAGGCTACCGTTCGACAACTAGCCTCATCGATTAAGGTCTCATTAGTAGACAACCACCCCATGGCAAAACCAATTTTACCAATAACTCCTCCAGAAAGCCTAGCCATCCAATAACCTAGTAAATATCCAGTACTATTATGTATAATAGCAGCCACAACCAACAATCCGCCTGCAGCCATCAACACATCATGAGTCTGTGCAATAATCACGGCCAAAATAATGCAAATCCCTATCATGGAAACGAAGGGCAATAATTTATCCATCCAAGTATTGGGGCGTTTCAACCATATTCCAATCACGGCCTTGGACAACGACACCAACAGAATCAAGCCACAGCCCATCATTAAACCATTGCGCAATGTCAAAATCACTCCCGAATCCATCCAAGACGATGTCAAACCAAGGATAAAAATCATGAGGGCTACAAAAGCTATTCCGAGCATAGTCTTTAAACTATTGGCCCACTTTGCCGAACTATACAATATATTATGCGCCAACAACCCTATCACTACGGGAATCACTATAATATTCACTACCCCCATCATCATGGCAAAAGTATCCACAGTTATAAAGCTTCCTGCAAAGGTAGACATCAACAACGGTGTCATAACAGGCCCCAAACAAGTAGATACCACTGTCATAGTCACAGATAATGCCACATTAGCTCCGGCGATATAAGCCATTAAATTGGAGGCGACGCCACCAGATACCGATCCGATTAGCACAATCCCTGCCGCCAATTCTCCATCAAAGCCCATATAAGTAGCAACCATATATCCAACGTAGGGCATAATGCCAAACTGCAATACGACTCCAATAAATACAGGCCAAGGCGTGATTAATATTTTCTTGAAATCGGACAAACTCAAAGTCGTACCCATTCCAAACATTATCATTTGTATCAATGGAACAATCAATAAGGACAATTTAAAATCTCCCCACTGTATCAAATGCTGTGGATAGGCCAAGGCAAAACCCACACAAACCAATACCCAAGCTGTAAAAGTATACCCCTTTAATGCAGAATAATTCATCATGACAATGCTTCCCCCCATCATCAACAATAATACCCCAGGCCGATAATCAAGTTGCCCAAAAAGAGACAATACCAATAAGGCAATTCCTAAAACTGAAAATGCCAACGCCAACCTTTCAATATTCTTTGCACTCATAGATTAAGATTAAAACTAAATGAATTCACTCACTTATTGGGCCACCACAAACAAAGGCAATAAAAATATGACTATTACACTTAAATAGAAATAATATTATTAAAAAATGTAAACACTTAAAAGAAATCAATTTCAATTAATACCCAAACAAAAGAAATATTGATATAAAATGCTATAGTCGTCAGTTTATACTAAAATTTATATAAAAGTCAAACGGTAGAGATTCTATTGTAGCCTTTGGTTCAAAAATCTAGTTTCAACAAATAGGCCTGTCGACTCCCCGTATGAGTAGAGTTAAATCCAACCAGCTGTCCACTTCTACTCCATCGCGGATGAATATCACATCGCCAATGACTTTTAAATTCAGCAGGTTCAACAAATGTCCCTAAGGGCAAAATAGCCTGTGTAGCCATATGCATTAAGTAAATTTTTTGTTCTAACAAAGCACTACCTCTAGGATAGGTATCAGTAATCATCCACTTGCCATCTGGGGAGAAGGCGCCATGACCATCGTAATCTAAGATGCCATTACCCAGTCTGACGTAATTATCTTGCCCTGGAGTAAACAAAACATGACTGTATTGCTTGCCTTGGTATGCAGCCGTCACCATTAATTCATCATCGTTTAACCAATCGAAATGAGATCCTCCCCAATCATCGGGAAAACACCGTGTCAATTCCGTTCCGTCGATATTGACCACAAATGAAGTAGTATTTCTATTGGGAATGGCCCTCGCCAACCAAAATATTTTACTGTCCCCACGACTAAATAGAGTGTGATTAAAATATTCAATGCCTTCATCCACCACTTCTGGCACTTGGTCACGGACATCGGCCATGGATACTATGAGGTCGGCTTCTCCCGTTTCCAAATCAACTATAAACAAACCGTCATCTTCGGGGAATTGGACATCCATATTGGCATCTTGACCTTCGCCTCCATATCCATAATCAGAACGGGTCTGTCTCAGTCTAGAAAAATTAATACTCGCTGCATATTTCCCATTGTTGGACAGTGCACTAATGGGATAAGGAATGGTTTTAATTTCTTCCTTAGTATGAACATTGAAAATTATAGAAATAAACTTACCCTCTCTAAGATCGTTGTAAATTATTAAAGAATCCGGAGAAGAGGGCAACCAATGAGCCATACAGCCCTGTTGAAAATTCCAAGCACGTGTTTCTGTTAATGGAATAAAGTCACCTGTTTCAAGATCTACCATCCCCAAGGTTGCTGGTTCATCCTCTGTAGGGAGGGTATACTTGATATCGGTCTCCAGAACGGTAGCATATCTATCATTGGCACTGAAGGAATTAATTCCATAATAGCTGGCGTAGAGATGTTCTTTGCCATTGTCCACCAATAATATGGGCTCGGATATGGTCGGAAATTCAACCACATTTTTATTTTCTTCGTGTTTTGATTCTGTTTGACAACTCAAAAAGACACAAAGCACAGCAAGGACAACACTTATTTTTACCATTCTATTTTTCATTAAATCATTACAATTGTCCAAAAATAACAAATTTATTAATATATAATTTGGATAAAATACAAATATTCATCACCATTAAAAAAGAAGTGTAATTAGCTATGGACCCTATAAATAGAATATCTACTATAGCTATATACGTTTCGATTTCGAACTTAAAATTATTCTAGAAAAGTAAACTTATGAATAAGGTAACACCAAACACACAAAATCATTCATTAAAAGGATTTTATATATGATTTAAATTCATATATTTGTATTAAAAAATATGAACTTCAAGTTAAAATTGTATGACCTAGACGCTTGGCGCAACATTCATGTTCAACATCTAAGGTATACACGAAATCTATATTTCATATTAGCATCATCTATGTTAGGTTACACATTAACCCAATTTAAATCCTTTAATAACACAGAAAATGATTGTCATATATGGTGTAGTATAATTTCATTATTTTCACTCATCATCTCAATAATTATTGGCTTGATCATTACCCGTTCTGAATCAAAAAATTATAAATTAAAGTACAAAATAAGCAGAGCCCTTGAACGTAAACAATATAAAAACAATACATTCCCCGACAATCTTAAAGAACTAGAAAGTCAATGTTCTAATCTTGAAAACTTAAACAAAAATCTTACTATTTGCCAAGAAATCGCTATCATAATTGCACTTATACTACTTATCTTATTAATGATTATTGCCCCCTAATACCAAATGAATTTATCATTAACAGTTATATTTCGATTTATATACTTTGAAAACAAGAGAAAGGACAAGATATAAAACTAAAGGAATTTATCCCTGAATCACAGAAACTGTGGTTGTATTTTTTCTTTCCCTGGAGATTTGATATAGTTCACCATAAAGAACACATAGGTTTTTTCTAAAGATACAAAGAAATGATGGCTATTGATGGTTAATGAACCTTATGATTGCCGTAGCGCCTTGGTACTTACGCGGCTCGAAATGGAAGACGAATGATTGATTTGCCGGATTTTTGCTATAATCGACTTCTATCTATAAGAAAACTTTTAGCGTGATAGATATATTCTGACATTGTAATATTTTAACCACCCCGTCAGTAAACTACCAACCCTCCAAAGGAGGGGAATTGGGCAAAAAGTGTGACAAATCTATGATCATCTCCATTCGCAATTAAATAATCCACACATCAGTCCAATTTCATGATAGAGCAATGGATGTTTACCCTCATTTAGGAGAGAATCCCCACCCAAGCGCACTGGCTCCGTTTATCTCATCGGATGGACATTTAGTCCATCTGCCTCCCCAAAGGGTAACTTCATTCGGTCAACATAACACATATTTGACTTAAAATATCATATTCAATATATTACGTATTAATATAATTAATATTTTTAAAACATAAAAAAGTCTATATAGCTCACTCCCGCAACCTATATAGACTTTTTATCTCACCTCAGTTTGGAGGTCATTCCTGCTCTCCGCCCTTTGGATAATTTCAACTAAAAATCAGCCCTAGTACTTTTTTGCAAAATCATCAGCATAGCTGTTGATTTGATCTGCAGTCAAATGATTGCCTGAACTAATGATGGTTCGATATCTAAACGTCACCGATCCCTTCTTTGGAATAGAAAAGTTAATACTTTGTTTACCCTCGGTAAAATCTTTAGCCCCAAATGGATTGGCTGCAAAAAGACCATAGCCGCGAGCATGCCACCAAGTTGGATAATTTACATTTTTGGGATGATCACAGATCACCAAAGAAACCTTCTCATCACCAATATTGCCATACAAATCCATCCATTTTGCTCGACTGCCCCATACCTCTAGGCCACTTCCACCTTCACTACTCATATAGTTACCAGTAATTCCATCAGTTGACATAGCCTTTACTTTCTCTGGCTCACCAGCTGCATTTAAAAGCGTCATCGTTCCCTGTGAAGGCAATTCCAATTGTCGCGCCACCCGTATCCCAAACATACCTTCTTTGGTGTCATCGAATTTTACTTCTTTGTCGATAGATGTAAGGGTCGTAATGCGATCAATAATACGCAGTGATCCCTCTGCAATAAAGTGAAACTCAGTATTTTCATTTAACAATTCTACCCCATCACTACCGATCCATTGAGAAGAGAATTTTAAGACTCCTTCATTTGTCCCTGCTGAAGTCTTATTGACTTTCACTTCTTTAATGAATCCTCCATTATCATTCTTCGTCCCTAGTCCATGCGACCCATTACCCCAAAAATCATTGCCATCGACCTTTCCATAGGTCAACCACATCCCCATCTGATGAGGGTGATCTGCTCTCTCTCCCACCTTAGGATTGAGAGGGAAACCTCTGGTAATCTCTGTCCCTCCGGCATTGATAATGGGATACAGCATAGGTTTTGTTGCTTTCTCTGGCCACCTAAAAGAAGTAAACAATTGATTATCAACCATTACATCCACGCTATTATCCTGGGCATTTTCTATAAAAGTCACTTTCGATTTTTCACCGTTACCATCTGCTTTTCCCATATTTTTATTGCAGGAAAAAGAAATCAAAACGACAAAGGCAACCATTGTTGCAGTTAAATTTTTCATTTTATTATTTTCTGTTTTTATATTAAATTATACTGATTCGGGTACGATATAAGGTGTACGATAATTTCTAGTCAACATGGCATTGGCATCGGCATCCGATTTCACCATTTCCAAATCGCCCATAAATTCTAATTTTCGATCCAATCGATACGATACATTGGACAATAAAGCCAAGGCACTAGACATATAACCTTCCTGAATATCACAATTCAAGTCCAAATCCTTACCGGAACGAACGGCATCGATAAAATTGGCAAAATGCGCCGTATCGCTTGATCCCGTCAATGAAATACTAGCATTACTTGTACCTCCAGGTTTGGACCCCGCAAAAGGCTGTTTTTCTCGACCTTTGAAGGCCTTCCAAGTTCCTCCATCGATCTCCAGATATCCTTCCGTCCCATAAAAAACATTCCCCACTCTGATATCCAAACTAGACTCCCCATTGGAATATCGACCACGAGTCTCAAACTCCAACATTGTTCCGTCTGCGTATTTAATGATTGAACTTTGGGTATTCGGTGTTTGCTGTGCACACTCATCTGGATCGATACCATATATACCTCCAGTTGAATAAATACTTACAGGATGTTCTTTTTTGTTCAATCCCCATCTGGCTACATCAAACTGATGTGGTCCTTGATTTCCGGTATCTCCGTTACCGGTATCCCAAAACCAATGCCAATTGTAATGACCTCTTTTTTCGTTGTATGGTCGCCAAGGAGCTGGCCCCAACCATTGATCATAATGCAGACTGGCAGGCGGTTCAGTATTGGGAGCTATTCCAAAGGAATCTCTGGGTTTAATACAAGTTCCTCTGGCCATATATACGTCTCCGATACCTCCGTCATGGAGAAATTTCATCGCTTCGATTACATTATCTATAGATCGATTCTGGAAACCGACCTGCATTCTCTTATCGTATTTTCGAGCTGCTTCGATCATCTTGCGACCTTCCCATAAATTGTGCATGGCTGGCTTCTCTACATATACGTGCTTACCTGCCTGACAAGCCCATATTGCACCGAGAGCATGCCAGTGATTTGGTGTAGCAAAAGATACTACATCAATATCGGGATCTTGCAATACCTTGTGCATATCCCATTCTGTTTTGGGTTTTTCACCTCCATTTTCAATCACCATTTTGGATCGCGGTCCAAAAAACTGTTCATCCACATCACACAATGTCGTCAATCGAATGTTGTGGCTATTCCTCATTTCGCAATAAGCTGAAATATGGGATTGACCTCGACCTCGAATCCCTACCACTCCCACATTGATCCTGTCATTGGCTCCAATGATAGAAGCGTAAGAACGAGCGGTCAGGCCCATGCCTCCGATGACAAGGCCGGTAGTACCGACCATACCCTTTTTAATAAATTCTCTTCTTTTTGTCATAATGAAAATAATTATATATTAATAACTTGTTTGTAATTCCACTTCCTTCGCTAAACCATACAAACCTAGATAGATCAATGTCTAACTAATTCATTATTGCTACAGAAGAAAAATTCCAATCCCCTATCCTGCCAACTTCAACTATCCTCCTCCACAAGGAATGCATCTTTGTGCAACAAATTCGTTATCAAGCAAGGTACATCACAGAGTTAAATAGATCAACTATAAATCCTTACTAACCTTGCCTGAATGTGCATGATTTAAATTTTCAAATTTCCCTTTTTAAAATTACCATCACAGCACTATAATATTTTCATTTGAAATTTTGATTGATATCCTAGTGGCCAATATATATCTTATATTTTCCATTCTTACTAGAGATATCTCAATTTATATTGTAAATATGTATTCCCTTACCGAAATGCATATTCACGATCACTAATATTTTTATATTCGTCTTTTAAACACCTATAGTATTACCATCAGCTACTACAATAGTCTCAAATCTCCAAATAATAACCCTTTGTAGCAACTCAATAAAAAATAATACGGCATAAAGATTTATCAATCTTCCAAGTATTATAAATACCGAAGTCTACACTTTGGCTCAGGACTAATCATTTATTTCACAATCCCATAGTTTATCAAAAGATTAAAGATAAAAAATTACCAACACCGCAATTTATTCTAATTATTCAATTTAATACAATCAAATAATTTTTCTTTGCTCTAGTTTAAGTATTTAACATTTTAGATTCCTGTCTAAATTTAATAAAAAAAGACTGAATTCCAGCTATTTACTACCCCATGCACCTAAATAAAATTTGAAGCAAAAAAAATAAGCTAGCATCCGTTTAACACCCATCTGAAATGTTTCAACCCAATTGCAATCACACCTCTGGCGGGGGTGTCAGTTTACTGACGGGGTGGTTAGGAAATTCTGCAGGAAATCAAAAATTTATTTTTTATTCAATCGAACCATCCCGTCAGTTTTCATAAATACTAGTCATGCCGCAGTGGTCGTCTTCCCTCATCAAATGCCTATTATAGGCATTTGGTTCCTCTAAAGAGCAACTACATTCGGTCATATTAAGGACATTTGGTTTCCTTTGGGGAAACTAGACTCAGTCATATTCAGTTATATTCGGTCATGTCTCTACGTTAAAACGTGACTGTCCTGTAATTCGTAATAGATTAATCCAATGGATCCGCATAAAACATGCCGACCACTCTCGTTTGCCCGTCCTTCAAATGACTGCTCTTCCTTTCCTTGCCTTGGGGATAACCAGGCTGACCATCGTGATCTTTCATATTGACCAACATTACATACTTCCCTATTTCAGGAATAAACGCTACATCGCCATCTTGGATTCGATAATTATCCCAGTCTTCTACATCTTCAGACCGCGGTTCAATAACAACCTTTAAAAATTCAAAACTCTTCTGAAGATCATTGGTCTTCCATGCAGCAATCCGATAGGGCAAATCCTCGGTCTCTTGATCACAATACAAATAATAGGTAGAATCAACTTTCACTATAGTGGCATCCCCTACTCCAATTTCTTGACCACCATTGGGATTGGGATTTACAGCTAAGCTATCGACGAGCTTCCAATCTCCCAAACCCGTCGTAGATTGAAAATGTGATAAACTACTACCGTCTGGTCCATGTGGAAAGTAACCAAACTCTCCAAAAATATGAAAGACTCCATCTTCATAATACACACCAATATCATCGCATTCCTCTACTGGAAAACTACCAGATTCCTCCCATTGTCCACTGCCGTCTTCCAATGCTCCAGTATAAGTATACACTTTTCCTGCTTCGTATAAATAATACATACCACCTATCTTCAATCCATCATCATATTCATAATGCCCCCCAATTTGATATTGATCAGACACCAACTCCCAATCTCTTCCTTGAATTGACCATTCTTTGGCTCGCCATAGGTGAGCCGCTGTTTTTTCATGACTAATAATTAAATAATAGGGATATTCCATGGTTTCATCATAAAACAAGATAGGATCGTGATTATTCCCGTATTTATCGGTAAAAATGGGTTGATCAATTGGCCGATACCAATCAAGTAAATCTATATCTCCTAGAGATTGATTACTCGATGGTGAACAAGCCACCAATAGGTAAAAAAATAGCAGTAAAATATGAGCGGTATAAGACATCAACATGAGTTTTATAAAAAAATATAACGATCTGTTTCTAAGCGCAATTATTATCCTATTTATACTTTATTTTCACATCAGTATTAAATCTTAGATTAACACGAAAAGTAATATTACAATATACAAACATAAACAAAGCTTGGTCACATCCTTTCAAGGACACGACCAAGCTCTATTTGTACAAATCTAATTGCCACTATTTTCTTCAAATCCTCAAACTTCCTAAAAATTACCAAAGGAAGTTTATATCTCATCGATTGTTTTATTCTGTTGCCTGAAGATCTATAAGTCTATCTAGATTATACGGCAAAGCATTCAAAAAGGCCATTAAATGAGACAATTCCTCTGTACTCAAATGTTGATCCAATCCCGCCGGCATCATCGAAACATTGTGTTCACTAATGGACAAAACATCTGCTCTAGGTATACGAATTTCATTGCCAGGTCCCATTGACATGACAACCACATCACCAGTTTGCTCTTTGATAACACCAGTATAACTATTATCCTTGGTTTTAACGATATACGTATCATATTCACGTGCAAAACTTACACTGGGATAGACTATGGCTTCCAAAATATCGTGTTGTGATCGAATATCGCCAATATTTGACAAATCCGGACCAAAATCACTTCCCTCAGAACCTACGGCATGGCAGGTAGAGCAAATGGCCTTCCCAAAAAACAATTTTCGACCTTCACCTATATCACCTTTTACCAAAGTCGCTTCTAAATCCTGCAATTTACCCAGACGCTCAGCTTGCAATTCCTCAATCTTTGCAACCAATGGTTTGGCATGATCTGCTACCGTCGATGGATAAGACTGCAACAAAGCTTCAATATCTGTCATAGAAATATTATCTAAACCTTCTTTCATACTACTCAAGCCCGATACCATAGCCATTCCTACAGCTTCGTTTTCTACACCTTTGAATACATCCAATATACCAGTCAACATAAAAGGCTCTGCTTTGGTCAATTCAACATTCCCCAAATGAATCAGTTGAGCATCCGATAAATCAGAACGACTGATCAACCTTACAGCTTGCTGTCGAGTGTAAGATACTTGATCCGCTTGCATTAAATCGGTTAAAAAAGAAAACTCACTATCTGTCAACGTTTTATCCACCATCAATCGAGCACTCATGGCCTTAAGACGAATTTCCAAAGATTTTTTTGCGTCAGCTGCCATAGTTGTCAATTGGATTTTCATTTCCTTCAACCCTCTTGATTCCAACAATTCCAACACTTCCAGCTGTAAGACTTCATCTGATCCATTTAACATTTGAGCCAAAGCATTTTGCCATTGTTTGGGAAAATCAGACACATCACAATTGCGCATCACCTCTAGGATAAGTGATTGCTGTTCAGCTGACTTTGAAGATTTCAACTGTTTCAACAAAAGAGTTTGAATTTTGGTATTCCCACAAAACAACAGCAACAACTTTTTAAGATCGGTTAAATCTTCAGCTTGAATACCCACTTTTACAAAATCTTCTACGACATCAGACCAAGCGGGTCGATGAGAGGCAACCCAGATACCGATCCCTCGATTGGCCTCATTGTCACTGGTCAAAAAAGGCAATAGATCGGACTCTTTCAATGGGGAAGGTTTCATTTGATCCAAAGCGATCAAGGCCGCTTTTTGTACATTTGGATTTCCAGATTTAAGTCCAGCTTGGAGATCTGAGACTGATCCCAATTTTGTTAAAGCGTGAATAATACTGTGCTCCAATACTCTATCGTCTACATTCTCAACCGATTTCAACAAAGAGGCTACTGCCGAAGTATTTCCAATTTGCCCCAATGCTGTAGCGGCCTGTCTTCTCACAGCCAAATCATCTTTCACTACCATATTTGCCAATGCACTAATTGCAGCTTCATCTTGAGCCAATCCAGCACAACGGGCAGCAGCCACTCTAACCAAGCCATCTTCATCACCTAGACTCTTACGAACTAAGGCCAATGCGTCAGCTCCTCCTATTCTATAACAGGCAAACACAATAGCTGCACGTGTTTCAGCATCGGAATCCGCCATCTTAGTCGCAAGTGCCGGAATAGCAGAACCTCCTTTGCGAATCAAGGCCTCTATGGCGTTTTTCCGCACAGCTAATCTATTATCCGTAAGTAATTCTGTCAATTCCGCTTCGGAGGACGCATCAAAATCAATATCATTTCCCCATAGATCTTTACCTTGTTTCGGACTATCGATTTTCCTTATTCTATAAATACCACCTGGTACTTCAGGCTTAGCCACTTGAGACAGTGGACACCCTTTAATAAACCACCCTCCAGTCACCAAGACCAACAGACTACCATCGGCATCTTGTAACACATCAGTGGGATGTACATCCTGTTTGTTAGCGGTTATAAAAGCTTCGTCTACTGTGGCATAAGTTGCCCCAACTGGAGATACCACATGTCTCATAATCCGGCCGGTATTAAATTCTGCACTAAAGAGATTGCCCTTAAAAGACTCCCCCCAGGCATCGCCCTCATATCGCATTAATCCTGATGGAGCCACTCTAGGTAACTTTGTCATCACCGGCATCAATTCCCCGGTCAAAGGCAATCCATCTTGAGAAATCGTAATTTGAGGTTTAGGATAAACACCGCCTTCAACCCAATGCATCAGGGCATCACGTTGACCATTTTGCGGTTCAGTAAAGTAGGTCATGGTTCCTATTGACTCGCCCGATGGCATAAATACAATCTCAATGGAATTGTCAAAACCGCCACCACTCATCCATTCGAGTTGACTACCGTCGGGTTTACAACGCCATATTCTCGCACCTCCACCTTTAAAATGTTCGCCTTCTTGGTTGGTGATATCAAAACTACGTCGAGCATCGGCCATATACATCCATCCATCTGGCCCCATAAAAGGACCACTTAAAATAGCTCCATTTTGGTTCAACACCCAGCCTGTAAGCAATGTCTCCCGTTCCTCAGCCTGACCATCCCCGTCTGCATCGGTCAATTTTATATAATCTGGTGAGGCAGCTACATATAGACTACCATTGTAAAAACTTCCTCCCATGGGAAATGGAATTTTATCCGCATATATTTTGCTGACATCAAACTGCCCATCTCCATTGCTATCTTCCAGTAAACGAATATGATAACTCGGTTCAGCCATCATTACCTCCGTCCCCATATCGTTGATCCCTGTGGATTCAAATACAAATAATCGCCCCTTGTCGTCGTAGGTCGCAAACATGGGATAAGATATCTGATCAGAGCTAACCACTCGTTCTATTGAAAATCCTTCCGGAACTTGCAGACCGTCCAACTCTGTAACTACCGGATCAGTGCAGGAAAACATAAAAGCACTGATGATTAAACATAAAAAATTCTTCATTTTTGATTGCATTCTTAAATTTTGTAATTTATTTTATTTAGCAATCGTAATATACATATTTAACAGCTGGATTTACCCTTCCTTTAAATCAAAATATTCACAATACTAATAGCCAGAATTTTGATTTAAACCTGATTTTTTCTTTTCATCTATAGGAATTAGCAAATAATACATTCGAAGGTCAAAAGTTCTTTCCTGGAATACTTGAAATTCATAACTCAATGTCCCATTAGGATCTAAATTGCCTTTTGACCGTAGTTAAGCAAAACCATACATCTCCCAATAGGTGTGATTGTACTGTAATTCGGCAGACTATCTTCCTGATCGAGACGCTATTACAATAAATATAGGCAGGTAATAACCATTATTCACAACCATAAATTAAAAATTTCTTATCAACCAATAGATCTCTGCATCTTGATGAAACAATAAATCATGGAGGGTAAATAGACGATTTTTATATAAAAAAAGATTGTTTCAAATTGCAACAAAATAAACCTTGACTATAACAACACATTACTAAAAATTGACATAACCTTATTGGTTTTAAATACTTGAAGGCAAAAACGAACCTATTGCCACCCCGCAAAATTTCAAAAAATAATAATTAAACAATTCTTTAAAACACGACAATCTGCCGAATGGCTTTACCGCTAGCAAGATTTTCGAACCCTAAATTAATATCATCCAAAGTAATGGTGTCTGAAATCAATTGTTCAACTGGCAATCTACCAGCAAGATACAAAGCCAAATAATTCGGAATATCTCGATCAGGAACGCAACTCCCCAAATAACTGCCCTTGAGGCTCTTTTCATTGCCCACTAAATCTACTGGTGAAATATTTAATCTAGCATCGGGATGTGGAAGTGCCGCTGTAACTGTTGTCCCTCCCCTTTTGATCGCTTGAAAAGCAAATTCCAAAGCGGGAATCACGCCAGCAAATTCCATCGCTATATCTACTCCTCCTCCAGTCTTAGATTTTAGATTAACCAAGGCATCGGGCAAGGAAGAATCTATAACTTCATCAGCTCCCATTTTTAAGGCCATTGCTCGTTTAGCTGGATTAATATCTGCGCCAATAATTTTCTTAGCTCCAGCAGATTTAGCTCCTATAATAGCAGCCAATCCTACACCTCCAAGACCAACAACCAATACACTATCCCCCAATTTCACCTCCGCAGTATTAACAATGGCTCCTACCCCTGTCATGACCGCACAACCAAATAATGCTGCCACAGAAAATGGTATGTTTTTATCTATTTTGACCAAAGAATGAATAGATGCAACTGCATATTCAGAAAAACCAGAAACTCCTAAATGATGATTATAAAATTGACCATCTTTTTTAATCCTTTTATACCCACCCATCAAATCACCTTCAGAGTTGGATTTTGCTCCATTTTCGCAAAGTGCTGCCTTCCCCTTTTTACAATAGGAACAGTATCCACAAGAAGGTAAAAAAGCAAATACAACATGATCACCTAGCCTCAATCTATCAACTCCTTTTCCCAATAGAACCACCTCTCCAGCAGCTTCATGACCTAATACCATAGGTAAGGGACGAGGTCTATTTCCATCAATTACAGATAGATCTGAATGACATAATCCTGCAGCTTTAATTTTTACAAGAACTTCATTTTCACCTGGAGGTTCCAGAACTACTTGTTCAATTTTTAAAGGTTTAGATTGAGAATAAGGTCTGGGCAAACCCATTTCATGTAAAACAGCAGCTTTAGATTTTATCATCATTCGAGTTTATTTCATTTCTAGAAACAGTATATGAAGAATCTGGCAATACTTCATCTTCATATTGAAAAACATTTCTTCCATATATTAATAAAATCAAAATTATACCTGCACCAAACGCCCAAGTCGCTCCCTTAACAACTAAAATAGCTGCAATCACCCCAGCAATTCCTAAATCCTTTTGACTTTTTGATTCATTTATTCCAATTCTTACACTTACATATCCTTGTATTAATAAGGTTAATGCCAAAGCAATCCCAAGAATTGGTTTAACTAAACTAACAATGGGCAAGAGCAACAACCCTGTATTCGTTCCAAAACGAAATGACCCCGCACCGCCAAATATAGAATGCATAGCTTTTTTCCCTTGTTTGTATCTTTCTACTATTACCACATGCATAGCAGCCCACAAAGGGCCACACATCACAACATCAGGACCAAAAATACTCATTAAAAAGTTCCGACCTCCAAAGATCAGATGAGCTCTATTTGAATCATAATCAATTTTTTCATCTTGTCGGTCTACCCTTGCCTCTTTAAGTATGGCCTCGCTCTGAAGCACATCTCCAAACAAAACAATATATGCAGCCAAAGCCATAGGTATTGCATTCAAAAACATGGTAAACGGAGGCAATCCTACACCTAGAATTGTATATTCAGAAAACATTAGGCCAAAATCAGGTTGTGTAAACCCCCATTCCAATTGTGGCCAATCAGTTTCCCCTAACAAGGGAGATATAAAAACAGAAAGCAAAATAATTGGAAAAATCCCCAATTTTGCAATGGTCTTTAGTGATTTGTTATTTTGACTAATTTGTTTAAATCTATCTGAAAATATTAAATAAAATGCCAATCCAACGAATAAGGTAATTGAAATGGGAAATAGATCAAATCGTCCTCCTTTATCAAACACTGTAGTCACTGCCGCTAAACCTGCACCTAAGATAATCCCCGATTTAAGAGCAGGTGGGATATGAAGAACGACTTTTTTGGCTAATTTAGTAATTCCCAAAAAGAGAGTCAAAAATGCAAGTACCATTTGAAAAGAAACTAATGCATGTACTCTATCCACCCCAATAGGATATGTCTCTACAAAAATAATTAACAATGGTATAGCTGGTGTAATCCAACCTGGAACTACTGGATCACCCAACATATGATGAAATAAGTACAACAATCCATTTAACATCACTATCGCCAATGCAGCCTCAAACGGCATTCCCAATAATTCCATCATTAAGGGAATAGCGGCTAAATCTACTGCACACATCAACAAGCCTTGCAAATAGTCAGGCAACTCAAACCGATAATGAACAAAGGGTAATCTTAATTTAAAAACACCTAATGGAATATAAGGGGATTCTTCACCTATTTTTCTATTCTTCCATTTATTCATTCATTTTGGGGTTTAATTTTTGCCCCACTAAAATAGCAAACTATCTAACAATGATTAATTCACGCTAACTTTTAATAAGTTTCTCAATATAATCAACTCCATATTTAACATCCTTGAGATTGTCCTCCCAATCGTGTTCGCATTCTATATAGATAGGTCCATCAAAGTTTTGTCTTTTTAATTCCTGTAACACTACCGGATAGTCAATCACACCGTCACTAATCTTCACATCGTTCGCGTCTATCTTCCCAAACTCATCCAAATCTTTGGCATGGACTGCAATGATATGTCCTTCCAATTTTTTTAAACAATCCACAGGATCCAATCCACTGCGAACCCAATGCCCCAAATCAGCACAAACTCCAAACTGCGATCGCCCTTCTAAGGCTACCAAAACTGAATCGGGATGCCAAAATCTACTCTTGCCTTTGGCGTGTTCGTGTATGGCGATCTTTATTCCCTTTTCTGCCCCTAACTCATTCAATAAATCCCAATACTCAGGTTCTGGCTCACAAGTCATAAACTCTAAATCCAGATGATCTGCTATTTTAAAGAAACGCCGCCACTCCAACTCAGAATTTCCACCTGCGTAAATGGAGGGCATTTTCAAACCTTGTTTTGCAATGGCCGATTTTAATTTCAGCAACTCTGCATCTGTCAGTTCAAGCATAGTTTTGTTGTCAAAATCATCTCCTAATTTATGAAAGAAAAAACCTTCTATGGTTGTAACGCCAACCTCTTGGGTCTTCGTTAAGGTCTCAAAAAAGGGAAATCTATTAAATGAATACAATGCTACCCCTATGGTTGGATATTTGTTTTCAATCACAACTTGTTTTGCAGATTTTTGACCTTGGTTAATATTACAAGAACCCGTCAATACAACAATCAATATTAGCAAGCATTTAGAATATATTGTGTTCATAGTTTTACTTTTTTTATCCACTGAAATCTTCATTATAATTTATTTTTTTATCGCAGATTCTATCATAAATTCCAATGCCACTTTTGATTCAATCAAATTGGTTGAATGTCCTCCTTTAGGATGAACAATCAACAACACCTCTCTTTTTAATCTTTCTAATATTTCCACCAATCTTAATATACTCGTACCTGGAACAGATTCATCAAATTCTCCGACAGTAAATGCAATGGGCATGGTTAATCGTTCAGGCCAATACTCAGCACTCCTTTTCTTGTACTCTTCAGGAATTTCAGCCTTATGGCCTCCAAAAGAGGACGAAATAGCATCTTGAAAGTTCTCATATTCTAAATGATTAGCATGGCCATTTAAAGAGGTTACTCCATCTATTTGATTGGGATGCAGGGCTGCATAAGTAAGTGCTGAAGTCCCTCCCATCGAGCCTCCCATCAAAAAAACTTTGTCAACTTCATATTTAGCTTTCAATTCTTCAATAATCTGATTCAAATCAGATTCGGCAGCAGGCCCCATCCAAGATGTTTTTGCTCTATAATCAGGACTGACCATTATCATTTTATACTTTTCAGCAATTGATCTAGTAGCTGCACATTCGGAACGATCACTCTCTACAAACTGCCATCTATCCGATCCATGTCCATGCAGAGCAATCATAAGATGATAAGTCTTATTTTCATCAAAACCAACTGGTTTAATCTCAACATAGTGTTGCTCACTACCATCCATTTTTGATATAAAAACAACATCTTCTATCAATAATTTATTTCCTTGTGCAAAGACAATCGATCCTGATAATTGCAGTAATACTAATATTAATATTGTTTGAATGTTAGAACTAAAAATCTGGTGATTGGTATATAACATTGCCTTTTACTTTTATTTCTGTGTCCACAATATATTTTTCCAAGCCTTTTTTGTTAATTTCTACTCCTAAGCCAGGTTGTTCAGGCAGAGTAATCCATCCATCTGTATTGGGTTGGATTTTACTTACGGTCATTTCTTCACATAAACTTTTTGCCTCAAATGGAAATTCTGTTATAATATCCTTCTCTATCCCAGCATACGATTGCAACGATGCACTTAAAGCCAAATGAGAGGTAAAGGTATGATTGACATAGGTCAACTTCCGCTTTTCTGTATCTTCTGCTATTCGCTTTGCCGATGTAATTCCACCTACTCGTCCCGTATCTATCTGTACAAATTCTAATCCTGCATATTCCATCATGGCCGATGCTTGCAAATAATTGTTACAACCTTCTCCTGCTGCCAAGGGAATATTATATTTTGACAAGGCTTGGTAGGCTCCCAGTGCCATATTCGCAAAGGGTTCCTCCAACCAATACACATCTATCGATTTTAATGCTGCTACCCGTTCCTTTGCTTTTTCTACATCATCGTGCCATACCGTTCCTATATCTACCATTAAATAATTCTCTACGCCTAATCCCTCTCGTGCAGCTCGAAAATGCTCCGTATCTAACTGTGCACTTCCCTTACCTATTGGGCCCCAACCAAATTTCACTGCCTTAAAACCTTGTGATCTGCCTGTTCGTGCTTTCGCATACGTCTCCGCTGGTGTATCCCCAAATAACATGGATGCATAGGGTAATTTTGGATAAGACTTTTTATACCCTAATAATTCATATACGGGAACTTCTAAATATTTCCCTAACAAATCCCAAAGAGCAATGTCAATCCCTGACAAGGTGTGATCTGCCTGCAACAAATCAAAACTATGTTCATGTACCTTTTGTGTTACTTTTTGGATATCCGCTATCGATTTCAACTCCATTCCTTCAACCGCATATTTTACCGGCTTACAAGCACTGTGCGACATCGGACATACATAACTGGCTATCGTAGGCAATGGGGAAGCTTCACATTCTCCCCAACCTTCTAATCCTCCTCCACGCACTCTTACCAATACAGAATCTTGACTCCCATCTCCTATATCCTCCACCTCTGGCATGCTCAAATAAAAAAAATCTATCGATTCTATCTTCATGCCTAGCCCCCTTATTGATCAGCGGTATCCAATTGAAAAGTCAAAGTCTTAAGATCCAATAAGGCCCCCTCTCCAAACTTAGATTCCGGTTTAAAAACCACCCTATTGTATCCGGATTTCAAATGAATTTGACCAACTAATTTCTTTTTAAAAGTCTCCCATGAACCCGATTTCTCTACTTTCCCTACTTGTCGTTTATTTCCTACTTCAATTACGTATCCCTTGCCAGCTTCCTTATCGTCTACAGACCACTCCATGTACACGTTGTAGACACCTGAGGTTTCTACTTCCATATCCCATTCAACACGATCATCTTCCATAAACCAGCCAAAAGCTTCCCACTCCGGCATATACTTTATATTAGGCCCCACTCCTTTGCCATTGATGGCTTTCAAAATAAAGTTGTCACTCTCTTTTCGGGTTATTTGAGGGATATTAATTTTATCTAGGTGTTCTGCTCTTTTTTCAACAACATACTTCCCTATCGTGCCTACAGGGGCGATCCATATTCCATTTTTGGGATCCTTTGCATATTCACATAACTTTCGCAAAAATGACAACTTCGTCGAATGATTCTTCGATGCTTCCTCAGTCTCGTGACCAGCTAGTATTAACCATTGACCTTTTTTCGAGGCCGCTTCTATTATTGGTAATATCTCTTCAAAATCTTTATTGTCCATCTTCATACCCGTAAGCGCCGCCATATCACAATACCAAGGATCTACAGGTGCTTCACTTAACCATTCTCTTCCTGTTAAAAACAATTCAGATATCAATGGTATAAAACTTTGTGAGTTTTCCCCTCGCCCAATCGTTATCTGACCACAGGGATAGGCATAAGACACCATATCTACTCCTAACAATCTTTTGATCTCCTTATTGGCAGTCATTAGTTCATCCCTCATTCGATCCATTGTATAATCTTCCAAAGGTCTTGCCCATCCAAAATTTCCACTACAGGGATGGTGAATGGAATGATTAGCCATCTCATGCCCCGTTTCAACCGCATGTCTCCAACCTTCTATATTCTCTTCTACTCGAGAAGGTAAAACATAAAAGGTAGCATCTACATGGTACTCATTTAACAAGGAAACACCTTCCGTAGGATTCGTCGTTCTTGCATCATCAAAACTCAGACTTATCGCCATCCTTTTACCGTCAGGCCATGGGAAATCAGGTACTTGAGAAAAAACAATAAATGAACTCATCAATATTAAACATACGACTAGAATACTCTGCTTGAATGAAATTTTGTTAGTCATCCTAATTTTATTTTTATTTGCTTAATAATTCTCCTTTTAGATAGGATACTACGGATTCTGTTAACTGCCTTCCCGATTCCGGGGCAAAAGGAGAAACCATAGGTTCATATCCACCTAATCCAAACTCTTCCTGTGTCAACATATATCCCAACCAACCATTGGTATAGCCGTAATAAAAGGTATAGCCAAATGGAGAGCGATCTCTTATTTCATTTGAAATCTCGCAAAACAACTCCAGTGGGGCTGCCCAAATTCCAATGTCTCGATCGATTTTCAAAAATCGTATAGGCAACAATACATCATCTCCACCAAAGTCATTTTTTGCCGTAAAGTTTTTCAAATCATCTAGCCAACCCAGTCCCTCTTTTCTCGGCAATTTCACTACAAGTTCTCCAAAATTCAGTTTCACATCTATGCGATTCGCTATTATATTTGAATTTGCATCTAATATTTTATCTCCCAATAAGTGTTTAAATTCATCTAAATGTCCTGCCTGTGGGCTGGGATATACACTGTACAACGGAGCTATATTTCCTGCTGCTCCGTTGATAAACAACAAAGGTGCTCCGGTTTTCTCCTCTACATATTCTGCTACCACTCCGGGTGCATCTCCACTGATTAGTAAATTATGTCCACTCATCACGGTACCGTGAATAGCATAATTGGCTATCAAAGCCATCAATGCACCAGAATCACTATTTTGAATTTTTAAAACCCCAATTCTTCGATCAACCGGACCTTCTGGATTCATCCCCAATCGCGTTCCTCCTTTGCCATTTCTTGCTCTACGATTTATATTGGCTTGGGAATAACCCCAGCCAACTCCCAATCGGGCTGACACCAATTGCGATCGAGCTTCAACAATGCCTGCCAGCAATTCTTTTACTACAAAATTGGTATAAGCCGTATCATATTGATGTTCATAGCGATCACCTAAAAACACCTCCGCTAGTCCTGGAGGCCCTACTTCTGGTGCTGAATGCGTATGGGTTACACTCCACCAAAATTGATCTCCACCCACATTAAATTTCTCCTGTACCATTTTACTCACTCTATCATATTCAGAAGGAGCGACCAAACAGATATCACTTGATACCAATATAAATTCATTTTCACCGTCATCCAAAATGGTTATTCTGTGATAGATACTATCGTATACACCGGTAGACATTCGTGTGCCATACCCCAATAAATGCTGAGAATTATGGGGTGTTATGTCTTTTTTAACCACCGCCGCACGAAAGTTCTGTGCATCAACTGTCCATACTGTAAATAGTAATAAACTGAATACCAATGACATTTGAAATGAAGCTGTAAAATGCATGTTTACTTTTTTAATTTTTTAATAAAGGCCAATAAGTCTGCCATATCATTTATACTGATTTGACTTTCTAATCCTGCTGGCATTACAGATATATTCTTGGCTGTTAATCCTTCAATATCGCTTCGAGATAATACCTCATCTGAGGAACCTAACACCCTTAAGTTAATAGAATTACTCGTCTCTGAGCTAATTATTCCTTGTTTTGTTTCCCCATTTATTAATTTCACTTCCCACAGATCATAACCATCAGCTATGGATAATCCTGGATCTAGTATATCCTTTACAATCGATTCTGGTTTACGGCTTCTAATACTCGCTAAGTCCGGACCATAAGCGGTTCCATATTCTCCTCCAATTTGATGACAGGTAGCACAATTTATTTTAAAAACTTCAAGTCCTTTATCCACGTCTCCTTTCAATGAGGATATATCACTGTATTGCTCCAATACTTTTTTCTTTTTTACATCATTTACTTTATTTGAAAATATCTCTCTCGAGCGCAGTCGTAAATTATCGTCGGCCTGTGCCATCATGCCAACCTGTCTTGGCCACGGAATGGCAGAAGGGTCAACCGTGCCAGCCTCTAGGGCTTTGATTAGTTCAATCGTTCCCTTCTCATTGGACAACAATAATCTTATTCCTTCGTCTCTTAAATTAGGTAAAAACGAATTCCATTTTCCGATCACAAACAATGGAAATTCCTCTCCTTGTATCGTACTCAAAGTTTTCAAAACAATCTTTTGAACAGCAATCGACTCTTTGGGAATCAGCATTTGTTCTAGCATCAGTTTTAATTCAGGATAATCCGTAAGCGCTAAAAACTGAATGGCTATTATTCGATCTTACTCTGATGATGTAGTTGACTTTACCACTACAAGTGCTTTTTCAATGGCATTCCCAATATTGATATCCACAGGTAAGCCCATTGCTGTCAGCAAAGACAAACTAGTCTCTTTTAATTCTTTGAAATGGTTAGAAAATACTATACCATACAAAAGTTTTCTCTCCCTTTCAAATGTCAAGCTTTTATAGTCAACATTGCTTTTCCCAGCCATCAATCCTTGTAAAATAGCAATCCGCCATCCTTCAGACTCTTTTATATTTGACTTCAAAGCTCGCTGAATTAAATTTTTAATCTCTGCTGTATTGTTTTGTCGCGAGATCATTGAAACAATTTTACTAATATATTTCTTATAGGATTTTTCATCTTTTTGATAGTGATTGATGGCTGCATCTAACAAACCTACTAGATCTGGAGATGATGAAGACAACGACGCTATTTGAATCCAATAATCCTCCACATTTTCCATCCCCATCTCTAGTCGTACCTTATTCGCTTTTGGAGAATCAATATACCCTAAGGTGCACATTAATTGGAATCGCACACGAGGATTCTCATCGTTTTGAAGACCTAACAATGCAGTTACCACTTCCTCTTTGTCTAAAAAGGATTCAGACAATAAGATGGCATTTTCTCGTATACCTGCCACAGGATCTTTTAATAACTCAATAATAATTTCTTTAGTCAATACATTCAAACCTTCCATTGTCCATGCTGCATGCAATCGCCCCAAGGAAGCTTCTTTTGTCCGAACTAATTCCGTCAATTCACTATTGATTGATTTATCGCTTCGATCCAGAATCAATCGTTGAGCAGTGCGTCTGAACCAACTATTAGGATTGTTTAAATAATTAACCAATTCCTTATTTGATAGATCAGACATAGAAAAATCTCTTGTCCAATTGGCCGGCTTCGTCCCTTTCGGGGTGATTCTATAGATTCTGCCTTGATCCACACCATCATATACTATCCCCGACTCCACCACATCATCGGACATCCATTCAGGATGTTCGACTATTCGTCTATAATAATCCACTACATACAGTGCTCCATCGGGTCCTACATAATTATTCACTGGTCTTGACCAAGGATCCTTTGACGCTAAAAATTCTTGTTGTTCGTATTTTCTGGAGGCTACATGAGTCGAACCTTTTTCCTGTACGATATCTACATGTACTAAATTACTCACCGGCTCAGACACAAATACAGAATTCTCAAACTCCTTGGGAAACAATCCACCTCCATAAGCAGTGATGCCACAAGCTGAAGTAAACACCCCTAAGTCTGTTAACAATTGATGCTGAGGATTCAGAGTTATGGGAAATACTTCTGCTGCATGACCGTGATCGGAAATTATTTCGGTTGAATTAGATATTTGCAAATCAGGATTTCTTTCAAGATACGAAGCAGCAATTACCTCTTGATAGATATGATTGGCATTAGAATTTAAAAAATGATGGCCCCATTTATCATAAGTTTGACCAAATTGACTGCGACTAGACGTTGCTTCTAATTTTAATTCATCTGGTTTGAATCGAATTCTTCTACCCCCACCATTGACTCCCAAAGAAGGCGCATCGGGTTGTTTGTAGAAATGCAATTCAGAACCCGGATCGCTAAATTCTTCCGTATAGACCTTGGCAGCAACAGCCGACTCATTGGCTATATAAATCCAGTTATCCAGCCCCAACATAGGACTATTTACATTGTGTTGAGGATTGGAGATCGAGAAACCATGCAATAATGTATCTCGTACATCTGCCACTCCATCATTATCAGTATCTTCAAAATACAACACATTGGGTGGATCGGTTACCATAATACCTTTTTTCCATCTCATTACACCAGTCGGAAATAATAAATCATTCGCAAATAAACTCACCTTATCCATTTCTCCATCACCATCGGTATCTGTCAATAGTTTAACGTTGCCAGAACCGCTCTTGTCTAATGGATATCCATGCATTTCTACCACATACATATTTCCATCTTCATCAATTTCCATGGCTACTGGATCGGATATCAAAGGCTCTGAAGCAATCAACTCTATTTGAAATCCTTCCGCTATTTCGAAAGAGGACAGCGCTTCCGCTCTTATCTTTTCAGTTTCTGAATGATTAGCACAGCTAGCAAATGTCAAAGCAAATAATAAGTATGTATAGCTATTGTATTGATTCATAGAAATATATCTATTTTAATAAACTGTAATTGGTCAATATGTTTTTTAGATTGTCCTTCAAGATTAATGTTTTGTCTGCAGCGCTTATTCTTGCGAATAAAATGGGTCCTAATCCCCAACCAATTGGCAAATCCAGTAAATCTGTCCCAAATAAAAAGCGATCTGCCCCAATCGCTTCCACTACCTCTTCGCATTTGCGTGGCGTTAACAAGGGGACTGAGCAGACATATAAATTGGGATGCCTCTTCATAACATCAGCATATTCAATAGTTGTATGGGCTGTTACAAAACAAGCATTGGGATATTTTGACACTAATTTCTCCACCTGATCTGCAGATCCCCAATAATGATTTATGATTATCTGACGATGATCATGGGCCCACTGACATGCAATTTCAATTAATGAACCTTCCACTGGATATCCTTGATAAGTTGGAATTAATTTTATACCTCGCATTCCATTTTTATCTCCTCGTTCGAGTTCGGCAATCATTTCATTTTCACCACGCAGTGGATTCAAAAGAGTAAATCCTATTAAGGGTTTAGGATATTTCTCAACAGCATCTACAACAATATCATTTCCAAATTTTTCATCGCTATAGACTCCTGCGAAACTGAATACACACACTTTTTCAATACCATAGTAATCCACATCCTTTATTACATCGGCTATCTGTGCATTGGGCACATGGTAATGGGCATTGTATTCACCCAAATGACCATGTATATCATAAAACTTCATATCCGCAGGCCTTTTCCCCGAACGACCATATGCTACGTATTCATCTTCTGGCGGTGGTAGCGTTATATTTTGTTTTTCAAATGGTTTATTCCAACTTAAAAGGTTTCTTAAATTATCACCTGCAACCAATTTTTTGTCCGCATCACTAATTTGTGCAGTTGTTAAATTAACCAGGGTCATATGTTGACCAAATTTCGGCCATCCTGAGCCAAAAACCATTCTGTCTGCACCCCATTTTTCAGTAATATATTCAATCCCTCTATGTAGCCAATATGCACTCAATTCTAAATGTAAATTCGGACAAGCATCAAATGCTTTATAGAGCAACCGTTGGGATCTTCTTATCCTGCCTTCACTTATGATTACCGGTAAATTGGGCCACCGTTTACACAAAGCGACAACACCGTCCCAATCTGTAGAATCCGATCCTCCTCTGCCATTTGCCTCTGTAGGATTAATAAAAATGGGAACTTTGTGATGTGCTAAGGGTGCAATGATCTCGTCAATACACCAGTCTGATAAATTAAATAGGTATTGATTAGGAAATAAAAATACTGCCTCGACATCATGTTCTACCATTGAATCATAAAACTGAGTAGAAGTTTGTTTTGTTTCTTCCGTCCAAGAAGGAACAATAGACCAAGCACGATGTAAACGAGGTTGTTTCTCAGTTAACTGTAATATCCGTTGATTCCCATCCCAAGGAAAATTCTCTTTACTTAAACTATCCAATACCAAAGCCTCTGATATTCCATAATGATCCATTTCTGATAAAAGATCTTGAGTAGTATGTAGTCCACCTCCTCTTAATTTGAGATGTCGCCCCAAGACACAGTGAGCGTCTAATACATTCCAATGAAGTGATTCTTCGTTTTTTGATGAAATCAATCTTTCATTTGTCTCAGTTATTGGAATAGCACCGTAGCCAACACCTAATGTCGATACTCCTAAACCTACCATACTGGTCTGACGAAGAAAAGCTCTTCTATTCACAAAATCATTCATAATTCTATCTTCTTTTCATAAAAAAATGGAAGCTATTCTTACCATGGGCGTTTTTCACTACAACCATCGTATTTACCCGGAACTTGATAATAATCAAAGAACTCTGTCTTCCCAATCTTAGAAGATAGATAAGCGGACGTAATAAAACTTTTAATCGAACTATAACTCTCATCAGACTCTTCCAATGCCATTACTAAATCCTCTCGTTCCCCCTGGGAACATTCCAAAAATGACCGATTGTGCATTTGGCTACACTTCATTTCAATATTTGACAAATTCAATTTGAATTTTTCTTGGTCTTCATCAGAATAGCAATCTTCGACGATCACTGCCATGTATTCTGCAATTTCAGCCTCCTTAGCTCCTGGGGTATCGGTTTTCGGGATTATAATGGCTCCAAGTTCGTTGAGCAGCCTTTTCTCCTTTGCAGAAACTAATCCACTCAGTTCTGCAACAGTATCGGAACTACAAGAAGTCGTTAATACAAAATTACTCCCCACAGTTATTGTACTTAATAAAATGCCCCCCTTTGTAATAAAAGCTCTGCGTTTCATATAATTTTAAATATTATAAATTTCTTTTATTTAATTCTTTCACAGCGTAATCTACCGCTCTAGCTGTTAAGGCCATGTAGGTGATTGAAGGACCTGGGGTAGTTCCTGAAGAACACATGGCAGAACCATCGGTAATAAAAATATTTTTGACGTCATGCATCTGATTCCATCTGTTTAATACCGATGTTTGGGGATCCTTTCCCATTCTAGCGGTACCCGTCTCATGAATGCAAGAACCAGGGATTTTTTCCCAATTATAAGTTTCAATATTTTTAAGTCCTCCCATCTCAAGAATCTCGGCAGCACTGTTCATCATATCATCCACCATGGCCGCTTCGTTTTCCTTAAATTCACAATCTACACAGATAACGGGCATACCATATTTGTCCTTCTTTTCTTTATGTAAATACATTTTGTTTTCAAAATAGGGTAAGTGTTCCGCCCAAGCTGTAATGGCCATGGTCCATTGATCCGCAGGTTCTGCTAATCCATCCTTATATCCTCTACCAAAACCCTCGCTTGCTTTTCTTCCTCTTCCTGCCCCACCTTGATAGGTAAATCCACGTACATAGTCTTTTTGTTCGGTAGATTTATTGATATTTCTGAATCGAGGTACAAAAATACCCGTAGGTCGTCGACCAAATGTAAATTTATCCTCAAATCCCTCATACGTACCTCTTGCACCCATACCATAGGGCATATCCATTAAATTATGTCCCAATTGACCACTCGAATTTCCCAATCCTGTTGGAAAAACATCAGAGGTTGAATTTAATAATATCGCAGTAGTATTTAGTGTCGAAGCATTAAGAAATATTATCCTTGCAAAAAACTCTCGTTGTTCTAAGGTCTCCGTATCAATGACTCGAACGCCAGTAGCACTCTGTGTCTCCTTATCGTACAGTATTTCTTGAACCATTGAAAATGGTCTTAGAGTCATATTCCCAGTCTTGGCCGCCATAGGCAAAGTAGCAGAATTACTGGAGAAATACCCTCCAAAAGAACAGGCATGTCCAGCACCACAACTGCCTTTGTATTGGCATGGACCTCTATCATCGATCTTCAAAGTATGATTCGCTGTTCGCCCATGAATTATCATTCTCCCATCGGAAAATTTGCCTTTAATCCGCCTTGACACCTCCGCTTCTACACAATTCATGGGCATAGGAGGCTGGAACTGACCATCAGGCAAATGTGGAAGTCCTTCTTTGGAACCCGACACCCCAACAATTGGTTCTACATAATCATACCATGGAGCAATATCCTTGTATCGAATAGGCCAATCTACACCAAATCCGTCTTTTGCATTGGCTTCAAAGTCTAGCTCACTCCTTCTATAACATTGTCTGCCCCATATCAAACTACGTCCACCTACTTGATAGCCCCGGGCCCATTCAAAAGGCTTATCCTGGATATAAGGATTATCTAAGTCATTAACAAAATATTTTTTTGACCTTTCGTTATAATTATACACTCCACTTTGTACGGGACTGATTCTGCGATCCTCATTCGTTACTCTACCTCGATATTTGGTTTCCCAAGACGGAACCATATCGTCATAATCTACAATATGCTCTACATTCCGACCTCTTTCTAATACTAAGGTTTTTAAACCTTTTTCACATAGTTCCTTTGCTGCCCATCCCCCACTGATCCCAGTTCCTATCACTATAGCGTCAAATGTATTGTTCTTCATACTTTAGTATTATTATAAATATTTATCACAAATTATTTCTATAACTTAAATCGAATATTAAGGAACTTAAAATTCGATTTAATATCCAGGGTTTTGATCAATTTTTGAATTCTGATCAATTACATATTGAGGGATTGGTAAAACATAATTTTTATTTTCATCAAAAGCCCGATTATTACCTCCTGTTTCAACTACATCAAATTTTTTCACGCCATTGATTTCTTCGATAACCATTGTATGAAGTGGCCCTGGAATACGTAGATGAGCAATTTTTAATCGAATTAAATCAGGCCACCTTTTATCCTCAAAACATAATTCGACCCTACGTTCTCGGTGAATGGCTATACGCATCTCATCTTGAGTTAGCCCTTCAACCAAAGAGGGTAAATCCACCCTTGCTCGAATTTCATTCATAGCTTCATAAACACTAGCATCAGGACCAACTGCTTCATTCTGGGCTTCAGCATACCCCAATAAAACTTCTGCATACCGAAAAATACTCCAATTGGCACTACTCAATCTATTATGCCCATTTACATAATACTGTTCTTCAATTGCCTTTCTTGGATGATAAACTGTACAAGGACGATTAGTTGAACCAAAATTTAAATCCAATTCATTTAAACTTCCAGATCCAGTCCTATACACAGCAGGCAAACCATTAAAGATAGCGCCATCGAATATCACATCTTGATAAAATCTTTTTTCTCTATTATGATAAGGGTTTTGAGGATCATACCCAGATTCTGGATGATCTATTGGAAGTCCATTAGCCATACAATATTCATCAACTAATTCTTGTGTCACATTCACTCCTGACCATGAATTTTGGGTACCTCCAACGACACCTATAGGTTGGAGTCCTGAACGACTATTACCTATTGAAGTACCTCCTAAATAACTTTTATCAAAAATTATTTCTGAATTGTTATTATTAGCTTCGTAAAACAAAGTTTCTCTATCTGGGAATAAGCTATAATAATTTAAATCCATTACTTTCTTATAAGTTGCAGCAGCTGACGCCCATCTATCGGAAATATTTTGTTCGTTTTTTAATGGACTTGCATTAAATAATTCACACCATGCCTGTAATGTAAGTACTGATCCTTTGCTCGCTCTACTTCCACCATTATCCACTGGTAAATCATTAACAATTGCCTCACACTCACTTACTATAAATTGAAAAGTTTCTGCATCTGAATTTCTAGCTCTAAATATTTCATCTCCTTGTTCATTTCGATCCAGTACATCAGTAATAATAGGTACTCCGCCATATGAAGTCCATAAAATAGAATAAAAATAAGCTCGTAAAAACCTAGCTTCAGCAATTCTTAATTTCTTCCAATCACCCTGAATATCACTACTTTCAATATTTGAAATAAATACATTGCACTTTCTAATTTTATCGTACGAATTCCATTGTTGTAAATTGGAGGTGGTCGATGGATCTGAAATTCCTAATACATATCGACTTCTGCTATTTGACCACAAATATTGGCTTATAGTATTATCCGTAAAGTTATCGCCATGATCAAAAAAATCAATCGGCCCGCGTATACTTCCGTAAATCCCATTTAAAAACAGCTCTGCATTCCCAGATTCACTCCAAAGTGTTGTTTCAGATACGGATGATTTAGGAGTTACTTCTAAATAATCTTGACAAGAATTAAAGGAAGCAATAGTACACAATACACATACTACTTTTATTATATTTATTACTCTCATTATTTATTATTTAAAATGTTAAATTAAGTCCAATAGTAACTACTTTTTGCTGAGGATAATCCAACCCTTGTGAGTTAATTATTTCTGGATCATAATTTATAATGGGTGTAAACGTTAATAAATTTTGAGCAGAAAAATATACTCTCAAATTCTGAGCAGATAACTTAGAATTTACCGCACTTGGTAATGTATAGGCTAGCGTTATACTCTTTAGCCTAATATATTTTGAATTAAACATCAAATAAGATGATTTTTGACTATTATTAGCGGTTGGCGAGGGAGTAAGTCTAGCATGTGATGCATTTGGATTATCTTCAGTCCAATAATCTAAATTACTTACATAGGCACTCCTACCATTATTAAATGGATGCCAATAACCGCTAGGCCCATATATATTTGTTTTAGCAGCACCTTGAAACAATACATCTAAAGTTAATTTTTTATAATCTGCATTTAAAAACAAACCATATATAATCTGCGGCACATCAGCCTCTCCAATTGGAACTTCATCTTCTAAGTTTATTTTACCATCTCCATTCACATCCTTATATCTTACATCACCTGGAAAAACTTGCCCCCAAGGCTGAGTGGCAATTCCTGACTTTAAATTTCCTTCAGAATCAAAATCATCTACCTGAAAATATCCAACCGCTTCATACCCAAATTCAGTACCAAGAGGTCTCCCAGTTCGTTTTCTATTTGGATTACTATAAGTGGCATCAGATTCAAATATTTCTATAAGTTTGTTTTTAGCATAAGTAAAATTCCCCCCAAAGGAAATGTTTATATCTTGATTTAATTTGTGAAAGGAAGTCAAATTAAGATCTAACCCTTGATTTGACATTTTCCCTGCATTTACTTGACTTAAACCAACTCCATATTCAGCTGGTACCACCACAGTAGGACTTGTTAACATATTATTTCTTAACTCATAAAACAAATCCATTTCTAGATTAAAAAGACCTCTTAACAAATTAATTTCAAAACCAACATTTGACTTCTGAGCTCTCTCCCATGTTATATTTGGATTAGGTTCCAATCCTTCTGAGGCAGCTTGAACTGCAACACCATCTATAACGGCAGCGGGGCCATACACATTGAATAAACTTAAATATTGAAAAGCAGACCCAGCCAATGCACCAGATTCACCATATGAAACCCTTAGTTTTAAATTATCCAGCCAAGTATTTTCTTTTAAAAATTTTTCTTCAGACAATCTCCAACCCGCAGAGAAAGCTGGGAAGAACCCAAAACGATTATCAGGTGAGAAATAATAGTGCCCATCATATCTACCGCTAGCCTCAAACAAATACTTACCAGCAAAATCATATGACACTCTATATACTAAACCAAGCTGTCGAGCACTTGAAGAGATTCCATAATTACTCAAATCTGCCAATGAAGAACTTCCTAGACTTAATTCATCAATGGTTAAATTATAATTTCTTCTAGCAGCTCCAAACTCCTCAGAATTATTTGATTTAGCCTCATATACTAATAAAGCATTTAAATTATTTTTACCAAAACTATTTCCATAGTTCAAACTTGCTTGATAAGTCAATTGGTTATTATAGACCATACTTTGGTCTAATGAAGGTTTAGTTTGCTCAAAAATACCGTCTATAAACACATAAGGGCTCTGTGTTGTATCAACTGACCATAGATGAGATGGAGTTCTAAATGATTTTGTCCGTATTAAAGTTGGATCAAAAGCAATAGTACCTTTAAAGTTTAACCCTTTGACAAATGGAAGATTTTGCTTTATACTAAGCTGAGAAAAAATTTGAGATGTATTAACTTTTTCACTACCACTTCCATGTACATTATTCCATACATATGTGCCACTTTCTCCATTAGAAAACAAAATTGGAGTGGTAGGTGGAGCATAATGAATTAATTCAAATATTCTTCCTGTTGATATCGGAGGTGAAGTATTAATTTGTTCTCTTCCTGTTACACTGAATGAAACTACAGTAGAATTAGTGACATTAGATTCAAGATTTAATGAATAATTATACCGTTCCTGATTAGTAGGCTTCCATAATCCAGCTTGATATTGGTAACCGACACTAGAATAATATTTTAATTTTTCAGTACCTCCAGTTACCTCAATATTATGTGATGTTAATGGTGTATTTTTTTCAAATAATAAATCATAAATATTTTGTGTTGGATGGCTATCAGGATCACTGCCATCCTTAAATTTTCGTAAATCAGTTTCGCTATATAAAGGATTTCCTCCAACATTAATACTAGCTTGATTTTTCAATTGAGCATATTCAAAAGCAGACGGAAATTCAGGTAATACTGTTGGATTTTGAAATCCATAGTAACCATTATAAGTAATACTAGGTTCACCTTTTTGTCCTTTTTTTGTAGTAACCAAGATTACACCATTGGCTCCAGCTACTCCATATGGCGCAACTGCTGCGGCATCCTTTAATACCGTTACTGATTCAATGGTATTGGGATCTAAATGTTGAAAATTTCTCGGAATGCCATCTACCACCAACAATGGTTGAGTATTTCCTGTAGTGGATACTCCTCGAACAAATATGTTACTAGCGTCTCTTCCTGGCTCCCCAGTATTCTGTCTAACAATTAATCCAGACAACCTACCTCCAATACTATTACTTAAATTTGCAACTGGAGATGTAGCTATATCATTTCCATTTAAATTTGAAACAGCTGAAGTTAATGATGTTTTCTTTTGTGTACCGTAGCCCACCACGACAACTTGATCTAAGGTTTGTGAATCTTCTACTAGGGTAACGGTTATTTGACTTTTACCATTTAATGGAATTTCCTGACTTTGATAACCTATGTAAGAGATCAATAAAACCCCTTGTTCATCTACTCCTGTCAAAGTAAATCGACCGTCAAAATCAGTAGCTGTACCAATATTGGTTCCTTTGACCAGTACATTTACTCCAATCAATGGTTCTCCTTGCTCACTGACTACTTGACCAGATACATCCAAAACCAATTTTTTATTTGAAAGTTCTATGAAATTACGAGGCTGTAATTTTAAAACTACCTCTTCCTTCCTATTAATCTTTTTTACTTCTTTAGAAGAGGTTGGTATAAAATTGCTTTCAATTATAGACTGACTGTCTTTAGTCTTAATCACCTCCTTTGGAAATAAAATAACACTATTTTCAATATATTTATATCCAAGAATAGTGGATGATAAAGCTTGATCTAAAACAAACTTAACACTTTGTTGACCTGGTCTTAATGAAATGTCTTGATATTTTTTAACTTCCGATGGAAGATAAGCAAAGGTTAATTGCGTTTGTAATTCTATTTTTTTGATAATGGATTCTAATCCTATGTCGTTCATTTCGACCGTTACCAATATATCTTCCAAACTTTGCCCTTTGCTATTTGAAGCTGTCAAAAGCTGAAGGCCACAAACCCACAAGAATATATAGATCAAACTGACCCGCATCAGAAACCGATTTTTCCTACTATTAGTAAAGATTTTGTACATTTTAATGGTTTTTAATGGTTACGCTAATTATTAAATACAATTTCTTCCAAAGTCCGTGGAAGAACACAGTACCATCTGATGATTTGTTTCAATATGCTGGTAACAAATTGAAATTCACACCTTTTGGCTTCATACTATCTATTCAATTTTCTTCATACTATATTTTTTAAATTTTTAATTACAAGGTCTTCCTCCTTTAATAGTTATAATGTTGTCTTTAGAAATTGTTTCTGCTTGCAAAACTCCACAGAACACACGCAATATCTGATCTAATGATTCGCCTTTCATAAAATTTGCATTGATCTCACACTGTCTAATTTGCTCGTTTTCAATTTTGATTTCCACATTGAATCTTTTACTCAATACAACAATGGCATCTGAGATCTTCATACCATCAAATATTATAAATTGATTTTTCCATTCTAAAGCTTTATCCAAATCTACTTCTGCCTTTTCAAATCGACCATTTTCCTTTTTTACAATCAATTGCTCATTCGGCATAATTTTTTCGTATTCTTTGTTTTGATCTCCAACGGACACTTTTCCCCGTGCTACCGTAACGACTACATCGGATTGACCCTCATATGCACTTACATTAAATGCAGTACCTAATACGGTAGTCTTTACGTCACCTGTGTGTACAATAAAGGGTCTTGAAGGGTCATGTGCAATATCAAAAAAACCTTCCCCAGTAAATTGTACCTCACGATTTAAATTTCCAAATGAACTCTTATATGATAATGTACTCCCATCATTCATAATCAATGTACTCCCATCGGGTAAATGAACAAATTGCTTTCCTTCAAAATTTATTGCAAATTCTGCTTGATCATAATTTGGAACTGTTGAAAAATTAAATAAATAATTTGAAACTTGAAAAGTTAAAAAACTAATCAATACGAGGAAGGAGGCAGCAAAAGCAAAATTTTTAAATCCATTAATTACTTGAGAGCGCTTTCTAACTAATATGACTTGATCTTCTTTTAACTTAATTTTATTCATTAAATGAATAAACCGACGCTCGGAATTATCTCCATAATCAAGTTCAAAGTCCAATTCCTTTATCTGATTCCAATGAGTATCCATCCACTCTTTTACTTCACTTTCAGATTTATTTTGACGAATATAATTTAACAGATCATATAACTCTTGTCTATTAATTGAATGATCTAAAAATTTATCAAAAAGAAGTCTTATATATTCGAACTTACCCATTCTACCTTTTTTAATACTTAAGTATACTATATATACACGTCATAACCTGTAAAGTCCCAAATCACTTTTAAAAAATAAAATATTATTTTAATTACGATATTTACGATGCCTCTTAAATTGCATTTCTATAAAGAATCATCAATTGAAAAATCCAATTATTACTTTCTAGAATCAACAATAAATTCTAGTAAATCGGCCATATCTTGGTGACTCATATCCACTTCCAAGCCTTCTGGCATCAATGAATATTCAGATATTGCTACATCTATAATATTTGATCTCATTAGTTCTTTTTCACTTCCATTACTTTGCCTAATAGTAAAACTATTCGATGATTCAGAAGATATTATACCCACATATGCATCTCCGTCCTTGGTTTTTACTGTATGTAATAAATGATCTGGAGCCACATCCCTATTAGGATCTAAAATATCCACTAATAACTTCGCCTTTCTACTTCCCAAGGTCGCTAAATTTGGCCCTATCGTATTGCCAATTGTATCTATTTTATGACATGTCGCACACTTAGTTTTAAAAATTTCACTACCTCTTAATAAGTCTCCTTTTAAATTTAAAACCACTCCATATTCATTGATAATAGATTGACGTTCTTCATTAACTTTTGGAATTAATAAATTTGCGGACTGATTAATTTCCTCATCTGTATGATCGTGTAAGTATTTTATTTGAGACGCTGATAATAATTTAGGGCTAATCATTTTTGATTCTATACCTTCTAATAACAATTTTGTTCTTTGTGGCCTAGCTAATAAAAAGTCCACAACCTGAATACGTATCGCAGGAGTCATTACTGACCACAAATCTGTTACTTTTTCGGCAACATCTAAATTTTTAAAATTGCCTAAGGTCTTAATCGCAGCCAAACTATATTCAGATAAAACATCAGGTTCTAATAATTTTATTAATACGGGAACAGTCTCTGCTTCAACACCTAAACCCAAAAAGTAAATGGCCTTTAATTTTTCCTCCTTTTGATTTGCTTCACTTTCAATAATACGTTTAGCTTCCATGAAAGCTTGCTTGTACACTGGTTTTTCATTAAATAAAATTTTCGAATTTGACCGTTCCAACCCCTCTCCTAAGGCAGATAACATTTCAAATTTCCTAGAAATATTTGGTATGCCATTAATTCCTTTTATTGCCTGATTAATGGCTACTGCATCATCCTGTGTACCTATCAATAATGTTAATTTAGACAGAAAATCATCAATCCCTTCAGCCGAATTTATTTTTTCATCTAATATAATCGAGTTGAAAAAATCAGTAGCATGAGTATTTAGTGAACTTAAAATGGCAGATTGTATCCACTCATCATCACTGTTTTGTAATAATATCTTTTTTAATGTATGAATTTTTTCTTTGGTATTCATCTCACCTAAGGTGAATGCCAATTGATAACGTACTTCGATGTCAGGATCATTCGACATGGACAATAGTTTATTCTTAATTGATGCCTTTTCCACACCTACAGTTTCTGCTAACTTTATCGTATGTCGACGAACTTGCGGATGATCATCGTTTAACCCCTCCAGAATTTCAGACATTGCTAAGGCATTTAAGCCGGACAAAGCATACAATACTCGCATCCTTGTGACTGGCTTTTTTGAATCCCTCAACAATTTTTTTAATAATGGAATGGCCATTTCATCTTGACGTTCAAAAATTAATCTCGATGCTGTACTTTGGTGCCACCCATTATCATGGTCTAATGTTGACACCAACTCCTTAATTGACATGGTCGATAAGTCTACTGTTGAATGTTGAGTAGAACCTTTCTTCACTATCCTATATATTCGACCTCTATCATTGCCTGATTGCAGATTTACATACTGTTGAATAGCATCAGGTACTCCAGAAGGTAAATCTATGATTTCCCGATACATATCCGCGATAAATAAATTGCCATCTGGGGCGTTGGCAAACTGAACAGGTCTAAACCAATTATCTGATGAAGTCAAAAATTCAGCATCTTGTTCATCATTTGGTCTAGCAGCTACCATGCCAACTCCTGTAGGTTTATTAAAAATAGAATCATGATGAACTAGATTTCCACTCGGTTCTCCAATAAATGAACTCCCCCTGTATTTTGAAGGCCAAGCATTTCCTTTATAAATCGTTATTCCACTGGAAGACGTAATATAACTGCCCCCATCATATCCAACGCCACCTTGCCATACGGGTCGATCACCACCTGGCTTTTGCCATTGTAAGTTCATGTTTTCATCCCTGACCAAAAGCCCCTCAACTGTCCATTTTGTTCTTAATTCACGCCATGGTTCATAACCACTTGTTCGATAAACTTCTGCGGAACCACCATCCGATGCTATACTTACATGAGACCTGGGCATTATAAATGAGGGATTTCGTTCTGCATAATTATTGTCATACATCACATTTTCGATATGACTACTCTGTCTAGTAATATATTTCCTGCCCCAATCGTCAAAACTCATACCATGTTGCATCCCACCTGACTCCTTAGTCATTTGAAAACTATTTGGATCAAATGAAAAATCATGACCACTCAATTCGGCCATGACCTTTTGGTTGCCTTCTGATAATTCCATATAGCCTCCATTGCCAGAAGTGACCCCATGTATCCTATTATCAAGACCCCATCGGAAACTATTTGGCATTTGTTGAACAAAAAAGGCTGGTCTACCTTTTGAACCAAAACCACTAAGTACTTTCTTATTGATATCCGCTACACCATCTCCATCTGTATCTTTGAGATATAATAAATCAGGTGTGTTCGCAACAAATATCCCCCCCTTATAATTAATAAGTGCAGTAGGGAATCTAAGGTTATCCGCAAAAACGGTACTTTTGTCAAAAACCCCATCTCCATCAGTATCTTGTAATAATTTTATCCTTCCTATTTTTTCACTAGTTGTGTCTATAAAAGGATAATAACGCATCTCAACTACATACAACCGCCCCTTTTCATCAAACTCTAACGCCATTGGATCCATGACCATTGGCTCACTTGCAACCAATTCAATATCAAAACCATCTTTAATCTGAAAAGTAGACAATGCGTCTTTTGGCTCGATTGGCCTAATGTGTAATTTTTCTGGATCAACAATAGGACCTGTCTGATCCTCATTAGTGGCACAACTAGCCATAAATAATGCCAAAATCAATAGGATTTTTTTTGAAATATTCATTTAATAGTATTTTTTCACTAAAAATTATCTGCTCGAATATAGGCATCAATTACAGCCTTTTCTCCAGTGATGCCCGCTATTGAATTACCATGCTCCATACCCAATAATCCTGTATATCCTTTTGAGTATATCAGTTTAAAAATGTTGGAAAAATTAATTTCACCGGTAAAGGGCTCCATTCGACCAGGATTATCGCCCACTTGAAAAATTCCAATTTCATCCCATGCTTCATTTATATTATGAATTAAATTCCCTTCAGTGATTTGTTGATGATATAAGTCATTTAATATTTTGCATGCAGGACTATCTACTGATTTACAAATAGCATATGCTTGTGAAATGGTGCTAAGAAATAATCCCGGATAATTTCTATTTACGGGTTCTATAACCATCACAATTCCATAAGGTTCTAAAATTTCACTGGCCCGTTTCAAAGCATCAATTACATTGGATGTTTGATATCCCATTTCTACTCGCATATCGAGTGTGCCTGGCATAACAGTGATCCATTTTGCACCCACGCGTTTAGATATTTCAATTGTTTTTTTGATATCCTTCAAAAAAGAATCCAAATGCATTCCCTTTCCTTTTACAAGGTCTGGTTTATCCCATGAATATGTGTGACCTGCTATCACACCCATTTTCAAATTTAATTTCTCTAATCTCCTTCCAATTTTATCTTGTGTTGAAACATCTCTTCGCCACATTCCGTCATCCGTTAGCCCCTTAAAACCCATCTCGGCAAAAAAATCTAATTGATCCATTAAATCTTCGCCAGCATGATGCTTAAATGTCCCAAATTTTGGAGCATAATTTAATTTAAAATTATGCTTACTCTTTTTGGTAAAATTAACTTGCCCCAATTGTTTAGAACCTAATAAACTGGCAATACCTAAACCACTCCTAATAAATTGCTTTCTATTCATACGATTTAATATCCAGGATTTTGAGTAAGTTGAGGAGCTCTACTAATTTCATCAAATGAAATAGGTATCCAATATAATTTATTGTCAGTCATATTTCTATTCTGAACTTGAATCTCTTTATAAACTACGTTCGTTTCATCTTTTATTCTGTCATAGGTTTCCGTAATGGTCATACCTTTAACACTTTCAACTTGATCCAATATTTTCCACCTTCTCAAATCAAACCATCTCATTTGTTCAAAGGCTAATTCAACTCTTCGTTCATGTCTAATCGCCTCCTTTAAATCCCCCACATAATTGGGTAATCCAGCTCTATTCCTGATCATATTTAAATATTTAGATGCGTTGCTCTCATCACCCAATTCATACAAAGCTTCTGCATAATTCAATAGAATCTCTGCATATCTAAATTCAATCCATGCGTTTTGATTATTTTCATCTCTGCCAATAATTTCATCATCTAAATGTTTTTTAGCAAGATATCCAGTATACCCACCATCTTCAGGAGTAACAGGACCTTGTCGTGTATCTATACCTGGAACCGTTTGAATAACTTGACCATTTTCTGTAATGATCCTCGTCCGTCTATCGTAGACACCAATAGGATCTCTATCTTGTAGATTGGAAAATCTAGGTTGCCATTTTGCTCCATCATAAAGTATCGAACCATAAAATCTAGGTTCTCGGTTATCGTATGGATTATTGCTCAAATATTTTGATGATATATTGACATATTCTCCAGCAGAATTAATCATAAAATGATCAAAAAAATCAGAACCATCTTCCATTTGATAATCATTGACTAAACTTTGAGTTGGATTGTTTGAACCCCAATTTCCATTCCCGTTTGGTCCATTTTGTAGGTTGGTTTGCCTAGAATCTCCAACATCTTGTCGAAACATTTTCCCCCAAATAATTTCAGGATTTGAAAGATCCTTTTGTTTGAAAAAATTAAAATAATTTTCTGCTACCAAAGAAAGATCAGGTGCGCCCATATTAGACAAACTATAGGTTCCTATATTGATAACCGCTTCTGCAGCATTTTTAGCAGCATTCCAAAGTTCTTGTCTATTTGGGTTTTGGTATGCTACAATGGGCATACTAGCCTGTCCATCGGCAGTCAAATCACTAGCAGCAAACAATAACACTCTCGATTTTAATGCTAGAGCTGCACCTTTGGTAGCTCTTCCCATCTCCATTTCATCTTTGGTCAATAAAAGATTGGCCGCATTATCACACTCTGTTGATATAAAATCGATGGACTCCTTAAAGGTTGATCGGGTAATTGTAGAAAATTCATCTCCTAGATTGGGTTTCGTTTTCATAATAGGTACTCCTCCATAAGTCATTACTAATCGCGCATAACACATGGCACGTAAAAACATGGCTTCCCCTTTCAACACATCTACTTGACTTGCAATATTTTGATCACCTTCCACCAACACATTATCAATGTTTTCTAGAAAAGTATTCAATGCAAAAATATTAGAATACATTGATTTCCAATTAATTTCTTGAAAAAATGAGCTATTGAATGGTCCTTGACTGGAAGCTGTAATATTACCTTCTAAATAAATATCTGTCCCAAAAATGTGTATAAAGAAAATATTATCTGAAATGCCATCTAGATACATTAATCCGCTCCAAGAATTTTTTATATTCAAATTTCGATAGCATCCCTTTAAATAATTTTCAGCTAAATTCACGTCTGTCCAAACAACATTGTCCGAATAGCGATCTCTTGGATTTTCATCTAAAATACTATCACAGGATAGAAAAAATAGTATGCTTAAAATCAATATTAAATTTTTCATTTTAGACTTGTTTTTGAGTTAATATTTAAAATGTAAAATTACCGCCCAAAGAAAATGTCTTCATTAATGGATAATCTCTCGCACTCGATACTTCAGGATCGAAAATTGGGTTTCGATTATACAAGAGGAATAAATTTTGACCAGATAAATAGATCGATACCCCTTTGAATTTAATTAACTCTGCTATATTATTAGGTAATTCGTAGGATAACTGAACATTTTTCAATCTTGCAAATCCCAGTTCGTGAAAACTGTAATCGGTTAAATAAGCTTGTCTCCAATATTCTTCTACTTTCTCAAAAGCCCTTGGTTTCGAACCATTTATATTATCAGGAGTCCAACGATCTATTGCATCATATTTGAAATAGTTACCCGCAGTACCTTGGCGTTCATCAGAATAAACATACTTAATGGCATTTTCAACTCCATGAATAAAAAATGACAGACCTAAATTCTTGTAATTCAGATTAATATTAAATCCGTATGTCAATTCTGGTGTTGAGGTCAAAGGAATAAGCTCTCTATCATCGGCCGTAATATTACCATCACCATCAATATCTTTAATGATGATATCTCCAGGTCGAGCCCCAGGCACATGAGGTAATGATTCGACATGAGTAATATCTCTAAATATACCATCAAATCTATACAACAATTGAGAACCTTGAGGTTTTCCAGTTAACACTTGCCATGGCACACTTCTTTCTGGCTCATCAAATTCAACCACTTTATTTCTAGCAAATGATACGCTTGACCGAATATCATATTTGAAATTCTGAACTCTATTGCGATATCCCAACACCAATTCAACTCCTCGATTTTCAACTATTCCAAAATTCTCATCTGGCAAATTTAACCCCGTAAAATAGGGTACTGAAGCATTTCTTTTAACAAGTATATTATTTCTTTTCTCATAGAACAATTCAAGTTCCATACTCAAATTGTAGTTAAAGAAATATGATTCTATTCCGAAATTGTAAACATTTGCTACCTCCCATGTAATTTGAGGATTTGGAGAACCAGACTGATACAAGGCAGGTGAATATTCAGCACCACTGCCACTAACTATTCCTGTTCCAAATCCAAAACTAGTTAAGTATTGAAAGGGTGGAATAAGGTCATTCCCCATTTTCGCCCAAGATGCTTTTAATTTGAACTCATCAATTACATTTATATTAGATTTCCACCAGTCTTCTTCAGAGATTCTCCATCCAGCCAATAGGCTTGGAAAATTCCCCCATCGTCCACTTTCTTTGGAAAATCGCAATGAACCATCGCGACGCAAACCAAACTGAAACAAGTATTTATCTGCAATATCATAATTAATTCGTGATATAAAATTCACTCTCGAATCTAAACTCGCCCAACCATTATTGTCCTTTTGTGCATCTCCTCCTGCAAATAAATAAGGAAGTTTGTCCGAATTAAAGAATCTACGAAAAGCCGAAATACCTTGAGCTTCATTTCTTCCATTTTCATAAGCTAATAATATATGAAGATTATGAATATCACTAAATGTAGTAGAATACTCTGCCTTAACGTTCAATGAAGTAGCTTTTGAGTCACTATATTGATCCGTTAACCTCGGTTCTGAAACTGTTCCCGCTCTATATGGGATCAAAAATTCTTCTCCATTTTCCACTCCCGTATTTCCTACAGCAATATACGCAGCATCATCAAAACTATACAGTGTGTATGGTTTTTCGAAAATTTTTAGTTTATCAAAAGTTTTGTCAAATGAATAAAATGCATCGAGCCTTAATCCCTCAATGTTTGGGATTTTAAAGGAAGCTGAAATAATATTATTACTCGTATAATTATTGTCATTCACAAAACCTGGTTCAAATGAAGGTGTTACAATAGGTTGATCACCATATTCAATATCTGGACCTGGTTTATCGGTGCCCGGAAAAACAGCATGCTTATACGGATAATTTCGAATCACTGACGAAAAGACATTATAAGCCGATTTAACAGAGCTTTCTCTTTCACCTTTTACCCCATTAATGTTTAAACCAACGTTTATATATTCATTAATTTTAACATCCATTTTACCTTGAATATTAATTCGATTGTAATTTGTACCGGAATTAGAATATATTCCACCTTCGTTTAATGTTCCAAAGGATAAATAATATTTAATATTAGAGCTCCCTCCATTTACAGAAAAATTATGATTGCCAATTCTACTATAATCTGACAATGCCTCTTCATACCAATTTGTATTTGGATGGGTCCATAAAAAATCCCCAGATTTATATTTTTCAATGTCATTTTGAGAAAATGTCATATTGCTTTCATCAATACCTCTATAGGATTGTACTTCCCTAATCATGGAAGCATATTCAAATGAACTAGCCATTTCAGGCAATTTAGTAGGAGATTTTAATCCTTCATAAAATCGATAATTAAAAGTTGGCTTAGCATCATAATCCCCACTTTTTGTCGAAACCAATATGACACCATTTGCCGCTCTAGCTCCGTAAATGGCTGCTGAAGCATCCTTTAGAACACTTATACTGGAGATGTCATTCGGATTAATAGAGTTTAAATCCCGCCCTTGAACGCCGTCTATGATCACGAGTGGTGAGTTGTCACCTAGGGTAGCCGTTCCTCTTATTAATAATTTTGATTGATTATTCCCAGGTTCCCCAGTTCCTTGTTGAGCAGTTAATCCTGGGATTCTTCCTGAAAGTGCATTTGAAATATTTGGTACAGGGGAAGTTAGGATTTCCTTTTCCGAAACGACGGATACCGAACCAATTAAATTAACTTTCTTTTGAGTACCATAACCAACCACAACTACCTGATCTAAAGTTTGAGAATCTTCTTCTAATACTACAGTTAGATCCCTTCTTCCATCTAGTGGAACTTCAATTGTCTGATACCCTATATATGAAAAAACCAAAACATCGTTTTCATCCACATCATTAAGGATAAATCGTCCTTCAAAATCAGTGGCTGTCCCTATATTTTTATTCTTCAATAACACATTCACTCCAATCAAGGGTTCACCCTCTTGACTAACAACCCTTCCTGAAACATCAGCCACAATTATTTTATTGGAGATTATTACAGTGTTATTTGACTTTAATACAGATATGCTCTCAGTTCTTAACCTTTGAGAAAAATTATTTATACTACTTACAAGAAAATTTTCTTTATTTTCATCAAAATCAATTTCATTTCTTTCAACCAATTTCTTGGGAAATAAAATTATGCTATTCTCAATATATTGATATCCAAGATCTGTAGAAACTAAAGCCTGCTCTAATACAATTTTAACATTTCTTAATCCAGGTTTAACAGATATATGTTTGTATTTATTTATATCTGATGATAAGTAGGCAAATGTAAGTTGAGTTTGTTTTTCTATTTTTTTAATAATGGATTCTAATCCTTTATCTGATATTTCAATAGTAATCCATATATCCTCTAAACTTTGACTTTTCTTACTTGAAGCTATGAGAAATTGATTACTACTAACCATTAAAATAATCAAGAGCAAACAAGTTCGTAGCAAAAATCGAATTTTTCTACAATACGTAAAAATTTTGTACATTTGTATCGTTTTTGATGGTTACGCTAATTATTAAAAACATATTTTCCCGTTTAGAGCGGGATAAAGGAAACCATCTGATTAATTATTTTCGTTATGCTGGTAACATTCCGAAAACTTATCCGGATGGTTTTTTTTTATTTTACTTATCTATATCCCATAGTTTTAAGTTTTAAGTTTTAGAAATAGTATCAAATGTATTTTGTAATAACATTTATGTTAATGTGAGCATTTAAAATATAAATTAGCATAAAGCACTTTCATTAGTAATAACTAAGTCAACTGCTTTAACACTGTAAAACTTCAAATAACTTGAATTAAAATCGTCAATAAATAATCCATCTAGTATAATTCATTTTCTTTTATACGATCTTCAATTGACAGTACCCGAAGAATAATGAGAACGTTCATTCTACAATAATTCTTAGTCGAATTGTAATAGAATATATAATAGATACACGTGAGAACTCTAAAAGTCCCAAGACTAAAAAAAAAATTTATCCTCTTGGACTAAAAAAATAGAATAAAGAAACAAAGTATCGTTTCTTTAATAAAAGGTTGGAGTTGATTTCGAATGATATCCATGGTCTTCCACAAATGGTTTTTTACTGTTTTTTTGGATATGCCCAACAATTCAGCGATTTCAGAATGACTTCTACCTTCTAGCTTCGACAATTGGTAAATGGATCGTTTTTGTTGTGGTAGTTTTTCTATAATTTCGGCTACGATATCTTGATATTCAGAAAAGATAATTTCAGTTTCAACTTGATGATGCATATTAGAAATATTTATCCATAATTCCTCTCTGATTTCTTTACGACGAGAACTGTCTCGTAAATAATTATAGGTCAAATTTCTCGTCATTGTATATAAATATGAATCAAATGAACGATTTATATTTATATCCCTGCGTCCTTCCCAAATTTTTATAAATACTTCTTGCACGATTTCTTCTGATAAATATTCAGATTTAGTAAATGAAAATACAAAGTGAAAAAGTCTACGCTCAAACAACAAATAAAGCTGTTTAAAAGAACTGGTATTACCTATAATCAAACCTTCTACCAATTTCTTATCTACTATATGATCTTTATTATTTTTCATTTTTTTTGAGTTAATACTAACTCATTTTCACAACCTAAAATTAAAATTCCTATTTGATAGATATAGCTCAAAAACATCTTCCACACACCAAATCAATCCAAATATATAAAACAAAAAACACATAATGTAAAATTTATTACAAAACACAACCAAAAAACATCAAAACAATATTACACATAACACCACAAACACATATTATAATAAATCAATAAAAACAAAAATACAATGTGAACTAGCCACGAAATTTAATTCAATAAAAATCTAACCTATGAAACAATCTGTTCAATAATACATAAATATGAATTTCAACCGACACAATATGAAAATTTTAAAACTGGCGACTTAATTCCACATATAAAGCACTATGATTAATACTATTACATCTTGCTAAAGATACTTATCTTGATCCAATACCTTTACAATTATGTATCAGACATTCAGATATTATTTTTGAAAAATTGTTATATCCAATGCTTTAAATAATTGTATTTCTGTTAGGCAACTGAACCAAATTCATTTTGCATTTACGGGATCTTTTACTTAGCTTAAAATGTGCTAGTAATCACTACTAGGTTTAGGTAAAATACCATATGCATTTTGTAAAAACAGTTAATATTCTGAATGATCGAATGAAGTTGCCTCAAAGACAACCAAATTCATTTTTCATGATTTAGACGATGGAAACAGAGACGCTAGGTTTTACCAAATACTTTTATAATAGTCAGTTATATTTCGATTTATTGTAGACATATGACCGGAAGAAGTACAAAGTACCATATCGACTTAACGTCGATTAGATGTTTCGCATTTCGTGCAGTCATATCGTAGACCGAATTATGGTCAATGGCACTTTCCTCTCCCACCCAATTCGCAGAGGCATTGGAGCCTTCATCAAATACCCATTGAGGGTATTTTCAGTTATATTTAGGGTCTACTAATAAATCCTATCATAACTTCCAATAGTTTCTGGACTTGAACTTATATTTTTGAGCTGAATCAGGACCAAAAGGTTAAGCAAAATGATTTGTATCATAAAATTAATCCTCTGACCTATCTCATTGGTCTGTTTGTTGATCAATTGACTTGAAAACAGCTTTAATTTTTGCCATAACTGCCAGATATTCATACTGATGGCTATCAAGTGCATATGAGCCTTACTTGTTTCGGCGTACTTCATTCTTATTTTATTCATCCCATACTTCAATTTACCTAGACCAAATTTTCCCTCAATTTCACTCCTTTTATTTTGCCGTTTTTTACACCATCTTTTTTCTTCTTTGTTATATCCTTTGGGACGTCCCAGTTGAGCTCCATAATGTTCGATTCCTCTCTCCTTTAGCATTTTACGATTTTCTCGATTTAAATATATTTTGTCCACTAATACACTTTGAGGATAATAGCCATATAGCCTCTTATAATCCTCTACGATTGCTTCTAGGTCTTTGGCTTCATTGTAATTATTAAAATCAATCCTATCCACTTTTACCATCCCTTCGGTTTCACTTACATTTATTTTTGATCCAAATTCTGTCTTTTTGCCCGCTTTCCCTCTTACTATGGGACGAACCCAAGGCTTGGACAAATTAACTATTCGATCCTTTACATTTTTGCGACCGTCACGGTACATAATCCATTGTTGATCGTAAATATGTTGCACAACCAAATAGGAGCGATAAGTCTTCCCATCCATATGGGGCAAGCCTATTCCTTTGCCTGTTTCGTAGGCATCCAACATCACATTTATATGTTTTAGATTCCGACGTAGATATTGTAATTGTTGTTTCTTGCACTTTCTTATCTGTTTATTACCTGGACTCTTCTTTTTGGCAAAATTTAGATAATACTCTGCTGCTACCTTGCGATATGTCCTTGGCTTTTTTTCGTAGTACCCTAAGTCAAATAGATGATCTATCATTTGTTCTGTAAATAATCGCGCTTCGTTCAACAATCTTGTGTCCGTTGGAAACCGAAGGTCTTCGGGACATACTGTGGCGTCAACTTTTAATATCCCTCGGTTGATTAAATTTGTATTATCCTTACCAGCTTTTGTTCCATATCTCGCTCGATGTTTCATAACCGTACCTTGCGCCACCTTTAATACCAGTTCATTGAGCTCTGACATACTTTCTTCTCCCAGTCGTTTACGAACAGCTACCAACACCTCAGGGGTAAACAATGGACGGATAGTAAGACTGCGTAGTCCTACAAAATATTGCATGTAGATATTTTCTTGTATTTGTTGAAGACAATCTTCGTCACTTAAATTCTCTAACCCCTTCACCAACAAAGCAACTATACGTATCTTAAATCAACACTTCCTCGTCCAAGTGATGACATTTGTTTTCGCAACACACTCGCCATATCATCCCATGGAATTATTTTTTCAATAACAACCCAACGGTTGTTCATATCTAAATTCACATCAAACGGTGTTTCAAAAACTTGATTTCTCAGTTCACTAACTGGAGTATATTTTATCATTTAAATTCTACTTGAAGTGCAAAGAATATTACCAATATACGTGTTTTCTTATGCATTTCAAACCGAAATCATATAAAGATTATATCTTTGATAATGCTGATTATTAGAGACTTGAAGATGTAATAAAAGTTTTTTAGTTGGCCTTAGCTAAAGTGTATTTAAATAAAAAAGCCTTTGACTTTAATCAAAGGCTTCAAAAATTTTAATAGGATTTAAATCAAAAAAAATCGTATTGCCACAAGAAAATAGGAACTACTTTATTTCACACTAATACACCTCAGGACTATATACCTCTAGCACTACTCCCCTATCTCTATCTACCAATACCTCGCTCGCTTCAAGGGTATTATTTCCATCGCTTACGGTATAGTTTAACACAATTCCGTTGCGATCCTTATTCCCCCATTCATAGGCATTGGATTGAAAGGCACCAGTCCCTGAAATCTCATAGTCAGACCCTTCTGCTGCCGCTATTGTACAATTGTCCCCTTCAAATGTCAATACCATCTTTACTTCCCCTGTCATTACCGTCGAACGCAAACTCGTAACCATTTCCACAGAATTTCTTCCCGTTGTCACCAACTTTGAAGTAGTATTGTTCACTACAAAATTTTCGCTATAGGTGGTATCTTCTAATACCATACCCATAGAATCCTTTACTGTACTTTGTCCGTAGTGAAAATAAGTACCGTGGTATTCATTGATATATTTTACAGCAAACATGGTAAAATTTTTGGGAGCCACCGTCCATTGACCAGCCAAACGAGGATCGGCATTGGGATTACTCGAACTACCATTGAGGATAGAATCTACATCATTGGATGATTTTAGACGAATAGGCACTACATAACCCAATTTTATCGCCTTCTCATCATTGAAAAAAGCATCGGTTAATTGTACCTCAATTCCGCCATTAAATTCCCCTTTGGGAATGGTAATACTATTTTCGTTGCTCAAAGAATAATAATTCGATGGCATGGCATATATGGTATCTCCTTCACTGTTGAACATAATGTTATCACACAATGAATTGTCTACTTCTATTTGAAAGCTCCGATCTTTATCATTTTCATAAACCCCTCCCATGGCTGCAGAAATAATAAATTTGTGATTATTATCATTCGAATTATCATAGATATAATCTCCCAATACCAAGGTCCTTACAGGGAATTGATAGGGAAAAAATCCTGAAGTGTAATCGAAATCCGGATGTTCAATTTCGAAGTTTTCACATGATAAAAATCCGAATATGATTAAGATATATAATAATATTCTTTTCATCTTATTCTGTTTAAATTTGAATATTAGGTTAGTTCCAGCCATTGTTCTGGATTAAATTAAATTTTGTAATTTCTCTATCTGGAATCGGACCGTAGTGCATATAAGAATTATCATAACCACGCTCCTCTACTGTAAAGGTCGTATAACTACCATTTTCAATTCGAACACCATTGGCTGGAACGGTCAAATCGGCCTTCCATCTTCTCAGATCCCAAAACCGGAATCCTTCAAAACAAAGTTCCAATCTTCGCTCATTTCTGATTAATTCCCTCATCGTTTCCTTATCATTGACAGTATTTAAATACTCATCTGGCTGTGCTATCCCTGCTCTTTTACGTATCGCTGCAATAACATCTTTCGCTGAATATCCATTGGGTCCTCCTGAATTTGGGCCCCATGCCTCATTGGCCGCTTCTGCATAATTGAGGAATAATTCAGTGTATCGGATGTGGGTATTAAAATGTCTTTGATTGGATGCCGATGAAGGATTGACATTGACATCTTCTCTCAATAATTTTCTTAAATAATACCCTGTTCTTGTAGAATTTTGAAGCACATCCAATCCATCATCGCCACTATCCACTCCAGTACTTATGGTATTGCCTTTCATGGTACTACCATCATAAACAACATACAAAGACAGTCTAGGATCTCGGTTGGCGTATGGGTTATCCGGATCAAAGTTGGCATTGGCATCGGTAATAGGATATCCATTGGCCATAGGAAATGCATCCACTAAATTTTGACTGGGATTAATCCTTCCACTGCCGTACAATGATGGTGGAAAATTCGATTGCTCTCTGCTGCGATTGGTGTAAATCGGTCTTCTCCACAATATTTCTTGGATATCTGTTTTATCGCCACCAGATAGATCCGCATCCTCTACCTGATCTCGAAGATAAAAGATATGTCCCTTTTCATCGATTCCATCGATGCCTCCAATCTCATCCAACAATTCAGCAGTAAAATTGGCGGCATCTTCCCACAATGTATTGTTATTACCGGGATTAAATGCAGGACTCGCTGCCAATAAGGCCAACTTGGCTTTGATGGCATTGCTGTGCCGTCCACTCATTCGCTGTTGAGAAAAATCTCCAAACACATCGTTGTAATTGGATACATCTACTATATCGTTAAAACTAGCAGGCAATTCACTAAGGCTACCTACATTGCCATAATCCATCGGCAAATACTTGAGGGCTTCTTCAAAATCATTGTAAGCACTGGCTACCGATTCAGAAAAACTCGCCCGAGGTCTTTCAAATTCCTCTTGTGTCTCTATAAATTCATTGTACTCTGGGATGCCCAATAGCTCTCCATTTGTCCCCACTCCACCGTGATTTCTCAACAAAAAGTACTTAAACATACCTCTTAGCGCATAAGCTTCGCCAGTCAATCGTCGCTTATATAAATCATTAAGTGTGGCATCCGTCCATTTCCACGGTACTTCATCCACTACATCCAAAAAGTGATTAATATACAAAATAGCCGTATTACAATTCCCCCAAAAATCTTGTGGATTGTACAATGCCGACCATTCTCCTGTAGCAATTCTTTTGTAGGAACTAAATTGATCATTGGTCACCGCATCGTCAGTCGCTACTTCATCATATCTATAATCATTGGTGGGAATCAAAGTATACGCCCGGATTAACAATCCTTCCGCAAAACTAGGATCTTCATACACCCTCTCTATAGTATTGTGATTATCATCTTCTGGTTCCAACATTTCACAGCCGGGAAAAACCAAAGCCAAAGCGACCAGAAATGAAAAATATTTATACAATTTCATAATTTTTTGCTTTTACTATTTTAAAAATCAGCCTTTAAGCCAACTGAAAATGTTCGATAATAGGGTTCTGCTCCGACTCTTATTTCTCTAATCTCTTTATTTTTAGCAAATTGAATCATATCCGTAGCATCGACAAATATCTTAATCCCTTGCATTCTCATAGACTGAATTAAAGATATCGGCAGATCATAGGTCAACTGGATAGTTCGAATAGAAAAATAATCATTGTCGTATAGCCAATAACTAGATCTTCGGAAGTTATTGCTACTGGTTTGCGTACTCAATCGAGGATAATCTGCAGTAGCTGCAGTTTCTGGAGTCCAACTATTTAGCACAACATCTGAATATTTCTTATTGCCATCAATCCAAAAGTAATTGCCTTCTCTAAAGTTTTTAGCACCACTTCCGCCTTCTCCTAGGACAAAAAGCGAAAGGTTTTTAAACGAAACTTGTAAAGTCACACCTCCAGAAAACGGAGATTGCCATCGGCGCAAATAGACCTCGTCATTGGCATCAATGATACCATCATTGTTTTGATCTTTGTATTTGATATCACCTGGCTGTACAGAACCAAAAGATTGTATAGGACTATTGTCGATATCTTGTTGACTCTGAAACAAGCCCAATGCCTCAAGACCGAAGGTAGCATCTCTGGGCTGTCCTTGTCTGTATTGATAATCATTGTTATACACCTCATCGACCTTAGTCCTCTCAGAGGTAACATATAATAAATTGGTACCAATGATAAAATTCCAATCCCCTATTGATTTATTAATACTTAAGCCCAATTCAAGCCCCTGATATTTGTCCGCACCGAAGTTCTCATAGGGTATAAAATCAGTATAAAAACTGGGATACTTTGTTACCGGTCTTGCAATCAAGTCATTATACAAATCGTAAAATACATTGGCCTCCACACCGATAAGCTTATTAAAGAACATCCCCTCTACACCGAAGTTGACTTCATTTCTCTTGGCAAAACCGAGATTGGGATTACTACTCCAGTTGGAGCGTACACCTCCTCTATTTCTAATCCCCTCATACCAATTGTAACTTCCGGAACCACCGTAGCGATTGTCATAATAGAAAAACCCGCCGATAGGAAGATCAGAATTAATAGTCCCTGCCGATAATCTTAATTTCAAATAATCGATGCTTTGTACAGAAGCAAGAAAGTCTTCTTTACTAATCATCCAAGCCAAACCCAATGAAGGAGAAAAGCCCAATCGATTGCCTTCTGGCAACTTAACAGAATTGACATATGCCGCACTAAAATCGAACATGTATTTACCGTCCAAAGTATATCCGGCTTGAAGACCTAAATGCGCTTGTTTTACACCTTGAAAATCACCTTGCTCTTTAAAATCACTTCCAAATCCCAATAATGATCCGGTAAAGTGATGTCTATCGTCAAATTTTTTGTCGTAACTCAGCAAACCATAGAATCCAATTCTTCTGCGAAAAAATGAATTTCCGACTACTTGAGTACCTGGTCTGGCATCTACACCGTGTTGTCTTAGATCTACTATCGAATCATCGGTGTCACTCCAAATCGCTTCATATACAGAATATTGATTGGCTATCGTCTGATTGAATCTCGTGTAATAATCGAAACTTATATTGGTATGAGCAGACAATCCATCTAATAATCTGGCCAAATCAATATCGATACGATTATTAAATGAAAACTTTCGCTCTACTGCTTCCAATTCCCCACCAGAATAGCCATCACCAAAAGGCGTGCTTATATAATTTGAATTTCCACCCAATAAATATTGACCGTTAATATCATTCTTTCTACCGAGTAGCAATTCATTGTCGGGATCTATGTCGTTGATGTCGAACAATGGACTGTATTCATGTGGTCGAATTGAGCTAGCACTACTCCAATAATTGCCACGAGGCCCTTTGTTATTGACAAATATAGCATTACCATCGATGGAAGTCTTAATAAAATCATTGACCTTGAGATCTACATTCCCCCTTACATTAAATGCGTTGTTTCTCGCATTGGCCCCTTCTCCAAAATCCAATAGACTACCACTAGAATTCCATCCCAAATTGGTATAATAACGAGCGTTTTCATTGCCACCAGAAAATTCACCGACAACATCAAAAAACGATTTAGAAGATTTCAAATACTCATCTGAATAATAATCTACATCTGGATATCTATACGGATTACCGGATCGGAAATTTTCAATGGTTTCTGATCCAAATTGCTCTGGCAGTCCATCGTTTTGTCTAGCGATATCATAATAGGTCATATAGTCGGCAGAATTCAAATAATTGGGCATCGCTCTTGGAGAAGAAATCCCAGAATTCACTGTAAAATTAGTTGTTTGCTTATAAGCCTCGCCTCTTTTGGTAGTCAGTAGAATAACACCATTGACCCCAGCACTTCCGTAAAGAATCGCTGAATTGACATCTTTTAATACGGTTATGCTTTCGATCTCTGTCAATCTCAATGATTGAATATCTCGGGGCAGTCCATCGACGACGAATAATGCATTACCCGAAAACAAACCACTCCCCGTAATATCGGCGGTATTGATACCGATACCAATTCCTCTAATGCTATTGCCTCCCAACATACCTAGGGTTCGACCACTCAATACATTATTGGCCCAAATGTTATTGTCTACTGCATTGATAGCAGCTGGATTGGCAGTAGATACTGCACTTACCACATCCCCTTTAGCTACTTTTCTAAAAGCGAGTTGAACCTTTTCCTCAGTACTGTATAAAGGATAGACTTTGACCACTTCAATAAAATCTTGCTCCATGGCTTCATCCATGCTGAGGGTTATTTTTTCATAACCATCTGCCTTTATAATAACCTGTGCGCCAGGCGACACTTCTATGGAAAATTTACCTTGTCCATCAGATAGACTATAAGCTGAATTACTAAATATTTCAGCATTCTTTATTCCATTGCCATTCTCATCTCTGACATAGGATTCTAATACAGTTGAATTTTCCTCCGCCTGTTGAGCCCATATTCCATGGGGCAATCCCAACAGAATGACTGTCAGAAAAGTAAGTATGGTGTATAATTTAATTCTCATTTATCTTCAATTTTGATTCTTTGAAATAGTTCTACCATCCTGGATTTTGCGGAAATCCTTCATATAATGTTGTAAACTTTACTTGAATGGGCAGCCAATTGTGTTTTTTCTCTACCGCTCTAGTGACAACCACTCTTTCTACCATATTAATAGGTTTGCCATCAGCACCTCTATCAAAATCAAGGGCTGTTTTATCTATATATCGAGGGTCTCCATTTCGATTCCATCTTCTTAGATCACAAAATCTAGCTCCTTCAAAAGCCAACTCTACGGCTCGTTCTCGAACAATTTCTTCAAAGAACACATCGCTATTCACTGTATATTTTGAATCAATATTGGGCAATTGGGCTCTGTTTCTAACTACATTTAAAGCTTCTTCAGCCGTCATATCATAATTAGAAGAAGAACTTTGTGGACTACCATTATTGCTAAAAGCAACGGCTTCGGCATACATTAAATATATATCGGCCAACCTCAAATAAGGAACATAAGCTTGTAAACCATTGGCTCTAGATGTCGTAAAATCTGGTCCTATAGGCGAGTATCGCTTTCCGTAATAACCGGTGACACTAGGAGGATTAATCTGTGATCGGTGACGACCTCCAATGAACAATTCAGCATATTTATCAGGCCCCGATGAATTGTGAATCTGATCTCCATCTACTGTAATGTCTTTATAAAATCGAGGTTCTCTGTTGGCCCATGGATCATTGGGATCATAGCCCGAAGCGGGATCGTCTATGCTCAAACCATTGGCCATGGCATAATTTTTCGTAAAATTATGTGTCGGTACATCGGCATTAGAACCACTATTCAGTGCAAATGAGGAAGGAACGGTAGCTCCTACAGTTGACCATCTCACCCGACTTCTATTGAATATAGTGGGCATCATAATGCATTCTGTACCACCAGGTCGTTGGTTATTCCATCTCCAGAAACAATCCGTCCACGAATCCCAAGACTGCAATTGATAAATCCCAGTTTCATCGGCTAACTTCAACAATTCACCAAAAGCATCAGCAGCCTGACTGCACAATGCACCATCGAATTCATTTCGTCCAGTGGCTTCCTCATTGATCATCGGACTTCCGGCGTACAACAAAGCCTTACCCAAGTATCCCAGAGCGTGGAATTTATTGATACGCTCTCTATTATGTCCCTGTGTTCGCTGACCTGGTCCAGATAAATCCCAGTGATTGGGCAGTATATCGGCAGCTGCTCTAAAATCTGCAGCCATTCTCTTGGCCGTCTCTTGGAAATTAAGACGAGCGAATTCCTCTGTAGTCAATTCTTCTGTGGGATCCAAGACCCGGTCGATATAAGGCATTCCGCCCCAAAATCGCGATAATTCAAAATAAAACCAGCCTCTAAAAAACAAAGCCTGACCTTTGATATGATTTTTTTCCTCTTCTGTTCCTTCAAACAAGCCCTCTTCGTCTATTTTCTCTAGAGCCAAATTGGCTTTTCGAATCCCGTACCAGGCATATTCCCAAATTCTCTTCGTTCTAGAGTTGTTGTCCGAAGTATTGACGGATTGACCGTAAAAATAAGCTTCATTTCCCCAGTAATTTCCATTGTCAAAAGCATAGGGATAATTATTTAAAGTCTCATCGGCAAATAAATACTTATTCCACGCCCCACCTTTATTGGGATCGACAATACAAGCATACATTTCTTCAATAAAGCCCTGAAAACTCGTAAAATCGCCAAAGGCATCTTTTTCTTGAATATCAGCTTCTGGTGATTGGTCTAAATATTCTTCACAAGACATAGACATCATAGCCAGGACAAATATCAAGATAGTATTGATCGTTAATTTTTTCATTTTAATTCTTTTTTATAATGATATTTCTACACCAACATTAATTCGTTTAACTGTAGGATAGGCTCCTTGTGTTGCACTACCTCCACCTGAAGAGTAGGTACCCTCTCTATCGTCGGGTAGTTTAGACCAAAACAGAAGATTGGTTCCATTGAGAAAGAGTCTAAAATTAGACACATTGGCTTTTTTCGCCCATGGAAGATCGTCAAAAGTATAGGACAATTCTGCTGTTCTCAATCTAAGATAAGAGGCATCGTATAAGAAATAGTCCCCTATGTTTTCTGCCTGTGTTTGCCATCGCGGCAAGAATGAAGAGGCATCTTGATTGTCCTTTGACCAATAATCTGCTGCATGGCCAAAAACAACATCTACGTTGCTCTGATAATTATTAAAGGCTATATAGCGATTGGCATTATTGGTTCCGTAAAATTGTAACATTACACTCCATCCTTTGAAATCAGCCCCAAGTGATAAATTAGCAGAATTCTGAGGAATCCCTGAATATCCCACTGGTGGAGTATCTTCACTTCTTTTAATTATACCATCGGCATTAAAATCGATAAGATTGTAATAACCTGGCAATTTTTGTAAATCATTGGTCTCTGTAGGAACACTGGCAAAAACTTCATCCCAATTGTTATAAAAATCAGCTTTCAACAACAATTTGTGTTGGCCTATAGTATAACCAGCCGACTTCAAATATTCGTATTGCAATGGGGCATCATCTCTGGCTATTACCGTATTCTCATTGTGAGTTAAGGCAAGATTACCCCATACACTTAGGGATTTACCCAATTGTTTATTATATCCCAATTCCAATTCGTAACCTTTGGATTTCACTCGACCTAAGTTGGCACTTGGTGGAGTAGCTCCAAAGAAAGGTGGAACATTTCTACTCCCTCCGGACATCAAAATGTCGGTTCGATCCTCATTGAAATAATCAAAATTTACTGAAATCATGTCATTGAGTAGACCCAGTTCAACTCCAAAATTGGACTTAACAGCACTTTCCCAATGGATATTCGGATTACCGACCACTGCTTCTTTATAGAAGTAATATGGACTATACCCTGAAGATGAATTATTGAGACGAGCTCTACCTCCATAGCCCAATTGCGAGGCATACAACCAGCGACTTCCACTGACATTGTCATCACCAACTTTACCGAGACTATATCTAAATTTCAATCTTTCTATCCAATCAATTTTAAAGAAATTTTCATTGGATACATACCAACCCAAACCAACAGATGGGAAAAAATCATATCGGTAATTCGGTCCAAATTTTTCCGACCCATTATACGCACCATTGGCTTCGAATAAGTATTTTCCATCATAATCATAGGTTGCTCTAAACACCCAATCTTCTCTAAAGTGTTTAAACTCACTCCCATATGCATTTTCTTCACGCTGAAACACACCCATAGCCGAAACATTGTGAACATTAAATCGGCGTTGATAATTCATTTGAAATCGATACATCAACCGGCGTGAAATGGGAATATTTGACGACCAGTTGGCTGCTGAAATATTTTCTTGTCTAACCGTCCACGGCCTGAGAATCCAGTCGTACTCTTCATCACCAATAGGCAAATACAAGGTGTACTCACTGGGATCTTGGTCTGGTCCTTCATATTGCAATGGGTATATTTGTTTAAAGGCTACATTGGTTCTCGCCTCTGCAGGTCGAATACTGTTTTGAGTATCCCAGATACCTCCTTCCGATCTAATGCTATTGTCATAAAATAAGGATGTAGATACACTCAATCCCTTAGTGATGGCATCTAGGTTTTGTTCGAGAGTAAAATCAGAATTCAATTGAGTCGTTCTGGTTTGACGAATCCCTATATTGTAAACCACTGCTAGTGGATTTACCGTAGAATTACCTCCTTCTTGATAAGCGCCCCAACGCCCATCGTCATAAATAGGATGAAATAAATTGGGTGGCAAAAAGTAAGTAGCCGCCCACATCCATTGATCGGCTCTACCTGTAGAGCCCTCATTATTGTAATTGGTATTCTTTAAACTATAATAACCAGAAAGGTTTAACTTTAATTTAGTGGTTTTGGTTAGATTGACATCGACGTTACTACGAAAGTTGAATCTATTAAAATTGTAATTGGGCTCATATCCCTTACCATTGTCCACATCGCGAAACATATCTCCTTCATTGAGATAGGCCAATGATCCAAAATATTTTACCATATCACTCCCCCCTCTAGCACTCAATGTAGCTCGATGAGAAAGACCCAAATCTTTAAACATTTCTTTTTCCCAATCTACATTAGGATAAATTTCAGCGTATTCTGGAGATTGAGGAGCTTGATACCTAGTTACAATATCGTAAGGTACATAAGCATTCCACGAAGGCTCATTCAAAACACCTTCCCTCTCGATGATCTCATTTTTGGCCATCATAGCGGCATAAGAATCCAATTTATCGGGTTGTTTGGATAGGGTTTTACCCGTCGTAGTATAATTAAAACTCAATTTTGTTTTTCCTTCAACCCCTCGCTTAGTAGTAATAAGGATCACCCCATTGGCACCTTTTACTCCGAATACGGCAGTAGCCGATGCATCCTTCAACACGGAGATACTGGCTACTTCATTGACATCGATGTTGTTCATACTTCTTTCAACACCATCGACCAAAACCAATGGCTGACCTCCATTCCAAGTACTCTGTCCGCGGATAAATATATTGGTAGCACTTTCTCCACCAGCTACACCACCGGGCTCACCAGAACTAGTCAAGGTCACTACACCAGGCAATTGCCCAGTCAAGGCCTGCGATAGATCAGTAACATTACCAGTCCGTTTTAAGTCTTTTTCAGATGCTTGTACAATGGAACCTATTACACTTTCCTTTTTCTGTGTACTATACCCCACTATGACTACCTCTTCTAAGGTTTCTGTATCTTCTGATAGCGTAATCGTCAGTTCTTTTCTCCCATTGAGCGGAATCTCTATGGATTGATACCCAATATATGAGATCAATAGGACGGCATCGTCTTCTACTTCTGTCAGGGTAAACATTCCGTCAAAATCGGTGGCCGTTCCTTTATTCATCCCTTTCACCAATACATTGACACCGATCAACGGTTCACCAGATTGATCGACGACCTTTCCCGTAATGGTACTGGCTATTTTGCGAATGACGTCAATACGATTGCCAAGAGAAGGCAATAGCGGCTCAATCACTTTGCTTGACTTCCGCTGAAATTCTTCGGATTTAATTTGCTTTGGCATGGGCGATTCCTCCAAGGCCTTTATACTCTTTGGGACAGCCTTTGCCGAATAAATGGCATAATACTTATCTCCCAATTTTTGATACCTTAAATTCAATGGCTTCAACACATTGGTTAAGGTACCTTCCAAACTGTTAGAAATTTTCCATTGGACTTCATCTACTGATTTTTCCGCAATGGTTTCAGGGTCGTAATTAAAAAAGACACTGAATTTTTTCTCAATTTTCACCAATACTCCTTGTAAAGACTCCAACTTCTGATTGTCTTGGTTGAAGAGTTTACTGGAATATGTATTCATTACCAAATCTCCTTGTGCCCTTAGTGGCAGGAAATTAATGATAACAAATATGACAATGTAAAATAATTTCATATTCGATTGTATTATATTATATATTCACTATTACTTATTTACAGCTCAACATAAACTGCACATAATCTTTTCACTGTTAATCATTTACAGCACAAACACTGCATCTATTATTTATACTCATTATTTTACTGAAGTGAATCCTATTTACTTCACTACAGTAAAATCAGTATTATATATATTGGATAGAGCTTTTAGGATTGCCTCCAAATCATCGTTGGGCAAGGTTCCTGAAAATTTTCTAACCACCACATTAGTATCACTAGTATTGAGCTGAACACCATAATAATCCTCTATGGATTGCATGACGGACTTCAATTCAGAATTTTCGAATTTTAGTCGTTTCAATTGCCACGTGGTGTACAGGGATTCATCTACTTTTTTTGTTACAATTTTTCCAACCTTATTATCTACTTCCGCATAATCACCATTTTCTTCCAAAAGGGCATGTTCTCCATTTATGGAATTAGATTTCACTTTCACCTTGCCCTCTTGCAATACAACTTTGGTTACTTTATGTCTTGAACTCACATTAAACTTGGTTCCAAGTACTTCTACCGTTAAATCAGGGGTTCTGACGAAAAATTTGCGCTTATTTGCTTTTTTACTTACTTTGAAAAAAGCTTCCCCATCCATCCACACTTCTCTTTCATCGGCCAAATTAATCCAACGAGGTACTCTAAGTTCACTATTGGCATTGAGAACTACTTGGCTTTTGTCATCCAGCATCAAAGTCATAGTTTCTCCGTATTCTGTGGAGTAATTCTTGTACAATATCCAATCCGAAGACAGATATATGCCCATCATCATAAAGACCACACAAGCGGCCAATGCCCACCATCTTTTCAGAAGTAATCTTATAGCCTTCGGTTGCTTTGTCAAACCTTCAGTATCCTTAACATATAATTGATTCTCAAACTTTGAAAACACTACAGCTTTGTTGGGTACATATTGAGGATATTCTCTTTCCCAATCGTCTAGATAACGGTAAAAAATTTCTTCATTTCCTTCTACACCCAACCAAGATTCAATCCGTGCATTTTCCAGGGGAGTGGTGTTCCCCGAAAAATATTGAAATAATAGTTGTTTATGGATTTTTGTATTCATGCTCTAATTTCTGAGAATCTATGGGTATTTTATTTGCTTAAAGCCGGTGTTAATCTTGAGAATTATCTTTTACTACCTCTCTTAATATGGACAAGGCTTTACTGATGTGTGTCTCAACTGTCCTTATAGAGATATTTTGCAGAGCAGCAATTTCTTTTAGTTTTTTACCTTCGAAACGACTCATTAAAAATATTTTTCTGCACTTTGGAGGTAAACCATCAATACCGGATTGAATTTTCTGATAGAGTTGATCGTACATCATCATTTCATCTGGTCTCAATGCAGAAGAAGGAATGGTCAAATCTTGCTCATCGACTACTGATTGCTTAAATTCTCTTCTGCTGTGATTCAATGATCGATTTCTAACCGCTCTATACAGATAAGTGCGAAAAGAGATCGTTATATTTTCAAAGTGCTTTTTCTGCCAAAACTCTTTAAAAACTTCGGCTACTATATCCTCTGCATATTCCCTCGAATACACATATCTAATAGCATGACTACATAAGGGGGCATAATAATGCTCAAAAAGCAGAGAACAGCCTAACCATTCATCCTTTTGAAAGGCCTCTTTCAAAAACAGTTCATTATCAGTCTTCAGCACACCCCCCACTTCCTCACTCGTTTTATCATCAGATATCTGCAAACGTTTATATTCTGCCTTACTTCCTATAGACTCTGCTAACATTTTTCCCTTTTTTTTTATAACCATTTAATGTTTGGTTTACAATAATGACACAAATAACATGAAATACACGTAGTCAATATTTGAAAAAAATTAAATAAATTTTAAAACATACGAAATACACACAATTATAGTTACTTAAATCTCAAATACCAATTACATATTATTAAAAAACAAGAAAAATAGAACACAATATTAAAATTCACAATTTCTTTACATTGGAAGCTATATATGCCGTGAATTTCAGCAGATTACAAATCTATTGATGATGGTAAGTCAGGTAAATTCATAGACCAATTAAGGAAACCAGATGTGTAGAATGGCATTAATTGAAAATACAAAAGCATAATATTTTATTAATAAAAAATTAAAGTGCAAAAATCGCAGAATTAAACAATTATTTATCCTTAACCCTATTTCAAGTAATTTTATCTTATAACTTATACTATTGGGACAAATAAAAAAAAGTAGATGGTCATGGGGAAGTCAGGCCTCGGCACAGTGGTCTCGATTCCTTCAAGACAATTATATTATTACTGTGACAAGTACTTAAACTTGTCAATTTAAATGCAGTGTCGTCACAGCGCAGTAAAGATTACTATGAAATTTTAATGATACTACGCCGGAGCCAGTGGCTCCGGTTCCCTCCCGTAGGTCGATTTACGACCTTCGGTGCTTCGCACTTCGCTCGGTCATATTTAGTTCATCTGGTTGCTCTTTGAGCAACTTTATTCAGTCGTGTACTTCATTCGTTCACACCCAAGGGATGGAACCCTTGGCTCCTTCATCCAATCCACATTTACTGGATTGGGTTGTCCTCAGGACAACTTCATTCAGTCATCATCATCAAAGGTTGATTTACGACCTTTCCTCACCCACCCACAGCATGGTAGCTGTGGTTATCTCACCATTGACCGATTTACGGTCAATGATACTACGTATTATGTTCGATAATGTACTATATTCGGTCGTGAGCTTCATTCGGTCACCTCCATTGAAGGGGTCGCAGGAGGGTAGTTTAGATATTACAAAGTCAGAAGATATCTATTAGACTAAAAGATTTCTTATAGGTAGAAGCCGAATAAAGCAAAAAGTCCGCCAAATCAATCTTGATTATCCATTCCGAACCGCGCTAGTAGAACGGCTCTACTGCCAGCAAAACGTTTAGAAACTACCAGCAGCCACCATTTTTTGTATCCTCAGTGCAATCCTTTGTGTTCATTGTGGTGAAATAACCAAAATGTATAGGGTATAAATCCCTACACATTATTCTAGCCTTATCCCAAATAATTTCGTCTGACCAGGCTCCAAAAAAATGGATATAGAACTCTCTATTGTTTTAAAAACTTTTTGTTCCATTAAATCGGTCAATACAACATCTCTGGGAAATTTCAACTGTCGCCACCCGCCTTCTGCGGAATGAATGCAACCATAACCTCGACCTATATAGACCACATCACCAGTCTGACCAAATAATGAAACTCCAGCCTTAGACCACAAGGAGGTAAGTTCCTCTGCCGACCATTGAAATTTATTGTCATATTCTTCTTCCTGGGAATGATTATAAAGCCTCGTTCCCATTTTATGAGTATGCAGGATCATTGAAGACTTCTGGTCTTTCATCCATTTTGCCTCCTCGGTATTGACATCCAATACCCCCATCAACCAAATAACCTTGTATTGACCAGTATCTATTTTATCCATATCAGTCCTCAGATATAAATCGTAAGGCGCAGTCACCTTCCCTAAATCATATTTATTTTGAACAATTGTACGACTTAATCCACCATAACTCTTATCCCAAAAAGACAATCGTTCATCGACTACTACGGCAACTTCTGGCATAAATCTATACTCATTTTCATCTTCATCTTCCAAACCGTGGTCGACACCTATCTGAACAATGGACTGCATCACTTCATCACTAAACCAACCACCCCACATATCAAACCACCAACCACCATATCCATAGGCCAACATCCTACCTAAGTTCTTCAACAATAATCCATGTGATATCTTCTCGCTCTCTGGACCTAGCCAAACACCACCAGTATACCAATCTCCTCCCGGGTCAATGCCTTCAGACTCATCCTTTAATAGCGTTGTCAGATAAGTCCTCGTATCATTTTCTGCCATCCAGAGTTTTCCGTGTAATTGAATGGATTTTATAGCTGCCATCGCTGGCCAATCCTCCCCTACTTTGCGATGATAATCATTGGGGCTAGATAAATAATCTAAATCAGGACAGGACAATAATTTGGCCAGAGCCCCGTGCCCTCGTCGAGGATCGGTGACAAAATAATGATAACCGTAAAAGGCACCGGTCAACAAACAACCTTCACTTACTTGTTTTACAATTTTCGCAAAATAGGCTATGTTATCAGCCATGAGTTCTGCTTGATAATCAAAGGTGTCAAAAAAGGCCATATCCCGTTTTCCATCCCGCCATCCTTTGCCTCCATCTTTACCACTTATGTCCATCGGCATGGCTTGACTTATCGCCAAATCATCTTTATCCCATGCGGTTTGAAATAAACCATCGTCATTTTTGTACTTCCGAGCTAACCAACCTCTAAAACCATTTACCCTCACCTCGCTTTCATCATAAAACCATCGCTTATAATGATAAAACCATTCCTCTGTCATTCCACCGGCCACATGAATGCCAATAATCGAAGATTTAAATGGTGATTCTAACAACTGATCCACCATTAAACCCAACATTTCCCCTGCCTCAATTCTCCATTTCTCTGATGAAAAACTAATGCGATATGGAGAACCATCTTCCAGTTTACACAATTCATTTATATTGTTTTTCTCCCACCAACGCGGAGGATCCAAGTGAATCCGGACAACGATCATGGCTTGAGGATTAACTTCCAATATTTCTCCGATATCCGCCATCAACCTAGTCAAATCCAGTTCCCTCTCCCCTACCCAGATCGCAGGCCTAAAAATACCAATACCTGATGTCGAATTAATCCCTTGATCCCCTAGGTAGGCAGGTACATTAAATATATTGACACCGGACTCAGTAAAAGTTTTATAATATTGAGACTTCCCCAAATAGGACATATAGGCAAATGCTGGCTTTGCCTCACCATTGACATATAATGTCGGCAGACCAGAGACTACCCGAACTTCAGCACAATTTAGCTGATCAACTTGACCATAACATTGCAAGGTTAATACCCAATAAATAACGAATTGAAAAAAATGCTTCATGAATGAAAAATAGTATAATTTATTTGCATTAAGTACCTTCATTATAACATAATCACTCTTTTACATTTTTGTATTCTAAAAAACTATCAACCATACATTCTAATTTATTAGTACGTTTTCAAACAACTGATTCAGCCCCATTACCATCAAGAGGACGGATACTTATTAACGACAGTTCTTCTCCAATAACATCATCTTTATCAAAACCATCTATTCCCTCCATGTATATTATCAATGCCTTATACCAAACTCAGCTTCCTAAACAAATTCTCATTCCAATCCCAAACCTCATCCTGTGATAATCATGACCGAATGACCAACCTCTCAATCTAGAATCTGGCCTACACCATTTAATACCACATACGCTATATAATATCAGTGAAGATTTTAAAGAATTTGAAGTTATACGAATTACATTTTATATAAAATAGCTAAACTAAGGTTGGATAAAAATTAATGTTGTTTATAAAAATTCAATACCGATCCATGCAACTTTTTTTAAAAAATATATCTTTGACCATGGACAAGAAGAAAGGAAATTTTATCGTCTTTGAGGGAATCGACGGTAGCGGAAAAAGTACTCAAGTACAATTATTAGCTCAACAACTGAAAGAGCAGGGCCATCGAGTAGAAGTCACCTGTGAACCTACCTACTCGAGAATCGGCCAAATCATTAGAGATGTCTTTACCCGTAAAATGAATGCCGATACAAGAACCATCGCAGGACTTTTTGTCGCTGATCGCCTACATCACTTGCTCAACGAAGAAGACGGCATCGTCCGCCAATTGAATCAAGGCATAACCGTCATAAGCGATCGATATTACTTTTCATCCTATGCCTACCAAGGGGCTCATGTCTCCATGGATTGGGTCATCAATGCCAATGCCCAAAGTGCCGCCATCCTTCGTCCCGATATTAATATTTTCGTAGATATTGAGCCCAAAATCAGCATGGAACGCATCCAAAAAGGACGAGATCAAACCGAACTATACGAAAATGAAGCCAATCTCCAATTGGTTCGAGATGCTTATTTTACTGCATTTGAAAAAGAAAAAGACCATGAAAATATTTTTATTACTCCTGGCCATTTACCACCTGCCGACGTAGCACACAACATTTGGCAAAAAGTAAAACAATTGTATTAGGCTTCCATATACAACACAATTTATATTCCCTTATTTTCCAAAATATCAAATTTATTCACCATCTTGCACTACACAAAAGAGATGATTGAAAATTAAATGTGGCATCCTTCATGACATATTTACATAAATCAGTCTATTTGTCAAAGGCTAAGATTTTTTTTAAAATTTCTTTATCCAATTAAAATTGACCTAACAATGACCAGCACTATTTGCATTTTAACAATTGCTAAAGCATAGGCTATAGTTGTGGATCAGCCCAACCACCATGACCTCCATATCAACCCAAATAACACTGAAAAAATAAGCAAGAATTCACCTTCATAAAGCATAGATCAAGGCTGTTGCATGGTATTTGCGCTATAATTCTTTATACCTTGCGCTCGAATTTGGCAAAAATTCATAGGTAAAAATACTGCAAAAGAAACATTATAAAGTAAATAATATTTAAAATGAAAGTACTCGTAATTGGTGGTGGAAACATGGGTTTAACCTATGCCAATGGAATATCAAAGTCAGGCTTCTTAAGTCAAAACGACTTGATGATCATGGACGCCTCCATTGAAAAAGTAACCGAACTTAAAGCCATCGGCGGATTTTTGGTTTTTGACAATCTCGACGACTGCATTTCAAATGCAGATGTCATTATAATTGCTGTCAAACCTTACCATGCCGATAGCTTAATGACTTCTATCAAAGACAAAATTAATCAAGACCAAATCTTTGTCTCACTAATGGCTGGGGTAACCATAAAGACCATTCAAGAAGGACTTGGCGTGAAAAAAGTAATTCGAACAATGCCCAATTTGCCAGCGCAAGTTAGCAAGGGTGTGACTTCTTATACCGGACCAGATTCTATTACAGATAGTGAATACGGCGATATTCATCAACTACTAAGCACAACCGGCATGGCTTTAAAGGTGAATAGTGAGCGTGAAATTGATGCTACTACAGGGATCTCCGGAAGTGGCCCCGCTTATGTTTTCTATTTTATGGAAGCCATGATGAAGGCTGCTGAAGACATGGGTTTTTCTAAGGAAAACGCCAGCGAAATAGTAGCTCAAACCTTCGACGGCGCTGTAACCCTTTTTAAAGAAAACACAATTACACCTGCAGAGTGGATGCAACGAGTGGCATCGAAAGGAGGCACTACAGAAGCTGCCCTTAATACCCTCAAAAACGACAATGTAAGTGAATTGATTCAAAAAGCCGCTTTTGCCGCCTTTAATCGAGCGGAAGAATTGGGCAAAAAATAAGTTATGAGTTATAAAAAGAGAATAGTTATTAAAGTTGGTACTAATGTAATGACCAATCGAGACAATAGAATTGTGCGACCGATATTGCGACAGTTAGTGCATCAAATAGCACAACTCTATGAAGAAGAAATAATGTGTATTATCATTTCCTCGGGATCTGTCATCGCAGGTATGGAGGTTTTGGGCGAAAGCAAACTAAAGGATAAGTCCATTAGAAGACAAGTTTTTTCTGCTATTGGGCAACCCCGTATCATGAGATTATACTATAACTTATTTCGAGATTATGGTATGAAATGCGCTCAAGTCTTGGCTACCAAGCGGGATTTTAATCCAGGTATTCACCGCGAAAACATGATCAATTGCTATGAAGGATTATTGACAGAGGGAGTAATTCCCATCGCCAATGAAGACGATGCCGTATCTGTTACTAAATCCATGTTTTCAGACAACGACGAATTGGCCAGTTTGGTCGCCGAATTGATAGAGGCTGATATGCTTATTATGCTGACCGATATCGACGGATTGTACACCGGACACCCAGATGACGCCAACACCCAACTCATTAAGAATGTGAGCGTGGATCAAGATGTAGAACAATACATCCAAGAAAACGAAAAAGGGGAAGCCGAAGGTCGAGGTGGAATGGCATCCAAACTCAAAATAGCCAAAGCTACAGCAGCCAAAAACATTCCTACCGTCATTGCCAATGGATCGAGAGACAACGTAATCCTCGACATTGTCCATGGCAAAAAAATAGGGACAAGATTCTCGAATTAATCTATTTTTATTGAAATAGGGATTTTAAATTTGTTTGGTAAACTTATATTGCCCTTATACGTTGGGCTATATAATTGAGAAGACGACTAAGCATAATTTGAAATCATTCAAAAAATAATTATGAAACTCCTAGATACGACAACGAAAAACAATGTCCTTCAATCAATGATGGCCCAATTAGATAAAAAAAGAGCCGTTATCTTAGCCGCCAACCAAAAGGATTTAGACGCATTTGATCCTGAGGATCGCGCCATGTACGACAGACTCATAATCGATGATAAAAAAATCGATACCATGATTAAATCAGTGCAAGAAGTCCACGATCAAGCCGATCCCGTAGGTATGGTTAAGTCAAAGACCAATCTAGACAATGGATTGGAAATCATCAATAAGACTTCTCCTTTTGGCACCATTATGATCATTTATGAATCGAGACCTGACGTAACTATAGAAGCAGCAGTCTTGGCCTTCAAAGCCAACAGTAAAATACTGCTCAAAGGGGGCAAGGAAGCCATTAATAGCAACCTCGCATTGGTCGATTGTTGGCAGGAAGCTCTGTCAGAGAACAATTTGGATAAGGATTGGATTCAATATCTAAATTTCAACCGGACCGCTACACAGGAATTCTTAAAAAATCCTAATCAACCTATTGATCTTATCGTTCCTCGAGGAGGAGAACGATTAATCGCCTTTGTCAAAGAGCACGCCACCTGCCCAGTCTTGGTCAGCGGCCGTGGCAACAATTTTGTATACGTCGACAAAGATGCAGATTGGGAACAAAGCAAAAAAGTTATACTAAATGCCAAAACCGATAAAATATCGGCTTGCAATGCATTGGATAAAATATTAATCGACAAATCCATCCCCAATTTCTCGGACAAGATTATCGAATTACAGGAAATATTGGCCAAGGAAAATGTTGAAATCTTAGTGGATTCCAATGTCAAAGAAATCCTTAAAGATCAACCAAGCCTCGAAGACGAAAGTGTGTGGTACGAAGAATTTTTGGCACTAAAAGGAGTGATTGGTGCGGTCGACAGTATGGAAGAAGCCATCGACAAAATCAATCAATATTCTGGAGGACATTCCAGCATTATTATGACGACACAACAAGACAGAGCCCTCGCGTTTATGGAACAAGTGGACAGTGCTGCTGTTTATATGAATGCTTCCTCTAGATTTACCGACGGTGGACAAATGGGAGTAGGTGCAGAATTGGCCATTAGTACAGACAAGCTTCACCACCGAGGACCTTTGGGGCTGGAACAGTTGGTCACCAATAAGTATTACGTATTTGGGAATGGTCAGATTAGAAAATAAGATCAACCTCTTCTGAGAGATATTTTCTAAAAAGTGAATCCTTTGTTCAAAAGACGACTGAAGGCATTTCATTCTTAAGGTATCCACAGATCGTTAATCGACCTATGTTATTATGGAATGAAGTGACTCTCTAATGCAACGAAACTGCTAAAAAGCTGCCATACATATTGAAAAAAAGATGGATGTTTCCTATATTAAGGTATGAATACACAAAAAGGAAAATTGCCACCACAATTGAATTCCAAGGGAAGTGAACAAACCCAAAGTTGGCTGCTTCCCAATCATTTAGGAGATCTAATTAGTGAGGATCATCCAGCGCGAATGATCAACCGTTTTGTAGATGAGTTGGATATAAGAGATATAATATCGACCTATAAACCCGGGGGGAGGAGTTGTTACCATCCCAGAGTATTGATCAAGCTATTGGTGTATGGTTTTTTGAACCGCGAGTATTCGTCCCGAGTATTAGAGAGGGAATGTCGTGAGGATGTAGTATACATGTGGTTGTGTGGTATGCTTCAACCCGATCATGTAACCATTAGTAATTTCCGCAGCAAGAAATTAAAAAATCGTATAAACACCATATTTACACAGGTAATTGAACAACTATATAACTCGGGGTATATCAATCTAAAGACAGAGAATGTTGATGGGAAGAAGATAGAATCCGTAGCCGAAAAATACAGTTATATATGGGAGAAAAACGTATTGCGGTATTCTGGGGATATCAAACAAAAGATAGCTAAGATGTTGGAAGACATGGAAGCTCATGTGGTTGATAAAAACGGTAGTGGAGAAAAATACTGACCATTAATGTATACAATAAATCCATAGAGTGAAATGCCGTGAGAACAAATTATTAATAGCCATATTAACCATTAATAATCAATCGTCTACAGTCATCATTCTTGTTGTCCTTTGTGTAAACCTTTGTGACCTTTGTGGTCAATAGCGCAAAAAAAATTCAGTCCTCCTGATAACACCACTGTCTACCTCAGTTTCCTCGCAATACCAGACCTCCCAACAAAAAGCTTAAATGAAATTAAAAACGCCTACCAATCTTCCGGCCTATAGTCTTGATTAAAACTCGGATATTGTACCTTGGTCTCTTCTCGCCAGCCTTGTAACAACTCATACAATTCATTCGCTTTATCTTCATACTTTTCAGCCAGATCAACTTTTTCTTCAATATCATTGGACAAATTATACAACTCCAACCTATCGTCTTCAAAATAATGTATGAGCTTCCAATCCCCCTTTCTCACAGCATTAGCCGGGGTAGTCGTAGTGTAATAATGTGGAAAATGCCAAAACAAAGTAGTCCGATCTAATACCTCGTCCTTATTTTCCATCAAACCGACCAAAGAAACTCCATCTACGGTTTGCTCTTTTACAGGATCTAACCCCAACATATCCACAATGGTAGGATAAATATCATTGGTTATCGCGGCTTCATCAATCTCCCCCCTGCCCTCTGTATGTCCGGGCCACTTGACAATCATCGGCACTCGTATCCCGCCTTCATACAGAGATCCTTTACCCGACCTCAAAGGCTCATTGTTGGCCACCGTCTCCCAATCTTGAAAAGTACCCACTCGTCCCCCATTATCGGAAATAAAAATAATTATGGTATTGTCTTCTTGGCCTAATGCCTTCACTCGATCCAATATCCTGCCGACATTTTCATCCAAACTAGCGATCATAGCCGCATAGATGTAATTTTTATGACGCATAGAAGGCCTGACCTTCTTTTTGAAATACTCTACATAATCCGGCTTGCCTTCCATAGGCGTATGGGGATTGTGATATGACATGTGAATAAAAAAGGGCTGATCTTGCTTGGCCTCAATAATTTCCAGCGCACGGTCAGTCATTCTATCTGTTAAATAATCGCCCTTTTGAGAAATAAGCTCCATCCCTGGAATATACCTCAGTTGCTTTTGATAGTTGTTCCCTCCAAATGGAAACCAATAGGTATCTGGAGCCCCCCAAGCCGTGCCTCCAATATTGATATCGAATCCGTGATTTTCTGGATAATAATCAAAATTCCCCAAATGCCACTTGCCTATATGTGCGGTAAAATATCCTGCGGATCGCAGTGTCTCCGCCAAGGTTATCTCCGTCAAAGGTAGATTGCCAATAGTCTTGGGTTTATTCATTTTTAAATTCTGATAACCGCGCTTTTCATTGTAATCTCCAGAATTTTCAAAGTGGGTCGTCATATGTAATCTTCCAGGATATTTCCCCGTAATAATTGAGGCTCGAGTAGGGGAACAAACAGGACTGGCCGAGTAAAATTGAGTAAATTTCAAATGATGTCTGGCCAAATCATCCAAATTCGGCGTCTCATGCAAGTCACTTCCATATGAACTTAAATCCGTCCAACCCAAATCATCAGCGATAATTAAAATCACATTTTTCAAATCCCTGCCTTCTTGTGCTTGAACAGAATTCACTAAAAACATACAAGCCATGTAAAAAATAACTCTCCCTACCTTCATTATTGTGTACTATTATAAATATTCCTAAATTCTGAACACAAAATATCTATTTTGAATTTTTCTAGGTTATAGTATTCCGTCCAATAACCCTACTATATTGTGATCGCCACACATCCAGCCCATTACACCATATATTACACATCCAATTCTCAGTCGACAACTGGTCTATACCCTTAGTCCCCATATTTATTGATCTCAATATTCAATTTTTCTACGGCATATTGTCCCACTTTCAGTCCCTGAGCCTGACCATCGACAATAGCATCCATATAGTGGATACCACCGTATAATCGAGAAATGGCTGCTTCTTCAGCCGCCTGCTTAAACGAAGAAAAGGATCGAACCGGCAGGCCAAACCTCAATTCAACCGTGTCATCAAAAGCAAAATTAGAACCAAATAACTGTGTCAAAATATGACCGCATGCCGTTGACACCACTGAATGACCACTGGTATACTCGGGGAATGGCGGTGTTTGGAGAAAGGGTTTCCATTGGGGATCGAGGTATTTACGAATAACGGTTTCTGGTCTTATTCGATCCGTTCGATATTTAGATTCCCAACAAGCCAAAAATCCATCCATCATGGTGACAGCCAAAACGGTGTTTACGTACATAGTTTCCTTAAAATCCAATTCCTGTTTGGCACAGGCAATATTAGCTATGCCCATCCAATGTGCACCTGGAGAAATTTTCTTTAATCCAATCATCAAATGTCCGGACTCCTTCAGTGCAAAGGGATTACAATCCCAAAAAGCAGCAATCTCTTTTTCTTCCTCACTTCTTTCAACATTATACACCTCCATAACAGCTTGCATAAATGGAGAATCTTCATCCGACGAAAAAGGAATCATATCCTGAGCGGGAAACTGATCTCCCGCATTTAAAATAAACGGTCTAATCGTTGAAAAATAAGGCTCCACCGGTGGAAAATACCCTGGAGGTGTTGGATACCAATTCCCCTCGCCTTCCGTAGGACTATAGCGAGGATATTGACTCATCTTATCATAACCATCCTCTTTGATATACTTTAAAATCTGGCGACTAATTTCATCGGCATAGACCTTTGAATCCTCAATCATGGCTGAAGTATAGCCATTGCTAGCACATTCTTCAAAGAGGTTTTGTCTCAATGAATCTAGGATATAGCCCGAAGGCATGATTTTTTCGGCCGTGGCCATCATGGCGAGAACCGCTGTCAGCTCAACCTCTTCAGATTTGGATATGGGGTGTTTCACCACTGGATATTGATTTAGAACCTCATGCATAGAGGCATAAGAAGAATCCTTAAACGACATCACTTCGTAGCCTGCCAAACATGCATAGGCAAAAAATCTTGCTGCCAATGGAGGATTGGTAATATCGTGAACCATAATATCAGTCATGGTAGATATCACATCTGCAACTACGTTACCTGGCAATGGTTTCACCTCAACTTTATGAAATGAAGTACAATTTATTAAAAACCAAATCAAAGAAAAGATCAGTATTTGCCGCCGACGTCTAAGCAACCATGTAACCACCATAAAATTTTACAATTTACTATTCCCAAAAAAACAAATCTCTCTACTCAACTCCTCAATATCACATTATCCAACAGTGAATCATCCATTCAAATAACAGCTAGAACATCTCTATTGATTCACATTATTTTAAATACAGTTTCCATTTGACTTCATTCTTCTCCTTGCCGTCCTTGCAATTGAAACAATAATATTCCATCAGAATGATGACCGATCAACAATTCATTATTTATCAATAGCGCACTGCGTACGTCACCGCGAATTTGAAAACCCGATTCAAGTTGACTCACAGCTTGCCATTGATTTCCATTAAATTGTCGGACAAGAAGACCCATATTGGCATCGTATTTACCAAATCGCAATCGAGCATTTTCAGCATTCCCAAAAAACAATAGATCGGTTTTTCCATCGGCCTCAACATCAACCGGCAAGATGGCATAAATTGGAGAAAATTGCACTTCTACTGGCAGTTCCAACTCCTCATATCCCCCATCTGCCGATCGCAAAAAAGCCATGGTTTTAAAACTATGAGCTTCCAAACGCTGCCCACCTTCCATTTCTTTTTCGCTAAACACTTCAGTCAAACTAGCATTGGCATAGCTGGCATAAGAGGTAAACCTACTGCGCATCATAGTGATTTGATCCAATAATTCATCCCTGGTCACATAGGGATATTCCTTGCCCTCAACCATCTTCGTCAGAATAGGATCAATAGATCCATTGTCATCAAAATCATTATACACCATCCCTATGGGTGAATTAGGGCCCGGGACAATCTGTGTATTTTCGCCTTGATTTCCCACCAATACGTCGACACGCCCATCGCCGTTGATATCCTCAACCAACAAAGTATTCCACCACCCTGAATAAGAATTTTTAAAATACTGATTACTGTGATTTTCTAGGCGACCATTTACATTTACAAAAACATGAATAGGCATCCATTCACCGACCACCATTAAATCTACGACCTTATCACCATTGACATCTAACCACTCTGCATCAGTGACCATGCCTAGATGAAGCAATTCTTTTTGCAACTCGGCTGTTACATCAATGAATGTCCCCTCGCCATCGTTCCTCAATATATAACTTCTCGGACTCACGGGATATTGACCGGGAATGACCCTTCCACCAATAAATAGATCCACATCACCATCGCCATCGATATCGGCAGGGGAAACACAGGCCGAACTGGTCAACATCTGAGGCAATGCCTGATCGACAAAGGTAAATCCCCCTTCTCCATCATTGACATATAGGCGATCTTGTAATCTTTCATCCTCAGCCTTGTATTGAAAATATCCTCCACTGGCTACATACAAGTCCAAATCACCATCATCATCCACATCTATGAAAACTGCATCGACATCTTCTCTATCTCGGTGCAGTTCAAAATCAAATATTCCGCGTTTCGTAAAACTTCCATCTGGCATTTGTAACAACAGAGTAGCCATTTGACCGTGTTTTCCGCCAACAAAAACATCGGACAATCCATCTCCATTGACATCACCCTCAGCCATACAGGGGCTATTAAAAGACAATGAATTAGGCAACAAGGGTTGACGTTTAAAATCGTTGATCTTTGTTTTGGGTTCGGAAAAAGACAGGAGTTTGGGCATTTCCACAAAATATGACGACACCTCTTCTCGCTGACCTCCCCTCCTTCCTGTTATTCCCTTTTCACCGTTTTTTGTCCAAATGCTTTTCGCCATCCCTCTATGCTCATCTTCCATGGATTTCTCATCATCATTCGCATCATAGTGAAGGCTTAATAATTGATCCACTTCTTGATCACGCCATATTTCTCGTCCTCCATTTGGCCATTCAATCAATAGTGAATCAATTCTATCGGCATCGCCCAAACCAAAATACAAAGTATAGGTAACACTGGATTGAAATCCTCTAACCGGCATCACTTCCGCAGTCTGTATTTCACTGCCAGTATACACTGTAGCACGGCTGCCTATGGCGTGAGTATTGCCGCCATCCATGGTCAGTCGAAGCTTTAGGTAATGATATCCATCATCTCCGGCACTCTGATTTTCAAGAATTGTGGCCACCTGATTGATATTATTGACCACTAAATCCAAATCGCCATCGTTGTCCAAATCGGCATATGCAGCACCATTGCTATTGGTGGGCTGAACATCGTCAACATAGTTAACCACCTTATTAAAAGTGAAATTTTTTTCATTCCTAAAAAAGTAATTTTCCAAATTGGAAGCGGGAATTTTATGGACCAAATCCAATACATTTTGCCGTTGAATTTGACCTTCATTATGTAAAATATAATCACTCATATACTTTAAAAAATCGAGGTTGGTATAATCTCTTAAATATCCATTGGTCACATATAAGTCCTTCCATCCATCCCTATCAAAATCGGCAAATAAAGCCGACCAACTCCAATCTGTATTCGAAATATTGGCATACTGCCCCACCTCACTAAAAGTTTGATTGCCATTATTGACATGCAGCATATTGCGCATATACTGATGATGAAACCCCATCCGTAGATTAAAATCAAATTTTTCATAATTGTCTGGCATCATCAACAGGTTTTGACGCTCGTGATCTTCGGGCAACATGTCCAATGTAAAAATCTCAGGATATCCATCGTTATTGATATCGGCTATGTCATTGCCCATTGAAAAATGAGAAGTATGACCTAAATATTCTCCTAATTGATCTTCGAAACCTCCCCTTCCATTATTGATGTATAAATAATCGGGTACGGTATAATCATTGCAAACATATACATCCAAATAACCATCATCATTGACGTCGGAAATCCCCAATCCCAAACCATAGGAAAGGGAAGAATTTTTTATCCCCGCTTCTTGACTGACATCTACAAAAAAACCATCATCATTCCTAAAAAGCTGACTCCCAGCGGGATCTCTTCTCGTCAGAATATCTTTCGTACTGGCCTCATCCAATACGGGAAGGGTATGGGGATTGTGATTGAGTAAAAAGAGATCCAAATCACCATCTCTATCATAATCAAAAAAACTTCCCTGAGTAGAGGTCGAGGCAATATCCAAGCCGTAGGCGGAACCTTCTTCCTCAAAAATAGGAATGCCATCCAGTAATTGACCGGTATGCATAAACAATTGATTTTTCTTTTTTTCCTCAGGCACATTCCCAGAATTACACACATATATATCCAACCAACCATCGCCATTGATATCAGCCATACTCACGCCCGTAGTCCAAGGGCCAAGGCGGCCGACAACTCCAGCCTTTTCCCCCACTTCTTTAAAGACCATATTGCCTTGATTTAGATAGAGTTTATTTTTGCCCATATTACTTGTAAAAAAAAAATCTTCATATCCATTGTGATCTACATCGCCGATAGCCACGCCCCCGCCGTTGTAAAAATATTCGTACATCAAAACATTGGTATTTAACCCTTCTTCAATCGCATTGACGAAGTCTACATTGGATTGTGCTGGAGATATTCTCTTAAAAATCGAGATCTCACTCGAGGTCTTCGCAATTGCATTTGGGTCAGATCTACAAGAAATCAATAGTAACCAAAAAACCGCCACAAGTAAAGAAATACTATAATTCATATTTTCACAGCTTTACTATAATACCAAGACCCCCTATCGGTGGATAGGAGGCCTTATTTAAAAGACTTATCTCAATTTACAATTTATTCATCATAACCGGGATTCTGAATCAATTTATCATTTCTATTGATCTCATCTCGAGCAATGGGCCTAAAATACATTTTATCCAACCACAGTCGGTCCTCTTGATTATTCACCTCTGAAGCAGTATACTTATATGTATATAGACTGGTGTCTTTTTTATATGGTGTGGGAGGATTAGCCCCCGGCTTCAGTGTGCCTATAATATTGATGTATTGAACCTTTCGCCCCAGTGTTTCATCGGCTATCATCCATCTTCTCGCATCGTGGTAGCGCTGTTCTTCAAACATCATTTCCACCCGTTTTTCATTTCTAAAAATTCGAACCAATTCCTCTCCACTTGCTGTAATCGCTGGCATTCCAGCCCTAAATCGAATTTGGTTTAAATAAGTCCTAGCTTCTTCCTCTTGCCCCAACTCAATACAGGCCTCAGCATAGTTGAACATCATTTCAGTATATCTAAAAAATGGCCATGGTATAAATTGATTGTCTTTATTGTCGATTAATCCATCATCTGGATCGACAAATTTGCGACAATAATACCCAGTCCAGCTTCCATTCCAATCTTCAATGCTACTTTTCCTAGTATCCAGACCTGGAATATTTCCACTACTTCCTTCATATTCTCCAGTTTGGATTTCATTGGCAGGGTCCACACTTCCCGAAATCAGATCTCTTGGCTTCCAAGGCGCACCATCGTATAGAATACTTGCGTAAAATCTTGGATCTCTATTTTCATAAGGATTGGCAGCATGTTGGCTATTGTCCCAATCAAAAGTACTTCCATCCATCATTTCATAGTCATCTACCATTTGACCGATAGGGGTATTTCCCGCCCAATTATGATATCCATTGGGGCCGTTATACAATCCTTGTCTTCTCATATTCTCATTCTTATTGGGAGTGTTGTATCTGCCGAATATAATTTCTGACTCACCAGCTGGATCGGCGTCTGGACTAGGGCTTCCCCCGGCCATGGCCATAGATATATAATTTTTCCTGCCTTCATCAGGAGATACAGCTTCTGTCAACCCTATTTTATACCCAAACTGATTGGCATCCAAAAGAACTTTGGCTGCATCCTTGGCTCTCTGCCATCGCTGTTGACGATCTCCGCTAGTATATCCCAAGATCTCGGGATTGCTATAACTTGATATCAATGAAGAATTGGCTGATGCGGTTGGGATATCATGCAAATCACTAGCCGCATAAAGCAAAACCCGAGCCTTGAGGGCAAGAGCAGCCCATTTCGTAGCCCGGCCTTTGGCCAAAGATTTCCCCTCCAACTTACTGGCAGCCGCATCGCATTCTGACACTATAAAATTGACACATTCCTCATATGAATTTCTGGCAATAGTGTAGTCTTCATTCAATCCATAAGATTTTTCAATCAATGGTATACCGCCATAGTATCGAAGTAATTGTTGATAAAAATAGGCTCGCAAGAATTGTGCCTCACCGACCAATCGCTCATTTAACACATCGTCGTCAAATGTAGCGGCGGCAAGGTTTTCAATAGCCAAATTACAGGATCTAATCCGTCCATACATGGCATCCCAAGCATAGGTATTACTGACCCACCCCGTATTGGAAGCATTTAAAATACCCTCATTAATAGTATTAATACTACGTCCGGTATGGGTAAACATAGCTTCATCAGACAACGAAGCCAACATTTGTTCATCAAAACCACCATTGCCCAGTCCATTGTATATTTCAGTCACAAAGGCTTCGGCCAATGAACCATCTACCCAAACATCGGCAGAAGACACCTGATCCAAAGGTTTGGTATTCAAAAAATCATCGTTACAGGAAAACAAGGATATGCCTCCCAACCACAATAATATATATAAGCTTATCTGATTTCTCTTTCTCATAATTTTCATCATTTTAAAATTGAACGGTTAGACCAGCATTTAAAATTCTTGCTTGAGGATAGAATGTCCCCGCTGAATTCGTCGATTCAGGATCCCATATTTTCATCTCATCAAAAGTGATCAAATTCAAGGCATTGACGTATAATCTCAATCCCGTTAAACCCACTTTCCCGATTAAATCATTGGTGAAAGTATATCCTACTTCTACATTTTTGATTCGGACATAATCACTGGAACGCAAGAAATAAGTATTGTCCCCACCACCGCTACCAGTATAGTAGGTATTGTTTCGGTTGGCTATACGAGGATCCACACTACTGGGATTATCCACCGTCCATCTGTTGTCATAGCTGTATTTCAAATAATTACCAATATCACCAGATTCGGTTCCGATATACAACAATCCTCCAGTAGCACCTTGCATAAGGACGGTTGCGTCAAAATTTTTGTAATTCATTCTAAAATTAGCACCAAAAGTCAATCTCGGATCTCTGTTTTTATCCAATCTCACTTTGTCATCAGCATCTAATTTGCCGTCGTTGTTAACGTCTTTAAACTTCATATCCCCCGGTCGCAACTCATTGGTAAATCCACTGTAATCCAATTCATTGTTTTGGATATCGTTAAAGTCTTTAAATACACCATCGTATTGATAGGCCAAATAGTTGAACCCACTACTGCCAAAGGCATGACCGGTAAATCGTTGATATTCTGGAGTTCCCGGTGCTTCATCGGCAAACAAAACCTTATTCTTGGCGTATCCCGCATTGATGCCTACATTAAAGTTGAACTCCCCTTTTATTTTATTGTACCCCACACTAAATTCATATCCTCGATTCTCAACCTCTCCAATATTTTGCGGTGGCAGTAAATTGGCTATCCCTGAACTACCAGGGGTTGACCCACTAGCTTGCCATAAAATATTGGTTCGCTTGTTGTAAAAATATTCAAAGGTAAAATCAAACATCCCATTGTACAATTCTCCATCAAATCCAAAATTGGTATTGGTAGCCAGCTCCCAAGTAAAGTCCGGATTGGGAACAACGGTTTCAAATAATGTTTTGGTAACCTGCTGATCGATAATATAGCTACCGAATCCATAGGTAGACAAATATTTATATTCCTGCAAGGTATTATTGTAGTACACTTGATCGTTCCCCATCTGGCCATAAGATGCACGCAGTTTAAGATTGGTAATGGCTGAAATATTGTTTTTGAAAAAATCCTCCTCTGAGATATTCCATCCCAATAATATTCCGGGGAAAAAACCATAGCGACCATTTTCTGGAAAAAGATAAGATCCATCGTATCTCCACAAAAATTCGGCAAGATATTTAGAACCATAATTGTATCCCACTCTACCAAAATAACTGAGTCGAGCTCTTTCGAATGCCCCTCCTCCATTGTCTTTTTCTGCATCACCTCCGGCAAACAATTGATCTACGGTCTCCGATATAAAATACCGTCTAAAAGCGTTGAAGTTATCTCCCTTCTTCGTTTCCTTTGACACTGCTGCCATAAAGTTTAACTCGTGATTGCCGAAACTACGATCGTAATTCACAAAACCAGACAACAGTACATCGAGGGTGGATTCATCTTGCTGAGTCAATCTGGGATCGGAAAATGTCGATCGAGTTGAACTGGTCAAAACTGGGGTTACACCATCTGCTTCGTAAGTCGTATTATCCCAGAAATACAAATCCCATGGCGTACTCCAGACCTTTCTTCTTCGAATATACTTATCTACAGCGGCCAAACCTTTAAAACTCAATCCTTCTACACCTGGAATCTTAATCGTAACACTACCATTGGTTTGAAAGTAATCTCTTTTTTCATCGTCATAACCGGTAGCATTGGTAGTGATGACATAGGGATTTTGACCATTTTCAATATCTGGACCAGGCAAACCATTGGGATAGACAACGTGCTCTGTCGGTTTACCACGCATCAACATCCGAAAGATTGCACCAGCCGATTGAGTAGGGAAAAATCGATTTTCTTCGCGTGCCGTTATACCGAAGGTAGTATTAATATAATCGTTGATTTCTGCATCAAGATTGACATTGAGGTCGTATTGTTTGTACCCTGTAGCAGAATTATGATAGTAAGCATCTTGATTCTGATACCCCATTGATGCATAGTATTTCAATTTGTCGAGTCCTCCGCTTATACTTAAGGTATGCCTGCTTTGTGGCGACCAATCCTTAAGCACTGAACCAAAGTAATCCTCATCGGGATGGGTCCATGGATTGGAACCACTTCCGTGTTTTAATATATCTTCTGGAGAAAAAGGAGCATTAATTACAGCTCCATTGTCTGTCCTTGTATAGACACCATCAGATTTAAAGGCAGACCAAGCATTACTCCACTGATCGGCTGGAATTTGATCAAACAAAACGAGTTCATTATTCATTTCTGCATATTCAACTGCATTCGCCATATCGGGTATACGAGTAGGTTGAGATACCCCTTGATTAAAACTATAATTAAGTTGAGGCTTTCCACTTGACCCTCTTTTGGTAGTAATCAATATAACTCCATTGGCTGCCCTTGCCCCATATATGGCTGCTGATGCATCCTTAAGTACAGAAACACTCTCAATATCTGCAGGATTTAATCGCTCCAATCCCCCTGCTCTATCTGGAACACCATCGATTACCACCAATGCACTGCTATTACCCAAAGTATTGGAACCCCGAATCCGAATGGTTGACCCATCATATCCCGGCTCTCCACTCGATTGTATGGCCGTCACTCCTGGAAGTCTACCCGCCAAACTATTGGAAAGATTGACACTGGGAGACTTACTCAATTCCTCCCCCTTTGTTGCTGTTACAGCACCGGTAACCGTGGCCTTTTTCTGAACTCCATATCCAACCACTACTATTTCCTCTAGGGTTTCAGCATCAGTAACCAAGGTCACATCTATCACAGACCTTCCATCGACAGCTACCTCTTGACTTACAAATCCCACATAAGAAAATACCAACACAGCATTGTCTTCGACATCTTCGATGGTATATTTTCCATCGAAATCTGTCACTACTCCCTTTCCTACACCTTTTACCAAGACATTGACACCGATTAGGGCCAATCCGCTTTCATCGGTCACCGTACCGCTTACGGACACCAAACTTTGCTGGCTTGTCGACAATAAATGATTTGGGGAATTAGCATCGGCTGGAATTTTGACATTAGCTTTTGCATAAGACATTTGAAATAAAATGCAAAATAACGCAACAAAGAGACCAACCCTTTCATAATAAAGGAAAGATTTACTCATAATCTTTAGCATTTAAAATATTACACAATCAACATAATCAATACAAGTAGAACCACGCAATAACCGCCCATAGCAATCTTAACACCTATTAACATTAATAAAGGGCTTCATCATCACAAAATTCACTCGAAAGATAGAAATCAAATATAATATATTATTTAAAATATACAATACTATATTTCACAACAAAGACTATACGCAAACTTAAATATCTATTATTTGCAATAAATTAGGATTATAAATACATTTAAAAAATTTAAATTGAGCCATATTTTATTCTGTAAATCTATAAAGAACCATATACATTAAAACAAAATATTTCAAAACTTATTAATCCGTTAAAATATTCCGACAAAATCTATTACACAAATGTCTTTTAGACACTTATAATTAATCGACAAAAAATTTAATAATTTTTAAAAATCAACAATACCAATGGGGGAATTCCATAGGTTACTTAGAATTATAGACTATTTGATTATAAGAGAAAAGATTAGAATTATTGTCTCTGTTAAAAAAACAAAACGGCCACAACAACTTGACTCTAGGTCAATTATAAGAAATTTAAACCCACTTTAATTAGAATAATTGAAGTATATGACAAACCAACTGGCATTACACCATTGCTTTACCAATATAACAATAAAGGAATTATATACATAAATGGAAATAATATTCCATTAAACGAGAAAGAGATTACACTTTTATGGAAACATCAAAACACATTCATAGAATACCTCCCTCTATATACAGCACATTGGACTGGAGATTGAATGAATTTCTTTTAAGGTAAATAATGTTATACGAACCAGAAGAAGTTTATCGCTTTTTTAATGGAACCGAAAGGACAAAATCATCAGCAGTCATAAACAAGGTTTTTTCATGATGAGCAAATGCACAATTAGCGGTTGACATCCCCGTGCGAATTCTAGCAATCGGCTTGCCATATGGATTAAAGATCCATACACCCCCAGGACCAGTGGCAAACACATAGCCCATTTGATTTACCTTTAACCCATCCGGCCCTCCCTTAAATCCAGGCTTACCAATCCAAGGAGTTGCATCGAAAAACAATTCCTTTGAGACCACCTCTCCGGGTTGCCCCAGCTCATACCGGTACCATACGGCATGTCTAGAATCTGATACACCAACATAGAAATACTTTTTATCTGGAGATAGAGCGATTCCGTTGGGGCGAGATAAGGTATCCAATAGGAGGAGTTCACCATCAGATTTCAAACAAAAAACCCCTTGAAAATCAAGTTCCTTTTCTTCATCCTTCATCCGTTTGGGCAAACCATAAGGAGGATCGGTAAAATACAAATTCCCAAAATGATCCATTACTCCGTCGTTGGGACTATTCAACCTCTTGCCTTGGTATTGGCTGACCAAACTCTCGAATTCAGGCTTGGGAGAATCGATAGTAGACTTCATCCTCGCAATCTGTCGATTGCCGTGTTGCAACAATACCAATCGTCCCTGTCCATCAAGAATCAATCCATTGGACCCAGGCTCTTCGCCGGTAAAGTTTTCACCGGAGAATCCCGACGGAAACAAATAAGTAGACGTATCTAGGTGTTTATCCAATTTATAGACCTTGTTTTGGGGAATATCAGAAAACAATAGATAATTCCCATCCTCAATCCAAAGCGGTCCCTCCGTCCATTGAAATCCAGAAGCCACAATATCAATATCGGCATTTGGGGAAATCACTTGAATGCCTTCATCGTCTAATATTTCAATGAAAAACTGATCTGCCACCGTTTTAAAATCCTTATTATAGCTTGTCTTGCAACCATAAGCTATACAACATATGACAATACATTTTATCCAATTCATGATTTACATTAATTTACAAATAAAGTTAAGATAGAAATAAGGATCATGGCCGACACCCCAAAGATAAGTGTACCCAATGTTTGAATCTGATACCCTTGCTTGACATCCATGCCAGTGAGTTGAGTGATTACCCAAAAAAAACTGTCATTAACATGAGAGGCAACAGAAGATCCAGCCCCGATGGCCAAAACAGCCATAGCTTTCATCACAGCCGATTCCAAGCCCAACGCTGGCATTAATGGAGCGATAATGGAGGCAGTAGTTACCAGTGCCACAGTAGAAGAACCTTGGGTAGTTTTAAGACAGGCAGCCAATAAAAAAGGTAAAATTAGGCCAATATTAATATCACTCATACTACCTGAGATCACATCACCTATTCCCGAATTTTGTAACATTTTTCCAAAAATCCCCCCTGCTCCAGTAATTAATATAATTGGCGCTGCAACTCTTAAAGCTTCACCAAACCACCCCGTGGCCGAAAATATCTTTTCATCCAATTTCTCTGGAATCAACAAGGCCAAAAACACCCCTAACAAGAGAGCTATGACTGGAGTACCTAGAAACTCGATTACTCCACTGAGAAATCCAGGGCGAACTTCTATACTGGGATAATCCATAATAGATTTGGCTACGATAAATAATATAGGAATTACCAAAGACAGTAAAGACAGCCATAATTTAGGTTTTTTACCCTTGGCTTCTTCAGCTTCTATTACAATAGGCAATTCAATTTTAGAAGCTATTTTTTTGGCGAAAAAATAACAGGGAATCAAAGCCAGTCCACTGACCAATACCCCCCACAATATAACATCCCCAAGATTGGCTCCCAAAATTCCAGCCGCAGCTATTGGACCTGGTGTAGGAGGCACCATAACATGAGATGCCGTCAAGCCAAGAGCCAGAGCTGCAGTCGTTCCTGCATAAGACACAGCAGCTCGTTTGGACATCACCTTATTGAGTGAATTCATCATCAACAATGCACTATCGGCAAATACAGGTATAGACAGTATATACCCAGTAATCAACATAGACAGATGAACAAATTTTTCACCGATAATATTCAATATTTTACTAGCAATAACCATGGCACCGCCTGATTTCTCAAGTATGACACCTATAGTTACTCCAAATAAAATCAACAAACCTATTTTTCCTAATATATCTCCAAATCCCGTATTTATGGACTCCACCACCATAGCCCCAGTCATACCTGTCATAAATCCATACAATATAGCCACCACCAATAAAACGAAAAAAGGATGGATTTTTAATTTAACAATACCGTAAATCAGTAAAAACAAGGCCAACACAAGAGAAACTAGAAAGATCATATTGTCGTCATTTTGAATTGGAAAAATCTAATATTATGCTACCATTCTGTAAAGCTTCCATCTTTGTTTCGCCAAACGGGATTGGCCCATTGATGTCCTTCTGTGGCCATTGACCTCACTTTATCCTCATCGACTATCACTCCCAATCCCGGACCTTGTGGCTGGGTCAAATACCCCTCATTGACATCGAACATCTCTTTATTCACCACATAATCCAACAAATCACAGCCTTGATTATAGTGTATACCAATGCTGCTTTCCTGTATAAAAGCATTGATGCAAGTAAAATCAATATGCAAAGCAGCCGCCAAGGATATGGGACCAAGTGGACAATGTGGCGCCAATGCTACATCGTATGCCTCGGCCATTGCGGCTATTCGACGCACTTCGGAAATTCCTCCAGCATGACTGAGATCGGGCTGAATAATATCTACATGACCAGAATGCAATAATGCCTTAAAATCCCATCGAGAAAACATTCTCTCCCCAGTGGCTATGGGGATGCTGGTATAATTATAAATAGCCTTCAAAGCTTCATTATTTTCACTCAGCACAGGCTCTTCAATAAACATCGGTTCGAATTCTGTCAATTCATCAATCAACCGTTTGACCATACCCTTGTGAACTCGACCGTGAAAATCAAGTCCTACATCCAAATCGTTGCCAAATTCTTTTTTAAGTACTTCAATATTGCGGGCTACTTTTTTCACTTCTGATATACTGGATATCCAAGCCATAGGTCCGGTAGCGTTCATTTTAACCGCGGAATAACCCGCTTCCATTTTTTGATGGGCGTGATCGAGAACTACAGAGGGATCATCTCCACCTATCCAACAATACATTTTCACTTTGTCGCGAACGGCACCACCCAATAATTGATAGACCGGCAAATTCAAATATTTTCCTTTAATATCCCATAGGGCTTGATCAATTCCAGCTATGGCACTCATCAGAATGGGCCCTCCTCGATAAAATCCGCCTCCGTACAACACCTGCCAAATATCTTCTGTATCCATGGCCGAACGACCTAATACATATTGCTGCAACTCCTGGACACAGGCCATGACGGTATCGGCCTTCCCTTCTATCACTGGCTCACCCCAGCCTTCTATCCCACATCTGGTAGTCAGTTTTAAGAATAACCAGCGCGGCGCTACTTTAAATAATTCAATTTTCTCTATAATCAAATCTTCAACTACATTATCCATCATTCTCCTTATTATCATTGCCAAATCAGGAATCATTTCAAACAATGATTCCATATTTCTAAATAAAACCCAATTATACATAATTTTATAGATAAATACAGAGACTAGTTTGAAATAGAGATAAGGTTTTTCCTACAAGTTTTTAGGGCTTTCCACAGAGACAAGAATGATATACGGTCAGCCCCCCTTCGTTCTTCAATAAATCACGAGGACTCCCGGTTACAATAAGACTTATTTTGCCCATGAGGAGGTCATCGGATTGAACCACTGTCTCTTTTTTTAGAGAAAAATAATGATTTTGAGGAAGGTAGAGACGCAATGCCTTGCGTCTCCACTTATATTCCTTTTGGAGACGCAAGGCAACCCACCCGAACCACGGAGGGTTCGGTTCCTTCATCCGATGTCCATTTAGGACATCGGGTTGCCCCAAGGGCAACTTAATTCAGTCATATCTCTACGTATTCTAATATTTTTTTAAAACTTACGACTAAATCACAAAATTCAATATTTCATTCAATATAATATTCATCTTCATTCCATTTAAAAGGATTGTCTATAATATAATTGGAAATTTTATGATATGACTTATTTGTCCGAATTATATGGTCGTGATATCGAGGCTGCCAAGCGAAGTCAACATTTATCTTACGTGCCTTTATAGTGACAGAAGATTTGAATCCCCTTATGATAGATGGCAAATTTTTGCATTGAGGTCCATAAGAAGTTGCGATTACTAGATTTGATGCATTGTATTCATTATCTCCAATATTCAATATTCCGTGAAGATGATTGGGCATAACTACAAATTCACCTATGGATATATTCATATCAGGACGCAAAGTCGGGCTTTTTAGCCATTCATTCCATACAATGCTTCCTAACTCATTCAAACACATTATCCCATTTTTTATGTACCCAAAATAAGGAATGTGTTTTACTGTACATATTGTAATAAAATAACAACCCACTTCAGCATAATTCCAATTTATTTTGCGTGCAGATTCAATTCTATATTCACCTTTAAATTTTTCAGACATGAACAATGATTTCATTTATTAAACCATATGTTTTAATACATAGTTCATCAACCCATGCATAAACCATAACAAAAATTAGACCTCTGAAATTTATATAATATAATGAATCTAGGATAGACAAACCTTTATTTCTGTATACAATGATTTTAGAATGTCATATTCATCACATTTTCATACAGAAAATTAACGATTTTGAGAAACGTAGAGACGCAATGCCTTGCGTCTCCACCTATATTCCTTTTGGAGACGCAAGGCATTGCGTCTCTACGTATTCTAATATTTTTTAAAACTTGCGACTAGCTCACAAAATTCGATATTTCATTCAATATAATATTCATCTTCATTCCATTTAAAAGGATTGTCTACGATATAATTGGAAATTTTATGATATGACTTATACCGAATACTTTTATAATTATGGATAAGGTTTTTCCTACAAGTTTTTAGGGCTTTCCACAGAGACAAGAATGATATACGGTCAGCCCCCCTTCGTTCTTCAATAAATCACGAGGACTCCCGGTTACAATAAGACTTATTTTGCCCATGAGGAGGTCATCGGATTGAACCACTGTCTCTTTTTTTAGAGAAAAATAATGATTTTGAGGAAGGTAGAGACGCAATGCCTTGCGTGTACCCAACTATACATGAGCATATATCTTGCTGCCACCCTCGGCGTGATTGACGATCCTCAAATAGCGATCGATTTCATCTTTTAGTGATTCTACATGGGAGATAACTCCAACGACCCGCCCCTCTTTCCGCAATGATTTCAAGGTTTCAAATACCAAATCCAATGAAGATTGATCCAATGTCCCAAAACCTTCATCCAGAAAAAAGAAATTTTGATAGGATTGATTTTGCTGCTGCAAGGTCTCAGCCATGGCCAAAGCCAAACAAAGTGAAGCTTGAAAAGTCTGGCCCCCAGAAAGAGTTTTCACACTTCTCAAATGCCCCTCATTGAGATAATCCCTGACATAAAAATTATTATCCTCAGACAATTCTAGGGCAAAGTGATTATGGGTTAATATTCTAAACCGACGATTGGCAATTTCTACGATTTCTTGTAAATAGATTGTAGAAACAAAATCTACAAAACCATTGCCTCTAAATAAACCGGTCAACACTTTGAGATTATCTTCGCGTAATTGCTTTTCAGCTATATCTTTAGCGAGATTTTCCTTTTCTGCCAGCTGACGGCTCAATCGCTGGATATTTTCTTGAAGCAAGGCTTTTCTTTCATTAGCCTCCGACATTTTAACCTCCATATCGACAAGGGCTTTCTTTCGCAGCGCATACTGATCTGCATCAAAAACCCGATCCCCCAAACGAGATCGAAGATCTTCAATACCCACCTTTAAACCGTGTAACTCTTTGTAGTAGTTATCGATTTTTTTAATCTCCTCATCCACATCCCAAGATTCGGCCAATATTTTTTGAACCTCATCAATTGATTCAAATTCAGAGAGGGCTACTTTTTTATCAATGGCTTCTTTTAACCCCTTATGTTGGATATTTCTTTTAACAAAAACCTCTTCCATCGCCTCGAGACGAGCGCTGAGTTGGTGATATTTCTGTAAAAATTCTTCTCTTTCTTTCTGTATAATTTTATACTCTCCCTCTTCCCGACTCAGTTGATCCGATAAAGTCGTCGCGTATTTCATCCACGATTCCCCATCACTAATTTTCTCATCAACAACTACCTCTGCTAAGACCTCTCGCTCCTGACCTAACTTTTCCCCCTCCAATCGATCTATAGTTTGCTGAATCTTTGTCAATTCCGTTTTAAACACCTCTAAACGAGAGCGATGTTGCTTTTCTTGACTTAATTTTTCTTCGACTTCCTTCTCCAATCCTTCCAATTTCACCATCATCGCTTCACTCTCGGCCAAGCGTACTTCTAAAATTTCTAAGCTAGGGAATTGAGATTGATGAATATCAAGCAATTTTTTAATCTTTTCCTCTTCCAACGATAGGCTTTTTAAATCCTCTTCCAAACTTTGCCCCTCTTGCATTCTACGCTTGGTTTCTTTTTCCCACTGCTCCCATTCCAAGATCAATCCAGTCAATGATTTCTCTTTGACTTCCAACTTCCTCAAGACCTCTTTCAACTCCTCTGCTTCCTGAGCCGAAGCTTGAAAATCCGCAATAGCTGGATGGCTGGTCGAACCACAGAGTGGACAAGGTTGTCCTTCACTCAAATCATCTGCAAACTCTGACATTTTCTGCATAACCATTACATGGTGCAACATTGCTTGCTTGGCCTTCATCTCCGTCTTTACCTGGGCCAATTGACTGATCAATCCTTCAGAGACCAATGTGGATTCTTGCCCGAGATCAAAACCCACAACCTCATTCGAACGATTCAGTAAATGGGTTTTCGTCACGGCCATTCCCTCTTTTAAAGTCTTAATCTTGACAGATAAGGCTTCCTTTCTCTTCAATAGATCCAATCGACGAATCCAGTCATTGCGAAGCTGAATCCAAGACTCCCTATCTTTCAACTGCAGTCGATAGTTCTGAACTTCCTTTCTGTGTTTTTCGGCAGATAATGCTATCTCTTCGATGGTTTGCTTTAGTGAAGAATAAGCATCCTCCCCTTTGATTAATCTCTTTCGCTGGACTTCAATGCCATGGTTGAGTTCAAAAATTCTAGCCTCCCTTTTGGCAAATGATATTTTTTCCTTTAACCCCTGATGTAAATCACACTTGGCTACTAAATCATCGTATCTGGTTTGCAGTTCGTTGTTTTTCTCAGATGCTAGTTTTTCTTCCTTTCTCAACAATTTTAAATCCTCCTCCATAGCCAGTAATTCCCGCTGAGACTCCTTCCACAAATTCAAATCATTACTAAATATTTTATGGGTATTTCTATACAATTCCACCCTTCTCTGTATGTCTTGATAATAAGTCAACTGCTCTTGAGCTTTAGACCATTGACTCAAACGTTCATTCAAGGCCTCTGTCCACTCTTGGATGATATCTTCCTCTCGCAATTGTTTTTTCAATGCTTCCATCTCCAACTGCCCTTGTTGAATCTGGGTTTTTATTAGCGTCAATTCCTGCTCGCGCTGTTCTTTTTGTTCTGAATTCACCGACTCATACCCAGACCATTGCCCCTTAAGATAAGCCAATTCAGACTGACAGGTTTTCAATAGAGAATTGGCCTGAAGCCCTAAATCATACTTATCCAATTTAAACAGATCTTTTAGCATCTTAGATCGACTACTGGAAGTCAATTCCAAAAATTCCTGAAATTTCCCTTGGGGGATAATTACCGTCCGTTTAAAATTATCATAACTCAATCCCGTCACTTCTTCGCCATTGGCATGCCCCAGTGTAATCCATTCTTCACCTTCCAGAACATATGCATTGCGTTGGTAGGTATCCACCTTATTGTGATGTTTACCACTTCGCTTACTCGTGCAGGCAAATCGATATTTTTTCTGATCAAAATTTACAAATTCAAAATCGATCAACAATTCATTTGATTTCAAATTCATCATATTGTAATTGCGCTCGTCCTTTTTATTCAGACGCTCACTTTCACCATATACCGCCATGGTAATCGCTTCCAACACAGAAGACTTTCCCGAGCCCACAGCTCCAAAAATACCAAATAGGCCAGCTTCAATTAAAGGACCAAACTCTATGGTCTGCAATTCATCTTGATAGGAATACAGCCCCTTAAACGATAATTTTACTGGAATCATACCGCATCATCATTTAACAATTCACTAAAAACTTCCATAATATCTTTGCTAGGTCGCTGCCCTATTTTGTATTCAAAAAACTGTGCAAACAAGGTATTCATCGATTGATCCAATCTCAGGGTAGATTTGGCGGAATCAGTATTTTGTCCTGCCAATTTCACATCTGGCACTAAGGTGACTATACCGCGATGAGCATTGTATAATCGCTTTCGATCTTGAGCGGTGAGATAATCATCGCTTTGAATGGTCAACTCCACTAAGGTATCGGGATTGGATTCTAGCCATTCCACACATTTGTCGATATCGGAAAACCGTTTACGATGTAATATCTTACCCGAGGACAATGCCCTAGGTCGCACTACCACATCCTGTTGAGGCCTGGCCTCTATCAGCACTACTTGTTTTTGCTGCCCCGCTTCTGCAAAACTATAAGCCAATGGACTACTGCTATATACTATGGGGTAGGATTGTCCTTTAATGTGTTGATATCTATGCAAATGCCCCAATGCTGCGTATTGAATATTATCTGGCAAGTTATCAGAATAAACCACGGCTGCATTGCCAATCACTATGGGTTTTTCTCCTTCTGGTTCCTCTGTCATTGTACTGCCTCGTTCCATGACAAATAAATGGGTCATGAGGATATTGACACCGCTTTCATCACAAAATGTCTGAGCGAGGTGATTCCAATCCTTGGCCAAATATTGACGCATTTCCGTAGAAACATCTTCCACGCCCAAAAATGTCTTAATCCGATATTCATTGACATAAGGAGTATGGATCAATCGCAGAGGCACTGAAATATGATCCCATTCTATTTCCAAAAAGCCGGGCGCGGATTTGGATATCCGCCATTTATCTCCATTATCTACTAAATCGACTTCAACATGGGGATGACCGATCATAAGAATACCACAGGCCTTGGCCAGGGGATCTGAGACTTCTATTCTATCTGGACTATCGTGATTGCCCGCAATAGCGATTACCGGTCGTTGTCCCCGATTGGATAATCGCTTAAGGGCATTGTATAGCAATTCGATAGCTTCTGTTGAAGGTGAAAACTGATCGAACAGATCACCAGCCACCAATACGATATCCACTTCCTCTTCTTCTGCGATAGAGATAATCTCTTCTACAAATTGACGCTGTTCTTCTAACCTCGAAAACTGCTCTAACTTTTTGCCCAAATGCCAATCTGCAGTATGCAATATTTTAATTTCATCCCTCATATTTCGATATTTCTATCCCTTGTGTTCTTCGGCTAATATACATAAAGGAAATCAATGTAAAAGGTCATTCACATAAGAAAACCTAGGAGTTAATCCAACATAATCACACTTTATTACGTCTTAATACCAACACCAAAACCCGTGATCATGAAATACAGTTTATCCAATATTTGGCAAATGGCTAGACCAACACCAGATTTCAACAGCCATATAGTCTCAAAAGCCCAAAATGACTATCCAACCATAACTTCTATTAAAACCAAGACCAAGGATGGCAATACTCAAATACAAAAAATGGAATACGATCATAGAGGTAATTTAAATATGCAAACTGTTGGTCACCAAAAATATCATTACAAAATCAACGAAAATGAAAAATGTGCTGAAACATTAATTTTTCAAGGGAAATATCTTATCGGCCGTCACTCCTATATTTACGATAACGATGAACGTTTAATTAAAATATTTGAATTCGGCGGAAGGAATCAAAAACTTAAACAACTCCATACTTTTGAATACAATATCCACAATCAACTCAGTGGTCATCACATTTTTTCTGCTTATTTGAACGACTATTTATCTCGTTCATTTTATCAGTGGACAAATGAAAATATAAGTGCTAAAATCACTTTCAATCACAAAAAGGAAAAAATAAAAACCCTATTCACATTTGATACACAGAGAAATACTAATTATCAACATCCTTTATTTATCAGGTCTGTTCAAGGGTGGAATAAAAACAATATCCTTCAAAAAAAGCAAACTATTTGTGAATCTACTTCTGGTAGAGAGAATGAAATCATTGATTTCAAAATTGATTTTCACAAATCTGGACTTATCAAAGACATTACAGGTAGTAATGGACAAAAGACAGCTTTTTCGTACAGCAGAATTTTTTCAATATTATAGACAACAATTAAAACCTCACCTTTAAAAAAGAATAATACACTACATAAAGGCTTTTACACTATCATATTTCAGTTATTTTTATTAATTTACAAATAATTACATTTTATTTAATATAAATTAATAAAAAATGACTTTCATATATGTTCTCATCGTTCTGGTGGTAATCATTTTTGTTCTTGGAGCTATTGCACCCAATGAGTTAAAATCGAGCCGCAGTATCAACATTGATCGTCCTCTTCACGATGTTTATGAATACTTAAGCTTCCTCAAAAACCAAGATGAATGGGCTAAGTGGAATCGATTAGACCCAGATATGGAAAAGAAATACACTGGAGAAGATGGTCAGGTAGGATTTGAATCTTATTGGAACAGCAATCACAAGCAAGTAGGTGAAGGCATTCAAATCATTAAGGCTTTGGAACCCAATCATCGCATTGATACCAAATTGATCTTTCTCAAACCATTTAAGTCGGAAGCAGACGCCTATTTGACCTGCAACAGCATCAACAGCGATGAAACTGAAGTCACATGGGGATTTACCAGTCCAATGAAAAGACCAATGAATATCATGATGCTATTTGTCAATATGGAAAAACAAATTGGAGCCGACTTTGAAGAAGGACTTCAAAGACTTAAAACCATCTTAGAATCTTAAAATTTAGGATAAACCAAATAATGCTTTTTCGTTTGACTATTGGTCGCTCCTAATTCTGAGATTTCTTCAAAAGGAAGAATTCTACCGTCCTTCATCAAAAATTTTATTTGATGAGGAATATCGTTGTAGAATTGAGTGGTTTCGGTTCCACTGAAAATCAATTTTTCCGCCAGATCACGATCAATTTTTAAAAAATCACCAACCTTGGTATGTATATTCTCCATTTCTGCCTCAGCAAAAGCTTTAGTTTGAAGTTGAGTCCGAAACAACCTTCGATTGAGCAGGCCTTCACATAAATAACTAAACAAATCATCTTCCCAATACTCGTGTTGTTTTAAGGCATACAAGACATCAATATCGTCAATTTTTAAAAAATCTTGCAATTGAAAATCAGTATGGGAATGTCTTAACAAATGTTGTAAGGGGATTGAAATGGGAGCCAAATGACTGGCATTCACTACTAAATATTTAAGTCGTTCTACAGCTGAAATCAGCATTTTCTCTGCTGCCAAAACCGTTTTATGCATATAAACCTGCCAATACATAATTTTTCTGGCCATTAAAAACTTCTCAATGGAGTAGAGCCCTTTTTCCTCGATAACCAATTCATTGTCCACTACATTCAGCATTTTAATAATGCGATCCGTACCAATTTTCCCCTCCACGACACCGGAATAAAAACTATCTCGGTTTAGATAATCCAGTCGATCTACGTCCAATTCACTAGACACCAATTGATGTAGGAAACTGCGATGATATTTTCCAGTAAATATTTCTATGGCCAAATCCAAGTCTCCTTCATATTTCTGATTGACCTCCTTCATTATCTGAAGAGAAATATCTTCATGAGACTGATGAATCAATACTCCTTCCAATGCATGGGAAAAAGGACCATGTCCAATATCGTGCATTAAAATGGCCAAACACGATGCCTCAGCCTCTTCATCTGATATCAAAATCCCCTTGCTGCGAAGATGTTGTATACTTTGCCACATTAAATGTAAGGCACCTAAGGTGTGATGAAATCGAGTGTGATTGGCACCGGGATAAATAAGATTCGTCATTCCCACTTGGTAAATCCTGCGCAGACGTTGAAAATAGGGATGTTCAATTATATCAAAAACCAGTTCAAACGGTATATTTATAAATCCATAAATTGGATCGTTAATAATTTTCTTTTTATTCATTGTATCTTGAAATAGTAATAATAAAAATAAATTTAACGTTTTTTGATTGCACTTAGCCGTTAAGATTTTTTTTAATAAAATTTAAAAGACAAAACTCTATGACAAACGATATCCAAATTCTTTGGGCAGACGACGAAATTGATTTACTTAGACCACAGTTATTATTTTTAGAAAAAAAAGGGTATCAGGTCATTACCGTTACCAATGGACACGATGCCGTAGAAGAATTAGCTGAAAATAGCGATATCAATTGTGTCTTCCTCGATGAGAGTATGCCTGGGATCACGGGCTTGGAAACATTGAGCAAGATTAGAGAAATCAACAAAAATGTTCCCGTTGTCATGATCACCAAAAACGAGGCCGAATCTCTAATGGATGAAGCCATCGGGTCTGAAATTGCAGATTTTTTATTAAAACCTGTCAATCCAAATCAAATTCTACTTACCCTGAAAAAAATCATCGACAATCAGCGCCTAGTGCGAGAAAAAACGGTCACCGACTACCAACAAGAATTTAGAAGTATCTTGATGGAAATCAATGGTCGATTGGATTACAAAGAATGGGTGCAGATCTATAGAAAAATCATCGACTGGGAATTGAAATTATCCAAATCCCAAAGCGATCAAATGCAAGATATATTGACCATGCAAAAAAGCGAGGCCAACAGCGAATTCTCAAAATTTATTGATCGCCATTATTTGGATTGGATGGATGGGATAGATGCCCCTATTATGTCTTCATCCTTGATAAGAGAAAAACTTATCCCCAATCTCAATGATCGCCCAACCATCTTCTTGTTGTTGGACAATCTTCGATATGACCAGTGGGCTATTCTCGAACCCATATTTAATGAGGCTTTCAAAATAGAATCAGAAGAATATTTTTACAGTATTCTACCCACGGCAACACAGTATAGTAGAAATGCTATTTTCGCTGGTATGATGCCAGCAGAAATCGAGAAAAAATATCCTAATTTTTGGAAGAACGACAATGAAGAAGGAGGTAAAAATCAACATGAAGCGGAGTTTTTGGAAGGTCTTCTAAAAAGATATATGCACAAGGATATAAAGCATGAATACGTAAAAGTATCCAATGCCTATCAAGCTAGTGAAATGGAAGGCAAGGCCATGAATTTTCTCAATAACGATTTAACCGTTATTGTCTACAATTTCATAGACATGATGTCTCATGCTCGAACAGAGATGGAAATGCTAAAAGGATTGGCCAGTGACGAGAGGGCCTACCGATCGATTACCAAGTCATGGTTTCTCCATTCACCATTATGGAGTGCTTTGCAAAAACTTGCCGAACACGATATCAATCTATTTGTAACCACAGATCACGGAACCATCCGCGTAAAACAACCCTCAAAAGTTATCGGCGATCGCGAAACCACGACCAACCTCCGCTATAAAGTGGGTAAAAACTTAAAATACGATAGTCGTGATGTGCTTGAAGTCAAAAATCCACAAGAAGCCCACCTCCCTAGACCCAATGTGAGCTCGACTTTTATTTTTGCTAAAGAAGACCATTTCTTTCTTTACCCCAACAACTACAACTACTACAATAATTACTACAAAAACACCTTCCAACACGGAGGGATCAGCTTAGAAGAGATGATTTGTCCCTTCATTCATCTCAAATCTAGATCATAATTTATCGTAATTTTTGACACCATAGAATCATCTAAATAAGTGTTAACTTCCTTCGAGGTTAACACTTATCTTGAATGGTAGAACTGTATTGATTTTTAATCTTTTATAACAAAAAGATAATTATGAAATTTAACAAATATTTTGTATTTTTCATCAAACAAATCAAATACTACAATGAATCTTACCTTTTCCTCTTTCAAGTCAATTATTCCTTCGATTTTGGGCTTATTTCTCTTCTCGATAGCCTGCAATTCAAGTCAGTCCAATTCAGAAGAATCAGCAGTTCCCGTTAAAACAGAACCGGTTCTGACCATGGATTGGAAAACCGACACCGTATTTACAGGATCAGAATCCACTTTATACGATCCAGTTTCCAAAGCCATATATGTATCTAGTGGCAATACAAAATCAAGCCTAAAAGACGGAGATGGCTTTATATCCAAGATTCGTCCCGATGGCACGATAGACAATTTAAAATGGGTGGTAGACTTAAATGCCCCCAAGGGAATGGCCATCAACGATCACAAGCTTTACGTATCCGATATCGATGAAATATTGGGCATCAACCTCAACGATGGAAGCATTGCCGAAAGAATAGCTGTAGACAGTGCCAAGTTTTTAAATGATGTATGCACCGATGGAGAATACATTTATTTTTCGGATATGAGAGCCAATACAGTATACCGACTTAAAGACGGACAGTATGAAGCCATCGCCGAAAACGTTCCCAATATCAATGGATTGGAATGTCACGCTGGACAATTATATGGGCTGTGTAAAGAAGGATTGGTTAAGTTTAATGCCGATGGAAGTTATACTACTTTAAATACTGAAGTTTTGGGTGGTGATGGTTTAGTGATTTTAAACGACACTACTTTTATTGCCAGCCGTTGGGGCGGACAAATTTTTTATATCTCCGGAAGTAAAACTACTTTGCTGGTAGACACTCAAGAAGAAAAATCTAATACAGCAGATATTACTTTTGTTCCCGAAACTCAACAAGTTATTGTTCCGACTTTCCTCAAAAATGAAGTGGCGAGTTATTCACTTTCTTTTGAGGAATAATTTTATATGAAACGATTTTTTTTCACCCTTAAACTTAACATATGAGTTGGTTAGTTTGGATTATTTTTGGTCTAGTCGTAGGCGCTATTGCAAAGTTTATTCACCCAGGAAAAGACCCAGGGGGATGGATAGTGAGCATAATTATTGGAATACTAGGAGCTGTTGTCGGCGGATGGATCGGCACATTCTTAGGATTTGGCGACGTCGATGGATTCAACCTCAAGAGTATTATCTTGGCCGTTGGTGGAGCTGTATTACTATTGTTTGTTTACAATAAAGTAAAGAAATAGCCATTCTTTGGTATTCCAATCGGAATACTAGTAAAACATATACTTATGCTGACAAGGATTATAGTTCTTAGTCAGCATAAGTTTTTATTGACTATAGATTAACCTTGAATTTGTCTAATTGAAAATTTAAGCAAACGTTTTATTGATGACATTAGCTATTGTAGAATTATACCAAATACGTTTATAATTGTCGGTAATATTTAGATTTGTTTGAAATCGAGACATTACAATACACCATTGGTATTATTCTCCCCTCCTTCACATCAAGTGAAATATTATATACACGCCTATTTCTGAGAAATAATTGATTCTTGGTTATTTTATGTATACGGTTTTCTTATTGACAAAAGCCATCAATCCCTCTTCAGCCAATTCACGGCCATATCCAGAATTTTTCACCCCTCCAAATGGCAGTCTCGGATCAGATTTCACCAATTCATTAAAGAATACCGCTCCTTCATTTATCTGAGGAAGATATTGACTCACTCCTGCCACATCTTCAGTAAAAATAGAAAGACCTAGGCCAAATTTTGAACGATTGACCAATTCAATGCCCTCTTCGATATTTTCCGCCTTTACAATAGCCGCTACAGGACCAAATAATTCTTCTTCAAAGGCCAAATTTCCAGGTTCAACATTTTCCAAAATCGTCGGTGAATAAAAAGCGCCTTCTCTCTGACCTCCCAAAGTCAGCACACTGCCTTGTTGGATACTGGTCTTTACTTGACCTGCAAGTTCTTCGGCCAATTCGGTGGATGCCATTGTTGCCAATTGAGTCTGATTATCCATGGGATTGCCCAATACTAGGTCTTTGCACTTACGAGTAAATTTATCTACAAATTCATCGTAAATATCGGGCAGTACAATGAATCTTTTTGCTGCAATACAACTCTGTCCGGCATTCTGAAATCTAGCCCAAACCATGGCATCGATATAGCGATCCACATCGGCATCGTTTAATATAAGGGCAGCATTATTGCCTCCCAATTCCAATAAAGAGGGTTTTATATTTTGACCACAAACTGCGGCCACCGACCTCCCTGCGGCCTCACTCCCAGTTAAGGAAACTGCTCTCACAGCCTCATTTTCGATAACCTTAGCCACCCGGCGACCAGGTATTACGAGAACTTGAAATACTCCAGAATCACATCCTATTTTTAAAAATAAATCGCGGATAGCTAAAGCGGACCCAGTTACCAAAGAAGAGTGTTTTAGTAAGAGGGTATTTCCTGATAAATAAGTTGGAACTGCAAAACGAAAAACCTGCCAAAAAGGGAAATTCCAAGGCATAACTCCAAGAACAACGCCCAAACCATCTTTGCTGACCCAACTTCGATCCGCATCCGTTGAAATAATATCATCTGCCAAAAACTCTGGAGCTTTTTCTGCATAATACCTACACAACCAAGCACATTTCTCAATCTCTCCAATGGACTGACTAATGGGTTTTCCCATTTCCATAGTCATCAACTTGGCCAGTTTCATCTTTTCGTTTTCCAAATGACGAGATAAGTCTTTGATTCTCTCACATCTTTGATTCAGCCCTTCGGCCTTATCACTTTTTTGCTGACGATGAAATGTCAACGACGCCCTTTTTATAATATCGTTTACCTCTTCATCGGAATGCAATGAATATTCTCCGACTACTTCGCCAGAATATGGATTGACACTTTGTATGATCTTCATTTCTATGATAGATTTTTTTAGAGAAGTAAAATAAGAAATATCTCTCCAACCTGACAATTAGATGACTAAAGTCATAAATTAAACAAAAAAAAGCGCTTGTCTACTAATGCAAACAAACGCTTATATTCTTTTATAAAGTTTAAATCCTAAGACTTAAAGTAATCTGTAACCCCTGGTTGAGCACAAGGATACAATCCATCGTCACCTGGTAAAACTGGTGGAGTAGCATCCCATGAATATTCTTCGGGTTGAATAGACAATCCCGAGTTGAGTGCAGCTTGTTGATCAATTACTTTTCCAGAATAAGTAGCCAATCGACCTACAATGGCAGTCAAAGTAGTATGAGCGCCGTATTCCGCATTAGAGAATTTATACTCTCCTTTAGAGATCGCATCAAACAATAAGTTGTGTTCCTCTTGATAAGGATTGTTTTCTTTATTGGCTTTATCAAATTGGTAAAGCACATTTCCTTTTAAATCTTCGATCCGTCCCTGACGACAGAAGATACGTCCTTTTGTCCCCGTCAATATTTCATCTACTCGAGTAAAGGTTCCCGGTTGATGTCTACATTGTGAATTCATAACCACACCGTCGTCATAAGTAAATTCGACAAAGTGATGATCAAAGATTTCACCGTATTCTTTGCCTACTCTCATCACTCTACCTCCCATTCCTTGAGCAGTAGTTGGAGTTTGATCTTTGAACCAATTCACCACATCAATATTGTGGATGTGTTGCTCTACAATATGATCTCCACACAACCAATTGAAATAATACCAGTTGCGCATTTGATATTCCATCTCATTCATCGATGGTTTTCTAGGTCTTACCCAAAGAGCACCTTGATTCCAATATACCTGTGCTGAAGTGATATCGCCGATCATACCGTCTTGGTATCGCTTAATCATTTCCAAGTATGAGTTTTGGTATCTTCTCTGCAATCCAACGATTACATTCAATTTTTTACTTTTGGCCATCTGAGCTGTTTCCAAAACAGATTGAATACCAGCTGGATCAGTGGCTACTGGTTTTTCCATAAACACATGTTTGTCACGTGATATTGCTTCTTTGAAGTGAATCGGTCTAAACCCTGGAGGCGTGGTAAGTATAACTACATCGGCATGATCCATGGCTTTTTTATAACCATCGAATCCAGAATACTGACGACTGGTAGGCACATCGATGCGATCTCCACCTTCGCCTTCCATTTCCTCTTTAAGATTTTTCAAACTGTTTTGCAATCGATCCATAAAAGCATCGGCCATGGCAACCAATTTTACTTTTGGATGAGATTTAAGTGCTTGAGCTGCTGCACCTGTACCTCTTCCTCCACATCCTATAAGAGCAACCTTAATTTCGACTGCCGCCGATTCAGCATAAAATCCCGCCGTTGCTGCAAATGGAGAGGCCATTACTCCTCCGGCAACCAGTGCTGTACTTTTCATAAAATTTCTTCGATTAAAGTTGTTATCTCCCATAGTATTTTAATATTTAGATGATTATGGATAATTAATATTTATTACTTAATATATTGAGCATAAAATGCTTCGATTTCTTCTTCTGTCATTTCAACATTGGGGCGTACCAATCTAAACCCTATAAATGGAGCATCGGTATTCCACCATCGGCTTTTGGGAATCTGAGGATCTCTTCTATTCCACAACTTATCCGACTTTATTCTCATTGCACAAGATACCTCTGCAGCTGGCGATCTAAAGTGTCCACCTTTTAAGGTTACATAACTTTTGCGGGAAACCGGTACCAAGACAGGATCTTCACTTCCCACTTCTGCTAATTGAGCTTTGTAATCCTCGGTATATGCATCGATGGTCCATTCTGCTACATTGCCCAACATATCGTGAATCCCCAATTTGTTGGCTGCTTTTTGCCCCACTTTGGTATATGCGTTATTGCTATTGTCCGCAGTGACTGCCAAATCGTCCTCAGAGGTAGATTGACCAGCCTCACAAGCCATTTGCCATTCCGCTTCTGTAGGTGGACGATAGAAATGTCCCGTCTTGTTATACAACCATTTACAATACATCATTGCACCGTAAAGTGACATACTGTTGGCTGGGAAACCACCTTCTTTTCCCATCCCTAAAGTGAAATCGATATAGGGTGGACTCGGACGAGTAATGGCGTCCATGGTCTCATTCTGACTAAAAGTCTCATCTTGCATAAAATGAGTATATTCATCATAGGTCAACTCATTGGTGGCCATCCAAAAAGAAGTCACCTCTACTTCAACTTCACTCCCTGCTATCACGGTCTTCACCTCTCCTCCTTTGACAGGAACCATCTCAAATGCCAGTTCAGAGTTGGGAATGGTTTCTTCGTAGGCTTTAAATTCACCTTGCGACCAAACCAAATGATTTCCCATCATAAACAAAACAAAACCTAATAATATTTTCATAGAAAAATTTGAATTAGAAAATTACTTAAAAACCCTAAAGTAAATGCATAATACTGACAAATATAAAAGAATATAGCACTAATATTAAAAAATTAATATGCAGATCTTCAACTTATTGCCATCTAAATACATTAATCGTCTATCTATAACCCAACAATAAATTCTGCCAATTTATTGTCTTTCTGTTAAATACATGTATATTAAAAGACAAAATAATACCATTTACTGTATATTTTTTATTTTTCTAAAAAAATAAAATTTTCAACAACCCAGCTAAATTCGTCTAGGATTCTCCATCACTTTTTAAGATATTTAGAAAATCCCCTACTGAATATACTGGCAACACCTCCTGCCTTATCGAAGGTTATTAAGACTTCGACATCAGGGCTTTTATTAGCCACAGCTATTGCTTCTTCTGGCTCTAAAATAGAAAAATAAGAAGCATAAAAATCCGCCTTCCATCCACACTTGGCGATCGTGGTTACATTGCTGTGATGAGATACAGGAAGTCCAGTGACTGGATTAATTATATGAGAATAAATCTTGCCGTCGATCTCTATGGTTTGATAAGTAGTTCCAGAAGTAGCTACGGCACGATGAGATAAGGCTAGAGATTGGTTAGACAAACTCGTATGACCGGGCATTTCTACCCCAATAGCCCATGGTCCAGTAGGTTTTTCCCGACCTAATACCATATCACCTCCTGCATTGATTAAGACTCTTTTGTATTTGTATTTTCGCAATGATTTCAAAGCGAGGTCGGTAACATAGCCCTTCCCTATTCCTCCAATATCGATGACTACACTGTCTACCCCCCATTTTACCCGATTACCCCGAAAACGCAATTTATTCAGAGAGAGACTTGGTTTTAAACTCTTTATAATCGCACTGTCCACCGGATGATCCCATACTTTTTTCGACTTCCAAAAACGAATTAGCCTCCCAGCAGAAACATCAAATACACCATCACTTTTTTTATAGGCTCGTTTTGACCGTTTTAATATACCGAGTAAATCCACAGATACTTTGACCCAATTTCCAGCCTTCTGTTGATGACAAAACTCATTGATTTCACTATCCGCATCATAGTAATTGATCGCATCTAAAGCTTTCTCTAGTCTGTGAAAAACCTGATCTGTATTCACAGAAATACCAGTTGTGTCTTGAGTATAAATCACTATGGTAAACGGGCTGGCCATCAAGTTTCGAGTTTCTGAATACTTCAAAAACAACTTATTGTCTTGCGAATGAGAGACTACTACATTTAAAGTTAGAATAAAAAGAAAAGCAAATCGGCTATATATCCTCATAAATTTTGGAATAGAATTAAATTATCCTTGAAAATATTCATAAAAGTAATAATTTAGCGAAGAATAATATTAATCTCTATATCCATAAAATCATAATATACCCATCATGAATAGACGAAAATTTGTTAAAAATAGTGTTTTGACCGCTTCTGCACTTTCAATAGGTTCTCAAATGGCTGAGGCCGCTGAGAAAAAAGAAATAAAGGGAGAAACTTTCAATCTCAATTATGCCCCTCATCAAGGTATGTTTAAAAATCATGCAGGTGACAACTTTATCGATCAGATCAAATATATGGCAGACTTGGGTTTTCGGTCTATTGAGGACAATGGGATGATGAAAAGATCGGTTGATGAACAAGAGAAGATTGGTAATACTCTAGCTTCACTGGGTATGGATATGGGTGTATTTGTTATTGATAAAGGAGGTAATGGCGCCAACACCTTTGCGGCTGGCAAAGAAGAGTACAATGAAATATTTCTAAAGAGTTGTCACAAGGCAGTAGAAGTTGCTAAAAGAACCAATGCCAAATGGATGACAGTGGTTCCAGGAAATTTTGAAAGAAGACTGCCTTTAGATATCCAGACAGGTAATGTAATAGAGACCCTTAGACGAGGAGCAGAAATCTTTGAACCCCATGGCTTGGTTATGGTTTTAGAACCATTGAGCGATTCTCCCGATTTATTCTTGAGAACCTCTGTTCAGACACATATGATCTGTAAAGCCGTAGATAGCCCATCGTGTAAGATCTTATACGATGCCTACCATTTGCAAAAAAATGAAGGCAACCTTATCACCAATATGAAATACTGTTGGGACGAAATCGACTATATCCAAATCGGAGACAATCCCGGTAGAAAAGAACCATATACTGGAGAGATCAACTACAAGAATGTATTCAAATTCCTTTACGAACAAGGCTTTAAAGGCATTGTAGGAATGGAGCACGGTCTGAGTGAAGGTGGTAAAGAAGGGGAAAACAAACTTGTAGCTGCCTATCGAAAAGCCGATGACTTTTTATAAGCACTAAAAATTTTGTACTTCTGTAATTATCCAATCTAAAGCTAGAAATATCTTTAGCAATACGGTTATTAATATATCTTATATTGGAGCATAGAAATTACAAATACTAATTATCGGTTAAAACATCAAAAATCATAATTATTTACCAAAATATTTATATTTTTGGCGGACTTTAATAGTAAGGGTGATTAGCTCAGTTGGTTTAGAGCACTGCCTTGACAGGGCAGGGGTCAGCGGTTCGAGTCCGCTATCGCCCACTAATATACAGAAACTTACACATATACAACAGACTAATATAATAGTCACATCTTCATATGTATCGTAGTGTTGTATATGTTAATGAATGTAATAATGTCATTATCAGTCAAGCAATCGGTTTATACCGAGCTTAAAAACAATTTAACATTACTGGCGCGATGAAATACATTTTTCAGATTTTAACCCTCCTTTGCCTAATCAATTTCTCCTCGTGTACGTACACGGTAGATGTTTCCGAAAACGAACCCCCTATCGACTTATCTCATTATCAAGTTCAAGATGGTTTCGAATTGGAAATGATAGCCAGTGAACCTTTGGTCGAAGCTCCGGTAGATATCGTTTTTGATCCAAGCGGCAAGTTATGGGTAATAGAGATGAAGGGATATATGACAGATTATGCTGGAAGTGAAGAAAAATTACCTTCGGGACAAATATCATTTTTAGAAGATCGCGACAATAATGGGAGAATGGATACCAAAACGGTTTTTCTCGATAGTCTCGTCCTTCCCCGAGCCATGAAGTTTGTCAATGGTGGATTGCTCTACTCTACCCCACCTTCACTCTGGTGGGTTCCCATAGAAAAAGGAAATCGCCCCGGTAAAAAAGTCTTGGTAGATGATGACTATGCTGTAGGTGGAAATGTCGAACATCAACCCAACGGTTTAATGTACCATTCCGATAATTGGATATACAATGCCAAATCCAATAAAAGATATAGATATAGAAACGGAAAATGGGAAGAAGAGTACATCTTCTTGCGTGGACAATGGGGGATTACTCAAGACTCATTGGGCTACATATATACCAATGACAATTCCAACCAATTTAAGGGAGATTATTTCTTACCTGGGATATTGGACAACAACAAAAATTTAGCTACACCACCTGGGGTCAATCTAAGTGTAGTGAGAGATCAAAGTGTCTACCCTTTGCATCCTACTGCCGTAAACAGAGGTTATATGGAAGGAATCTTAGATCCAGAAACCAAAATACTTAACAACTTCACCTCGGCATGTGGGCCACTTTTTTATCAGGCTAATGGTTATAATGGACTATTAAATGGACAGGCATTTGCCTGTGGACCAGAAGCCAATTTAATCAAGAGAAATCTTGTCTCTTATGAAGATGTCGCCATTAAGGGAGAACAATACTACGACAACAAAGAGTTTATAGTGGTGGATGACGAGACTTTTCGTCCCGTCAATCTAAAGACCGGCCCAGATGGTCTGATCTACATAGTCGATATGCATAGGGGATTATTGCAGCATAAAACATACCTTACCTCCTATCTGAGAAATCAATACGGTGAACGCAAGCTAGATACCTTGGTTAATTCTGGGCGAATATTGCGCATCAATCACGAGAATGTCACACCATCTCCTATCCGTCCCATCCAGAATCTATCCTCAGCTGACCTGATTCAATTACTCGGTGATGACAATCCATGGTACCGCCTCAACGCTCAACAATTGTTGGTTGAAAGAAACGATGCCTCAATTGCAGATCAACTGAGAACACTGATCAAAGAAAGTAATTCTACAACGGCACAACTCCATAGTTTTTGGACATTGGAAGGACTGAATGCACTGACCAACCAAGATCTCCATGAAGCCGTAGATCATAATCCCGATTATTTTATGGGACATGTTGTAAAGATATTGATGGAACAGCCCAAGCTCATGGATAACGGCTTAAAATCAAAATTGTATAACTATTGGAAAAATACTTCCCAACTTAAAAACAAGTTTTATTTAACAGCCATCTATTCTTCAATTAGCGACCAAACCGATAATGTGGAGTTAATGGAATTCATCGAAGGACTATCACCAAAGAATAAACAATACGCCGTATATTTTGCATTGGCCAATAAAGAAGGTCAGGAATCTAGCCTTATCCAACCTTTGATGAATCTGACAAAGTCTCAACCCGAAATTCAAGCCGATTTAGACAAATTACAACAGCGAATTGCCTCCAACATAGATTACTATGCAAAAGTAAAGGCCAATGCTGGTAAAACAGACTCTGGCTTGGAAATATTTGAGTCCAATTGTGCAACCTGTCACGGTAGAGATGGAAAAGGGATAGACCATGTTGCTCCACCTTTTTACCATTCTGAATATATCGAGGGAAGAGATACTTCATTGGCTCTAATCGTTCTACACGGATTAAAAGGTCCACTAACGGTTAACGGAAAATTATATGAATTTCCTTCTGTTATGCCAGGATTGGTTGAAAATACTGAATATTCTGATCGAGAAATAGCCAGTGTATTGTCATATATCAAAAATGCATTTGGTCGAAAGCCCAAAAGTTTATCTCCCAACTTTATAAAGGCTATGCGTGCACATAAACCAGCTGCCAATGAAGTGTATACCGAAGAAACTCTAAAGCAGAAAGTTAAAGAACTTAAGTAGGGATAAACTGCACAAACTTAATTAATTAAAATAGGCCAATTACCTTTAATAATTTTATCTACACAGGGTTACAACAAGAGAGAGTAATACGAATTACATTTATAATTAACGGAAATCTTATAACTACCACTTGAACAGCGTCACTACTACTGAACTTTTTTGTAATATTGAACCTGAGTGGTTTGTTCTCCTTCGCTGGAAATATAGATCTTGGTCAATTTTAATTCTCCTGACTCCAGCACTTCTCGCACAACCATGGACTCTACTTGTTCATCGACCATGGTGGTAGTGGTTAACACATTTTTCCCTCTAAATTTGCCTATGAATTTGGTATTGTCCAATCGGTTCTTTCTGGGAATCCCATCGGTATTGACAGTGTACCCTATAAAACCGCGCTTGTTATCTGATGTAGTCCATTCAGACTGAATCATCATTTTGTTTTTATCCACCTTTTTTATTACGTATGTATTGTATTTACGGTCAGTTGTAGCGACTGCAGTTCTATCTGAAGGGAGCATTTCCCAAGTACCAATCAATTTATTCATAAAAATCGTTCATTATTAGGATATAGTAATATATTAACCATTGATATACAATGTTTAAAGCCTATTCTTGATAAGCAACTTACACTAATAAAACGGAATTGATATGGTATTGTTTTACCGAGTTCGAAAAACAAAATCTTAATGTTTTCACTCCTTTTACAACCATCTATGTTTGAGTGATATAGTCTTCAATGGGTGGGCAGGTACAAATTAAATTTCGATCGCCATAGGCATTATCTATTCGTCCTACCTGAATATAGAATTTATGACCTTCTCTTAATGAATCCAAAGGATACAAAGCTTTTTGTCTCGAATAAGGATAAGGCCAATCGTCCATAGTGGCTATAAAAATAGGATGAGGTGCATTGACCAAAACATTGTCGTCTTTGGGATATTCACCCAAAGCTACCTCATCGATCTCGGCTCGAATAGCTACCATGGCAGCGATAAATCGATCCAATTCTACTTTGTCTTCACTCTCCGTCGGCTCTATCATCAAAGTACCTGCTACTGGGAAAGATAGTGTGGGAGCATGAAATCCGAAATCGATTAACCGCTTGGCTACATCCTCGGCACTAATGCCCACTTCTTTAAATTTTCTTAAATCCAATATCAATTCATGACCTACAAAATCACCACTTCCCGTATATAATATATCGTAGTGAGAGGACAAAACCGTCTTGAGGTAATTGGCATTGAGGATGGCGTACTTTGTAGCATTTTTTAATCCCCTAGCCCCCAACATTCTAACATAGGCATAGGAAATCAATAAAATACTAGCCGATCCATAAGGAGCTGAAGCAACGGCATCAATACTCTTTTGGCCTTCATTGGCTTCCAAATAAGGATGTCCTGGCAAGTAATCACTTAGCGCTTCAGTTACACAGATAGGTCCTACCCCTGGCCCACCTCCTCCGTGCGGGATGGCAAAGGTCTTATGCAAATTTAAGTGACATACATCGGCCCCAATAAATCCAGGCGAGGTATATCCAATTTGTGCATTCATATTGGCACCGTCCATATAGACCAATCCTCCGATGGCGTGAATCATATCACAGGCTTGTTTCACTGTGGATTCGAATACCCCATGGGTCGATGGATAAGTCACCATAAAGCCGGCTATCTCAGAACCATGTCTATTTATTATATCTTCTAAGTCCTTTAAATCGATATTGCCATCTTCATCAGATCGGACAATGGCTACATCGTATCCTGCCAATACGGCTGAAGCTGGATTGGTTCCATGAGCCGATGCTGGAATTACAATTAGTCTGCGATCCGCCCCTCCATGGTCTTCATGATAAGCTCGAATAACTAAGAGCCCAGTAAATTCACCTTGCGCGCCAGAATTTGGCTGAAAAGAGCAAGCGTGAAATCCAGTAATTTTAGCTAAATACTGACCGAGATCTTCAATTATTTCACGGTACCCAAGGCTTTGATTCTGAGGAACAAAAGGGTGTAATGTCGAAAACTCCGTCCAAGTAATAGGAATCAATTCAGAGGCTGCATTGAGCTTCATAGTACAAGATCCCAAAGGAATCATAGAATGAACCAATGACAAATCTTTGTTCTCTAAAGATTTAATATAACGCATTAGATTAGTCTCCGAGCGATATTGATTAAATACGGGATGACTCAATATAGCGTCGGTTCGCAAATATGTATCCTCTAATTTTCCGGTATAAGACAATTCAGTGACCGTTACTCCAAATATTTTCAATATAGCTAAAACCTCACTTTCAGTAGACAACTCATCCAAAGAAATCTGAATACCTTCATTGGTATAGTGAAAGTTGAATCCAGCCTCTAGGGCAAGCTTTCTAATTTCACCCTGGTCTTCCGGAGACATAGGCAACACTATAGTATCGAAAAATACCGTTTCGGCCACCTCAATTCCACCGGCAGCTAAGGCTTGATAGAGACTATGGGTCAACAAATGAGTTCTTAGGGCAATTCGTCTAAGATTTTTGGGGCCGTGATACACAGCATACATCCCAGCCATAATAGCCAACAAGGCTTGTGCTGTACATATATTCGAGGTCGCTTTTTCTCTTTTAATGTGTTGCTCTCTGGTTTGTAATGCCATTCTATATGCTGGATTACCATGAACATCCTTACTCAATCCGATGATTCGTCCAGGAATAACTCGCTTGTATTTGTCCAAACAGGCGAAATACCCAGCATGTGGGCCTCCAAAACCGATGGGTACACCGAAGCGTTGGGTAGTTCCTACGGCTACATCAAATCCTAAATGTCCGGGGCTTTCCAACAGTGTAAGTGCTAACAAGTCGCAGATAGCGATCAAACCGATACCGGCATCAGACAGAGCGCTATATTTATCTTTAATATGAGCTATATTCCCTCGGCTATCCGGATATTGAATTACTACTACTCCAGCAGTTTCAACATCTACTTCCGAAATATCTCCAAATAATTGGATACTGTAGCCCAAAGGTTTCGTTCTAGATAATATCACTGATCGTGTTTGCGCGAACACGGTGTCTTGAATAAAACAAATGGACTTGGGATTTTTCTTATTCTTTTTATTGACACTAGCCATCAGCATGGATACGGCTTCAGCTGCTGCTGTGCCTTCATCCAATAAAGATGCATTGGCTATGGGAAATCCAGTTAGGTCGGAAACAACGGTCTGAAAATTAAACAAAGCTTCCAAACGCCCCTGAGAAATCTCTGCCTGATATGGAGTGTATTGGGTGTACCATCCTGGATTTTCCAAAATATTTCTTCTTATGGCAGAGGGGGTATGGGTATTGTAGTAACCCTGACCAATCAACGATCTAAAGACCTTATTTTTCATGGCTTTCGTCTGAATATGACTTAGATATTCAGCCTCAGTCATTGCAGGTAGGTCTAAATCAAAATGAGACAATTGGATTTCTGCTGGAATGATTTGTCTAACCATTGCATCTGTTGAATCCATACCAATGGTTTTCAACATTGCTGATTTTTGTTCATTAGAAATACCGATATGCCTTCTTTCGAAATTAATTAACTGGTCCATAATCAAAAATAGGTTTCAAGAATGGTCGTATTATATGAAAAACATTAATACCCCTTCTTAGTTTAAGAGATAAAACAAATTTAATGGATAATTTATGACAATAAATGTCAATCAATAAAATTATCGATTAAAACTACATGAAATAACAGTATATAGATGGTATTCTAGCCCAGATTAAATGCGGCTTTGATATCGTCTACCCTATCCTCTTTTTCCCAAGAGAAAGTTTCAATTTCTTCCACTTTAACTTGGCCGTTGTATTTTAATTCTACCGATTTTATACTTGGTATTCTACCCATATGTCCATAGGCAGCTGTTTCAGAAAATATTGGTTTATTGAGTTGATAAGTTTCTATGATGGCAGAAGGACGCAAGTCAAAAAGTTCTAATACTTTCTCAGCGATTTCACTGTCTTTCAATTCCACCTTAGACGTTCCATAGGTATCGATGAACAAACCTACCGGCTTGGAAACACCGATGGCATAAGCCACTTGTACCAAACATTTATCAGCTATTCCTGCAGCCACTAAATTGCGTGCTATGTGACGCGTTGCATAGGCCGCTGAGCGATCCACTTTAGTCGAATCCTTTCCTGAAAATGCACCACCACCGTGAGCACCTTTTCCACCATAAGTATCGACAATGATTTTTCGACCAGTTAAACCAGTATCGCCGTGAGGTCCACCAATCACAAATTTTCCAGTTGGATTAATATGATAGGTAATCTTATCTGTAAACAAATTTTGAACCGACTCGTCGTACTGAGCAATGACTCGTGGCATTAGGATGTTCTTGATATCAGCATCTATCTTCTGTAACATTACACTGTCGTCTTCATCAAAGGCGTCGTGTTGAGTAGACAGAACTATGGTATTGATTCTAAGTGGCTGATGATCGTCAGAATATTCAATAGTGACCTGCGACTTAGCATCTGGTCTTAGATATTTAATTTCGTTATTTTCCCTTCTCAACTCGCTCAGTTCAAACAACATCTTGTGGGCGATATCCAATCCTAGAGGAAGATAGTTACCGGTTTCGTTGGTAGCGTATCCAAACATCATTCCCTGGTCACCCGCACCTATATCTTTGACTCCTTCCTTCTCATCTACCCCCATGGCTATATCTTCTGATTGCTCATGCAATGCATTGATAACGGCACATGAATTATAGTCAAATCGATAATCGGCTTTGGTATAACCTATTTTTTTTATCGTATCTCGAACAATTTTTTGCAAATCGATCACTGCAGTAGAACGCACTTCTCCAGCTACCATAACCAATCCTGTGGAAACCATGGTCTCACAAGCCACTCGCGACTTAGGATCTTGATTTAAATAAGCGTCGAGGACGGCATCAGAAATTTGATCTGCTACTTTATCTGGATGTCCTTCTGAAACGGATTCTGAAGTAAAAAAATACGACATATTATATTTTTAAATTATAGTACAAGATAATACTTTCCTTCCATCTATCACACCTTCTAAGACATCTCCTTTTTCAACTTTCCCTACTCCTTTTGGAGTACCAGTAAAAATAATATCTCCAGCTTCCAATGTGAAAAACTTTGACAAATAAACAATAATATCCGAATATGAAAAAATCATTTCGTTAGTATTTCCATTTTGAACTTGTTTCCCATTTTTATAGGTCTCAAAATGGTTATTGTCACTTAAGGAACTATTAAATGATAAAAAACCACCTATGGCAGCTGATCCGTCAAATCCCTTGGCTATTTCCCAAGGTTGTCCTTTTTGTTTTAATTGGGATTGTATATCTCTAGCGGTAAAATCAAAACCAAACGCTATTTGATTAAAATATTGATGTGCTTCTTCTAAAGCAATATTTTTTCCTGTTTTGGAGATTCGAATAACGATTTCTCCTTCGTAATGTATTTCTTTTGAAAATTCAGGATAAACAAAGTCTTGATTATTTTGAAGCAAAGCCGTCGATGGTTTCATAAATATCAATGGCTGATCCGGGACCGGATTATTCAATTCTTTAGCATGGTCCACGTAATTCCTACCCACACAAAAAATCTTCATCTTTAGTATTTTACATTAAGTATTCCGGTTATTGCTCTCACATCCTTCAATGTACTTTGCGCTTTCTTGCGGATGACATCGGTGGATGCTTTTACCATGTCTCTATAACGACGCTTTTCGGAATTAATTTCCTTGTATCGCTCTCTAGACGATTCCAAAAACACCATTAAATTATTGGCAACTTCTTCTTTGAGATCTTTATATGACAGTCCACCATTTTGATAAGCCGCCATCAATTGCTGATGACTATCTATACCATTGGTCGACCAAAGTATTTGAAACAAATTACTAACTCCTGGACTCATTTCTCCACTGGTATTTTCACCAGTATCGGTCACTGCAGAATTGATTTGTTTTCTAATTCGCTTTTCGTCTCCAAAAATATTTATAAAATGCTTTTCACCCAAACTCTTACTCATCTTCTTCAACGGATTGGCCAAAGATTGTATCTTTGGTGTTTCCGTAAATAAAGGTTGGGGTAATTTAAAATACTCAACGCCAAACTGGTAGTTAAACCGTTGGGCTATATTTCTAGATAATTCTAGGTGTTGTTCTTGATCTTTACCCACAGGCACAAGGTCGGCATTGTAGATCAAGATATCTGCGGCTTGCAGGACGGGATAAAAAAACAAGGCCGACGAAATAAATTCATCTTTTCCATTGTTTTCGAGCAATTGATCGCTCTTGTCCTTGAACTGTGTCATACGAGTTAGGTCTCCATATGAGCAGGTTGTGGACAAAATCCAACAGAGTTCCATATGTTCAGGAACCAAAGATTGGATAAACAAGTTATCGGCACTCACACCCAATGCGAGCAATTGATAAATCATTTTCCAAGTAGCTTCTTCTAATTTTTTGGCATTATACGGCATGGTCATGGCATGTAAATTGGCCACACCGAGCACACAGGAATATCGATCCTGGATATCCACCCAATTTTTGACTGCCCCTAAATAATTACCTAAATGAATGTCTCCTGTCGGTTGAATTAAGGATAGAACCTGTTTGGTTGATACCTCCATTATATGATTTTGATTATCTGTGTTTATAAGCTATTGCTGATATTTCTATATTAACATCTTTAGGTAATCGAGCTACCTCAACCAAAGCTCTGGTTGGCGCAGTATCCTCTTGAAAATAAGATGCATATACGGCATTTATTTTGCCGTAGTCCTCCATATCTTTAACAAATACGGAACAACTTACCACAGCTTCAAAATCAAGACCATTGGCTTCGAGAACAGCTCCTATATTATTCATAACCTGTCGCGTTTCAGATTCAATAGAATCAGAAACCAACTGCCCTGTAGAAGCATCTAATGGAATTTGACCAGAAATAAAAACCATATCACCAGCCACAATAGACTGATTGTAAGGACCTACCGGAGATGGCGCCTTATCTGTATTTACTATCTTCTTCAACATAGTCTACGATCTATTCTACGTCTTCTTGCTCAGAAGATTTCACCAACACTCTACCTCTGTAGTAAAGATCTCCGTCTACAGAATATGCATGGTGAAACAAATGAGACTCACCAGTAGATTGACAAGTAGCTACTTGAGGAACACCTGCTTTGTAATGTGTTCTACGTTTACGTTTTCTTTGTTTTGATATCCTACTCTTTGGATGTGCCATAACTATTTAATTTTTCAGTCTTCGAATTTAATATTTTTTAAAACATCCCACGAGGGATTATTTTGTCCTGATTCATCGTCACTCTCTCTCAAAAAAGAAAGTATGTTTTCGTCGCATGGTGCGTTGACATCATTTTCGCAATCATAGGTATTCACAATAGGCAAGGACAATACTATGGCCTCATGTACATAAGGACGTATATCCAGTTCTACAACACCTTCATCCAATACCACGACGTCTTCCTCTGCCATCCAGTCGTCACCAGCACCTTGTTTAAAATAAAATTTATACGTAGTACTGCCCGGCAATTGAATAGCCTCTAAACATCGGTCACATATGGTGCCATTCCAGCCATTGGCTTCTACGGTTAACACATAAAATCCCGGTTTCTTATCGAGAACTATCGTCGTATTATATGATGCTTTCTCTATAGGAGATTGCTCAAATGATTTGAAAAAATCTGAAGTAACTTCAGTTGTAATAGTGGTTTTCCCCACCGGCAACCCAGGCAACTTCAAAACTAATTCTTTCCAACCTTTCATGACAAAGAACTTTTTTTGTTGATTCAGGAGCGCAAAGATAGAGTTTTCCTTTTATAAAACTACTATATAAATGCAATATTCCTGATATAATTATAAAATATAGGGAATTAGACCACCTCGGCCTATCCCTTGATCTCCAATCTTTAAAAACCCACAAGATATTCAAATATAACTCCAATGGTGAGTTTTTGTTTCCTGTATTAATTACGAAAAAAATATCACCATTGTTATCAACATTAATATCCTCCTAATTATTTACCATCCATCTCACTAAGCAATACTTCTACTGCTTTTTTCAATTGATCATCCTCGCCTTCGGCCTTTTGTCCTGGAGGATTGTACACTACATAATCTGGAACAGCTGGACTGCCTTCCATATTGTCCCCTGTTTTCTTCACAAACCATCCTCTAAAAGGCAGTCGCACATAAGATCCATCCATTAGACTGGTCCCACTAGTAGAGATTACAGCCCCAAAAGTGGGCTCTCCAATGAGTGGCCCCCGCCCCAAGTTTTTGAATGCATGGGAAAATATTTCAGCATTGGAATATGAAGAATGATTACATATAGCCGCAGCTGGCAGAGTCCATGCCGACAAAGGCAACCTTTCCCCATAAGGGTAATAGTTAGCATATTTCTCGTGATTTTTCAAATTGTCGCTCGCTCCTCTAGGTACGGTATAAGCGTGCTGTTGAACCGTGAGTACCGTCATCAACATATCAGTCGTCCAACCCCCACCGTTGTATCTCACATCGATAACCAAACCTTCCTTTCCATAGCCCGAAGCCGTTAATTCTCGCTCGAAAGCTTCAAAACTCGTCCAATTCATACCCTGTATATGGATATAACCCAATCGCCCCTTGGAATATTTATCTGTCAGTGCTCTTCTCTCCTCTACCCACTCTTCATACAACTCCTTGGCCATGGATTTTTGAGGCCTGATATAGATATCCATAGATTGACCGTCGCGTTCTATTTTCAGCCAGATCTTCTGTTCGGTAGTCTCCATCCAATGAATCCAAAAATTTTCCTGAGGAGATACCTCTACTCCATTGACTGCCAATATTCTGTCGCCGACCTTGAGAGCACTCTCTTCCCTATCTGCAGGCGACAAGGGAACTACATGACTTATTTCAATACCCTCCTTCGTTGGCATAACTTCGATTCCGATTTTTCCAGTACTTATTGCTTTTACCTTTTCGGGATTATCTCCGTATAGCCCCATATGAGAGGAATTTAACTGCCCCAACATATCATTGACCATATCTCTAAAATCCTGCTGAGTAGAGGCAGCCATTGCCCATGGTTTGTATTTTTCTTTAAGTCCTTGCCAATTTTGCCCATGAAATTGAGGGTCATAAAATCGATCATTCAACACCCGCCATAATTCTTCAAAGACCTGTGCTCTCTCCTCCTCTCTATCTATATTAATGGAAGCAGAGAAGGGGATATTTTTTGCCTTTTTAGAATCTAGATTTAAGGTCATGAGTTTGCCTCTAGAAATATAATACAGTGACTTTCCGTTGCTAGAAAGTTGACTGCGATAGACTGGAGAAGGCAATACGGTTTTCAGTTCACTGCCATCCCACTTAATAGAAAAGAAACGCAATTTGCCTTCTGAATGGCCATTAAAATAGATGGTTTCACCTGAATTATCAATGATGATATTGGATTCATCCCCCGGCAAAGAGGTGACCTGAACCAATCGACGATATATTTTGTCGACATCTATATATACAGAATCACTCAATGATTTTGAAGAACCACTTTGACTGGATTTTTTAAAATCAACATCATCGTACTTTTCCTCCTTCCATTCTTGTTTCGATTTCTCCCAATTTTCCTTTTGCAACCATACAAACCAAATATCGTCATCACCGTTGTTTCGATTGGATTTAAAAGCCAATTTTCGTCCGTCTTTACTCCAAACTGGATTGGAATCTCCTCGAGGATGCATACTCACATTGATGGGTTCCCCTGAACCATCGGCAGCTTGGATAAATATCTCGGCGTTGAAATACAAATCTTTCTGCGAGTAAGCCAACCATCGACTATCCGGTGACCAGGTGATTCCAGTGGGAGGAGACCAACCATCCAACAGAGTAATGGGAGAAGACCAACGACCCGTAGAATCCACATCGTATACTACTAAATGACCAGTTCCCTTTAATAATGCTATTTTCTTGAGATCTGGAGAAGGATATATTCCCAATTCCCTATCCGGACTATTGGACTGATTGACAATATCCATTTGATATGAGTGAAACAGAGAAGATTGTGAAGTATCCGCCGAAGACAAGCTATATAAATCTTCTACACCAGTTCTGTCCGACAAAAATGACAGTGTCGTATCCGAAGTCCAGATGGGAGAATAATCTTTCCATTGATGATGAGTCAATCGATTGCTTCGAGGATTGTTGTCGTCATTTTTAATGACAAATATTTCACCCTTGGCAGACAACGCCACATATTTCTCGTTGGGGGAAATAGAAAAATCCTGTATCGATTGGTCTAAACTAGTGAACTCCCGATTGTAAAAATGCGAATCCTCTGGCAATTCTATCTCTAAAGCCTTGGCTCGCCCATTCTTGGGATTAACCATTTTCAATCCATCTTGATGTTCTACAACAATAGCTGATCCGTCGGCCGATACGGTAAAATTTCGTATTCCATCATCTGTGAATTTAGTGACAGCTGTTATCCCACTTGCCTTACCTTGCTTATCGATACTCATTCGATGAATATTGTATTTACCTGATCGAGCAGACAAAAAGTATAATTCATTGTCTTTTGTCCATCTCGGTTGAACATCCATACCTTCATCTTTGGTCAATTGTGTATAGGTTTTTTTATCAACATTATACAAATAAATATCCCTATTGGCTGGACCTCTATACTGCTCCCTACTCACCCTACAGCCGCCTTTAACAAAGGCTATAAATCGACCATCAGGTGATACATTGGGCTCAAATCCCAAAGCGTTTAGATATCGGTATGGTGTAGCCCCTCCTTGTGGCAAGATGTAGATTTCAGATTCTCTTTCCAACTGGCGATATGTCCTTCGCGTTGAAAAATAGACATTGCCCTGGCCATCAAACGATGGTTCTTGATCCGAAGCGGAATGATAAGTCAATTGCTTGATATTGCCAGTAGCAACGCTGAGTTCCATAATATCGGCATTGCCATATCGATTGGAACTAAATACCAAACGCTCACCATCTTCACTCCATCGAGGATGAGACTCATAGCTTTCCTTAACCGTCATTCGACGAATTCCTTCTTCACCCTCCATATCCATCAACCAAATATCTCCCTGCCACGAAAAGGCCAAGGATTGCCCATTGGGACTTAGATCTGGATATCTCACCAAATAGCTATTCTGAGCATGAGCCATACCCAAGGTCAACAACCAAGAACACATAACAAGTCTAACCATCATAATCTTTTAATTAAATCTGAATACAGGATCCAAAAGTGTACTATTTATGGCTAAAAATATATCTCTTCAGCTGTATTACCAAACATATGATGGTAATAATCAATCAACTTATCCGCAAAGAAGAATACTCATCTATATTTAAAAAATGGCTAAAACTTATTTGCCCTTATAATCCAACCTGTACATTAGATTGATAATACAAAATATTCCACTTATAAAAATCGATCCCTAAAATAATACAGACAAATCAAGATTTCGTAAATACCCACAACTATGAGAACTCGTCTATAAATGATTTTGAATGATATTTGATTTTGTATATTGCAGATTCATCATTTGATCGCTCTTTCAGTGATATTATCCATATTAAATTTTGCCCTATGAATTTATTTTCACCCTACTTTCACTCTTCATTGACTAGAATCTATAACTGCATCATTTATTTCATTCTAATATCGCTAGCCAGCCCCATATATGGTCAAATATCGGAATCATACTACTTACCTTCGACGGCAGATTTATCAGCAGATATTACATCGCCGAGTCAATTTCTAGGTTGGGATATTGGAGAATGGCATGTTTCTCATGATCAATTGTTGTTTTATATGCGCCATCTCTCCCAACAATCCGACCGCATCCACTACATAGAACACGGCAAAACTCATGAATCGAGGCCATTAATCGCCTTGATTATTTCTCATCCAAAGAATATTGAGAACCTAGAAAATATAAGACAACAACATATATCGCTAACCGACTTGGGATCATCATCGAATGGTTCTCACAAAGACCTCCCTTTGGTGGTCTGGCAGGGATACTCCATCCACGGCAACGAAGCATCAGGAGCCAATGCCGCCATGTTGCACGCCTATAATCTTGCGGCAAGTCAATCCAAAGAAATTATGGAAATCTTGGAAGAAACTGTCATTATCCTTTATCCTAGTTTTAATCCTGATGGACTTCAGCGATTTTCCTCATGGGTCAATAGTCAGAAAAATTTCACACTAACTTCAGATCCTCAAGATCGAGAATACCGTGAGACTTGGCCAGGAGGCAGAACCAACCATTATTGGTTTGACCTCAACAGAGATTGGCTGCCGGTCCAACAACCTGAAAGTATGGCCAAAATAGAGCTGTATCAACAATGGCGTCCCAATATATTGACCGATCATCACGAAATGGGAACTTCATCCACTTTCTTTTTTCAGCCGGGTATTCCATCGAGAACCAATCCACATACCCCTGAAATCAATCAACAATTAACGGCTCAGATTGCGGAATTCCACGGTCATGCGCTAGACAGTATTGGTTCACTGTATTATGCCAAGGAAAGTTTTGACGACTTTTATTACGGCAAGGGTTCTACCTATCCCGACATTCAAGGCTGTATAGGCATTTTGTTTGAACAAGCGAGTTCCAGAGGTCATTTACAAGAAAGCGACCACGGTCTACTCTCCTTTCCTTTTACCATAAGAAATCAATTTATCACCTCTATGTCCACTCTTCGAGCCGGACTGGCTTTAAAGGATGAATTGCAGTCCTATCAGATCGATTATTTCAAAAATCAAAAGCCCTCGAAAAATTCTGGATATGTATTTGGCGACAACAACAGCTACAAAAACAAGGCTTTGGTAAACATCCTCTTAGCCCATGACATTCAGGTGTATCGATTGAAAAATGACATCAGAACCAGTCGGCATGATTTTTCAAAAGAAGAAAGTTATTACGTCCCCATGTATCAACGCCAATCTACATTAATAGAGACCATATTTGAAAAAAATACCACATTCAAAGATAGCTTGTTTTACGACGTATCTACTTGGACATTGCCCTTGGCATTTGACATTCCCTTCTCTTTAACCGACAAAGTCCAAATGGGGGAAAAAGTTCTTGAAGTATCCACGAGTCCGAAATCAGAATTTAGAAAAAGCGATTATGGCTATTTGATCTCATGGTCGGATTATCTCAGCCCCAAGGTTCTTTACCAACTTCAGAGCAATGGAATTAGGGTCAAAGTTGCAAAATCGCCCTTTACCTACAAAGGTTCTAGCTTCGGCTATGGCAGTTTAATGGTAATACTTCAGAACCAGGATAAAGAAAAAATAGAATCCATTTTGGCCCATGCCCATGAAACTGATGAGGTAAAGGTATTTCCTGTATCCACGGGTACCATGTCGGATAGTTATCTGGGCAGTCCGAATTTTGCTGCAACAACACAACCCAAAATTGGCCTTATTGTGGGAGATGGAGTAAAAGCTGGATCCGTTGGAGAAATTTGGCATCTACTAGATACTCGCTATCAAATTCCAATTACCAAATTGAATATAGCCCGGTTTAATCAATATGATTTAAGCAAATACAATACTATAATTCTAGCCGATGGCAGTGGCCAAGGTATCTCAAAGGACAAACTGCTGTCATGGTTGAGAAATGGCGGAAATTTAATCACTATAGGCAGTGCTGGACAATGGCTACGACGTCAAGGTATCGGAGACTGGAAGTATAAAAGTCCAGAAAACCCCACCAATATCAATGTGGCTTATGACCAGATCAATTCCTATCATGGAGCGCGATACACCGGTGGTTGTATTGTAGAGACAAAGGTGGATTTAAGTCACCCCCTACTCTATGGCTACAATCGCAACACCTTGGCTGTGTTTAAAAACAACAATCTAGTTTTCGAGCCTTCTAATTACCAATACAAAAACCCAATATTATATAGTCCACAGCCTCTATTGAGTGGCTATCTACATAAGGTCAATAAAAATATGATGGCAGGAGGAAGTGCAATCCATGTGGCTACAATAGGTGGTGGCCGATTGGTCAATTTTGCAGACAATCCCAATTTCAGAGCGTTTTGGTATGGTACAAATAAATTATTTACCAATGCCATCTTCTTTGGCGATCTAATTCAGTCACGTGCCACGAATTAAAGTAGGAATTGGCACTCATCTTGCCAAATTCTACTTTCTCTAAAATTGCTTTGTATTTAAATAAATGACTATTCTGCGGTAGAAATATAGATAAAGTAAAAAATTCACCTCATTGGGCGCAAACCAATATAAATGTAATTCGTATAAAACCTTAGAACAGATTTATTAATAGGATTTAGCTTGAGAAAGAACAGCCTTTAAAATTAAAAACCCATAATATAGAATGCCTGTAATTCCAATAGCCAAACAAATCCACTTAATCCATTTCATGATGGATTCAACTAAACTGGTTGGTCCCCAAAAAACAAGCATTGGAAATAGTACAACGATGATTCCCAAAATAATGAGCACTGTACTTTTATTCAAAATACGCCTTCTATTACCGGGGTAAATATAAAAATGTATATTTTCTAATATAATGGCGATTAACAGCAATATTTGATAAGCTTCCATGTCGATTGATTTAACTATTAATTACGGCAGTCTGGTGCTTGCTTCACTGTATCCGCTAAGCAAATCCAAGAGTATCGTTCTAATATAGGAATTATTCTTAAATATTACAATACCTCTAGGGATAAACGTCATAAAAATCCATTTATATAGACAACACACTCTATCTTTTACTGAAATTTACTTTTATTATTCCTCCTAATATTTAATTGAATAATACGAATTGATAAAAGGTCAGCCTATAGTATTGGCAGGAAATCTGTTAACGGACGAAATGGGTAAACAGGAATGAAAATCTGGATTTATACATTTTTGCGTTGCATCAATCCATACATCAGAGTAAATATGATAATTAAATAGACAATAGAAGTGATTAGCGCTTGGTTGGCTGTCAAATATAGAGAGCCATCTTGCAAAAGTTCATCAAATTGCGATATTCGTTGTCCCGGACTGGGCATAAGATCTTCGGCCGCATTCATAGGATAAAACCTATTCCATGACTCCGGCGCAAAATTGGGGTGAATATACCATCGGATAACAGGTTCCAAAAAAATGCCGTAAAAAAGGTAAAACAAAAAAGCCATTATGGTCTTTTTAAATAAAAGTCCAAACAAGCCGCCAAGAAAAATATACAACATAGTCATGACAAAGAAACGCAAAGCCATCCACCCCATCGTAAGCCATATCCCCTCGCCTACGGAGTCATATGATTTGGTAAATCCTATAAACAAAACTACTACGACATAGAAAATAGTCAATATCGTTGCGATATTTCGAAAGAACAATAATTTAGATAACAGGTATTGTCCTCGGGACAATCCAGAAATGATTTGCTGTCTGGCCGTCTTTTGCGCTATTTCTGTGGCCATCAGATAAGTCCCTAGAAAACCAACAATAAAGAAGCCAATCCAGTTGCCGCCAATGTAACCTGTAAATTCCCAAATCTCAGGGAAAGAAATATTTTTCTTTAAATCAATCAGACCACCTTGAGGTCCGCTGCTCATCTTTACGTCCATTTGAGCGTAGGCCAACATTATGATCAATAAAACAATGACAAATCCCAATAAAGACAACCAGATGGCTTTATTGTGACGATACTTTAGCCATTCCAATTTGATTAACTTTAAACTATTCATACCCTCCCATTTTCGATTATTTTTAAATAAGCATCTTCCAACTTGGGTTGTATCCATTGAAAATGAGTTAATGAATGTCCTGCGCGGTGTGCATGTTCATTGATATCCAATCCCTGATCAACTTTGTCAAAAAAAACTTGAAACCGCTCGCCTATTCTGAGATGTCGTCGATATCCCGGCAGTCGTTGAATCCAATCCAATAATAAATCATTATTGGCAGCGGACAGCTCTAGAATGGGTTTTGCAACCAAAATATCACTAATATGACCATGGGCCAATAACTTGCCCTGATTCAATATTGCCAATTGAGTACATATTTTTTCCACCTCATCGAGAATATGAGAAGCGAGAATAATAGTCTTGCCCGATTGAGCCAAGCCTACTAAAATATTTCTAATATCGACAATGCCCTTGGGATCTAGACCGTTGGTCGGTTCATCAAAGATCATCACCTCTGGACTGCCCAACATAACCGAGGCAATGGCCAGTCGCTGTTTCATTCCCAGTGAATAGCTACTAAATTTATGGTTTCTTCTATCGTATAAATCCACCATGTATAAAATATCATCGTAATTACGGTCTTTAACTCCTCGAATATGACCTATAATATCTAAGTTCTGAATCGCCGTTAAATTGGGAAAGAAGATGGGACTTTCCAACAGTGCACCAACCCGTTTCAAGGATTGGGAAGAAGGCTGATTTCCAAACCATTGATAGCTACCACTACTGGCCCATATGGCATTTAAGACAATACTCAATGTCGTGGTCTTACCACTTCCATTGGGCCCCAAAATCCCCAAGACATCTCCTTGTTGAACGGATAAATTCAATCCCGACAAAGCCGTAACTTGTCCGTAATTCTTCGACAAATCCTTAGTTTGTAAAACAGTCAAATCCCTTATTTTTATATTTATAAATCATATAGAATTGCTAGTCATCAGTCTTTCCAATGATTCAATTATACCAATCCCATATCATTAAAACACCCATGCTTGGATAAAAAACCATGCGTACAAAACCGTCAACATGAGTTTGATTCCAGTCCCAAATAGAAAACCCAAAAATGATCCCATTGCAGATCGAAATGCGGCGTTGGTATTACCAGGACTGTATATTAGTTCACCGATATAAGCACCTACAAATGATCCAAAAACAATACCCAATGGTCCGACAAACACACCTACAATTACTCCGATTGTAGCACCGTACTGTCCAAATTTACTTCCGCCCCAGCGCTTGACAAAGGCAGCAGGAATTATATAATCTAAGACAATAGATAAAATAGCCACTACAAAGGTTATAATTAAAAATTGAGTAGAAAAACTTCCAAAACCCGACCAATTGAGCAAAATCAAACCCAACCATGAAGCCGTCGGCCCTGGCAATACAGGGAGTATACTACCTAGGACGCCTATGAGAATGGCGATAATTCCAAGTATGAGAATAACTATTTCCATGGTACTATTTGATCAATGGTTTGATAAGATACAGGATGATAATTTGGACGTGCTTGTTTGTATATTTTCTCTGCCCATACGGCACCTGTTTCAGACTGCATTAGAGCTTTGTACAGTGGAGTTAAAAATTTTCTTCGGCCTACTTCCACTAAAAATTCTTCCACATATGGATATATTTCTTCGTATTGATTGACAATACAAAGTTGGTACCAAGCTGCTTGAATTTCGGCGTTAGTAGACTGAGTCAATGCCATTGCAGCATCCAATTGCATCAATGGATCAATGCCGATATCTTTGGGTAAATTGTTTATAAAATGTAACCATTCATGAGTCGTCCACTGCGACGAGGCTTTCATGACTTGAGTCAACTCCCCTTTGTCCAACCATTGTTTCGTCAATTCATCGATGGCCAAAAAACGCTGAGTGGAAGGGACAGGGGCATTACTTGGCAAACCTGGTTCATAGATCCATTGACGCAACTGAAGGCTATCTGCAATTGCTTTATTCTCACTTATTAAAAATTCCTCTAACAAACCGATTAAAGTCTCGGTATTCATCGAGTGAAAGGCATAGGTCGAAAAATATGTATTTAAAAACCCATCCCATTTGTCTCTACCTACGGTTTCTTCTATTTTTCTCAAAAGCAAATACCCTTTATTGTAAGGGACTCCAGTCAGTCCTTCATCGGGATCTCTTCCCACTAAATCCACTTTGAGTTTGGTATCCGCCCATTGTCCATCTGCTTTCATGGCATCCAATTCTTCGATCAATTCCTGATAAGTCAAACTAGCCAACATTTCAGAATATTCACGACCTTTTAAGGCCTCCATAATCCGATGCTCAAAATAGACGGTAAAACCTTCATTGATCCATATTTCCTCCCAATCCGAATTGGTCACCAAATTGCCACTCCAACTATGGGCCAATTCATGAGCAACTAGTGAAACCAAAGATTGATCACCGGCAATGATGGTAGGTGTGGCAAAGGTCAAACGAGGATTTTCCATACCTCCAAAAGGAAAACTAGGAGGTAAAACCAATACGTCGTATTGTCCCCATCGATAAGGTCCATACATTTCTTCCGCTTTATTAATCATCGATGGTAAATCCACAAATTCAGCTGCCGACTTGGCCAACATACCAGGCTCGGCGTACACACCAGAATGGTGATCCAATGCCTGATATTCCATCCGCCCTACTGCCAATGCCATAAGATATGATGGAATGGCTTGATCCATCTGAAAACTATAGATACCGGTTTCATTGGTCTTTACAGGATTTACTGCACTCATCAAAGCCAACATCCCTTTGGGCACATTGACCTCAGCATTATAGGTAAATCGCACGCCTGGACCGTCTTGGCAGGGTAGCCAAGTTCTAGCCAAAATGGCCTGTGACTGGGTAAACAAAAATGCCGCCTCTTTGTCATGGGTCTGCTGAGGAGACAACCACTGCAATGCAGCTGCATGCTCTGATGTTTGGTATTGAATGGTTACGGTCTTGGTATTGTTTTGGATATCGATGACCAAGGGTTGACCAAACAATTTGTCTCCATCCAATAAGGTATATGTCGTTTCTTGATCTCCGTTCAAATAAACGGACTCAATGGCCAATCCTTTGGTATCCAATATTAATTTTGTAGCCTCGGTTTTATTTTCAATGGTCCACTCCGCTCTCGCTTTAATCTTTTTCTGATCGAAATCTACTTCGGCTTTCCAATCTAAATGTTTGACCACTACCTCGTTAAAATTCGCATTTGAATGAGGATCTTTGATTTCAAAAGTGTGTATTGCCATATCAGATAATGGGATAAGGGTCTTGGGTTCTTGCCCATTTTTACAATGAGTCATTATAAAACAACAGGCCAACAACAAGGTCCATTTTAAATTCATATAAATAATATTAATTATTCAAGCATTCCAAAGCTAGGAAAGTCCTTATAAAATACGAAGATATTTAAAAAAACAAATGTGATTATTCGATTAAATCCAATATTCAATCTACGAGAAAAAAACAGAGAAGAAAGATAATAAGTTCTATACCTAGGTCATAATATTATCCCATATGAGATATTAAATTTCTCCAATGACTTTTATGGACGACGAAGTGGGTTGTTCACTCCCTCCCATTGGTTCCACAGTAATGGCAAAACCATCGGCTGCAGCTACAGCATTCATTTTAATAATTTGATCTTCCGATTTATCAACAACACCCAAGTCTATGGATTGACCATTTTCTAATGCCCATAACTGATAAGAATGCTGATTGTCCAATGACGGCAAATTCGAATGATCCAACCAAACGTTGTGAGAATCGGAATTCCAATACACTACGGCTTCATCACTGGCATTGGCATCGGTACTTGACATTATTATTTTATCCGTCCTTCTATTAGTGGTAAAAGCCAATAATTCCGACTTGGCTTGAAGGAGTTCTTCTGCTTCCTTTAATTCTTGATCATAATATTGAATGGTTTGCTGATGCTCCTGAGATAAGGTTTCGTAATCTTTGTCGAGATCTATCAGCAAATAAAGTAGACCACAGGCCATCAACAAGATGACAGAAGCTGCCACACGCCAAGGAAAATTATTGGGATCTCGTTTTAATTTTTTCATAACTGCACTTGTTCTTATTTTTACGGTATCCTCAGCATTGACTTTGAACTTTACTTTTTTGTATTCTGAGTAACAACCTAAGATGATTTTTATTTTTAATAATTTTCTCAAAATACGAATTCCAATTCTAAATCCAGTCTTTACTATAATCTAGGTTATCGATAAATTAATTAAAATTGGCTAATAAGGCATTGTGGACTGCTAGCCATCTTTTATCCCACTTCATTAGACTATTATAATATGGAGCGGGAAAGGTAGGTCACTATCTTAAAATCGAAATCATTGACTTCATTTTTCTTAAATTCTTGATGGTCTATTTCTTTCCATTCACTCCAATCAACATCGGGAAAATAAGCATCGGCTTGAGGACTAGCATCTACATGGGTCAATATCATTTTATTGGCCCAGTTATTGCGAATGGCCAAATCAAAGACGGTTGCTCCCCCTAAGATAAATATTTCAGCTTCTCGCTTCGTCAACTGCAAAAACTCTTGAAACGAGGACACAATGGAAGATTTGTCCCATAATGGAATATTGGATCGCTGGGTTAAAACATAATTCCATTTATCGGACAGCAGATGATCCTCTGCTTCATAACTCCTTCTGCCCATTAAAAAGGAATGACCAGCAGTTACGGCTTTAAAATGTTTCCAATCATCATCGAGATTCCAGGGCAATTTATTTTTAAAACCAATAGCTTTATTTTTTGCTACTGCAGCAATTATGGTACGAGTTTGCATCAGAATAAATATTTAAAGACCAAAGAATATATTAAAAGAACGAAATCCATCTGTTCTTTTACACTACTACATCTTCAATTCCCCTAAGTATAAATATAAAAAATATCTACAACTAATAGCATTCATCGAATTGATCTATAGATTTCAAGCCCCTAAAATCAAGGTATAAGAATGGTAAGAATACTGTTGGACAATATCCCTCAAACATTTAACACGACAGAGCTACACTGTAAAACCGTCGCAATCAACCACCTAAAAATATAGATCAATTAAAATAAAAATTAAATTTGTTCTACAGTCTCTGTAATCGCAACAGATTGATCATTAAATGACGCGGATGATGGTAATTTTCGATCCGAATCCCTGTTCCATCAAAATCCACCCATCTATTTCCTCCAATATTCCAGAGGGGAATATCGTACTTGGCCAAGGAAAAATGACTAACGGTATATTGATAAGCCTTCTCAAACCATTCTATGGCCCATTGATCACTAGAGTGTTCAATAATCAACATCAAGCCAACCAATACTTCTTCTTGCGCCCACAGTAATTTGTCCAAGATCCAATCATTTTTACCAATATGTTGACATTCATGAAACACACCACCATAGACATCATCCCAAGCCACTTCTAGGTGCCTCCTAAAGATTGACTTGGCCTTATCATACAGTCCTTTATCCTCTCTGCGAATGGCTTCTTCCATAATCATCCAAGCCACTTCAATACCGTGGCCGATGTAGACAAAGTCATTCCATGGCTCATCCATGGCCGACAAATCGTGATGCCTGTATTCTACCATTAAGTTGCAGTGGGATTCGAGATGATGATCCAACAATGATTTTATGCATCGATCTGTCAAAGCCAATAATTCACTGTCTTCTTTGATTGCTAAAAGCTGGCTGGCTATCCGTAAAAAAACCATCCAATGTCCCAGCACTCTGGGAGCCTTAAATTGACTCAAATCAGATTCATAATGTGGAACAAATGAATAATCCTCGGCGTCGTATTTATTCAAGGCCGCCATGGTTATATCTTTTGCAAGATTCCAATACGCCATATCGTCAATGGCCTGACTATACGCTGTCAATCCTTCTGCAATAAACAAGTTGCCATAGATATCTGGAGCTCTCAACTCGAGGTCATTTCCCTTTTCGTCATACATCCAAGGCCAGAATTCTTGATTTGTCGGACGATTAGAAAATACTAAATCGACGGTTTTCGCCGCCACATCTAAGTATTTGACATCTTTTTTCACATGGCTGTACAAGAAGGAATATACCCAGATGCCTCTCCCATCAAACCAAGCGCGTTTATGACGATCCAACAACTCGCCCTTCCAATTGGCATGGCACATAAAACCACCATTTTCGTGATCGATAATGTGATTTTCTAAAAAAGGGAGATAATCTACAAATAAATCATTCTGATATTGTTTAATATATTTATCCTTGGCTATCATTTGCATATATTTCCTTATTTGATGTTTGACTAGGAGATAATTGGCTGACTTCCTTGTCGGTGTCAATGGAATTTAGAATATGATTTACTTTTTCATTAACAGTAGGCTTAAATATCAAGCCATATCCTATATAGATGATCAATGAAGTAATTATAGGAGACGACAATTCTATCGCAAAAGGCAATTCGAATACGGACTTACTGAGGATAAAAGCCAGTAATCCTGTTACTATGGACAACAATGCAGCCGTGCTATTACTGTGTTTAAAATAGGGCAAAAGTCCCAATATCATCGGAACGGAAATAGGGCCTAGCAATGCGGCAAACCAAGTAATCAACAATCCGATTACACCGCCAAATGAATCAGAATTGAAAGCGATAATTATGGTCAAAAGGATAAATACAAAGGTGGTCAATCTCGCTATCATTAAAGTTTTATCCGCACTAAAGGTTTTTACTTTTTTAACCAAAATCGGTAAAATATCTCTGGTTATCACTGCCGAAATAGTATTGGCATCGGATGATACCATGGATAAGGTATTTGAAAAAAGAGAGGCAACCAAAAGTCCTACCAATCCTGGAGGCAAAAACTCAAGAGCCATTAGTGAATAGGATTGACTGGGATCATCTAAATCGGGTAAAAACACAGGGGCGGCAAACATGGGAAAGAACAAAATCAAAGGCCATACCAAATACAATACGGTGGACAACAAAGCTGCCTTTTGGGCTTCTTTTCCCGAACTCGAAGATATAAACCTCGTCGCCAAATTCCATGTTCCTCCACTATAACTAAAGAAGGCAATAACGAGATAGGCAATCGAAAAACCAACCGTATAGGGTTCATTGAAAGCCTGGCTATGATCACTAGGCAGACGATCCCATAGGGTAAATACGCCTTGAAAACCATCTCCCAGATGTTGTAATACAATAACAAACATTAGAATTCCTGTGACCAATTGAATTACAAAAGAGAAAAAATCGTTGAGTACGTCAGCCCATAAACCTCCAACCGTAATATACAATAAGGTCACCACTCCAGAAATAGCGACACCTGTCCCTATAGATAATCCAGTAAACACATTGAGCAATATTCCTATAGCAGCCCATTTGGCCCCAATATCGAAGAGTTTAACGATCACTCCACTCCAAGCCATCAATTGTTGAGTAGGAATATTGTAACGATTGGCCAAATACTCAGTGGGAGAAACAATGCCTACTTGTGATCGCAATCTCGACCAACGAGGTGCTATATAATAGGTAGTGGCTATCATGGAAATTCCAATACCCAGAGCCCACCATATATAGACGGTAAATCCATGGGTATAGGCTATCGCAGCGTAAGCCACAAAAACAGCTCCGCTGTAACCTGAAACGTGGTGAGATATTCCGGACAACCACCAAGGGAGTTTTCCTCCTGCGTTGTAAAAATCGGCGGAGTTTTTAACTCTGGTAAAGCCCCATATCCCTATGGCGATTAACACAAAAAAATACAATGCCAATACGATGTAATCAATTTTTTCCATAGGGGTTATCCATTTTACTTAAACAATAAACCGATTACAAGCCATAGTCTGCGGCTATTTTAGACAAATAGCCAGATATATTTTGCTTCGGTAACGTTACCGAAAATAAATAATATTCTTCAAGAAGACAAACTATATAGGCAGAAATTAAAAAAGAGATCAAAACAAAAAACTCAAAACACTATATATCAGTACATTAATACAAACCGAAAAATAACCGACAATTATAAACACATTTGGTATAAAGACAAAAAAAGCGATTCCACACTGTGAAACCGCTTTTGCTTTATTAAAATAAAAGATTGTATTACAAGCTTTTAATCAATTTTTCATTAAACATAACATATTGGTTATTACCAGCTGCTTTCGCGGCTTTGATAGACATGTTAGCTGACTTTATAGCTTCTGCTTTTTTACCTAAAGCAGCTTCAATTTTGGCCTTGGTATGGATCATCCAAAATTGGCTTCCATCCCCCATAGCTACTGCTTTGGATACCCAGTCATGAGCTTTTTTCAAATCTTTGCCATTGTCGTAATAATAGCTAGCCGCTGCATAATAATCGTTAGCGCTAGGTCCGGCCATAGCTTTATCAATATTGGCGAATACTTTGGCATCGGTATCTAGAGCCAATGGAATACTTACTCCTGTATTCTCCCAAGTAAGATCGATGGTAGCAGAATTGTTTCTGATATTGCCTACATTAATGGTAAAGGTCTCTACCATTTGATCCAATTGAGTAACGGGAAGAGTTACTCTAACCGCTTCTGTTGAACTGTCGTAACCACTACCTCCAGGAAGTGACATACTCGTACTAAAAATGACATCCCATTGTTTTTTATCTGGAAAGCTAAACAATGAATAAGTACCTTTTTTAAGTTCTTTACCAGCGATCATTACGTCGTCAGAAAAAGTAACTTTTGTCGTTGCATTGGCGCCAGTTCTCCAGAATTCACCATAAGGAATAAGATCGCCAAAGATAGTTCTATCTTTTACCCCTGGTCGGGAGTATTCAATGGTCACTTCTGCCAAGCCTACTTTCTGAGTAACTTTGGATAAGGGACTGGGCGCTGGTGTAGCAATTTGAGCCATAGTTCCAGTAACAAATGTGGCGCATAAAAATAGAATTGCGAATACGTTTTTCATATTTATAAATTATTTAGTTTTTAATCAAAAAAAGAATCGTATTGATTTTTACGATTTTGTGTCTCTTTTAATGGTTTTTGGATAGGTTGGTTGAGATCTAAGATATTTTCTTCATCGGCCGCCTCCAAAAGCAATCCATCTTTTTCGTGTCCGAGTAAGAGGGAATCGGAGTCCTGTTCCCATTTTTCGAGAAGGGCCAGTCCTTTTTCTTCGAAAACCCCGTTTTGGAGATCGATAGAGTTCATAAAATCTTCTGACATTTCCATAAATTGCTCCATTTCACCGACTTTTTGACTGACGTCATCGGCTACCGCTTCCAATGCTCTATCGAACATCTCTTTTTTGTCACCATCCCCTTTTATAATATCCATAGCTGATCTCATGGCATTTTGTCCAGCGATAATAGCTTTTCTTTCTTGTTCTTTAATGGAGACTTGATCCTTGATATCTTCCATCAATATTTCTGAATTCTCGTACATTTTTTTCAAGACTCGAAACAAGATTTCCATTCTATTGTAGAGATCTTCCAGCCTCATATTAGATTCTTTCAACCGCCCAGCTTTTCTGGACTTGAGGATCATTACATTTCTCTTATTATTATCCTTGGCTTCACTGGCTTGCTCTATATTGGCTTTAATTTCTTTTTGATTATTATAAATCATTTCTTTTAACTGATGCATTTGCCCTCGAAGCTGACCAATTTGCCGATGCATTCTCTTTACATTTTCCTGTAATTCAGCCACATAGGACTTCAAAATAGCAATGGGATCAATTTTGACGAAAAATCCGGTAATCCACCTCATTGCACTCTTATAAAAGTACCATATTAAATTCCTCATCTTTTTATCTAGAACCATGTAGAGGACAAGCCCAAGAACAATTAACATTATGGACAAACCCAACCAAGACATTGCTATTTGGGTTAGATAAGGCATTAACACATTTAAAATAACAAAACCAGCCAATACAATTCCACCTAAAACAATACCGCCAGTAACGCCCTCGGGACGCTGCCAAAAAGATTTATTTGATTTAATATTCGTCATCTAGTATACCTATCTTATTCCTTGTGTAGTTATGAATTAATATTTTCCATCATGGCTATGTTTCGAAGCCCAAAATTCATCGATCACAATTCATTTAATTAAGCCAACTATTATAACTTAAAACCAATTGAATTGTTACTTTGTTTTGAAAAATATTTCCAATTGTGAATTCCCAAACCATAAAGATGGTAATGTCAATTCTTATTTATACAAATATACTGATTTTTCTTCCATTATTAGAAGGCCGAGTCCAACTTAAATAAAGCTTTGATTCAGTGATAATTTAAAGGGTTTAAAGAAATTTTTTCCTCTTTAAATCGCAGAAATTTTATCATAATTCACTGTGGTCAATTGAGATTCTCAAAAATTAAATGGGCTGCTTAATTTTAAGAATATTGACAACATCATCCCAATTGTCTGCTCTGGTATATCTGTCCTCTTTGGTATTGTGAGGCGCTGTGAATAAAATCGGATGTCCAATATATTTTTCAAAATTATAGGCGTGATCGTCGATTAAATATTTGGCATTCAAAAAATATTTATGCCCACAGAATACTCGATACCTCCAATCGATAAAAGGCATATATTCATCTAACCATTCATTTTTCTCCGTCAAACATTGAGGAAATTGTTGTGCTGCAGTCACCACGAATACTTCAAAACTATCTTGCAACATAGACAGGGTTTCAATGGCTCCAGGGATGGGTTTTAATTCTCTAAAAAACCCTTTGGTAAAGAAGTATTGTTGGATCTTCTCACGATGTTCACTAGGAATTACATCGGCGAGATAGTTTCCTTGTAAATCTTGCTTATTGTATTTTTTTCCAAAATCTCTAGCATACCAATCAAGTGATTGTTGAAAAGTGTCCGTGATTACATCATCCATGTCTACAGCTAAAATAGGTTTATTGTGCATACTTATTATTTTGATTAATATCTGAATAAATATATAAATTAATTAAAATACACCAAATTTCAAGGCTATTATATTTATATTAACTTTAGACTTACACGAACTATTGTTTGCAGAAGTAAGCTTCCAAGATGACCGGTGTGACATTCTCAATATATTAGACCAGCCAAATCAGTTAAACTATTATCACAAAGCACAATGGAGACGAATGCAGAATTACAATTTTTCATGTCCTGTCTCAACATTTTCAAAGTCTAGGTTGATCCGATACCATTCGCATGAAAATATTCATTAATCTAATATACATAATAGATGGCATCAACTTGTAAAGGTTAAAATATCAGATCCGCAAATGATAAAGACTTAGGACATTGACTTTAAATTTTGAATAATAAATTAGCGCACAATTCATTTATTGAACCTCTGGAGAAATGGATGTAGATAGGATTGAATATTTTTAAAAATCTTATATTTTCATTTAAATTCTCTGGCATAAAGTTAAAATATGCATCAGCCTACAGTAAAATACCCTATTGGTTCCATATATATTTACTACCTTTGGCAACCTTTTGACATCATGAGATGTTAACTAGGTAACAAACGTTCTTTAAAATAGGGGGCTGACTTGGATTTGACAGGAAAGATTTCTGGTTAGTTAGCATGTCGGAGCATCATGATTTACTCCGTTAACAAATAATCTTGAAACCATTTTAATTGGCAATAACAATTTTGCCTTGGCAGCCTAATTCAAGGAATTAGATAGCCTTTGTGCGGTAGACTTGATGTCTGATACACAGTAGACCTGCACATCATAAAACAACTCAGACTAGGGATTTAAATTGTTTCGATTGAATGCCGAAATTTAGGAACTAAGGTGTTAGGCGGGTAGGTATTAAAACCTTTCTATCATTCGAAAATTAAATTTAATACTAAGCATGTAGAAAGCTAATGAGTGCTTTGACTGGACCCGGGTTCGAACCCCGGCAGCTCCACTTTTTTTAAAGACTTCTCCTATTTTAAAGTCCTTTAATCTAAATACACAGCATTTTTCGGATTGATCTACTGATCTAATATTCGGATCATCAATTAAACCAATCGTTAGGACAGAACAAGAACATAATCAAAGAGTTACAAGCCATTAAAAATGTAATAAAAACTTAAAAACAAGATATCTCAAGGCAGTAAGAGAAAATTTTGTATTTTTGCGAAATTACATATATGCATTTTCGCATTGTTTTAAATTTATCTATTCAATATATGCAAATCAATCAAATAAAATCCGACTTAAAGGACTGGAGGAATCTAATCAAACCTTATCAAATTCAAAATACAAAATTAGCAACCATTCAACTTCTCAATACTTTCATTCCATTTATTGGATTGTGGATATTGACATATTTTGCAATGAAGTATTCATTCTGGTTGGGATTACCTCTAACCATTTTATGCGGATTTTTCATGGCTAGAATATTTATCATACAACACGATTGTGGTCACCAATCATTTTTGGGAAGTCGCAAACAAAACGCTGTTGTAGGATGGATGTGTAGCATTTTCAGTACTATACCTTATGATTATTGGTACAGTGTGCACGACTATCACCACGGACACAATGGCCAGTTGGAAAACCGACATATTGGAGATGTTCCCATGTTGACGGTTAAGGAGTACGAAGCATTACCGAAATGGAGACAAGTTGGGTATAGAATTTTTCGTTCTCCCTTGGTATTACATGTAGTAGTGCCAATAGCCTATTTATCATATGTTGTTCGCACACCATTGGTTAAGGAAAAAGCAGTTAAGAAAGGACATAAGACACTGTTGAACAACAATGTTTTGATTTTACTCACTTATCTAGTACTTACTTATTTCTTGGGATGGACGTTTTTGATAACACAGTTAACCATATTGGTGTTTTTCATCATCATAGCTTTTTGGTTTTTCTATGTTCAACACCAGCACGAAGACACTTATAAACAATGGATTGACAAATGGGATTACCTAGTAGCTTCTATTAAGGGAAGTACCTATTATAAACTGCCCCACCCTATTCAGTGGTTGACAGGCAATATCGGACTACATCATATCCACCATTTAAGTCCTCGCATCCCCAATTACAATTTGGTGAAATGTGCGAAGGAAAATCCTGTTTTTCAAAAACACGTAACCATTATCGGTTTTAGAGATAGTCTCAAATGTATGTTTAACAAACTTTGGGATGAGGAGCAACAGCGTATGATTAGTTTTTGGCAATATACCAAAATGAAAAAGGCGATGTCGTAAGACAAGAGCTAGAGATATACAAAAGATCACTATTGAAAAGTAGTGATCTTTTTTTTTGCCCAAAATCAAGAACAAACACATCGACAATTCTTGTATGGGTTGAATACAATACGAAATACATATTACATTGACGGCAAAGATTGTGAGATAACTGAGAGTAGTGCACGACTGAATATAACTGAATGAAGTCACGTAGTGACCAAATACCCTTAATGGATGACCAAATGCAGTACGAAGTACCAAAGGTCGTAAATCGACCTTTGATGAGGATGACCGAACAAAATGCGCAGTATCATTGATCCTTAATGGATCAATGGTGAGGGAAACGAAACCTCCGTGTTTCGGGTGGGTGACTGAATGCAGTTGCACGAAGTGCAACCCAATTGATTAAATATCTATTGGATGAAGGAACCGAGGCCACTGTGCCGAGGCGTGACTGTCCTGTATATCGTAAGGAAATTTTACCACTGCGCTCCGGGTGGGCTTGCCAGGGCGAAGAAACCGAAACCTCCGCGTTTCGGGAGGGAGTGCCACTGGCTCCGGCGTAGTATCATTAAAATTTCATAGTAATCTTTACTGTGCTGAGACAACACTGCATTTAAATTGACAAGTTTAAGTACTTGTCACAGAAATAATATAATTGCTTGAAGGAGCCACGACCACCGTGTCGTGGGTGAACGAGCAAAATACGTAGTATCCAATGTCCTGAACATGACTGAATGCAGTTGCTCGAAGAGCAACCAGATGAACTAAATGTTCATCTGATGAAGGAGCCACGACCACTGTGTCGTGGGTGGGGAAGCCATGGCGAGAGAAGTCGCAGCCACTGCGCTGCGACAACACTGCAAAAAATGGACAAGCCAGGATTTTACCTTAATTTATTATGTCGTCCCTTCAGGACTTTTTATTTGATTAAACTATCTTTCATAGGGTTTCACCCTATGCTGACATATTTCGTCCTTTCAGGACTGCTTTTAGTTATTTGGCGTGATTGCAACGCAATTCAATAGGTTTTAGGCCACTGTGCCTCAGGTGAGTTAGACACTGCGGCATGACGAGATTCCATCAAAGTACTTTCCGAATTACAGCACAATCACGCATCCCGATAATATTTTTTCCATATGGAGATATGATTTTTAAAAATATACCCTATAAAAAAAGACAGCAGAGAGCTCTGCTGTCTTTTTAAAATCTTCATTCGATATTCTATTACACAATACCGAAGAGGAAAAACTCTTGTATCAATTATTAAAAATAATTTCTCTTGTCACTATTCTTCGCTCGGCATTATAGACCAAAACAATAAAAGCAGGACCATAAACACCATCCAAATCGATAGTCATTCCCGAACTATAGGGTAGTGTTTTTAAAACACTGCCTCTCAAATTCAGTAAAGATACTGTATGTCCTTCGAGTTCCTCGTTGCTCAATAGTCTAATAAATTGACTGGCAGGATTGGGAAATACGGTTATGGGTACCTCTCTATTAAAAAATGAAGTGGCAAAATTTAAAAACTTTATTTCTGAAAATACTGAGGTCGCGTCCAAGTCAACCATATTCAGTCGATAATAATTGATACCCCTTTTGGGATTGCTATCAGTAAAGCTGTATTCAATTTGATCTGGACTATTTCCTGCGGCATCAACCGTCCCAATTGTTTCAAAAACAATTCCATTTGTACTTCGCTGAACTTCAAAAAAACTGCTATTCAATTCAGAAAATGTTGACCATGTTATCAAACTGGACTGATTCTCCTTAGCAACCTGAAAGTTCGTTAATTCTACGGGAGCAGGCTCTGTTGTATAAGAATAAAAACTCGCTTCGCGAACGAGATTTTTCTGCCCCGTTCCAGGATAAATAAGTAATTTACCTCCATTACTTCGATTATTCGGCGGTGAATTCCCAGTAACTTTTGTATCTATGTAGATAAAAATATTTGAAAACCCTGGAAAAGTAGCTATTTGAGTAAACAACAAATACACTGAATCAGGAGTTACTATTCGTTCAACACTATAATAAGGACTATGCCCGCTGACACTAGCCTCTACGTTATTGGGATCAATTAAATCCAAATTACTAAGCGATAAGGTTAGATATCCAGGTACTTCTCCTGGAGGGGCATCTATTGTAGAATTTTCTCCTACCCAAAACGATAGCTGTCCAGTACCTCCTTCTTCTACTGGCGCCAAAGGTAAAGGAGACAACTCCAAAGGACCTATAACCATGGATTGACCAAAACAAATTGACCCTAAAAAACACAATATTAATGTACTATAAATTCTCATTTTAATATTATTTAATTTAACCTTAACTAATAACTAACCATATATTATAAAAACCTATTCTATCCTTTCACCACCAAAATTCGATGACTCTACTTCCAATCTATCTGCACAACAATTGTCACCTTCCTACCTCTTTGCAATCAACTTACTTACACTATCGACCACCTGAACATATATTCAAGTATAGAGAAAGACCTTGCCCCTTCACGGAGGCATTGATTTTATATTCCACTGATTGTTTCAACAAAAAAACATCCAAGTACTCAGTGATATAATCAATCCTATTTTTTTTAAGTGATTTTAAAAAATCGTGAAATTGACCTATTCTATTGCTCATCATTGAATGATATACTTTAAAAAATAGGAAGGAAATGAAAAGGGGGAAAATGAAAATTATTGTTGGAAATGAAAAAACATAAAATATCCAAGACTCCATCATATTAGTGAGAGTAAAACCGGAAAGGGTTCTTAATTCGAAAGTGGCAATTATATATGCCTCGATTACACCTAAATAGGTAATATTTTCTATAAGCATAATTAGTTTCTTATGGTTATTTTACTAACCTATTTCTAATATGAAGAAGCTATCTCGATAAAAATCAGAACACTTTATTCTTCTCATAACACATATTCACTCACAACACAATAACTTTTACATTCAAATAGTGGAGTGGATTAGCAATATGACTTTTTTAAGATCTAGCCCATTTAGGCACATAAATAGAAAAATGCAAAAGAAATACTGCTTTGTGCTTTCCTTACATTTGACGTATTTAAAATCAAAAGTCACACGATCTATGAAAAAAAATAATGTAAAAAAATATTTTAACCTACTGAAAGTCAACAACCCATAAGATAGTAAAATATAAGGTCTAAACCCATAAAAACTATTCTCATTTAGACCTCTTCTCTACCTCTTTTTTTATTTTTTATTATAAAAATAATGGACTACATCTATGGCTTAAGCGTTAAAGCAAATACTAGAGGAAATTAATTATCATCAATTACTTTGATGAATGATCATTTCATTTTTAATTATAGCTCCTAACTCATCGGTTATGTGAACAGAATACAGCCCACTTTGTAATCCATACATGGGTAGAGCCATTCCAGATTGATAAGACATTACCTTTAATTGTCTTCCTAAAACATCGTATAATGCCACTCTATGGTTATTTAAATCCTTATTGCTAACAATATTTAGATATTGAGAAGTAGGATTGGGAAACAATTTAAAGTTGAGATTATCTCCATTTAGAGTCTCGTCAAAAGTTAAATATAAAATTTTAGAATAGTCGAAAGTGCCATCAAAATCAATTTGCTTCAACCGATAATAATTTATCCCATTAAAAGGTTCTTGATCTACAAATGTATAGCTTTGAGGCACTTGAGTATTGCCATGACCTTTCACATCACCAATTTTCACAAATTCCTGGCCATTTTGACTTCGCTCAATTTCAAATAAGTCATTATTAATTTCAGAGACTGTATTCCAATTTAAGATTGAAAATTCACCTTTCTTTTCCACCTCAAAATTTGTCAATTCTACAGGGGCTGGTTCCAAAGTATAGGTTTCAGTAAATATATTTATTTCGCCAATTATCTCATGATTTGACCCCGCAGTTAAATTAACACTACCTCCGTTTTTTGGAGAATCTTGAGGACTATTTTGAATAACTTTCACATCTAAGGAAATAGTGATGGTTGTTCCTGCTGGTATTTCTGCTTTTTGCTGAAAAAGAACATGTCTTTTATCATCATTAACATATATATAAATATCATAATAATCCTCATATCCATGAACACTGGTATTGGAATTATCGGTATTAATTTCATCCCTTAACTCCAAATAAGCAATTGAAGCATTTATATAACCTGGACCAGGTCTATTAATTAAAGCAGCTGCAGGTCCATGATTTTTTAATTGAAACGTAAATACACCAATTCCATTTTCTTCAACTGGATTTAGTGGTGCTGGCACAATCCTACTTTCCCCTGGTAATAATTCCATTCTTGCTTCGAATTGACCATATACTGGAACAGTAAATAAAATATAAATGCATAGCAAATTTAAAATCCATTTCATTGTAAAATACTTTAATCATAGAAATAATAGATAAACTACTAAGTCTCAACACGAATATAAATGAAGCAGACCAATACAAAATTTGGCAAACTGACTTTATCGTCGAGGACTCAACAGCTTCGAAAAAGCAAAAACCTCTATGGAAATATTTATGAATGTCGGTCACCTTCAATGAAAGTGTATATCACATACAGCAACACAGGAGCATTATATTTCACTCTATATGTCACTTTGTTCATTAGATGATGTCATTAAGCTTTGACTAGGGTAAGTCATGGAAGTAAATCTACGAAATTATTATCTTTTACTTCACTCCTACAAGTTAAATTTAAATAATTAATAAAAAAATGCTATTCTATTTTACTAGACAAAATAAAACAACATAAATATTTTCACACAACCACGTTATACAATGCTAAACAAAAAGCATTAATACGTTAACAACTCAATCACAAAATCACATAAATTCTTGCTTGCCATTATATAATATTACTTTATTGCAAAAAACCAAATAATACATCTAAACCACAACCACTCAAAGTAAAATATCCATATTGAATTTAACAGCAAGAAGACAATTCACAGCATAATAAAACACATGCAACTATTAAATTACAAACAATATCACCTACATAGTTAATTTAAATACAATTTCCATTTTAATAAAATCAAATTTAATTTAAATTACATTTTCACTATACTTGTCATTACAACATCTATCGTCTAACATTGTAACTTGCGATATAATAGCCAAAAGTTTTAGCTGAATTGTATATTACAACATTGCTATAGATTAAAAAATAGCGGATTTTCTCCCGCTATCTTCATCATTTGTTATCCATTATACTAAAATCTAGATAAGGTTCTTTTTAAATTCTAAACTATGCCTTATTATACCAAATACGTATATAATTGTCGGTTGTATTTCGAAATGTTGTAACGCCACGACTGAATGAAGTAGTCTGAAAGACTACCAAATGCCCATTGAGGGCATTTGATGAAGGAGCCGAAACCTCTGAGTTTCGGGTAGGTTGACCTCCGAGTCACGGGTGGGTTAGCCACTGTGCTGTGACGATGCCGCATAAAATTCGACAGCTATAAATTACTAAAATACTGGAATTGCATCAAGGGCACCAATGCCTCCGCGCATTGGGTGGGAGAGGAAAGTACCCAATCGACTTAACGTCGATTGGATGAGGATGACTGAATGAAGCTCGATTTACGAGCAAACCCATCCACGACACGGTGGTCGTGGCTCCTTCATCAGATGAACATTTAGTTCATCTAGGTGCTCTTTGAGCAACTTTATTCAGTCGTGCATTTCGCTAAGTCATCTCGAAATCTTTTCCCTCATGATAAAATGTAATTCTTATAATATGTAGACCAATCGCATACTATCTAAAGATATTTAGTTATTATCAAGATTTATTATATCTGAAGAAATGTTATTATCGATATTTCTCTCACCTCCAACATTGGTAAATGGAATAATAACATTAAGCGAATGAGTTCCAATACCTGTAGCAGGAACAGTATAGACGGCATTTATCCCAATTTTTTTTATGGACAATGCTGGATATTCTCCAGCAATATTATAGGTCCAAATATGTGCAAAAGGATTGCTGCCATCATAGGTCCACTCCGTATTATTGACTTGCAAGAATGGATTGCCGTTGAACGCTCCTACCAAGCCGGCATTCCAGTTTATTTGGATTCTAGAATCTTTAGTAATTGTAAATTGGATTGGAACACCATTGTCAATAGAATAATTGTTTAACTCTTCGATATTCACTACAAAATCGATATTACCAGTAGCACCTATGACTATACTATTTGATAGAACTAATTCTGGTCTAAAATCAGGTACACAGGGAGAAATATTAGCATCGGTAACTCTGGCATCTGTACCCGGATAACTAGCGGCATTCACTCTTCCTAATTCATCAACACCATATATATTACTGATGTCTTCATTGTTGAAGACTTCCACTTCACCTCCATAGCTTCCATCTCCATTGCTATCTGCAAAAACATCATTATAGGCCTCAATTGCATCGACACAGCCATCTCCATCACTATCTATATTTAAAAAATCATAGATGCCGTAAGTAGTCTCTGCTGGTGTAACTCCAAGATTTGATGTTAAATTGCTACTCACTATATTCTCTACATCGTCAGATAATCCATCCATATCTGCATCGGTATATTCACTTCCTTCAATTATTCCATTTCCATCCACATCCAATGCAATCACAGAAACATTACCAGCTTCTACAATATCATAGATTCCATCATTATCACTATCCAAATCGAGATGATTATATATTCCATCACCATCATCGTCACAATATTGGGTGGGCAGATATAACTTTACACCATCTAAAGCCATATATTCCATTCCCACAATACCGTCAGCACCAGGATGTACAAAGAATTCCAATCTTTGAGAAGTACTTGTGGCCACAAATTCCAACGATTCTCTCATCCATACTTGATTACCCTCTCCCAAGTAAGGCATTAGTGTTGAATATTTAATTCCACTTCCAAAATGAACTTCCCATCTTGCCTGATTACCGATTGAAGTAAAACCATCAACTCCAGCATTGCCTTGTTCAAATTCGACAACATATATTTGCCCTACTGTCAAACCGTCAATAATGGTATATATTGCTTCTCTCGCGCTGCCATCCATTCCCCCTGCAACAAATACACTACCGTCATTTGAACATGGCATGCCATCGGCTAATCCAGTGGGTCTTCCACTGCCTGTAGTGTAAACTGGGCAATTCCATGAATCTGGAGTAACTGAACCAGAAAAGTAGCCCCCACCTTCTACAGTGTTATTGAAAACATCATAAGAGGCTATGGGCGCAAGCCCATTAAAACTTCCGTCAGAAGCTACAGGTATTAAGATTTTTGCACATTCATCAACATCCAAAATACCATCATTGTCGTCATCTAAATCGTCTATATCATTAATGCCATCACCGTCACTATCTATGCATGCATTCCAAGCAGAGGTTTGAGCATATTGATAAGTATGAGAATAATTAACTTCATTGCTTTCCGCTATGGTTTCTATGTGATCAGCCAATCCATTGCCTCCAATTCCAGTAGTTTGCCCCTGGGGAATAACCAAAGAATCGGTATAGCTTCCATTGAGGGTAGAACCAGCCACACCAGCTTCATAACTATCATAGCATCCATCTCCATCACTATCCAAATCCATGTGATTGACCATGCCATCTCCATCGTTGTCATCAGTACAACTAGGCTTGGGTGACAAACTGGGGATAAAACCACTGCTGTAAGTTGGAGTTATTTCGGCGATATTGTAGGCATCAATTAAGCCCCCTGTAGTCATACTGCGTATCTCATAATACTTGTATTGTCCCGCATTGCTGTTCACCGTATAAGTACTTCCCTGTGCGAATAAGGAAACATTATTAGTTGTCAACTCATTCCAACTCAACCCATCTATTGAACCGTACAATCTGGCCGTAGCCCCTCCCGAATACGAAACTCGATTGGAAACAACTATTTGTGACAATTCTATTGGAGTAGGATATTCTATCGTAAATATAGCATCGCCAATGGCAAAACTGCCATTAGCAAACCTAAATACAAGATCCATACTGCCATCATATAAATGAGAAAAATCTTCTAGAGCTGCATGATCTGAAGAAATTTGTATCATACTTTTGGCTTCTTCAAAACTATAAAAACATCCCGGAGATTCAACGGCATCTAATATACCATCATTGTCATCATCAATGTCGGTTTCATCTGGTATTCCATCCATATCATGGTCATCCATAGCCAAAACCATACTATTTATTGGAAAGAATTCTGCAATAGGAACATTAAGAGAATCTCTGGAGATCAACAGATTCGTCATTAAAAATAGGCCGATAATGCTAAGTAAAAATTTCATCATAGTGGTATTATTTCTTTGAATATTAATATCTCTGCTTTAAAAGTGAATTAGGCTGTCATGGAGCACTACAGCATATTCTGTTCAAACCAACAGAATCAACTTAAAAAACACAACCTCTATTAAGAAATAATTATGAATGATTACAAGATAGCATACAAACCAAGTACTGTAGTATAACTGACACACCAAATACTTTAATTAAATGTAATTACTTACATTAATTGTTTTTCTGAGATGATGCTATGATAATTCATTAAATTTTTGGACTGGGGTTAGTCCTAGAATATAAATTAGATTACAAATATAGCTAAAAATTATTAGCGACACTGGCAAAATAATTTAAACCCAATAAATATCTACATCTAACAAATTCTAAAATTAGAATTCAACCAACAACTATTCATAAAATAAAATGATTATAGGGAAAAAGTTACAAGTATTGATTACTTATCCACAAATATTGGCTGGAGAAAAATAACTCCCATGATATCTGTTCCATGTAAGTCTTCTCCTTTCGCAATACGAAATAGATAACAACCACCATTAAATAATAAAAATAGCGGGTAAAGACCCGCTATTTTTATTTTCCATTTCAATATTTCTTATTTAGAAAACAATATATCTTTTACATACCACATACAGATTTTTAATTATTATCAAAATTTATAATATCCGAAGCAATGTTATTATCGAAATTACTCTCACCACCAACATTGGCAAATGGAATTATTACATTTAGAGAATGCGTTCCAACCCCAGTAGCAGGAACAGTATAAACGGCATTAATCCCTATTTTTTTCAATCCATTCGCAGGAAATGCACCTCCAACATTATAAGTCCAAATATGAGCAAATGGATTGCTGCCATCATAGGTCCATTCCGTATTATCTACTTGCAAGAATGGATTGCCATTAAATGCTCCCACAAAACTATTATTCCAATTAATTTGCACTCTTGTATCCTTTGTAATTGTAAACTGAACCGGCACTCCATTATCCAAGGAATAATTGTTTAACTCATCAATATTTACTACAAAATTTATATTGCCTGACTCCCCTATTATTATGCTATTTAACAACACCAATTCTGGTCTAAAATCGGGTACACAGGCAGATATATTAGCATCGGTAACGCTAGCATTAGTTCCTGAATAGGTAGCGGCATTGACCCTACCCAATCCATCGACCCCATTGATATTAGCGGGATCCATATCGTTAAACGGATCCAAAAGTCCGCCATAACTTCCATCACCATTGCTGTCTACATATACATCATTATAAGCCTCTATAGCATCTACACAATCATCGTCATCACTGTCGGTATTAATATAATCCGGCGTACCTGGCGTCGTTTCTACTGGTGTTACCCCAGCATTTGTTGTCAGATCACCGCTAATGATATTCTCTATATCGTCGGACAATCCATCCATATCTGTATCGGCAAATTCTGTATCTTCCAATATCCCATTTCCATCTATGTCCAATGCAATTACTGAGGCATTACCCGCTTCTACAATATCATATATACCGTCATTGTCACTATCCAAGTCCAAGTGATTGGGAATGCCATCATCATCCAAGTCATCACTACATGTTGATTTGGGATATCTACTGGATATTAGATCACCTATTAAAATTGAAAATTCTCTTACACTGGGATAATAAGCACTTCCATTAACTCCCACAAACCTGTATTTTTCAAATTGAATTCCCGGTTGCAATGTATTATTTATAGTAAAATCACTTGTATTATTATTGACCACAGGATTGGAGAGTGGAATCCAGCCACTGCCATTATATCCCTCCAACTGAAAAGTACTACTTGCATTACTCGAAAATTTGTACAATCCTACATCGACAAATATACCGTCAATAGCCACTGCAGCACCTAAAGTAATCTCATATATGGTTTTGCCCACCCAGGCTGCTGGCTTTAATATGGCTTGAGTAGAGGCATTGCCATCGAAGGAATTGGTTATCACGAAAGATGAATATTGTTCCAAATCCGAAGTAACATTGACAATCATTTGCAATTCTTCTGGAGAATAAAAACAATTCGGCGATTCCACCGCATCCAATATACCATCGTTATCGTCATCGATATCGACTAAATCACCGATGCCATCTTCATCACTATCTGCACAAACATTTAAAGCAGCACTGATGGCGTAGTAATAAGTAGAAGTATAATTAATTTCATCGCTATCTGCCGAGGTTTCTACATGGTCGGCCAATCCATTGACACCTACACCTGTGGTCTGGCCTTCTGGAATAGTCAATGAATCGGTATAACCTCCTGTTTTCGTAGCCCCAGTCACACTGGCTTCATAACTATCATAACAGCCATCTCCATCGCTATCTAAGTCCAAATGATTCGGTATTCCATCGCCATCTAAGTCATCCGTACAGATGGGTTTGGTATATCGACTGGGCACAAAAGGACTGGCTACTACACTGGTAATTTCACCAATGGTGTAACTGACAGGAATATTTCCAGTAACGGTATTTCGTATACCATAATATTTATAGCGATCCTCATTACTATTTACGGTAAACACGGTTGGGGTAATATTAATTGCAACGTCAGAGCTGGTCAATTCCACCCAAGAAACACCATCCAATGAGCCGTATAATTTAGCTCTAGCTGTTGAGGTATTCGATATTCGATGAGATACCGTCACACTGGACAACTCGACCTGTGTTGGATATTCTATGACAAAAATATCATCGCCTGGATTCATGGTCGACACATTGAAATTAAATAGCTGAGTCGAAGCTCCATCGTATAATAAATTGAAATTATCTGGACTAGAGAAATCAGAAGTTACTCCTATTATGGTTCCAGCCTCAGATTCAGTATAAAAACAATTCGGAGATTCAACCGCATCCAATATTCCATCGTTGTCATCATCTATATCGACCAAATCGCCAATACCATCCTCATCGCTATCTGCACATACATTTAAGGCTGAACTGACGGCATAGAAATATGTAGAGCTATAATTGATTTCATCGCTATCTGCCGAAGTTTCTACATGATCGGCCAATCCATTGACACCCACGCCTGTGGTTTGCCCTTCTGGAATAGTCAATGAATCGGTATAAGCACCTGTTTTCGTAGATCCAGTCACACTGGCTTCATAACTATCATAACAGCCATCTCCGTCACTATCTAAGTCCAAGTGATTGGGTACACCATCGCCATCTAAGTCGTCGCTACAGGTGGATTTGGTATTCCGACTAGCAAGATATGAGCTAGAAACAGCACTGGTAATCTCACCTATGGTATTCGCCACTGCCAATGCCCCTGTGACCGTATTTCTTATGGAATAATATTTATAGCGATCCGCATTAATGTTTACCGAAAAAACCAATGGAGAAGTATTCAAAGCTCTATCACTACTCGTCAATTCCACCCATGAACTTCCATCTTGTGATCCGTATAACTTCCCTCGTGAAGTTGTAGTAGTAGAGATCAAATGAGACACCGTCACACTAGACAATTCCACCTGAGTGGGATATTCTATAATAAAAATGTCATCGCCTGGATTCATTGTTCCCGCATTGAAATTAAAAATCAATGTCGAAGCTCCATCGTGTAATAAGTTAAAATTATCAGGACTACTAAAATCCGATGTTATTCCTACTATTGTCCCCGCTTCCTCTGAGGTATAAAAACAATTTGGCGACTCCACTGCATCAGGGATTCCATCGTTGTCGTCATCTATATCTACTAGATCTCCTATCCCGTCTTCATCGCTATCAGCACACAAGTTTAGAGCAGCACTCTGGGCGTAAAAATAAGTCGATATATAATTGATTTCATCGCTATCTGCCGAAGTTTCTACATGGTCGGCCAAACCATTGGATCCTACCCCTGTAGTCTGCCCCATGGGTATGGTTAAGGAATCCGTATAGCTTCCTGTTTTAGTAGATCCTGTCACACTGGCCTCGAAACTATCATAACAGCCATCTCCATCGCTATCTAAGTCCAAGTGATTCGGCACACCATCGCCATCTAAGTCATCACTACAACTAGCCTTATTATACCTACTGGCCACAAAATCACCCAATATCATATTAAATTCTCTTACACTAGGGTAATAAGCACTACCTACAACTCCTACCAATCTGTATTTTTCAAAAGCAACTCCTGGCTGCAATGTATTATTGACAGTAAAATCAACCGCACTATTATGTACTAAAGGTATAGAAAGTGGGTACCATGCCCCTCCATTAAACCCTTCCAATCGAAAAGTGCTACTTGTATTACTTGAAAATTTATACGATCCTACATCGACGAATATTCCATCAATGGCAACTGGAAACAGCATGGTAATTTCGTAAATGCTTTTCCCTACCCAATCTTCTGGTTTTAATGCAGCTTGAGAAGAGGTATTGCCATCGAAAGAATTGGTTATCACGAAAGATGAATATTGTTCCAAATCCGAGGTAACATTGACAATCATTTGCAATTCTTCTGAAGTATAAAAACAATTCGGAGATTCGACCGCATCTGGAATACCATCATTGTCATCATCTATATCAACCAAGTCTCCTATGCCATCCATATCGGAATCTATACATGCATTCAAGCCACTGGACAAACCATATTGACCATAATAACTAGTATACGATACCTGTCCACTTTCTGGTGCTGTTTCCACTTCATCGGCTAATCCATTAGGCCCAACCGGAACTGCCGGCAAAAACACTGCATTATCTAATGCCAAATTCCCATTGCCAGCATCACTTCCATTGGACAAATTTGTTTTAGGAAATACTCCAGCCTCCAATGCATCACTACAACCATCATTGTCACTATCCAAGTCTATTCGATTGGGAATTCCATCTCCATCAGTGTCTACATCTTGCCCCAATGGCGTCTCCGCTAAATCGGGAACACCATCATTGTCATCATCTAAATCCACGATATCTATGATACCATCGTTATCAGTATCATCACATCCATTGGAAATCGCAGAAAGTGCAAATGCAGTGTACATAGAAATGTAATTTATATCGGCATTATAAGTATCATTTGTTTCCTTACTATTGGCCAATCCATTGTTTCCATAAGGGCCAGCTATGACCATATCAGTGGGCACAGTAGTTGCCCCTCCTTCCAAGGCATCATAACAGCCATCTCCGTCACTATCTAAATCAAGAAAATTGGGCGTACTATCACCATCCACATCGGCATATCCTTCTAAGCCATCTAAACTCCCATCATTATCAGAATCCAAATCTAATCTATTGGTTCGACCATCACTATCGGAATCTATATCTGGATATCCACTTCCGCCATTGGCAGCCAAAGGCACTCCCTGTGCATTGACACCACCATCTACTGCTCCATCATTGTTGGTATCCAATCCCAAGACTTCATGCACATCATATAGACCGTCGTTGTCCGAATCCAAATCTCTATAATCAGGCGTCCCATCCCCATCTGTATCAATATTTTTTTCAACTATATCCAATATTCCGTCATTGTCTGTATCCAAATCTATATAATCCGGAACTCCATCGCCATCCGAGTCTCTACCACCACATACAATATTGGGATTATATTGATAGATATTAGTTACCCTCCAAAGAAGATCACCGGCAACATCTCCAGAACCAGAAGTATAGAAACTCAGGCTGATGGTCATAGTTGTACCACTCTGAATAAAAGAATACTCGGTAGTAGAAAGCTCAGAAGAACTCCCTCCCCCACTATGCCAGCTCCTATTTAAAGCCGGGGAGTTAAAAGTACCATGACCAGTTTTGGGATAGTGAGAACTTCCTGTACGCAACCTCACCGTGTAATACGTTCGCAGTCCAGGAGTAAGTCCATACCATGTAGCAGATGTGGTAGCCGTCCCATTCCATTGATCACAATAGGCTGACCCATCATAAGAAGTGATGTAGGCATTGGCCTCATTAGATGGATCGGATAGACATCGGCTATTAAAGTTGGATCTATCTCTAGTGACACTTGTTGCATACACTTTTTGATTATTACAATTTATGCCTTCAATTGCGTTGCTTATACCATCACCATCACAGTCACCAGTCCCGCTTATATCTGCACAGACCTGTGCAAAGGTAAAACCAGTAACCCAAACCATTAATCCGATTAGAAGTAGAATTTTCCTCATAATTTAAGTATTTTTTGAAATCGTTTAACCTCATTCTGAAATTATATTCTAGATTCAAATAGGCATCTGTAAACCAGCCTATTTGTATGAATAAAAATGCCATCATAGACCAATATTTAGGGGCATTACACTATCTATGCATTACGAAAAAAGGTCTTTAAGAGTCCGCACTTTTATAATTTTGGAAAAGCTAATTTCCATTCTACAACCACAAAATCAATTTCAAAAACTTAAATAGAAAGAAGATACTACTTGCATAACCTAACACATCCAATACCTTTGGAAGTCAACTTGGAATATATACTTCAATCTACATATGAATTTACAGGGAAATAATATAGATTACCCCCCTCGAAAAACCTTAAATTAACTAAAGGTTTACTTTGGTACTATTCCAATCCCATCCTCGCATTACCAATCCTATAAAAAAGACAGTTTTGAGACAAAAGAACATCATTTTTTTATCCATTCTACCTTATACCAGGTTAAAGCCACAAGAAAATAGACGGGATAAAAAAATTAACACCTACATTATTTTCAATCACTTTAAATGTTGAATGTCTCAAAAGTCAAATTTGCAAAATTGGCATTGAAAGACTAATGTCCTTCGATGATGGGAATATTTAAATCCATAAAAAACCTCGATTGATAAACCTAAAATCCAAGTATTCCAATCAATAAGCCATTAAAAAAACCTCAATAATATTTATAAATATTCTTGAATTAGTTTTCATCGATTGTATTGTGGGGATACAAATACAACCAGTGCAATTTACAAAATTTAATTATAAATTCTATATCTATTTCAATAATAAAAAACACATTGAAATTACATTTGCAATATTACATTTATTAAAATATAAAGATCTGCTAATTACAATAATTGTATATATTTATAAATAATGAAATGATGCATTTCATAGATTTTTCCACTTTAGAACATCCATTTTTTTATATAATATGACAAACCCAGACTCCTATAGAAAATATTCCTAGCCTAAATTTCAATAGACAACCTCTTGAATAAATTCTGCCAATCCAGACCATATTTTCCATTCCCTGTCTTATATGAGATCACTTTTCAGCTCAAACAAACCAGTGTACAAACAATTTTGACCTATTGAATATCATTCACTACCAATATGGGTATACATAGATCTTGGCCTCTTTTTCGATGATCAATTGGCCTCAAATAAAACAAATACAATACTCCAATGAATATTGCAGAACAATGAAAATACAGATTAATCACAACACTAAAAACATAGTACTTATCAGGCATAAGCACATTGTCATATTAACAAAAATTAATATTTAAAACCACATTTCCCATTAGAAAAACTACAATTTAATCTTTAGTAAAACTTCCTTCCTCCCTCATAAATGAGGTTCAATTTGAGATCAATTACTTAGGCTAATACAAGTAATTGTAATAATATATAAAATCAAAAAACAGTCAAACCCAGCTAATATGAGGCAATATTTGTTTGCATTTAACCCAATGTAAAATTAAAAGTAAAGACTAAACTGCCCATCAAAAGGAATACACATCCACATTTTACCCCTTAAGTTAAAGTAAAAACGATTAAAAAATTCAAGTAATCCAACTGTTAGATCAGCTTCACAAAATAGAAAAACGTGTAAAAAACAAGACGTGATATGATTTTAATAAAAAATGATTACAATATCATAAAATCAACTATATAGTGAATAATCATAATATATTCAAAGGGTAAAAGATTACTAGTCTATGTGGTTTGCCATTTATCATTGGTCGGACTTTTCGCAATTCAGCAATAATCAACAAACAACACATACCACAGTCAGGTCTGTTAAAATAAACAGACCTTAGAATCCCCACATATTATTTCAGGGCTTTAAACTAACATGTATATCAACAACTATCTCTAATGAATTTTGAAACTTCCATTAGATCTAATATATATCAATACTTCCTCTTGTTCGGATAGAGAGAATAGACGATGAGCCACCTCTCCTTGAGATCCAAAATAACTACCGGCATCCAATTTTTTATCTTCAGTATTATCCATACCCTGATATTGAATCTCACCCTGTATCACAACAGCTCTAAATTCAGAACCATGACTTTCTATAAATCCAGAAAATCCAACAGGAAACTTTACAAGACTCCCACTCAAACCATCTTCACGAGGTTGGCCCCAAAGAAAACTGACTTCCACTCCTTCAGTAGCCTGGTCTGGATAACCATAGTCAATCCATGTCGAACTCCATCGATCCAACCACACCATATTAGTCGAATGAAGGTTAATCGGTCTTTCCCCATTGTCAAATGCCTCTTCTGTAGGGATTACCAAATAGGGACCCGATTCAATCTCAATATAGGCAAGGTTATATTGACCTTCCGCAGCCGTAATATGAGGTTGTCCAGCTGGCTGTGTCCAATAAGATCCAGCAGGTAACCACATTTTGTCCGCATTCTCATCATCATTGTGTACCATACCATTGAGTACGATACCGCGATAGCTTACATTGTGTATATGAGGTGGAGATGAAAATCCATCCTTAAATTTCACAAGGAACCCAGTCTTTCCCTCCCTTGTCCGATCCCCCCATAGATTGCCTGCTTGTGGACCTGCATCACCGCGCGCCGGATTGAGGTGAGTCCATTCAATTTCAGCACTGGAGACAACTTCGACATTTGGTTTTTGCTTTTCACCTTGTGATTCCCTCTGGCCATATGCTGAAAATACTAATAGATTGATTGCAAATAAGAACCCTATCCTTTTCATATTTCTTTAAATTTATTAAATACAAAGATGAATTTCCTTTTTAAATTTACCCTGTATAAATAAAGGTGATTAATGTATAAATAGAGGTCAAAGTAGATTCTTTCCCGACTGGGCCATGACACCGGCGTAATTACACCGTAAATCACATAAAAACTACCTCCCTTACAAAGCCTGAGGGTATAAAATTCGAGGTTAAATATTTGCTTTGGTTATTTATATTTTGAAATTTTACAGATGCCTTAAATTGACGAAATGTCTTAAATCGATGACCAATTATTTCCAATGTATATATAATTGATATTAGCTCCTTTTTGCCACGGGAATTCAAGGTTTAAAAACCCATTGAATTAGTTCATTTTATACTTCTCTCTATACTCCGTTGGACTAATACCTTCTCTCTTTTTAAATAGCCGAGAAAAATAGGAAGGGTATTCAAAGCCCAAATCGTAGGCAACTTCCGATATTGTTTTCTTGGGATTTAATAAGATATTCTTGGCTTCGTCAATCAAGTAAAACTGCAAATGCTCGGTGGAAGTTTTGCCAGTCTCTTTTTTCAATGTATCACTGAGATATCGCTGCGAAACCAATAGCCGATCCGCAATCTCTTCAATGCTGGGAATTCCTTTTTCTTCTAATTGTCCGGAGTCAAAAAAGGCATCCAAATGCTGATTAAAACGCTCCAACAAATCATTGTTCAACTCTTTTCGGTGGATAAACTGCCTTTCGTAAAACCGATTGGCGTATTTCAATAGTGTAGTTAGTTGAGATAAAATAATGTCTTTACTGAATTCATCTTGATTATTCCGGTATTCAATATCAATACTTTCCACAATCGACTCTAATTGGTTTTCTTCTTTGGGCGACAGATGGAGAGCCTCATTGGCGGAATAAGAAAAGAAACCATATTTTTTAATCTGATGCGCCAACTCACTGCCTTTCAGGAAATCCTCATGAAAGGTAATGGAAAAACCTTTTTGTTCAAAAACAACGCTATTATCCCACTGAATCACTTGTCGGGGTGCAATAAAAAATAAAGCGCCATTAGTAAAATCATATTTGGTTCGACCGTAAGTAAGATCCCCCCTTACTATCTTCTTAAAACTAATGGAGTAGCAATCGTTGGTAATCGGTGGCGAACTGTCTTTTGGACAAGGCAAAAAACCTTGTCCCATTGCAGAAAACACGCTAAACATAGGGTGTTCTGGGCGCGGAAGCTCTAGGTATTCTAGATAAGCGGACAGTGTTTTAAAATGCTTCATATTATTTATTTATTTCTTGGCGAGCTTGTAACAACTCTTTACTGTATTCATCAATACGGGCTTGTGCTGTCCCATCAATAAGCAATATAACCACCAGCATAGCTAGGGTAGTAATCATACTTGCCCGCCAAATAGGGCTACTAACAAAAAATAAAACCAAAGCACAGACTACTATAATTAATGGAATAGCAGTAAAAACAACGTTTTTGTATTCCTTCAATGTGGTTTCAGCGCGTTGAATTTCTGATTCCACAAAAGCCGTGGCATCTTCGTTGTAAGCAGTTTCAAATTGTGTTATTCTTGACTTATTGGTAAAAAACAATCCAAGACCAATGATGGTTAGCAAGACTCCAGCCACCAAGGTGGGAAGGATATAGGCTCTTGCAATATCGGTTTTACCCAATTGCCAAAACCCAAGACTTGCCGCCATAAATACCACTCCAAATAGAATGAAAAATGGGGTTGAAAAAAGTTCGGCTTTTGCCCAATCTGTTGCTGTTTTTAAAATATCCATGACTGTGTTTTTATAATATTTATATTTACTAAGATAACCTGCATTCTATGATTTCCCGATATTTTCAAAAGCAGATCTTAGGTCCGTGCCCAATATGCATTTATAAATACGTAGCTTATTTCTTTTGACGAATCAATCAACGATTCTGAAACACCAGAGCGGTTGACAAGAAGATGAACAGGGCCGAGTTCTCCAATGACTACAACAATGCGCCTGTGTTTAAAGTCTTTTATCCTATGATTAACTCGATTGATGGATTAAATACTCCACTTCAAACCTATTGCCTCCTCTGACACTTCCCACAATTTTTTGGCTACGGCTTTATCTTTAGCATGAGGTTCTAATTTGCATTCTCCGACCGGACCTGTCCAATAATTTCGCCCTGTAGGTCCATAAAATCCACTTTGATCCAAATCCGGCTCTGTGGCGCACATCAATTCAGGGTAGGCACCTCTTTCCGCCGATTGTACAAATGGAGACAATTTCATCAATTGCCAAACGAAGCGCGTCATTAAACTACCGCTGGTTTTTATCAGAGAGGTTCTAGAGGCACCAGGGTGACAAGCATAGACTTTGACATTGGTTTTTCCAGCATTTTTTAATCGATCCTGTAATTCGTACACACACATAATCTGCGCCAATTTACTTTGGCTATACACACTATTGGGATTATAATTCTTATCCCAGTTCATATCGTCAAACTGTATGGTTTTAATCCCTAAATTATACCCCATACTACCCACAACTACTATGCGTCCATTTGATTCCTCTATTCGAGGATAAAGCAGGGCTTGCAGTAAAAAGTTACCATAGTGATTTACTCCCAACTGACTTTCAAAACCATCGACAGTAAACTTTTGGCTGGGCACCTGAGCTATAGCAGCATTACACATTAGGGCATCGATTTGAGAAACCGACTTAAGAACTTCTTCTGCACCTCGTTTTACAGAATCCTGTTCTGCCAAATCCATAGTGATATTTAATACATCAATATCATTGCCAAACTCTCGTTTCAAAGTTGCCATAGTATATTCTGATTTTTTGGGATTGCGGTTGAGCATCAATACTTTTGCGCCCTTGGATAGTAGTATTCTTGTAGCTTCAAACCCAGTGCCACTGGTAGTACCAGTTATTACAAAGGTTTTACCGCTTAAGTCTTTAATTCTATCTTTGGTCCAACCCTGTTTGCCAAATTGATTTGTAGTATTCATCTTTAACTATTTTATTAAAACAAAGATATGTGTATCAACACCTTATTGACTTATACATAATTTCGAAAGCTGTATACTTTTTGGTTTTTCATTAAAAACACCATCATTTCTCCGTTGGCAATCTATTATCAATCTCCATTTAGTATAGAAAATTGAACCACTAGGTAGTAGAAGAAAAATCACTATTTTTATTTCAATGAATTTTTAAATCCATTATTAACCAAACAGCTCCCCCCTTCTTTATACACGAGGTCTATATGTCCGGAAAAAATAATGTGTTCCGATTGGGATATATTATCATATCACGTTTAATTGAAATGTATATGATATCTCTAATATAGTTGTTTTTTCCTACAGATCAAACTTCAACAAGGTCAAATCCAAACATTTAACACATTGATTTACTATCAATTACAACCGCACTAATAATTTAATTATCGATCTTAACCAAGTCCATTTCAACCTACAATCAATAATGCAATATAGCCACGCCACAATGAGAATTCTCCTTTAATCACTGGTACATTCACGCCCCAACGTAGAGACGCAATAATTAAAACGCAATGCTTCATCATTAAATCAAAAAATGAGTGGTAATTATTAAATGCAATACGTATTAATCTATCGAATTCCACTTTACATTGACAAGAGCATACTAAGTCTAAGAAAACATCTAGCCGACACCCATTCCATCATAGTATTTATCCTAGTAATCACAAGGATGGATGTACACCGTATAAGTAATGAATAAACATCTGTTTTGGCCTATTTAAAAAAAGATCTATGCCTTAAAAAATGATAACAGGCCAATTACATCTTTACATGATTATATTTTAGTATAAAAAACCATTATAATATTTTATTTTAAATAAATCACAGCAATCATTATTTTAATAACACATATTGTTTGTTAATAAAAACAATATCACCTTATGCTCCAATAGGTTCTTTTAGTTTATACTATAATTATTATGTATCTTAGATTCATCCTAAATTGAAGTAAAAAATTAGCCCCATATATTAGAAGACTCTAAAAGAATTTCTTACGATGAACAAAAAGAATATTCAGATCCTATCCAGTATTTTCCCATCCTACTTTGCCAAAAAATTTTACAACCGACTGTTACATCCTCAAATTAGAAAGAACAGAAGCCATGAAATAGCCACATTAGCCAAAGCTGACAAGAAATTTATAAATATCAACAACAATGATATTCAAATATATAAATGGGGCAATGGTGATAAAAAGATTCTGCTTGTTCACGGCTGGGAAGGGCAAGCAGGCAATTATGCTGATATCGTCGAGCAATTATTAGATAACCACTATACCGTCTATGCTTTTGATGGACCTGGCCATGGCAATAGTTCTGGCGGTAAAAACATAATGTTTGAATATGCGGATACTCTGGACAAAATAATAACGAAGTTGGAGATTAGAAAAATAGTCAGTCATTCTTTCGGTAGTGTAGTCACCATCTATGGCTTAAATCAAATACCGAGTTATAAAATAGACCGCTATGTCTTGCTGACCATGCCCCATTCATTCAACAACTACGTTTCCAATATTTCAAATAAGATGGGTTTAAGTGAAAAAGCCACCCAGCTCTTTATTAAAAAATTGGAAAGCGAACGAAATGTAAAAATTGAATCCTTAGATCTATCCAAATACGTTCAAAATATAAATGTAGACAAGGCTTTAGTAATACACGATGAGAAAGACAAAGTCATTCCTATATCTGATGCCGAAGCTGTGGTCAGCAAATGGGAAAATGCCGAACTCATGAAAATTTCCAACACCGGTCATTTCAAAATCCTAAGAACACCTGATGTCGCCAAAATTCTAATCGAATTTATGGAAAATTAACTTCTAATACCAGATGGGTTTGATATTGTCGGAAAGATTATGACCGAATAAAGTTGCTCGATAGAGCAACCCGATGGACTAAATGTCCATCGGATGAGGGAACCGGGCTTCGACATAGCTCAGCCACCGGAGCCTCTGTGCTCCGGCGTGATTGCCCTGTAAATCGTCAGGCATTTCATCACCGGCCGAGGCATGATTGCAACGTAATTCGATAGCAAATTTCATGGAATCTCGTCATGCTACAGTGGGCATGACTTCTCTCATCGTAGACCGATTTACGGTCACTCCTGCCCACCCACGACACAGTGGTCGTGGCTCCTTCATCAGATGAACATTTAGTTCATCTGGTTGCTCTTTGAGCAACTTTATTCAGTCGTGTACTTCATTCGTTCACTCCGGAGTGACAGCAACATAATTCGATAGGTTTTAGCCACTGGCTTTGGGCAAACCAATCTAATATAACAAGAGAAAAGTCCTGAAAGGACGTAGTCTAATAGCATAGGGTGAAACCCTATGAAAAGGATGCCTTCCTAGAAAAAAGTCCTGAAGGGACGAGGGAATTCATTTCTATTGTCAGCAAACAACATTTTTCTAGCAAATTCAATGATTGATGTGAATTGAATGATAACATAAATGGTGATGGTCATGGATTTGTCACACTTTTTGCCCAATCTATCCTATTATATTATTACAGGGAATGAGAAGATATGATCTATTTGTGACAGAAGATTGACAATGCAAAAAGTCCGCCAAGCAACATTGTTTGATGCTTTATACACCTCACCCACCCGAGGGAATAATCCCTCGGTTCCCTTATCAAATGCCTTTAGTAGGCATTTGGCTCTTTGAGCTGCATTCGGTCACCCACGGCTATAACATATCATCCCTGACTGAACGTAGTTGCCCTTTAGGGCAACTAAAGGTCGTAAATCGACCTTTGGTGAAGGAACCGGAGCCACTGTGCTCCGGCGTGATTGCCCTGTAAATCGTCAGGCATTTCATCACCGGCCGAGGCATGATTGCAACGTAATTCGATAGGTTTTAAGCCAATGTACCGAGGATATTTAGCCGAAACCTCCGTGTTTCGGATGGGTAGCCACTGTGCTCCGGCGTGATTACCCTGTAAATCATCATGCATTTCATCACCGGCTCCGGCGTGACAGCAACATAATTCGATAGGTTTTTAGCCACTGTGCTCCGGCATGATTGCAACGTAATTCGATAGGTTTTAGCCACTGGCTTTGGGTGGGTTGGCCTTCACATTTCGAGTGGGTTGGCCTTGCGGCTCAAATTGGTGGTTTAGGGAAGCGCAATGCCATGCGGCTCAACACACAATAATTAAAACGCAATGCGTAATAAATAAATAGAACGATTACCAATAATTATAAATTTATTTCGTATAATTATAGGAAGTCAAGCGATCTCTAAAACAGCATACTGAACAGTACTTCAATTATCATACTGGTTTATAGATGAGAAGAATTTACTTAACAAGAATACAGCTAGGACAAAGAAATAGAATCACACTATCGTAACACAACATCTTTATGTTCAAAAGAGTTAGATTTATTATAGTCAATCCTATTTACTTACATTATAGATTCAATACCAACAATATACCTAAAACAGATTTCTTGTATTAAATACTAAAATACACCTTCTTTAATTCGGCAAATACTTTTAAAATCAATAAATATTTCAAGAATGGAAAACGACAAACTCAATTGTCCACATCATCAGCAAGCAGACAAAGGTAGTTCAGCTAGTTCTGCTCCTTCTTCAGGTAAATGTCCCATCATGCATGGAGGTATCACTTCTACCAAAACCTCAGTTACTTCTTGGTGGCCCAATACCCTCAATCTTGACATTTTGCATCAACACGATACAAAAACCAATCCCTTAGGGCAAGATTTTGATTATCAAGAAGAATTAAAAAAACTGGATATTGAAGCCTTAAAAAAAGATATGCACGCCCTTATGACAGATAGTCAAGATTGGTGGCCTGCCGATTGGGGACACTATGGCGGTTTATTTATTAGGATGTCATGGCACTCCGCTGGCTCCTATCGCATCTCTGATGGTCGAGGAGGAGGAAATACTGGTAACCAGCGTTTTGCTCCATTGAACTCTTGGCCAGACAATGTCAGTTTAGACAAGGCCAGACGATTGTTGTGGCCCATTAAGAAAAAATACGGCAATAAAATTAGCTGGGCTGATTTAATCATCCTAGCCGGCACCATAGCCTATGAAAACATGGGGCTTAAGACTTATGGATTTAGTTTTGGACGCGAAGACATTTGGCATCCAGAAATTGATACCTATTGGGGAGCTGAAAAAGAATGGTTGGCGCCCAGTGACGAACGATATGGAAATCTAGAAGATCCTTCCACCATGGAAAATCCATTGGCCGCTGTACAAATGGGTCTGATTTATGTTAACCCAGAAGGGGTCAACGGCAAACAAGACCCTTTAAAAACAGCTGCCCATATCAGGGAAACATTTGCCCGAATGGCCATGGACGATGAAGAGACAGTAGCTTTAACAGCAGGAGGACACACCGTAGGAAAAACCCATGGAAATGGAGACGCCAGCATCTTGGGTCCAGTACCTGAAGCGGCCGATGTTACTGAACAAGGCTTAGGTTGGACCAATCCAGTTAAGCCTGGCATAGGTAGACACACCGTATCCAGTGGTCTTGAAGGAGCTTGGACCACCCATCCCACCAAATGGGACAATGGCTTTTTTGAAATGCTATTCAATCACGAATGGAAGTCTGTAAAGAGTCCAGCAGGAGCATGGCAATGGGAACCCGTATCTATCAAAGAAGAAGACAAACCTGTAGATGTGGAAGATCCTAGTATTCGTCACAATCCCATGATGACCGATGCCGATATGGCCATGAAGGTAGATCCAATCTATAGAGAAATCTCTTTAAAATTCATGAAGGATCCAGCCTATTTCTCTGAGACCTTTGCAAGGGCTTGGTTTAAATTGACCCACAGAGATTTAGGACCTAAAGCCAATTACTTCGGCCCCGATGTTCCTCAAGAAGATTTAATCTGGCAAGATCCTATTCCTGCTGGCAAAAGTGATTATGATGTAGCAGCTGTAAAAGCAAAAATAGCTGCTTCGGGATTGACGATTTCACAAATGGTAACCACGGCTTGGGATAGTGCTCGTACTTATCGCGGCTCCGACAAACGCGGTGGTGCCAATGGAGCTCGAATTCGATTGGCTCCACAGAAAGATTGGGTAGGAAACGAACCTGCAAAATTGGCTCATGTACTTTCCATTCTAGAACCCATAGCTGCTGAATCTGGCATTAGCGTGGCCGATACCATTGTGTTGGCTGGAAATCTAGGTGTGGAAAAAGCTTGTAAAGCGGCAGGATATGATATCACAGTACCATTTACACCGGGACGTGGAGACGCCACAGCGGAGATGACAGATGCAGAATCCTTCGATCCGTTGGAGCCATTAGCGGATGGATATCGCAACTGGAGTAAAAAAGACTATGTGGTGAGTCCAGAAGAATTAATGCTAGATCGTACTCAATTGATGGGTTTAACAGCCCCCGAAATGACGGTATTGGTCGGTGGTATGCGAGTAATTGGCACCAACTATGGCAACACTGCACATGGGGTATTGACCGACAAGGTGGGTGCATTAACCAATGACTTTTTCGTGAATCTTACAGACATGAATTTTACCTGGAAGCCCACCGACAACGGTATATATAATATATGCGATCGCAGTACAGGTACTGTGAAATACACAGCTACGCGCATGGATTTGATCTTTGGATCTAATTCTATATTGCGTGCCTATGCTGAGGTTTATGCTCAGGACGATAGCCAAGAGAAGTTTGTCGCTGATTTTGTAAAAGCCTGGGTTAAAGTAATGGATGCAGATCGATTTGATGTAAAATAATCATCTTCGACGGTATTAAAGTTTAAGTAATAGCGGCTTGGAAATTTATTTAAGCCGCTATTTTTTATTCGAGCTTACTATAGTCCCAAAAAACAGACTGACTCGTCCTAAAAAAAGCTACGGTTTTACTAATTATATTGCTATCCGAAAGAAGTTTCATTATTATCTACTACTCTTATACCAGCCATTAACACCAAATTCAAACAACAAGAAATTACAACATATGAATAAATCAAAAAAATTTTGGGATAGTGCTTCAAAAAACTACGACAAAACAGAAGAACGTTTTGAATATATTCATAGCAAGTCTCGAAAAAACACTAAAAAGTATTTAGAGAATAGTAATGTTGTTTTAGATTACGGATGTGGAACAGGTACAGTATCTTGTGAAATTGCTGACTATGTTAAAGAAATACATGCTATTGACATATCATCTAAGATGATTGAAATTGCTAAAGAAAAGGCAGTCGGCCAAAAAATTGAAAATATAACTTTCTCTCAAACGGATATTTTTGATAAAAAACACAAAAAAGAATCTTATGATAGAATACTAGCCTTCAATATGTTGCACACTATTCCCAATCCCAATGATGTTGTACGAAGAATAAATGAACTATTAAAGCCTGATGGTTTGTTTATTTCTGTAACACCTTGTTTAGGTGGTAAATTATCATTTTTAATTGGTTTGCAAATTCGACTTGTTCAAATAATGTGTACAATTGGAATAATCCCTGTTCCTATAAGAAGACTTAAAAGTTCTGATTTAGATCATTTAATCACAAATGGAAATTTTCAGACTGTTGATTCTGAGAATATTTATAAAGGTGCATCTAGTTATTTTATAGTGGTTAAGAAAAACTGTAAAAAATAGGCATGATAGTGCTAGAGTCAAAGCTTTTGACTCGTATCAAACTTTGTGCTGAACTGAAAATTACAAGCTTCTTAATCGCCTACAATTCATATACTAACCGTTACCTGCAAGCTGAAAAAAAGCCAGCCGCACAAATAGCACATTTGGTTTTTGCCGACACACAAGCCAAAACTAAAAAAAACAAAAGAGCTATTTTTTGCCAACGCTCAATATTCCGTTAGCTGAAAAAAATGTAAATTGACAACGAAAAAGAAATTAAACTAGTGAATGACTGATAATAGTAACCAAAATCCTGAACAAATAGCGCGTGATAAAATAGACGAAATGCTACGTGAAGCTGGATGGTTAGTTCAGTCAAAAAAGAAAGTTGATTTATCTGCAAACAAAGGAATTGCAGTACGTGAATACCAAACTGATGTTGGACCTGCCGATTATGTTCTGTTTGTAGGCCGAAAACCAGTCGAAATTATTGAAGCAAAACGTGAATACTACGGACACAGACTTACAGTTATGGAAGATCAATCTTCTAACTACGCCAATGCAAAACTAAAATATTTAAACAACGACCCTTTGCCCTTCGTTTATGAAAGCACAGGAACCATTACTAGATTTACAAATTGTCGAGACCCAAAATCAAGAGGTAGAAATGTTTTTAATTTTCATAAACCAGAAACAATTGCAGAATGATTAAAAAAAGGAAAAAGTCTTCGAGAAAGATTGTTGTCCATTCCTGCTTTAGATGAAACAGGACTTTGTCCTGCTCAAATCGTTGCAGTTAATAATCTGGAATATTCTTTTAAAAAGAACAGACCCAAAGCCTTAATTCAAATTACTACTGGTGCTGGAAAAACATTTACTGCAGCGACTTTTGTGAATAACTTGCTAAAGCACGCAGTTGCTAAACGTATTTTGTTTTTGGTGGACACCATAATCCTTGGCGAGCAAGCAGATTATGTTTGAGATGCTTATTCTACTTTAGAAGACGTGAAAAGTAAGCAACCCAAAGACGAATTAACTGCTTTGGTATCTTTAATTAAAATAGCTTGTGGAATAGACAGCGAATTGAAACCTTATGATAAAACCATAGATGAAAACTTTAAGAATTGGATTTTTAAGCAAAAAGCAGGAAAACAACCGTTTTACAAAAAAACAATTAGATTGGTTACGAATGATATAAGACCACGTAGTGAGCAGTTACATATAGAAATAGACGATTTAGAGTACACACCTTTTGATACCAAAGGCGGAAAAGGAAAAATGCACCAATTATTTGGTAACCAAAAGAATACCATTATTGATGAACTCAATGAAGTGCTGGTAGCGTAATTTTTTATCCTTGTAATTATAAAACGAATAAACTGAAAGATGTACTACAGACGAAAAGTCATATTATCTATAATAGAAACTTTTGGAGGAAAACTTGAAAAATTCCAACTTCAAAAACTATTAATGCTATTTTCCATACAGCAAAAGACAGCCAGCTATTATTTTGTACCTTATAAATTTGGTTGTTTTTCATTTCAAGCCAATGCAGATTTGGCAACAATGCGAAAATATGAATGGGTTGAAGAAGGAGAAAAATACTGGAAAAAAACAACCACACAATCTTATATAAACGAACTAAAGGAAAAGGATAAAGCATCGTTAGCAGAATTAAAAAAGTATTTTATTGGAAAATCGTCAGATTATTTAATTAAACACACCTACAGAAACTATCCTTACTATGCTATTAATAGTAGCATTGCTGAACAAATTTTGAGTGAAGAAGAACTCAATAAAGTGAAGCGTAAAATGCCAAGGTCATCAAAAAAAGCACTTTTTACTATAGGTTATCAAGGTATTAGCATAGAGCAATACATCAACCAATTGATTAAAGCAGATGTAAAAGTATTGTGCGATGTGCGAAAGAACTCTTTTAGTATGAAGTATGGTTTTAGCAAGTCGCAGTTAAAAATGGCTTGTGAAGGGGTTGGAATACAATTTATCCACATTCCAGAAGTTGGTATCGTTTCAGACAAAAGAAAAACATTGTCTACACAAAAAGACTACGATTTATTGTTTGAAGATTACAAAAAAACGGTTATTCCAAAAACCATAAATCAACAGGAAACGATTCTTAACTTAGTCCAAAAACATCATCGTGTAGCTATTACCTGTTTTGAGAAAGATATTTGTCAATGCCACCGCAAACATTTAGCTGAAGCCATTTGTCACCTGCCTAATTTTGATTATGAATTAATACATCTATAAAAATGCCCCGCAAAAAAATCTTACTTACAGTAACCACCTATCCACTGCCTTCACGCAGCTATGATGAATTGGTATGAATGGCTGGTGTTTTAGAAAATGGCAAATGGATACGGATTTACCCAATCCCACTTAGCTTTTTAAGAGGGCTGAAAAAAGAAGGGATAGTAAAACAAACAAAATACAATTGGATAGAGCTCGATTTAAAACAACGAACAGACGATTTTAGGCCCGAATAGTTTTTCGCCAAACGATTATGAATTTAAAGATTTGATAGTGGGCGATACGATAGACACCCAAAGCAACTGGTGGAAATAGTAGTAAATATTAACATTGTGGCCAGCATAAAACTCAGTTGTAAATTGAAAATTCAAGTTCCGCAATCGGCTACTATTCTTATACAAACCGTTAGCCACAATTTATGAGGAAGTTCATCGACCCAAAAGGAAATTACATTTTTTCATCTCTAATGAATGGGGTTACAGAAATGGAATGTATGAGGCGAAAGAAAATGCCCCTGATTCTTTTGAACTTTACGAAAAGTCCGTTGGATGTTTTTAAATAACTTGTAAATCAAAAACTATAGGAGAAATTCCAAATTAAATTGAGACCCATAAATTTAAAAACACAAGCAGTCGGAACTAATAACCTCGAATTTTCTGAAAAATACGTATCATCCGAAAAGTTTGATGTCTACTTTTGAATGGCAGTAGTGGATGACAAGTTTTTAATGTGTAAATACAGATATGATACTGACAAAAAGGAATCAAAAAAAGTAAAAACCTGCACCAAACAACGTGTATAAAACATTGCTTATTTTAGTTCAAACGTTCCTTACACATTAACGTTAGCGGTCATTGGAAACCGACACCTTTCAAATGTTAAATCCTAAACATAATTCATTTTTTTTAATAAAATATTTGAGAAACCGATTGATTGCATATATATTTGCAACTGATTGGTTTCATGACTTAATAAATATAGAAAAATGAGAAAATTAAAATTACAAGTCCAAATGACCATAGACGGCTTTATTTCAGGTCAAAATGGAGAAATGGATTGGATGAAATTTCCTTGGACAGATGACATTACAAATTATGTTCGAGAAATTACTAAACCGATAGACACAATAGTTTTAGGCAGAAAATTGGCAGTAGGATTTATTCCTCATTGGGCAAATGTTGCCAAGGACCCTAACCATCCAGAGTATGAAGGCGGTCTTAAGTATGCTACCACACAAAAAATTGTATTTACCAAAACACTTGACAAATCAATTTGGGACAACACCGAAATTGCTAAAGGCGACCTGGTTGAAGAAATCACCAATTTAAAGCATATGCAAGGCAAAGACATGATTGCCTATGGTGGTGGGGAGTTCGTTTCTGCACTCATTAAAAACCAACTTATTGACGAGTTGCATTTGTTTGTAAACCCTGCTGCTATTGGAAGCGGAATGCCAATTTTTAGCGACTTGACAGCGATGCAAAAATTCAATCTTGATGTAGTACAAAAGTTTGATTGCGGCATTGTTGCAATGGTTTATAATCCCATATAATTATGCGTAGAGACGTTTTTCAAGCAATTGCAGACCCAACAAGACGAGCCATCATTATGCTTCTGGCTGTTGGCACCATGACTCCCAATGCCATAGCCGAACATTTTGATACAAGCAGACAAGCAGTTTCAAAACATTTGCGAATACTTACGGAGTGCGAAATACTCACACAGGAGCAACAAGGCAGAGAAATTCATTATCACTTAAATGCAGACAAGATGAAAGACATTGAAAAATGGCTGGAGCAATTTAAAATGCTAATGGCAAAACGCTTTGACCAATTGGATACCGTTTTAGAACAAATAAAATCAAAAGGAAAATGAACCCAAACTTAAAATTTGACTTCATTGTCAATAAAAAAAACAACACTGTAAATGTGGAACGAGAATTTGCCGCAAACCTTGAATTGGTTTGGGAAGCTTGGACAAATCCAGAAATTCTTGACCTATGGTGGGCACCTAAACCCTATAAAACAAGAACTAAATCAATGGATTTTCGTGAAGGCGGAATTTGGCTTTATGAAATGTACAATACCGAAGGTGAAAACCCGCAAGAATGTCATTGGTGTAAAAATGATTACATCAAAATTGCTCATCAAAAAATGTTTTCGGGTTTAGACGCATTCTGTGATGAAAACGGAGTAGTTAACCCAAAAATGCCCCGAACCCAATGGACAAACGAATTCAATGAAAATGAAGAAAAAACCCTAGTAACCATTACAGCCAAGTACGAAAGCCTTTCTGACTTAGAAAAAATAATTGAAATGGGTTTTAAAGAAGGTTTCACCATGGCAATGGAAAACCTAGACCAATACATTGAAGCACAATTCAAACTTCGAAAACAAAATAAAACAAACAATAGGGCAAGAGTAACGACCTACTTAAACTTCGCAGGTAATACAGAAGAAGCTTTCAAATTTTATAAATCTGTTTTCAAAACTGAATTTATAGGTAAAGGCATTGAACGTTTTGAAGATGTGTCTGCAAGTACCGAAAATTGGTCTCCCGTTGCCGATAACGTAAAAAAAATGGTTTTGCACGTTGAATTGCCAATAGTTGGTGGGCATATATTAATGGGTACGGACGCACCAAAAGAAATGGGCTTTAAATTAACAAGTGGAAACAATATGCATATTTGCCTAGAACCCGCAACAAGAGAAGAAGCCGACCGGCTATTTATTGAACTTTCTGTAGATGGCAACATTACAATGCCAATGGCAGATATGTTTTTTGGTGCTTACTTCGGAGAATTTACAGATAAGTTTGGTATCAATTGGATGATTAATTACATAAACAAAGAATAATAATCAAGAAGAATAAAATCACATTCTGGATAGCTACTTCTGTCATTTTTGTAATGGAAGCAATAATTCCTTTGGCGACGCTTTTATTTGCACACGAATACTTTAACGCTGGAACCAAGCCCTTAGGCTATCCTGATTACTTCGCCTATGCTTTAATGGTTTGCAAAATATTAGGGGCAACTGCAATAATGTTCCCAAAACTTCCTGCTAAACTCAGGGAATGGGCGTATGCAGGTTTAACATTCAATTTAATTTTTGCAGCTATAAGCCATATGGCGGTAGACCAGATTATAGCCTATATCTTAATGCCCATCGTAGTAGGTATTATTCTAGGGGTTTCATATGTCTATTCACAAAAAATCAAACCAGAATCTAAAAATCAACAATTATGTCATTCAAAACATACATCAAAAACATAGAGGATAAAACAGGTAAATCATCTGAAGAATTTCAAAAATTAGCTGAGGAAAAAGTATTTACCAATAATGGAGTGTTAGTAGCCAAAGCTACAGAAATAACTAATTGGCTTAAAAAAGATTTCGAATTAGGTCATGGACACGCTATGGCAATGTATGCTTATATTAAAGGAAAAAGGGAATAATGATTGAAGTTTTTAAAACCAATATCTCCTCCAAAACTAAGGCGAACCAAACGATAAAAATGCTTAATACGAAATTCCCAGACTATAAATTCAATTTTGATTTGGAGGACTGCGACAAAATTTTGAGAGTTGAAAATGTAAACGGGACTTTAAAAATTAATGACATTATCAACTTTCTATTGGGAGCTGAAATCGTGGTAGAAATTTTAAAGGAATAAATTTCGTTTATACTAGACCGTTATCGGACAATGTGAAAATTATAATTGACTAAATGAATAGCCAAATAAAATCTATTAATAATGAAACCAATAAAAGTTTTATTCGCTCATAGTGGTGGTGGACAAGGTGACGTAGGACAGGGAAGTTTTGATTTAGTAAAGAACTTAAAAAATGAATTAGGAAGCCAATTTGAAGTTCTTTACCCAATAATTGATGCCCCAGAAGCTCCAACTTATCAGATGTGGAATAATCTTTTCGCAAAAGAGTTAAAAAAAGCGAACCAACCCATAATCCTTATAGGACATTCATTGGGTGCTTCAATGCTGCTTAAATTCATTTCAGAAGAAAAGCCAAATATTTTGATATCAGCAATGTATTTAGTTGCCACACCATTATGGGGAAAAAACGGTTGGGATGTGGACGACTTTGCGCTCAAGGATAATTTTGAAAATGAACTCAAGCAAGTGAATAAGATTTTTCTCTATCACTGTAAAGACGATTCAATTGTCCCTTTCAAACATTTGAATTTCTATAAAAAGGCAATGCCCGATGCAACCGTAAGAGTTTTAAACGGAACGGACCATGCATTTGCGAAAGGATTACCTGAATTGGTTGATGATATTAACAGTTACGTAAAATTGAAAAAATAAATTCTATGGGGAAAGTATTCATACACTTAACAATGTCACTTGACGGCTTTATTGCAAAACCTAATGAAGACGATTGGGATTGGATTTTCAAGCATGAGGCTGACGATTCTGATGATATGGAAAATCGAGTTATGCAAGATTTAGGAGCAGTAGTTCTTGGTAACAAGGATTTCAAAAACAACAAAGTTACCGCCGATGCTCTTCCGTATGGAGGACTACAAATTCCACAATTTGTTGTAACACACAATGCCCGTAAATCGCTTACTGTAGGCCCTTTAACATTTAACTTTGTTACCGGAGGAGTAGGAAAAGTGATTCAAACAGCCAAGGAGGCAGCAGGAGCAAAAAATGTTGCAATATTGGGTCATAGCATTGCTCAACAAGGTCTTGAATTAGGTCTTGTGGATGAATTAGTCGTTCATGTTTATCCTGTCATTTTTGGGAACGGGTTAAGACTTATTGATCAATTGGGTTGTAAGCCTATTGATCTTGAACGGATAGAAATTATTTCAACAACTCAAATTACAAGTATGCGATTTCGAGTTCTAGGATAGAAATTTTCCATGCGAAAATCAATACAAGATGAAAACGATCCACTAACGGTGTATAAATAAAAAGACAACATATTAATAAAATTATGGCAAAATTGACATCATTCACATTCATTTCTTTAAATGGATTTTATAAAGGAATTAACGAAGATATAAATTGGCACCAACACGGAGGAGAAGAGGCCGAATATTCAGTTGAGAGCTTAAAATCGAACCAAACGCTTCTATTCGGCAGAGTGACCTACGAAATGATGAAAAGTTTTTGGCCAACTCAAATGGCTTATGACTCTTTTCCTGAAGTTGCTGATGGAATGAATAATTCAGAAAAAATTGTCGTTTCTAAAACATTACAATCAACTGATTGGAAAAACACTCAAATCATCAACGAAAACCTCATAGATAGAATAAGGAAATTAAAAAAAACGGGGAAAAAGAACATTACACTTTTAGGGAGCGGAAAGATTTTAAAACAACTTACGAATGCGAATTTAGTGGATGAATATCAAATAATGATTGACCCAATATTCATTGAAAAAGGAGAACCGATTTTGGACAATCTGAAAAATAATATAACCCTCGAACTGACAAAAAGCAAAGTTTTTAAAAGTGGAACAATCTTACTTTATTATAAACCCAAAGCGAATTAAGGAATAAAGCCAGTACATAACAATGTTAATAAAAAATAGGCGAACGTAAAACTAAAAATCAATAATTATGTCATTCAAAACATACATCAAAAACATAAAAGAAAAAACAGGTCAAACCGCTGAACAATTTCAAAAACTAGCTGAGGAAAAAGGATTTACCAATAATGGAGCATTAGTAGCTAAAGCTACAGAAGTTGCCAACTGGTTGAAAGCTGAGTATGAATTAGGTCATGGACACGCCATGGCAATGTTTGCTTATATTAAAGGAAAAAGAGAATAAAAACGGATGCTATCATGTACTCCTTTGTCTTTAAGTATGCTATTTTTTTATTTACAAGACCTTTATCGGTCTTTAAAAAGGATAACCATACAAAATCAATCTTTACACAATGACAAAAACAGAAATTGCAAAAGCATTTTCCAACGGGGAATTTGAAAAGACCTACGATTATATAGCTGAAAATGCAGAATGGATTGTAATTGAAGAAGACAAATTTACAGGAAAACAAGCTATTATTGACAATTGTGAGCAAGTCGGTAGTTACTTCGAATCCGTGACAACTGACTTCAAAACACTGAACATAATAGCTGAGGGAAATAATGTTGTAATAATCGGAACGGCAGAATTTTTAAGAGATGGCAAGCGGGTTTCGTTTGTTTCAGCTTGTGATGTTTATGAGTTTAATGATGCGAATCAAATTCAGAAAATCACTTCATACTGTATCCAAAAGAAATGATCATGTCCGCGTACGTCTTAACATCCCACGATTGCACTATATAAAAATGTAACGAAAAAGATAACTAAACGCTAACATTGAATTTGAAATCGATAAAATGAAAATCGTTAATACTACAGCAAATGATTTTGAGCATGTTGTTTCCCTTTTCCAAAAAGCAATACAACTGCAAGGAAAAAAGGGATATCAGGTTTGGAAAGAAATTGACAAAGTCGGACTGGAAAAAGACATTGAAAACAATCTGCAATTAAAAATCGTAGAAAGCAACAATATTTTGTGTGTTTTTTCAATTCAATTTAGTGCCCCATTAATATGGCATAAACGAGAAAAAGGAGATGCAATTTATCTTCACAGAATTGTTGTAAACCCAAAATTTAAAAGACAAAAACAATTTGAAAAGGTCCTGATTTGGACAAAAAAATTCGCACTTGAAAAGTGGATATTCCGGACTAAGCTGACCCAGTAAATCCGGAAGGCAAAAGAGCGTATATGATTGGATGGCATGGCAAAGAAACATGACAATCCGGCGGATATTGACCCAGGTAGGTAAAAACAAGGAAAAGAGGTCGAATTAGATCAAAATACCTGCTTATTAGAATAGATAAGCTAATATTTATCCGGACCAGGTTGACCCACCTGAAAAATAATCCGGAGCATATTGTCCCACTTGTGAGTAGTTTTTGGTTTTTTGATTTACAAATTATTACTAAATGTAAATCAAAAAGGATGGCAGGAAAACCAACGTCTATGAGTAAGATTAAACAATTGCTACAATTGTATAAAAAAGGAGAATCCAAGAGGTCTATAGCCCAGAAACTGGGCATCAGCAGAAATACCGTCAGAACCTATCTCGAGAAGATATCCCATATTCAGATGGATGTCGATGACCTTATGGCACTTGAAAATCCTGAGCTTGAGAAG
>NZ_JAJQYA010000078.1 GCF_021729155.1 Membranihabitans marinus | reverse complement strand
TTACCGTTCGACTTGCATGTATTAAGCCTCCCGCTAGCGTTCATCCTGAGCCAGGATCAAACTCTCCATTGTATTTATGTTTATATAAAACACACTTTCCGAAAAAAGTATGCTACAATTATTAAGTTCTCACCTATTGGCTTGAATCTAGCAAAATTTGAAAATTCGATTCAAAACGTTGTAATTATTATTACTCTGTTTCTTACCTTGTTTTTTATTCTTCCAACCTATCAATGAACTTTTCTTTAAAAGCGAATGCAAATATAGAAATAATATTTCCAAACCACAAAACATTTCTGCAAATAAATTTATTACCTGCTGAAATCTAAAAGGACAACTAATATACAAATTTACTTCTAATAAAACAAACAACATACACATTAAATAGAAACAAAAACGATATATGGTATATTACAAAGAAAAACAAATTTTAAATTTTTTAATATTTTTTGAAATTCATCTAGAAAAACGCAATTCATCCTCTTTTTCCATACGCCACGACAAGGTTATCGTCCGTTTACCTAAACTCCTTAGCCGAAAAGAAATTGATGTTTTTTTAGAAAAAGCGGTTGATTGGACTTCAAAACAACTATTGAAAAACCCCAAACTTCAAAATTCACTCCCCATTAAATCATTTCCCGATCAATTTTCAATTCAATTTTGTGGGATTAATCACTATTTTAAGATTGAAAAAAGTAACTATATTATCGAATCGAGAAGTATAGGGGATAAACATTCTCTTATTTTATCTCCAATTGATAGTAAATGGGAAGCCTTTAAACAGGTTTCAAAAATGATTAGCAACATTGCTAAGCGTTGTTATGCTCCTATAATTAAAATGGAATTATATCAATTGCATTCATCCTATAGCAATAAACCCATTGGCCAAATCCGAATGAAGTACAATAAAACGAATTGGGGAAGTTGCTCTTCGCGCAACAACATCAACTTAAATACCAGATTAGTTCTTTTACCGAAAGAAGTTCGCTCTTATATTATGTTACATGAAATAGCCCATTTACATCATATGGATCATTCGGCCAAGTTTTGGAATCTATTGGCATCCTGGCAACCGAATTACAACGACCATATCCAATACCTAAATGACCATCATAGTAGCCTGGACTTTTATCATCAATTACAGATAGACGATTAAGGTATTGATTTCAATATAGTCCTAATTCATATAACCATATAATTACAAGATCTGAATACCAATTACTGACTGGATGATTACCCTTGTATATATAGATTAAAGATGGCGTGAAGTCACGACGTAGAAGTTGTGGCTTCACTCTATAATTATAAACAGGCCATTACCAATATCATCTACCATGATATGAATGTAGATATAAATCACTCTTACATGATTCTATCTACATAGTATTATAAGTAATCGAAATACCCGATGCTCGATCGAAAAGATAATACCGAAGACAGTTATCCATATATATATACTATATAATAAAGGTTGTAAACACCAATTATCACAGGTCTTCAATAGTACAAGACTATTTTAAACACATCCTATGCAGTAATCTTTGGTAATACCTCCAAATGGAATCCTTCCTGCCTTCCACTGCCACTCCTACAAAGTTCAGTGCAGCGACTTCAATGATTATCTTGACCTTCCTTCTATCTTATTAATCCTGTTTAGACAACGGGTGAGAAATGGCTGCTCAATACAAGGATTGTTATGCCTCGGAATGGAATCCTTACTGTCTTCCCTTCCACTGTCACTTCTACAAAGTTCAGTGCAGCGACTCCAATGCTTATCTTGACCTTCCTTCTATCTTATTAATCCTGTTCAGACAAAGGAGCTAGAAATGGCTGCTCTATACAAGGATGGCAATGCCTCGGAATGAAATCCTTACTGTCTTCCCTTCCACTGTCACTTCTACAAAGTTCAGTGCAGCGACTTCAAGGATTATCTTGACCATCCTTCCATCTTATTAATCCTGTTCAGACAACGGGTGAGAAATGGCTGCTCAATACAAGGATTGTTATGCCTCGGAATGGAATCCTTACTGTCTTCCCTTCCACTTCTTACATAGCAACGACTTCAAAGATTATCTTGACCATCATTTTATCTTATTAATCCTGTTTAGACAAAGGGTGAGAAATGGCTGCTCAATACAAGGATGGCAATGCCTCGGAATGGAATCCTTACTGTCTTCCCTTCCACTGTCACTTCTACAAAGTTCAGTGCAGCGACTTCAA
>NZ_JAJQYA010000077.1 GCF_021729155.1 Membranihabitans marinus | reverse complement strand
TTATTCATTTACTTCTTTTAAAGCAAATTTATAGTCTTTTTATACCCTGATCAATACGTAGTTAGTTGATGGCTTACAAGTATGTTACTATTTCCAAATACTGAACCCACCATCTACGACTATATTTTGGCCGGTGACATAGTCTGAAGCTTGAGAGGCCAGGAAGAGGGCAACGCCCTTGATATCTTGACCCATTTTTCCCATCCTGCCCAGTGCAGTCGCTCGATTATAGGCATTGACAAATTCTTGAGGTAAACTAGCGCCCTGAAACCCACCTGGTGATATACAATTGACACAGATACCATAGGGCGCCATATAGGCGGCAAGATCTCGAGTCATTCCGATGATCCCGGCCTTGGCGGCGGCGTAATCAATGGGTTGTTCAGATTTTTGGTTGTCGCGGTACATACTTCGATCTCTGCCCACCATGCCTGCAATAGACCCGATGTTAATGATTTTCCCAGATTGCTGACCCGCCATAATTTTCCCTATTTCTTGAGAACAGAACAGTGGACCGATTAGATTGGTGTGTATCATGTTGACCATGTCATTGGGAGCGCGTTTAAACAGATCGCCTTCACTGGCTCCTGACCCTCCACCCGCATTGTTGATAAGGATGTCAATGTGGCCTTTCCACTGTTGGGCTTGCGCAGCCATATTTTTTACCTCCTCGTGAAAACATTGGTCTAGCTGTAGGGTAAGAACATCAATACCATATTGGTTTCTCAGATTTTGGGCGGGCTCTACTAACTTTTCTTTAAAACGAGAAGTAATCACTAAATGGCATCCTGCATTGGCGAGTTCGCAAGCCATATCGTAACCCAATCCACTGGCTCCACCGGTGATGACAGCGACCTGGTCTTTTAAATTAAATAAATCAATGTTTGGCATAAGTTAGATGTTTTCAATGAGGTTAATATCTTCTATTTTATTTTGTGCAGCTTCTATCACCCTTAGGGATTTACATCCTTCGATTATATCACAGGAAATTGCTGTGTCGTTGACTATGGACTGAAGAAAGTCTAGGTCTTCGTCGATAAACATATCATTGCGTTTTGTTTTTCCTGTCCGATGTTCCCAGTCTTCTTTAGTTGAGTCGTAAATAGAAATGGTGTATTCTTCCCAAGAAGTAAAATCAATGATTAGTACGCCTTGACTGCCGATCAATTCCATGTTTCTTCGACGAGGTATTTGAAAGAAATCCAGGTGGATGGTGGCCGTGCATCGATCTTCAAAACGGAGTAGAAATTCCACCGTGTCTGGTGCTTCAATATCGATATCGCTAAAGCTGCCATAGACTGAAAATACTTGTTTTACAGGTTGATTGGCAAACCACAACGCCAGGTCTAAGTCGTGCATCAATTCGAAAGCCCCAGAATATTTAGCGTAATACATGGATTTGTACTCAGGGTGGACGGCTGGAAAGTGTTCCCCAACCAGTGATCGAATAGAAACCAACCTACCGATCCTTCCGGATTCAAATATATCTTTAGCTTTTCTGATGCCTTCATGGTATCGAGTACATAGCCCGATCATCACTTTTTTGTTTTTAATCTTGGCGAGGTTGGCCAGTTCATCAATCCCCTCCATGGTCAGGGAGATTGGTTTTTCGATAAAAACATGGCAATCGGCTTCTATGGCCTGTATAGCCATAGGAACATGTAGGCGAGTAGGAGTCATAACAAATACTGCATCGACCAATGCTAGACCGGCTTCATAGGTGTCTACTTTTTTAAGATGGGGCAGTTCATCGATTAATTCCTCGGTATTTTGGGAATTGGGGTCAAAAATATAGATTTCTTCTACGCCGAGAAAGGAGAGGACTCTTGCATGGCGCTTGCCAATGGATCCGCAACCTGCCAATAGTAATTTTAGTTTTTTCCAGTCTTGATTCATCATTGTAACCTTAGGGTAAATGTATGTTTTTTGGTCAACTCCTGTTCAGCTATTCTCCAGTATTGGGAATCCTGACTATGAGTGAAGAGCCGGATTGCAATTTAATGAAAAATACGGATAGCCTTTATAGTTGAGGGCTGTTGAAATTAGAAACTGTGATTTAGTAAAAGATTGAACATCGGGATGTTTTTGTATGTGTGTTTGGTTGTTTTGGGTGTTTGTGGAGTATTGTGTTGTAATGTCGTTGTTGTATTGTTAATATATATTGAATATGTCATGTAATTTAATGGAAAAATCTGTTGTTTAACGAAAAGGTATATAGTTTTGTAAGTGGTATTCCTACAATTAGAAATAATGTTGGAGGTTCCAGACAAGGAGAAATTCCTATAAATATTGACGAAGTATACTTGACAGGGAGTAATATTATTTTTCTAATAGAACAAAGTCGATTATGAAAAATTAACTACCATAATAGGCACAAAATCTTGCGTCTCAGCAAATGATGATTTCTGAAATGATAAATCTATATTTTATATAATTTATCTTTTATCCAATGTAATGGATTATTAATAATATATGCTGATATTTTGTGATAGGATTTTTCATTTCGGATAATATGGTCAT
>NZ_JAJQYA010000076.1 GCF_021729155.1 Membranihabitans marinus | reverse complement strand
AACCACGATGGCTGAATTAATGTAAAATTCGTCTTTTTCATGAGTTCTAGTTTAGATGATATAACATTTAGGCTTTTAATAAAAAATTTTAATTAACAACTTGCAATAACAACATGATTTCCTCTTATTATTAAAATAGAAGAATACATATTGCATTTTCTTTTCTATTTTTTCATATAATTCATTCAATAACAATCATTTTACTATTAAACCATTCAAATTTGCCGATTAGTCCGTGAAGACTCCAAATTAATGGCCCCATTAATCCATTAGAATTAATGACAAAATGACTCTGATTTTGACTATTTAAAATATTAAATCTAGATTGCTCAACAATAGATGTTGTTGATTCAAATTTATTGACATAATCTCCCTCTAGATTCCTTTGTACAGATGAAATATAACCATCGACATCCACTGCACTACAATTATCGTTCCTATTATTCACCAACCAATAATTAGTCGTTTTTTTAACCAAAAATTTCGATAAATATGTGACGGAGGTATTCGAAAGATTATTACTAAATCTAGAGAAAACACCAGACATATTACTAATTAACATATATGTAATATGAGTGTTAATTATGCAACTATATTTACACGATAGCTGTAAATCATAATCTCCCGGTTGATAATTAAATAAACCACCTAGGAAATTTCGTCTCATTATATTTAACTTAATTTGGGGCATCTCAAACAAAATTAATCTTTTATCCGATACAGACAAATTAAAAAATGCATAACGGACTTACTACTAACAACATATGATAAAAAAATATCATATGTTGTTGCCAATTATAAAATATATTAGAACTAAAATTTTAATGACTTAACTAGGTAAAAAAAAGTAAAAAAAAAATTCATCAAACAAACCTTGCAAATACTCCTCTTTCAAAATTTATCTATTAAAAAAAAGGAGCAACTTGTAAATTCAAGCTACTCCTTTTTATATAGTCTAATATCTACTTATTACTTTATCACCACCATCTTCTTCGTCGCGGTGTACTTCTCCGTATCCAATTGATAATACAACACACCAGACATTCCAAAGTCCTCACTGTTGACCCAGACCTTATTGTAGCCTTTACCATAACTGCCCTCTATGACTTTCAATACTTTCCCCGTCACATCGTACATGGTCAAAGTAGCCTCTGAGGCTTCTGGCAAAGTAAATCCAATGGCCGTCTGACCAGCGTAGGGATTCGGGGTGTTTTGGTACAAGGCAAAGATCGCATCACTCTTATTGTACTGCAATTGTATATTCTTCAACTCCTCAGCTCCAGTGTAAGCCTCAGCCATGATTACCCGATCACTTACTGACAATACATCTCGCAATGATACATCGGCTTTCGCTCGGACAACCAAGGTAAACAATACCTCATTCTCAGATACACTGATGGCCTTCCCTTCACTCCAAGAGGCTGTGATGAATCCCGGACGGTATTTCACGTAATTGTCCTCTGTAAAGTTCAATGCGCCCGCTTCGATAGACTCTACCTCTACCGCATTGTTCGCATATGCCAAGGTGTACTGCATTCCAGTAATTTCATCGAAGTTCTCAGATGTAACATTTACCCGGTACAATTCACCAGATATCAATCCTTGGTCCACTACACTCAAATTTAAAGTCGTCAATCCACTTCTCTGACTTCGACCTACATTTTCCGTGCGATTCACATTACCGATCTTCACTCCTACAAAATCTATATTCTCGTCCGATCTCAAACTAGTCGATTCGAAACTTTCTCTCATGCTTCCATCGGATACGAAAAATCTCCAACTCGTATTATTGGCCAACTTTCGATTCGGCGTCAACACCATTCTTCTCGTCTCCAAGATATCAAAGGCATTGATCAAACCATTGCCATCTACATCGGCCGCCATCTTGTCGTAATCACTAGTCAATACAGAATCTTGCATTACATGGCTCTGGATGGCTATCACATCTTGAGTAGTTATACCCTGTCCATGACCGGTGTTTTTCTGTGGTACTATACTCACTGAAGAGCCCCAATCGAGATTGAAGCCATACTGACCATTACCCGTGGTCTCTGCTGTCAATGGACTTCCACTGTTCAAGACAGCCTTCACTTCTACTTCTGCTATCGCCTCTTGATCTTGATCTGTGATCTGACCAGTCAAACTCACATCGCCATTGTTCGCAGCACAATTGGCATCGACAACAAATACTATGGTTTGCTCGTAATCTCTCTCAATGGTTGAACACCAATCTCTAATATTCCACACCCTAGTCAGTTTATACATTTGAGGACCATCTGTTCCTGTGATTTGTACTTCACTGATGTATTCTTCCTTCACTCCGATGGCGATAGAATTACACAACGCACCTACTAAGTCCGTTTTCAATTCCACTTTACCTGTTACGGCCGGAGACAATTCCGTACTAGCATCTTCCAACGAAGTTACGCAAGCAGGTAACTCTTGAGTATAAGTATCAGCAGGTGTATCAAACATAGACATGCCCAATTCACAGGCGCTATTCACATAAATAATTTGTTCCAAGGTAAAGTTTGGAGCTTTCGGTCCACAACCTCCACTGATATCAAATCTTCTGGTGATTATACCATTGCCACAGTCGTCTAGATCTACCCA
>NZ_JAJQYA010000075.1 GCF_021729155.1 Membranihabitans marinus | reverse complement strand
TGGATATTACGGATCGTTTTGTGCCAGGTATTTCGGTGGGTTAGTGCCAGTTATATCGGTTCAAATTGTGCCAATATTTACGGATCGTTTTGTGCCATTTTTGGGGTTCAATTCATTCCATAGCGGATCGTTTTGTGCCACAGGCTGACCAGTTTTCCCAGCCACTTTGAAAGATCAAGTACAATTATCTTGTCGCAAAAAAGCGATTAGATATGGCAAACACACTTGATCCTATGGACCTTAAACAAATTATCACATTACACTTAGACGGTTACAGTAATCGTAAAATAAGCGACATTCTAAGCATATCCCGGAACACGGTGAATACCTACATGAAGCGTTTCAAAGCTAGTGAATATTCTTTTGAGGAGCTTTTGAATTATGACAATGCAGCCTTGACGGCACTTTTCACTTCATTCACCACTCTTGATACTGAAAGACAAGATAAGCTGATGCTTTATTTTGAGAAGGTCAATAAAGCTCGAAATCATCCCGGATTCACTTTTCTATACCACTACCAAGAATATACTCAGACGACCAAGAACGCCTATAGCTATACTCAATTTATGGAGCATTATCGTCGCAAATATGCCAAGGTAAAAGGTTCCATGAAGTTAGAACATGAGGCGGGTAAAGAAATGTTTATAGATTTTGCTGGCAAGAAGCTGCATATTATTGATAGACAGACCGGTGATATAATCCCTGTGGAGGTGTTTGTGACCATATTACCCAACAGCCAATATACTTATGTTGAAGCCACTGAGAGCCAAAAAAAGGAAGATCTGATTTCTTGTTGTATGAATGCATTAACTTTTTATGGAGGTGTTCCTAAAGCAATTGTCTCGGATAATTTGAAGTCGGCTGTGACAAGAGCCAGTAAATACGAACCTACCATCAATCGCAGCTTTAAAGATTTTGCCAGACATTATAACTGTGTGATCAACCCCACAAGGACTTATTCACCGCAAGACAAAGCCTTGGTTGAAAACGCAGTACACCTTGTTTACCAAAGAATTTATTATCCGATACGGGAGATGACTTTCTTTTCTTTGGAAGAACTCAACCGCGAGATACGACGATTACTTGTAGACTATAATAAATTGCTATTCCAACGAAAACAAGCCTGTCGAAGAGAGCTCTTTCAAACGATCGAACGACAATACTTAAAATCATTACCCACTCAGGCTTATGAAATAAAAGATTACAAAAGGGCAAAGGTTCAGAAAATGGGTTATGTTTATTTCTCCCCGGACAAAAGTTATTACAGTGTTCCATACCGTTATATCGGCAATAGGACCATGATCCATTACACCAAAAGCACGATCGAGGTTTATTATAATCATCAGCGCATAGCCCTGCACAAACGCAATCCCTCTACCGGAATTTATATCACCAACAAAAATCACCTCAGTAGTACACATAAAGCATTTACAAAATGGAGTCCGGAATACTTTAGAAAGCAAGCTCTTCCTCATGGAGTACACGTTGTGAGGTGTGTAGATAAAATACTTTTGAATATCGATTACCCTGAAGTAGGATATAAACGGGTTATGGGACTAATTCAACTCCATAAAGCTCATGGCTCCAAAAGGCTAGATCAGGCCTGTAAAAGAGTTCTGGATATCGAGGCTGTCTCTTACATGCGCATCAAAAATATTTTGGAAAACAATATGGACAAAAGCTTTTTGTTTTACCAAGACCTGGAAAAAGATAAATCTCATATCCCTGAGCATGAGAACATAAGGGGGGCTTCGGCCTATAAATGAACGTTTAATTAAACAATAATTATTATGAACAATAATCAAACTATCGAAAAACTGAAAGAGATGAGACTTGGAGCTATGGCTTCCCTACATCATCAACTCATTAAGGATAACCGAGTGGGATCCATGACCGCCGACGAATACCTTGCCTTATTGACCGATCATGAATGGGAACACCGCTGGAACAGGAAAATCGAACGATTGACCAAACAGGCGAAATTTAGACAGAAAGCCAGTCTTGCTGATGTGGATTATACTCACAATCGTAACCTGGATAAAAATATGTTCGTCCGTCTCGGCATGTTGGACTTTGTCAAAAAAAAGGAAAACATTATTCTGACTGGAGCCTCTGGCGTTGGGAAAAGCTATCTTGCACAGGCTCTGGGGCACCAAGCCTGCTTGATGGGACTAAAGACCTTCTACTTCAATACAGCTCGCTTGCTCAAAATGTTAAAGCTCAGTAAAGTGGATGGTACTTATCTCAAAGAGCTTAAAAAACTCTCATCAACTGATCTGCTTATCCTTGATGACTTTGGTCTTCAATCCTTTGATAATCACGCAAGGGAAGCCCTTATGGATATCATTGATGATAGGCATAATCAGAAATCTACCATTCTATCATCTCAGATACCAGTATCAGCATGGTATGACATCATCGGGGAAAGCACTATCGCAGATGCTATTCTAGACAGAATAGTTCACTCCTCTCATCGAATAAGTCTTAAAGGAGAATCTTTGAGGAAAGGAGTATTGTAAAATCAATAAATCCATTTTTTTTGTTATCATTACAACATCTTTCAAAGTGGCACCATTTGACCGAAATAGGTGGCACAGTCCCTCCGAAATAACCA
>NZ_JAJQYA010000074.1 GCF_021729155.1 Membranihabitans marinus | reverse complement strand
GTAGGTGTGGCTTCAGCCAATACATCCTTCGTCATCAATACTCCTGGCATTGGAATCTCTCTACATACCGTATCTCTTTCTAACGGCACTGCATCATTGATCACAGCTACGTTGGTCAGACCACTGTTACCTCCAAAATCGTTGGTGTAATCGCAGTCTGCACTCTCAACTGTCAATATATTCGGATCAATGCTAAAGATTACCTCAACATAGAAGCTATCCACACCAAAGTCCTCAATATACTCATCGTCAACAATCTGGTAAGCCGTATCCATTGGGTTAGTAGTGACTATACTGGTCTGTAGGTTATCACCGCCCCCATAAGTCACCTCTGCACTGATAAATTCAGCACCCAAACCATATTTAATCGTATCACTTAAGTCGTAGTAGGCTCTTGTACCTGTAGTATCTTCTACTCGGATGACATAAGTCATGGTAAATTCATTCACATTACCCGTCGGTGTAGCTTCTACCAATACATCCTTCGTCATCAATACTCCTGGCATTGGAATCTCTCTACATACCGTATCTCTTTCCAAAGGCACTGCATCATTAATCACGGCAACGTTGGTCAGACCACTGTTGGCCCCAAAATCGTTGGTGTAATCGCAGTCAGCACTCTCCGCAGTCAATATATTAGGATCAATGCTAAAGATCACTTCTACATAGAAACTATCTACTCCAAAGTCCTCGATATATTCATCATCTACGATCTGGTAGGCCGTATCCATAGGGTTGGCAGTGACTATACTAGTCTGTAAGTTATCACCGCCTCCATAGGTCACCTCTGCACTGATAAAGTCAGCACCCAAACCATACTTAATCGTATCACTTAAGTCGTAGTAGGCTCTTGTACCTGTAGTATCTTCTACTCGGATGACATAGGTCATGGTAAACTCATTTACATTACCCGTCGGTGTGGCTTCAACCAATACATCCTTCGTCATCAATACCCCTGGCATCGGAATCTCTCTACATACCGTATCTCTATCCAATGGCACTGCATCATTAATCACGGCTACGTTGGTCAGACCACTGTTGGCCCCAAAATCGTTGGTGTAATCACAGTCTGCACTCTCCGCTGTCAATATGTTGGGATCAATGCTGAAGATTACCTCTACATAGAAACTATCCACACCAAAGTCCTCTATATATTCATCATCTACGATTTGATAAGCCGTATCCGTCGGATTGGCAGTAACTATACCAGTCTGTATTCCATCATCTCCTCCATAGGTCACCTCTGCACTGATAAAGTCAGCACCCAAGCCATACTTAATCGTATCACTTAAGTCGTAGTAAGCTCTTGTACCTGTAGTATCTTCTACTCGGATAACATAGGTCATAGTAAATTCATTCACATTACCCGTCGGTGTAGCTTCTACCAATACATCCTTCGTCATCAACACTCCTGGCATTGGAATCTCTCTACATACCGTATCTCTTTCCAAAGGCACTGCATCATTAATCACGGCAACGTTGGTCAGACCACTGTTGGCCCCAAAATCGTTGGTATAATCACAGTCTGCACTCTCCGCCGTCAATATGTTGGGATCAATACTAAAGATCACTTCCACATAGAAACTATCTACTCCAAAGTCCTCAATATATTCATCATCTACGATCTGGTAGGCAGTATCTGTTGGATTACTAGTAACTATACTGGTCTGTAAGTTATCATCTCCTCCATAGGTCACCTCTGCACTGATAAAGTCAGCTCCCAAGCCGTACTTAATCGTATCACTTAAGTCGTAGTAGGCTCTTGTACCTGTCGTATCTTCTACTCGGATGACATAAGTCATGGTAAATTCATTTACATTACCCGTCGGTGTGGCTTCAGCCAATACATCCTTTGTCATCAACACTCCTGGCATTGGAATCTCTCTACATACCGTATCTCTTTCCAATGGCACTGCATCATTAATCACGGCAACGTTGGTCAAACCACTATTGGCCCCAAAATCGTTGGTATAATCGCAATCAGCACTCTCAGCTGTCAATATGTTCGGATCTATGCTAAAGATCACTTCTACATAGAAACTATCTACACCAAAATTCTCAATATATTCATCATCTACGATTTGGTAAGCCGTATCCATTGGATTACTTGTCACTATACCAGTCTGTATTCCATCACCTCCGCCATAGGTCACCTCTGCACTGATAAAGTCAGCTCCCAAGCCATACTTAATCGTATCACTTAAGTCATAGTAGGCTCTTGTACCTGTAGTATCCTCTACTCGGATGACATAAGTCATAGTAAATTCATTCACGTTACCGGTAGGAGTAGCTTCAGCCAATACATCCTTTGTCATCAATACTCCTGGCATTGGGATCTCTCTACATACCGTATCTCTATCCAATGGAACTGCATCATTGATCACGGCTACGTTGGTCAATCCACTGTTGGCCCCAAAATCATTGGTGTAGTCACAGTCTGCACTCTCAGCTGTCAATATATTCGGATCAATGCTAAAGATCACTTCTACATAGAAACTATCTACGCCAAAGTTCTCGATATATTCATCATCTACGATCTGGTAAGCTGTATCCACAGGGTTGGCAGTAACTATACCAGTCTGTATGCCATCACCTCCGCCATAGGTCACTTCTGCACTGATAAAGTCTGCACCCAAGCCATACTTAATCGTATCACTTAAGTCGTAGTAAGCTCTCACACCTGTTATATCCTCTACACGAATGACATAGGTGGTGGTAAACTCATT
>NZ_JAJQYA010000073.1 GCF_021729155.1 Membranihabitans marinus | reverse complement strand
TCAACTCCAGGGGTGAGAGATACCTTCTGTTTAGTAGTCTGTGATGAAGGAGGAATCTGTGATACGACAATAACGATCATCGAAGTACCATTGCCACCAGATACGGTCTACTATACGGTACCGCCAGACAGTATGATTACATCTTGTGTAGATTTAAGTGAGATACCAGGACCAATAGCTAGTGTAAACAGTTGTGAAGATCCTACATTGGGCAGCATAGGCAGTATCGATCAGGTGACAGGTTGTGTAGAATATACAGCGCCATCGACACCAGGGGTGAGAGATACCTTCTGCTTAGTGGTCTGTGATGAAGATGGCATCTGTGATACGACAATCACGATAATAGAAGTACCCCTTCCACCAGATACGGTCTACTATACAGTACCGGCTGATAGTATGATTACATCATGTGTAGATTTAAGTGAGATACCGGGACCAATAGCTAGTGTAAACAGTTGTGAAGATCCAAGTTTGGGTAGCATAGGTAGTATTGATCAGGTAACTGGTTGTGTAGAATATACAGCACCATCGACACCGGGAGTACGAGATACCTTCTGTCTAGTGGTCTGTGATGAAGGAGGAATCTGCGATACGACAATAACCATCATAGAAGTACCATTGCCACCAGATACAGTCTACTATACGGTACCGGCTGATAGTATGATTACATCTTGTGTAGATCTGACAATGATACCAGGTGCTATATCCAGTGTAAACAGTTGTGAAGATCCGTCATTGGGCAGTATAGGCAGTATAGATCAGGTGACAGGATGTGTAGAATATACAGCGCCATCGACACCAGGGGTGAGAGATACCTTCTGTCTCGTAGTCTGTGATGAAGGAGGAATCTGTGATACGACAATAACGATAATAGAAGTACCATTGCCACCAGATACGGTATACTATACAGTACCGGCTGATAGTATGATTACATCTTGTGTAGATTTGAATGAGATACCAGGGTCAATAGCTAGTGTAAACAGTTGTGAAGATCCGAGTTTGGGCAGCATAGGTATTATCGATCAGGGGACTGGCTGTGTAGAATATACAGCACCATCGACACCAGGGGTTAGAGATACCTTCTGTCTAGTGGTCTGTGATGAAGGAGGAATCTGCGATACGACAATAACGATAATAGAAGTACCGCTTCCGCCAGATACGGTCTACTATACAGTACCGGCTGATAGTATGGTTACATCTTGTGTAGATTTGAGTGAGATACCAGGACCAATAGCTAGTGTAAACAGCTGTGAAGATCCGAGTTTGGGTAGCATAGGTAGTATAGATCAGGTGACAGGTTGTGTAGAATATACAGCACCATCGCCACCAGGGGTGAGAGATACCTTCTGTCTAGTGGTCTGTGATGAAGGAGGAATCTGTGATACGACAATAACGATAATAGAGGTGCCGCTTCCACCAGATACGGTATACTATACGGTGCAGCCGGATAGTATGGTTACATCTTGTGTAGATTTGAGTGAGATCCCAGGACCAATAGCTAGTGTAAACAGTTGTGAAGATCCGTCATTGGGCAGCATAGGCAGTATTGATCAGGTGACTGGTTGTGTAGAATATACAGCACCATCGACACCGGGAGTACGAGATACCTTCTGTCTAGTGGTCTGTGATGAAGGAGGAATCTGCGATACGACAATAACCATCATAGAAGTACCACTTCCACCAGATACGGTCTACTATACGGTACCGGCTGATAGTATGATTACATCCTGTGTAGATTTAAGTGAGATACCAGGACCAATAGCTAGTGTAAACAGCTGTGAAGATCCGTCATTGGGCAGCATAGGCAGTATTGATCAGGTGACAGGATGTGTAGAATATACAGCACCATCTACACCAGGGGTGAGAGATACCTTCTGTCTAGTGGTCTGTGATGAAGGTGGCATCTGTGATACGACAATAACCATCATAGAAGTACCGCTTCCACCAGATACGGTCTACTATACGGTACAGCCGGATAGTATGGTTACATCCTGTGTAGATTTGAGTGAGATACCAGGACCAATAGCTAGTGTAAACAGTTGTGAAGATCCTACATTGGGCAGCATAGGCAGTATCGATCAGGTGACAGGTTGTGTAGAATATACAGCGCCATCGACACCAGGGGTGAGAGATACCTTCTGCTTAGTGGTCTGTGATGAAGATGGCATCTGTGATACGACAATCACGATAATAGAAGTACCATTGCCACCAGATACGGTATATTATACGGTACCGGCTGATAGTATGATTACATCCTGTGTAGATTTAAGTGAGATCCCAGGACCAATAGCTAGTGTAAACAGTTGTGAAGATCCGTCATTGGGCAGCATAGGAAGTATAGATCAGGTGACCGGTTGTGTAGAATATACGGCCCCATCGACACCGGGAGTGCGAGATACCTTCTGTCTAGTGGTCTGTGATGAAGGAGGCATCTGTGATACGACAATAACGATCATAGAAGTACCATTGCCACCAGATACGGTATATTATACGGTACCGGCTGATAGCATGATTACATCTTGTGTAGATCTGACAATGATACCAGGTGCTATATCCAGTGTGAGCAGTTGTGGAGATCCGTCATTGGGCAGCATAGGCAGTATCGATCAGGTGACTGGCTGTGTAGAATATACGGCACCATCGACACTAGGGGTAAGAGATACCTTCTGTTTGGTGGTCTGTGATGAAGATGGAATCTGTGATACGACAGTGACTATTATTGAAGTTCCAGTACCAGGAGTTGTAATGACGAAGGACATATTAATAGGTGCAAGACCGACAGGTACGGTAAATGAATATACGACGACTTATGTGATTCGAGTAGAGGATACAACAGGTCACAGAGCCTACTATGACTTAAGCGATACGATAAAGTATGGCTTGGGTGCGAACTTTATAAGTGCAGAAGTTAGCTAT
>NZ_JAJQYA010000072.1 GCF_021729155.1 Membranihabitans marinus | reverse complement strand
AAAGTTCTTTGATAAGTAGGAAAGAGTAAAAGTTTTAATTTAAAATTGAGTTTTGTAAATTCAATTTCATTGTAACATGAATTAACTCGAAGAATAGGAAGCAAATAAGGGCGCATGGAGGATGCCTAGGCTCTTGAAGACGACGAAGGACGTGGTAAGCTGCGATAAGCTACGGGGAGATGCACACGATCGGTGATCCGTAGATGTCCGAATAGGGAAACCTTCTATGTGGAAGACATAGAATTCCGTAAGGAAAGTAAACCCAGTGAACTGAAACATCTAAGTAACTGGAGGAAGAGAAAACAAAAGTGATTTCGTAAGTAGTGGCGAGCGAACGCGAAGAAGCCCAAACCGGTCTGTATATCAGGCCGGGGTTGTAGGACTGACATAAAGCAAGTAAAAAGAAATAGAATGTTCTGGAAAGAACAACCAAAGAGGGTGATAGTCCCGTATATAGAAATAGACCTTGTGGGTCAGTATCCTGAGTAGTGCGGGACCGGAGAAATCCTGCATGAATCTGCCAGCACCATCTGGTAAGGCTAAATACTTTCAAGAGACCGATAGTGAACTAGTACCGTGAGGGAAAGGTGAAAAGAACCCCGAGTAGGGGAGTGAAAAGATCCTGAAACCATGCGCTTACAAGCGGTCGGAGCCCTTCGGGGTGACGGCGTGCCTTTTGCATAATGAGCCTACGAGTTACTCCTCACTAGCAAGTTTAATCCGTTCAGCGGAGTAGGCGCAGCGAAAGCGAGTCTTAACAGGGCGACAGCTAGTGGGGGTAGACGCGAAACCGAGTGATCTACCCATGGGCAGGTTGAAGTTTTGATAGTATCGAAATGGAGGACCGAACCAGTTGACGTTGAAAAGTCTTTGGATGACCTGTGGGTAGGGGTGAAAGGCCAATCAAACTCGGAAATAGCTCGTACTCCCCGAAATGCATTTAGGTGCAGCGTTGTGGAGAGTGTCATGGAGGTAGAGCTACCAATAGGGCTAGGGGGCTTCACCGCCTACCAAACCCTGATGAACTCCGAATGCCATGTCACTGCAGCAACAGTGAGGCTATGGGTGCTAAGGTCCGTAGCCGAGAGGGGAACAACCCAGACCAACAGCTAAGGTCCCCAAGTGTATATTAAGTTGAATTAAACGAGGTGTGGATGCATTGACAGCTAGGATGTTTGCTTGGAAGCAGCAATTCATTTAAAGAGTGCGTAACAGCTCACTAGTCGAGCGTCTGTGCGCGGAAAATAATCGGGCATTAAATATACCACCGAAGCTTTGGATTCCAACTATGTTGGAGTGGTAGGGGAGCATTCTGCTAGCGCTGAAGTTGAATCGTGAGATTTGATGGAGCGGGTAGAAAAGAAAATGTAGGCATGAGTAACGATAAAACAGGTGAGAAACCTGTTCGCCGAAAGACTGAGGGTTCCTTGATCTATGCTAATCAGATCAGGGTTAGTCGGGTCCTAAGGTGTAGCCGAAAGGCGAAGCCGATGGCAAACCAGTTAATATTCTGGTACCTGTATATATTGCGATGGGAGGACGAAGTCGCGTAAGTCCCGGGCTGTGACGGAATACAGCCTTGAAGTACTTAGGTGTTGATCTAGTAGGCAAATCCGCTAGTGAACTGACGTACGATAGTACACCAAGCCCTCTGGGTGCGGTGATAGTGGACCCAAGCATACTTCCAAGAAAAGTCTCTAAGCTTCAGATATATACAGCCCGTACCATAAACCGACACAGGTAGTCGAGATGAGTATTCTAAGGCGCTCGAGTGATTCGTGGTTAAGGAACTAGGCAAATTAGCCCCGTAACTTCGGGAGAAGGGGCGCTCTATAATTATATGGAGCCGCAGTGAATAGGCCCAGGCGACTGTTTAGCAAAAACACAGGACTCTGCAAAATCGTAAGACGAAGTATAGGGTCTGACACCTGCCCGGTGCTGGAAGGTTAAGGAAGGATGTTAGTTTTCGGACAAAGCATTTGACTGAAGCCCCAGTAAACGGCGGCCGTAACTATAACGGTCCTAAGGTAGCGAAATTCCTTGTCGGGTAAGTTCCGACCTGCACGAATGGTGTAACGATCTGGGCACTGTCTCAACCACGAGCTCGGTGAAATTGAAGTATCGGTGAAGATGCCGATTACCCGCAACGGGACGAAAAGACCCCGTGAACCTTTACTACAACTTCACATTGGTCTAGGATATAGAATGTGTAGGATAGGTGGGAGACAACGAAGTGGTCACGCTAGTGATTGTGGAGTCGTCCTTGAAATACCACCCTTTCTATATCTTGGTTCTAATCCCAGTAAAGCTGGGAGACATTGTGTGGTGGGTAGTTTGACTGGGGTGGTCGCCTCCTAAAAAGTAACGGAGGCTCGCAAAGGTGCCCTCAGTACCGTTGGTAATGGTACGAAGAGCGTATTAGTATAAGGGCGCTTGACTGTGAGAGAGACATCTCGAACAGGTGCGAAAGCAGGCTAAAGTGATCCGGTGATCCCTCATGGATGGGTCATCGCTCAAAGGATAAAAGGTACTCCGGGGATAACAGGCTGATCTCCCCCAAGAGCTCATATCGACGGGGAGGTTTGGCACCTCGATGTCGGCTCGTCGCATCCTGGGGCTGGAGAAGGTCCCAAGGGTTGGGCTGTTCGCCCATTAAAGCGGCACGCGAGCTGGGTTCAGAACGTCGCAAGACAGTTCGGTCTCTATCTGTTGTGGGCGTAGGAATATTGAAGAGGTCTGACTCTAGTACGAGAGGACCGAGTTGGACGTACCTCTAGTGTACCTGTTGTGACGCCAGTTGCATCGCAGGGTAGCTATGTACGGAATGGATAAGCACTGAAAGCATCTAAGTGCGAAGCCATCTCTAAGATGAGTATTCCATTAGGGTCGTAGAAGATGACTACGTTGATAGGCTACAGGTCGAAGTACAGTGATGTGCGCAGCCGAGTAGTACTAATTACCCGAAAGCTTCCTTTTTTTTTTCTTCTTAAGTTAACTCTACTCTTTCCACTTGTCTTTTTTAAGGACAAACAAATAGACTGTGAAAGCACAGCTCTATTAAAGATATAGTACATTAACATGTACAAAAGACTTAGGTGGCTTTAGCGAAGGGGATCCACCTCTTACCATTCCGAACAGAGAAGTTAAGCCTTTCAGCGCTGATGGTACTGCCCTTACGGGTGGGAGAGTAGGTCGCCGCCTTTTTTTTTATTTTCCATAAGCCTAAATAGTAATCAATCTGTTTAGGCTTTTTTTT
>NZ_JAJQYA010000071.1 GCF_021729155.1 Membranihabitans marinus | reverse complement strand
CCATTAGAATATCTTTGGAAACAAGTTTGTTTTACTGTCACTTCTTGTCCTTTGGTCTGAGGACAACTTCCCGTCCAAGGTAAGGCATCTACTGTTACTGTAATTCCGCAGTGTGGAGCGCCAGAAATATCCTCTAAACAAATTTCTACAGCTCCTTCGACTCCATCTTCCAACAAAGGAAGCAATACATTCACTGCACAATCCTCCAAACCCTCACCTACTACATCACAATATCTTATACAGTCACCAGATCCATACACAGAAGGCCATCCCGCAGCAAACCAATAAGGGCTATTACCATTGCCGTCCCAGAACCATTCATCGGTGACTTCTTCATAATAGCCATCTGCAGACAATACTCGATCACCTTTTTCTAAGAATAAATAAGGGAAATAACCACTACCTATAGAAGCAATAAGGTAGTTTTCCCAATCATCAGCCAATCGTGCTACGATGTTCAATGCTCCATATCCCAACTGCGAACTATTAGCATCAGCCAATACATCTGCAATATAACTTCCATCGATAATATCACCGATGGTATATTCGGTTTGAGCTTTGTCATTTTTCTTTAAAATTACACAGGCCAAGTATTCTTCTAATAAATCTTGTGATTCTGCATTGACATAACCTGCGAGAAGTACTGCTGCGGGCAATTCATAGGTGACTGCGCCCATTTTAGTAGTGGGCAATTCGTAGTCGTGTAGACCCATCGGTTGCTTCCAAGCGGCATATCGTTTGACCGTTTCTCCTGATTCCTCTGCAGCATCTATTTCACAGTAGCTCGTATCTTCTTTATATCCTACGAAGTTTTCTGGTATTAATGCCGGCAATCTCATCACCACGATGGTATCGGTCAATGTCGTCATGACTCCTTCTTTATTGAAGACTTCCCAAGTTCGGAAGATTACTTCTGCTGTATCTGTATTCACAGTACAGTTGATCGGCATAATCCAATCCGGTTGTACTGCCAATCCGTAATACCCTGGACCTCTACCCTCATTACACGATACGGTAACCAAGGGAGGATGAAGACTGGCATCAGGAATATATCCACAATAGGTCACAATCTTTCCTCTACTCAGGTCTGCCGTCGGTACATCGTAGTCACTAGCCGTCTTACTTGATTGAAAATCCGATGTCAAAACGATGCTTGGCGATTGAGGGATTATCAGACTGGTCTGACAGCTAGATATTGAATTCGATATTTGTAGGGTTAATGTTTGCCCTCGATAATTACAAAGGTCTTCCCCTTCCATGATGAGATCTTGGCTGGTTAGATTTTCAGCTCGCCATACTTGGCCGTTCCATTCATTGGTTACCGTCACTGATAGTTGACTCGCACAATCTGATAAACCAGGGACTACTTCACTAATATACAATTCTATCATCCCTTGACCATCAATGGCAGGATGAATAGTAGATAAACAATTCATAGCTTGTGGGCTAGGATCACAGGGAAACTCATACAATCCCATGTCGATAACCCCAGAAAACCGACGATTGAGGTCTAAGTCTACTTCTTGACCAGCTACCATATAGAAACTAGCCATGGTAGTAGGATCACCACTATTGATGGCCGGCGAAGTCAGTTGTAAATGGAAATCTCCATTGGATGCATCGACAAATAAGGGATCGGTATTGATAAAGTTATTGTTTGGAGCATTCGCTCTCAACATCATCACCACTCCTGTCTGACCGATATCAGATCCATCGAACATTGAATAGGAAATGTCGATCTCACCTCCATTCTCAGCATGTATAGGAGGGGTATTGGGCGCATTATTATTTTTATAGAAAATACTATTTTTTATGGCAACATGATCCCCATCACTATACACTATTTCTATAGTGGTTGAAGGATTATTCTCATAGAAAACCGAATTTACAATATGGGAATTAATCGTTTGGACGGAAGCACCAGAATATGAAACAGACCCTCCGTGATTTGAAGCTACATTTCCATTAAACAAACAATTGACAATTTCAGCCCTCACTTCTCCATCCATTTCAACACTACTGATGGCCCCGCCATTTAATGCCCTATTATTTTCAAAAATACCATTAATAATTACAGGGAAGGAGTTCCCACTTTCTTCTACAAAAGAATAAACAGCACCTCCATCATCTGAAGAGTTAGACTTAAATATACAATTGGTCATCAATGGAGAACTCTCACCTTCTTCTCCATAATTATAAATAGCCCCTCCATTTTCTTCGGCTGTGTTGGACTCAAAAATGCAGTTGATCAACTCAGGAGAACTTTTACCTTCATCATATCCTTCATTAAATATAGCACCACCATCTTCTCTAACTGTATTCGCCATAAATTCACAATTGGTCATCAAGGGTGAACTTTCTCCTCCTTCACCTCCAGAATTAAAAATAGCCCCTCCATCTCGAGCTGAATTAGACGTAAATACACAATCTTTCAACTCAGGCGAGCTTTTTCCTCCTTCGTCCCCTTTATTGTAAATTGCGCCTCCTACAAAATCAGCGGAGTTGGACGTAAAAACACAATTCTCTAACACTGGTGAACTCTCTCCTTCTTGTGTTACAGCAGAATTGTAGATAGCTCCTCCGGATAAAGAAGCGAAATTGGACGTAAATTCACAATCAATCAACACTGGCGAACTTTTTCCTTCGGCTCCAACATTGCGAATTGCTCCACCACTATGGCTAGCGGAATTGGAGATAAATATGCAATTGATCAACTCAGGTGAACTTTCTCCTCCATTATCCGCATCATTATATAATGCCCCTCCGTTACCGGCAGAGTTATTGGAAAATTTACAATTATAGATACTTGGATTAGACAGATTCCCCAATTCAGAACCGTCGTTAAACCATCCTCCTCCAATGGCATTGTTAAATGCTTCGCTAGCATTACCTTGGGTGATGGTAAATCCATCTACCAGGGTAGCATCGCTAACATTCTTCGTGTAGACCACGTGATAACTATTGTCTGAATTGTCATTCTGATTACCGACATCTCCACTGAGGATAGTCTCATAGGAAACATAATCTCGATTTTCAAAATCATCGCCACCATTAGGAAATCCTCCATAAACTTCAACACCGTCTGGAATCATAAATGATATAGATCTATCCCCAGTTGAAGTAGGCTGATAAGTACCCTGGGCCACGTAAATCTTATCAGCGACATCGGGACAGGCATTCAACATCCCAAGGGCTGATTGTAAATCGGTAAAAGCATCGTTCCATGAAGTACCATTGTCTCCTCCACTTGTTGCCGTCAA
>NZ_JAJQYA010000070.1 GCF_021729155.1 Membranihabitans marinus | reverse complement strand
TTGACGGCAACAAGTGGAGGAGACAATGGTACTTCATGGAACGATGCTTTTACCGATTTACAATCAGCCCTTGGGATATTGAATGCCTGTCCAGATGCCGCGGATAAGATTTATGTGGCAGAGGGTACTTATAAGCCGACTGGTACTACTAATCGAGAGATATCATTTAATATTCCCACTGATGTTGAAGTCTACGGTGGATTTCCTAGTGGTGGAGATATTTTTGCAAACCGAGATTGGGAAATATATGAGACCATTCTCTCTGGGGATATAGGAGTGCAGAATGACAGTACAGACAATAGTTATCACGTGGTATCTACCTTGAATGTAAGTGATTCTACCCTAGTGGAGGGATTCATCATCACTAATGGAAATGCAGATGGCTCAAATTTACATGGATATGGGGGCGGTTGGCTCAATATTGCGAATTCAGATCATTCAAATCCCAGGTTAAATAAATGTCACTTTTATTTAAATCATGCATTGATAAGAGGTGGTGGAATGTACAATCAAGCATTGGATGTTTTTCAATGCTCACCCACTATTTCAAATACCTTATTTGAGAAAAATATATCAAAATATGGTGGTGCTGTAAACAATACTACAACCAATGGTGGGATGAGTCAACCGCTGATTGAACATTGCTAATTTAAAGAAAATGAAGCCAGAAACTACGGTAATGGGGGTGCCGTATATAGTTTTGGGGATAATTCTGGATTAAGCTTACCTATTATTCGAAATTGTGAATTTATAAGTAATAAAAGCACACAGGGTTATGGTGGAGCTCTCTACTATTTCACTGATATCTATGACCAGGCTACACTCATTCTTGAACATTCTGTTTTTAAAAACAATCGTACAATGGGAGAGCGTACCTACGGAGCAGCCATATACCATAAAATAGGATTTTCAAATGGTAACTATGAAGTGAGTATAAATCACTGTTTGTTTCAAGGAAATACAAGTGAAAATGTAGGAGGAGCTATTTACTTTGATAATGATAGAAGATTTAAAATTTATACTGATCAAAAAATAAATATAAAACATTCCAAATTTATAGAAAATAGTAGTAGGCTTAGTGGAGGAGCCATTTCATTTTACAATTACAATTCTGGAAAGAATATCATCCATATTGATTCTTGCGAATTAATAGGCAACTTTAATTATGGCAATACATTGGACAATGATCTTCTAGCAGATGTTGTTCGAGGAGGAGCTATTGATATTTATGTACACATTAATACAACTAAAGTGAGAATTTCTAATAGTTTGTTTAAAGACAATAAAAGTATTTTTGGAGGGGCAATTTTTAATAGATCTCATGGATATTATGCTGTTGATACCATTGATATAATTAATTCAATATTTCAGAATAATGAAGCACAACAAAACGGAGCCGCCCTGTTGAATTATGCTTCGGGACGACATCTTGGTCGTTTTGCTGGCTATGGATATTTGGAAAGTTCACTTGTTAATAATTTATTTATTCAGAATGTGGCACAAAAAGGTGGAACAATCAACAATCACACTTTTAATGGAAACATTAATAACTTTATTGTTAATAACGTATATTATCAAAATAAAAGTGAAAATTCAAGTGTTGTTCTTGATTCAATCAATATTCATTCATATACTGTTGATGATCTTCAAGGTCATCCAGATTCATTGATTACGGGTTTAGCAGCATTAAGACTTACCGACACTATCGTAAATACTATTTTTTATCAAAATTCTGGGAAGATAGCTAACTTAAATTCCAGTGATAAGATAAACTCGTTGATACATCATTCGATGATCGATTTGGGAAGTTTTGAATACAATCAATCCCAGTTAATGTTGCGCTCGAATTCACCAAACAATAACTTTATCAATACCGATCCCTTATTTGTCGATGCGGCCAATGGAGATTTTAGTTTGCAATATATTTCTCCAGCCATTAATAGTGGAGATCCATCCACCATGGCTGATTTCTACATGGTCGCTGGTCAAGAAGTGGATTTAGCCCTCAATCCTCGATTTTATAATAATATAGATATGGGGGTATTGGAGTATCAATCAGATCCATGTGATCCTAGTCCACAATCTATGAATTGTATTTCCACTATTCATCCTGCCATTGATGGTCAAGGGATGATGGAATTGTACATCAATGAAGTAGTGCCTGGCCTAACAGAATGTGCAAATCAACTATCGGTCACTGTGGCCAATGAATGGAACGGTCAAGTATGGCGAGGAGAAAATCTAACGAGCCAAGATCTCATCATGGAAGGCGAAGACCTCTGTAATTATCGAGGGCAAATATTAACCGTACAAATATCGAATCCAATATCGAGCTGTCAGTCTAGTCTGTTTATCCCTCAGTCGTCAAGCATTGTTTTGACATCGGATTTTCAATCAAGTAAGACAGCGGGAGATTACGACTTACCGACGGCAGGCTTGAGTCGAGGAAAGATCGTTACCTACTGCGGCTATATTCCTGATGCCAGCCTACATACTCCATCGGTTACTGTATCGTGTAATGAGGGTCGAGGTCCAGGCTATTATGGACTGGCAGTACAACCGGATTGGATTATGCCGATCTCTTGTACTGAAGACAACGATACTGCAGAATTGATTTTCCGTACCTGGGAAGTATTCAATAAAGAAGGAGAAATGACGACTTTGACCGATACCATCGTAGTTATGAGATTGCCCGCCTTCGGTCCAACTTCATTTAAAGGAAAGGCAGAAGATACGACTTATTGTGAGATAGAAGCCGTAGTCGATCCAGGAGAAACACTTAAACGATATGCGGCATGGAAGCAGCCCATGGGATTACACGACTACGAATTGCCCACTGGTAAAATGGGTGCAGTGACCTATGAATTGCCCGCAGCAGTAGTTCTCGCAGGTTATGTCAATGCTCAATCACAAGATTTATTGAACGAGTATTTGGCCTGTGTGATCTTAAAGAAAAACGACAAAGCTCAAACAGAATATACCATCGGTGATATTATCGACGGAAGTTATATCGCAGATGTATTGGCTAATGCAAGTAGTTCACAGTTGGGATATGGAGCATTGAACATCGTAGCACGATTGGCTGATGATTGGGAAAACTACCTTATTGCTTCTATCGGGAGCGGTTATTTTCCCTATGTTTTCTTAGAAAAAGGTGATCGAGTATTGTCTGCAGATGGCTATTATGAAGAAGTGACCGACCAATGGTTCTGGGACGGCAATGGCAATAGCCCGTATTGGTTTGCTGCTGGTTGGCCTTCTATATACGGATCGGGAGATTGCGTAAGATATTGTGATGTAGTGAATGGAGA
>NZ_JAJQYA010000006.1 GCF_021729155.1 Membranihabitans marinus | reverse complement strand
GTTCATCTTTTAATTTTTTGTTTCGAATCACTAAAATCTTAAATATTTGAACTTTACACACTTTTTTGGACAGTATCGGGGGATATTATCTAGAACGACCGAATGCAGTACATGACTGTGCATAGTTGTTCGAAGCATGACTGAACGAAATACGAAGTATCCAATCGACTAAATGTCGATTGGGTGAAGGAACCGAGACCACTGGGCTCGGGTGGGTGAGCCACTGTGCTGCGACGAGACTACATTGATATTAATAAGTATTAAATTACATTTCTCAATAATATTAAAATTGCAGGAACCGAGGCCACCGTACCGAGACGAGCCTGCAACGTAATTCGATAGGTATTTAGGCCACTGTGCTCCGACTCGGTATTAATAATAAATCATGACAATCATCACACTGCGATAACACTGCCTTTAAATTGATAAGTTGGATAGGGTATTAATCCAAGACTACTGCTTAAAAATATCCTCCCGGTTTTTGTCCAAATCGATCATAATATATCTTAGAAAAATAACTCGGAGAATTAAATCCCGAAGCGTAGGCCACCTCCGCAACCGTACCCAAAGATTTGTGTTCCAACAAATGGCGTGCATTCAAAAGTTTGACTTCTCGAATGTATTGATTGGGAGAGAGACCGCTAAGGCTTTTTAAACGGCGATTCAATTGACGTTCACTTAGGTTTATCTGCTGTGAAACATACTGAACAGTGCACTCAATGTTCTTTTTCAAAGCATTTAAGATTATGTTTTGAATGTTTTGAAGCCAAGCCTCTTCTTCCATTTCCAAATCCTCGAAAACCATACCTTTCACACTGTTCTGAAAGTTTTGTCTACTTTCATTGTTGGTTATCATATTCTCTATACGAATGGTCAATTCCCGAGGAGAAAAGGGTTTGATCAAATAGTCGTCAATCCCCAATTGTAATACTTCGAGTTTACCCTCTTCTTCAGCTTTTGCCGAAAGAACAATAATGGGACAATTCTTCCAGTATTTATCTTCCTTCACTTTTTTAAGCAGAGTCATACCATCCATTACCGGCATCATCAAATCACAAATGATAGCGTCAATCTTTAGGGATTCACCAGGATTGTCCTTCATCAGATCCCAAGCATCCTTTCCATGTTTGGCGCAAATCAAGTTGTAATCCTCAGCCAATATGGTTTTTAGTAGTTGCTGTATTTCTGTATCATCCTCCACGATGAGGAGGAATTTCTTAATTCTAGTACTCCCATTAGATCGGATTATCTTCGGAAGACTCGGCTCAACTAACATAACCTGTTGAGACTTAGCTAGGGTATTTCTCTTTTGAACTGGAATACTGACCAGAAAAGTACTGCCCTTTCCTAGATTGCTTTGCACAGATATTGTCCCGTTGAGCAATTCTGTCAATTCTTTGGATATCGCCAATCCCATTCCCGACCCTTTGTGTCTTTGATCTCCTCCTTGATAATACCTATCGAAAATAAAAGGCAAGATTTCTGCTTCTATTCCCGGACCTTCATCTCCTACTTCAATGGTCAAAATCCCATTGACCATATTGTCCTCCGCCCCTCGAATTTCATCATTATAATCACTGACCCGAACCTTCACATATATGTTTCCTCCAGCTTGACTAAATTTAATGGCATTAATTAAAATATTGACTACAATAGTTTCCAACTTCTCCTTATCCGTATCGATGACCAATGATTCCTCAGTTTCAAAATGGGTTTCAATATTGATATTTTTTGATTTTGCCGCCGGAATAAATGATTCAATGACGATTTTCATAAATTGATGAAAATCAACTGAGGCATTCACCGCCTTGCTTATACCGACATCCAATTTTGACAATTCTAGATACCCATTGATCTGAGTTAGCAATCTTTTTGAATTTTGATAAATGCTTTGCAGTAAAACTCGAATGTTGTCCCCCTCTTTGGGAGGTTGAACGAGGGCTTTTTCCACAGGCGCGGTAATTAATGTCAGAGGGGTACGCAATTCATGAGAAATATTATTGAAAAAACGCGTTTTGAGTTGATCGAGTTCTTGTAATTCTTGGGCTTGTTTTTCGATGGTCTCTTTGTCCTTCCTGATTTGTTTGGTTCTCCGATGAACTTCACTTTCCAACATTCCTTTTTGCCGTCGTAAATTTCTAATCCACCACAAGGCTACAATGACCAATGTAGCAAAGATGACTAAGTAAAACCACCATTCCCGGTAAAAATATTCTGCGGCATAAATGGATAGTTGAATAGGAAGTGTGGATACATGGTGTTTCAAATTCTCTCCCCGTATTAATAAGGTAAAATCTCCAGCAGGTAAATGATTGAGATTGAGTTCTCTCTGGCTACCCAGCGATCTCCATTCATCGTCCAATCCCTTAAGTTGATAGTAGTATTGGTTCTTCGAAGGATCTATATAACTAGATATTGCAAATTTGAGGTTGAGGTACCTTCGTTGGGCTGGAAGTGATAATTTTTCAAGTTTAGTCAAACCTCTATATAGGGTGGTATCTTGTCCATTATTATAATAAGAAACCTCGGTGAGGTAAATATTTAGTTTTTGCTTATTCAATAGATTTTTTCGAATCACTTGTGGATGGAAAATATTTATCCCGTTGATACTTCCAAAGTAAAGTCGACCATTTTGATCTTTATAGGGATCAAAACGTTCAAAAACCTCATAACTCAATCCATCTTCAATATGTAATTCCCCCAATACCTCTCCCTCTGGAGACAATACATTGATTCCGTACTCAGTTCCTGCCCAAACATATCCATCATGGTCTGAGATAAGACTCATCACAGCATTATTTGATAAACCATCTTTATTTTGTATTTTATTAAAATGCCCAGTTTCTGAATCATAAATCCATATGCCTTGAAAGTAAGTACCCAACCAGATTTTCCCATCCTTCATTTCACAGATACTGGTAAATCTTACATGACTTTCTCCGTACACCGTAGTGAAAACATTATCATCCGGATTGTAATTCAACAAACCATTATTGGTTGGAATCCACAGGATTCCATTCTGGTCGAGAAGCAAATCTCTTAACCTACCGGGCAATTTCATATTCATGCCGCGTTGAAAAGGAAGGAATTTTTTTTGCTTTACATTATACATCTGCAAATCAAAATTACTTCCCAAAACAGCGACAGAATCATTTAAATATTCAAATAGATTAAACTTTCTTCCCAACGAAAAGGATGTACAGGTATTTGACCTCGGATTATAGGAAATGAATTCTGAATTGGAAAAAAACCAGAGATTTCCCTGCCCATCTTTGTGAATTTGTTGTTTCATCCCCGGATCAAATGCACTAGATGTAATTCCGCATTTAGGGCCTTGAAAAGGAATGTCAATCAAGGACTGAGTATTTAACTTTTTCCATCCACCTCCGATGGTATTGACGAGTAGGGTCGAATCATCTACCTCCACCATAGAACTAATATATTCACCGGTCAATGCATTTTGGATGCCTGCCATAGAATTTACCGTTATGTGTTTCAGTCCTTCTGTCCCGACAACAAACAAATCATCAAAAAAATTCTTACTCTCAATTTGATTAATGGTTTGCAGTCCATTAAACACAGGAGAATAATCGTATTTCCTACCGAGTGTATCTTCGAGAATGGCTCGGTAGTTTCTCCCTTCATCGCGAAACAGAAAACAGATATTATTGGCCTTGTCTTGAAAGAGTCCAGCAGGAGTCCATTCCACTGGGAATTGTTCTGACATGGACTGAAATTTATCATTAGATTTTTGGTAGACAAAAAACTGATTGCCATAATAATCCGGTAAATACAGATACAAGTTCTTCATCTTCGACGAAAGAAGAACGGGTTTTGTTTGAAGTTTGTTAATAACAAAATCTGGCTGAAGGTCCCGATTAAAATCATCCTCGGTATAGGTTTTTAATTTCCCCGTGGTGATATCGTACTTCAATAAAGGCAGAGCAGTACTCATAAACCAAATTTCATCATTATCTATGGTTAATGGAGTGCCCCACTTCATACCTTTTATTCCTTGGGGATAGGCTACTTTAATCATAGGAGAATACTCTTCTTCATTTTTTGAAATCAAGATGAGTGAATCACTTTCCATATCATGAGAAATAATATAGTATTTCGATGGTTGGTATTCTACAATATTTTTTATGGTTAATTTTTCAGTAGGCAAGCAGGGTATAGATTCCTCTTCCATTTCTAATTCATCAGTATCCAATTTAAAGATTCGATTAGATTTTTCGATTGCACCATATAATTCTCCATTTAAATTCAATCCTGCAATTTGATACCTTGAGAAAGTGGACAATTTTTGCTTAACACTAAGTGGAGAATATTGATACCCATCAAAATAAGTCAATCCCAGAGAATTGATGATGGTGAGGTTACCACAGGAACTCATCCATAGTCGGCCCAGATCATCTTGGACAACATTTTCAAAGCAATTATTGGCAAATAAATTATTCTGTCCCGAATAATCAGTAATATAGGAAGGGTGAATCTCTGGCAAATTAACTCCAACCTGACCGAAGCCGGTAACAGTTCTTACAAGGAGTAGAATCACCGTGAAATAATATGGGTAGAGGATTGACTTTTTGGGATAGCCAGCATACATAATTATGCTAAAATACAATAATATTTCAGTAGTTTTCGAAATAAACAATTTATGGAAGGAAATTTTATTTTCCCCGAGTCTTTATGTGTTAGGTATTCCTCGGCCAATCCTAGATCAAGTCTTGGGTTAACATACTAAAAACATCGTCCATAGAAATCATATTCAAATGGATAAATAAAACACAATAGCAATTCGAACTGAAGATGAAACCACTATTGTGTTTATATATTATTGTCCCATTGTCCTTCCCGCTAATTCGGGGAATGGAGTCCCAGCCTATTGCCTTCACTATCTAAAAACAATGCAAAAAATCCACTTTCGTCTGCGTGAGCTGTTTTGGGAAGGATAATTTTTCCTCCATTTTTTTCGACTTTGTCCAGAATGACTTGAAGATTATCTCCGGCGTTAAGATAGATGGTTACTCCATGCGCTGAGGGTAAGTAATCTTCACCCTTGATGATAACTCCTGTGACCATTTGGTCTTCGTAGGGGAAGATACCCATTTCCATTCCTGGCATTTCCATTTGTTCAATGTTAATATCCAATATGGCTTGATAAAAATTTACGGCTCGAGAAATCTCGGTAGCCGGAATTTCAAAAATTGAAAGATGACTTTTCATTTCCTTTGTATTTTGATTTATGTTAGAATTAATGTCGACAGCTTTGGCATTATTCCCATTGTTACAGGCAATTATGCTATATGAAATGATTAAGGCTACAAAAACTAGGATTGATTTCATTTTGTATTGTTCTTGGTGACAAGACAAAACTAAATGTCTAACGGCGACAAAAATTGTAAAAATGCGACAATTAAACTATTTGTAGAAAAGGCTAGAGAGCGCCATGTTTTCGTTCCCTAAAAAAGCTTTGGGATTAATTCCTGTAAACTCCTTAAAGTCTTTTATAAAATGGGCTTGGTCGAAGTATTCGTTTTCATATGCAATGTCGGTCAGGTTTTCCGCCTTATGGTTCAGCAACATTTTTAAAGCAGCTTGCAATCGGATTACTTTACTTAACTGCTTGGGACTCACGCCAATTTGTTTTACAAATTTCCTTTCCAACTGTCTGCGTTGGGATGTATTGTCTTTGAGAATATTGCTGATTGATGTACTTCCATTGGTCAACAAAAGGGTATCAACGGTGGTTTTTACGATAGTATCAATTGTGGTCTTATCATTCAAAGTATTAAAAAGAAAATTTTCTATAATTCCTATTCGTTCACTATTATCGTTTGCCTCAATTATTTTTTGCTCTAATTCTATAGCTACATTTTGATCGAAAAGCTCTGATATTGGAGTCTCTTTATTGGCTAAATTTTTTATCGGAACCGAAACCAAGTTTGCAAAACCATAGGGATGAAATCGAATGGCGAAGGTATTAACGTATCCCGTTGGTTCGATGTAAAAGGGCTCCATAGTTTGTCCGAGAACCATTGCTCGAGGTTGTATGATAAATTCATCTTGGGAAGTATATCGTTTGATGTCGTCTCCCAGAATAAATGCCATTTCAATACAACCGTCTGGTATAATCCGCTGTCTTTGCGCATCGGGTTGAGCAGGAACTTCCAAGGTCCAATAACAACTTACCAGTGATTGTAAATCTATATGTGGTTGAAAGGTTTGATAATTCATGAATGGATTGTTTACCAGATCTTGCATAAGGTATTGACTACTGGAATTCAAGACTTATACGAATTTATTTGATTTCATTGAAACACTATCATCGATTAAAATTACAGATTTTTATCTCGTTTTCTCCTAACCGACTAAATTGGACAAATTATTCTTTACTCGATTGCAAATCGAATTGGGATATTTCTTCACCCACCAATCGTCCTATCCTGCGACCTTCTTCGCAGTCCATTCTATAGTGTACTCCCAAAAGCATGCGGGAAACAGAATTCTCTAATGACATTTCTCTAAAAGAAGAAAAAGAGCGAGAAGCCAATTTTAATTCACTCCTGTCCACATGGCTATTATCGGTTAAGTAAAACTCTGCTCCATAAAGCTTATCTAATATGGTAGTTACAGCTGCTCCACAGGTTGAATGTCCAGAGGGATAAGAGGGATGGGATGGTGCCGGCAAATGAGATCTCCACGTACTGGAAATATTGCGATTGATAAATACTTCTGGCCGCTCGAGATTGTATATGTATTTAGATTTCCACGAAGTAACCGAGGCATCTGAAAGAGCAATTCCCACTTTGAGCATAGTCTCTATGGCTAGATCTGATGAAGCTTGACTGGTTTCTATGGTTTGCAAGGCAATGGATATCCAGTGACCGGGATGTGTAATGGTTAATCCGGGATGATCGTCGTGCCAATACTCTGCTATCCATTTGTTTTCTGGAGAAAGGGGATTGCCGAGGGCATATAATTCCATGGCTTGTTTAAAATAAATGGAATCTGGATTCTCTGAAAATTGTGGCAGAGCTCTGGCGGGGAACTGATCTGCATCGACCATAAAGGTGCGTACTTTGCCCCATGAAGGAAGCATAGGCGGCATGGGAAAATTTATTGAGGGTTGCCATTTTCCCTTCCCTGAGGGGGGAATATAGTCTCGATCGTAATTATGCAATTGACTTAGGTGGCCATATTCATCGGTAGCAGACCATTGACATATGGCTTCAGCTATTTTACGCCCCATTTTTTTTGAATACTTCAAAGTGTTAGGCGCCATGGATTTCGCCCAAAATTCGTCCCAAGATTCCTCCAGTTTTTTCTTGGCCATCTTCAAAGCCGGTCGATTTGAATTGTAGAAAAAAAACTCGAGGTAAGCAAAACAACTGTTGAGAGCAATGCCTTCGTGGTAATAATCAATAGAATCGATAACTGGCAATTCAAGGCCAGCCATTTCCTCTCCAAAAGAAATATAGTCAGCAGGTAGATTGGGACGAATCGTTTCGTAACCAGCCAATCCAATGTAAGCAAAAGCACGTGCAGCTACTGGTGCTCGATAACCTTCGGTATGAATCTCTGACAAAAGCATATGTCGGTACCAATCAACTACAAGCTGGGAAATCGGGTCACTTTTCTTCAAATCACAGAGAGATTGATTCTGACATGACATCACAATCAATAAAAATAAATACATCGTAAAGGACTTTACCCTTTTTGTCATATAGAAGTTTTATTTAACTTTTTTAGTAAACGGAAATCGCAATCGGATACATGTTCCCTGTTCAGAACTGGACTCTATCGACATAATAACAGAGTGCAGTTTAAAAATACTGTCTGCCAATGCCAATCCAATTCCAGATCCTTTCACCTCAGTATGGCGATTCCCCCGATAAAATGCATCCTTAATAAAAGGAAGATCCTTTTCTGCTATTCCAGGTCCGTTGTCATTTATGGTAATCTCAAAGCCCAAATCCAATTCATAGGTGATCTTAACTTGCACCGTTTTGTCCGGACTGTACTTACAACCATTATCCATTAAATTTAAAAGGGCAATTTTCAATAAATGTTCATTGCCTTGAATATTTAAATTAGCCTCTTTCTCCGGTAGGCTTATAATGTTGAGTTTGATGGTGTATTCCGGATGGTGTTTGATTAATAAAATTTTGGATTGCCAAAGTATCTCATCGATTCTACAAAGGGCAAATTTTACCGAGGATCCATCGGAATTTATCCGCGCCAATTGCATTAGTTTCGTTGCCATTTCATTGAGTTCTCGAGTATCGGTCAATACAGAAGACAATACTTCCTTGTATTCTTCACTATTTCTCTCCTTATCCAATACTATTTCGATTTGGGAGATAATCACGTGAAGAGGGTTTTTTAATTCATGGGAGATATTCGACAGAAACATCTTTTGAGAATTAAAAGCATTTTGAATTCGATCTAGCATTTGATTAAAGGTCAATACCAGTCGCGACAATTCATCTTTTTGACTGGGAGTGGACAATCTTCTGCCTAAGTTGGTCGGTAAAATTTTGTCTACTTGATTCATCACTCCGATGAGGGGAAGTAGGGCTTGGTGGGATAAGAACCAACCCCCAAATGCGACGAGGATAACAGATAGAAAAAAGACCCAATTCAGAATATAAGTCAATCGTTTTAAGTGGGTTGAACTAAATGCAGCTTCGGCTACTACTATATATGTCAGACCTTTTTGATTTAAATATTTTACCCCTATAGCATTGAGGTCACCCATTTTAAACTTATGATTATTCGTTTCCAAAACTTTTGAAATAATATCTGGTGGCAGAGGTAATAATGAATGTTTAAATGAATAGATACGGTTTCCCTCAGTATCAAAAATCGAAATATTTTCTTTGTAAATATCAGAAAAACCATCTATTACATCCTTGTGTGATCCTTCTAGTGGTTTGGCGATTACCGTTTTACCGACTATCATTTCACCCATCATCAATGCCTTGGATTCCAAATTATTATAAAATTCTTTTTGAAGAGAGGTCTTAAACTGAAAATGGATATAAGCCATAGCAATAACGAGTATTACTGCTACGATTCCGATAAATTGAAGGGTAATCTTTGTGCGAATCTGCATCGGTTCGTCCTTTAAATTGAATGTATGACCTTCTCAATACTACATGACTTCATAAAGTATTATTCTTTTTTCAATATATATCCCGATCCAAAAACAGTATGAATTAATCGAGATGGGAATGGTTTGTCTATTTTATTTCGGAGGTAAGATACATAGACTTCGATTACATTGGTATTTGTTTCAAAATTTATATCCCAAACTTTTTCGGCAATTTCCGTTTTTGAAATAACTCGACCGGTATTATTTAAAAAATATTCTATTAACGCAAATTCTTTAGGCGTTAAATCTATTATTTTGTCCAGTCTTTTGACTTCTAATGTACTGGTATTAACTTCCAAATCCTCAAATCGCAGGATTCCATTGTTGGATTTCAATTCATTACTTCGACGAATCAAAGCCCTTATCCGCGCCAAAAGCTCCCTAAACTCAAAGGGTTTAACCAAATAATCATCTGCCCCTGACTCCAATCCAATAATTTTATCGTCAATTTCTCCAAGTGCCGTTATCATAAGAATAGGGGTCTTAAGATCAAGATCTCTTATCTTTTTCACCAAATCAACGCCATTCATTCCCGGCATAATGACATCGGTAATAATTAAATGGTAGTCATTTTCTTGGGTTTTGAAAAATCCTTCCTCTCCATTCGTTGAAAAATCAACAGTAAAGCCGTTTTCACTCAATCCCTTGCTTAAAGACTTTACTACTTTTTCTTCATCTTCAATCAAGAGTATCTTCATAAAATCCAGTTTGTTAATATCTAAAAGTTATAGACACAAGATGCAATTTTTTTCGATAATATAAGATTGCCCACTTGATATTCTAAGTAAATTCTAAGGAAATCTAGAGATAAATGGAACGAACATTGATCTATATTTGGCATGATTTTCAAATGGGTCTAAAATGATAACATTTAGCTAAATACTAGGCTTATTCAACTATATCCATAATATATAAAAAATGAAGAATTTAAGTCTAAAAATATCATACATACTGACGGCTGTAATATTGTTTGTCTTGCTTTCTTGTAAAGCAGAATATGTTGAAATACATCAATGGGCTCGAGATATTAAAATCAATTCGTGTACCATCAACGAAATTCGTGTAAAGACAGATTCTGTCTGGTCCATTGCACTAAAAGAAGTGGAAAAACTACTGCCTGACGGTATCCCAGACAAAGAAAGAGAAACCATCATCAATTTGAAAAATGCTCATTTACTTAGAAATGTGGATTCTTACGAAATACTAGGAGATTCTATTTACGCCATTATCGCCAAAATGGAAGCCTATGATATAAAAATGGCTGATTCTGTGAGAACATTGAACTTCCAGAATCAAGATCTCGAAATGAAGATTGAAAATGCTATGACAGAAATTAATTCCCCGGAGACTATATCCCAATTGAGAAGAGAAATCAATGACATTAAATCTGATACTTGTTTATAGAAATCGATAATAATAATTACCATGAATAGAGTTTTACAAAAATACCAGTTAGTAATATTTGTCAATTTATTATTACTATTTTTTATTAGTTCTTGTACCCAAGACGAATTCATTGAAATAGAAGAAACTCCCGATCTTATCTTAGGTCCAGACATCGCTTTACAGTGGAATAAATTTTTACTCGAGATTGAGAGATTTACTCCAGGATACCGTCCTACCGTATCTTCTCGTACCATGGGTTATATCGGAATCACTGCCTATGAAGCCATCATACCGGGAAGATCAGATCATTTTAGATCTATTGCCAGTCAACTACCGGGCCTATCCATTCCCGAATATACCAAAGGAGTAGAATACAATTGGGCATTGGTCCTGAACTCCGCTTATGAAAGAGCTTTTCAGCATTTTTTTGAAACTGCTCCGACCGAACAACAAGCTAAAATGATCTCTTTATCGAATTCTATTTATGATAAAATCGGCATTTCTGATCCCGCAGATGTAAGACAGCGATCCATATCTCACGGAAAAAATATTGCGAATGCAGTATTCCAATGGTCGACTGAAGATGAGTTTGGTCATGAAGGATATTTAAATAATACCGACCCCAATTACCTCCCCCCTTCGGGAACGGGATTGTGGCAGCCGACCTACCCGGATTATACACCGGCATTGACTCCATATTGGGGCAAAGTGAGAACATTTGTCGCTACCGAAGACGACAAATGTGATCCACCATTGGAATATAGTGAAGACCCAAATTCTCAACTCTATGCCCAAGCACTGGAAACTAGAAATATCGTCAATCGTATAAAACAAGGCTTTAATCAAGAAGATCATTGGATTGCAGAATTTTGGAGTGATGATTGCCCCATCGTAACCTTTACACCTGCTGGACGATGGATAGCTATCGGAAATCAAGTCGTAGAAGACCATATAGATAATGTAGAAAAGGCATTGTACTTATATGCCAAACTAGGTATAGCCCTTTCCGATGCCGGTATTCGATCATGGGCCGAAAAATATCGATTTAACTATTTGCGTCCCATTGATTATATACGCAATGTGATGAATGATGATGATTGGAATTCTGTGATGTGTCCAGATGGCGCTCACCATTTCACACCTCCATTCCCCACTTATCCTTCCGGACATGCAACCTTTGGAGGAGCAGCAGCTACTATCCTCACCAATATCATGGGTAGTAATTTTGCAATGACGGATCGATGTCACGAGGGCAGACAAGATTTTAATGGTACGCCAAGATCATACAATAGTTTTGATGAAATGTGCGAAGAGAATGCCTACTCAAGAATCCCTATGGGTGTACATTTCCGTATGGATTCTGAAGCGGGAACAAAACTGGGCAAACAAATTGGACGAAAGGTCAATTCCGAAATTGATTGGATTAAATAAAATATATACGAAACGATTATCGAATTGAAAGATGATAATACGAATTGCATATATAATTGATAAGCCTACCACCCACGATGCAGTGGTCGTGGGTGGTGAGCTTATCAATTATAAACGTATTTGGTATTACTCTTTGAATGGCAATACCAATATTGGAATGTCAAATTGGTTAATAATCTGAAAAGTATCGTCCTTTAAGAATTTTTGAAAGACTGTTTTTCTATGGTTCACTAAGATGATTAAATCAATGTTTTCATCAGCATAGGACTCTTGAACTATTTTCAATTCTGTTTCGTCGTGGGTCTTCGTGTATTGGACTATATTACGCCACAAGACTGAAGTAAAATTCTTTTGCTGTAGTGACTTTGTCGTTATCAAGTTGGGTTCTATTCTAAATTTTACTGTTTCACGCTGCACCACCTCATTCTCAATGCCCATTCTCTGAATATGCCAGATTTTTTTGATTTTAGAAAAAGAAAAATCAATTCTTTTAGAAGGCATAAGCAATACAGGGCAATTCGATATCGAGGTCAAAAAATAGACTTTATCAGCCAATCTCCGTTTAGATTTTGTCAGTGGACTGGTTTTCCTGCTCAAAACCACCAGGTCGTATCTATGGCTTATTTCACTGATATAATCAGAAATAGAACCTTGTCTAGTTAGAACTCTAATAGCTCGATGATCATTGCTTTTTATATTTTTATTATAGAATTCAACCAGCTTTTTTCGAATACCTTCATCGTAACTAAACGGTGTAAAATTATACTCTCTATTGTATTTAAATTCTGAATAGCAATGGAGTAAAGTTAGGTTGGAACCATATTCATTTACTATCATATGTCCATAGTACAGTGCATTTTTTGAAGTCTCAGAAAACGATATGGGCAGAAGTAAATTTTTCATAATTATTTTCGAGATTAATGAGAAAATACATTGTCCATTAGACTATACTTGATACTTATTACATTTACAATTGAGATAATGATGCTATTTTCAGATAATTTCACAAATCAATAGATACTTTCAAGCATCATTGATCTAGTGTTTGCCGCAAACTGAAATAATGAAATTCATTGAATATTCATTACTTTATTCGACCACAACTCAACATCTCCCAATAAAAATACGCATAAATCTGTTGATCTTCATGACTTTCTACAATTCTCGACTCATTTTGTATCCATTACTAATCCCGACTCATGAATTTTGTCTGTGTTTAAGGGCTAACAGAGAAATTAAAAAACAAGGATTTGAAGTCAAATTACATTAACATATTTGACTGAAAGCTAAAATATTAAGACTGATGTGGCTAATATTATATCAAATAAATTTATAATTCTACTAATTGAGATAATCATGGATTTGTCACACTTTTTGCCCAATTTATCTTAATATCTTATTACAAGGAATGAAAAGATACGATCTCTTCGTATCAGCAGATTGACAATGCAAAAAGTCCGCCAAATCAACCTTGGCATATCTTTATACCGTGGGTTGAAAACCCACGGCTATTAGACTACGTCCTTTCAGGACTTTTCTCTTTTTACATTATATTGGTTCTGCAAGAGTGCATTGGGTGGGTAGGTGACCACTGTGATCCGGCTTGACTGCAACGTAATTCGTCATCCGATAATCTATGACTTTGATCTGAATCACTGATGTATTCACATGGATTTGTCACACTTTTTGCCCAATTTATCTTAATATCTTATTACAAGGAATGAAAAGTTACGATCTCTTCGTATCAGCAGATTGACAATGCAAAAAGTCCGCCAAATCAACCTTGTTTGTACTGTATGGAATCTCGTCATGCCGCAGTGGGCATGACTTCACTCATCTGGCTTACCCACCCACGACACAGTGGTCGTGGCTCCTTCATCAGATGAACATTTAGTTCATCTGGTTGCTCTTTCCTCTCCCTCCCAATGCGCAGAGGCATTGGCGCCTTCATCAAATACCCATTGAGGGTATTTGGTCACTACGTGACTTCATTCAGTTACATTCAGTCATGTTCAGGACATTGGAAACTACGTATTTCGCTCCCTCACCCACGGCTATTAGACTACGTCCACTTCGACCAAGCTCAGTGCGCCGCTTTTAGGACTTTTCTAAGCTTGAATGGCATGGACTCAACGTAATTCAATAGGTTTTTAGCCACTGTGCTGCGACGAGACTGCATTTAAATTGACAAGCTTAAAATTTCATTTTACAATAAAATATAATAGCATTGAGGGAACCACGGCCACTGTACCGAGGTGAACGAATGTAGTTGCTATATTAATCAAATCGATGGATTAAATTTCCATCGGATCATTGAAGTCAATATTATTCTACTCTGCATTTATGGATAGATCATAGCCAAGTGAATTTTTTCACATTCTAGCCATCTTGTATTTACCTGTAAAAATCTTCTAGGTCTAATTTTATTAATCTTAGCCGAATAGCCCCAGTGGTCCTTCCAAAATGACTGGCCATTTCTTTTAAATTTCGACCTTGGTAATACATTTCTGTCAATTCTGTTTCCATGGCTTTGGACCAAGGTTTATAAGCGGCTTTATGTTTTGTCCTTACTTTGTTTACCGTATAGGTTTTCTCCTCGACATTGCGTTTTTTTACTGCCTTGATTTTTTTAACGACTTGGGGTTTTGGACTAGGTCCAGCTACGACCTTTTTTCCTTTCTTAGGCACTTCCATTACATGGATTTGCTTTGAAGGTGGCCAGTCATTGGGCACTAGTGTTTCGGGGATGTAGACACTGTTCATGGTTCGAGTAATGGCTACATACAATAGATTGATTTCTTCATTGAGTTTGCCAAAGTTTAAGTCATCTTTTTTGACTTTATTGACGAGGTTTTCCAATTTTTCTTCGGTGATAAAATCGTTGACTATTTCAATGCTATTGTATTCCATCCCCTTACATCGGTGCACAGTTGAGAATATCAATTCGGCATTTTCTTTATTGTCGTTGTCGATGTGGTTGTCCTTAATCGCCTTGATAATACCGGGAATTTTACTCCCGTATTCTTTGACAATATCTACCATCATTCCCAACTGTACGTCTTCCGTATTTTTAATATAGACTTCTAGTTCATCCATGTTCTTCATGCCCTTGATGAGTTTGTCTCTGATCATACTCTTATTTTTGTTAAAGAGATTTAACACATCATAGAGAGAGGCCCCATCATCGGCATAAGTATAGGAATTAATATTGCCCTCGAAATAGATTTTCTTAACTTCCTTCCTCTCGGTTACATATTCAATGGCTTTCAATAACAGGCCTAGATTGGTTCGCGCCACAACGGCCTTGGATTTCACCTTCACCGGCTTACCCTTTCCCGTGATGTGTAGGGGACGATCTACTTCGATAAGGTTTTTCATTTTCAGCACCTCCATGGCCAGATTGGCAACATCCTGACTAAATCTAAAACTAGTAGATAATTGAAAAGTCTTAAAATCCGCTTTTTCGAGAGAATTGACAGCAAATCGCCATCCGTAGATTTGTTGGTGGGTATCTCCAACAATGACCTTAACCGCTTTTTGTTTAAAAAACACATCGAGCATGGCGGCTGAGGCGTCTTGCCCTTCATCGAACAATATATAATCGAAATCGAGCTGGGGATTGGAAAGTTGAAATTTTTTAAGATAAAAATCGTGTGTAATATCGATTTCTCCCTTATTCATCTTACTCAATATCAGTCTCGTTTGTTTTTCGATAAAGGGATAAAAATTAGAAACAAAGGACTTGGCCTTTGGATCGGAAACGATTTCTAAATAATTTAAGTCTTGCACTTTGGCCTTCTCGCTATTGCAAAAATAAGCGATAAATCTATTGATATGATTGGCGACAATGTATTCGGCGTGTTTTTCACCGTTGCCTTTTAACCTTAGGATTTCTGCGATTTCATGTGTTTTATACCCTTGCAGTCTAATTTTGTAATTATTCCTAAAAACAATGTGTTTATAAGCCAGAGAATGGGCGGTTTCGACCTTGACATTATTCAATCCTATGTCAGCAAACTTTTTAGCCGCTTCGAGTTTAACAGATTTATTAAAGGCGAGGTAGAGTATTTTACTGTTTTTCGGTCTGGTTTTGGCGTATTCAATGATGGTCGTTGTTTTACCAGATCCAGCAACGGCATTTATTTTAATATTGCCTTTGGAATTGATAATAGCTCTTTGTTCTTGTGTTAACTTCATGGTCTTACACCTCTTGGTCGTGCTCTATACATAGAGGGCTGTGATGAGTACTGGAATAATCTACGAAGTTAGTAAATAAAAGTGGGAATGGGAATCTAGGTTCTCAGTAGAGGTCTGTATTATTTATCTTAAGGCAGGTGGTTGGGTTGTAATTCCGGGTTGTATATACAAGAGTAAAATGGTAATTCAGATTCTATTCTCTCGGATTGTTTTGCAATATAATCGTCAATTTTTCAATTGAGTCTAATTTTATTTATACCGACTTGTCAAAAGAGACTTAGCTGATTATCAATTTGGGGATGACCGAATGAAGCTCGAAGAGCCAAATGCCTTAAATAGGCATTTGATGAGGGAACCACGACCACTGTGTCGTGGGTGGGTTAGCAATTGCGCATTATCGTGACTGCAACGTAAATCCTATAGAATATATTACCGTGCCGAGGCTGCATAAAATTCAACAGCGAATTTCATAAAATCTCGTCATGCCACGGTGGGCATGACTTCTCTCATCTAAACCGATTTACGGTCTACGGTACTTTGTACTTCATTCGTTCACCCCGGCCTGACTGCAACGTAATTCGTATTACTTCTACAGTCGCCGTTCTTCATCCGTTCTTGAAGATTTGGCTTTCAACAACTCCCCTCCCAAATAATATTGGACGGTAAGTGATAATCTTCGGGAATCAGGCTTGTTATAGTAGTGATAATCCGTAATAGAACTTTGGGATTTACCTTGAAAATAATAACCATTAAAAACATCGGAAACAGAAAACATTACATCTAGTTTATCTTCGAAAAAGGAACGCCTGATACCGATATCGGTGTAAAAAACATCATCGGTTAAATACACTCCATAAAGTCCAGAAGGAATATATCGCATAGTAATATCTACCTCATAATGATCCATAATTTCTAATTGCTGTTGCAAGGAAAGAGATAATGCCCAATTTTTTAACCTCTTTTCCACTGAATGCTCAGAAATCGGGTATTCAGTGTAATTCAGTCCAGTAAAAAATTGCAGATCCCAAAATCCAAAAGCACTAAAAGGGGCAATTAAATTAAAATCAAACTGGTCAAAATTATCAAAATTGGCACTTTGAGAACGCACAGTCACACCATTTTCATCGAATGAAAGTTGTTGAGAAATATAATCACTGCGTTTGCGATATTCTGCGGTGAAAATATATTTATTAAGAAGTGAATACGAAGTCGAAAAATTCCATCCTATTTCCGGAATGAGATCTGGATTTCCCGAATAATAAAAAAATTCATCGCTATACCACCTTACAGGATTTAAGCTTGAATATTTAGGTCGATTAATTCTTCGACTAATGGCAAAATTAATTTTGTGTTTATCCCGCCATGGATAACTTAACGATAGATTCGGAAAAAACTGGGAATACTCCCATTCTTTGTCCAAAGAACCATCAATCAATAGGGCTTTGGCCCTGGTATATTCATATCTCAGTCCTAGCTCTACTTCTGCCCTTCCCAGCAATTTGGATAATGATGCATAGGCGGCGCCAATCTCTTCTTGATAGGTAAAGTGATTGGTTCTATCTGGGATAATAACAAAACCATTTTCTGTTTTTTCTTCAGAACTGAAATTGTTGTCGTTACTCGCCTCAGCATATTTCAACCCCGACTTTATATCAATACCTCGATAAGGCAAATCGACATCTGCCTGCACTGATTTTATTTTTATAAATCCGGGCTGATGGATCTTCAATGTATTGGTGAGAAACAATTCATCTCTCACATCGTAATGGTCACCAACTAATAAACCCTCAGAAAAATTCCGATAAGATATGTATCGGGCATCGGCAGTCAAGATTTTCCCCAAGGTGTCAATATCGTACTTATAGTCAATATTTAAACCATCATAGTGATAGGGTTCATCCAATTCATAGGTAGAAATCACTCTGGAGTGTAAACTATTATCCAACCGAGTTTTCTCTACGTTTGAACTTTTATTACCCGAAAAATCATCCAGATATCCATGATAGCCTAAACCAATTTGATGTTGGGGACTTATATCCCATTCTCCGCCAACTTTCCAGGTGTAAAAATAAATATTATATGGTACAGTATTTTTTCTCACTAATGAAATTTCTTCTCCATTTTCCACAATATGGTTACCACTTTCCCCTTCGCTATATTGATGGGGTGTATTGTAATCGAGAGTAGCAAAACCTCTCCATTTTCCGCTATTGATACTTCCAGAAACATTCTGATTGTTTCTCCAAAAATTTTTACTCTTTGCAACATTAGATCTTAAAGTCAATGCATAACCTTTGGCTCTTTGCTTTTTGGTTACTATATTGATCAAACCAGAATTGCCCTCAGCATCAAAGGCAGCAGAAGGATTACTGACTAATTCAATCTTTTCGACGTCATCGGCACTTAATCCTCGTAGAAAAATAGCCAATTGACTGCCCGATAAATAACTCATTTTTCCATCGATCAACACATTGACACCATTAGATCCTCTGAATAATATATTGTCACTTTGATCTACTACAATACCGGGAATTCTCTTCAAAAGGTCAAAACCAGAACTTCCTGCATTTGTCGAATTGTCAGCTACATTATAGGTGATTTTACCCTTGTCAACTTCAACTTCGGGTTTTTCGAAAACAATAACTACTTCATCAAGGGTTTGGACATCTCTCAGCAAAGTGACTTTCAAAGTAGTATCTCTATTTGCTGTAAATTCGCTCGATATCATACCGAGATAGGAAAAAACTAAAACAGAACCTCTATTGACCCTAAGCTCAAACTTTCCATCCAAATCAGTCAAGGTACCTGTCGACATATTCTGAACAAAAATATTAACACCTATTAGTGGATCATTTTCATCATCGACAACTACGCCATCGATGAAAATTTCTTGGGAAAACGAGAATAATGGGAAAATCAAGCTCAATATTACTGCTCTAATCATTTTTATTTAATTTTAGATTGGCACCGAGACCGCATACTAAACTCATTACCGTAAGAATAATCGCATAGATCCCAATAAAAATATTTGAATCGGGTTGATAATCGAAAGACCACCGAGGCAGGTCCTCCAAATCTGTAGCGGCTAATTTTTTTTGACGAAAAATATATTTCCCAAGGTATTTACGCCATTTCACTATATATTCATCATGTTTTTTCTGATAGGTTGAAAAATGAAAGAGGTCATTTTTAGAAATAAAATCTAAGGATAATCGCATCATTATGGCTGGAGACAAAAATGCCGCCTTTTTCACCCATTCCTGCTGACCTATCAATTGATCCCAGACTTGATTTTTATACTGCCCATCCAACTGAAATATCGAATCTTGCATGGCTAAAAAACCTGGATACCAATCAATTAATTGTATAGAATCCTTTTCTAAACTTTTGGGTACAAGTTCTGGAAAACGATTTAAATAATCCCGTAAAGCTTCTTCACTATCTATACTTATATTGTGATTTCTCTCCTCCAATATCTGAAGATTCCGAGAAGGGACAGGAAAAGAAATTTCTGCCATAGTACCAATAATGGAAGGAAGGAGAAATAGATAAAATACCCAACATCCAACCAATACCAAACCATTGACTTCAGAATTTTTACCATATGCATTAACCAAAAAGACCAAGGAATGCCAGAACAATATATAGAGAGCCGTTAGTCCCAAGATCTTGGCTAAAAGAACAATACCGCTTATATTTAATATTTGTGGAAATCTCAACGCAGTATATAGAATGGTGAATATGATGAATATACCGAATATCCATAGAAACCGAAAAAATAATTTGAATAACAAATATTTTCTTGGCCGTATACCTTGATTCCTAACTAATTTAAAGGTGCCTGCCTCTCTTTCTCCTGACATTAAATTAAAACCTAAAGCGATTACAATCAAGGGTAAAACATAAATGATAACAAAGGCCAAATCCAGTTTCCCTATAAGCAAATTCATCGGGTTTTGTATTTCATCTTCCACGAGAAGAAGTTGATCTTCAATACCAGTAAAGAGTCTATAATAGGGATACAGGTCGGATTGTCCGATGGCAAAACCCGTCATGACAGAGGGCGGCTTTGAAGTATACCCTCTTTTGGATGCATACATGATAATAGGATGCTGGGGACTATTGAGTTTAATAAAGGTAGTATCGGAATCATTGGATTCATATTTTTTTATGTCCTTCAATATAGTAGTCAACTGAACTTCTTCCGCTCGATTTATCTTTTGTAGTGTAGTCTGCTGAAAAGATAACCATTGCATACCACTCTCAATGGATATACCTGTCAAAAGTACTATTGCAAAACCGGCAATAATCAATGATCGATCTGCCCACCCTTTTTTCCATTCGTATTTGAAAATATGCCTAATCAAATCAATTAATTTTTAGTTTTTTTACAGACCAATTAGCAAAAAAAGCAGAAGCGAAAAACCAAAGAAAAAGAGAAATTACATCGTATTTATGGTTACTTATTATCTTGATCAGCCCCAGTTCATCGTATTCAAATGTTCGGATACTTTTCCAAAACTCTTCACCCTGAACATAGGGCAAGTGACTATTCCCCTCTTCGTTGTTTTTGCCCTTTCTCGAATTGTACGCAATATCCATATTCAGTGTTTTCATCAAATCTCGTCGATATTCCTCGGCCTGATCTAGAAAATCTTCATGGGCTTGGAGATCATTATGGGCCAGCCCCATGGACAAAAAATGCAAGGCAGACAAAGGAGAGAATGCTACACTCTTTCGATGGAGTTTATTTTGACTTTTGTACAAATCGTTGATTTGACCAAAGGTTTTATCATAAATTATCTGTCCTTCTTCCTCTGTTTTTTCTATCGCAAAACCGAATGGATTTACCTCTAGACTATCGGCATCGCCAACACCGTATTCCTGCATCAACTCGCTTTCAATTTCAGCATACATTTCCGAAAAATCATCCCTTCCTTTATATCCATACACATATTTATTGTCCTGCTTCTCATCATGAGTCACCTTTAGATCAAATGATGAAAATGGCGGTGAGAGTATCTCCGATATGGTCACTGTTAACCTTGGGATTAAAATCGTGGATATCAACCAAAATGCAAACAACAAAATTAGAGCACTCCCCGAGGTTCGAGATCTTGCAGATATGCCAATAGCAATGAAAACAAATGTAGACAGATATAACACATATGCCATAAACAAGATAAACATATGGGGGATAAATGGGCTAAAGTCTTGCATCAGAAACATGCCCATCGTCACCAGAAAAACCGGCACAATCATGATGGCCAATTGTAGAAACATACTGAGCAATTTGCCATAAAATAGCTCCTTAGATGTGATACTTTGACTCAATAGCATCCGAAGTGTATTTTGCTCTTTTTCGGAACTAAATGTCGAGTAACCGAGTAAGATTACAAATAAGGGAATAAGAAAACGAAAAAGGAATCCTGGGGTAATTTGACCAAATCGAAATAATACGGAACGATCATTGGCTGGTCGTTTTTCAGCACTGTTTTGTTTATGTGTTTCTAAGTAAACCCATTCCCCTACATAATCGGTAAGCCCGGCCTCTATCATATACAAAGGGGTAATTGGTTTAAAAGCCACTGAGCCAAAATGTCCGGCTCCGTGAGGATTTTTTTCACCCTGGTTTTCCCATTGATGACGGGCCTGTTGTATTGCTTCCGCTTTTATCGTAGACACTCTGTTGTATTGGCTTTGCCCCAACCACAAGGACACACTGGCAAAGATGAATACAAATCCAGCCAAAGTCCAAAATTTCCCACTCCGTATGGATACGACAAAATCCTTTATCACAATACGGTATATCGCACTATTCTTCACGTATAGGAGTTTTGTGTCTGTACATATGGCTTAGATAAAGAGATTCGAGATCGCTATGAGAAATGGTGGTGGCTTCGAAAGATTCCAATAGATGTCCTTGCTTCATGATCCCTATATGGCTTCCTGTATCCCTAGCTCGCCAAAGGTCATGGGTGGCCATAAGTATGGCAACACCCTTGGACTTCATTCGAATTAATAGTTCAGAAAATTCATTGCTCGCTTGTGGGTCTAGTCCAGATGTAGGCTCGTCCAGAAGCAATACTTGGGCATTTTTCACCATCGCTAGAGCAATTCCCACCTTTTGTCTCATCCCCTTAGAATAACTACTCACCCTTCTATGTAAAAATTCACTCGGCAGTCCTGCCTCATTTAACACCTCTATTAATTGATCTTTTGAGACCTTACCAGTGTTGGGCAATCCCTGATTTTGTGTATGAGATAAGCCATAAAAAAAATCCAAATTCTCTAACCCTGTTAATTGAGGATAAAGTCGAAGATTTTCTGGAATATAGGTAAATCGGCTTTTCGTCTCCAACGGATATTGGCAAACATCTAAACCATCGATCAATGCTTGTCCCGAACTAGGCTTTAAAAAATTGAGGAAGAGATTGATGGTCGTCGATTTTCCCGCACCATTGGCGCCCAATAAACAGAAAATCTCCCCAGAGTTGACTTTGAGGTTTAAATTGTGAAGGGCAGTAAAATCTCCGAATTTCTTTGTTAGATTTTTAGTCTCTAGCATGGTCACCATTTATCTATTACTCCAATACCTGCAAGCCGGAAATATAACCTCCAGTGGACACAAACTTCTTCGCGGTGTCGCCAGTATTTATATCGTATGTGTAGACTGCATTTTCATCGTTGGTCGCAGTGGTAAACAACAAGGTATTTTCATCTTGACTTTGGATAACCATATAGCGAGAAGAATACGTTGTCGGCAGATCAACAGCACCGAGAGATTCAGCGTTCTTATAATCCACTTTATAATATTTAAATTGAGGCTGCCCTGTTAAGTATTCCCAAAAATCACTGGCGTCTTCAACACGTGCCGTAAAGACTTCGTCATCACTAAAATAGGAAATTCCATAACATAAACTACCAGTAGCTGCCTCCATATTAAAAAAGTAATCTGCGTCAAATTCGCTTTCTCCATTTTTAATCCTCAACAATCCACTCGGTGAAGTTCCCCCTTCATTTAGCGTTCCTTTTCCTTGAATATAAATATCCCCATTAGAATCTTTAAAAATACCTGAGTTAGGTCCTGAACCTCCAAATATCATACCTGTTCTTCCGTCAGAAATAAGTTTTTCAAAACTATTGGAAGCTAAATCAATGATGGCCACATAAGCAGAATCATTTACCGGAACAAAATTTTTCTCAAAATGAACTCCCATATACAGTTTTCCATCGCGTTCTTCTATAGCAAGGTAGTATGTCCGAGTCGCTTCTGGGAAATGAGAGGAAACTTGAGAGAGATTAACCTCACCAGTAATACGCATGGTAGAAGGATTGAATACAATTAATTTGGAAAGTCCCCCAGATAGAGTTGCGTATGCTTTTTCTTCGCTTTCAAAATACAGTGTTGAAAAAACATTTGATCCCGGCACAATAATTCTCTCCTCCTCTCTAGGGATCCCATCTTCATCAAAAGCGTACTTCACTAAGTTGGCTGGTGCTCCAAAAGGGGTTGCAAAGACATTTTCACCAAATTGAATCATTTCACCACTATTGGTAAGTTCTATCGCATTGTCATTGTCTATAGTAGTAAAATCCAAATTCTCTAGACCTTGAATATAAGTAGTGGTATTGGGATAAGCTCCACTAATGGTCGACAAAGCATATTTAATTTCTACTGCTGGATCCGGATCCGGATCTACTGAAGGCGTTACTTCTTCATCTTTTTCACAACTCGCAAATGCGATGGCTATGGGGAAGATCATCCATAAAATTCGTTTAAGATTTAATAATCTATTTTTCATATCTATTGTTTATTATTTTTTTAAAAATGTTCGCAAAGTGATGTAGAAAGATCTTCCGGGGCGCTGGACACTAAAATTGTCGTACGCTTTTATGTTTCCCAGATTGTGGATTTCTGCAGCAATAGAAAATTTCTGTTCTTGCAACAGCCATGAAACTCCAGCATTCTGTACAAATTGACTGGGTATAATATTTTTTTGCTCCTCGTTGCCATCCACTGCCCAATAGAGATAAAATTCCCTTACATAACTACCAGACCAATAAAGTTGCAAATCGCAATCCGGTTTTACAAAGTCTTCCAAAGTGTATCGAATCCTAGCATTTCCAAATAAATAAGGAATGTTTGGCAGTCGTGCATTGTAATATCGATTGTCCACTGTGCCTGCACTGCTATTAGAAGATTTATTTCTGAGATCTTGAAACGTCCCATTAAGACCCAGACTCAGTGACGGAATAGGGAGATAGGTAAAAGCCATCTCCACTCCTCGTATCTCTGCGCGAAGCAGGTTCTGATACTGGGCGAAAAACTGTGAAGTTCGCAACCATATTACATCGTCGTTGAAGCGATAGAATCCGCGAATTTCAGCATGGTATTTATCCCCATCATAGCTACCTTCAACATTGAGGTTATGGCTGACTTCCGGATTTAAAAATGGATTGGGTCGCACAAGAATAAAATCTCCAAATAGCTCCGACTCATCGGGAAGACGAGTGGCGTATTCATATGAAGATTTAACCGACCAATGATCTGACAATTGATAGCGAATGGCCTGTGAATATCCAAATTTAGACACTTCCTGTTGGTTGGGAATGTATTCCAGGTTCTGTATCGCATATCCATCAGCCTTAAAGGAAAAATGCTTTAATGAGGTATAGGTCGATAATTTTCGATCAAAGAAGTAATGTTGGTAAGCTAAACCTGTAGCATTTTTGAAAAGCGAGACAGGGTTTTTATAAAAATCTTCCCCGTAAAATGCAGCGGCTAGAGGATCTTCCCCCACTCTATGAAACCACGATGTAAATACATTCAAGGTCAACTCACTATTGTCAGAGACATTGTAATTCCAGTTAAAACGGCTTAAGTGACCTTTAGAATCTAAGCTCAATAAATTTCGAGATGCCGACAACTCTCCACCATCAGTCCGTCTCTGATACACTTCGCCATCCCAAGTGTAGGCATTCAACGTAGTATCGACAAAATATCCACTGGTGTAATTAATAGCGCCAAACCATTTAAATCTCATGGAATTGTCTGGAGTTTCAAATGCGTATTCAAGGTTTATACCTTTCGTATTTTCATTGTTATGAGCTTGCCCATAGGGTTGTGCCATAACGGCATTGTGCTGAATATCTCGTTCCGTTCCACTTATCCTTGCCCCGAATGCCATACGATCCACCCATTTTTTGTCGAACAACCCCATTTGAAAATTCACCATATAATTGGTGTAATCATCGTGAAATCTATTGACGGTAGCAGACTGCGGATTACCAAATTCATCGGGGATTTCTACATCCACTTTGTAGTTGTTATCAGAGTGATTTACAAAAGATTGCAAACCTACAAACCATCCCTTTTTGAGATCGCTATACTGAGAACTAAAATTCCCTTTATGGGTATTAAAAGAACCCATAGAATATGACAAATCGAGGTAACTCGACATATCTTGTCTCGTCACGACATTTATAGCCCCTCCAAGAGCATCGGCTCCCAAATTTACTGGAACCATGCCTTTATAGACTTCAATCCTCTCCATAATGTTGATGGGAAGAACATTTAGACTCATTCCAGAACCAAAGTAGGACAAGGGTATACCGTCCATAAAAAATTTGATCTGTTTACCAGACATTCCGTTTATAAAAATGTCTGCATTACTTCCCAGTCCTCCAGACTGTCTCACCTTTACTCCGGAAATTTTATTTAAAATATCTGCGGTATTATTACTTTGGTTATAAAGCGTTTTCGTCTCTAAGACTGAAACACTCTGACTGCTCGTTTTGAGGTCGGCAGCTTCGGATTGGGCCGATATTCTGACTTGGTCAAATATCAATGCCTGTTCTTTTAAAACAATCCTAAGTGTCGACTTTTGATCCAAAGGAAGCTTTACAACAGATACATAGTCTTCATATCCCAAATAAGAAGCCAAAATTCTATAATTACCAGCCTCTAATCCATGAATTTCAAACACACCATCATCATCGGTTATGGAAAAATAATCGGTGTTTTCAACCAAAACAGTTACTCCTGGAAGGGCTTTATTCTCTTCGTCGAAGATGGTGCCTACGAGGTTATTCTGTCCGGATAAAAAGACAGACCAAAACAAAAACACTGGTATTAGAATATGGGGGATTCGCAATGATATAGCTGTTTTAAATGCAACAAAGATGCAAATATAAAAATAAATGCAACAACATTGCATTTGTTTTTACCGATGTATAATTTTTATAGGTTTCGAATTTAAAATTTACATTCTGCCATCATAGTATAAATCAAGACCACTATATTGAATGCGATATTGATGGATTAAAAGTATGTAACCTTCGAATGGATGTAATACCCGATGAATTTATAGTTACGGTTTAACTATAAATTCATTTGATATAAGACGTCAAGTCTCTGAACCGTACAATAAATTGCATTCTTACGGTTATAACCCTTTATTTATGGATAATTTATTTGTTGGATTGACCAATATCTAAACGATGAAATTTTCCATTTGAACCTCTATAAAATTTAAAATACACCTAAAAACTAGCCCATTGTCCTGCATAAAAGTTACCATAAATACTTTTTCCATCATCTTCTACCTTATCTATGGTCAGAAATTTTTCCTCTCCCAATGCAGCTTTGAAAAACTTGTCAAAATCTTTAGGGTTTCCATCATCAGTCATTTTAGGATTTTTAGTAAAATACGAATACTTTGATTGATGGCAATTTTGCAATGCCTCAATGGCATTGCAAAAATAGTTGTTGGAAATGATCGATAAATACATCGTTAAATTATTTTATGACAATGAGCTTGATTGCACATTCACAACCAAGCTCATTATCGTTACTTCCAGTAAAAGCTATTTTATTTTGTGGTGTACCCCCCGTTGGCCAATATGGTTTGTCCAGTTATCCACCAACCATCGGTTGCCAAAAATGTAACAATCGGAACGATATCTTCGATTTTAGTCAATCCCCCAAGGGCAGAAGCTGACTTGTGATACGCTACTGCATCTGGTGATTCTTGACCGTAAAAGAAAGCCGTGTCCATAGGTCCTGGCCCAACCGCATTGACGGAAATACCTCTTCCTCCAAATTCTTTAGATGCCGCTCTCGTATAGTGTTCTACTGGTGCCTTCCCTCCAGCATAGGTTGAATACAACCCCGTAAAAGCGCCCAATAAAGAAGTAACTATAGTAATGATTTTACCGTTATCTTCTAGCGTTTTTCCAGCTTCTTGTAGAAAAAAATAAGCCGACTTGCTGTTGACAGCAGACATGGTATCAAATTCTTTTTCTGTGGTTTCTGAAAACGGTTTTTTCAAAACCATTCCCACGGTATTTATCGCCACATCTACTCTTCCAAAATGTTCTGTTGCAGTTTGAAATAATGCCTTTACGTTTTCGGCCTTAGTCAAATCACTTTGTATTAAGATGGCTTTTCTACCCAATTCTTCTACTGCCTTCACTGTCTCATCTGCATCGGCTAATGTGCTATCGCTGTTAAAATGTATAACAACATCAGAACCTTGTTTTGCCACTTCTCTGCTAATTAATCCCCCGAGATTTTTTGCTCCCCCAGCTACCAAAACTACCTTGTCTTTTAAATCTATTTTTGCCATTTCAAATTATGTTTAATTCAATAATAGCATAAAAGTAAGGGCAACAAGGTTTTACTTTGTTGTATGATTTTTAGCTTGACTTATACATTTTTTAGGTTAGGGTTTTTCGATACGCTGAAGGTGAAAGGCCAGTTTGCTTCTTGAAAAACTTACTAAAGTGAGCAGTTTCGGAAAATCCCAATCCAAATGTTATCTCTTTTATAGATCTCGACGTGTTTTGCAACAATGCTTTGGCGTATGATGTAGTTCTTTCATTTATCCAATGACTGGGAGACTTCCCCGTTTTGCTTTTTATCACCTGGCTAAAATAACTGGGATTGAGCATTTGATACCTCGCATAATCTTGTGGGTATAATATAATTTCTGTTTTATTCTTAATCAAATCCGTATAGTGCTGTTCTAGGTTTTCTTTGAATTTTTTGACAATTTTAGAATGGTTACTTCCCTCTTCTATTGGATAGTAGTTTTGCCAGAAAAGAGCTTTTATCTTAAATAATAAGGCTACGAGAAGATTACATATGATTTTATTTTTGTACAAAGATTTACTCTCATATTCTTTCAGTATTTGAAGGTAGATATTTTCTATTTCAAGATATTGTTTGGCATTGGGGCTTTGCGGTGGCACAGTCTCTGAAAGCAAAAATGGAAAATCATTAAAAATATTCTGATGCAGATTCGTTTTTAAAAACTCTTCGCTAAAGGTAATAAGATAAGCCTCATCCAATTCTAAAAATTCAAATGATTTTATGTGCCCGGGATTGGTAAAATATATGGTTCTCGGTCCATAATCAAAGGTTTGTTCATCTGTGGTATAGTTGCCTTTGCCGTTTTTTATAAATATAAAAGAATAATAATTCGTCCTAAATACTGGGGATTTATATGGAATGATTTTGTGTATATCCAATAAATTATTCATTGAGAACTGACTGTTTTGTTCTATCGGAATACCCAATGCATTATACAAATCTACCACCCTTTCAAAGAAGGCTATTTCTTCATTTTCCTTCATATGATTAAAAAATTTTAGTCAAAGACCAATAGTCTTTATTTATCGGCCTAATTTATTTTACGATATTTAAATATACTATGTTTTGGTCTCAAATAAAATTACTCTTCTTAAAGAATTTAAGACCTATAGAACAGCCTAGTTTCTTCATGATAAATGGACCTTTGACCGAAATAAACCACATCTGCCCAATACCCATGACCTATGGTCTGGAAGAGCTTATCCCCTATTTTGATAGACTAAAAGTAAATATTGAAATGGACTGGCCAGTGGGTTTAGTTGCGATTGAACAAGATCAAAAACAATGACTAGATATTGCTTGTATTTGAACTTATTTATTAAAAAAGTTACTAAGCTGATTTGTGTTTCTCAAATTTTAATCGACGGGAAAGTAATACTATTTCCCCATATACCACTTGTATAACCGCCTAGATCACTCAATTCACAGGCAACGAAAACCACCTCACTGACCACTATATTTTTTTGTAGTTCAAAGTCTTTCGTGAAAAAAATATCGCCATATCCGAAGGATTTAATAAAAACCGTGGTCTAACACTAATACAGAACCAAAGCTACGGATAGAAATATCCATAGAATAAATCGATTAGCCTTTAAAACGCGATACAATGACAGACGACATAATACATAAAGCCCTTCTGGATTACCATAAAATCAGTTTAGAAGAAATGAATAATGTAAAGCTCATGGACAGAGTAGAAACCAAATATGTTTTTTCTGCCAAGCAACTGCCCATTATTCTTGGTCAATTGCAAAACGACTACAAAGTATTGAGGATTTCTGGCACCGAAACCCCGACTTATAAAACCATTTATTTCGATACCGACTCCCTGTATTTTTACAAAGAACACCATCGCAAAAGAAAAAACAGGTACAAGGTGAGGTTTAGAAACTACGTCGATTCCAACCTCACTTTTTTAGAGGTTAAACACAAGCAAAATGGACGTGTGGACAAGCAGAGAATCAAAGTAGATACCGACCATTTCTACCTGAGTAATGAGGATAAACGATTTTTAAGCAAAGCGAATATTCATCAGGGCGAATTAAAAAAACAACTGACCAACTATTACAACCGCATCACCTTGATCTCCAAACACTCAGTAGAGCGTGTCACCTTTGATTTAAACATCAATTTTAAATACAACGATGTGGAAACGGGCTTGGACCAAGTAGTCATATTGGAACTGAAACAACCGCAACTTTCCAGATCTACACCGATTGTTAAAGTATTGAAAAATCTACAGATAAGGCCATACAACGTTAGCAAATACTGCATTGGCTTGATAAAAACCCATGGTGTACAGGAGGTAAAACACAACCGGTTTAAAAAGAAACTTCTTCAACTAAATAAAATAAATACCATATGAACATAACTTGGTTTGATGATGATGTGTACAAATTGCTATTGCGTTTATCGATAAATTTTGTATTTCTCACCCTGATTATAAGATACATTTACTACAATAAAACCAATAGAAAAGACTATCTCTTCACCTATTACCTCATTGGATTTATCATTTTCTTCATCTGTTTTTCAATGAGAAAACTAGATATAGATACCGGAATGGGGCTAGGGCTATTCGCTATTTTTAGCATCATCCGATATCGCACCAGTCAGATAGAAATAAAGGAAATGACCTACTTATTTATTGTCATCGGTTTAAGTGTAATCAACTCCTTGGCATCGAAGAAAATATCTATGCTAGAATTGGGCATTATCAATGTTTTCATCCTGTCCATGACCTATATTATGGAATACAAATGGTTGCTAAAACACGAAGCGAATAAAACCATCTTATTCGAAAACATTAACCTGATCAACATCGAAAAAGAAGAGGAATTAAAAGCTGAATTAGAAAGACGAACGGGTTTGAATATAAATCGCGTAGAAGTGGGCAATCTCAATTTTTTAGACGATACAGCACAAGTAAGAATATTTTATTATGCAGATGAGCAAAACGTATTCGACTATACCAATCCTATCAAATAAATCAAAACTATTTATCATGAAAACCATCTATAAAATAGCGGCCTGTCTCCTATTGACCTTAATATTGGCCATTCCTGAGGGCAAAGCCCAAGAAGGCGAATATTACACCACCAGCGATTTTGAATTATGGACTGGAGCCAGATTAAAATACAAGATTAACAAACTCTGGAGTATGAATTTAGAACACGAGTATCGTTTTAAAGACGATGCCAGTGTTATGGATCAAAATTTCACCGAATTGGGAGTGAAGAGAAATATTGGCGACCAATTCAGCATTGCAGTGGGGGGAAGATACATCAGAAACAACGATACCAATGGCAATAATCAAGGAATTGAAAACCATTTTAGATGGAATGCAGACCTGGGTTACAAAACCGACATAGAGCGATTTACCTTTTCATCTAGATTTCGCTATCAGCAAAAAAATGAATTTTCATCAGAAAACCCCGATGTAAAAACCATTCGTCTAAAAGCCGCGCTGGGCTACAACATAAAGAAATGGAAGCTAGACCCCGAATTTGCTACAGAAATTTTCAATGAAACCAACAGCACTGATTACTTTGACAAAATTAGGTTTACCCTAAGCACATCGTACAATCTGAAAAAGTATGGTGAAATCTCAGGATTCTATCGACTGGAAAAAGAACTCGTCGGTGCATACCCCAAAACCAGTAACATTATAGGTATTCGATACCAGTACACCATTAAAAATAAGAAAAAATGAAAAACAAAATAATCATTATCATATCTGCATTATTGATGGCAGGAAGCTTTGGTTGTAAAGAGGAAATTTTTGTCGAGGAAGGTGAAGTAGCTGGTGGGTTAGCTTCTCACAACAACGGTTATCCGGCCGATTACGATGTGGTTTTCGACGATTCAAAAGTAAATAAAATAGTGATCAAGTTTTCTGCTGACGATTGGAGTGATATGCAACAAGACCTAGTTGATAAAATAAGTGGCAGCGGGGGTGGTCGTCCTGGCGGCGTTCAAACTTTTTCCAATGAAGACCCTTCTTATTTTCCCGCAAATATTTATTTCAATGATTTGGTTTGGGAAAATGTTGGTGTGCGTTACAAGGGCAACTCTTCCTTAAGAGCCAACAGTGGAAAATTGCCATTGCGTTTTGATTTTGATGAATTTGAAGACGACTATGAAGGCATATACAACCAACGGTTTTATGGGTTTAAAGAACTTTCTTTAAGCAGCAATTATAACGATGCTTCTTTGATTAGAGAAAAATCTGCTGATGAATTATTTAGAAGTTTTGGAGTACCTGCGGTACGCACCGCTTTTTATGAAGTGTATATAGACAAGGGGAATGGAGAGGAATACTATGGAGTATATACCATGTGTGAAGTGGTGTTCGACACCTTTCTCGAGGATTATTTTGGAAGCAATACGGGCAATTGTTACAAACCCGAAGACGATGGGGCAAGCTTTGCCCAGGCCGGATTTACATTGGATGGATTTGAACTAAAAACCAATGAGGACATAGGCGATAAGAGCGACATTACCGAAATGTATAATTATTTACACGCCAGCAACAGAACCACCGATGCCGCACAGTGGCGAGCCGACTTGGAAAGTGTTTTTGATGTGGATGGGTTTTTAAGATATTTGGCCGTCAACAACACCATACAGATTTGGGACACCTACGGGAATATGCCCCACAACTACTATTTATACCACGACCCTGCCGATGATTTAATAAAATGGATTGTTTGGGACAACAACGAAGCATTTCAAAATGGCAATTCGAGCGGCTCATTGTCTTTTGCCATGAATGAAGTAGGCAGCAACTGGCCTCTCATCAATTACATAGCCAATGATGAAGTGTATTTCAACACCTACAAAACATATGTAAAATCATTTATCGAGTCCTATTTTTCGACTTCCATCATGGATGGTATATATTCGAGCAAGGAGGATTTACTTCAAGAATCTGCTGATGCTGAGAGATCTGGTTATTCATATGTAAATGGACGATTCAATTCGGCTATAAGCACACTGAAATCCCATAACGCCAGTCGTGTTGCTGCAGCGAATTCTTTTCTACAGTAAAATGGAATCAATACAACATCATCAGCGCCATTCACTATAGCAAACCGCAATGGATAGAATAGTGGATGGTTGGCCACTGTGCTGAGGTGACCGAATGCAGTACGAAGTACCAAAGGTCGTAAATCGACCTTTGATGAGGGAACCGGAGCCACTGTGCTCCGGCGTGGTATTAATAATACTTCATGCTAATCTTTATTGGCATCAATGGATAAAAAATTCGATTTATGTAAATTAGATTTAGACGCAAAATTTTGCGTCTCTACCAAGACGTGACTGCATAAAATTCGATAGTAAATTTTATGTAATCTCGTCATGCCACTGCGTCTCTTCTAATTTTTTTTGGAGACGCAAGGCATTGCGTCTCTACGTTACATGACTGCAACGTAATTCGATAGGTTTTCAGCCACTGTGCTCCGGCGTGACCGAGCAAAATCCGAAGGATGACTGAACATGACTGAATATAGTTACTCGAAGAGTAATCCAATTGATTAATTATCAATTGGATGAAGAAACCGAGGGTTCCATCCCTCGGGTGGGTGGACAAAAGCATCTGAGACCGTAAATCGGTCTAAGGTGAAGGAACCACGACCACCGTGTTGTGGATGGGGATGCCAGGATAAAGGAGCCGAAACCTTTATGTTTCGAGTGGGTTGGCCTTGCGTCTCATAAAATTTTTTTTGGAGACGCAAGGCATTGCGTCTCTACGTTTCGTGACTGCAACGTAGTTCGTATTATTTCCTTTGTCAACACAGGTTATATAAACAAAAAAAGAGCTATGAATACAATTATTCATAACTCTTTAATTTAAGTAGCGTGAGGCGGGCTTGAACCGCCGACCTCAGGATTATGAATCCTGCGCTCTAACCAGCTGAGCTACCACGCCAACTATATTCTTTATAAGCATACTTACTGCCTATCTCTCCACCTCTTTTCTCCAGGCCAGATTGCCCTTCCAAATTGGTTTCCTTTTTTAAGGATGGCAAAGATAAAAGTTATTTTGAAAACAACAATTAATTCGGCAAAAAGTGTTGCAGTAAATCGATGTTTTCCAATCCAATGCAGGTAAGCTGGCTTGAATTATTCTACCACTTCCCCGGCCAAACTTCCATCTACCAATATCCTTCCACAGTGCTCACAGATGATTACTTTGTTCATCAATGATATCTCCAATTGAGTCTGAGGTGGAATTTTGTTGAAACATCCACCGCATGAATTCCGTGAAACCGTCACTACAGACAAGCCATTTCTATACGAAGAACGAATCTTGTCATAGGCTTTCAACAATCTTGGCTCAATTTTGTCGCGTTGTTTCTTAGAATCTGAGACCAACTTTTTCTCCTCCTTATCGGTGTTGGAAATAATTTTATCGAGTTCAGCTTTCTTGTTGCTCAATGCCTCTTTCTTAACCTCCAATCTCTCCTGAGTCTCAGACAAAACTTCTTTCTTGGCTTCAGCTTTTACAACGGTATCTCGCTTTCTTTTCTCAGACAATTCAATCTCCAATTTCTGAAGCTCCAATTCCTTGGACAATGCCTCGTACTCTCTGTTGTTTTTTACATCGTCCAACTGTTTGTTATATCTTTCGATCAACATATTGGACTCTTTAATATTGGCATCTTGCTTGCTCAACTCATCTTCAAACTCGGCAATCGTTCCCTGAAGTCTCTCGATCCGCTTATTTAAACCTTCGATCTCATCTTCTAAATCATTGACTTCTACTGGGAGTTCTCCTTTTAAGACCTCTATCTTATCTAATTCAGAATCAATCTCTTGAAGCCTATATAGCTCTGTTAACTTTTCTTCTACTGTCAACTCTTTCTTCTTTGCCATAGTCATTAATTAAGTATTTATATATAATAATGCACGGGATTTGTATCGTGTTCTGTACAATGCGATGCAAAATTACGAAAATTATTGTTAATTAGCTTATTAAGTAAATTTATAGTAAATTTTTCACTCTCATAATGCCCAATATCCAAGATAACGATATCATTGTTGGCATCAAAATACTGGTGATACTTAAAGTCCGCAGTAATAAAGACTTGCGCCCCAGATTCAATAGCAGTTTGCAATAAAAAACTACCAGAACCACCACATGCAGCCACCTCAGAAACCATTAAATCACTGTCAAAACCAGTGTGTTTAATCACTTGCAAGCCAAAACTTTCCTTGACTTTTTTCAAAAATTCCAATATGGGCATAGCCTCAGCCAATCGACCTTTGATCCCACTACCTATGCCTATTTGATCCGGACGAGGTTTGAGAATAGACAAGTCTTGTAAATCGATTTGTTGGGCCAACCTCTCATTGACACCATTGCTTAAAACATTGTCCAAATTGGTGTGGATAGCATATATGGCAATATCGTGTTTAATGGCCAAAATAATGGCTTGCTGGATATAATCACTGCCGTTGAACCGCTTCAGTCCCGAAAACACAATGGGATGATGGGCAACAATAAGGTTTTTTTTCTTGTCAATGGCTTCTTGAATTACGGCAGGTGTGGTATCCAATGCGCACAATAGTCCAGTAACTTCCCAATCTGGATGACCTACGATCAATCCCGCATTGTCATAGGATTCTTGCAAATGCAATGGTGCTATCGATTCCAAGTAATCTGTTACGTCTCTTACCTTAGCCATAGTTTTTCAATATTGATTCAATAATAAGACTGGTACTTTTGCCCTCGACCAATGGTACGGTGGCTACTCGACCACCATTGCCCTCTACCACTTCTCTTCCTACAATATCATCAATGGCATAGTCGCCGCCTTTAATTAAAACATCTGGTTGGATTCTCTCAATCCACTTGAATGGTGTATCTTCTTCAAAAACTAATACGTAATCTATAAATGAAAATGAAGCCAAATGAATAACCCTATCCTCTTCTTCGATAATAGGTCGCCCCTCTCCCTTCAATCTGCGAATGGAATCATCGCTATTTACACCTACAATGAGCTGTCCTCCCATAGCTTTACATTCCGCCAAATATTCTATATGACCGCGGTGAATAATATCAAAACACCCATTCGTCCACACTAGTGGCCGATGGCGTTCACCTAAAATTTCCCGAAAATTGGACTCGTTAATTATTTTCTTCTGTATGAAGGCTGGGAACATTGCTGTGTTTTAATTTATATTTTTTATTGACCAAAGGTAATACAATAAGAGAAATGATGCCAGTCAAAAAATTGACACATATGTTGATGACAATAAAAATAATCATAGCAAATGAAAAACCATCAGGCCCCGACACCCCAAATATTCCCAATGCGGCAATGACCATGGCGTGATAGGTACCCATCCCTCCAGGAGAAGGCAATACCATACCCAATCCACCAAATATAAAGACCAATAAACCGGCCAATGGACTGAGGTGACTGGTGGACTCAAAGCTAAAAAAGGGCAGATATGTCATGAAAAAATACATCAAATAAATATTGATACTATGCAGGACCAATAAAGGGAAATTTTTCACCTTTCGAATGCTCATAATGCCTTTGGCAAACTGTTGCAATTTGATTTTGACCGCCACTATTAATGGATGATTTTTCAACTTGTTGTAGAGAAAATAAGCCAATCCCACAAGAACAGCTAACACCAATAAAACCTGCAATACCAAGCCCAAAGAAATGACTGGCATTGTTGCATTTTCACTTAAATAATCGATGAGGAGTCTAGATCCGAAGATAAATCCGAGACCAAAAATCACCAATAACCCCAGCAAATCCAGCAAGCGATCAGTGACCACTGTACCCATTACTTTGGCGGCATCTACTCTCTCATACCTAGCGATAATACTGGCTCTTACAAATTCCCCTAGACGAGGAATGGCCAAATTGGCCAAATATCCCACCATTGTCGCCAAAAAGGTATTGCGTGTCTTCACGGATTCCCCTCCAGCTTCTAACAACATTTTCCATCGAATAGCCCTTGACACATTGCTCAACATATAGAGTACAATGGTCAGAATCAACCATCGAAGATCGGCCGTCCTTACATCGGTTAGTATTTTATCGATCAACCCACAATCGCCAGCATCATTCCCCAATCCTGTGCAATATTCTAAATACTGATTGGACTGCACAGTGAATACATAGTACAATATCGCTGAGCCCAGGGATAAAAAGACCAATAATTGGATGGCTTGTTTAATGTTTTTTTTCAAATGTGCTAATCTATCCTATTATTATCCTGTGGATAAATGGTAGTAGGTTCAAAATTTTTAGCTTCTTCCGGAGTCATCCAGCCATATGAAATGATAATGACGATATCTCCTACTTCTACTTTTCGAGCGGCTGCCCCATTCAAGCAAATAACTCCACTACCCCGCTCACCTGCGATGACATAAGTCTCGAGACGCTCGCCATTGTTGTTATTGACAATCTGTACTCGTTCACCTTCCTGAATATGGGAAGCATCCATTAGATCTTCATCTATGGTAATACTACCTACATAATGGAGGTTGGCTTCAGTTACGACAGCTCTATGAATTTTTGATTTAAATCTTTGAATCAGCATGATGCTGCAAATTTATAAATATTACCAATTAATTTTAGGAATAACTTGAAACTATTGTTCAATGTATAGATATTTAACCTATCCAGTGTCCTAAACACCGAAATAAGCAAAAGAGTTTAGAATTTCCCATGAACCAACATATTATCGATCAATCGAACATCGTTAGCCCATACGGCCAACACAGCTACCACATTGTCTGCATCGCCATGACTAGACAAAATCGTAAGATCTTGGGCATTTAAAAATTCCAAATACTCCAACTTAAAAAACGGCAAATCCAGTTTCTTACAGGCTTCTTCTTTCAGAGCGGAAATGGGAGTTTCACTAAACTGCTGTCGACAATACATCAAGGTATCGTGAAGCAAATGGACGTGAGGCAATACTTCCTCGTCCAATCTACTGTTTCGACTACTTATGGCCAATCCCGATGATTGACGAACAATGGGACAAGGTATTAAGTCGACCTCTATACCCAATTGTTGGATCATATGCTGTATAATGGTGAGTTGTTGTAAATCCTTTTGTCCCATAAACAACATCTGAGGTCTTACCATGTCCAACAATCTTGCCACCACTTGCATCACCCCTTCAAAATGCCCCTTTCTAAAGGCAGCTTCCAAGGTATTTCCCAAATGCCCCAAATCTACATTGGGTACAGGGGCTTTGCCTTCTTTATACACTTCGGACACCGCTGGACAGAAGACAGCATCGCAACCAATATGATACAACAATTCGAGATCGGCATCCACGGTTCTCGGGTATTTTTCCAAATCACTCTTGTCGTTAAACTGGGTGGGATTGACGAAAATACTGGCCACCGTATAACAACCTCTATCTTTCGACGCCTCTATCAGTGACTCATGTCCTCGGTGTAATGCTCCCATGGTAGGTACAAATCCTATGGGTTTGGAAGATATTTTATCCAAATGTTGACGCAATGCCAACTCTGTTTTAAATAGAAACATAGATATTATTTATTAAACCATTTGATCAATACCTGTTCGGCCAATTTGCCTTGAGGAGTATAATCTTTTTCCTTATTGCGAATGCGATAATTGTCGGGATACCACTTCCACAGAAATCCCCCATACCACCAGGAGGCAGAATGAAATGATTGATAGAGGGCATCGATGGCTATCTGTTGAGCTTCTTGACTGACTTCCAATTCTTTAATCATTTTTTCCTTTTCCCAAGTATTGTGAGCATTGTATTCTGTACTTAGATATCCATATTCCGTAAATAAAATATCCTTGTTCCATTTTTTATGAAAAGTTTCCAATTTCTTGCGGATCGGTTTCCACGCTTCGGTCAAATCAGACATGGAAGCCACTTTGTCATCGTGCAGAGGAAAATAGGCATTGACGCCAATATAATCGAGACGATCCCAAAAATCCACCATTTCATATTCATCCCAATTGGAGGCATAAGTCAACGGACCAGAATATATCGACTTTACTGAATCGATCACTTCTTGCCAGAACTGAGGGCGGTAAATTACAAACTGTTTTAGTTCGGTACCTATACAAAACATATCCACTGATGTGGAGTCGGCCACACGGGCATAGGTCGTAATATATTCCAGGTAATCTTCTTCCCAACTCCTCCACTCTTCTTCACTTTCGTATTTAATGTCACCGCACCAGATCCCACGAGCCCAAATATGGGGTTTGAGCAAGACTTTGAGTTGACTGTTATGAGCCATTTCAACACATCTGATAATGCCGTTAATTTTTTCTCCCCACCACTGTCTGTCATTATTAAAATGTACAGCTGGTTCGTCGGTCGCTGTAAATCCAAAAGGATTGAGGGCTACCCAATTGGCATTGATTTTACTGATTTCCAGCATAGGATTGTTGTCGAACTCTTTTGGCGGGGCCACTAAGGTCACTCCATTGGCAATCTCATGATGACGATCCACGCTGAGATCTCCTCTATCGGTAGATAGAATGCAGCAACTCAGGGAGGAGCAAAATAATATGAATAATAGATAATATCCTTTCAAGTCAAATTTTCTATGAATTAAAGAAAAATTTCGATTACAAAATAATTAATTTATACTATTAAAATTTTAACCATATTGACATTTTGTCAAAAAATAGAGGTCGTTCTTGAAATTATCATATATTTAATTGGTTTTTCATATAATTATTTTAATAAACGAAGTGTTTTATTGTATATTTGTCAACGTAATCAATAAGATGATTATTTTAATAACATACTGTGAGGTGACGAAATAGGCAGCCGTGCCCTCTTGTCTCGAGGGTGGAGATCACGGAATAAACTAGATATAATGGCTTTTTCTTTAGATTTAAGTCTATAATTATATTTCAGCTAACCGCTCTGTGTAGGTTCGATTCCTACTCTCACAGCCAATGAAGGCCGAATATCGCATTGATGTTCGGCCTTTTTCATTTTACCACCTGCAGTATATTCGCTATTGAACAATGAAGATTTAATGATATTGTTCAAATTTAATTAAGCTCGCTGGTAAATTTTGCTTTTAATTCCAAGTGCATTTTATACTAAGATTACATGAAATTCGACGGTTAAATTCCCCTCCGTTGGAGGGGTGTCTGACTTGTCAGACGGGGTGGTTCGATTGAAAAAAAAATAAACTTTAATATCTACTATTGAATTTCCATACCACCCCGTCAGTAAACTGACACCCCTCCAAAGGAGGGGAATTATCTAGGATGACTGAATGAAGTTGTCCTGTTGGACAACCCGATGGATTAAATATCCATCGGATGAAGGAACCGAAACCACCGTGTTTCGGGTGGGTGACTGAATGCAGTTGCACGAAGTGCAACCCAATTGATTAAATATCAATTGGATGAAGGAACCGAGGCCACTGTGCCGAGGCGTGGTATTAATACAACTTCATGATAATCTTCACCGTGCTGAAGCGTGACTGCAATGTAAATCCTATAGAATATATTACCGTGCCGAGACTGCATTTAAATTGACAAGCTTAAAATTTCATTTTACATCAATAATAAAATAGTATTGAAGGAGCCGAAACCTTTATGTTTCGAGTGGGTTAGCCTTGCGTCTCATATAAATTTTTTTGGAGACGCAAGGCATTGCGTCTCTACGTTATCAAAATGAATTAAAAGATTCCGTCGCAGCACGGTGGCTAAAAACCTAACGATTTATAGGGCAATCACGCCGGAGCACAGTGGTAAAATACCTAACAATTTACAGGGCAATCACGCCGGAGTGAACGAATGAAGTACAAAGTACCGTAGACCGTAAATCGGTCTACGATGAGAGAAGTCATGCCCACTGCGGCATGACGAGATTCCATAGAGTACAAACAATGTTGATTTGGCGGACTTTTTGCATTGTCAATCTCCTGATACGAAGAGATCATAACTTTTCATTCCTTGTAATAATATATTAAGATCAATTGGACAAAAAGTGTGACAAATCCATGTGAATACATCAGTGATTCAGATCAAAGCCATAGATTTTCGGATGACGATTTACGGTGCAGTCATCCCGAGTCTAAAAATTAATGATCTGTCTACTATATATCAATTATTAAAATCAAATCTCTTTCTCCTCCGTTTAATTTTCGTACATTAATTTATTTATTTATCGAACACCATAGCAAAATGAAAGGATTCTACGTCGCAGCGACCAATCAACATGTAGGCAAGACCACCTCAACTCTTGGCCTTGCAGCTATCTTCCGATCCATGGATTACAATGTCGGATACTGCAAACCAGTTGGACAACAATATTTAGACCTCGACAACTTGCGAGTAGACAAAGACACCTTATTGTTTGCCGACTTACTGGGATTTAATTTAGAACCACATTTACACTCCCCGGTCATATTGGGCAACGGCGCGACTTCGGCCTATCTGGACAATCCCTCAGACTTTCACTTTAAAGAGGACGTTATCCAGGCGGCCAACTACCTGTCCAAAGAACACGAAATAGTTATATATGAAGGCACAGGTCATACCGGAGTAGGTAGTGTAGTCAACCTCTCCAATGCCGATGTGGCCAAACTCCTAGACTTAGGGGTGATAATGATAGTAGAAGGCGGTATCGGTCGCACCATTGACCGCCTCAATATGAGTGTTGCCATGTTCCGAGAACAAAACGTACCCATTATCGGTGTTATCATCAATAAAGTCATTCCAGAAAAAATGGATAAAATCAAACACTATGTCGGTATAAAATTAAAAGAAATGGGACTGCCTCTATTGGGCTGCATCCCATACGACAAAACCATGGCCTTCCCTATCATCAAAAGTTTGCTCAATAGCATAAACGGCTTTGTCACCGCCAACGACCATATGGTTTACAACAAAGTAGAAGATATAATTTCTGGGTCCATTGTTGAAATGAATAATCTTTCTGGTCTTAAAAATCAATTGCTGGTGACAGCGGCAGATAAAATAGATGAAGTCGTTGAAAAATTTATTCTTTGGTCATCGGTCAACCCCAATCACTCCTGCCCACTATCCGGTGTAATCGCCACAGGTAAAGGAGACCTTTCCATGACAACGGAAAGATATATTATGGAAAATGAAATCCCTTTTATTCGCACCGACTTAGACACATTGGGTACGGTATTGAAAATATCAAAAATTGAAGTAAAGATCAATTTAAAAACCCCCTGGAAAATAAATCGAGCCATCGAACTCATTAAAGAAAATATCGATTTGGAATTATTAAAAGAATCACTCCAAAAATAACAACACGACAACCTTCGGTTAATATCAAATGTGTTTATAATTGAGAAATAAATTAGAAGAGTAAAAAGGGAATCCTTTTGCCCATAATCCATCCTACAAGACTATGTGCAAAAGGAGAATTTCCCGCGTTAGATGCAATCATTTTATATTGTCTATCTCCAAAACCGATCTTTTCACAATCGACACCATTACAAAAACCACATTGTCTGATTCAATGGGTAAAAACAGCATGATGTGTTGGTAAAATCCTAATGTTGGAAGAGAAAAATTAAATCATATCTTAATGAAGTCATTTTTTTCTTAAAATAACACTAATTATATGGATAATACCAATATTTTTTCTTATGTTTATGACAGTTAGATGCAGCCCTTATATGTTCATCTTCACATAATTGATCTTTTCACAATCAGAGAGTTAGTAAAATCCTATTAAATCAACATCGAGGGCTGCTTTTTTAAAAAACGATACCTGATCCTACTTCGCTGCTTTCTTCCAGAAAAAATTTTAAAAAAAATCGACTTTTGACTAGTACCTTTTCTAATCAAGGTTTTTTATTTAATTGGCAATTGTTGTTTCCATTAATTCAAAAAATTAACAATCAACCCATTATGCATTACGCTTAGATCTGCTTTATTGCCCATCGAGATCGAAAATTTTTATTTCAATAGAGAAAAAAAATTTCCAAATAAATTTTCAACCATGGAAAAATGTTTCCATTTTCCGGTTTACTCCAGCGATTCAGTTAAAACACCATGGTTTTAGTTTATTCATAATAATTAATGAAAACTATTTAACAGTCTCCTCTATACTTATTCATATAAATTTTCGGTTTAAATAATCCCCCTTATCCTCAATATGGTTTAATGGCAAAAGTGCATTAAATCTCCCGACCAAAGAGTAATCGAAGTTTCTGCTTATACCAATAAATGTAAAACTACCCATGCTAAATGTAAAATCATTATTGCTTCTGTTATTCGCTTTGCCTTGCACTATCTGGGCACAATGTCTTGAAGGCGATTGTATCTCTGGACACGGAATTCAAAAAAACACAGATGGATCTACCTACACAGGTGAATTTCATGGTGGAAAATACCACGGGACAGGAGTATTGGTCTCCATATCGGGAAACGTATATGAAGGAGATTGGCAAAATGGACTAAAGTCAGGTAAAGGAAAAATGAACTTTCACAATGGCGCCTCCTATCTCGGATCATTCCAAAACAATAGGATGGAAGGAGAAGGTAAATACTTTTTTGCCAATGGGGATTTGTTTTCCGGTCATTTTATCAAAGACAGCCCCAATGGACCGGGAAGCTTAATTAAAAAAAGTGGCAAAGTCTATAGCGGTAAATGGCGGGATGGCAAGCTCCTACCCAAAACCAATGAAGTAAGTCCAGCAACCTCAGAAGTACTCAATACCAGTGTCAATATTTATTTAGTCATTGTAGGGATATCGCGATATGAAAATTTTAAAACCTTAAAATATTCAGACGACGACGCCTACAGAGTATATGCCTTCTTTAAAAGTCCAGAGGGAGGAGCAGTTCCAGAGAAAAACATTCGCATCCTCATCGATGAGAGTGCAACCAAAGAAAACATCTATCATGCCATGGAAGAAATAACCACAAAAGCCGACGAAAACGATGTGGTCATTTGTTATTTTGCCGGTCACGGCCTCAATGGATATTTCCTACCTGTGGATTCTGATGGTTACCGACATAAAATATCTTATTACAATTTGCAAAATTTTCTATCCCAGTCCAAGTCCCAAAAAAGAATTTTCATGGCCGATGCCTGTTTCAGCGGAAGTCTTATGGCGTCCAGAGATGGCAACGATGTAAATATTGACAAATTCTACCAAGCCCTTATGAAGACCCAAGAGAGCACTGCCTTCTTATTGTCTTCCAAGGAAGAAGAGTTCTCAAAGGAATCCAGCGGCCTCCGTCAGGGAGTATTTTCTTATTACCTCATTCAAGGTCTACAGGGTTACGCCGATGCCGACCACAACGACATGGTCACCATAGACGAACTATACAATTATATAAGAAACGAGGTCAGGACATACACCAAAAATGAGCAGAATCCCATACTATTAGGGCAGTATTCACCCAATCTACCATTAAGTTGGATACGTAAAATAGAATAACCTGTTGTTTTATAAATAATTATTATTACCTTTGCGCTCCATTTATTTAACCGCGTTCATCTATAACTTAGAGATGAGCTACAAAATTTTTAGAATCCATGCGGACATACGAAGTTACATTTATCGTAGATCCCGTTTTATCAAACGACGAGATCAAAGCTACGGCTAGCAACTATTCTGACCATTTGAAAAATGAAAATTGTCAGATCGTTGCAGTAGAGGATATGGGACTTAAGCCTTTGGCTTACCCTATTGCCAAGAGATCTACAGGTGCTTACTTTAGCATCGAATTTAATTCAGAGAATGGTGAGATCGTCAAAAAGATCGAATTAGCAATGAAACGTGACGAAAGAGTGATCAGACACCTAATTATTAAGTTGGAGAAATTTGGCGTAAAATACAATGACGACAAGCGAAAAGGGCTTATCGGCAAAAAGAGCGCTGAAAAATCAGAATCCAAAGAAAAAGAAAACGCTTAATTAAATAAGCATTATTCAAAAAATTAAATTCGAATCAAAATGGCAAATAGAGACGATATCAAATTTTTATCCAATCCAAATATTGGACAACAGAAAAAGAAATACTGTCGATTTAAGAAATACGGTATTAAACATATCGATTATAAAGATCCAGAGTTTTTGAAAAAGTTTTTAAACGAACAAGGTAAAATATTGCCTAGAAGAATTACAGGTAATTCATTAAAATACCAACGTCAGTTGTCTGTAGCTGTTAAAAGAGCAAGACACTTGGCTCTTTTACCTTACGTAACTGATTTGTTAAAATAAAATTGACCACTTTCAAAAACAGTTTATAATGGAAATTATATTATTAAAAGACGTAGAAAAATTAGGCGAAAAGCATGAAGTGGTTTCAGTAAAACCAGGCTATGCTAGAAACTATTTGCTTCCTCAAGGATTGGCTTTATCTGCCAACCAGTCTAATCTAAAAACTTTAGAACACCTTAGACAAAGAGAAGAGCAAAAAGAATTGGAAAAATTATCCGATTATCAAGCCATCGCCGACTCATTGGAAGGCAAGTCATTGAAAATTGGAGCCAAAGCAGGTGCTGAAGGCAAAATTTTCGGTAGCGTAACCAACCTTCAAATAGCTCAAGCATTGCAAGATCAATTACAAGTAGAAGTATTGCGTAAGAAAATAGAATTACCTGAAGAAGTAAAAACATTGGGTAGCTATACTGCAGTAATTCACTTCCACAAAAATGTACAAGGAAGTATTGCGTTTGAAGTAATTCAAGAGTAATTCTCCAATAGATATTATCTTATAAAGCGTTTGTGCCCAATCGGTACAAACGCTTTTTTTATGTCTATAAACTACTTGAAATCAATAATGATAATATATACATATTTAAATATATACATATGTTGATTCAATCTTTTACTTTAACCACATTTTTGTGAATTTCTTCAACCATGGACTCCATTTTAGACCATTTATCTTCTATGGAATTGTCGTAAGTTAATCCGCGTTGATCGCTAAATCCAATATGAGCATAGTACTGCCAAATTTCGGCTATATCTTCGAAATTGATCTGATAGGGAGGATATAAACTATTATCCGAATAAGCTGTAAAATAATTCTTACCCGGATTGATCGCAAGCCTTTTATAGACTAAACCTTCCCTTTTAGTGATAATAATATAGGTTTTATCCTGTTTCACTTCAGATAAATTGGATACAAGAGTTGATATTATTAACGTCCCCGATTCTAATGGCAACATTGAATCCCCATTGATCTCAAATCCTCGATAATAATTTTTAGGCAAATTGGGGATATGTATTTTAGGCAAATCTTTAACGAATTCAGGGTCACTCATGCTTTCTAAATACCCTGCCTCCGCCTTGCTTTCCACCAACTCTACCGTGCCATAGGATATATATCCATTAGATTGATATCCCCGGTTGAGAGTATATCCTTCCGTTGCAATTTTTCCTTCAGACTCCTCTGTCTGCTTCCCTTTCTCGTCTCCTCTTCCTTTTTTATCTATCGTCCTTCCAACCTCTGTCTTGATTTCATACAGTGGCTGTCTAATCAAAGCATCAATATCCACATCAAAGGCTTGTGCCAACAATACCAACATGGGAATACTTGGTTCAGTTTTACCCCTTTCATAGTCACCGAGAGTTGTTCTAGGCAAGTCCAATTTATCGGCCAAATCCTGTTGAGTCCACTTTTTTTGCTTTCGCAAATATTTAATATTCTGAGCAATCATCATTAAATATACAAAATATGTCGAATAAGTCGACAATTGCACATAAAAAATTGACTGTAAAACCAACTATAATACCGACAGAAAAACTCGTAGAATCCATGAAATTTCACTATATTAATGATTTAGAAATCTAGAATATTACATCAATGATAGCTGCAAATATTCAATGGATAGATTCTATATCGTCAATAATCTTCCTTTTGTATTCGATATTTATTAATTGTCAAACACAATTTATCATGGCATTATCCACTCCAGCTTCTCAATTTATCTTTTTTGGTCTAGGCGCTATTACTGGCTATTTTTTGGCCAATAGACAATGCAGACAATTGACCAAAGATTTGGACACCTTAAACGCCATATTGATTGAAAAAGAAAATGAAATTGAACGATTAGAGCAACACGTAGAACGCCTCCTAGAAGGCTACAAGGCCAATGACATCTTCGTGCCCAGCCCCGACAACACAGACAATCTTACGGCTATCGATGGCATAGGTCCCAAAATTCAGGAATTACTCCACACGCACAACATTCTCAGTTTTGAACAACTGGCTACCACCTCCCTAGACACCTTAAATAAAATATTGAATAGTGCAGGATCTACTTACTCTCTCCACGATCCCAGTTCATGGCCAATACAAGCCCGACTCATCACTGAGGAAGGCAAAGCCGCCTTGAAAAATTGGATCAAAGAACATAAATCTAGCTAAATCTACTAAAATGGTAGAATCTGAATACCAAAGGTTATAGGTGTAACCGTATAACCGGCATCTTTACTGGATTTAAATAATTCATTTAATCCATAAGTACCGTAAAATGTCACCGGTCCGTAACCTATATTGGCCAATAAACCATACTGAAAGTTATTTAAGTGAAATTTATCTTTCACTTTTATTTTGGTCTCATTGGTTTTTTGCACTGTCTTCGCACCGAGCAATACATTGCCGTATACTCCAGCATTGAAGTGAAAACTCTTACTTTTTTTCAATGGATTGCTTTCAAAATTCAACATCAATGGCAGGTGTAAATAAGCAGCTCTCAAATGATTTTTCTTATATGAACTGCTATTTTCATCATCGAGGTCAAAACTTACCTCAGGCGCATTGGCATCTAGGGTAACATTCTCCGAAAATCCATAGTAATTATAAGACAATCCCACGCCGTAGATTAAATTAATATGATGATCGATTATATTAATCCGTTGTTTCATGATATGTAGATTCCAACTCACAGAATTGAGAATATCTGGCTCCATTGGATTAACACCACTTATTTCAGGTAATGTCCCGTCATTGATATAGGTAGCAAAACCCAAATCAAACATTATCCATCTCGTTTTTACATTTTTGAGAGGTTTATCTTTTTTCTTGATGCTAATGTCCAATCCCTCCAGAGCTTCCTCAACCATGGATTCTATTTCATCCTCGATATCGGTTTCTAAATCAGATTCCATTTCATCTTCTATGGCGTCTTCAATCGCTTCATTGATTTCCTCTTCCAAATCGATTTCTATTTCATCCATTTCAGCTAAAACTTCTCTCAAAGCCAACTCTAATTCAGCTCTAAATGTATCATTTTTAGTTTCCATTACTTTTTCCATTACCCGATTCACCAAGCTGTCAATCCGCATTTCTAACACTTCTTTTTGACTAGGTGTGGGGGAAGTCTTTGGTTGATCTTGAGCCACTACCTCAGTGACGGACAACAAATATATAATGATGGACAACCATACTGATATTGATAATATTTTCATGATGACTAATTTTTAATAAACTCCGGTAATAACTTTTCTTTCAAGTGAATAAAACTCATGTCCGTCCAGGTATCGGACAAAAGTTCTCCTGGTATATGAATCTCAAAACTAGTTTTATGTCTTTTTAAATCCTCATATTTAACCATATATGCCGTCAGATCTCTTTCCAGATTGACCATCCGAGACGGAATCATTGTAGGCAACAGTTTTATATTATTTTCTTCATGGAGACTGACGGCTACATCACCTTCACCTGCCGTATTATCTTCTCCTACAAATGCGTTTGAAGATAATTTTCGACCTTCAGTGTCGGTTTTTGATTCGCTATCTTTTATGGTCTCATGATGGGCTAGATCGCCGTCATTATTGGGATTAAATATTTGTGATCCTGAAGAATGAGACTTACTGGCCGCCGATGTATTGAGCTCACGAGGATCTGTCTCTGGGCTAACTTCTGGCAATTCTATCGGTTTTACAGCCACATCATTGCTCTTATCTTGTAATGGCAGGGGCTGATTGGGTGATTGGATCTCCATAGAATCATCCAATACTTCGGTTTCTGTAGCCATTTGCTCAGACAGATTGGGTCGGTTCTGTCCATTGTTTTGAAACATCATCCAACCAATACTCATGGCCAATAACAGCGCGATGGCCGCGGCCACATTGAGATTGGGATAGAGAAAGAAGAGACCAAACAACTTATTGGATTTTTTATAGAGTAAATCCTTATCTCCATATACAATATCTTCCTCCACTGGCAGGGTCACCATAGTAAAACCCTCCAACTCATCCGATATATCTTTATTGGAAGCCAAAAAAGATAAAAATTCCTGATGAATCTCAGGATCCAACTGGCCCTCTAGATAATCTAAAGCATATATTTCGTAATTATCTCTAGTAATCTTCATCATTTAATTTTTTATTCATTTACAACCCACTTTTCCAATTTTGCTTTTAATAGTTTACGGGTTCTAAAAAGTATAATCTTTACATTGGACAAGGTCAATCCTGTGATTTCACAAATTTCGTTATAGGAATACCCTTCATAATCTCTGAGCATAATAAGGTTCTTTTGTTCTTCCGTCAATTCTTCAAAAGCACGGTGGATTAAATCCCTATTCTCATACCTTGTCTGACTGTATTCTACATCCCCTTGTTGGGATTTAATATATTCTCTATTTCTTTTGTCTTTTCTAAAGGCATCAATCATCGATCGATAAGCCGTTTTGTACAACCACGACTTGGCCACTACCATCTCCAGCTTATCGTGATTTTCCCATAATTTTTGAAAAGCGATCTGAACCAAATCATCTGCATCCATTTCACTACTCGTCAGCTTCATACAATATCTGTACAAACTGTCTGAATATAGATCTACGCAATTATTATATTCGTTTCGGCTCATTGTGTAGCATAGACGTAGAGGTGTGATCAAAAGTTACAACCGATAAAAAAATATATCAAATTAAACTGAAATCATCAGTTTAAAAAAGCTGGCGTTTACTTATCTCGGTTTTATACAGACCATAGTCTTTCACTGCTTCTGCCAAGGCTAAATCCATATATGGGATGGCAATATGGGAAGACGCTGTACCCAAGGTCAAATTTACCAATTGGTTGCGTTGTTGATATGGACTTTGGCGAAAAGAAACTTTCTGAATCTTCTCCCATTTCAACACGATTGTCCTCAGTCCCCACACTCCCTTTTTTATCATTAACTCATCCTTATAGAAATAGAGTTTATAATTTTTCACAAAGATCATATTGTGAATAAAGAAATAAATAGGTAGTAAAAAAGCAACATAAAAAAGGTAGGGATGAATATAATAAGCAATAGCAATCAACAATGCCGCCACCGGTAATTTAGCCAATATAAAGTTTCTAATTACATAAGCTTTGGATATTCCAAATTCTAGGACTTTGTCTTCTGCTACCTCCATTAACCGACTTAATCCCCTGAAGCCATCAGTGGCAATATCCGTTTTTTCTTCTGACTCTAGGCCTTCATCCTCTTCTGAGACCTCTGCTTTTTCCTCAATAAAATAAGGAGACCGATGTGCTAAATCAAGCGCTTTGCCCTGATACATGAGATAAGGCTCTAGAAAAGTGTCCACTTGATCTTCATTAAAAAATGGAATGATGGCATCGGCACCTAGGGTTCGACGATGACCTGAAAATTTAAAATTAAAGGTATATATACCCAATTTTTTTCGAATCAGATTGGTATACCAAGTAACGTATTGCACTTTTCGATGGGGAATAATCACTTCAAATTTATTGATTAATCCCCGTTGAATGAATATTTCTGTAGAACGCAAAAACAATTTAAAATTAAACAATCCCGTAATGCGATTGATTAAAACCATAGCCGATGAAAAGGTTCCAAAAACCAATCCATACAACAGCAAATAAGATATATATTGATCTCTACCTCCATTGATTCCCAACTCATCAATCTCCCCAAAAATAATTTTAAAGACCATGCCGATATTAACATTCTCTAAATCACTGGCATCAAATAAACGATAGATCAATATACTCGCTAAGGTTAACGGGGTCAGCACCCATAATATATTTTCAGTGATACCATATCTCATCACCTGTTGATGATCAAGGGCATAGGGAATTTCGTCTTCTATGTCGACCTCTTCCTCGTCCTCCTCCACATCGATAGAAGTTTTGTACTGCTGCACTTGGCTCTTAATATCCAAAGCTTCTTCTTTCAACACTCCCCCTATTTCCACTTCGACTTCCTTTTCTCCTATGGTATCTATTTTCACCATATAAATATTGAGATAACGGTACAGAAGATTTTGCTCTATCTGTACGGATTGTATCTTATCGATAGGAATCATCTTTTTTTCCTTGCGCAACCAACCTTGCTCTATACGCAAATTTTCAGGGCTTAAAGCATATTTAAATTTGCGATATTCCATGACCCCAACGAGGACGATGAGAAAAGCGGGAAAAACATTTAATAAGAAATCGAATAAGAGATTGATATTGCCCCAAATAGATTCGTCCTCCATCCGATTGAAGGCGCGATAGAAGAAGTAAACAGCCAGTAGTGCATAGCTGCGCAGGGCTGCGATTACTTTAACCACCACTGCTGGTGAGGCGAGACGGGTCCATTTAATTGCTTCCATTCTTCATTTCCTTATTAAGTGCATCTACGCGTTCGTTAATATAACTTTGGAGAGATTGAGCCACCTCAGGTCTAAGCCCTTGAATAACGATGTCGTCACCGGCAGCAGAAACAATGATGGTAGCAAAATTGAAAACTCTTTCAATAAGTCCTTCGGAAATCTTACAATGCTGCACTCTGCGAAAAGGCAGGTATTGTCTGGTTCTAAAAATAAATCCCCGTCGATAAGCAATGTCCTGCTCTCTTATGGCGTAGCCCCGCTGTTTGAATTCCAAGCGAACCAAAATAGCCCAAAGAATATGGACAAGTAAATAGCCCAAAAGTAGATACAACTTCGAGTATAAGTCAAAGTCAGAAAAAATGACAAACATGGCCAATAAAAATCCACTCATAATAAAAAACATAAAAACGGAAGCCAACTTCACATAGAAGTATTCGGATTCTATCGGCTGAAAATCATCTGGCCCTGTCTGAGGCAAATCCTCGACATTTACAAAATGATTATAAAAAGGAATTTCATTTTTCATATATACAAATATAATCATTAAGTATTTGGTCTAAGCTGGATTTTTAAATATTCAATCTTCTGACCAATACTACTGCCCGTAATTAATTATTACACTTGTTTATATATTGAGTAATTCAATTTTATTTACACCCTTTCATGGATTGAAAACACTGCAGCAAGGACCATCCTACAAAATTGAAAATATCATTTTTGACATCATAAGGGCAAGAATTGATTCATACTTAAACGCATCAATGGCTTATTTCCCTTGATAAAAATAATGGTTTCAATCTTCAAGAACTATGTATTTATACCTTATATGTTAATAGGATAGACTTATTGCCTATTCTTTAAGGCCTGGATAATTTCCTGCATTTTTCCAGAATCTGGTGGTGAAATCACATTATCTCCAGAGTCCATGTATATGGTTCGCGAAGGAAAGGCAAAGGACACGTTGGCTGCTTCCGCTAAGCGCATAATACCAAAATTAATTTCCTCCTTAATTGTTAATTCCTCAGCAAAATTATTGGTAAGGATTCTCACTCTAAACATAATATTTAAACTAGAACTATCAAAGGTGGTAAAGTACACCCAATAATTTTCGTGATCCAGATTAGGATGATTTTGAATATAGGATTTTAATGCTTCCATAAAACTTTCAAAATTGCTAACCGGAGTATCATATTGCAATCCCAAAACGGTATTGTAAAGTCGAAAATGTCTGAGTCCCATATTTTTAACCGAAGTATTGACAATATTGCCATTGGGGATAGAGATTAGAGAACTATCCACGGTTCGAATCTTAGTAGTTCTAAAACCCACTTCTTCAACTGCCCCTTCAATTTCTCCATTAATGACCCAATCCCCTACTTTAAATGGCCGATCCAAAAAGATAGTGATGGAACCCAAGAGGTTCTTAACCGTATCCTGTGCCGCCAAGGCAATAGCCAAACCACCTAAAGAAACACCGGCAATCAGGGCCGTCACATTGACATCCATGAGGCGCAATACCTGTATCACACCCAAGGTAATAATAATGAGTTTGAGAATACTATCCACGATGGGCACCAACTGGTCATCGGTTAAACTATCGGTCTTTGATGACCACTTAATCAAATACAATTTTATAAAATTGGAAACCTGAATAAACAACATCACTACAAGAATAGTAGTAGCTATGCGCAGACCAATAATTAAGAATCGACTAAATTCAATGGGGAATTGTAAAATGGCAATAACGATACGCATAGCCGTAAAAACAAAAATCAGACTTAGCAATTTAATAAACCTATCGGAATTGCTCTTTAATTGTTGCGCGAATATGGTGTCAGTAAAACGATTGGAAATAAAATTAAACAACTTTCTTACCAACCACTTAAAGACCCAGTAAAGGAGAATACAAATTACAATAGCGAAAAGCAAGCCATAGATTTGCCAAAGAAAAAATCCCATAAATTTTTTACCTGACTTTACCGGCAGCATATCCATCAAGAAACTAGTCCCAAAAGGGTAGGTCTCTCGATGTAGGTTTGGAATGGCAGCGATGGTTTCCTGCGAAAAAACCCATTGTTTGTTTTTGCGCTCGAGATATACTATGGGCAATTTATCTGGGAACAAAGTATAGGTATCTGACAATGATGAGGTATCGGTATAGTCGGCATCTTTGGGCAGGGTATTCATATATACATAAAGACCTTGTCCATCCAATATCTGCTTAAGTTTTATCGCGTTTTCTATAGCATCTGTCTCATCTTCACTATAGTCTTCAAAAGGCAAAGCTGCTTTTGATGTTTCGTAGTGATCGGATTGTAAAAAATAGAGATGGGTTTTTACCGAGTTATATGGATTGGACAAATCTGGTTGAAAATCCTGAGCCACAAGGAAATGGCTGCCCAATATCATCCACAAAAGTAGAATTATTTTTGCGGTTTGTAGAAAAGAAAAATTATTCATCGAAAAAATTGAGGGTTTCATCTTAAAAAACATAGGATTAGTCATTTTATAGTTTTTTTGTGCAACGTTTAGAGACATATCTGCGTCTTAACCATACTTGAGAACATAAAGAAAATATACTAAAGTCAAAAAAAAATCAATATTTATTTCATCTTAAAATTACCAGCTATGTATCGTATTAAATCGTTTTTTGCCCTTCTATTTTTTGTTCTTTGTACTATTCAGATGACAACGGCCAAAAGTATGGATATAGATCCCAACCAACAACTTCGAAACTACGTAAAAGAGTTGTTAAAATCTCCTGATTTGGGACAAGATATCAATGAGAATGTACGCATTTCATTTTTTCTAACTACGGATGGAGAGATTGTTGTTTTGAAAACGGATTCTAGAACGCCAAAACTTGATCAATTTATCAAAGCTCGAATGAATTACAAGAAAACAGATATCATGGAAATGGGTATCGAGGCCAATAGAATATACAATCTCAAGGTGTTGTTCGACCTAAAAGTGTAATACCACATGCAATTGGCATAAGACAACTAGGACGGCGAAAAGTCTAGTCCCCGAACTAAAGAAACAAATAATCATATAAGAATTTAAGTCAGTAACATTCTTTTTATGTCTAAGCCATTTTGCAACGGCAGAATGGCTTTTTTTAAATTTTACATCCTCTAATGTCTAAAATCATATCTTTTGTAATATTTTCATCTTGAAAAAACAAACACAGGTATGACAGGACTAACACCCTTTATTAAATCGGTATATGGAATATTTCCATTTATAATTATACTTTCCATGACGTCGTGTTCTCAACCATCGGAAACGCCAAGGGAGGAAGAAGGTCCGCCCAATATTGTATTTATATTGGCCGACGATTTGGGCTATGGGGATCTCAGTTTTTTGGGGCAAGAACATTTTGAGACTCCCAACATAGACCGTCTGGCTAAGGAGGGATTATTTTTTTCTCAGATGTATTCTGGAAGTACAGTTTGCGCTCCTTCGCGGTCGGTTTTGGTCACTGGTCAACACACAGGACATACCTTCATCAGAGGCAATCGAGAAGTAAAACCGGAAGGTCAATATCCCCTAGCGGATTCAATCACTACTTTATTTGAGTTTTTTAAAGATCAGGGATATGCCACTGGTGCTTTTGGGAAATGGGGGCTTGGATATCCGGGATCTGAAGGTGATCCTGTAAACCAAGGGGTAGATAAATTTTATGGATTCAACTGTCAGCGCATAGGACATAACTACTATCCATACTATTTATGGGACAATCAACAACAAGTAGATTTGCCGCAGAATCAAGGCCGAGGGGAAGGAGATTACGCCCCTTATTATATCCAGAATCAAGCTTTACAATTTATAAAAGATCATCGTGATCAGCCCTTTTTTATGTTTAGACCTACCATTATTCCACATGCTGAATTAAAAGCACCCAAGGAAATTATGGATAAATACAAATCATTGTTGGTCGAAGAAAAGACTTACAATGGCACCGATGATGGACCAAACTATAAATTGGGGGGTTATGGGTCACAAACCCATCCTCGAGCGGCTTTTGCAGCCATGGTGGAGATATTGGATCGGCAAGTTGGAGAAATCGTAGACTTACTGGATTCATTGGGTATAAGAGATCAAACCATGATTGTATTTTCATCGGACAACGGTCCTCATCAGGAAGGAGGTGCTGATCCCGACTTCTTCAATTCCAATTCCATTTACCGGGGATACAAGAGAGATCTATATGAAGGAGGAATTAGAGTTCCAACAATATTCAATTGGCCCAAGAAAATAAAAGCCGGAGTTACCGATCAAATGGCTGCCTTTTGGGATCTTTATCCTACGATAATGGATTTGTTAGGGGTAGAGGATTCCCCACATGAAATGGATGGATTATCTATTTTGCCTACCCTTATGGGTTCAGCTGAGGATCAAGAACAGCACGAACATATGTATTGGGAGTTTCACGAGAGAGGGGGTCGAATAGCCCTTAGAAAAGGTGATTTTAAATTAGTGTATTACAATGTTCTCAAACCAGAACAAGCTAAAATAGAATTGTACAACATTGTCAAGGATCCGGGTGAAAGCCAAGATTTATCGGAAGAAATGCCAGAAATGGTAGAAGAGCTCTTGAATATTGCCAAAAAGGAAAGAACATCGTCTAAGGTATTCACATTTGACGCAACGGCATATAATGGCTGACTGAGCGAAGTGCGAAGCACCGAAGGTCGTAAATCGACCTTCGGCGAGGGAACCACGACACAGTGGTCGTGACTCCTTCATCAGATGAACATTTAGTTCATCTGGTTGCTCTTTCCTCTCCCTCCCAATGCGCAGAGGCATTGGCGCCTTCATCCTGGCATCCCCACCCACGACACAGTGGTCGTGGTTCCCTCATCAAAGGTCGATTTACGACCTTTGGTACTTCGTACTGCATTCGGTCATCCATTGAGGGTATTTGGTCACTACGTGACTTCATTCAGTTACATTCAGTCATGTTCAGGACATTGGATACTACGTATTTCGCTCGCTCACCTTCTGGTAATATGTCGTCCCTGTAGGACTGTACCCTTTATGTCTCAATCCAAAATATTTTAGACACAAGGCATAGCATATATCTTTATGCTCTTTGTATTGAATCACCCATAAACGTCCGATCTACAAACTGGCTTTCAATGTCGCTTCCACCCCATCTGCCAATATACCGAGGGCAATCTTCTCCATAAAATCCAACAAAGATTTGCCATCCAACCCAGGAACTTTCATCACATCCAATTCAATTAAGAAACGCTCAATCACCTGTCTTAACTCATATTGATCTTCATCGTATTCCGTCCACACATTAAATGCAAAAGCGAGATTTTGGGCATCGTCCCTCAACTCAATGGCTTCGTCTTGAAAACTTCCTTTATAAAACAATATCATCGATGTAAGTGCAAAAGCGATACCCTTGGGGAAAGTATTATTACTGGCCACATAATCGGTGAAGGCCGGCAACAATCTAGCCTTGAATTTGGAGAAACTATTTAATGAGATATCCATTAATTTATGCTCCAATGTCGGATTCTTAAATCGATCAATCACAGAATTGATAAAACTCTGTTTTTCAGCTTCAGATATATTGACAAGAGTCGGTTTTACTTCTTGTTGTAGTACATTGAGAACGAATTTCTCTAAATATTCATGGCTCATGGCCTCTTTTACCGTCCTTACTCCCGCCAAATACCCCACGGGAACCAAAGATGTATGAGCCCCATTAAGAATTCTAACTTTTAACTCTCGATAATCGGCCAAATTATCTACAAAATGAACATTCAAATCCGTTTTATCAAATGGCAACTCAGACTGAATAATTGGATGTCCTTGAATGGTCCAATTGTGGTAAAACTCACCGGCAACCAACATTTTATCCTTATAGCCCACTCTTTCCAACAACTGTACTCCTCTCTTACTTGGAAACCCAGAAACAATACGGTCTACCAGAGTATTGTAAAAATAGTTTGACTCATTCACCCACTGGACAAAATCTTCGCCCAACTCCCAACTATCTGCATATTGCAATACCACATCATGTAGTGCGTCTCCATTATTTTCTATCAACTCACAGGGTAAGATAATACAGCCCTTTTCAGAATTTCCATTAAAATACTTAAATCGGGCATACAACCATTGGGTCAATTTACCCGGAAATTCGTGAGGGGGTTGATCAGTCAATTTATCCTTGCTCGAAAATTGAATACCAGCCTCTGTAGTATTTGAAATAATAAATCTTAAATCCTCTGAAGTAGCCAATTCCATAAAATCATCCCATTGAGTATAAGGCTGAATCGTTCTACTTACTGATTTAACCATCACTACATCAGACAATACTTGACCATTCTGAACCCCATCTAAGGCTAAATGATACAATCCATCTTGAGCATCTAAATCGCTGTAATCCCCCCGCTCTGTCGGTTTAACAATAACTACAGAACCCGAAAAATCCGTACTATCGTTGAGGATATCAATCATCCAATCAGTAAAAGCTCTCAAAAAATTGCCACCACCGAATTGCATAATTCGTTCAGGAGACACAGTATCTAGATTAGAATTTTGTCTATTGAGTGTTTTCATTTAAGTTTTAAATATTGAGGACTGTTATTAAACGCACACAAGGTACAAAGATTTAAGCCCTAAAATGACATAAAATCAATTTCAAATAAATCTGGAATAAAAATAAATTAAATGATTTTTTTTGAAAAAAAAGACAAAGCTTTTATCCATAAAAATTATTACATTATCATTTATCAAAATTGAGATAAGCTTTCATGACTCCGGCATCTGGTTTTATCCAAGATTCAAAATGTTTATTTATCTCTTCATAATCACAAGAATGTGTAATATAGGACTGACTGGGAAAGGCTGGAAGTGCTTTCATTACATATTCAAAATCTATTCTATTGGCATTTCTGCTGCATAAGATCGTCGATTCTTTGGCATGAATTTGCGGATGATTAAAAGTCAAATCACCTTTTGAAAGTCCTACCAATATATATCTGCCACCATGGCCCATATATTGAATACCTTGCTCCAAGGCCCCTTTATGACCAGTAGCATCAAATACCGCATCTGCCAACTCCCCATTCGTCCATTTTTTTATAGATTCCAAAGGTTGATGCCTAACATTTACAACATAAGTTATCCCCAATTCTTGTTCTGCATAGTTAAGTCGATCGTGATTCATATCCATTAGAATAACTCTAGCACCAGCCAACTGGGAGAGCTTAGCAATGCCCATACCTATGGGACCTGCTCCGACTACTACTATTGTTTCACCTACTTGGATATTTGCCCTTCTCATGGCATGGGCTCCAATAGCCAATGGCTCTATGATCATTATTTCATCGAGAGATAGATGATTGGCGGGCAACAACAATGAAGTATCTATGACCATATATTCCTGCATACCTCCATCGACATGTACACCCAAAACAGAAATGGAAGAACAGCAATTGGTCTTACCACTGCGACATGCACCACATTTACCACAACTTACATAGGGCATGATGGCCACTCGATCTCCTACATCAATATTGGAATGATCTTCTATTTCCACAACTTCAGCAGCCAATTCATGGCCTAAAATTCTAGGGTAAGTAAAATAAGCTTGATTGCCTCCATAGGCATGAATATCTGTTCCACATATCCCCACTTTCAACACTTTCAATAAGGCCTGGCCAGGCTGTCTAACAGGTTTTTCCTTTTCTCTTATCGAAAAACTACCCGGTTGATCACATACTATATATTGCATTCAATATTTTATTTATTTTAAATCAAGGAAAATTTATAACGAGGCTCCAAATCGAACACTCAAAACTTAATTCCATCCACTTAAATTATTAATAAGCTAAAATAAACAAAATCAACACAACATCAATTTAATTCACTTGCAATTAGGCAATATAACAAAATACTATTCCATATCATCAACCTGATTTTTTCAAAAAACTTATCTAAATCACATACTATGCAAAAACATTATATTAAAATGTGAAATAGAGTAACTCCCCATGGAATTGTAAATCCGAGTGATGCATAATAACCTGCATAGTATCTTAGGTTAAAAATCCCCCCCTTTATCCTCCTGTGTTTTTCACTTCAGCCCCAAAAAACACCCCTTTTATATTATTGAAAACATAGACCTAATATAAGGTCAGGACCCAATCGACATGAGGCCAATACTACTAATCACTGGTGAGATGAATCTCTCAAATTTCAAAGTCAAATTGGGGCATCTGGGTATTAACGACAAAATTATGCAGAGAGATTCATTCAACCATTATCCGTGTTTAATCCATAAATACGAATCACAACATTTATTTTTGTGGGATTCTACCGCCACTTGACTATGGCTCTACCACTTCTAAATACAAAGTATCACTATTGACACCGGTGAGGATGCCCAAACCATTCACCACGTTGGTAGCTGGTTTTTCTAAATACAAAGTCGAATTACTTGAGTTTTCATAAAGCGTCACATATTCCGGATTCACGCGATATACAATAATTTCATAGGTGCCGTATTGAGTCAACTCAATACGAGGATCAATTCGATATACATCCATAATCTCAGGCTCAGTAATAAATGAAAATCGTCTCCGGCCCCCGTTTTCATCATCGAAAAGAGCTATATTTTCATTGATATACTCAATTTCTTCCTCAATATTTTTAATCACAACATAATAATGATCGGCCTCGCTATTGTCCCATGTTAGTTCAATGGGATCAGTTTCATCTCCATTGAACCCACCGCCAAATCCTCCGCCTGGACCGCCACCTCCAAAGAATCCAGCTTCGATTTTCTCCAACTCAATTTCTTCTGCAGAAATACCCACTTCCTTCTTGGCTGGAATATAGGTCTCCGCCGATACGACCTCTCCATTATAATAGAAGGACAATTTATAATCGCGCTCTGACTGAATAGTTAAATCTAAGTTTTGATAATAACCCTCACCGATAGAGTTGAGTTGATATTCATTTTCTCCATCCGAAAGTAACACTTCTAAATTATCCAAATAATGATTTACGGAGTCGGCATCGTCATAGGCAATACTCCTTCCGATGTATATGGAATCTATGCCCTGATCGGCAAATAAATAAGCTGCGAGGACAGGGCTTTTTTGTGACGATGACAAATTTTCATTTTTTTCACAGGCCACATTGGAAAAAAATAGAAAAGCAAATACCCATATCGGTTGTACTATAATAGTTAATATTGATTTCATAATTTTACTAAATTTTTGATTTAACGCAATGTCCAATTAAAAAACAAACTTGGGGTTAAGCCCAACAGAGATACCTTGGTCTCCAAAATTTCACCTTCAATGATGTCGTATTCATTGTACCATGTGTTGTTTCGATTGTAAACATTAAACATAGACAGTCCAATATTGGCCTTGCTTGTACCTAATTTAAAATTATAGGTAGCAGACAAATCCAGTCGATGATAAGGGTCGAATCGAAGTCCGTTTTTGTCACTTATTTCGAAATAATCACTGGTTGAACCATCGAGTAATTCTATTTCATAAAATCCTGTGGGAGCAGAATAAGGTCGGCCACTGGCATAGATAAAGGTCATACCAAAATCAAAGGATTTGTACTGATAACTTCCCACCAACTTTAACTCGTGTCTCACATCCTGATTGGCATAGAACGGCTCAGCACTGAGTTCTGGAAAGTCGTATTTCACCTCTCCTAATGTATAACTTAGCCACCCCGTCAACTTCCCTGTTTTTCTCTGTATTAGAAAATCAATACCCTTTACCATCCCATCACCAGTGTAAAAACTCTCTTCATATTCCAAAACCCGATCTCTCCCCGTACCGCTAAACGCATAACGCGATGAGTATTCAGATAACCCGGAAAGATCTTTTACATATCCCTCCACATCAAACAACCAATCTTTGACTTCGTAACTCGCCCCTATAATATAATGCCATGCAGAACTAATCGGAACGGTTTCGTCATCGGCCAAAATCCAAAAATCTCGACTTCCCTGCTGAATATCTTCTCTGATAATTCGATTGGCAAACTGATAATATTGACCAGTCGCCGCTTTGAGTTTAATGGATTCGTCCAGCAAATAGGTCATGTGCAACCTAGGTTCTATGTACAACTTATTGGACACAGAATAATGAGAAGCCCGCAATCCGGCTTTGGTGATGAATTTGTCGTTAAATACATGTCTATCGTTGAGATATAGACTGTTGGTCACACCTTTGTCCTGTCTATCGATAATGGTATTGGTGTCGTTTTGGGTAAAAATATATTCAATATTATTGTACACAGTTTGCCAACCAAAATCCAACTGATTGTTTTGTGAAATCTTGTACTCATTGTCCAACTTAAAACTGACATCTCTTAAATCATTGTTTTCATAGGTTCCACGATTATTGGCAAACAAACTATCATTTCGAACTATATTGGTCACATCACTTTGATCGCGTTGGCTAAAATAGTTGGAATAAGAAATGTTGGCATTGGAATACATTTTATTATTCCATCGATGGGAATACTTTAAGCTACTACCGTAATTCCCCCAATTCGTCAAATCGGTATTTTCTTGATTAAAGGTCAAAGCACTATTGTCTCCAAAAAATCGATTAAAAGAATTTTGATCGACATTTCGAGAATTATCCAAATTGTCTTCTCCATTATAAAAACTTAAACTGAGGATATCGTCATCGCTAAATCGATAGGATATTTTAGCATTGAGATCGTAAAAATAGGTGGTTGGCTGAACTTCTTGTTGAGCAAATCTCCGCCCTAAGTTTTGATTAACCTCAGTTGATGTTTCATTGGCTTCGGTATATGAATCAAATATATTGCTGTAAAATCCACTCTGAAATGAACGTCGACCAGCAATCAATACCGATCCTTTGCCATTGAGAAAAGGACTTTCAACAAATCCATTAAAACTCAACATACTGATACCAAACCCCATATTGAGCTCTTCGGTATTGCCATCTTTCCCCGTCATATCGACTACGCTGGATATCCTACCGCCAAATTTGGACTCAAATCCACCTTTGTACAACTGTACATCCTTGATCGCATTGGCATTAAAAGCACTAAAAAACCCAAATAAATGATCGACGTGATACACTGTAAATCCGTCGAACAATACTAGGTTTTGATCCGGTGTTCCCCCTCTGACATACAAACCGGACGAACTCTCGTTTGACCCACTGATACCTGGCAATAATTGCAGGGAACGAAAAACATCCTTTTCTCCATAACTCGGGATTTGAGCCAAAGCTATGGGTGATATACTGATTCGACCAATACCAGTGGAAGCATTGAGCATTTGGCCTTCCTTGGTAGCACTAATTACCACTTGAGACAAATTGACCCCGTCCACACTCATATCCAACTCCAAGGCTTCCATATCCATATCGGGCATAAGTTGAAAAATAAGATTTTGATAGCCCACATAACTCACTTGCAACAGCACCGTATCACTGGGAATGTTAAACAGGGAAAAAAATCCATCGACATTACTACTTCCAGCTATCGAAGTACCCAATACCAAAACATTGGCAAAGGGCAAAGTCTCTCCAGTTTGCCCATCCTTTATCACCCCGGAAATACCAAAATCACGCCGATTGACCGTGAGGGGAGCTGACCTTTTAGGTTTGCGTTCGGATTCTGGGAACAAAGTCACCTTCCGTTTCCCTTCAATTTCATAGCCCAATCCACTCCCGTTCAACAAAATAGCTAAAGCCAATGGAAGAGGTTGCTTCTTAAAGGATGCGGTGATAATCACATCTTTTATATCAGACTCTTCATACTCAAACTCTAATTGATGATTTATTTCCAAATTAAGCATCACCAGATCGAGCGACACCTTATTATATGATGCTGAAATCTTAACATCGGATTCATTTTGTGTCAAACCACTGCTCGAAAAAACTAAAATAATCCCCCATAGGAGTAAAAAATCCTTCATAAACCTTGTCTTTAAATGTTGTAAAATATATGTCTATACAAATACGAAAGTCACCAACTAGGTTGGTGACCTCGCAAAAAGTGAATTAATATGTATTCCTTTGGTAATGAATAAAAACCGCCTCCATTTCAGGATAAACACTACCCCAGACAATGCTGGTATTCACGACTATCGCACTTCTATTAAACTTGAAGAGAACATCTCTATGCCTATCTCTACCTATCCATTTTTCTAACTGAAATTTTTTATTGGACTGCAGCGAATTTTTCTTACCTAGGCATAAAACCCATTTTAATACATTCATAATTTTATTTTATTTCATGAATTGATCTGAATCAGTCTGCTTCTTAAATTTTAAAATTTCTTATATCGTATTTAAAATTCACCATTAGGTATTGGCCCAAGACGTTGGTCTGTAGATCTTCTGTATAATAGTCCGTTACATTTCTCGAAATGGCACTGTTTTGATTGAGTAAATCGAAAACCGTTAAGCCAATCTCACCACGATCGTCTTTAAACACTTTTTTGCCCAAGCTAAAGTTCCATAAAAGGTAGTTTTGATCATATCCTTCTCCCAGACCTCGGTACATAGAATGATTGAGTTCGTTTCTAAATACCCAACCATCGGTGATAATCCAATCCCATTTCAATTTTGTACTTTGATTGTAATAATTGGTATTGGAAACAGATTGCAAAGTGTTCTTAGCAAAATTGTAAGATGTTCTAGACGACAAAGTAAAATCCATTCGCTCACTCACATTGGAAGAAAGTGTTAGACCAAGTCCCATGCTGGTGTTTTTGGAATAATTCAGCACTTCGTTGATCAAACTTGGGCTATGAGTATAGCTACTCGAAAGATCTATATTCAAATTTGACTTGATCTGAGTTATCGGAAAACCATAAGTAAGTATAGAACGCAAAGTATAATACCCACTTAGATTCACAGGCACGGTAATCTGAGCACTAGAAGCCAAATCTGCATCGTAATCTGATGCCGAGGAATAAGTAGAGTTCCCAATATATTGATTATCGATAGTCGCCGCCAAACGGGCAAAAAACACTGCAGATTTTTCAGTAATGGTCTTGTTATAATGGGCAGACAAACTGTGCTGGTAACCTTGATCCAATAACGGATTCCCAGTAGTCAACTGAAGCGGATTGGAATTGTCAATCACGTCTTGCAACTCAGTAATCGAAGGCAAATCAGTTCTAGCTCGATAGGACAATCGAAATGTTTCTGTACGTGAAGGTCGATAGAATAAATTGGCCATAGGCAGTACATTCCAATAAACCACATCGTTGACAGACTCGTAAGGCAGTTGCTGTTCGGCCAACATATTGGACCATTGCACTCCACCTCTCACCATCATATGCCAGTCACCTTGTCTCAATTGATATCCAGTACCTAGGGTTTGACTCACATAATCACTAGAAAAAATATTGCTCAATTCATCGTTGTACAAGTCGTATTCCTGACTCGATTCTTCGTAATCGTAAGTAGATTGATTGCTCTCTTCCTGTTGATAGGCAAATCGATAATCAAACATCATTCGACCTTTATCACCCAGAGGTTCAGTATACTGAGCGTTGACTCCCATATTCCATTGTTGATTGTCCAAGGTAGTATGCTGTTGCAAAAGGTCTTCTACACCTTCAAAAATATTATTTGATGTCAGGTAACTATCTCCGATGGAAGGAGCTAGACCTTGAGTTAAATTAACGGAAAAAGTCCGCCCCATTTTTTCAAAGTTGTGTCTCCACAATAGATTATTGCTAATACTCAAAGCAGACAAATCAGCGGTAAATTCACTGGTATATTGACTCTCACTGAGATCTGGCCACATGGTTTGCCCAAATACATTTTCTATTCCATCATTGCCCTGCCAACTCAAATTTGATCTTAAAATCAATGAGTTTCTATCATTCATCTGGTAATCGATAACGGTTGAAAATCGATGGTTTTGATTCGTACTATTCGCAAAACTTTCCTCATCATACATTGAGGTTAACCCCTCTGCATCAAAATATTGCTGAGTCAAAAGCTGTTCGGTTAGATTATCGGTTTCGTTGAAAAAATAACTGGCAGAAACCTTCCATTTGTCATTCCATTCGTCCGTAAAATTAAAACCCAAGGCATTTGTAGAAGAAATACCCCCTTGTTGAGGTACTAAAAAATCACTGGTGGAACTACTCCCTCCAGGGCCGCCGCCTGGACCGCCACCTCCTGGGCCACCACCGCCACCTCTTCTTCCTCCTCGACTTCCAGAAGTTCCAATCACACCTAAAATATCATCAGAAGCAAAATTCTGTTGATTGATATTATTCGTCAATCCAATAATGGACAATCGCTGATCGCCATTAAATATATTGATATTCCCACCAGCAACGTATTTGTCCTCATATCCATATCCTCCATACACTTTTCCAAACTGCCCTGTATTTCTGTTGGACTTAGTAACGATATTGATAGTCTTAGTAGTCTCTCCATCGTCAAATCCAGTAAACTTAGCTTGGTCACTCAACTCGTCATACACCTGTATTTTTTCTATAACCTCAGCTGGCAAATTTCTCAATGCCGCTGTTGGATCGTTACCGAAAAACGGCTTGCCGTCTACCAATACCTTCTTTACATCTTCACCCTGTGCCTGTACTTGACCGTCTTCAATGACGATGGTCGGCATTTTTTCAATCAAATCTTCTGCTGAAGCATCGGGTAAGGTCTTATACGAACTGGCATTAAACTGGGTGGTATCGCCATTCTGCACTACCGACAATTGTTCTTTAACTACTCTTAATTCATCCAAATGCAAACCTTCCTTCAACTTGACAACACCGAGATTTACCACTTCACCTTTAATCACCACATCTTTATATATGGTTTCATAGCCTATATAGGATATTTGCATTTCATATCCTCCTTCTTTCAACCCCTCTATGCGGAAGGATCCGTCCTGATCTGATATCCCAGATCCGAGATAAGCATCGCTCTTCAACACTATATGTGCACCAATTAAGCCAGATTGGTCATCTGCATCTACCAGCTGACCGACCAATGTCGATGTTTGAGCCATAACGGTCATGGCCATTAATTGAAAAAACATACCGAACAATAGGATCTTTTTCATTATAAAAAATTTAGAAGCAAAAAAATATTTCCAATCTGACTTAATTAAGTACATCTGTATTCAAAAATTAATGTGAATCGTCTCTAACGATTTCCTCTTCCTCCGCGAGAAGGTCGTTGCTTGGCAGCCATTTCCTTATAGCTTGCCAGTTGTTCCTCACTCAATATTTTGGCATATTCAGCTTCTTTTTCAGCTTGAATGGTCTGCATAGTTTCACGCATGGCCTCCCGATCATCTTTTCCACTTTCTCTAGCCGTTTTCATTTTCTCGGCAAAGCTGGCATTGATCTCCTTTATATCGGCCACTTGACCTTCGTCCAGATCCAAATTTTCGACCATTCTTTCCAATTGTTTTTCTTCTCTTTCTTCAGGAGACATATTGCCTCTTTGCTGCGCGTGAACGGCAAATTGTAATCCTAAAAAACACAAAGTGATTGCTAAACTCTTGATTGATAATTTCATTTTTATTGATTTTATATTGATTAATTAAATACTTTTTATTTCGATTTGACATCGAACCATGAGTCGAAGCGGTTCTATTATTTATGCGGGAACCACTTCATAAATCTGGCTACCATTAGCCAGTAAAATGGGTTTATAATACACATCTTGATATCTATAGAATATTTGGTTGTGAATTCGCGTCTTTGCATACCCCAAAGGCAAGGCTGGAATACGGATTCCAATAGGAGGACTTACAACCACATATCCTCCCCTATATGGTTGATAAAATAGTCCATTGGAAAAATAATAATCCAGCTTGCCATGGTGTACAACAACGCTATTTCTCGGTAAGGCGGGAATACTTCTCGCCACAACATTTACGGCTCTAGGAGAAGCACTTTTCTGAACCACCGTCCGTTCCACCACTTGCACGGTTTGTACAGGATGATTTTTTCGAACTACCGTCTTCTCCACCACCTTTACAGATTTAGGAGATGGTTCTTTTTTAACTACTGTTTTTTCAACTACTTTGACACTTCGTTGAGCTATGGTTTGATTGACAGAAACGAATATGATAGCCAAGGCTAACAAACTGATACTCCATTGATTTTTCATAACTTATACATTTTTACATTATTAAAAACTACATCCAATTCATTTCCAATTGATTCCTTCGCCAAATGAGGAAGGTTATTTGATTTTCATGTCTGGACTTATACCAAATGCATTTGGTCTTATTGTGTATTAGCTTTTTTCATATTCTCTTTTTTATCTTCAGCCATCTTTAATAGATCTCAATGCCTACTTTTTATATATTTTTTAATTGCAATCGTCTCAGTATTGTATTGCGATTAATTCTGTTGTAAATATGAAGTGAATGGACCATCGATTCAAAGATTTTCAATCAACCTCATCATTGCACCGATAAAGAGTAGATTCTTATCTATATCACTTATTTTCTTGCAGAATAGAAAGTTATTGAGACATTTATGGGATTGATAGATAAGACATGGCCATTGGTTGACAATACTTTTGAATAAATAAATAAAGCATTCATCTTTGTAAAATGACAGGCAGTAAAAATTATAAATTGTTAGGCCAAATCCTTCTATGGTGGGCCGCTTGGTTTCTGGTAACCGTTCCATTGACCGACGGATTTGCATTTCCCGATTTTATGATTCGGCGAATAATAGTAACCTTTATAGGTATAGCGCTAGTCGTTGTGGTCAATGAAAAATATTTACTCCCCAAATTATACTTTAAGAAAAAGCCTATATTATTTATTTTTGGCGCAATGGCTCTTCTCTTCTTCACGGTATTGTTACTTTTCCATGAAGTATGGCCATGGGCAGAAGATATTAGCAAATTCCCTGTTCACAGAGATGGAGGAAACAGAAGACGCCCGATTTTATTGAGTATGAAATGGATGGCCCGAACATTGCCATTTTTAATTGCTTGGCTGGGCAATACCCTTATAGAAATCAGTCGATATGCCAACAGAAAGGAAAAGGAAGCCATTCGATTGGACAAAGAGCGGTTAGAAACCGAGCTTAAATTTCTTAAATCACAGATCAATCCACATTTTTTGTTTAATGCGTTGAATAACATTTATAGTTTATCCATTGTCCAAGCACCGCAAACCCCTGACAGCGTAATGCAATTGTCTGAGATCTTGCGCTATATGGTTTACGATGCCAATGAAGAAAAGGTAGCCCTAAGCAATGAAGTCAATTACATCGAAAATTTTGTTAATTTGGTATTGCTAAAAGATAGCCAGGGCATGGATGTTAAATTAAACCTCCATATCAATCATCCCAATTATATGATTGCCCCTTTGTTATTTATTCCTTTTGTAGAAAATGCCTTTAAACACAGTAAGATCGAAGATCAATTAAATGGATTTATCAGAATAAATTTTGAAACCCAAGAGAATAAAATTATGCTTAATGTAGTCAACAGCTTACCTAAACAAGCATATACCGTAGACAAAGTAGGCGGAGTGGGTTTAGAAAATATCAAAAAAAGGCTACACCTCCTCTACCCAGGAAATCTTCACGACTTAAATATTGTAAAAACAGAGGATGAATTTCGAGTGAATCTAAAACTAATAGTGCGATGAAAATAATTAATTGCCTTATTGTAGACGATGAAGAACCCGCTCGCAATTTAATAGAGCACTATATCGGCAAATTGCCGCACTTAACAGTAGTTGGCAAGTGTCGAAATCCTATCGAAGCTCTGCAATATTTGCAAAGCAATCAAATTGATTTAATTTTCCTAGACATTCAAATGCCAGAACTTACAGGAGTAGAGTTTTTAAAGACCTTATCCGTTAAGCCCCTTGTGGTATTTACTACGGCATATAAAGAATATGCCTTGGAAAGTTACGAGCTCGATGTAGTAGACTACTTGTTAAAGCCCTTTCGTTTTGAGCGGTTTTTACAAGCGGTCAACAAGGCTGGAAAATTACTCGAAAATCAGGACAAAGTCAGTGAAATTCCTGAACAATCAAAGATTCAATCGGATGAAGTTCCAGAGAAAGACTATGTTTTAGTCAAATCAGAATTTAAGGTTTTTAGAATATTCTACAGCGATATTTTATACATCGAAAGCATGAAAGAATATGTGGCCTTCCACACCGAAGGACATCGATTATTGTCCCTCAATTCCCTTAAAAAATTAGAACAAGAATTGCCGGCTGATCAATTTATCAGAATACATAAATCTTATATTGCACCCATCCATCGCATTACAGCCTTGGAGGGCAACATGGTACATATTGCCAATAAAAAACTTCCCATAGGAGCCAGCTACAAAGAGGAAGTCATGAAGCGAGTGTTTTAATTTCAAAGAAAACTGTCCTATCGAGAAAACCGAGTCCAAAATCACGGCACACCTGTTATACAATCCAACGACAGTAACATTTATTTACTTTTTGTTGAAATCATCACTAATATCACTACAAGGCCTAATCTCTAGATAATAAAATGATAAAGGCCGAACATCAATGTGATGTTCGGCCTTTATTGGCTGTGAGAGTAGGAATCGAACCTACACAGAGCGGTTAGCTGAGATACAATTTCAGTGGTCAACCCTAGACTTAAATCTAAAGAAAAAGCCATTATATCTAGTTTATTCCGTGATCTCCACCCTCGAGACAAGAGGGCACGGCTGCCTATTTCGTCACCTCACAGTATGTTATTAAATAACCATCTTATTGATTACGTTGACAAATATACAATAAACTAAGTAAGAAATTCAAATAATAATAAGAAAAAGATTAATTATATACAATATTGCTATTATAATAGCCTTATTATTGAAATATTTATAATCAACACCTAAAATTAAGTACGAAAATTAATTATTTCGCAATCGAATATAATATAGAATATTAAATCACCAACCAGCCTTAAACAACACTCAAAAAGAATAAAAATTGCATTCAAGGCAAAAAACCAACAAAAACACATCTAAAGAGCATTTATCTATAGCCAGGCGTTCAAAAAAAAAGGGGAGCAATCTGCCCCCCTAAACCAATCGCGGATGCTATCCACATCGCATCCAATACTTATACCAATTGCGGTTATAATTGTCGGTTATATTTAGATTAGCCTCGTCTAACATCAAATACCTTCAAAATCTTAACCGACATTACAAATCACATTTGGTATTAAAGACCTATATAAAATAGATAGCATTGCCTCTTATATCAATTGCGTTTTATAAAATCTATCTTCGATCAGGTCTACAAGTCTCTCTAAGGGCTTTGATTTCCTCAGCAGACGCCAATTCCTGCACTGTTCCATCAGCCAAAGTCACCGAAATAGGATATACCAATTCGGGTTGACCTTCCTCATCTTCACCGGCAGTCTCCTTCCATGCTTTTAATCCCTCCAATACTTCACTGCCACTATCATAGGCGACCTCACTGCCATCGGGAAAAGCAAATGAAATCGGATAGACAAAAGTAAAACACGAATCAAGGCTTATTTTATCTCTTATCTTATCTTTAATTCCCTTTCCTGCTCGCTTACCTTTACGACCAAAGGGCTTACATTCTGCTATTAAAGCTTTAAACTCTTCGGCACTGGCAATTTCCGATTCGGTTTCATCATCCAATATCACAGATATAGGATACACCAACTCAGGCCATGTTTCATATTCGCCAATATTGGCTCTTCTCCATTCCAATAAAGAAGATCTCATGGTATCTACATCATCAAATGTTGCAGTAGTTCCATCGGGAAAATTCATGGACAAGGGAAATACGAGGTCAAAACACGAACTAGCACACATGTCATTAATTTGCCCCTCGGCCAATTCTTCATCGGTTAGCGTGAGATCCTCAGTTGTATTGACGACGCCCTCGGTACACGAAATCATTAATAGGGAAAGCATTAATGCAAAAAAACTCAATTTGGATAAATTCATAATTAGTATTTTTTTAGATAGATTGAATAAATGTTCATGGAGATAAAGACAGCACTTTAGATTTTGTACTCAGTTTCCCAAAAAAAAATTTAAAAAAATATTATTCCTTTAGAAAATTTCCATTGAGATAGCCTAGTTTTAATCAAGTATGAATAAAGACTGGAACCATATAAGAAGGGGCGACAATCAAGCATTAAAAAGAGTATATGAATCTCATATACAATTGCTACTGGCCTATGGTCAGAAATTTTCCAAGGATACCAACCTTGTCGAAGATGCCATTCAAGAAATATTTACCAGTATATGGACAAACCGCGAAAACCTGAGCGAAGTCCAAAGCATAAAGGCCTACCTCATGTCGAGTTTGAAACGAAAAATCATTAGAAAAGTTAATTCATCTTATCACAACCGTGTCGATTCTACTGATGAAAACTATATTTTTGATGCAGCCATCTATATTGACGATGAAAATGTCAATGATGAAAATCAAGAGAAAATTGCCATACTTAAATCCAAAATCGACCAACTCAGTCATCGACAAAAGGAAATTATCTACCTCAAATACTTTGAAGGCATGGACTATGAGGAAATTGCTCAGATCATGAATATGCAATACCAGTCAGTTCGAAACCTCTATAGCCGAGCAATTTCAGCCCTACGAACACTGATTTCTATAATTCTAATCATTTTATTTTCAAAAATGATTACATATAGCCAACTGTGGTCTCTATTACTTGTAAACATCACATTATGAAGAATCTGACAAATATCACAGTATTGGCGATTTTTATTTCACTCACCGGCTGTTATGAAGACGATATCATTGCCGACTCTCTTGTGGAATCTCCCGACGAAATCCAGTCCTATTTCAAAGCCTTCGAGGAAGAAGCCCTCCAGCGCGGTCTCAATTACGATGTAGATTCAAAAAATATATATGGAGAATTTGCTGACCTCCCCGACAATACGGTAGGTCAATGTAGTTATTCTCCGGATCAACCCAGAAAAATCACCCTCGACCAAAATTATTGGAATCGAGCCAGTGAGCTTGAAAAAGAATATCTTGTGTTCCACGAATTGGGACATTGTTACCTCGAGAAATTACACAATGACAACAAAAACGAATTCGGCGCCTGTGTAAGCATTATGAATAGTGGGACTTCGGACTGTAGAAACATCTACAATTCGCGAAATAGATCGGAATTCATCGATGAATTGTTCGATATAAAATAGAAGGGAATGAATAAAAACTATACCATTGAAGAATTAATATCAGACAAATCTTTTAAAAGCTTTGTCCTACAATCCAACCCCGAAGATGTAGCCAAATGGCAATCGATTATACATGACCAACCTCATCAAAAAGAGATATTTGAAGAAGCACAACTCATTGTTGCGCATTTAAAAATAGAAACTCCCAATATAGACCCCAATGCCCCGGCTGCCATATGGGAAAAAATTAACCAGAACATAGAAGTTCATCAACCATCGAAAACTAGGAAACTTATATACTGGACCTCTATTGCCGCTTCCCTACTACTACTTATCTACCTAGGAATCAATACATTGTTTTACAACACCACCTTCTATACCGCCCAAGGCCAAACCCAATTAGTCAGTCTTCCAGACAATAGTACAGTATTGCTCAACAGTGAATCTTCTATTTCTTTCAATAAACGCAACTGGAATTTAGATCGTCGAGTAGATTTAAGTGGAGAAGCCTACTTCAATGTAGCCAAAGGATCTGACTTTACCGTAGATAGCAAACAGGGTAGTACCAAAGTATTGGGAACCACCTTTACCGTCTATGCCCGACAAGAAAATTACATCGTTCGATGCTATACAGGCAAAGTAAGTGTTCAAGTCAATAAAAATGACAACATCTTACTTCCAGGAGAAATGTATTCGACCTTCTACAACAATGCTAAAACCACTTTCGACACGGCAGCTCAATCACAATGGATGAATGGTTTTTTCCGTTTTGATAATATGCCTGTAGAAGAAGTGTTCGCAGAAATGGAAAGACAATACAAGGTAAACATCGAAATACCCGAACATTTAAAACATATGAAATATACTGGGTTTTTCGAACGCAATGACCTTGAAAAAGCTTTATCAAATGTCTGTTGGCCTTTAAATTTACAGTATGTTATCCATGGCAATCGCGTAACCATTAAAAATGTAGATGAATAAAAACCTTATATCCTATATTTCTTTTGTACTACTCCTCCATACTAATGTCTCTTTTGCCCAGTCCACTGACTATGCATTTGAAATGACAATAGAAGACAGCCGCCAATTATCCGATGTATTACATCAACTCGAATCGACCTATCAACTACTTTTCGCCTATGACAACACCTTGGTCGACTCCATCAGACTAAGCCATCATCACATTCGGGAAAACGATTTTAATGCTTTTTTAAAAGCCATTCTCGCCAATACCAATTTAGAATTTAAGAAAAAAGGTAAAGAAATTCTATTGCGAGAAATTCCTCATTCGAAATCTCAAGTTATTTCGGGACAAATATTGGCCCCCGATGGTTCTGCCCTACCCTTTGCCACCATTCGATTGATGAACAGTCATTATGGTTGCTATGCCGATACCCAAGGTCAATTCACTTTAAATACCGACAAAAGTGCTGAAGGATACATTGAAATTTCCTACGTGGGGTACTCCCCCCTCATTGTAAAGCTCTCTAAAAGTACTAAAATCGATCTGGAACACATCGTCCTACAGCCCAAACAAGAATACATATCTGGCATGATCATTGTCGATCAGTCCTTCGATCTTGCCGACGACCAATCAGGTCTCAAAAAAAGAAATTCCGATAGTACATCTCAATTCTTAGACATCGATGGCGATCTTGTCCGAGACATAAAAAGATTACCCGGCATCACGGCGCACAAAGATCAGGCGTCTGGGATTCAGATTAGAGGTGGCGATGCCGATGAGAGCTTAATAAGTCTCGATGGCATAACCCTGTGGACGGCTCAACACATGGTCGGACTTTTTTCAAATATCAACTCTGAGTATATTGACGACTATCAGATTTACAAAACCGTATTTCCATCCATTTACGGAGGAAAAACCTCTGGAGTGGTGGCCTTTCAAACCGACAATATAATTCAGTCCAATTTTAATACCACCATCAACATTGGCCTGCTCACTTCCGATATTACCACAACCATTCCCATCACCGATAAACTAAAAGTCTTATTTTCCGCTCGCAAAACTACATCAGACTTTGTAACTGATCCCTCCTACGATTTATTGGCCCAAAAATCCATTACTCCAAGAATTAAATCCAACTTATCTGATGAAGATTATGCCCAAGCTTTTCAACCTGACTATTCTTTTCAAGATTATTTTGGAAAATTATATTGGCAAATAAATAGAAAAAATCAGTTACAATTTTCTTACTTCAATGCTGTAGACAATTACGGTTACCGCTCTAACAACAGCCAAACTAGAGGAAGAGTCAACGGACTGGTCAGTTTCAATATAGAAGAAACCATCGGGGAATCGGGAAGGTGGAAAAACAATGGATACTCATTGCAATACCTCAGTGAATGGTCTCCACAACTCACTTTCAAATCTCTTTACACCGAAAGTAAATTGTCGTCGAATACAGACTTTATCAATGAATTCAGCTTTCGGTCGGAAAACAGAGATGACGTAATGATTACCAATAACCGATCTCTTTCGAATACCATATTGTCGAGAAAATTTCAATCAGAGATTGAAATTATCCGTAAGCGCCATAAAAAACTATCCCTAGGTATGGAAATCGAGTCACTAAAGGCCAACAGCGACAATCTGGGTCAAGATAAATTACTCCATCAAACGGCCAATATATTCTCCATCTTTGGTGAATACCACTACAACATCAGTGATCGATGGAAGCTATACACCGGTCTGCGTCTCAGTCAATACCAGGTCAACTCCAGCCTTCATTTTTCACCGCGACTTCAACTTTCCTACCAACTCAACGACGAAATTATACTGTCTACGGGATATGGCAACTATCACCAATTTGCCCAACTGATCGAAAATGAAGATCTCTCTGGTAAGTCTACTCCTTATTGGGTGCTAGCCGATGAAGAAAACATTAATATTGCCCACGCACATCAGTGGTCGACAAAAATCATGTGGTCCAAACCTAAATGGTCGGCTACAATAGAAGGTTTTTACAAGTCGGTATCCAATACTGCACAGAATTTATTAATCGAATACCAACTCGATTTAAATCTCCCCAACGCATTGCCCCAGAGCTCAAAAGCCTTGATCAATGGTCAAGACAAAATTCAGGGTATCGACATACAATTGAACTATAATGGGAAAAAATTTAGAACGAGCAACACCTATACCTTGTCTCAAAAGGTCAACGAAATATCACTTTTCCACCGAGACCTAAGCTATCCTGACAAAGAAGATAGCCGGCATCAATGGAAAACCATAGTCGATTATTTTCCCAGTCAAAAAATCAAATTATTCGCGGCCTATGTCTTTGCCAGCGGCAATCCATACATCGATTTAGCGTCAATCACACAACGCGGAAATCCCATCCGAAACAGCTATGACTACCATCAATTTTTATCCTCCCTACCCAATTATCATCGATTTGATCTAGGTGGGGGTTATTTGTTTAAGGTCAAAAATGTAAATATGGAAGTTGGCCTCAATGTCTTCAATCTCTTCAACAGACAAAACTTAGACTATATTCAATACAGTTCAAGACCGAACTCCACTGCATTGAGGAGTGATATTATTGCCACAGAAGTTCACCAGCTGGGCCAAACGACCAATGTATACCTCAAATTGAAATTTTAATATTGAGCAGTGGAAGATACAAATCATTGAATGGATTCTTATAATCCAATACTTTGATTTACTGTGAATTCAGATCAAATATGGCCTCCACGGGATAATGATCAGAGATATAATCATTGTCCTCTCCATTGTGAATGATTACATTCTTACAATATGGACTCAGTTCTTTGCTACATAAGATATAATCAATTCGCTCAGGCGTACGTCCGATATTACCAGCCGTTCGCCATACACCGATTAGAATAGGTGTGGGAAATGAAAATCGATTATGTAAAGGCACATAATGTTCAGTTACATCTATCAATGGAAATGATAAGAATTTAGACATTACACTATAATCTAATCGACCGTTCACTGTGTTTCTATTGAAACTACCCTTTGCTTTATTCATTCTATCTCCTTTTTGGTATTTAGCCACCAATTCAGGATTTTGATTATACAGTTCACCATCGAATGGGGAATGTGAATTAAAATCTCCTAAAACTATGTATTTATCGGTAGTCAATCTTACGGAATCGACGATACTTTCAATTCTATGGGCCTCATTTAACCGATATTTCCAATCCGATGGGCTGAGATGTATAACTAAAAAATCGACACCAAAGGTACGACAATGAATTACCGAATTGGCCAATCCCTTTTCTGAATATATCTTAATAACTTCTATGGGCTTTCTAGAAGTCAATGCTACACCACCGGATTTAACGAAGTAATTATGCTCCCATCTCTTACTGTCCTCTTGCAACATGGCTTCACTACCATAAAACTCTTGCAATCCAATCACATCAGCTTGTTGTTGATCCAACCACTGTACACATGAATCTCTTCTTCCTTTTCCGTATGTAGCTTCATTTCCCAAGCCCTCTAATACATTGTAAGTAATGACCTTCATATCACTTTGTGCACCTAAACTTAGACAGGTAAACAATACAATAATGGTAAATATATTTTTCATTTTCATTGAACTTTAAAAATTAATAGGATAATCCAATGGCTAGATTTTTAATGATGAATAAACAACACTCTTTATGCCATTGACTACAAAAATAACCATTAGGGTGATTGAAAACTGGGATCAAACCACCCTAGCGGCATTGATTACATTTTTTTATTAAACTACCATCCAGGTGATTGTTCCAAATTGGGATTAATGGTCAGTGCTTCCGAATTAATAGGATAATAATACATTTTCAAGTCATCATCCGACCAATTTGGTTGCCTTTCTATATAGGGCAAAACATAGCCTATTCTACTGCCCTCGGGAAGAGGATTTCCATCTTTATCTCCCAATATCACATTGGTTTTATTGCTTCCATCTTCATTGTATTCAATTGCTGGACGCTGATCCAAATCGATATATGCACCTAAAATAGGCTTACCGAAATAACTCGCTTTTTTCCATCGAAGGATATCATCGTATCTACTTCCTTCCAACATTGTCTCCACCCTTCTTTCTCTGCGAATTTCCCATAAAAGATTTGAAATCTCAGGTGCATATTCAAGTCGTTTAGGGTCTTCGAAACTATTCACCCACTCCATAGTGAAGGCGGGCATGCCCACTCGATTCCGCAACAGATTAATACTCTTATCTAATACTGCATTATCGCACTCGCCCAACTCTGCTTTGGCTTCGGCATAGTTCAACAATATCATTTTATAAGTATACAGGGGAGCGTCTAAGGTTCCATTGACATCGTCTACCGGGGTATCCAAACTCCACCACTTGTAAAGGGGGTAACCGGTAGGATTGGAGATCCCAGATTCTCCGATAAGGGCAGGAGAATAGCTGGGAGTAGTCAATGCACCTACATCCATCACCAAAGGATCATTTTGGGGAGGATTATTTTCATCAAATGGGACCAGTAAAGTAGCCTTCATTCTCGGATCTCTATTTTTAAATTCATCATTGATCAAAACAGGTAAACCAGCCTTGGCATTTGGTTGTAAATCACTGACACCATAAGGAAGTCCGTCACTGCAAAGAAAACTTTCAACAGCATTCTTTGTCGCACCATAATAATCTCTCACACCTAGCAATCTAGCTTGAACATTGACTATCACACCCAATTCGTATTGCTTATAAAAGATGACCTCAGGGTTTCCAGCTAAGTCCACAGACGAATAGATCGATCTAAAATCGTCGGCCAAAGCGTATTTATTTGAATTTAGAATAGCCTCCGAAGCGATAACGCTTTCCCTTAGCCACATATCACTGTCACTCAATCCCAGCTCAGTGTGATATTTTCTAAAACTGCCCTCAAACAAGCAAATCTCAGATTTGATAGCCAAAGCTACATCCCTATTAATAAGGTTTACACCAGCATCGGTTCGAATATTTTCCACTGCAAATTGTAAATCCTCCAACACCTTATTCATCACAGTAGAACGTGAATCTTGTTTCATAAAAAGTTCAGGACTTTCTGTTCCCAACTCCTGATCTATCCATGGTACATCGCCAAAATTGACTACTTTGGAAAAATACTCACGAGCCCGAAGTAATCTACCGACGCCTTCCCAGTGCAATTTTGACTCTGCATCTAAATCTGCATTTCTTGCCTCGCGAATCATTATATTACAAGATCTCAAATAACTCCATGACCAAGCTCCTCCAGTATTGGGAACCGTTCTTCGATCAAATATTAAACTACTTTGGACCTGGTTTCCCGCCACCACTTCATCGTTGTCTAAAGATATTGGTCGTGCATTGCCTACTCCAAAGCCATAAAAATTATATAGTCCTAGGGAAAAAGTCTGAAAATCCCCATCAGTATTCCAAAAATTTTCATTCGTCACTTGATCTTTGGGTATTTTCTCTAAGTATTCATCATTACACGAAAATGATAGGATGATAATAAAGGTAAATATGATTATGTTTTTCATTGTTTGAATCTTTATGGATATAAATTAGAAAGTAACTGTTGCCCCAACAGAAATATCTTTGGCTAATGGAAAGGTATAACTTGAACCAAGCTCTGGATCCATTCCTTTGGGCAAACCAGACAAAAGAAATAAGTTTTCGGCCGTACAATAAATGCTTACATTCTCTATCTTAATTTTCTTTAGAATATTTTGGGGAAGGGAATATCCGAGTTTAACCATTTTCAATCTCATATATGCTGCATTGAGCAAATATTTCGTCTGAGTTTGTTTGTTATAACTTCTGTCATCAGGTCGGGGATAAAAAGCATCGGTGTTTTCAGCCGTCCAATAATCCAATGTATGAGTAAATATAGACTCATAGGAAGATCCTGCCGTAAACCCAAAAGCTCCGCTAGTCCACAAATCCTTTTTAGCCACTCCTTGTAGAAAAATAGATAAATCCAATTGTTTAAATCTACCACCCAGTCGAATACCATATTGATATCGAGATCTCGAATTCCCAATCACCTTAAGATCACCGTGATCATCCAAAGTATATTCTCCGCGATCTAGGACACCATCATCATTGAGATCCTTGTACTTCACGTCACCGGGATAAGGTATTCTATTACTGAAAATAAAATCTTGTGTGGGTAAACCATCTACATAATTTCGATTTCCATCCACATCAGTCGTAAAATCATTGGCCTGAAACAATCTATCGGTTTCATATCCCCATATTTCTCCTATCTCTTTGCCTACATATAAACTGCCCAAATATTGAGTAGGATTTTCGTATTTTGTAATCTCAGCCTTATCATCGTATAGGATCAATCCAATATTGTAAGAAAAATTTGAATTGATTTTATCATTCCAATTAAGACTCAATTCCCAGCCCTTGACCTTTAAATCGGCAGCATTTTCTCGCGGCACCGAAGTCCCCAACAAAGTTGGTAAAACCTGTCCTGCTGTCAACATGCCTTGGGTTTCTCTTTGATAAATCTCAGCATTAGCTTCCAATCGGTTTCTAAAGAATCCCAAATCTATACCGACATTGGAGATATTAACCTTTTCCCAAGTATATGAGTCACTTACCAAACCCCCAGCACTAATATATAAGGGGCGCTCACCATTTTGAATCCAATTGGCCGTTCCCGTCCCCATAAATGGCAAATAAGAATAAGCCCCAACCGATTGATTGGCCTGAGAACCATATGATGCTCTCAACTTAAACATATCCAACCATTCCTTCGCACCATTGAAGAAGGACTCCTCTGAAAGAATCCAACCCACTGAGGCCGATGGAGAAAATATAAATCTATTGTCTTTTTGAAATCTTGAAGATCCATCATATCGACCGACGGTTTCAAACAAATATTTACCCGCCAAAGCATAGTTGAACCGATACAATCCCGATCGAGTCGCCCATTCGGTAATATCGTCACTTACACTGGAATTGCCCGTAGCCAAACTCAATGCTGGCACATCATCTGAAATCAATTTTTGTCTTTCAGCATAATACGAACTTATGATACTATTTTCCTGGTTATAACCAACCAAGACCTTAATATCGTGTTTGCCATTGAAGTTTTTGCTGTATTGCCCGGTAATATATAGGTTTTCATAGCTATCATCACTAGCTGTTTTTCTTAAACTATTGGGGTCATTCCGATATTTAAAAGTTACCCCAGGGCCACTGGTGGAATTCGCCATTTCATAAGTATTGATATGGTAGCTGTCGTCTTGTTTAATACTTCGAAAAGTATAATTGGCATTAATTGTAAATCCCTCAAACGGACTGACCTCAGAACGCAATTGAATATTGGCATTGTCGGTCGCATAGGTATTTTTTGCTCCTAATTCGATCATCGCTGGCGAAAATCCCCATGGGGCACCAGATACTTCATCGATACCAGTCTGCCAAAAGGTAGGCCTGAGATAAGAAACATCGTATAAATAACTGCTGTAATTAGGAATATACGGCATATTCTGAACGCCCTTGGTATAGCCAAGTGTAGTTCCCACACTGAGCCAATCATTGATTTCAGCATCAATCTTGGTCATTATATTTTTTCGAGAATACTTATCCTTGTCAAAAGCCAACACCCCATCTTGATTCATTAAACCTGCACTTAAAAAAAAGGTAGTCTTATCCGACCCACCAGACACAGAAAAATTATGTTGAGAAGACAGACTAGATTCCGTCATCAGTTCAATCATGTTATTGTTGTCTCCCAACGGATAGGCTACACCATCTACAATGGGTATTGAATTGGGCACATAATCGGCAGCTTCGTACAATCCAACCCAGGTGTCTACATTTCGCCCCCAATACCAGCCCGGGGTTCTACCTGCATTTTCCCATTGAATTCCTCCCACCTTAATCTGAGTTATGGGATCTACCTTATCCGGTAAGGTGGTCGGTCTCGTACTAGAAATATTATTGGTGTATTTCAATGTTAATTTGGAATTCTTTTTCCCCGATTTTGTAGTGATTAATATGACACCAAAGGCAGCTCGCGCTCCATAAATAGCCGCAGATGCCGCATCTTTAAGTACGGTTACACTTTCGATATCAGAAGGTGGAATTAGACTGGGATCCATTTCCGAACCATCCACTAATACCAGGGGAGAACCTCCATTAATCGATGTATACCCTCTTACATTAAAAGAATACCCTTCTCCCGGTATTCCATTGGATTGGCTAATAGTCAGTCCGGGAATCACTCCTTGCAATGCTTGTCCCAAAGATAAGACCGGTCTTTCATCAATAAAATCCTTGCTCTGTATTTGGGAAACCGCACCAGTTAGATTGACCTTTTTTTGTTTTCCATAACCCACTATGACCACCTCATCCAACATTTCTGAATCGGCAATCATTGTTATCTCAATCTTACTTCTGCCATCAACCGGAATTTCAATGGATTGATATCCTATATAACTAAATACTAAAGTGGCACTTTCGTCAATATTGGACAATGAAAATCTACCGTCCATATCTGTTGCTGTCCCTATTTGAGATCCTTTAATTCGCACGGTTACTCCGATCAATGGATTGCCACTATCGTCGATCACCATTCCCCCTACATTGATGATCAATCCCCTTAATTCTCTATAGGGATTGTCATAAAATTTCCTGAGTGGCAATCGATTCGTCGGTTCAATTAAATATTTTTCATCCTGAGAAAGGATTTCCTGCATATGAGCCATCATTTTTTTCATGGACCGTATGCCTTCGAGGTCTTTACTATATATGATCACAAACCTCTTATCAAATAATTTATAAAACAAATTCGTCCCTTCGAGAATATGGTCTATGGCCTCTTCCAAGGTATTGACCTTATTGGCATCGTAATGAACCGTTAAATTTTCTACCATTTCACGATCAAAGGAAAAATAAACGTCAAAACTTTTACTAATTTCCTTGATGGCTTCTAGGAATTTCATTTCCTGTGTATCCATAGGCGAATCCATAGCAGGCGACCATTTAACCATACACAGAAGAAATAAGAGCGATAAACTCCATTTCATTTGAGTAAACTTTTTTAATTTCATACTTTTAAATTTTTATGTTTAAATTATAGTTGAGAACCTGCCTCTGCCGTCGCAATCAGCTGGCAGGTCTCTCACATTCCTTGTTAGTTAGCTTTTCTTACCATATACACATTTCCATTTTCCTGCTCAATTCGCAGTCTCATGGTCAACTCAAAAGCTTGTTTTGTCGATTCCCAATCACCATATGGCACACCGAAATTCATCTTCTTATCCGCCAGTATACTATCTGGTATCTCGTATTGAAATCCGTATAATTGACTCACTTTATCTAGAATTTCATCAACGGACTTATCTTCAAAGTACAACACGCCTTTAGTCCAGCCCACTTCCTTTTCTCCATTGACAACATCATCCTTTTCCACCCTATCCCCATCTTTGGAATAACTAACTTTCTGTCCCGGAACCATATATAAAGTATCAGATATGGACTCCCTTCCCTGAAATCCAAGTTTTACCTTGCCTTCCTTTAGAAAAACTTCCGTTTTATCGCTTCGCGTCGAGACATTAAATGATGTACCCAAGACTTCTATTTCTAAATCATTAGTCTTAACCCTAAATTTTTGATTACCATTTAAATGCTTTACATCAAAATAGACTTCCCCATTAACCGAAACCTTCCGTATTCCCGTTTCTTCCCAGTTATTGTCCCAAGTAATATCAGAGTGAGCATTGAGTTCCACTATAGAACCATCGGGCAATTCCAGAGATATACGTTCACCAAAATCCGTAGAATAATAAGAGGTATTTTTTTGACTCGTTAACAGCAAAACACTGACGATTAATATCAACGCTCCTGCAGCTACCTTAGACCAAAAATGAATGATCTTGGTCTTATTATAATCATCCCTAATAGCAGTCTGAGTTTCACTGATGTGTTGTTGTAATTCATTACCTTTCAATTCAGTTTGGGGATTTTCCCAAATCGAATGCATTTCTTTTTCCAATAGCTTACCATCAGAATCTTGATTTACTAATGAATACCATTCCTTAAGCTCTTCTTGGGATATAGTCCTATCCACCAACTTCTGATAAAGTTGATGAATACGCGTATTAACCTTCCCTCCTTTTGAATTTTGGGACATAAAAAATTGTTGATTTTATAGGTTGAGTCTTATTCTCCCTCGATGTACTAGTTGAAATTTCTTTTTTTAATAAAAATATTTTTTACAATTTCTTAAAATTGAAAATTGATGAGTAATGTGTAGCTTTATGGTCATCAACACCATGATAGATCAATTAATTGAAACATATTATTCCCGCGTATATGCATTTGCATTGGTTCATGTGATATCAGAACATATCGCCAAGGATTTAACTCAAGATGTTTTTTTGCAATTAATAAAACGCGAAAAAGAGTTGGCTGCTATTGATGATATAGAAGCCTACATTTTTACAGTTACTAGGAATAGAACCTATAAATATTTCAAAAAAATTAAGAACAATCTCAATATACAAGAAGAAATATTGACGACTTATGATGAAAAATATGTTGACGTAGAAGAAAGTATTATCGCCAATGACTTAAAAGAAAAACTAAATACTTTTATCGATCGATTGCCTGATAGACAACGTGAAATCTATCGAATGAGTCGAGAAAAAGGTCTTTCATATAAAGAAATAGCTTCGGAATTGGATATTTCTCCCCATACCGTAAGAAACCATCTCGCTCAAACCTTAAAAACACTAAAACTCAATTACCACTTATTTCTTCTTGTAATTCTTTCCTTGTTTATTCTTCTTTAATCCAGTGAGGGAACCGGAGCCACTGTGCTCCAGCCTGACAACACTTCTATTCGAAAGCCAGAAATTTAAAATTATGTCGACCTTTCGGGACTTATTTCTATAATCCAAATAAGACAGGACTTCGTCATACCCTGAAATATATCGTCCTGTCAGGACTGCTTTTAAAGGAAATTTCCTCTCAGCTGAGACGCAATTACACTGCAAATCTCATTTGACAATGTTGGAAGACGCAAGGCATTGCCTATGTATCATAAAATAATCGAAATAAAACAGACAATGATTATTTCATTTTCATTTCCTACATTGAGAGACAATGGCAATGACATTATACCTGATTTATCACCATTAAAATGGAATAAAAATTTTATAAAAAAATAATTTTTTCTAAATCAGTCGTGATTAATATCCTTATTAAAATGCCCCCTCCATATCTTCTATCGAAATCTTCAACAAAGCTTGAGTGATCTGATTCAAACCATCCCTATCCCCTTTAAAATGATAGATTCTCTGCACATGGGTATAGGATTCTCCAACTTTCAAAGCCAAGGCCGGAGAAGAACTCTCCATTTCGTAAAATGGCCCCATTTGACTGCCATCTTCCAATGGACCGTCGTTGTAAGCATTTAGAGCGTCACCAGAATAGGGATCTTCTTGGAGTTCCCATGCCGAGTTGACATAACGATCATTGGCATTGACTTCTGCAATCTCCAAAATGGAAACCACCTCATTGGCGGCATCATAACTCCCCATAAATGAGGTAGCTCGTTGGGGAGAAATCCCTATCTTCCCACGACTCTTGCCATCGGCTTTAAAATAAACCGTATTCTCGTCGTTCTTTAATCGATCCGATGAGATAGCACCAAAATAATTATCGTTGACGGCTAGGCCCTTTTCTTCCAATGTGCCCGCTTGTATAGGCACAGCCACCGTTACTCCTGGTGAAGGCGTCATCATACTGAGCAACCAGATAGACAACAATCCACTTTCGGCCTCCCAGTTGGCTGATCCAATATTTTTAACGGAATTCGATGTCTGATAGCCCACTACATCAAGTCCATTCAATTTTACCTTTAAAAAATCCTCAATTGACTTTTCATCTAATAGTTTTACTTCACGTACGACATCGAGATCGAAAACATTCTTAGAATAATTTTCCAATTTCATCTGACGTTGAAAAACCACTCTGTCCTCGTGTTGCTCTAATACATTAAAAGCCTCGGTATCGATATCTGCTGGCACGTACCAATTTTCAAATTCAAAATCCACCTCTGGCTTAAAATATATAGAGTATTGTCCACCTTCTGGTCCCAACCAAAATCTCTCCTCTCCACCGACAGGATTAAAATGCTCCAAGACCTCGCCGGATTGAATTAAATCGTAATTCAACCATCCAAAACTTCGTCCAGACTTCCCTTCCAAAGTACTGGTCATCACCCTTCCCTGCAATTCGGGAGAGAGAATGATGGCCGCTTGACCATTGTCACTATATAATGTAATCAGTTGATTATAATATTTTGATAAAAATTCATGATCATATCCAAATGATCCTTTTTTAAAAGTTTGGGACATAATTTTACTATTTTCAGTTTTAGGGTTATTTCCATTACAGGCGAGAAATATACTAAAATTTATGCCGATAAAAATAAGACTGTAAAGGTATGTTTTCATGTATGCGACTTGTATTCCAGAGAATCAAACTGAATAAATGTATGTAAATATTAAATTTTGTGTATTTCGTATTACTCCCCACCACGATAACTTCTCAATCCGTAGACAGCTACCACTACATAACAGAATAAGGGCAATACAAAGGAAAATTTCACTTCCGAAACTCCCATCAATACTACGTCCTCATAACCCGGTCCACCCATATCCAAAATCAACCCCTGCAACGATGGCATGATGGCACCACCGACGATGGCCATTACCAAAAAGGCAGAACCGTACTTGGCATCTTCTCCCAATCCTTTGAGGGCAATCCCATAGATAGTGGGAAACATCAATGACATACAAAACGATATAGCCACCAAGCTGTACAATCCACCCATACCAGGTATAAATATCGTACCCAAAGTACATAGAATAGCACCCAAGGACAATATCATCAACAATCTACCGGCATTGACATATTGCAGTAAAAAAGTACAAATCCAACGCCCCAATAGAAAGACAATTAAAGCCGACATGGCGTAATAAACCGTCGTTTGATTGTCGATACCCAAGGTTTCGGCATATTGATAGATATAGGTCCAGCACATAATCTGTGCTCCTACATAAAATGTTTGAGCTATAACCCCACCTACAAAATGCTTCTTTTTAAAGATCCGCCGTATAGATTCACCCACGCTGGACTTGGATTGATCCGCACTTTCCGGCATCTTGACAAAGGCGATAAGAGCCAACATCAAAAGGACAAATATTCCCAGAATAACATAAGGATCTCTGATGACCATTAAATCCTGAGACTTAATCAATGCTTTGGCATCATCTGAGATGGCTGAAAAATCGACATCATCCGACTGCAAGGATCCCAGTATAAAAGTTTGTGCGACATAGAGTCCTGCCAATGCCCCCATGGGATTGAAAGCCTGAGCCAGATTGAGTCGCTGGGTGGAAGTAGCCTCATCACCCATCGACAAAATATATGGATTGGCTGTGGTTTCCAAAAAAGCAAGACCAAATGTTAGTATATATAAAGCGGCCAAGAAAAAATAGTATTGTTGATAGACAGCGGCAGGATAGAATAGGATGGCTCCAAAAGCATATAAGACCAACCCCAATAAAATTCCTTTTTTATAAGAGTACTTTTTTATAAATATAGCAGCGGGCAAAGCCATGGTTCCATACCCTCCGTAAAAGGCCAATTGAACTAAAGATGCTTGAAAATTGTCCAATTCCAAGATTTTCTTAAAAGCCGATACCATGGGATTCGTGATGTCATTGGCAAATCCCCATAAGGCAAATAGCGATGTTATAAGGATAAAAGGCAATAACACCTTTTTGGATACCACAGGCACCTTCTTTTGTTCAGCGACCAAACCACCATCTACGCTAAGTAATGTTTCATCTTTCATTCTGGAATGTTTACTTGTTTTATATATTCTATTCTAAATATCCAATCTGATAATAAATTTGAAATTCAGGTCACAATATAAAAAAAAGATCAATGGCAATGATTTACTGCCTTTTAAATTTCGACATTCAAAATATCCTTAAAACAAAATACGCCTACCCCAAAACCTCTATTCCTCGATTAATTATACTTACCTCAGCCATATTTGACCTAGGATGAATCCAATTTCAATTCGTACTAACAATATATACTGCCATTGAAGTGAAACACTATGTAGTTATTGAAACACAAATTAATTGATTACCAATAAATTGACTAACTTTGTAATTGAGCGAAAGTCAATAATATCCATGAAACCTAGGTCTTTGTTTTTTTTAATCTCCTCATATTGCTTTTTGGTCTTTAACCAAAGTTGCAGGCCCGACCTACAAGTATTGTCAATAGAACTTTCCTCTCCACCAATAGAGTTTACTGACCGGGGCCAATCCCCTTTTGTCATTGATGATCACTCCCTCATATACATCAGTGATACCACCATGGAAGCAGCCGCTCAGTATTTACTGGGACTCTTAGACGAGGACTACGACATTCAAATGATCGATGCCAATATTCATATGAACAGTGGGATTTTATTTACCTACGACTCCGATCTTGATCAATATCCCCAAGGGGGCTTTATCATCGATATCCACTCTAGCCACATTACGATTTCTGCGGCAGAACGAGGAGGGTTGTGGAATGCTGTTCAGATGATGGACGAGATACTTCCCAGTTCAGAGATTGACATTAAAAATTCAGCTCTACCTTCTGTAACCATTCTCGATTATCCCACTATCGATATAGAAAACTAATCCACCACTACCACCCTATTATATATCTCTGAGAAACGAAATCTATTCTTCGGGCTTTCTATTCTTATCCATATTCTCCATAATCAGATTGACCACGCGACGAACGGTCTTGGTTCTAATATCTTTTTCAATCGGTCGGTTCATCCGCTTTAAGACATACTGAAATTTTAAAGACAAACTATCCTTGTGAATTTCCACTATTTTAAACTGAAATGAATCTTCGACTATATATTTATTATAATCGTCTAAACTCCTGATCAATTCTTGTTCTAATTTTTCGATGGTATCCAAGGCGTGAAGATTGATTTCAAAATCAATGCTCACCTTTTTACTTGCCTTTCGCGTATAATTGGTTATTTCCGAGGTAAAAACTTTATTATTTGAGATGGCAATTATATCGTCCTCATCGTTGAGCAACAGGGTCTTACTCAATGTCATATCAATAATTCGACCTTTTTCTTCTCCGACCTTAACGTAGTCGTTTATTTTAATGTAAGACGAAAAACTGAGAATAATACCGCTGATAATATCTACGATGTAATCTTTGGAAACAATGGCTATAGCAGCCGCAACGATACTAATCGATGTAAAAAAAGTTTTATAATCTACACCAAATCCCGCTAAAATTGCCGATATTAAAGCTCCAGTTAAGAATAAATAATAGATATTCTTAAGCCCCAATGTCACATTATCGTATTTGCCAGCCCCTAAATTCTTTTTTCTCTTATAAAAATGGATAATGGTTCTGATACCGAGATCGACCATTAGCACCGCAATAAGGAAATTAGACAAGATCGAAAACCCCCTCAATTCCTTGACCCCAGCTGGAAAAATGTCAAATGGTGTAAACAGATGACTAGAAATTAACACCACAATGAGAACCTTGATTATATTAAGTATTACTTGCATGTATATTTCGTTATAAATTTATTGACAAGAAAACTATTTTTACGTTGGAATATTACATATTTGCAAAACAAATTAGAAATTCTAATTAAACTATTAATAATATGGCAGAGGAAAAAGAAAGAACTCGATATTCTGACCAAGAATTAGAAGAATTCAGGGTCATAATTGCTGATCGCCTTGATAAAGCCAAAGCTCAATTGGACAATATTCAAGAACAGATTCTTGAAACAACTGAGAATGGCGGAGATGAACACGGAGGTGACTGGGTTGACGATTCCGGTTTCAACAACGATATGGAATTGCTGAACACCATGGCCATCAGACAACGTAAATATTTACAAGATCTTGAAAATGCTTTGGTTCGAATTCGGAATAAGACCTACGGTATTTGCGTTATTTCCAACAAACTCATACCCAAGGAAAGACTAAAAGCGGTACCCACTACTACCAAATCACTAGTCGCTAAAACAGAAGAGAACCAAGCCATTAGTGCTAAGAAAAAGGAAAGACCATCTAAGCTCCCTTATGTCAATAAGGAAAGACAGGTGATCTCCAAGGTAGTAAAGAAGACATCAGCCAATCCTGACAAAAACAAAAAATTGAATATCTCATTGGACGACGATGACGATGACGATTTTTTCGATCCAGACTTAGAAGGACCAGATTTGGGGTCTGATGAAAATTTTGATGATTAAATTTCATCTAAAATTTCAAGCAAGTGCAGGCAAGCGGTTTCGAGTTCTTCCATTGTTATATTCAATGGAGGAGCTATTCGAACCGACTGTGCATTAAACAAAAACCAATCGTAAATATATCCGCGTTCCAATCCCTTTTTCACCACTGAATGCATCTCAGCTTCAGAATACAACTCTATGGCTGCCCATAGCCCAGCCGTTCTCAATTCCTTGATTTTATCGTGATGCATTACCTTGCGTATATAAGCCTCCTTGGATTGCACCGAATCGATATAGTCCTCTTTCAACAATACATTCAAGGTAGCCAATGCAGCTGCACAAGTCACAGGGTGACCTCCAAATGTTGTAATATGCCCCAAAACTGGATCGTGTGAAAACACATCCATTAGTTTTTTATCTGCAACCATACCACCGATGGGCATTCCGCCCCCCATTCCTTTGGCGATCAACATAATATCGGGGACCACATCGTACTTCTGATGAGCAAACAGCCTACCCGTCCTTCCAAAACCGGTCTGAATCTCATCCATTATCAACAATGCTCCCACTTCTGAGCATCGACGTCTAAGTGCTTCCAAATATCCCGGGTCTGGGGGGTATAATCCACGTTCGGCTTGAACGGGCTCGACCACTACAGCTGCCGTGAATTCATCAATAATTTTGAGATCGGCCAAATCATTAAAGTGAATATGTGATACCCCTGGCATTAATGGTCGATAGGGTCGATGAAAATATGCATCACTGTTGAGCGCCATAGCACCAGTGGTACTCCCATGATAAGACTCAAAACAACTGACTATCTTAGGTCGTCCAGTGTACCGCTTTGCCAATTTCAAGCCTGCCTCTGTAGCCTCTGCTCCAGAATTGACTAAATAGATACTGTTGAGTGAAGGATGGAGCATATCGGTGAGTTTCTTGGCATATCGAACTTGTGGTTCTAACACAAACTCACCATATACCAAGGTATGCATATACTGATCCACTTGATCTTTTACTGCCGCCACCACCGCTGGGTGTTGGTGCCCTATACTACTTACTCCAATCCCGCTGATCATATCGGCATAGCGCTTATGATCCCTATCCCATAAATACAATCCCTTAGATTTGACAATCTCCAATCCCATTGGTTCAGGACTGGTCTGGGCCAAATGCTTCAAAAATAGACTTCGAAAATTCATATATTCTTTTTTCCCTCTTGAATTAATCTTAATACTCGCCGCGACTACATCCTTCTACATTGGTTAAGACATATAATCCATAGCCACTCTATAGGTATTGGCGTGGGCATCTACTATAGCCGCCAAACTAACCGCATATCCTCCACCCATGACTACGACTAAAGGAATCCCATGTCTTTGGGCATAATCTATAACCATCCGATCCCTTTCTTTTGCCCCATTTCTTGTCAAATTCAAAGTGCCTAATCGATCAATTCCCAAAACATCTACACCGGCAATATAAAAAATTATATCTGGTCTAAATATTTCACTTAGTGAATCCAACAATTCAGCCAAAGATCTTAAATACTCATCGTCCCCTATGCCCTTGTCCAATTCAATATCATAATCCGACACTTCCTTTTGATAGGGATAATTGTTTCGACCGTGCATAGAACAGGTAAAAACAGACTTATTGTTTTGAAAAATATGGGCAGTTCCATTGCCCTGATGAACATCTAAATCCAAAATTAAAATTTTCATATTTGGATCTCCTTCCAACAACAAATTGGATGCTATAGCTACATCATTTAATATACAAAATCCTTCCCCATGGTCGGCAAAAGCGTGATGGGTACCACCGGCAATATTCATAGAAATCCCATATTCCATAGCATATAAACTGCACTGATAGGTAGCCATGGAAATGTATCTTCCGCGTTCCACCAATGCTTCCGTCATCGGGAAGCCGATCCGTCGAACTTCTTTCGCTGTTAATTTTTGCTGAAATAATTTATCTAAATATTCTGGAGTATGGGTCTTTAAAATCTCAGCCTCTGTCAGCCTGTCTGGATGAAAAAACTGTTCCCTTTGTATACTTCCCTCATACAGTAGTTGTTCAGGAAGAATCTCATATTTCTCCATAGGGAATCGATGCCCATTGGGCAATGAATATTTATAGACTGGAGCATATGCGATTTTCAACATAAGCGAAACGATTATCTCAAAACCAATACACTCTGTGTCAAAGTCACCTCATCGTCATTGACACATTTGATCTTGGCTACACAGACAATAATATCTGGCAATTCTGTATAGCTGGCTGGCCAATTGAGTTGATCCTCAGAATTGGGCATAAAATCATTTTTAAAAAACAACAGATTTCCATAGCGATCGAATACATTAAATTCCATAATCGATGCCATCTGCTTATAGGGATCAAATATCTGAACGAAATTGTTTTGAATTCCCTCTGGCGTAATCACATTAGGCATTTCAAAATATTGATTATCCTGTCTCAAACTAAGACTGGTATCAGCATAACATCCAGGATACTGTTCCACAAAATATTTATAAACCCCTGATTGAATAATTTCTGTCGATCCATATTCTAAACAAGCCGAACAAAGCATTTCGTCATCGGTTCGCCAACCAAAATTTAAATATCCCATAGGATCTATATTCAACGTTGCTTCTAAGGTATTGTCTGTTCGATAGGCCAATTTTTTTAGCCACTCTTCCTCACTGGTATTGAGATTGACGGTATCCAAACAGCCCTCCGTAGATTCAGTAATAAATTCAAAGGCTTGATTGGTAGGCAGATCAATAGAAAAATAGGGCAGAATTTCATCATCAATCATCCAATTGATCAATTGAGCCGAATCGGCAACATAATAAGTCACTATGCCGTCCAATTCACAGTTGTTAAATATCGATATATTGACTGGAGTGTAGATGTCTTCAGCCATGGATACTGTACCTGGGATAGAACATCTGTCGTAGTCAATGGTATAATGATAATCGCCCAAAGCCAAATCAGATCTATCCCAATAACCATTGCCACTTATATCGTCCCAAGTAATGGTAGAGCGCAACATGATATCATCCGGAACCTCTATCTGAATACTTCCATTCTCAAAACCACAAGTAAGATTGGTCTGCTGTATAATCGGGGTTATACAATTGGGAGTAAGTATAATCGTAGTATCTACTACACAGCCATTGATATCTGTCATCGAAACGAGGGCAGTATCTTTGGTCTGCTCAAAGGTCACGGTTTGATCAATTCCTCTAGTTGCGGTAAAATTCGCCGATTGAAGATCTAGTTGAGCTAAAATATCAAATGTTCCCATACCTTGTTGTACTCCTATGGTTATCGACACGCTATCTTGAGAGGATTCATCGAGAAGAATTTTTAATTCATTGGCTTGACTGGGTCCACCTACTCTAAACTCAAAAGTATCTATACAACCCACTCCGTCAGTGATATAAGCTTCATAATCACCACTTGCCAAATGCTGTAGAACTTCACCACTGTCCCCAGTCGACCAATCTACGGTAAATGGGCCTGTGCCTTTGCTTATCGTCAACCCTATACCTCCTTCATTGCCATCAAAACAAAGATTGGTATCCACTGCAGAAAACACCTCAAATCCACATTTGCTGATATTGCAAGAGGGAAATATTCCCAAATTCATGGTACTATCGCAGGACGTCCTAGCTACCGACTGCAACTGAATCAATAGTGGGGCATCATATAAAGTATTGAAATATCTAAATGTCTCATTATATTTTAAAACGGTATCCAAACCATCGGGAAATACTACTTGATACGCAGTATCCATTATCCCATCTCCGCCTCTGATCTCAAAATCGATGTATTGACTATCGGCCACACAAGTCATCACTGGATTCGCCAGTTCAAATACACAAGACCTACATCTTCCCGTATATGCGTCTACCGTTATTTCGGCTGTATCTCTTCCCAAAGAAGGGGTCTGAGAAATATAGTAGTAGGTATGAATCCCATTGCTACCATAGTTGATTTGCCGGGCATCGATACTATCTATACTGTTGAAATTGTTATCGTAAAACTGACCGAGATCCACCGTGGAAGCGAGATGCTCCCAAAGATTGAGCGGCAATCCTTCGTCTATACAATGTGCAATAGGGAAATCATCACCGGCATTGGAATGCGGACAGGCCACCGTCGGAAAGTCGATAATGGCTTCGCAGCCTGCCGTGTCTGAAAGCAATAGCTTATACGATCCGGGCTCTGGTCTGACATAGATCAATTCATCGTGAACCACTACTGATTCATCTCCATCTTTATACCACGCTATGGTATCCAATTCTATAGTATCTCCTACGGAAATTTCAATTGTTACATCGCTACAATCACTGCCATTTAAAATGGAATTAACGTGAGTATTGAATGAACATTTATCGGCTTCTAAATTTAGAATGACTTGTTTTCTACAACTCAAATCGCTGCCGTCTTGTATATAAATGGTATCGGCATCTACGGGAACCAATATTCCTGGTGTCCGAGATCCGTATGGATAATCATTAGTATTTATATCTTCTACCGCTCCATCGACCAATAAAAAATAAAAGGCATTGGGGTCGGTATTCGAAGCATGACTAATGTGAAATTGAATTCGTTTATAAACAACCCCATTTTGAATCACTTCTGAATTAATACTAGGAGTATAGAAGATTATATCGCTGCAATCTTGACCATTAACCATAGCTGGACCGATGGCAAACAGCAGCAAAAGAGAAAAAAACAATGGACGAAAAATTATAGTAACGGTTTTAACCATGGGATGCAAAAGGATAAATTTTTCTCAAAATAAAGAAGAAGTCTGGTAATATTCTCAATACAGACGTCTTTTTAACCTATATTATTTCATAAATATGAATGTGAATTAAATCTAGCCTCTAGAAAATCCTATGATTTCCCAATTTTACCGTACTTTTGTACCCCTATTATTTAGAGGAGTTAGGATTGATAAATATTAGTTCAAAAATATGCAATTAACAGAGCAAGAAATTATTAGAAGGAAGGCATTGGAGGAAATTCGCGCATTGGGAATTGATCCCTATCCTGCCGAAGCCTACCCAGTGAACACCACTGCAGCGGAAGTGTTAAAAAATTATACAGAAGAAAATAAAGCTGACTTTACTGAGATCTGCCTTTCTGGTCGTCTGATGACGAAACGGGTAATGGGTAAAGCCTCCTTCGCTGTTCTCAAAGATGGCTCTGGTAAGATCCAATTATATGTAAGTCGAGACGACATCGCTTCTGGTGAAGACAAGACTCTATACAACACTGTATTTAAAAAATTATTAGATATAGGGGATATCGTGGGCATCAAGGGTTATGCCTTTACGACCAAGGTAGGTGAAACTACCATCCACGTGACCGAGCTCAAGGTATTGGCCAAATCGCTGCGTCCACTACCTGTAGTCAAAATCACTAAAGATGCTGAAACTGGAGAAGAAAAGAAACACGATGCTTTTGTAAATCCAGAGTTGAGATACCGACAGCGCTATGTTGATTTGATAGTCAATGATCAAGTAAAACCAATATTTGTTACTCGATCTAAAATAATATCTTCCATGCGAAGATATTTTGATGATGAAGGATGGCTTGAGGTTGAAACCCCGGTATTGCAATCTGTACATGGGGGAGCAGCAGCCAAACCATTTGTCACCCATCACAACACATTGGACATGCCGCTTTTCTTGCGAATAGCCAATGAATTGTATTTAAAAAGATTAATCGTCGGAGGATTTGATGGGGTATATGAAATCGGAAAGATGTTTAGAAACGAAGGAATGGATCGCACCCATAATCCCGAATTTACATCCATGGAAATATACGTAGCCAATAAGGACTATCACTGGATGATGGAAATGGTTGAAAAACTTTTGGCCTTTATTGCTCAGCGAGTATTGGGTCAAACCACAGCTCAAGTCAAAGAAAACACCATCGATTTCCAAGGACCTTATCCGCGACTTTCCATCTATGAATCGATATTGAAATATGGATCTATCGATGTTGCCAAAATGACGGAAGATGAATTGCGCAGCGAATGCAAAAAACTACATATAGAGGTTGACTCTACCATGGGTAGAGGAAAACTAATCGACGAATTGTTTGGTGAGTTGGTAGAACCTCAATTAATCCAACCGACTTATATCACAGATTATCCGATTGAAATGACGCCTTTGGCCAAAAAACACCGGTCAGAACCTGGGTTGGTAGAGCGTTTTGAGTTATTTGTCAATGGCAAAGAAATAGCCAATGCCTATACAGAGCTCAACGATCCTATAGACCAAAGACAGCGATTCGAAGACCAATTAAAATTGGCAGCTAGAGGAGATGAAGAAGCCATGGCTCAAGATGAGGACTTTTTACGTGCCTTGGAATACGGCATGCCTCCTACTTCAGGCCTCGGTATAGGTATCGATCGATTGACGATGTTGATGACAGGTCAAACATCGATCCAAGAAGTAATATTTTTTCCACAAATGAGAAACGAGAAATAAAAAGATGAGCGAAATAAAAGATTTATTAGCCGTAAGTGGGCTACCCGGCTTATTTAGATTGATAGCCACCAAAAACAATGGTATTATTGTAGCGTCTATGCAAGATGGACAAAAAAAGTTCTTGTCCACTAGATCCTATCAGTTTTCACCATTAGAGTCTATAGCCATCTATACTGATGAAGATGCCATCCCATTGAGTGATGTGTTTTTAAAAATGAAGGATCATCCACCCAAGGAAGGGATTACTAAATCCGAGTATAGAGATTACTTTTCCGAAGTACTACCCAACTACGATCAAGACAAAGTGTACGCCAGCGACATTAAAAAAATAATTGCCTGGTATTTGTTTTTAGATGCAGAAGGTATCATTGAAAAATTGGGCAATGAAGAGTCTGATGAAACATTGATTGAAGATGCCATCGTAGAAGAAAGCGGAGAGGAAGAATAGGTAAAAGTTTTATCCAATATTCAATTTTCACTATCGTTATTGCGGCTTGACTATATTCATTTATGAAATAGATCAAGCACGAGTTGCATTATTCAATAAAACAATAGATATTGCAACTATAAAATCAATCAAAAGATAATATGAAATATATTTCACTCGTCAGTATGTGGGTCGTCCTCATACAAGGTCAGTTATTGTGTCAAGTCCAATCTAATATTGAAACCTGGGCTCAGCAGTTGGAATCAAACATCGATACGACTTCATTTCGAACCCACCTTTACAAATTGGCTAAAGAACCTCATCGAGCTGGAACCGAGGCCAATGAAAGAGTAGCTGACTATATCGGTGAAACCATGTCCCAGGCGGGGTTTAAAGTAAAAAAATATCCCTATGACATCTATATGCCCAAATCTCCGGGCAAAGCACAAGCCACTATTATCACTCCTCATAGACAACCGCTGAGCAATCAAGAAGACATCTTATTAGAAGATGAATACAGCAATCATGAAAACTTGGATATAGGGTGGAATGCCTATTCTGGGAGCGGACGTGTCACTGGAGAAGTAGTATATGTAAATTACGGTAAGAAGGAAGACTTCGAACTGCTTGAAATAATGGGTATTTCCATTGAGGGGAAAATAGCCATCGCTCGATATGGGGGCAATTTCCGTGGTTTCAAAGCCAAGTTTGCCGCTGAAGCAGGAGCTATAGGCCTAATAATGTATACCGATCCCAAAGATGCGGGCTATGTAAGAGGCTTGCCTTATCCCGAGGGACGATACTACAATTCGTCTACCATTCAAAGAGGTTCCGTTCTCACCCTACCTTTTACCGGAGATCCTTTGACTCCATTTGAACCAGCCCTACCTCTAGATCAGACCGACTCTCCAGAAAGACTGGCGATAGACTCTGTCGATTTCCATGAAATTCCCGTCCTTCCTATGAGTTATGGAAGTGCTGAACAAATATTGAAAGAAATGAAGGGCCAAGTCGTTCCTAACAGTTGGCAAGGTGGCCTACCTTTTACTTATAGGATAATCGGAGGTCCTCAACTCACGGTTGAATTAGATGTAGACCAACCCAAAGATTTTGTAAGAATCAACAATGTTATTGGCATGTTGGAAGGCAGTAAATATCCCGATGAATGGATTATTTTGGGATGTCACTACGATGCTTGGGGTTATGGCACCACTGACCCCAATAGTGGAACGGCCATGCTACTGAGTTTAGCGGAAACCCTAGGAAAAATAAACAAATCCGGCAAAGGTATTCAACGAAGTATCCTCATCGGTCATTGGGATGCTGAAGAACACGGGATATTGGGATCTACAGAATGGGTAGAAGAAATGCGCAAAGAACTCAATGCCAAAACCATTGCCTATATCAATGCCGATGCCGCTAGTTCGGGAACTCGATTTAGTGCAGCAGCTTCGCCATCACTAAAACCTATAATCCATGAGGCAGCTAAATATACCTCTTATATGAATTCTCCCAAGACGATTTGGGAACATTGGTTAGAAAATCAATCTAAACCGCAAGATTCAAGTCCTTCCATTGGGAATCTGGGCGGAGGATCTGATCACCTGGGATTCTATTCCCATATCGGTATACCGGCCATGGCAGCATCGATGAGTGGATCTACCCTTTACCATTCGAATTATGACGACTTACATTGGTTCCATAAGTTCGGAGATTCTACTTATCAAAACGGTATTACCTTGGCAAAACTAGTCGGTTTGGTCACGCTTCAACTCAGTGAAAAACCCACCATCCCATTGAACATGGAAACTTATGGGCTAGATCTGGTGAATCACATCAAAGATTTGGCCAAAATGGACGCTCCGGATAATATTAATGAAGGAGGATGGTCTGACTTAGTAGTTCAAGCAGTAGCGATAGCCACATTGGGCCAGCGAATAGATGAAGCATTGTCCGACTATAAGGGCAAATATCCATCGAAAATCAATCAACTCCTTATTCAGGCAGAAAGACAATTGATATTAGACGGAGGAATGCCATTTGGTGAATGGTATCAATCCATATACGCATGTTCTGATCCCTATAGCGGATATGCAGCATGGATGTTGCCGGGATTGAGATATTATCTTGTCAATAATGAAACTGAAAAATTGACCATCGCCCTCGAAGAACACGAAAAAGTCTTAGAGAAATTGTACAAACATTTGGTTGAAATTCAAGAGCTTTTAAAACAATAATGCGGTTATTACCCATCATAAACTTAAAATTTTATATACTTTTGTGGTCGTATAAAAATTAATAAAATGATAGGCTATATAGATTGGACAGTCAGTCCTCAAATTGGGTTCATTAGATTGTATAGTTTATGCTTTGCAGCTGGATTTATTATTGGCTATCAAATCGTTAAACGCATATTCAAAAATGAAAATGCCGATCTAGAATGGCTGGATTCACTCTTAATCTATCTGGTATTGGCTACGGTGTTGGGTGCTCGATTGGGCCATTGTTTATTTTACGATTGGGATTACTTTTCTAACCACATTTTAGAGATATTTTTACCGGTTCAATTTGAACCTGAATTTAGATTTATCGGATTTAGAGGTTTGGCTTCACATGGAGGCGCCATCGGAATATTAATCGCCCTTTATTTGTTCTCCAAGCGAATAAGCAAAACTCCCTATTTATGGATTCTCGACCGAATCGTTATTCCTATTTCATTGGCAGGTGCTTTTATTCGTTTGGGCAATCTAATGAATCACGAAATCGTGGGCAAGCCCACCGATGTACCCTGGGCATTCAAATTTAAATTGGTCGACGAATTGCCTCGACATCCTGTTCAGCTGTATGAATCTTTATCCTATTTGGCCATTTTCTTCTTTTTGTCCTATCTGTATTGGAAGACCGATGCCAAGCAAAGACTAGGCAAAATATTTGGTTGGTTTATGGTACTATTGTGGTCAGCGCGCTTTGTTATGGAATATTTCAAAAAAAGCCAAGGCGGATTTGAGACCTTTTTTGATCTTGGACTCTCTACCGGACAATTATTAAGCATTCCATTTGCCTTAGTAGGCGTCTATTTTCTATTAAACAACAAAGAGAATACTGTTGTTTTTAAAGCCAAGCCTTATGCAAAATCCAAAAAACGGTAAATCAAAACACTGAAATATATTTTTTGGACTTGAATTATATTTCAAGCTTAAAACGTTCTAATTTGAACATATTTATAGCTCAAGGCGTTTTACTTGAGAATTTTACTCTACATATTAAATCTTTAGATGAAAAATTATCCACTATCTGACGACATCATAGAAAAAATAGAAAGCAATGGCGAAGCCCATATCGGATCCAACGGCATAGACACTCCGTTACGGAAAGATGCATTTAATATTGATGATGATGAAAAAATGGCCTTAATCAGTGAAAAATTTGCTGATATTATGGACATACTGGGTTTAGATCTAAATGATGATAGTCTCAGTGGCACACCACATCGGGTAGCAAAAATGTTTGTAAAAGAAATATTTTATGGATTAAATCCAGACAACAAACCTAGAATCTCTGTATTTGATAATAAATACCAATATGATAAATTTATTATAGAGAAGAATGTATCGATCAAAAGTACATGTGAACACCATTTTCTACCCATTGTAGGCCATGCTCATGTAGGATATATATCTCACGGAAAGGTAATAGGATTATCAAAAATCAATAGAATAGTTGACTATTGTGCCCGTAGACCACAGGTACAAGAAAGGCTGACTCGCCAAATTTTAGAAGCATTAAAAGAAGCTCTAAATAGTGAAGATGTTATTGTCATGATAGATGCTGCACACTTTTGCGTCACGACGAGAGGAATACAGGACGACAACAGTAGGACAATAACCTTTGATTATGATGGGAAATTTAAAGATGCCGATATTCGAAAAGAATTTATGGACAGTATTCGATAAGAATACCATCCATAAAATTTTCTTAGATTAGTTATTCATGGCGCCTTGATCGACCCAGTCTTTAACCAATTCTCTTTCTTCTTCAGTCATCGTTCCCGATTTGGGCATCGTTCTACTTACCCATACGCGTTCTCTGATTTTAGCGGCAGCCAACTGAACCTTGTCGTACGTATCCAATTCCAAAATAACTGATCCCGGTCCATGACAAGAAGGGTTGGAACATTTTTGATCCAGGAGTGGTCTGATATCAGCGGTATAAGATACTTCTTCTCCTGTAATAATGGGATCATCGGAACAGGAAACCACAGTGATTCCAACCAGCAAAGCCAGTCCTAATAAGTTTTTAAATTTCATAATTTCATTTAAGTGAGTAAATAAATAGATACTTAAGTAGAACTTACAATATAATAAAATATTACTAATCTAGTCCCATTAATTTTCGATTAAAAGCATCGTCGGCATCTACTCCTGCAAAATCATCGAAAGCTTTCTCCGTTACTTTAATAATGTGGTCAGCAATAAAGGGTGCGCCTTCAATAGCACCTTGTTCACTATCTTTTACCGCACATTCCCATTCTAACACGGCCCATCCATCGTAATCATAGGTAGCCAATTTGGTGAAAATTGATTTAAAATCTACTTGACCATCACCCAAAGAACGGAAACGCCCAGGACGATCGGTCCAATCGGCAAACCCACCATAAACACCAGCTTTACCAGAAGGGTTAAATTCGGCATCTTTAACATGGAACATTTTAATCCTTTCGTGATAGAAGTCGATAAACTGCAAGTAATCCAATTGTTGTAACACAAAGTGAGAGGGATCATATAAAATATTAGCCCGAGAATGTCCGTCTAATGCATCGACAAATCTTTCAAAGGTCAAACCATCGTGAAGATCTTCACCGGGATGCAATTCATAACATACATCTACTCCCTTTTCATCAAAACGGTCCAAGATAGGTTTCCATCGAGCAGCTAATTCCTTAAAAGCAGCCTCTACCAATCCTTTGGGGCGTTGTGGCCAAGGATACATGGTATGCCAAATTAAGGCACCAGAAAATGTTCCGTGTACATCCAATCCCAGGTTTTCACTGGCATCTGCGGCCCACATCAATTGTTGTATCGCCCATGCAGTTCTCTCCTTGGGTTTCCCGTGAACAGAAGCCGGCGCAAATCCGTCAAATAGATCTCCATAAGCGGGATGTACTGCTACCAATTGACCTTGTAAGTGAGTGGACAATTCAGTGATTTCCACACCTTCTTCGGCTGCGATACCTTTGAGTTCATCGCAATAGTCTTTACTCTTAGCAGCTTTTTCCAAATCGATAAAAGAAGAAACAAAAGTCGGTATTTGAACTCCTTTATAACCTAGGCTGGCAGCCCATCTACAGATAGATCGCAAATCGTTGTAAGGTGGTTGATCTCCGGCAAATTGAGCTAGAAAAATGGCTGGTCCTTTTATATTTTTCATTCCAAATGATTTTATATTTTTAAAAAATTAAATAGTGTGCAATAGAATCTGCATTAGTTATTAAAAGATGTCCACTTTACATCACTTTTACCAGACTCCACCACTTTGTATAAAAATTTCATCCCTCTGACTCCATCGCTAACCGTAGGGAAATCGAGATATTGAGGATCAGGTTCTTGGCCTGCCAATCGAGCTTGAATGGTTTTGGCAAAATTTCTGTACAAATTGGCAAAAGCTTCCAAATATCCTTCCGGATGTCCTGCAGGCACTCTAGTATGAGCGGTTGCTCCTTCACTCAAAGCTCCTACCCCTGTTCTATATATTTCCATGGGTTTATTCAACCATTTAACCACAAGGGAATTGGGTTCCATCTGATGCCATTCCAGTCCAGCTTTAGTTCCATAAATTCTTATAGCCAGACTATTCTCTTCACCAGCCGCCACTTGACTAGCCGTTAAGATACCTGATGCCCCTCCATCGAATCGCAGAAGAACGGCTCCATCGTCATCTAAGACTCGAGATTTGACAACGGTATTGAGATCGGCACATAATTCAGATATTTTTTGTCCAGTTATATATTCTGCTAAATTTTCAGCATGGGTACCTATATCACCCATAGCTCCAGCGATACCGGATTTGGATGGATCCACACGCCAACCGGCCTGTTTGGAATCGGTATCTTCCACTTTTTCTGTTAACCAACCCTGAGGGTATTCCACATATATTTTACGAACATCACCAATTGTCCCAGCTGAAACCATGTCACGTGCTTGCTTAACCATTGGGTAGCCAGTATAAGTATGAGTAAGAGCGAAGATTAATCCAGACTTTTCGGTTAACTCTTCCAATTCCAAGGCCTCTTCCAATGTTCTGGTCATGGGTTTGTCACAGATCACATGAAAACCATTTTCCAGGGCCAATTTGGCCGGTAAAAAATGCAGGTGATTTGGAGTTACGATACTTACACAATCCATTCGAACATCGGCAGGTAATGCACTTTCTTTTTCAATCATTTCTTGAAAAGAACCGTAGACTCTATCTTCAGGTAAATAGAGTTCTTTTCCAGCTTGTTTAGATTTTTCAGGACTAGAACTAAAAGCTCCACAAACCAGGTCGATTTCACCATCTAATCTCGCTGCCATCCGATGCACATTGCCAATAAATGCACCAGGTCCACCACCGACCATTCCCATTCGTATTTTCCTACTCATTGTAATTGGTATTTATAATTTTGAAAATCCTAAATATAGGGAAAGAAAATGCAAAAATAAATGGTTATAAAGATTTTACAATAATAAAAACAAAGACCTATTTATCAATTTAATATACTGCATCCATGAATTATAACCAAAGATGGCTTATCCCAATCACCCAAAAATCCAATCTATATTCCAATCAAGCTGAAATAAAAATCAAAATGTACAGAATAAACCAAATATATGTCAATATAGTATTACATACATTAACACATAAATTATAATTTTACATAATTCTCCTTCGTTACAGAGATTTATATACAATTTTTTACTTATTAATGGTGAAAATGTAATAAAATAACGTTGCGATCTAGAAAACCGTATATATATTTATTACCCTTATAGAAACTTATTTCAACCCCCAAAGTAGAAACATATATACGGCACACAATTAATGAAAAGTGCATCAGATACGAATTAGCTAAACCTTTGTACTGGTGCATTTTTTTTAATTTCATGCCTAGATTTATAGCTTTTTCAAAAGTTACTCCCTGTTACCATTTCATATAAGATCGTTGCAATTATCAAAATATTGAAAAATAATACCACTTTTCTGAAAGATAGTATTATAATTAACAATAAATATAAAATATATTTGAAACGCTAGACATAGAGCGATTTTGTTATTGTAATTCCGTCAATCAAGCCAATGAATATTAATTTGTCCGCAATGCAGCATTTTTTCCAACACATATCATCTCCAAAAGAAATTACCTATGATATAGAAACAATGATTGATGACACCAAGAATATTTCTACAGCTACCAATCTGAGAGATAGAGAATTACCTCGAAATATTTTGTTTCTCTAGCCATTAATAAGGTATAATAATTTCTTATTCACTTTAGATTCCCTATATAACATAATATTAAGTTAGTCACTAAATTTAAATTACTAAATAAAAAAAGAATGACAACCAATAACACACCATTAAAAGTACTCGTAGTTGGATGTGGCAACATGGGAGCTTCCCATGCCACGGCTTATCACAACATGGAAGATTTTGAAATTGTTGGCCTAGTAGCCAGAGGTGAAAGCAAGAATAAGTTAAATGAAAGATTGTCGGCCAATTACCCATTATATGACGACTATACTACAGCACTAGAAGCCACTCAGCCAGATGCCGTATGTATCTCGACCTATCCAGACACCCATGAAGCATACGCCATACAGGCCTTCGAACAAGGCTGTCATGTCTTTGTTGAAAAACCATTGGCCGATACTGTCGAAGGTTCTGAACGCGTAGTAGCAGCAGCCAAAAAAGCCAATAAAAAATTAGTAGTAGGCTATATCCTTCGCCACCATCCATCTTGGGAAAAATTCGTTGAATTGTCTCAGGAATTGGGCAAGCCATTGGTTATGAGAATGAATCTCAATCAACAGAGCCAAACAGAAATGTGGCAGTTACACAGAAACCTTATGGCCAGTTTAAGTCCAATCGTAGATTGTGGGGTACACTATATCGATGTGATGTGTCAAATGACGCGATCCAAACCAGTCCACGTAAGTGCCATTGGTGCAAGACTTACCGATGATATTCCCGCAGACAACTACAACTATGGACAACTGCAAATAAGATTCGAGGATGGATCAGTGGGCTGGTATGAAGCAGGTTGGGGCCCCATGGTCAGTGAAACAGCCTTCTTTGTAAAAGACGTTTTCGGCCCCAAAGGTTCAGTATCCATCGTAGCTCAAGATGCAGGAGGAAGTGGTAAATCTTCTTCAATAGAAGCCCACACCAAAACAGAATCCTTACGTTTCCACCATTCAGAACTAGACGAAGAAGAGCGATTTAAAAGAGAAGACGACTGGATTAATTTACAAGACGAACCCGATCATCAAGGGCTTTGCGATAGAGAGCAAGCATATTTCTTAAACGCCATCCAAAACGATATCGATTTAAGCGATCACGGTCAAGATGCCGTCAATAGTTTGCGAATTGCATTTGCCTGTGATGAATCTGTAAAAACTGGTAAAACCGTTTACCTATAAACTTATTGATGAAAAATCAAACAGCAATTATTACCGGAGCAGCCAAGGGCTTAGGCCTAGCAATAGCCCAAAAACTGGCAGACTCAGGTACACAATTAATACTTATAGATATGGATGGGCCAACCTTAGAAAAGGTTGCCCAATCCATGCCTAATGTTATATATACTCAGGCTATGGACATTACCGACGAAACAGCGGTGGAAGACATGGTTAAAGAAGTATCATCCATTACACCTCACATCCATATATTGGTCAATAGTGCCGGCATTACTGGCCAGACCAACATCAAGAGTCACTTGGCCCAAAAACAAGATGTAGAAAGGGTGATGGGAGTAAATTTTTATGGATCATGGTATTTGTCAAAATATGTTTTGCCATTCATGCTCGATCAAAAATACGGGAGGATCCTCCACATTGCATCGATAGCGGGCAAAGAGGGCAATGCGGGAATGCTGGCCTATTCAGCCTCCAAAGCTGCAGTAATTGGGATGACTAAAGTTCAGGGAAAGGAATACGCGGGGACGGGCATTACTGTAAATGCTATAGCCCCAGCTGTAATCCAAACAGCTATGGTAGATCAAATGCCTGCAGAACAAGTCAAATACATGACAGATAAAATTCCAATGCAGCGATGTGGCACCCTGGATGAATTGTCTGCTTTGGCTGCCTTCATTGTTTCTCCAGACAACAGCTTTACCACAGGTTTCACTTTTGATCTATCCGGAGGGAGAGCAACCTATTAAATCACTATGTGTAAATACATAACTAAAATAAAATGAGGTGCAATTTTGACAATTGCTATTTTTCCAATATTTAATTCATCCAATGAATAAGAGATAGAGTGGATTTGGATTTGAGATTGGAAAAAAATAAATCATGATTTAACATCTCAATAAAAAATAAGATTCGCAACTAAAACATTAGTACATTATGGATGACCAAAGACCACTGATAATTGATGCTCACATAGACATCTCTATGAATGCCATGGAATGGAACAGAGATTTAACATTATCAGTCGAAGAAATAAGAGATAGGGAAAAAGGATTAACCGACAAATTGGACAGAGCCAAAGGTGTAGTGTCTTTACCGGCATTGCGAGAGGGAAGAATTGGACTAGTGGTAGCTACTCAAATTGCTCGTTTCGTAGCCTTAGACAGTGATTTGCCAGGCTGGCATTCTCCTGCTCAGGCATGGGCTCAGAGTCAAGGTCAACTGGCTTGGTATAAAACCATGGAAAAATTGGGCGAAATGGTTCAGATCACCAATCTCACTGAACTCAACAGCCATATTGATATGTGGGAAGATCGATCGATCGCAGATGAGACTAAACCTATTGGCTTTATCCTCAGCCTAGAAGGTGCTGATTCCTTGGTCAACCTCGACTTCTTAGACACCGCTCATCAATATGGATTACGAGCATTGGGCCCAGCACATTATGGCCCTGGTCGGTACGCCAATGGTACGGGAAGGGATGAAGCATTGGGAGAACCAGGTTTAGCACTTTTGAAAAAAATGGATAGCTTAAACCTCATCCTAGACGTTACCCATTTAACCGATGCAGCTTTTGATCAAGCCATGGACATCTATACTGGACCGGTATGGGCCAGTCATCACAATAGTAGAACACTAGTCCCTCATCAACGACAACTCACAGACGATCAAATCAAAACATTGGTCGAACGAGATGCCGTGATCGGTGCCTCTTTAGATGTATGGATGATGGTCCCTGGATGGGTTAGAGGCCAATCCGACCCATTCAAAGATGGTGCCGCACTGGAAGTCATTGTCGACCACTGGGACCACATTTGCCAAATCGCAGGCAATACCAACCATATAGCCATCGGAAGTGATTTAGATGGGATGTTTGGAAAAGAGCAAAGTCCATACGATTTAGAGACTATTGCCGATTTACAAAAGCTACCTGAGCTATTAACCAAAAGAGGATATAGTTCAACTGATATTCAAAAAATAATGCACGGCAATTGGCTTAGGCTATTGCGTCGTGCTTGGGCATAATACGAAACACATATTAATAATCATAAAACAAAAATAATCATGAAAAAAGAAGTAATTCATCCGGAAAGAGAAGCAGACTTTGTAACAGGAGCGTATTCAGATGCCGTTATTATAGACGGAATGATCTATGTAAGTGGACAAGCCTCTGTAGATTTTAAAACTTCAAAATTTGACTTAGGCACTATAGAGGAGGAAACCCATAAAACCCTTCAAAATATTGAAGCCATTTTAAAAAAAGCAGGTAGCTCATTGGACTATGTAGTTAAAACTACTGCTCACTTAGCTGACATTGCCGATTTCGATAGATACAATGAAGTATACGCATCGTATTTCAAAGGGGTAAAACCAGCTAGAACAACGGTTCAATCTGTATTGGCCGAAAATCTAAAAGTAGAGATCGACTGTATCGCCAAAATACCAGAATAAGAATATCAATCTATTCTTTTACGAACAAAAAACCTGTGCATCTTTAAAGATTGCACAGGTTTTTTCTTTGCAATAAAGATATTATACCAATTACGTTTATAATTTTAATCACAAGATATTTCTCATATTTCTCACTGAAAAATCAATAGAAATAAATAATACTTAATCTCATACAGGCTTAGATCTGCGCAACCAAAAACCCAACCAAAGTCCACAAACCGCCCATTGGACAACAGCATCGATTAATGCCCCTATGGAATAGGTTTCAAACCATATAGAATTGAGATAGGAAGTTGTCAAAAATGAAATTAACCCGACAATTACACAAGCCAAAATAATCTGCAGTAAACTGAAATCAGGGATCTTAATCAGGATCCAGATCAGTAAGAATATAGCTAAGAAATCAGCTACATAGCCTCTGACCATGTTCATGACCATGTCATTTTCCATAGAAGAATGATATTGTACCACAGCCCAAGGCTTCCCTGTTGCATTTTCCATAAAAGCTTGATGCTCTTCTGAAGAGGCTGTAGGAGGCAAATTAGGCATAAAATACTGCCCATCTACGAGGTGTTTTTCCATAACTTCTAAAATTTCATCTTGCTGAGCAGAATATCTCATTTCATTCCCGTGGACATTTAGCATACTCCATGATAAGAACTGCCAGATAAAAAGAATCAATCCACCGACCAATGCACCGATTAAATGTCTAGACATAACTTTTATATTTTGATGATATTCTAAAATAATATTTTATTCTTGTATTTTGTATTTATTTAACATTTTAAATCACAAATGTGTTAAAACGAAATACATAAGTCAAAATAATATAATTTAAAAAGTGCATTTGTTACTAGCAAGAATGAATTCCCAATAAATTTAGAATGCCAATTCAGATAAAAAATTAATATTCTAAAAAACTATACAGCTGGGAAGAATTTACATTTTGACCACACCCCAATATCCGTTTGGATTCTAGTATAATTCAACGATAAACCTCAACCCTACAATTACCACAATTATACCAATTGCGTTTTATGATGTCGGTTATGATTTTGAATGACCGAATGAAGCTCGAAGAGCCAAATGCCTTAAATAGGCATTTGATGAGGGAACCGAAGCCACTGGCTTCGGGTGTGAACGAGCGAAGTGCGAAGCACCCAATGTCCTAAATGGACATTGGATACTACGTATTTCGCTCGCTCACCCGAGGCTATTATGTCGTCCCTTCAGGACTAATATCAACACAATTTCCTAAGACAGGACTTCGTCCTGCTCTGACATATTACGTCCACTTCGACCAAGCTCAGTGCGCCGCTTTCAGGATTTTTCTAAGCTTGAATGGCATGGACTCAACATAATTCGTCAGGTTTTTAATCACTGTGCTGCGACGAGAGTACATTCATATTAAATGCCGTAAAAACACAGTATTCTATCCAGGTCTAATGGAAAAAATGGAGACGTAACATCTAGAAAAATGCCCTTTTCAAAAAATCTACCACAATTAATATTTTTCTTAGATGATTTGAGTAATGTATTTGAGTTTGATCTTCGAAATCTTGCCTCTTTATAACCCTCTACTTATAAAAACAGGGATTGAATTACTTCAACCCCCGTTTTCGTAGGATACTATAATTATGAAAAAATAAAAACTTTAGCTTCTATAAAAACAAAACCTTATTGCCCTCATTGTTTACACTCCGGCTATTACCATAAATATTTATTGCTACCGCCTGGTACTGAATAAGGATAAACCATTTGACTATCTGGCTTTACGGGGGGCACATCAGTCCAATCCGCAATGTCTGGAACCAGTCGCTCCGCAGCATTTAATGCTTGATCCCAAGTAATTACTTGACCAGAATGAGATGCCATTCTACCCATAATTGACGCCAGAGAACTATGAGCCCCAAAGACAGTATCGTTTTTAGCCTTATTATTGATAATGGCATCAAACAAAACATCGTGTTCAACCTGATAGGAATTTTCAGCAGATTGGCTATCAAATTGCCATAAAACTTGTCCATTGTGATCTAAAATCCCTTCTCTAACATTAGCAACACCTTTGCTTCCCGTAATCCATGCTCCATTTTTATTAAAATTCTTTTCAATATTTCTAATCTGACTATGCAATTTACTTCCATCGGCATAGGTATACTCTATATAGTAGTGATCGAAAGTATCTCCAGTATCAGGACCACTCAGTTTAGCTCTCCCACCCAGACCTTGGGCACTAATGGGATAAGTCCCTTTGGCCCAATGTACAATATCGGTATTGTGAATAGCTAATCCACCTGGGGCTCCGGCCCACAACCAATTGAAATAGTGATAATTCTTAATTTGAAACTCCAATTCATTTTGAGTACTTGACCGTGGAATTAATTTATAACCCCCTTTCATATAGTAGCACGTGCTCGTAAGTATTGGACCGATGATGCCAGCTTTTAATTGATCAACCATTTGCGAAAAAGCAGGATCATAGCGATTTTGCAAGCCGACGACAACTTTCACCCCCTTTTTATCAGCCAACTCTCCACTTTTCAATATCCTGCGGATACCATAGCCATCGGTAGCCAAAGGCTTCTCCATAAATACGTGTTTGCCCTCTGCTACAGCAAATTCAAAATGCTCTGGTCGAAAACCTGGAGGTGTGGCCAATATCACCACATCACAAGCTTTGATAACCTTTTGATAAGCGTCGAACCCAGTAAATTTATTTTCTTTTGGAACATTGACTCTATCTGCTATTTCTTCTACATCTAACAATGCTTCATGCCTTAATTCAATATGACTTTCAAATAAATCCCCCATGGCTACCAATGTATTGCCAGGGTGGGCCATCAAAGCCTGAACTACAGCACCAGTACCTCGGCCTCCACAGCCTACGATACCTACTTTTAAATTGGAATTAATATTTGATATTTTTACTATAGCCGGAGAACCGACCATAGCACCACCTGAAACTATACTACTTTGCACAATAAATGATCTCCTATCCATAATTATATATTTTTTATATTCTATTATTTAGAAAACACCTTTAATAAGTATCCTTTAGGAATAAAACCTCCGGCCACTGAATCGAAACTTCATTGCCCAAGCCATCTTTTATCTTCATAGAAATATTGTAAAAATAGGATGAGCGCTTGCGAATCTGTCGACTAAATATTCCATCTCCAGCCTCTACATCACCGTTTTCACCGTTGTCGTACAGCTGAACTTCAAATTGTTTCTTTACTTCATCCCATCCGACATATCTCATAGTTGATGTTTCTTCATTCGGTGTGAAAGTCATCGTTACTTTTTCTACTTGTTGCCCATCGTAAATACGTGCTTCTATCCTGTCATTGTTATGTAACTGCACATACTGGACTTGAGGAGGCGTAGTATCTTCACCTTTTATTCTAACCCTTACCTTCCCCTTTTTAATTATGTGTTGACCACTAAGATTTCCAGGGACCCAATATTCAATATAAAAATTCACTACTTCCCCTGCACCTTTTTCTGTATCGATAACCGGCATCATATACTTAAACGAACCACCAATGTGATCGTATTCTTGCCATGGATCGTCCACTCGGATACTAACACCATTGGGGTTAATGACGGGATTTGTAGTATAGGCATAGGTTTGGTAATATTGATCCCCATCTTTAACCAAAATAACGATGGTCTCTCCAGGGTTCGCTATTCCATCTCCATTTCCTAGCCCTACTATTTTAGTTACCGGTTGAACAGCTTGCTCAATAACCGTCATTTCTTTACCGTCGGCTATCACAAAATCCACAATTTCTGAAACAGGATCTTTAAATCGAAGTTCAAATTCTTCCTCCCATTTACCTCCATCCCCATCGGTTAAAGTCAATAAAAATTTAGCAATTTCCACACCTTCCTTGCGATTAATAATCTTAAATCGACCTTTAAGTTGAGCCATTTCTTGAGACTTCAAACTTGAGAGCACGCCTTGACCAGACAGGACTTCCAATCCTTCACTCAATGACAACAATTCCGCCTTTATAGAAGAAGCGGCAGCCATTCCTTTATTTAAGATATCGATACTAAACTCTATTTCTTTACCCGTTTCTGCCCACTCCATATTATTAAGTGAAAAATTAGCCAAGCTCAAGTTGCTTTGATCTGTATTGGGAGCAATACTTATTTGATGCTGACTTCCTGTGGTCACAATCGCCAACCGGCCTTCATTATCACTCATCACTTCATAAGTATTAGATTGCTGATTTCTCAGATCAACATCCACCACGTAATACTTAGTATTTTTCTGATACAAAGGGGCCGTAATCACTTTGACTGCAACTTGAGTCATCAATTGTCCGTCAGGTAAAAAGTTTCTAACCGCAATATTAAATCCAGCCTCATCTACATTTTCCAAAATGGTAAATCCACCCCTGTTTCGATCTGTCTCCACTTTATAATCCCAGACTTCAAAAAAAGGATAAATATCGATATAGTCCCAGCGTTCAGGCAATGGCAGTGGTGACTCGAATGCTTTCATTAAAAAATCAAACATATCACCCAAACCACAGGTAACATGTGAAGCTTCGTATACATGAAACTCATATTGAGATAAAACATTTAGCAAAACTCGATTCATATCCTCATGATAAAATCTCAATCGATCTCGTGTTCCATTATTCATCCTAATGTGAGTGGCCTTATAGTTATCGTACATTTCGGCGTGGGTATACACTACAGGATACTCTACCAGTCCAGCTGAAAATTCAGTAGAACCACAAAAATTACCAGCCGCACTTATTTTATCTGGAAATTTGGCCGACAACCAAAAAGTCATAAACCCGCCCATAGACAAACCCGATACGGCACGATGCTCTCGATCAGGAATCGTACGATACCTACTGTCAATAAAATCTATGAGTTCTAAAAAGTAATTGGGGAATTGACGAAAAGTGGTCACAGAACTTACGTTATAAGGACTGAGATTCAACGGATCGGTAGAAAAATTATTCAATCCATCAACCTTTACCACGATTACATCGTTTTCGGAAACAAATTTTTCAATATTGTCTCCATTATTTTCATCTCCCTTATCATAATTTGCATAGCCTTTGCCCATGGAACCAAAATACCTTTGAGCCCAGCCATGAAAGTAGTAGATTACAGGGTATTTTTTATCTGAATTAACCTCGTAGTTGGGAGGCAGAAAAATCCGATAGCTTCTATTGGCAGACAATGAATGACTATAGTGATACTCATCTAACATTTGCACACCAGAAGACAGTTCTCTCGTCATGGATTGAGCAAAAGTAGACTCACTTATACCGAATAGAATAAAAAAAATAAGAGCAATACTAAACTTCATAACTATATATTGATAAGATAAAATTTATTGTTGTTTTAATGATTTAAATAGGGATAACAATTCTTCGGTTATTTTTACAGAAGCATTTCTTTCCACTCGATTGATGGTATGCCAAGTTTCGTAGCCTCCCATGTCTATTTCTTCTGGAGTAGGCAAATAATTCAGACAACCATTGGCCAATTCAATCGTAAAAGTATGATCAAATGGACTCTTGTCCTTGATTTCCAAGCCGGTTTGCGTAAACGCTTCAAAAGGCAGAGTAGCGATGCCCAAGTCACCTATCTGAAAAGCTTGCAATGTTATATCGATGGAGTCGGGCCAAGTAGCTTCCATGGTCAATACTCTATTGGCATACATCTTTTCCCAATTATTATAAAAGGGTTTTTCGTTTTCAGATCTAGCTTGAATTCTCGCAACATTGGCCATGACCTCAGGCGAAGCTCGACGTACTTTTAATCGCAGAATAGATTCTTTAGCATTGATAGGCACATATTTTTGATACTTTAATTCTTTCATCTCAGCATACACCTTATCGGCCAAATCCTTGGCTACTCTATTCATCTTGACATAGGGCTCATAATATTCGCGAGGTTTGCTGTAATCAAAGTTGTTAACGTTACCGGAACTACCGTTAGACATAATGCCTACAAATTGAGGAAATGAAGCTTCTGCAGATATATTTTGCTCCATATATCTACCAAACAAACTAAAATAATCAGCTGAAATTTCATCACCGGGCACACCCCCTACATAATGAAGGGAATAGTTGGCCAGCACGGCAATCGGTCGTCCAGTAGTGGATCGAATGGATACAAAAGAAACTTCGGGATCAATAGGGCCAGACGGCTTAACCAGTGCGGGATTTTCAAACCCAGGGTTCATTTTCACTATATCTTTTGTCCCGTATGGACTATACACCGAATCTTTAAGAATCCAACGTCTCACAAATACGTGATCAGGCACATCAACTCCACCCCATGCTATTTCCGCAGGTTCTAAATGGTAATAAGCTGACACAACCCCATCTGCCAATTTTCTAACAAGCATCTTGGTATAATCATTCAAAGGAGCATCATCAGCCACAAAAACATCTCCGTCAGCACTGGGCCCAGAATGGGTGTGGGTTGCGGAAATCATTATGTTTTCTCTATCCAAATCTACCTCTGATACAATTAAGTCTTTGGCCGCTTCAATATATCGTTTATTGATTTCTACTAAATCCACCACCACTAAAGCGATCTTTGTTTCACCATCGTCCAACACCAATGACTTGGCGTGAAGGGCGTCGTGAATAGATTTTGCTGATGGTTGCACCCAATTACCATAAATCTTTGCTCCGATTGGCGGTGATACATCAGCTTGCGATGCTCCGGCCCGAAACACCTTGTTTTCTTGTGCATTGGTTTGCAAAGTCCTCAACATTACCGTAAAAAATACTATTAAAACAAACTTGTATTTATACATATATTTTCAACTTAATTAGGGAGACAAACACTGTAAAGTATATAATATTATTTATTTAACATTAATTATTTACAAATTAAAACAGAAATGCTTTTCCATTAGATAACAACTGTTTATATATTTGAAAGGCCGAGTTTTAACCTTCAATAATTAAAATTTATAAAGTGAAATGCAGATGGTAAATAAAGATGATTACCTCATTAAAAAAAGTGGTTGTTTGTTTGAAAAATAATTTCTGCACAAACAACCACTCAAAATTTAATATTTTAATATAAACATGAAATGTAGCTAATTATACGAATTACCAACCCGGATTTTGATCTAAATTTGGATTGACTGTTAACTCTGTTTGAGGAACACTGTTTAAATAATCTCGATTCGCATTAAAATTGTAGCCATTTGGAATAATGTTCTGAAGGAGGTCTATTAAACTATTTTCGTCCAACAGTGGATTTTCATTGGGATACTCATTTGAATCGAAAGGATATCCTTTAGGTCTCTTATTGGTAAATAATGCTCCGGCAGCCCATCTTTTCCAATCCCATTGTCTAAAAGATTCAAATGCCAATTCTACCCGTCTTTCTCTTCTAATTTCATATAATTCATCAGAAATATCATAACCATAATCGATAAGATTGGGATCTTCACTTTGAGCATTCACCTTAAAATCAGGCATACCAACTCTCGCTCTCAACATATTGAGTTCATCGTAAGCCACAGTTTGATTGAGCTCATAAAGTGCTTCGGCATAATTCAACAAAACCTCGCCATACCTAAAAATAATTTTACCCGCGTCATTAGATTGAGCATAATCCAAAGTTTGATTGGGATTGGTATACTTTTTTATTTGAAACCCTGTTGGACAATTATTTCGACTATCCTCAAATAAACCTGGTTTCTCCCAAACCAAATTACCAGGTAAATAAGTGATATCTCCTGGAATCCAGATATTCTGTCTCAATCTAGGATCGATTTGTTTATCCAATTCAAGTAAAAATTCATTCCCTTTAGCAGTCTCAGCCAAAGCCAAATAATCGATTGGATTACCGTCCAAACCAAGGTGAGAAGTAACATAAGACCAAGTAGCTCCAAGTTCATTGGGGGCATTGGCTGCATAATAGTTTTGATTATGTCCAACAATATCAGCTATACTATAAGCTCTGTGTAACAACACTTCACTAATATCTGCCATACTACCAGTACCAAACAAATAGTAGTAATCTTCCTTCGGTTTATTGGTAGAATATATACCGACATTATAATCTCCATTAATCAGTTCTTCAGCTGCAGAAACCGCTAATTGAAAATATTTACTAGGTTGAGCTCCAGAACTTCCAAATGAGGTATTGGCATGGTATTTCTGCCAAGTTCCTTCAAACAGAGCCACTCTAGTTTTAAAAGCAAGGGCAGCTTCCTTATTTACAGAGTTGTTGTTCCAAGGAGCAAGGTCTCTTTTATCCAAATTGACAATAGCCTTATCCAAAAGAGACAAAATAGAATCTACTACCAGGACTCTTGAATCACGTGGTCTGGTTAATTCTTCTTCATCATTGACGGTTAATGCATGAGTATACCAAGGAACATCTCCATACTTTTGGACCAAGTTAAAGTAGATCCATGCTTTAAAGAACTGCGCTTCTCCCAGATAGTGTTGGTAAGACGAAAATTGATCTTCGCATCTTTTATAATTGTCGAAAAAGATATTGATACTCCGAACAGGGGTGAAATCATATTGCCACGATCCCGTTGACAGAGTATTTTCTCCATTGAGTAATGCATTGGCTCTAGTGTAGACTAGATTATCTGATTCTTCTTCTTGGTAACCACTATGTCTATTGTTTTCATGTCGAGGAAGGTCGATATAAAACTTAGCTACATAATTTTTAAGATCAATTGTAGACTTCCAATAATCATCTAGACCCACTTGATCTAATGGCGGTTTTTCCAGAAAATCTTGACAGGACAGGACGACAAATGATGTCAATACAACGAATATATATTTGGCTGTTTTCATTTTTTTAACATTTAGAATTAATTAATTAATACGAGATGTTTACTCCAAAGGAATAGATGCGATCGGCTCTATATTCTTTACCTGTACTCTCTCTATACCCCCCGGAAGGCAAGGTCACATCCATGCCATCTGGCAAATGATCGAAGGTAATAATGTTGTTGCCCGCAATATAAACCCTCAATTTACTAAGGCCCAATCGCGACAATGCGTTCTTACTTAAACTATATCCCAATTGCATATTTTGCAAACGGATATAGGCATAATTCGCTAGATATCTAGAATTCCCGTTCTGGTTTTTAAGATTGGAGTTGATATCCAAGTAAGGTCGAGCGTAATAAGAATCGGTATTGATATTGGCTTCACCTTCATAAAGGCCAATGTATTGTGTTCCAGGCTGATCTCTGTAATAATCTAGGTGATCTTCTTTGGGCTGAGACCAAGCCGTTCTCATGAATCCAAAAAATCCGTAGTCGTTATAAGTCATTGCCTTTTGACGCTTGCCAGTACCCTTCCACAACATAGAAAAATCAAATCCTTTGTAATTGACGCCCATATTGATCCCGAATTGATAGCGAGGACTAGAATTCCCAATCAGTACATAATCACCGTGATCGTCATAGGTATTGGAACCATTGTCTATCTTCCCATCGCCATTGATGTCGTTGTATTTTACATCTCCTGTATTCCAAACGTTGTAAATAAATGATTGATCTACATGATTTTCAATTTCTGCTTGGGACTGAAACAAGCCATCGGCCGACCAACCCCAAATCTCACCAACATCTTGCCCTTCTCTCCAAGAACCCAAATAACCAGTGGGGTTATTGTATTTAGTGACCACTGATTTGGAATCATATAGGTTGAAACCCACGGAATAACTTAGATCTTCATTGACATATTCTTTCCAATTTAAAGACAATTCCCAACCTCTGGTTCTCAAACTTGAATTATTCGATCGAGGTACTGAAGCACCCAATACACCGGGCAGGGTTTCAGATGGACCGATCATATCTTTTGTATTTCTCTCGAACCAATCAAAATTCATTTGTAATTTGTTGTTTAACATTTCCAAATCCACTCCGATATTTGTCGTTGCTGCAGTTTCCCATGTCAACAAAGGACTGACCAAATTAGGGGTTAGTGCATATCCGACCTGTCCTACCTGATCCTGTCCAGGCAACCAATCCAAAATGTTCTTGGTTAATTGGATCAATGCCAAATCTTGATAAGCGGCCACATTTTGATTACCTAACTCACCCCACGAACCTCTTAACTTTAAAGTGTTAATCGTTGAAGCTACTGGTTGCCAAAAATTCTCCTTACTCACAACCCAGCCACCGGATACAGAAGGGAAGAATCCCCAACGCTTATTATCTAAAAACTTTGAAGTACCATCGTATCTCAAATTGGTTTCCAGAAGATATTTTTCTTGAAAATTATAGGTTAATCTTCCAAAATAACCTTCAGTTGACCATTGAGATAAGGCCTCTCTTACCGAAGGATCTCCTGTAGCCGTATTCAATGAAATAATATCGGGCACAATTAAATTTCTAGCATAGGCATTCAATGATCTATCCTTGGCCGACTCGTACTGAGCTCCTGCCATTGCCAAAAAATTGTGATCACCTGCGATATTCCATTCATAGGAGGTATATGCATTGGTAGACCAATAATAATTGCTAAAGTGATATTCATAAATTTGACTAGGATACCAAGAAGTTGTATTTTCTCCAGTTATCCAATTGACTTGACTAAAGGCCTGACCATCGTGTAAATCGTATTCGTCCATCATTTGGTAAGCAACGTCAAGATTAATTTTCCAATTCGTTGCCGGTCTTAATTCCGTTCCTAAAATTTGCCAATTTTCCGTTTGTTGGTCGTTATTATTACCTGCTGAAAAGAACTGTTTAGTAGATTGTATTGGGCCACCAAAACTGTTGTACAAAGGTTGAGTCGGTGGTGTATTGTATACAATATGAAAAAGAGCATTATAAGAATCAATCGTTTCTGGTCTTGAACCTGTTGGGAAAAATCGTTGATTTTTCATAAAACGACCTTCGTATTTTAAATCCCACCAATCTGTTAACTCCGTTTTAATTTTGGCCGACAAATTAAATCTTTTGTAAAAGTCATCTGCCCACTGCATAGAACTTTTCTGATCGGTATATCCCATAGACAAGAAATAGCCCACTTTATTCGAACCACCTTGAATGGAAAAATTATGAGATTGTCCCAAATTAGGTCCAGTTGCTAAGTCCCAGTAATCGTTATTGGCATGGCCATTATTCGCCCCAGCCCATGAACCATTATCCATTGGAAGAGCAGACCAATCACTTATAGGATCGTTGGGGAAATTAGAAGGGAACTGAGACCGTATATAATCGTAATCACCTTGCTGAAATGCAATTATTCTATCAATCGTAGATTCGTTGTAATACAGAGGTGCATTATTATTGGTAGCGGCTTCATTGGTTACTCTAGCGAAAGTGTACGAATCCAGAGTTCCCGGCAATTTCGCGGGGGTAACTAAATTCATACTCCCAGAATAATTCACAACTAATTTGTCCTCTTTACTTCCTGATTTGGTGGTAATTAATATTACTCCATAGGGCGCACGTGCACCGTAAATAGCAGAAGCAGCAGCATCTTTTAATACAGAAATAGATTCTATATCTTCTGGATTTAAACGATTCATATCACCGGGAAAACCATCAATAACCACATAGGGAGCTCCTCCGTTTAACGATCCAATACCCCTAATACCTACAGTGGCATTCGCACCGGGTTGATATCCATTTTTATCAAAACTAAAATCAAATCCACCTGCAGCCCCAATTAACAACTGAGATACAGAAGAAGCATTTCTATCTTTTAATACATCCTGACCAATCACCTCAACAGCCCCAGTTAAATTAACCTTTTTCTGGCTACCATAACCCACAACCACCAATTCATCCAAGGTCTGTACATCGGCCATTAAAGTAACATTCATTGTGCTCTTTCCAGCCACTGGCATTTCCGTAGTCACATATCCAATATATGAAAAGACCAACACCGCTTGCTCTTCAACATCATTCAAGCTGAATTGACCATTAAAATCAGTGGATGTTCCAGTAGTACTTCCCTTGACCATAACATTCACACCAATTAATGGCTCTCCATCTGTATCGACTACCTTTCCGGAAACATTTAACACCAATCTTTTCAAAAAGATACCCTCTTCTTGCAAAGATTTTTTTGTTAAAAACGGGGTTGATTTTATGGCTTTTCTCGCTTCGTATTCACTTTCCTTTTCATCTACTATGCCTTGAAAGTGTTCAATCATTTTCTTTAACGATTGTAGACCTTCGGCATTGTCTTTGTAAATGGCCACATAGCGTTGTTCAAAAATTTTAAATTTTAAATTGGCTTGGGACAATACTGCATTCAAAGCCTGTTCTACATCACTGTATTTTGCAGCGGTATAATTGACCTTTACCTTGGATACAATAGATCGATCGTAGTTAAAAAAGACGCCGTATTCACTGCCGATTTGTCGAAAAGCTTCTTCTAATAATACCGTGTTTTCTCGCTCGCTAGGTGCTGCATAACCTAGAGGAGATTGATAACAAAGTAATAACATCCAACATAAAAGCATAAACAGCTTACCTTTTATTTTAAATAAAAGTTGTAACTTCATGGTAGTAATTTATTTTTAGTTAGTAAATATCGGTTTGGGTATTAGTGATGAGAAGCAGTTCGTCCAAAACTTTACTTCCATAATCAAAGATTATTTCACTTTTACCCTTTCCGGTTTTGTAATCCTTATTTGATTTTCATCTATATTTTCAATTTCTATATCCAACGTGAGTTCCATTAAATTTTTGACGGTCGACCAGTCTTTATAAGGGATGCCAAATGATACCTCAGTCATCAAGATGGTAGAATCCTCAACCACAAAAGTTTTTCCATATACATCTTGTAAATCGATCAACACCTGGCCCACTTCAACATTGTCAAATGTCAATGTGCCATCTTTCCATACCGAAGGTGAATTCGAATCAATATTTTCCTTATTCAATATTTTTCTTTCGGCTGAAAAACTTACCAATTCACCAGGCTTCATCAACATAGACTTCTGAAGACTGGTTTGACCTTCTCCCGTTGTGACTACATCTTTTAAGTCCGTAAGATCATTGTTTAATTCCAACTCCACCAAACCTTCTTCCAAAAACACATCGGTACTACCTCGGCGATTAAAAACATTAAATGAAGTCCCCAACACCTTCACTTCCAAGTCATTAGTAACCACAGTAAAAGGTATCGCTTCCCCCCTGTCTACAGGTAGATTTTCTTTGTCTATATGAGTAACTTTAAAAAACGCTTCGCCCTTCAATTCTACGACACGCGCATTGTTTTCCTTCCAAGATGTATTCCACTTAAGGGTAGAGTTGGCATTTAAGACTACTTCGGTTCCATCTTCTAGGACAATATTTTCGATTTCACCGTAATTGGTATGAAAGACCATATCTGGACTTTTCGTTTGAAAATTTCCTATAAAAACAGCGGTTAACAATAAAACTGAAGCAGCAGCTACCCACTTTCCTAATCTCAAGATTTTAGCTCTTTTCTCCAGTTTACCTTTCAAAGCCTTTTCCTCCTGCAACGAATTCCAATCTATAGGAGCCTTTCCCTTAAATTCACTCGACGACTTCCATGTGGAAGTAAATATTTCTTCCAATCCAGTGGTATTCTCCCTATCTTTCAACAATTCAAAAAGTTCTTGACCTTCCGACTCGGAAATCTTCTTCTCTACGAATTTCTTTAATAGGTGGTTTACACGTTTATCTTTACTCACTCTTTGGATTTATATTCACTTTAAAATAACCAAATATTAACACAGAAATAATCTCTATTATATATTTCCATATACAAGACGACTGAGTTTTCGATATGTACTAGTGATTGCACAAAAAAATTTAAAATCTTGTTTTCGTCTTTAAATTGTTATTTTTTATTTAAATTTCACATTCAATTAAGATTTAAAAGTGAGCTCAAAAGATTTTTTTTATGCATACAAGGATAGGGTTTTTGGCTTTTTCTTAAACTTCTTCAACAACACAGAACTAGCTAAAGATCTGACTCAGGATATTTTTTTGAAGGTAATTCAAAAAAATACTTCCTTCGCTGACATCTCAGATTTAGATGGCTACGTCTACCTTATGTGCAAAAATTTAGCTTTTGACCATCTAAAAAAGGGTGTCCACGACAAAAAATATCGAAATTTTCTTTTAAAACCATCTTGGGATAGTGAAGATCCTGCTGTGGAGCGCAAAATAGAAGTAGACTACTACAAAGAAATTTTGGAATCTTCCCTCAATAAACTTCCCGATCAACAACGGCTGATTTTTAATCTTAGTAAGCGAGAAGGACTTTCTCACCAAAAAATTGCCGAACAATTAAATATTTCGCCCAATACCGTAAGAAATCATCTCTACGAAGCCATGAAAAACATACGTTCTACGGCCAATTTAGACATCGATTTCATCCTCGTATTAATGGCCCTCTCCGCCTCGACTATAGTATAATAATACTGGATTAATACATTGTCTCTTTGCCCTCCTATAAATAACCCATTATTTTATCCAATGCATTGATAATAGAATTACTACGGCTTGTGGATTCCCATAAACCATTTTTCATATTCAATCTACCGGTTCCCTATCAAAACCCTATGAGGAAATAATCGTCATGGATACAATCAGAAAAATGCAAACAAATTATTTTATAATTCTAGAACCCCTTCTATATACTTAGATATAGTCAATTTCTAAAAATTCCTCTACCTCAGGTATCCAGACTTCCTTTACAAACTGAGTATGCTGCGGGTGTTGATTGTATATATCATATCCTGCTTGATCTTCAAATTGAATGACAAGACCATAGTTGAAATTGTTTTTAGGACTAATTTCTTTAACCAATTCAAATGACTGGATGGTAGATATACTGGATAGGGCTTTTGCCTTTTCTAAAAATGCCTCTTCTTCAACCGAACCCAATTCGTGCTTTAACTTAAAAAATACCGTATGCTTTATCATAATTCACTACCTAGTTTATAATTTTCTTAAATATTCAATTCCAAACGCTACATCTCCGTGATTATCTTCCCAATCGTGCTCACATTCAATATATATCGGTCCACCAAAACCCTGCCTGGCCAATTCTTCCATAACCGCCGGATAATCGATAACACCATCACCTATTTTTACATCAAGTGCATCTAATTTATTAAAAACATCTATATCTTTTGCGTGAACCCCAATAATATGGCCCTCCAATTTTTTCAGACACTGTACAGGATCCAATCCACTGCGTACCCAATGACCCAAATCGGCACAGGCACCAAACTGTGGCCGTCCCTCAATGGCCAATAATACAGAATCTGGATGCCAAAATCGGCTCTTGCCTTTGGCGTGTTCGTGGATAGCTATTCGAATGTCTTTTTCTTCACCCAATTGGTTCAACAAATCCCAATACTCTGGCTCCGGTTCACAAGTCAAAAAATCCAAATCCAAACGCTCTCCTATTTCAAAAAACCGACGCCACTCTTGTTCTGTCTTCCCTCCTGCATATACAGATGGCATGACCAAACCCGCTCTTTCAATGGCTGTTTTGAGTTTAGCCAATTCTGCATCGGAAAGCTGCAGCATGGTCTTGTTCTCGAAATCTTCTCCCAATTTGTGAAAAAAGAAACCCTCAACATACTCTGCGCCCACTGCTTTAGATTTTTCCAATGTCGTAAAAAACGGAAAGTTCTTAAATGAATACAAGGCCACTCCTATGGTTGGTTCTTTCTCTTCTACCTTTGACACCACCTTCCCCCCTTCAGGTGATTTTGAATTACATGAAAATGAAATCATCATAATCATCCAACTCATTCCAAAAAAAATCCAACCTCTTTTTATATTTATACTATCCATAATATATTGTATTATACCAAATGCATTTAATTTGAATTCTTATTGCGTTGGATCTATCGCTCTATAAGCTGCTATAGCTGCCAAATCACCTTCTTTCCCACTACCACTAATCCCGTGTTCCATCCCCAAAAATCCTCGATATCCCTTATCATGTACATGTTGTAATACATTCTTATAATTGATTTCACCAGTACCCGGTTCTTTTCTCCCTGGGGTATCTCCAATCTGCATATATGCTATTTCATCCCATGCGTAGTCTAAATTAGGGATAATATTGCCCTCCTCTATTTGCACATGATACACATCAAACAGGATTTTCACACTGGGACTATCCACCGCCTTGGCCATAGCATAAGCTTGCGATACGCGATGTAAAAACATCCCAGGATGATTGATTTTATGATTCATCGGCTCCATTACCATCACCAGTCCATGGGGTTCATAAACTTCAGCTATTCGCTTCAACAACTCAATAGCATTGGCCATTTGAAAATCCCATGGCAATTTGGGATCTGCTAAACCCAAAACATTGTGAATATATTTGGTCTCCATTTGTTTGGCTACTTCTACAGCAGCTTTCGCTTCAGCCAATACCCGATCTCTGACTGAAGTATTCCGCCCCGCAAAAGTGACTTCATCAAATGACATCGTCCCTACAAATTGTCCAAATTCCATCCCTAATCGATCTAAGGTCTTCTTAATCAACCTGCGCTCATCTTCTGTTCTTTTCAACAGCCATGTACTTTCCCATGCCCGAATACCCTGATCATAACCCCACTCCAATTGTTCGACGATACCAGTTCCGACCGCTTGTTTGAATATATTAAATTCACCTGAAAACTTCATATTAAAACCGTTAGCAGATTTAGTTTCTAGGTCTAACTTTTGTGCATTAAGCTTCCTACTACCCGCCAACCATCCAATACAGCCCAACAATCCATTTTGTATAAATTCCTTTCTATTCATTGAATTGTACTTTATATTAATTAACTCTGACTATTTCTCAAAAAAGCAATTAGATCAGCCAGTTCTTGCATCTCCAACTGATTGGCGAAACTCGGCATCAAAGACATACTGGGAATCACACGTATGGATTTGATCTCTTGTCGATTTATCGTCTGCTGTTCAGAGGGCCCCATTTTGAGTTCAATAGCGGTTGAAGTCTCATTGATTATGATACCTAACAATGGCTCCCCATTATTGACCTCTACTTCCCACATATCAAAACCCGGTGCAATAGACAAGGATGGATTCAATATATTGGCCAGTAAATCTTCCGCCTTCCAGTTGTGTACTGTTCCCAAATCTGGTCCATAAGATACTCCAGACTTTCCTCTGACTTGGTGGCAAATGGAACAATTCGCTTTAAAGACCTCAAATCCAGCCTTTTCATCACCGTCCAAATCCAATGAAGCACGATAAGACTGGATCACTTCTGCACTTTGATCTGCTGTCAAAATAGCCCTAGCTCGTTTTCTAATTTCTTCATCCCTGTATTGATTCAACCGTACCGAGCGCCGATATCCAAGTTCATCAGGAGATATCTTCTTAGTTTCAAATGCATCGAGCAGTAACATCACACCTGCATCATCCTTCATAAAAATATTGATTGCCACATCTCGTAGACCAACAGTCAAAGAAGTCCAATGATCCAATACATATTGTGCTCCCATAGTTCCTTCAACTCTTGAATAGATCTCTAAAGCTGATTTTTGAACATCTACTTCTTCCGAAGGAACAATCATTTTCTCCAAATCTTCAACATAGGGCAAGGGATCCGTCAAAATTAAAAATTGTAAATATTGGCCTCTCTCTTTTCCCGACAAATTTTTATCCTTCGCCAAGGTCATAGCGCGATCTAAGCTTCGCTGAAATTGAGGATTATTTGTCAATTCCACCATATCCAACAACTGTAAAATCTGATGTTGAACCTCGATATCTGATTGATTAAAATAAGCCGTCATCAAAGATTCATCCATAGATTCGACAATTGATTTTTTATCCTTATTTCTCTGTATGCCCGATGTTAGTCCCGACATAAGCGCCGTCTGCAAACTACCCTTTTCACTTAAACCTCGCTTAATCCACTTCTTAATTACCGTCTGATCACCTCTAGCCCCTACCATGGCACCCAAGCGTTGTGTCATAGAATTGTAGTTGGGATCGGTCATTTTATTTTGAGCAATAATATCTCGCATTAATTTTTCCGCATCCAAATCCACTGCCGTTAATGCCATTTGCTGCACCCAAGGATCTGACATATTTTCCAACAACAATCTATTTCTTGTTTTCTTAGATATTTCACTATCCGAATTACCCAATGCCGCCAATATTCGGAATCTTACCTTTTCACTTGTATCTTCAGACATGCCCACCAATATGGATTCCCATTCATCAGATTCCGACATTCTTGACTCTGCTAATAAAACCGCATTTTCTCTAACTCCCGGACCTAGATCTTGTAAAGCCGTTTTCAATACCTCGTCATTCAATAATCCCAATCCTTCTAATGTCCACAATCCATGCAACCGCCCCAATTCCACTGAGCCATTCTCTACAAGATCTACTAAGTCCCCTTTAATGGAAACATCCTTTTGGGTCACCAATAATTGCTGAGCCATCATCCGCCACCACTGATTCTTATGAGACAAGTAGGCTATTAATTGACCTCCATCCGCTGATCCTAGGTCGAGACCTTTGGTCCATTCAGCTGCAGGACTTCCCGTCGGTGTAATTCTATAAATTCGCCCCATAGTATGTCCATCATATAAGCCTCCCTCTGCTATTGCTTCCTCCGACATCCACTCTGGATGCTCAATTATCCTCCGATAATAATCCAATACATACAAAGCTCCATCAGGCCCTACATACATATTCACTGGACGAGCCCAAGAATCCTTAGATGCCAAAAATTCCTGATCTTCTTCTATTCGCTGCCCAGTAAAGCTGGCCCCTTTGGCATGTATCTTATCGACATGAACCAAGTTACTCACTGATTCCGCTCCAAAAGTGACATTCTTATCATATGGAGGGGGAAACAATCCACCACCGTAATAAGTCAATCCACTACTAGAGGTAGATACTCCCATAGGTGTAAACAATTGTCGATCGGGATGGGTAGTTATCTGAAATATTTCCGTAAAATTTCCGTGATCTGAAACATCCTGTGCCGCATTGGTAATGATGACGTCAGGATTTCGATTTAGGTATTTTGGCCCCAATACTTCGTGGTAAATATGGTTTTGATTGTGGTTGAGAAAATGATGCCCCCATTCATCAAACGAATGCCCAAACTGACCTTTCATAGACATCATTTCCAATTGATTGTCATCTACTTTAAATCTTACTGTCTTACTATTTGCATTTTTGGGCAGGGTAGCAGACTGTTCCTTCTTCCAAAATGATATTTCACTGCCCTCTCCGTTGAATTCTTCGTACTTTTTGGTTCCCAATCGACCGAAATGAGATAAATACACCCAGTTATCCAATCCATAGATCGGATTATTGACATTTACATGGGGATTAGACAATGAAAAACCAGACAATACTGTGTCCCGACGATCCGCTTGACCATCGCCATCTTCATCTTCAAAATAAAACACATAAGGTGCATCAGTCACCATAATCCCATTTTTCCAAGGCATCAATCCATTGGGAAACATCAATCCATCTGCAAATAAAATACTCTTATCCATAATGCCATCGCCATCCTCATCTGCCAATAATTTGATCTTGCCAGTATGACTATTGTCGGTGGGATAACCAGACATTTCCACTACATACATTTTGCCCCAAGCATCAACAGCCATATCTACGGGATCGGCAATAATGGGTTCACAAGCAAACAATTCCATCTGGAATCCATCGGCCAATTCATAGCTGGCAACGGCGTTTTCTGGAGGAACTGAGGTGCCAAAATACTCAATACTTGATTGATTCGTACATCCCATCATCCCAATTAATAACAATAATAGCCATTTCCACCCAATCACTTTCTTCGTTTTTGAACACATAAAACATACCTTTTATAAAATGTTAATTCCAAAATTCATCTATCGATTCCAAGATGTATTCCACCAATATCTGACCTCCTTCTGGACCTGCAATATTACTTTGACACACCGCACTATATCCTCCTCCCGCAACTGCCTTTTCCGTAGGCAAATAACTTCCAGGCCCTGCCAATTGAATAGCAAAAGTCTGTAAAGCCTTGCTCCTCACCTGCACTTGAATACCATAATCCGTAAACAATTCAAACTGATTGGTCCAAATTGCAATATCTCCTATCCGCAATACATGGACTTCTGTCTGAAAATAAGGATTAGGATTTAATTTCTGAGCTTCGTAGCGCTCTACAATTGATTGATTCCAAGTCATTCTTACATAATGTTGATCCGACTTATTAGGATCAGCAGTTATTTGACGCTGTAACTCCACCATGGTCTGACGAGCTTCGACATATTCACTTATTGCAATGATTCTCTTGGGCAAGGACAAAAACTCCATGGAATGCTTTATTACAAGATCTGTTTGCGCGTCTTTCTTTACCACATCATGCGTCTTAGTTACCGCTTCTACTATCCGTTGGGCAACATCTTCAGTTCGGTCCTCTTCACTCAAATCTATCATCCGTTGCAGTGCCTGCTTTCGATAAATAGCTCGTGGTGATTGGTCGCCTGCTGCTCCGGCCCAACTGTTGATCACTACATCGGTTCCATAGATATCACCTAATTTTTGGCGAACCGAATGCCAATAATCAGCATCAATTCTATTGTCTGATTCCTGAATCTGAGCTGGGCATGCTACATTGATACTCATCCCCAGTAATGTACCCGACAAATTCCAATAGAATAAAGACTGAACGTCGTGATCTTCATACCCTTCAATATTATCAAAATTTGGAAGGGCCATTTTTCCATACATAACCGCTTCACCATCCTTATAAACCACCCTACGATTATATGGAATTGCAGCCCGACGGATTCCCCAAGTCATGCTTCCCTTCTCCCGCGTCGTCCAAGCTTTAACCACAATATCAGTCAATTGAGCAACCAAAAAAGATCGGTATTCCGACACTTGAGTCACTCCTTGCTTAGGGATGTTATAATAAAAATAAGCATCTTGATCGGACTCATCCTCAATCACAGGTCCTGTATGGGTATGTGTTGCATTGATTATGATTTTATTTGAATCAAATCCTGGAATTCTTTTTACAACCGCATCTCGAACTTGAGAGATGATCAAATTAGAAACCCATATCAAATCACATGATACAAAAATTGCCATCTCTTCGGTCTGATTGCTCGACTTAGTTTCAAGAGCGATGGCACTAGCTGTCAAGGGATTTACTACTTCGCGAGCAATGCGCAGATGGAACTGCCCCATCAATGCCACAGGTAATTCTGGCGTAATATCCGCACTCGCTCTACCGATGTATAAATCAGATCCATAGATTGAACTGGAGAAAAACAATGTTAATAACATGAAAAGAACATAATTTCTAGATGGCATACTATTTTTGATATTATCCACAATTCACTTTATTACAATGATTAAAATCACCACCTTTAACTATAATGCTAAGACAGTCTAGTAAATATTTACCTACTCTTCTGGCCAAAGTTCATTCAACATTTCCAAGGTAGTTTCCACTAATATTTGTCCCCCTTCTGGCCCTACTGAATTGCTTTGACATACGGCACTATAACCTCCGCCTCTTACTGCTTTACTGGTCGGCAAATAAGTTCCCGGCCCTGCCAACTGAACTACCAATGTTTGTAAGGCTTTACTTCGAGCTTGTATTTGGATACCGTAATCAGTAAAGAGTTCAAATTGATTGGTACAGATGGCTATATCGCCCAGTCGAATCACATGTATTTCCGTATTGTATTGTGGATAGTGGTTGGTCTTTTGATATTCAAAACGCTTCACAATATCTCCATACCAAGTCATCTTCGCATTCAATTGATCCGATTTTTTGGGGTCATTTGCTATTTCCTTAGCCGCCTCATTCGATATCCTTTTAGAATCCACATACTCTTGCACGGTAATTTTACGCATTGGCAAATCTAATCTTTGCACTTTATGTATGAGTTGAACATCTGCCGTTTTGGTATCTGATACTATCTCCAAAGTTCGAATGACAGCTGATGTAATACGCTGTGCTATATCCTCCATCCTAGAGGTATTGCTTAATTTGCGCATCCTTTCCAAAGCTGGTTTTCGATAGATAGGGTGGGGAGATTGATCCCCTGCTGCTCCTATCCAACCTGCGACCACCAATTGGCTTCCATATTCCGCTTTCAATTTTTGACGAACGGGATGCCAATAATCCGCATCGACTCTTCTGTCTCCTTCTACTTCCTGCGCCGGACAAGCCACATCCACACTCATACCCAGTAATTGATCTTTATTATCCCAAAAAAACAAGGAATGAACATCGTGATCTTCATATCCTTCTAGATTGTCAAATTCGGGTTTGGCTGCAGAACCATACATCACTGCCTCGCCATCCTTATACACTACTCTGCGGTTGTAAGGAATAGCGGCTCTGCGCAATCCCCATGTCACACTGCCTTTGGTTCGAGCCTTCCAGGCTACGACTACTGCATTAGCAATCCGATCTACTAAATACTTTCTATAATCACCCACCTGAGTTACTCCAGTAGTAGGCAATTTATACATAAAATTGGGTTCATCTGATTCATCTTCTAGCACGGGAGAGGTATGGGTATGGGTAGCACTTAGAACAATCTTATTTGTATTAAATCTAGGGATCAAGCCAGATACTCGAGCGCGTACTAATTGGATTATTTGATTGGGGATATAAACTAAGTCACACGAGACAAAGATGGTCGTATCCAATCCATCACCTCCTTCTCTGGATTCCAATGCTATTACATTGGCCGTCAATGGAGTATTCACTTCATGTGCAATCCGCAAGTAAAACTGCCCCATCAATGCAGCTGGCAAATCGGGTGTAATGTCCGTTTCTGCCACTCCTATGTATAGATCAGAAGCGAGAAGCTGGGATTGACAAATAAATGCAAATAGACAAATAATGATCGTACGCATATAAATCACTTTTATTTATTCCAAAAAGAGTTAATGGATTGCAGTGTTTCCTCTACTAAAATATCACCTGCTTCAGGCCCCACTTCATTGCTCTGAATAATGGCACTATAATGCCCACCTTGAACTGCCTTAACCGTAGGCAAATAGGTCCCTGGTCCGGCCAATTGGATAATAAAAGTTTGCAAGGCCTTGCTCCTCGCCTTCATTCTAATACCATATTCGGTAAACAATTCAAATTGATTGGAACAAATAACGACATCTCCTAAACGAATGATGTGAATCTCGGTTTCATACAATTGATGGGGATTGATTTTTTGCTTTTCATAGCGATCGAGTAGGGCACCATGCCACTTCATCAATCGATAGTTTTTTAATTTCTCCTCCTCACTTAGAGCTTCTAATTTAGCAATTGCCTGCTTAGCTTCGTTAACTGCATCCACGGTAACGAGTCGTCTTGGGAGGCCAATGGTTTTGACTTCATGCTGTAAGACAACATCGCGATATCGATCATCTTTGACCACATCATATACATCGACCACTGAAGTAACCACTCTTCTAGCCAATTCCTCGAGTCGACTTATATTCCTCAATTTCAACATTCTATTTTCACTGGCTTTGTTGTACATCAAATGGGGTGATTGATCACCTGCGGCACCGATCCAACCCATGACTACCAAATTTTCGCCCCATTTTTCTTTAAGTTGCTGTCTAATCGGGTACCAAAAATCGGCGTTCACCTTACTTCGACCTTCTACTTCCTGGGCTGGGCATGGCAGATTGATACTGGTTCCTATTAATTGATCTTTATCATTCCAAAAAAACATCATATCTATGTCGTGATCCTCATATCCTTCTATCCCCTTAAATTCTGGCAGGTTCGTTTTTCCATACATTTTAGCTGATCCATCATAGTAGACGGCTCTTCTGTTCTGGGCAATAATTCCATGTCCTAATCCCCAGGTCATACTCCCTCTAGACCTTGTTTCATAAGCTTGAACGATTGCTTCAACCACCTTCTCAGAAATATAATCACGGACTTCCTCAACGGAGGTTACCCCAGGCGGCAGGATAAATCTACCTTCGCGTACTTCGGGTGCGGTATGGGTATGGGTGGCACTTACGATGATCTTTTCTGTAACGAAATGAGGAAATCGTTGTTTTACTTTATTTCGAATATCATCTCGCAATGCATTTGGAACCACAACCAATTCTACGGCAGCAAAAACCGATATATCAGCGGTTTGCCCATTTTCTCGATGCTCAATTAACAAAACGCTAGCCGTTAATGGCGATTCTATTTCATTTGCTATTCGCAAGTGCATCTGACCACCTAAGGCTAGGGGCAAAGGAGGCGTCATGTCGTTGCTGGCCATCCCTATATAGGTTTCTGTCGCGGACAATTGAATAGATAAAAAACAAAAGAATAGGATGTATTTTTCTAAAAACATATGAAATGCTATTGTAATATTTTTATGATAAAAATATAAAATAATGAAAATACCATATTAACTGAATTAAATAACAATTACATGTAATAAATTAATAAAATTTCATAGAGTGTTCGATCATTCTATGATATAGAAGAGGTCATTAAATAGCAGAAGAATAATTCATATAAATCTCCGAGTTGGTTGTAACAATTCCTGCGACAATATATATCATCAACATCTAATCCACTATGACGTGATCGACTTTACAACGATGTAATTCACTTGCACTAGGAGGGTATTTCCAATTTAATAAAATAGAAATTTGGTAACAATAACTTAAAAGAGGTTAGGTCATATAAAATTGAAATAATAACTACTTTGCCGCTATATCTATAATAATAGAGGACTGCCATGGAAAAATACAGTTGGAAATTAAATACCTACCTCTACAAAAATGACCGAGGAATAAATATCTATTCATCCTTGATTACTATGGATAATCCAATGAAAAATACTCGAGAAACATTACCATTCTCCACTGTATTTAATGACAATTAAAACTCAATGAAGACGGTTCAAGTTCATATTAATCAAGGGATAACAAGTCTAAGAGTGAATAATGACCTAGTTAAAATAAAGAATATTGGTATTGTTTTAATGGATGATAAATTCTTATCTTACACAGAATGAAAAAATCAAAATTTTACTTGAGTACAAAAACAATAGATGCAATGGTAATTATGCACAACAATGGCAATCCACTATTTTATTAATCCTGAATAAATCACATTACTCCCATGGAAAACAGCAATAAAATAGAGAAATTAATAGATGAATATTACCATCGCATCTATAAATTTATGATTGCCCATTTAAAGAATGCTGATATTGCTCAAGATCTCACTCAAACTGTATTCCTCGAACTCATTAAGTCCAATACATCATTGGATGCTATAGACAACTATGATGCATATTTATTCTCCATGGCCAGAAATACCCTATTTAAGGAATTTCGAAAAATGCAAAACTCCACGAAGCTAAAAAACCAGCTTCTGAATTCCATGCAAGCTTCTACCGATGAATTGGAAGAAATCATTTACGTCCACGACTTAAATTACAACTTAGAACGAGAAATCAACAAATTGCCCCAGCAGCAAAAGAAAATATATACCATGAGTCGACATGAGGGATTAACCCATAAACAAATCGCACAAAGGTTAGATATTTCAGCCAATACCGTTAAAAATCATATGGTTCAAGCATTAAAAACATTGCGCGGAAAATATGAACTAATGATATTTATATTGTCAATATACGCTCATCTAATATAGGATGTCCTTCCGATAGTATTATACTTCATCGCTTTATAATACCTATGTATTTACTGTAATACGAATTACAGTAATAATTGATTAGCTCACTTTGCTCGGTCATCATAAAATGCATTTGGTATAAGTAAAAAAGGCCATCTCAGTTTGAGATGGCCTCCAATTGTTTTTATAAAAGTTTACTGCTCTCAGCATCTACATAGGGATGCTGACACAAATTAATTCACAAGATTAATATCCAGGATTCTGGGTTAATTCATTTTGAGTTCTATCAATTTGTGTTTGAGGTATTGGTCTCAACATATGATATTCTTGAATATTTGGTCCACCATTGGGATTGTACTTGCGAACTCGCTCTAGCAATTTTCCTGTTCGCTTTAAATCCGGCCATCTATGCAATTCTCCTGCCAACTCTCGACCTCTCTCATCCAATATTTCATCGATATCCAAGTCCGATGGTGAAATTAAAGGAATGTCAGCGCCAGGAAAAGCAGCTCTTTGCCTCACTTGATTGAAATAATAGGCGGCATTCTCCAAATCCCCTTCCATCATCAATGCTTCTGCTGCCATTAAGTAGGTTTCTCCTAAACGCATATACATATAATCTCTACCATTATTTCTCTCATAGGGATAGCGGTGCTTCTGAACCGTTGGCGAAAAAACATTGTTTCTATCCTGAATGCGAATAAGGGTATAGGGCAATGCGGCAATTTCCTCATCTGACAACTCTTGCATTATAATATCATTGGTGAACCAAGCTGCTGTATCTCCAAAGGAACGACCAGCAGGGATATTGTTTTGATCGTTGTATGTCCACACCTCTTTGAAGGTCACACTATATCTAGAATCGTTTTTGATATTTAATTCTTGTGTTCTATAGTCATTGCCAAACAATTCGGTTAATGCATAATCAGTCGGCCAAAATCTAGCAATGCCAACATGAAACATATCGTCTCCTACTAATCCGGGAAGCAACCACTGCCTCGGACCGAAATAGCGCTGCAACTCATTGCCGGGATTGTTTACCTCGGGATTATCCCCCCATTGTACAGACCAGATCACCTCACTGTGTTGTTGGTTAAAGGGATCAAACACATCGGCATAACTATCGAGCAATTGATATTTTCCAGATTCAATAACTTGGATAGCCAAATCACTGGCAAGACCATAATTTTTAATCGTCAAATGTACCTTGGCTAAATGATTCATTGCCGCAAATTTACTAGGTCTTCCAAATTGATCTTGGTCTTCGGGAAGATTGTCCATAGCGTATTCCAAATCGGCAATAATCGCCTCATATACTTCTTCCTCTGGATTTCGCTGAGCTTCTAATTCTACTGCGCGGGTCTCCTCAAGGGTTAAGTGTAAATCCCCAAAATGTTGGACAAGGACAAAGTAATAATGCGCTCTTAAAAATCGAGCTTCAGCCACTTTCTGTCTTTTAAACACTTCGTCAATACCCACGATTTCATCAGCTCGGCTGATAACGGTATTACAATAATTAATCCCTTGGTAAAAAGGCTCCCATACCAATGGAATGCCAGAAGGGGCCAAAACTGTTGAAGAGTTAAGACCTGGCTCGTAAGTATCCCACCAAGAATTATAGGACTGTCCTATCTGAAACAGATCCGTTCCAAAACAATTCATCAACATACCAGGCTCTCTACCATAAAACCATCTCAAGGGTTGATATGCCCCGATTAATGCCTCATCCAATCCCTCTGGAGTAGAAAACTGTACATCGGCTACTGTATCTGTAATAAATTCTTCTGTAAGATCGGCACAAGAATAATTAAGTGCCAGTAAAAATAAAATGGGAATATATTTTATATATAATTTTTTCATTATTCGACTATTTATGAATTAGAAATTTACTTCAAAACCTACATGAAAGTTTCTGTAATTGGGCATATCGTGATCTCTAGCACCTTCGGGATCTAACCCTGGAAAATCAGTAAACGTAAATGGATTCTGTACACCAGCGTAAACTCTCGCTCTGGTTATTTTCAATTTTTTCAATAATGGCTCTTGGATGGTATAACCCAACATTATATTTCTAACCCTTACATAACTGGCATCAAAATATGCCATAGGGGTAGAATATGGATGTCCACTTACCCTTGGTCTTGGAAATTCATTGCTGGGATTACTAGGTGTCCAATAATTCACGTCTCTAGAATTGAGATTATACCCCCTTCTCAAATTGAGCATTCCTCCCAGAGAAGTACCTCCTGCTTCACTGTAAATAGTAACGTCTTGAGTGGTATAGACGTAGACGGATAAATCAAATCCCGCATAAGAGAATCGATTATTCAAACTTCCCGTCCAACCCGGCACGCTAGAACCGATAATGACTCTATCATCTCCGTTAATTTTTCCGTCGTTATTGATATCGGCCAACTTCATATCCCCAGGTTGTAGGCCATAAGTACTCGCTAAATCTTTTTCGTCGGTTTGCCATATCCCTTCAAATTGATGATCATAACTCACATCTATGGGATGACCGATAAACCATCCATTACCTGGATCGTCTTCCGTACCACCGTATAATTCTACAATCTCGTTTTTGTTGGAATGAAATACCAAATCCGTTGTCCAGGTAAAACCATTTTTCCTGCTCGATTCGATATTCGTCGTCGAAATATTAAACTCAATACCGGTGTTTTTTGTCGCACCTACATTTTCCAATACACTTACAAATCCCGACGTGGGGGGCAATTGTCTATCCATAAGCAAGTCTTTGGTATGCTGTTGATAGACTCCAATGGTTCCACTAATTCTATAGTCCAAAAATCCAAAGTCGACACCAATATCTACTTGATTGGTTCTTTCCCATCTCAAATCAGTATTGGCCAATTCAGCACTTTGAAATCCAAAAACGGATTCATCACCAAAACTATAACCAGTTCGCTGAACCCTTCCCTGGGTTTGATAGGGTGAAATACCTGTATTCCCCACCTCTCCATAACTGACTCTCAATTTCAACTCATCAAAAAATCCAGAACTAGCGATAAAATCTTCCTCGTTCAACAACCATGCTCCAGCAATAGATGGAAACAATCCATATTTATTGCCCTCAGCCAATCGCGAAGAACCGTCAATCCTACCCGTCAATGTCAACACATACTTGCTGTTGTAGGCATAATTCAATCGAACCATATAGGATTCCAAAACCCATTGACTCAAGGATGAATATCTCGAAGAAGTGGTTTCCGCAGTACCGATGTTAAAATAACGCTGTTGTTCAAAGGGCAGATCCATTACATTGACACCAAAACCAGTAGTCTTATAATTTTGAACACTATATAGACCGGTAGCCTTTAATTTATGTTTGCCGAAGAATGTTTTGTCATAGGTTAAAATATTCTCGTACAATACATTATTGGTCTTTTGTGTCGAAACCCCAGCTACCGAGGTTTGATAAGTATGTGTCCCTCTATCGTAATATGTTAAATCCGGAGCAAAATTAAATCGATAACTCAAGCCTTCTAACAAATCAATCTCCCCAAATATATTGGTGATGATTCTGGTTCTATTTCTTTCATCGATAAATAGATCTCGGTCCAATAATAAGGTGGGAAAGCTTTCCCCCACAGCAAATTTACTGCTCAAAGCCGTCTCGGCCCGTTCTGGCCAATCAATCGGGCTGCGAAGAAGGAGGTCTCTAAAGTTACCCCCTTGGTATTCTGTGCTATTGACTACTTGAGTAGAGATCCCAGCACGCAATTTATCTGTAATCTTTTGATCCAAATTTAATCGACCTACCATTCTTGTAAAATCATTATTATCTACCATGGCATTGTGTTCTAAGAAAGTCCCAGATAAAGAGTACTTGGTAAACTCTGTTCCCCCTCGAATGCTCAACTGGTGATTTTGTTGAAATCCATTATTAAAGGCCACATCTTGCCAGTCGGTATTCACCCCATTTTGGATACCTTCTAATTCCCAATCCAAAAATAAATTTTCGTCCGTTGTATAAGATCCTTGCCTTCTTGCGGCCTCCCGGTTCATTTCTACATATTGGTCAGCATCCATTAGTTCCACCTTATTCGATATCGTCTGCACCCCGACTGATCCGCTGTATTCAATCTGCGGTTTGCCATCAAAACCCCGTCTAGTGGTTATCAATATCACCCCATTGGAACCTCTTGAACCATATATAGCCGTAGCCGACGCATCTTTCAAAATCTCAATTGATGCAATATCAGAGGGGTTAATATCCATTAAATTACCGTCAATGGGAATACCGTCCATCACAATGAGGGGGTCATTGCTGGCCACCATGGATCGCGCTCCTCTAATCCGGACAGTAGCTCCTGCCCCTGGTCGAAAACTCGTAGCCACAACATCGACACCAGCAGCTCGACCTTGTAACACACTTTCCACCGAATAAGTGGGCTCACTCAAAATTTCTCGTCGATCCAATGAAGTAACTGAACCAGTCAATTCTCTTCTTTGCACAGTCCCGTATCCCACGACTACGACTTCATTCAACACCTCAGAATCGGTGATCATCGTTACATCCAGTTTATTACGACCATCTACGGGAATTTCAATGGTTTGATATCCTATATAACTAAAGACCAAAGTGGCATTTTCATTGACATTTTCAATCAAAAACTCACCATTGATATCAGTTGATGTACCGACATCTTCACCTTTAATGCGAACGTTGACCCCAATCAATGGTTCTTCATTATTGTCTCTGACCACACCGCTGACATTGAGTGCTATGCCCTTTAAATCTCGAAAAGGGTTATCGTAAAATTTTCTCAACGGCAAGCGATTTGTAGGTCTCAATAAATACGAGTCGTCCTCCGCAACTATTTTTTTCATGTGGGTCATCATCTTGCGCAATGACATCATTCCCTGCTCGTCCTTCCGATAGATAATAATAAACTCTTGATCAAACATTCTAAATTGCAAATCCGTCCCTTCCAAAACAGCGCTAATGGCGTTTTCAAGGCTTTTTTCTTCCCGGGAATCATAGTGAACCGATATGTTTTCAACCAACTTTCTGTCAAATGAAAAATACACACCAAATTCTTTACTGATTTCCTGTATTGCTTCAACCAATGGAATTTCTTTTTGAGCGGGACTATCCATTGTACCCGAATAACCATTGACCAGAACGGCCAAAAATAAAAGTGATAAAAACCACTTCCTTTGAGTAAATCCTTTTAAATTCATACTTTTGCAGAAATTTTTTACTGTTAAAAAATTATATTGTAGGATATGTATGCCAGTACATATCCTATTTTTTGCTCACACTATACTTACCATTTTCCTGTAATGTCATCTTTAAATTCATCGTCAACTCAAATGCTTCTTTTGCCACATCCCAATCTTTGTAGGGCACATAAAAATTGAGCTTCATCGATTGAAGATTGGGGTCAGTGTATTCAAATTCCACCCCGTATATTTGGCTGACTTTCTCCAGTATTTCCCCGACCTCTTTATCGTCGAAGTACAAAACACTCTTCCTCCATGAAGAAGCAACCTCATTATTTTTTTCGTGATAAATAATCTCCTTAGTTGTATGGGAATAACTTATTCTCTCGCCTGGTTTCATCAAGATTCCTTCCTTGTCAACACCTTTTAAACCGATCTTAATACTTCCCTCTTCGAGAAATACCTCGGTTACATCCCCTCGTTTTGATACATTGAATGAAGTACCCAAAACCTCAATATCCATATCTGAAGTTTGAACAACAAATTCTTGATCTTCCTCTAGATGAAGTACTTCAAAAAAGGCTTCTCCTTGTAAAGAGACCTTCCTCACCCCTTGCCCAACCCAATTCTCGTCCCAGGTTAAGGAGGAGTTTGCATTTAATTCTACCTTCGATCCATCGGGCAGTACCACCTTTTCCCGCTCTGCATAGTCGGTAGAAAATTTAATAGAATCGGAAGAATATACTCTTATGGCCAGTGTGGATATGATAAACAAGGTAATTGAAGCTGCCGCCCAATACATGATTATCCTTTTGGAAATCACATTAGATTTTTCTCTATTTGAATTTAAATTCAACTTTTTCTTAAATCCTTCTTTTTGGGCAAAAAGGTCTTTGGCATCTGGATGGTGTTTATAAGAGGCCCAAGCATTTTTGATTTCTGGATTTAAAGCATTCCTGTTCTCTGCTTCATTGATAAGCGATAAGAATTCATCGAATTCCTCATTGGATATGGTATTCGATTTGAGTTTCTGGTATAATTCTTTTATTCTAAGTTGTCCTGTCACATCAATATATTTTCATGGCTGTTTTTCTAATTGGCCTTTATATATTGATAAGAGTGATTTGGATGACTATAGGACTAGTGCCTCAAAAAAAATTCAGGATATTTTTTTCAAACGTCGAAAATAGAGCTGCTATGAATTCTTTATTAAAGAAAATGATAAGGGGTGAAGTTATACGACATGCATTTCATGTAAACTCTGTTTTTTATTCAAAATTTCATCGGCATTACTTCACGCCCAAAATGACTATCATGGATCAATTTTCAAAATAGATCCAATCGAGGTTAAACAACAATTGATGTCCAGCCGCCAAATTGCTAAAAACAAAAAATAAATCGTGGACAGAATCCGTGGGCTTAACCGCAGCTGAAATCTCTTCCCAATTGCTATTTCCACCTGAAATTTGAATTGTACTTACAATTGGACCATCCATTTGATCCAGATGAACATTGATTTCACCTCCCTTTCCAAATGGTTGGACTCTATACCTTAAAGCTTTTATATCTGTAAGATCCTTTTCCTTAAACTTCACATAAGTTTGGTTTCGAATATTTCTGATATAACTAAGATTTTCTGTCGTGATCGTTGCAATTCCAACATTCCCATCATCAAACATTTCGGCTTCTACTTTGGGAGATTCCCATATATTATGAAGCTCAGACTCAATTGCTGGCACTTCCCCTGCACCACCTTTATCTCTGTATTTAGTGGTCAAGATATAGGCTCCATTTTCATTCTTCCGATTATGTTTATCAAAATCAATGATGCCATTTGCTGGGATTCCCTTATTTACTTTTGCGAGAGAGAGAATATACTTTACAATTTCTTCCGATTCTTCCTTCTTCATGTCTGGATGCGGCGTCATGGGTTTGGAGCCCCAATTTCCACTTCCACCCTTTATTATTTTTAGCGAAAGAGCCTCTAACGCAGATTCATCATTGTAGTATTTTTTTGATATCTCACGATAACTTGGGCCCACCGATTCGTCCTCCATAGAATGACATGACTGACAATCATTCTCTCCAATCAGCTTCTTCCCTATCTTAAATCCCTCTATTCCCAAACCTTCTGTATCTCCTAATACCAGGGCAAGATCCTCCTTATTTTCCAAATATCCGAACCTTGTCGTGATTTGATCACCGTCAATTAGCCCATCTTCGGCATCCTGTACTGTAATTTGATAAGATACACTGCCTTTATCTCTATAAAAACTTTTATTCCCTTTGAATTCCAATTGAATATCGGGCGGTGAATTACCTACGCTAATCTGAGTGGTTGACTTCCCTATTCCACCATCCTGATCATGCACTTCCAATGCAACATCGAAAATCCCTGGTTTCTCAAACACATATTCTACATTCACACCTTGCATTTCTACATTATCGATAGTCCAATAATATTTCAATTCACTATCTCCATCATAATCTATGGTTTTGGCGCCGTCGAATTTTACTTTCAATGGATGTGCGCCCACCGTAGTATTCGTTTGAATACGCACTACGGGAGAACGATTCCCTTCAATATACTCAATTCGACTTAATATAGCATCGTTATTCTTTGAAAACCAATTGGTCCCATATTCCAGAACATAAAGAGCTCCATCTGGACCAAATACCATATCTACTGGTGATGAAAAATTAAAATGATCCAGAAATGGTTCCATAAATACCATATTTCCATCATCGTCAAATTCAACCGCTAAGATCCAATTTCGCAACCATTCATAAATGAATAATTTACCATCGTAATAATCTGAAATCCTGTAAGGTTGCCCTTTAAATTGGTCAGCATAAAAAATTGGTCCTGCCATCGCACTAGCTCCTCCCTTTCCCACCAAAGGAAATTTTACAGAGCTTCCTTTCCCATACCAAATAAAAGCAGGTTGGGCTTCTGGCAATTCTCGAAGACCGGTATTATTGGGAGATTGATTAATAGGTCTTTTAGGGTTAAATCGAGGACCTTCTTCTTTAGTTTCAAAATCGTAATAGGGGAAGGCTTGGTTGTTTCCTAAAAAATATGGCCATCCATAAAATCCAGGTTTCTCAGCTCGGTTCAATTCATCGTAACTCATCAATCCATCCTCTCCTTGAACTTTTGTGTCTGGACCTACATCTCCCCAATAAAGGATGTTTTTCTTGGAATCAACAGAGAAGCGATATGGATTTCGACTACCCATTATATAAATTTCCGGACGAGTATTTGGCATTCCTTCAGGAAATAGGTTCCCTTTGGGAATGGAATATGTACCGTCCTCTTCCGGTTTAATTCTCAATATCTTTCCTCTTAAATCGTTGGTATTAGCCGCAGTAGCCTGATCATCTGACAACATCCTATTGGGGCGTTCATCGATGGGGATATAGCCCTCTGTTTCTTCCGCATTGGTATTGTCCCCTACAGATAAATACAGCAAGCCTTGATTATCAAAGTACAAATATCCCGCTGAATGACAGCAATATTGACGCTGTGTAGGTATTTCAAGTAAAATTTTTTCAGTATTTAGATCTAACTTTCCATCTCTTAAAACCATCCTTGACAGCCGGTTAACAGACTTATCTCCAGCTACCGCATAGTAAAAGTACACCCAATGGTTAGAGTCGTAGTTGGGATCTAGAACAACCCCCAATAGACCATCTTCAATACCACTAAAAACATTTAATCGAGCTATGAGGACAAGTTTATTCTCCGAAGAATCAAACAGTTTAACACCTCCTTTCCGTTCTACAATCAACACATCATTATTGGGCAAAATTTGCATTTGCATTGGCTCATCTAGACCTTCAACCAATACATGCTTAATATATCTATTGGCATCGGGAATCTTTGTTGTGATCGCATTCGAATAATTAGGATATCGGTTATTACCAATACTTTCCATTAAGATGTTATTCCAATCTGCCTTTTCGAGCTGGTCAATAACCTCTATCCTTCCCTGTCCGCGAACAACATCCAACTCAGCAGATTGTATGCTTCTTGTAATGGGCCAAACTGGATAATCCAATATTGTATCTTTCCAAACTACTATCCCACCCCCGCCTTGTACATATCGCTCCAAAATATTTCGATCAATATAATACAGTTTATCTAAATAAGAGATAGGCAAAATAATCGAACTGAATTTTGATATACTGTCCTCTGTCAAATTCACCAATTGCCCCGTATCCAATTCCCAATCTGTATAAAGAATCTCAGAATTTAACTTTGATAGGGTTGATTTTTCTAGATCTATTGCCAAAATTCGAACTTCTTCCCTTTTATTCGAACACGAAACAACCCCTAAAATGAACAATATGTATAACAATAAATTCTTCAACATCACTAATCAGGAATTAATTAAATCATTTTAAACACACAAAACAGACTGTATTGAATTTATAAGAAAAGTCGACCAAAACTTATTTATGATAAATCATAGATGGAAATAGAATTGCATGGCATACCATAAAAAACCCTAGTTATACGAAATGAGTTTATACAAATACTTATTTGGGCCAATGCGTTTCCAATCCTTGTGTTTTTATCCAATTTTGAAAACTCGATAACAATTCTTTCTTCTCCCTTACAGCACGCGGCGGTATACTATGTTTATTGGCATATGAAATCAACATACCAACTGCTTCTCCAATGCTCCACTCCACAGGATGCAAACGATAACATCCATTGGTAATGTGGGTGGTTCCAATATTTTTATTAGCTGGAAATATATTATTCATCCGTTGCGGCAACAAAGATCCCAAAGGAATTTGAAAAGGAAGTGATGCAAAATCAATATAGTTATTTCCTCTATTGCTTGGATGTAAATCGATGTGATAGTAACCCGTACCTACACTATCAAAAAATTCGGCCGATTTAGCGCCATCTTTAGATCCAGCTACTAATTTTCTGTTTTCCGCACCTACGTGTTCTTCCAAGATGGTAAATTCCGCTTTTATCCGTCTCGACTCTCGTATATAGGGATATTTTGCCATTCCATCAGAAGTCCCCATTACATCACCTCGCAATCTCAATCCTGGCCAACCGTATCCGCCATCAGGACGAGGGACCTCAGTTTGTAACCAATAAAAAAATGATTTATTTAATTCCCTAGCATTTTCTATAGTCTTGTTGAACTCTTTTTCTTTTACATCGATTAGATTGCCCCCGAAGTAATCATTTTGAGGCCAATTGACGATGGTAATATCGCCCTCATAAGTACCGGGCAGAAAATTATTTTTATTGATTATTCGTCGGTATAACCATAAATTTAAGTTATTCCCTGTTGATAGTCCTTCAGGATGAAAACCCAAATCCTTTGACTTAGTAGTTTTAGGGTCGGAGTAATTTAATTCCAATTGCTTTCCCGCCCATGGAGGATCCATTTTTGGAATATGGTTTTTCCAATAACTATAGTTTTCTGGTTTTTCAATTAAATTGTCTTTACCTGGTTGATAATCCATGGCAAAGCACAAGGTAAATGCTTGATGATTCTTTGCGTCAGCTTTTTCGGGAGCATGAAGCTCTCTCGTTTCAGCTCTAGATTCAGTGCCTGTCACATATTCGGTAGCCGTCATAGGTAGTAAATCACCCAATTCGGTAGCGTCCACAAAATACTTAGCACTCATCCAAATCGTATGCCCATTTATTCTGTCCAAGAATTTCAATGATTCAACATTATCACCATTCGCACGAGCACTTTGCACCTTGAAATTAGATAAAAGTTGAAGATTCCCTGTACTAATATAGGGATTGAGCATCTCAGTTAATACGGCCACACAGACTCTGGGTTCATGACAAATCCTAGACACCATTCCGTCACCCGGATTTAGTCGTTCTCTGTTTTTAGCCGCAGCCGTCAGAGGATAATTGCGTTTATAATAACTTCTTACCCTATCTCGATAATTTCTGTAGGATTTTGGCGCTCCATGAGTTTCTATCCAACTATGTTCATCGGGGGGAACACCTTGCTGTGAAATTTGTCCCCCAATCCATTCTGTCTCTTCCGTGAGGATTACCTTAAGTCCATTTCGACAAGCCGCCATAGCTGCAGCACATCCACCGAGACCTCCTCCCACAATAACCACATCTGCAGACAATTCCTTGGTGGCAACTTTTCTATTTTTCATTTTTTCGCCGACCGTTGTCCCCAAAACTGGATTTGCCACTAGTGCACCGCCAGATGCAGAAAGGACTCCTATAAAATTTCTGCGCTTCATATTATAGTTTTTCAAAAATAATTCTTCCTACTAAAGAAACCAATATCCTGAAACTTATTTAACATAGAAGAATCACCGCCTAAAATACATACTATTTCTTTCGAAAATTCCTTTTAAAAAACAATTTCTTTTTCCGTTTAATTATTTTTTCAGCCAAAATATCTAGCATTTCGGTATCCTTTACATTATCCGATTTCGAAAACAAATAGATCCCATTTCCACCTTCATAATACGCTAATGAAGCTTTTTTGTAGACTAAATTTTCTTCAAATCCTTCGATATAAGTTAATAAACGGTTTCTCATATTTGCCTTTGAACCTGCTAATGCTCTACCATCAAACTCCATTTCTAGTCCCATATTAAGCGAACTCGCGAGTGCACAAGCGTTATTGATTCTTTGGTCCTCCACGTCTTTACTAAAAAAGTGATTGGGCTGTAACCATGCAAAATCAAAACCTAATTCTTTCCAACGCTCATGTCCATATGATTTCCAATACGGAATCCAAAAAAATCGATATCCTTTGTCTCTGATATTATCTCCAATGGACGGTAATATATCCTCACATTCACTTACCGATTCATCAACCCAATAAAATCCTTCTAGTTCTAGGTTCTGGTAATTTTGTTCTTTAAATTTTTTCAAAAACATATCCAAATACCAATCCACAGCTTTTAAACGATCTTCTACTATAGAAAAATCAAGTTGCTGCCCATCTAGCTCACCCCAGTCTTTTTGATTGAGAATAGGGGAAGGTATTCCAATGATCACCTTGTGTTTAAAAAATGGCTTACCCAGATCTTTAATCTGATTTTCGATACAACGATCTAGTGCAGATAACGCTTTACCTTGTTCAAAATGTCGATTAGCCAACCACATCCATTCTTGTTTACGGGCGTTAGCTTTTTCATAACCCGGTGCAAATTCTCTTCCTTTTCCATCTTTGAATTCCAAAAAGAGAAATCCATCGAACAACCAATTCTTCTTACCTTTTGCATCCTCGTGAACTACATAGGGTAAAAACTGATCTTCATTCCACTCCATGGGTCGGTGAACACCTCCATGATAAATCAATACTAAGTCTGCAATATTCGTTTTTCCATAAGTCAAACCTTGTGCTTCTAGATTAGAAACAGACATTGACAAACAGATAAGTAGCAATAGCGTATAAAAATATCTATAATTCAATTTCATCTTTTTTGTGCCTAATCTCATTACAACCATGATTTTAATTCAATTTCTGCATTTATTTCCTTGTCGTTTATGGTATAGGTATAATATAATTTCAATACCCCCATACTTCTTTGATATTCCGCACTAAATTGACCACTGTAGGTACTTTTTTTATCTGGAGTATTCACAATACCCAAATCCTCTGAACCCAAACCAGGCGTTATATCTACGACACCATCGTCATTAATTTTGACAATAAGATTTACTCCATTTGTCAAACCATCTATTCTAATGGATTTATCATCTACAGAAATGGCGTTTTTCACAACATCAATAGCGCTAACTACATTACTCTCTACTGACAATTCCGTCCCCTTGATCTTGTATAAGCCTTCATATTGATTTCTAAATCTCTTCATAATCAAAAAAGCATCTCTCTGTGTTTCAATAATTTCCACGACAGGATCAACCTCTTTAATGCTTACAGGCAATACATAATTTGTATCGGGAAAAGTACTATCTATATTTTTAAGTAAAATATCAAACATCACTCTTTCTTCTCCTTCGTTTAATACTAATTCCTTTGTCGGAATAGTATAAAAATCTTCTGGGAGCATTTGAAAACCTGGATTTTCACCTAAAAAATCCTCCAATAAACTTTCATTAACATCTAAATTGATCGACAGGTCTCCAATTTTTTGATTAATTCCAGATCTATATACGCCTAGTTGATATGTTGACTCACCTAGTAGTGGGGAATACTCAGAAACTCCCGCATTAGGTAAATAAACTTTACCTTCTACCTCAATAAGATCAATTCCTTTTTCACAACCTATACCTACTCCACTGAGTATAAGTATAAACAGTAAATATTTTATATTTTTCATAAATGTTTTAATTAAATCCTTTTAAATAAAATTTACCAACCTGGGTTCTGGACCAAAGCTGAGTTTCTATCTATTTCACTTTGAGGTATGGGGAATAAGTACATTTTTTTATCAAACACTCTAGTTTCAAAAGGTACTCTTTCATAAAATCCTTCATATTCGAAATTATTTGTAGTGGGATCCCCTGCATTAATATTCATACCCCACATTTTTCCTCCGTCACCATACTGTCTATAAGGACTTCCATCGTCTTCTGTACCCGCCAACAACCTTCTTTTCATCGTATAATATCGATCAAAAGATTCTTCAAAAGCCAATTCAATTTGTCTTTCTCTTAGTATATGTTCACGTTGTACATCTTTGTTCCCTTTTATTTCTGGATATACATCATATATATTAGGCACACCTGCTCTTTCTCTTATCGCATTCCAATATTTTTCAATATCAGGATGAGAAGGATCGATTTCGTTTAAAGATTCGATATAATCTAATAAAACATTCGCATATCGGATAAAAATCAAGGTTCGGTTGGCATCAGCATAGATACGATCTCTCATATTGCTTTGGAAGCTAATATTTTTAAGAACTAGATACCCTGTACGGGGGAAAAAAGTAAACGAACCTGATTTCCTAGATGCTCCACCATAATAAAACTCTACCCTTCCATATCCGTTTTGTTGATTCGGAGAGGAGTAATAGTCTCTTTTTTGAACATCCCGAGGCAATTGAGGAATAATTCGTTTATTGTACAGGATAGAAGCGTAAAATCGAGGTTCTCTATTAGCGTACATATTCCATTCACCAGGCCAATGTCCCCATGCATCTTCACTTTTAATTGCTTCTATTATTTCAACCCTGTCATCGATTTCATCTAAATTTTTTGGCTTATAAAATTCACCTCCAGATTCTGCAAATCCTTCCTCAATATAATTAGATTCTGGACTTGAAATCCATTTTCCATTATTCATTAAAAAGGCATCTACGATTCTTTGTGTCGGCGCAATTCCTCCCAAATTATTGGGCCCTGGAGAGCCGTGAACAGACCATCCAGCAGGACTATAATTAGATTTTCCCCAAATAATTTCTGGATTCCATCCGTCTAAATGAACCTGTCTGACTGATTTAAATGGACTAAATGTTTCACCCTTCCCGTTTTCATTGTTTTTATACAATCTTACATTTACTGCACTGCTTTCAGCAAAATTTATCGCTTCCCGATTGGCTTCGACAGCCCTTTCCCATTTTTTAACGTCATAAGTAGTCTCTGCCAATGGAGTACCATCTTTATTTGTAAAACCAGCATAATCACTATTGCCATTCCATTGAGGACTTGCAGCAGTGGTAAGGACAGCGGCTTTGACTGCTTTACAAACCATTTGGTCTGGTTTGCCTAACCAATTTTGATCTGTATTATTCCAACGAGCTGGCAGATCGTTTTGAGCCTCATCCATTAAGGTAACGATGTAATCAACGATTTCATCGAAAGGAGCGCGAGGAATATTCCAGTCAGCACTAACGGGTCGTTCTTCTTTAATAAGAGGCACAGGTCCGTATTGACGTATCAGTAACCAATAATAATAACCTCTTAAGAATTTAGACTCCGCTTTATATTGACGGATAAGTTCTTCACTTAACTCAAAGTTTCTATCCACATTATTTTCAAAAATTAAAGAAGCGCGGATGGCTTTATAAAATGTTGACCAGTGATTTTGAAAATTAGAATTGGGATTCCAATTACCTAGATTAATATTGTAACTGGGATAAACATTCCAAGTAAAATCTATTTCATCTGAAATCCCCATAAATCCATAACCTGTATTTAATGCTGGTGATGGAATAGGCGCATAGATATTATATAGAAAACTCTCAGTTTCTTCTCTTGATGTCCAAACAGTAACATCATTTTTCATATCATCAGGAAGCTTTTCCAAAAAATCACAACCCAATAATAAAAATGCTAATATTGTTATATTTAAAAATTTCATTGCTTTTGATTTAAAACGTACCTCTTATTCCAAAATTAAATTTCCTTTGAAGTGGATAATTACTTCCACTTGCAGTTCCAGTCTCAGGATCCCACATTTTCCATTTAGAAAATACAGCAATGTTATTGCCTATGAGGTAAAACCTAAGTCGCTCTAAGCCGATCTTAGCCAGTTTATCCCCACTTAAAGTATATCCTAATTCAACATTGGAAAGTCTTAAAAAACTACCATCGTAGATAGTCTTCGTGGACCGTTGCCAGTTATTGGCAGAAGTACCATTATACAATCTTGGATATTGTGCATCTTGAGAAGGATTTTCTACTGTCCAACGGTCTAAAGCTTGAACAAACAAATTTCCTTTACCAACACCTTGATTGAAAGGAATATAAGCCCCTCCTAAGCCATATGAAACTCGCCCTTGTCCTCTGAAAAACACTCCGACATCGAAATTTTTATACATGGTTTGTACACCGAAACCATAATTGATCTCGGGTAGGTTTGAATAGCCAATGGGTACTTCATCATCTATTGTGATTAAGCCATCGCCATTGATATCTTTATACTTTACATCTCCTGGACGAACTTCTCCGAAAGTCTGCAGCGGACTATTCTCTATATCATTTTCATCTATGAAATAGCCCAAACTTATTAATCCAAAATTCTGACCATATTTATGCCCTGTTCGATTTCTATAATCATAATTTCTATTCGGCTCATCCTGTTCTATAATACGATCTCTTGCATATGTAAAATTACCGTAGACCCGCACAAAACCATCATTAAAGTCTCTGGTTAATTCAAGAGTCCCATCTAGTCCTCTGTTAATCATTTCTCCAAAATTGGCAAAGGGTACAGAATTAATTCCAACAATTCCAGGTAAGGAAGTTCGCTGTAACAAGATATCATATCTTCTTTCATGGAAATAATCAACTTCTAACGAAACATCTCCGTTGAACATCAACATCTCAAAACCAACATTTTTCTTGATTCCTTTTTCCCAAGTCAAATCTTGCACTCCAATTCTATCCAATCCAACACCTCCGAAATATCGACTGGTTTCACCAAATGAATAACCTCCAAGACCCGCTCCATAAATAGATAAATATCCGTAACGCTCACCACCAGGAAGTGCTTCTGAACCAACAAGACCATAAGATCCTTTCAACTTCAACACATTGATTATTCTCTTTAAATTACCACTCCAGAAAGACTCATTCGAAACAAGCCATCCAGCAGCAATGGCAGGGAAAACACCAAATCTATTTCCTTTTGGAAAATTCTCAGAACCATTGTAACCAACATTGATTTCTCCGAAGTATCGATCGTTATAATCATAGGTCATTCGGCCTGCAATTCCTTGTCTTCTATAAGGCAAAGCAAGAATAGAAGAAGAGGCATTCCCATTTATATAGTCTCTATGGTAATACATTGCCATTCCACCAATCCGGTGTTTATTACTCATTTTTTTACTATAAATCAATTGAAATTTAAATTCCTTGGCTCTATTGCTTTCCAAAGCTCTAGAGTAATTTAAAAATTCCTGACCTTGATCCACTTCATTATAAAGAAGATCTCCGGTATTTGGATCTCTTCCTTGGACTCCATAGGTAGTAGATTGTTTTCTCCTTTGGATACTAGTTAAATTATAAGCATCAAATGAAAATGAAGTTCTAAGTTTCAAGCCTTCGGCAATTGCATTTAACTCCTGATTTAATGTAATTTGACTCATTACCTGGTTGCTATACTGAGTATTATATCCAGAACCCAATAATCGCTCCGCTGGGTTTTTTTCACCCACTTGAGAGGGTGCACCCCATCCATATATTTCATTTCCATTTGCATCGATGCCAAGAGGTATCCTTACAGAATTAGATATAGGCGTTGCTAAATTGGACCAATAAAACAATTCACCTGCTGGTGAATAATTTGTTCCATAAATATTTCCTCCCAGTCCGGGGGTATGCAAATCCGTTAAATGCCCTCCTACTTCTAAATCAACAACCGTAGATTTAGACAAGGTTATATCGACATTTGAACGAAAATTATATCTATTTAGACTTAAGTTAGAGTTGTAACTATTTTCGCCACTGTTTCTAAAATTACCATTTTCACCCAAGAAGCCCAATCCTACAAAGTATCTTGCAACATCTCCTCCCCCTCGGACATTCAAAGTAGATTGGGTATTACTTGAATACTTGGTATAGGTTTCATCAAACCAATCTACATTAGGATAAAGATAAGGATCTGATTGATTGCTTAAATTACTGATATAATCCTCTGAATAATTATCTCGGCCGAGGGCTTCATTATACAATTTTGCATAATCTACACCTCCTAAATAGTCGGGTAATTTAGGTAGATCAGAAATTCCATATTCAGTTTTAAATTCAATGGTGGGTTTCTGTTTAACCCCTTTACGTGTCGTAACTAAAACCACCCCATTAGCTGCTCTTACACCATATACTGCAGTCGCTGAAGCATCCTTTAAAATAGAAAGAGATTCTATATTTTCAGGATTCAAGTTTTGCATATCCCTTTCAACTCCATCTACTAATATCAAAGGGGAACGATTAGAACTAAAAGTAGAAATCCCTCTGATCCAAAAACCTCCATTGTCATTTCCCAATTCACCAGATCGCTGTACGACTACGGCACCAGCCATTCTCCCAGCTAGAGCATTTGTTAAAGAACGATTGGGAATTTTCAAATCGTCCATATTTACATTTGAGATAGCTCCGATGACACTCGCCTTCCTTTGTTCTCCCATTCCTACAACAACCAACTCATCCAAAGTTTGGGCATCTTCCAATAATGTAATGGTAAAGTTACGCCGACCATTTAATGCAATCTCTTGAGTTTGATACCCAATATAAGATACAATCAAAACTGCATTTTCATCCACATCTTCAAGTGCAAAATTACCTTCAATATCGGTCGCAGTACCTTTGTCCGTCCCTTTCACCAATACGTTTACTCCAATGAGTGGCTCACCTTCTTCATTTTGTATCTGACCACTAATATTGATCACCAATCTCTTGATAAAAAGTGATTTAGCATTATCAAATTTTAATTTGTCAACTTTCGCTTCTGTCCTTTTGGCTGCATCCTTCTTTTCGGACACAATGCCTTCCATATGACGGATCATTTGTTCAAGTGATTGAATGCCCTCCTTACTATTCTTATAAATAATAACAAACCGCTCTTCAAAAATTTTAAAATCAAAATTGACTTCTTTTAACAGTCTTGAGAGTAAAGACCTGACGCTTTCTCCCTCTATCTTCTGATAATCCACTTTCACTCCAGAAACCATATCTGAATCATAGGTAAAGTAAACATTGTGTTCTCTACTGATTTCATCCAGTACTTCAATCAGAAATTTTTCTTCGAATTTTAGTTTCGAATTTATATCTGGCAATGCCATACCATGATATGTAATCATTAGGAAAATAATCAGTATTTTCCACTGCTTTAGTAATCGTATTTCCATACATTTGTAATTTTGAACTGAACATTAGTTTAATAATCGACTGAGGAAAGGCTGCAATTTTTTCTCAGTCTTTTTCTTTTATAATGATTGTATCATTTGTTTCTTCAAAATCTAAATTCATTGCCATTTGAATAGCCATCGCACTCATACTCCAATCAGAGAGAGGAATGGTTGTCGTTATATTTCGATCCAAAAGCGAACTATCTGTCCATTGAAATTTTTTACCATAAATATCTGACACATCTTCTATCACCCTCTTTAGTGGTTCTTGTCGATAGATCAATAGTCCATCCTTCCAGCCCACTAATTCCTCAACCTTTACCACTTCTGTTTTATCCAATTTTTTATGGATAGCATTATATTCAACATTGTCACCTGGCTTCAATTCCATTGCTTCATCGATAACATCCTTAACTTTTAAACTTATTTTACCCTCTTCTAGAAACACCTTCGTAGTCTGACGTCGAGTGTTTACATTAAACACCGTACCCAGCACGTGGATGGTCACATCATCGGCTTGCACATCAAAAGGAATATTCTTCAATTTCTCTACCTCAAAATATCCCTCACCCTCTAAGGCGACTTGTCTAAAACCATCTGATTTCCAATTGCGGTTCCACACCAGTCTGGAATTGCCATTTAGGTGAACCTTGGTAGCGTCTGGTAATTCAACCAACATTTGTTCTCCATTACCTGTCTGATATACATCATGGGTTCGACTTGACCATTTAATGACAAATAACAAAGCAACAAGAACTAATACAGCTGCTGCTGATCTTACCCCTATTCTAATTGTCTTATTCTTTGTATTAACTTTAGCTGATTGTTGTCTATACTGAATGACACGGCTATTAATTTTTTCTTCGATTTCTTGATTGGAGATTCCCATCTTATTAAAATAGGCCTGTAAATCCCAAAGTATTTTTTCCGCATGCGAAAAATGAGGATTCTTTTCCCGTAGAATATTGCGAACCTGATTCCATTCTGCTAAACTTTCATCAGCATGTAATATATTGGTTCGGATTTCTTCATCTTCAATAAAATCATACAAGTCGTATTTAATCCACTTTGATATATTTGTTCCCCTTTCAGACATTAATCTGTTCTTTGATTGTTTCAAATAATAGAGTAACACCTTAAAGTTTTATTAACGTGTTTTTGAAAAAAAAATCAAAACTAATTCGGCACTCTCCCCAAAAATCTACTAATCAATTAATTACAAAACTATTTTTTGTTCCCTTTTTTTTAGAAATAAACATTTATTCTTAATTTATTAAATTATCCTATACATTTGGATTCATACTAACCTTGGTTTTAGAAATTATAGAACCCAATTAACTGAGAGATTGAAAAATGAAAGCGCAAGATGATAGCGATCTAGTGTTCACTTTAAAACAAATGGCTGAAGGTCATGAAAAAGCCTATCGTCTGTTCTATCTCAATCACTACAATGACTTTATTAAATTTGGTCGACTTATCAGCGATGATGTACAATTGGTAGAAGATGCCATCCAAAATATCCTGATATGGTTTATCGAAAATCCTAAGAGGGTAAAAAAATTGGATCGACCTGATTTATATCTATTTCGAGCCATGCGCAACAATCTTATTCGCGAAGTAAATAGTAGCAAAGACAAATCTACTCATATCGATTTGCAAAACACAGTCTTAGAAGTACTAACCGCGGCGAGTCCAGAAAGTAAGTGGATGGAAAAAGAAGTTCAATCCGCACAGCGACTCTTGTTACAAGAAGAAATAGATCAACTCCCCGACTACCTCAAGCAAACTCTTTACCTCAGATATTTCTCCAACCTATCCTATCCGGAAATCTCTAAGATCATGAATATTCAAACCAGCGTGGCCAGAATATATATACATCGTGCCGTCGAAAGATTGCGCAAAACCATTCAAAAATTGGAAGTCATTTTATGGCTGATTTGTTTTACAGAATTATGATGATCGATTTCAACTTTCACCAATGATATGAATACCTAGCTTTCAATGTAATTATTAAATATTCATCAATATCATAGCCATAGTATCTATCATTCCTTATTCAAAGGACGAAGTCGTCCTATTCACTAAATCTTGAAAATAAGTATCATGCTCTGGGATTTTATAAACTCCTTTTATATTTATCACCCTCTTATCACAAAATGCCAAATCCCCTGATTTTACCCATTCTTACGATATGGTTCTTTTTTGAATAGCACATATTTTGGAAAGTACCATCCTAAAATGATGACACCCTGAGAGGACAGTTATTTACTCATTTGACCTAATCGCTCAACCTTCTTTAACCATTTTTCACGGAAGTCTTTCTTCGACAACCTAATGGGGCCAATCGTCGTTATTCTTACTCTTTTGACCCCTATAAAATTCATGGTTAATTTTTTCATAGCATTGTGGCTAGGATTCCCATAAAACCATCTGTAATACCAACTTGGTTGATCTAGGGTAGATATAATTCTCGCTGTTTTACCAACAAATCTTTTATCCCACCAAATTGAATTTTTTCTTTTATCAAAAGCATATCCAGGCAGCAAAACCCTGTCTAAAAACCCTTTCATTATGGCGGGCACTGAACCCCACCATACAGGGTAGATCCATACTAAATGGTCTGCCCATTTTAATATTTCCTGACTTTTTAGTAAATCGGGTTCGAGTTCGGTTCGCTTCCTATAACCATATTGAAGATTAGGATTAAATTTCAAGTCCGATATAACAATTTCTTGAAATTCCATACCGGAAGCCTCTAGCCCCTTTTTGTAGGATTCTGCCAAAGCAAAATTAAAACTTTCTTTATCTGGATGACCGATAATAATAGCTATTCTCTTTTTCATTTTATTTTAAATTTTAAAATAAGATCGGATTATATTTTTAACCACCTAAAAATAGACCGCAACATCCTAATTTCATTCTTGGATTGCAATTAAGCACAAAGTCAATTCGACATACAACTTCAAGTGGCAAATATTTGATATTCAGATGATTTCAATTCAACTCCCATAGTCCAAACAATCCACTTTTACCAACTTATTGTCAATCTGACCCAGGTCAAAAACATATGGAAAATCTTATATTTCAATATTCCTTATTTACCCTATATATTCAATGATACATAATTCTAATATTAGAAATAGTACTTAAGATTCTGCTCAAACCTGGTCTTGGTTAAAGCTTCATCCTTGAAAAACTTATATAAGATAATACAGGCAGGAATAGTTAAGTAAAATGTACAAAATGAGAAAATAACAATACTAGAAATTACAGCTAAAGTTTGCGTAATGATTTCACCCCAAACATCCAGTTGTCTTATAAAGTATAAATAAATCGACTGTGAATAATCATAAAATCGGATCGATAATTCACAAATAAGCCAAGCAGAATAAAACCATTTTCTAATGGGAATCCACCATTTACCCCATATGGATTTTAGATCTTTATTTTCTTCCATTATCACTATTTTTTACAAAGATGATTCAAAAGAAAGACCTATCATTTGATATAGATCAAATTCGAACTTTTGGCTTTCGCAATCTACTTAAAGTCTCCAAAGTAATCCCTAAATATGAAGCAATATGAGTGAGGGGGATTCTGTTTGTAATCTCTGGATATATACTTAATAAGTGGTTGTATCTATCTTCTGCTCTGTTAAACTGAATGGTGTACAACCTTTCACACAATCCAAGCATCGTTTCGGTAACCACGCTGCTGATAAAACGTTCAAAGTCACGATGTTTATTAGAAAGTCTGTCTATGGTGTCTTTGGAAAATTTTAAAACTTTGGAATCTTCAACAAATTCAATATAATGAGGACTTGGCTTATCACTGAAAAAACTGACGATGGGTGCAGCAAATTGATTTTCAAAAGTAAACCAATCTGAAATATCTTTACCCTCTTTCAAATAATAAGCCCTCGCAGAACCTTGTTGGATAAGATAGGCATTTTTCGAATATTGACCTGCACGAACCACTATTTCCCCTTTCTTGAAACTACACATTTCAGATTTGGCAATAATATCTTGCTGACATTCACTGGATAGAGGGGAATATATTTCTCCGATTTTACTTATTATGGATTCAGGATTCATTTATATCATTGACTACATTCAGTCTCAGCTATGAGATCATATATGGATAATACAATAAAAATAGCAAATAATACCGAATCCTCGGTCTTCACTTATACCTTATCATTCCCCATAATATATCCTCAGACTACTACCTGGTAATAGTATGGCAAATAGGATAAATATTTAGGGAACTATACTTTAAATTATTCATCATTTACCCCCTTGAAAATGCATTCACCAAATATTAATGCACTTCAATAGGACTAATCGTATATCCCAGATTCCACAATTGATTGATCAATCCACATTCAAACATTAAATGACTTAGACCGACCGCAATAAAACAATTCTTCGATTCAAGTAACTCACTAATTGAAATCATCCATTTATTGTTTCTGTCGGTTAAAACCAGTGTATTTCTACAGGGTTGACTAAGTTGATAATCTATTTCCATTTTGGAATACCAATCTGTTTCTTCACAGTCATTGGCGTTTTCACTTCTTATTTTATCAATAATATCGGACAGTCTCTTTTTATGAATCCTTCGAGGCATTCCCTCCACATCTTTATTGATTAGCTCTAGTTGGTCCTCTACTGTTTCTAACCCATACAACTCAATATTTTGTTCTTGAGCTTTAAAACCTATGTAATCATCTAGAGAAAGTGAACTGTCCTCAGGGTCTTTGTTTAAACATATTTGCTGCTTATAATGCCTGGTTAAAAAAACGTACATCTCTGTTGGAGTCATTTTGTTATAATCCGTTGGACTCTTAGCAAATAAGCGATTTATAAATGTCCGATCTCGCTGATTCAAATAGCGCTTCCATTGGACTACTTCTTTTCTGTTGTTAATTATTTCCTCAGCACTATGGCCTGGAATATTTACATTTTCTTTTATTAATATATCCGAGGATGATAAAACCCTATTTGCTGTGGTTAAAGAATCAAAAAATTCCTTGCCAAAACCGTGGTGAGTTCCAAATAAATAAGATGTTTTCGTTGAATTTTTCTTCGTGATTTTAAAGAGGACTGTATTATAAACCGAGCCATGACTAGATTCTTGGCCCCGAACCAAGGTTGAAATAAATAATAAAAATATTAGAATGGGATACTTTCTTGGATTTAATATTCTAAGTATTTTTTCTGACATCAGTCTGGAATACTAATGGTTAGATCCTAATTTACCAAATAATAACTATATATCAAAACCCGGATTAGACCAACAATCTAGTAAGGTCATCAATATAGGACCTTGATGCACAGTTCTTTCGCCGACATTACACCCACGAACATTGCAATCCCATTGGCGATTTAATTAAAGAAACCATCATTTTCTAGGCAAAATTATACGGAATCATCGATATACAAACAATCTCATCATCTGTGAAAATTGAGATCATTAGATTGTCGAAATTAATCCCGACTAATTCTCCCCATCATTTCATCTTCTGTAATATAACCATCTTTATTGCGGTCTCTATTCTTGAAGTTATCTTTTAATCTCCCTTTAGCTTCTGAAATTGATATTTTTCCATCGCGGTCTAAGTCCATTATTTCCAGAATGTTATCGAAATTAGGAGGTGTATTGGATGAAGCTTCTGCTGGTCTTTGAGGACGCAGTTGAGCTTGATTTTGTCTTTCTACTGAAGCGTTTCTTCCTCCACCAATTTTGAAATCATCGCTTGGACTTCCCATAAAACACCTGCTGGCAGAAGGGAACTCATCAGAAACCACATAGTAATACGTTCCATTAGGAAATTCTGGTGTCACCCCAGTTCTTCCATTGCATTCATCCAGATCGCCCATATCGTTACGGAATTCATAGTCTCGTACATATTTACCAGAATAAATTCCATCTGGTGCAGAGATGCCATCACCTGGTCTTTCCCCTTGTTTCAACACATAACTAGATTTCAATTGAATCACTCCACTGTTTGCATCCATGGGATCTTTATACCCCATCTTATAATACATTGGGAATCCATCTGCAGCCCATCCCACTAAAGTCATTTTAGTTTTATCAAAATTAGCCACCAAACCCGTTGGAGTTCCGTGATAATGATATTCTCCATTGGGTTGAACGTGTGCATTGTTGTAGTCTTCCCCTAAGTTTACTTCATCACTCAAAGGCTCTAATGTCCATTCATAATTGGGTTGATTATTTTCTTTATGCCTAAAATACTCATTAGCCGAAGGTTCAAATTTCACACCATTAATAGCAACACCAAACACATAGCTCGGCCTGCCTCTATCGATTCCTAAATCATACACATAGGTTTTGTTGCTTGCCAATTCAGGAGTTAAATCTATCCGATAAACTTTATTTTGTTCCGTAATTTTATTGGGATTACCCTGTGTCGGAAATTGGCCAACCGTATGATTTGGAATAGCATTGGATTTTATAATTCTAAGATCGTTCTCTTTATCCTCGATTATAGAAACCTTATTTTGTAGAGTTAATTCTTCCTTATGGCTATTCCTTATTTCTGGGAGATCTTCATTATTGTGCGAATGAAATACGCCATCGTGACTATGGACATCTTCATTAATAGGCAATACCATCAGATCATAAGCGAATAAAACTTGGCCTATATAATTGTCACGTATTCCAGCTGTGGTTGCTTCTTCATCAACATTAGTAAAATTGAAATGTGTCAATACTAAATTTTTAACATTGGCTTCTTTAGCCATTAGGGAGCTTTCTGCTAAATTAACATGTCCTTTCTCCTTCGTTGAATTATTGCTTCGGTTGTTCTTATTTCTATTGTTCTTATCACTTTTAGCCATTCTTTTCGAGCCCAATTCAATCGCGCCTCCAGAATCCATTATTAAATAATCCGCATCTTTAGCCAAAATAGGTAAAGACTCAGAATAGGTCAAGTCACCAGAAATCACAATTGATTGGTCACCTACATCAAAGCGATAAGCGAGGGTGGCAATGGAATGATTCACTGGGGTATAAGTAATTTTGATCTCTCCAATATAAAAAGAAGTATTTCCAGTCAAGTTATTAGCCGTAAAATTAGATTTAACATCACTTAAACTTCTTCCCGATTTTGATAATCTATAATCGATATCTTCTTCATAAATATCAAGGATATGGTCGATGATGGATGTGGTTTGTTTGGGTCCTGCAACAATGGTCTTATTTCCGCCCAGAAGCGATTGAATAAAAATAGGTGCAAATTCCTCATTATGGTCTAAATGATGGTGGGTAATCAGGAAGCCATCAATATCTTTAATTTTAGTATTATTTTTATTTAAATTGGCTTGTGTGCCATTCCCCATATCTACCAAAATTTGGGTGTTTTTGTAAGCGATTAATACAGAAGGTCCAGAACGTTCTGTATTGTATTTTGGTGACCCAGATCCAATTATGGTTGCAGATAAATGTTCATTATTCTCGTGAGCGATTAACTGATTCCCTAATAAAACCAACATTAAAACCAAGTGTCTGAGCATTCTAGATATTTTATGTTTATTCGAATTGAATTTACAATTAGCGGTATCCTTTCGATATATAGAAGAATCACACTTAGCCAGCAGTATTATTTCCTTTATCCGACTTATCCATCTGAGTTCAGAAGTTCTCCTTCTTTCATCCAATCCACATGATGTGGATTGGTAGATCTTTCGTCGGTCATATTTAGGCCTATTGGTACTGCTGCTCGTTCTTTATAAAATTCATTTGGTATTAGACGCATGGCTTTTACAAAAGTTTAATCTTTTATCAACCTATTTCTAAAAAGTAGATTTATTTCATTGACCCCCAACGATTGGCCAACGATATAAAAGCGAACACAAGACATAATTTTTCTAAAATATATACAAAATTAAACACGAGGATAAGCCATAATTTTACTCCTTATTGGCTTATTTTTTTTTTGCAAGGATTTTCAACCGTTCCTTTACCTAATTCAACAGAATTTTAAATCTAATTGCTCTTCCGCATACTCCCACAGTTTTTTGCCAACACCCTCGTCCTTGGCATAATCCGATACAAAAGCAAATCCGGGAAATCCTGTCATTTCACCTGGCCCATTAGGCCCGATATAACTTCCGCCATTGATATTTTCTGTTGCAGCAAACAAAGTTGAAAAAGCACCTTGATTGGCAGTCATATGAGGGAACTCATCGATCATATCAGGATTATCGGTACGAAGCAATTCTGTTTTACTTATTCCTGGATGGGCACCCACAGACAAGGTAGATGATGATAACTTATCCAATCGCCGTTGCAATTCCAATGTAAAAATGAGATCAGCGACTTTGCTTTGACCATACTCTCTGAATTTATCATAAGGTTGTTCAAGCTTAAGATTCGAAAAATCTATTTTTCCATTTTTATGTGCAATGCTACTTAGGGTCACTATCCTACTGTCTTTGGTAGCAGTAATTAACTCAAACAAATAAGCTGTGAGCGCAAAATGTGCCATATAGTTTACCCCGAACTGCAACTCATACCCTTGTTTTGTTTTACTTGCCGGAGGAAACATTACCCCTGCGTTATTAATCAAAATATCAAGACGATTGTGTTTTGTCAATATAGTATCTGCAAAGATTTTTACAGACTGTAAATCTGACAAATCAACCACTCCCGGCTCTAATTGAGCTGCAGGATATTCTTCTTTTATGTCAATTATAGCTTGATTTATTTTATCCACATTGCGCCCGGCCAAAATTACATATGCATTTTTCTTCGCCAATTCCAGTGCAGTCTGAAAACCAAGTCCGGTATTGGCCCCTGTAACAAGGATAGTCTTTCCGCTTTGATCTTTTAAATTATCTATTGTCCAATTCATATTTCCATATAGATTTAAAGTCCAAATATAACTTTGGCGTGATGGGTGTCCATATATTCTTTCATCCGGTTTATTTTCCCATTTTCTATAGTGAATAGAAAATGATAGTAATTTTCATACTGTGTTCCCACAGCCGTTTTGGCTTTTATTTCAGCTTCGGCTGCCACTTTATTACCTTCTGCAATTATTGAGGTTGGTTTAAAATCTGTTCCTTCAGGGAAAAAATCTGAACTCTCAAAAAACCCAAGAAAATACTCTGCATCGTGTTCTCCTGCAGTAGCCAAATATTCGGGCTTCCCAATAATCCACCACGTAAAATCATCAGTAATCATTGTTTTTAATTGATCGACATTTGAGGTGCTCATTGCTTTAATAAATTCGGCAACTAAGGCTTTGTTTTCTTTTAATTCCATTTGGTTTGATTTTATATTCATTAATCATTTTATTATGATAATTTATACCAAATGTAGACACAATACTTTACTTTTGTAAGTAGTTACACATATGGTAAGTAATAACACATTGGTAAGTATTATTGACAATCAATAAATTATGAGAGAAAAAACTTTAGAAGAATATATAAATTGTCCTTTTCACTTGGCTATGAACACCTTAGAAGGCAAATGGAAGTTTGCCATATTATATGTTCTATTGAATAATGGGACCCTGCGGTTTAAAGAATTGGAAAGGTTTATTCCCGACATTTCTACTCGGATGTTGGTGAAAGAACTAAAGCATTTGGAGGAAAAGAAAATAGTAAATCGAAAACCATATGCCACTGTTCCGCCAAAAGTTGAATATTCATTAACTGAAGTGGGTAGAAGTCTCCAACCTGTAATTAAAAGCATATCGAATTGGGGGGAATTTTATGCCAAATCCTTGTCGAAACCTCATTCAGAAGAGGTTTTTCAATAGCTGATAGGCAGAAGGAATCATTATCGCCCTACCCTGTTATTGACCGAGCATGACTGAACATGAACGAATAAAGTACAAAGTACCGATGATCCAATAATGATCATCGATGAGAGAACCGAGATCTTTTGATCTCGGATGGGTAAGCCAAAAGTATCCAATCGACTAAATGTGAACGAGCAAAATACGTAGTATCCAATGTCCTGAACATGACTGAATGTAACTGAATGAAGTCACGTAGTGACCAAATACCCTCAATGGATGACCGAATGCAGTACGAAGTACCAAAGGTCGTAAATCGACCTTTGATGAGGGAACCACGACCACTGTGTCGTGGGTGGGGATGCCAGGATGAAGGCGCCAATGCCTCTGCGCATAGGGAGGGAGAGGAAAGAGCAACCAGATGAACTAAATGTTCATCTGATGAAGGAGCCACGACAACTGTGTCGTGGGTGGGGAAGCCAGGGCGAGAGAAGTCACAGCCATTGTGCTGCGACGAGACAGCATTAAAATTGATAAGTATTAAATTACATTTTTCAATAATAATATAATAGAATTGAAGGAACCGAAACCTCCGTGTTTCAGGTGGGTTGGCCTTGCGTTTCAAATAGGTGGTGTTAGGAGACGCAAGGCATTGCGTCTCTACGTCGAGGCGTGACTGCCCCGTAATTCGTAGGGTTTAGCCACTGGTTTTGGGCAAACCAATCTAATATAACAAGAGAAAAGTCCTGAAAGGACGTAGTCTAATAGCATAGGGTGAAACCCTATGAAAAGAATGCATTCCTAGAAAAAAGTCCTGAAGGGACGAGGGAATTCATTTCTATCGTCAGCAAACATCATTTTTCTATCAAAATCTAAGGTCTCTACGTTGATTTTATTTTAAAACAATCTCTTCGGTTACCTTTTTACAAAACTCTACATCCAATGCATCGATATGCATTAACCGAACATTTTCTCCATAACGATCCTCCAAACTACAATATCCGCTATATCCCTTAGGAATCTCGCCCAAAAAAGTGGCCACAAAGACTGAGGCTGTCAGAAATGTCCCCAACTCTGATGGATGACTGCCATCGGGATGAAATAATGGAATATCAGGACGCAACTGTCTAGCTAATGCCCATGCATTACCTACTGGAACTATGCCTGCATCATTGTCTCGTGCGACCTTATAGTATACCTCATTGATGGTTTCTTGATATTGAGGCACCTTCTCCCTTGCCCAGGTCAGATAAAAATAAGGCTTTGCATTATTTTCTTTAACCAAATCGCAAAACAACTTCCCATATTTTGCCACACTATCGGCTTCATTAATGGCTCCCATACTAAATCCCTGAATCACAACTATATCAAAATCCCCCTTCTCTATCATCTCTTTCGATTTCAACCCCCTTTTCCCATGCCAATGCTCCGCCAATTTAGCACCTCCTACAGTACTCTTCTTTGTCACTAATTTGGTACTTCCTCCACTAGCAAGACTGGTTACAATATGGGGCAAGTTCTCCACATAGGTATAGCTGTTACCGATAAATAATATTTTTAGCGAATCTTTCTCCCCTTCAGCCTTACCACTAGCAATTGATATACACAACAAAATCAATGTGCATAGGGTCATTTTAGTCGATTTCATATTTAATTTTTTAGCCTAAAAAACCAATAATACTAAATGAAATTAACATTTTAATTACCCAGTGTATTTAAAATTGTAGAATCTAAGATACAGGAGGTCTAACTGTGGTTTGACTGAGAGAAGTAATTACATTGCAAATCAATATCCGCCCTGCCAAAGTCTAACTGCAGTGCCATTTATACTATAGCTCAAGGCATGAAAAACTGATCTTTCAATCCATGAGTTCCGCTAATCATTCAATCCCCATTTATTTGGAATAGGCTCCTGAAGAATAAGTCAATTCATAACTATGAGTGTAGATTTCAAATACAATTCCAAAAGGGTCTTCGACATAGCACATCTTAAAAGGCTTGTCATTGGGATAGTATTCTCGAATCGGCATTCGTTGCTTGCCCCCATAAGACAAAATTTCTTCAATCAGTTCTTCAATATTGGGATCCTGAATACAAAAATGAAAGAGCCCTGTATTAAAAGGATTAAATTTAGGCCCTTCTTTTACTCCATTTGGAAAAGAAAACAGTTCAACTCCAATGCCATCTGAAGTAGATAAATGGGCTATTTCAAATTCTTCCCAATCATCACCGAAAACATCAATGCACATTTGACCAATCGCCGTATCCTTTTCTTTTTTGACGGTAGAGGCTTCCATTATGATGTACCAGCCCATGACCTCTGAATAGAATTTCACAGCCTTATTTATATCGGGTACCGTCAATCCAATATGAGAAAATGATTTTGGATAACTTTTATTCGTTTTCATAAGTTAAATTTTAGATTGCGAAATTAATCTATATTTGCCTAATTGGCAATAACTTACCCAAAAGTGGCATAGTTACCCAAAGGAGTAAAATAATGATTATCAACAATATAAAACTTTATTTTTGAAAAAAGAAAACAGCTGCCCCCTCAATTACACTATGAATTTAATAGGCACAAAATGGAAACCTTTAATATTATTTCACTTGCTAGAAGGTGATCTCCGTTCGGGAATATTACAAAAAAAGATTCCTGAAATCTCCAATAAAATGTTTACCCAAACCGTAAGGGATTTAGAAAAAGATGGCCTTATTTCCAGAACTGTTTTTCCAGTTGTCCCTCCCAAAGTGGAATACGGATTGACATCTAGAGGCAAATCACTGGAAGATATTTTAAGAAGTTTGGATAAATGGGGTGCAGAAGATGGTCTGAAATAATAGATACTATTTTAGAACAGGTTGGCATAACACTGACTAAATTTTTATCCAAACTTAGTCAGTGCCAAATTTATTTAGCCTATACACCTGATTCATTGCCATTAACTCTTGGCTAGTATGGGTACTTTTTTACTTCTCCCCCAAGCGATAAAAAGCGCAAAACCCAATAACACAAGATTCATCCCTATACTAGAAAATTCTCCCCGAATAATATGAAATCCTGTGGCCAAAACCATTACCAAAGCAAGACCCAAGGCTGCCCAAACCGTTAAAAAAGGCTTGATCCGTAAAATAGATGGAATTAATAAGCCCAATCCACCTAATAATTCACTAATGCCAATAAATCTTATCAATAACAGCAATTCGGATGATACCCATGGAATTGATTCCATCAATACCTCTACAGGTTGAAAGGTTTTCATACTTCCCGCCATAATAAACATAGCCGCTAATAGACCCTGGGCTATCCATAATACAATATTCAATACTTTGTTACTCTGTAGATCTGTCATTTCTATTTCTTTTAATTTATAATGCAAATGTCGAGCTTTTAAAATAGGTGGACATTGATCTACATCAAGAAATGACATTAGATTATATTTATTGGGAAAGTTTATGTCTCACCCGACTCAAGGCCTCAGGACTGATGCCCAGATAAGAGGCTATCATCTTAAGCGAAACCCTTTGAGTAATGTCTGGATAGGTTTTTATAAAATGCTCATATCTTTCTTTGGCATTGGAACTCATTAACATAACTATCCTAGTTTGCATAACATATAATCGTCTCTGTAAGGCTTTAATGTCTAGTTTTGCCTGTAACATTTCTTCCTTTGTTACCACCCTCAATTCACTGTCTTCAACGGCATCTATATATAAATCACATGGTTCATTCACTCCACAGTTGTCGGTAACTATCCAGCCTTCTGGCCCAAACATATAGATATGTTCTCGTCCTTTGCCATCAATGGTATAACTGCGCAGCAAGCCCTTATCAACCAAATATACCAAGGATTTTAAATCTCCTTTACGCTGTAAAACATCCCCCTTTTTTACCGCTATTTTTTTCAATTTATATAATTCTATGGTAATAATTATAATTAAAGTATTCAACAATATAGCTTCTGACCGAAATTGAATACATGTTAATTATAAATATACCATATTCTAATTTATATCCCACATGGGAAATTATACTTTTTATATATAACGATTATACCAACCCTCCATTGGCACCAATAACTTGACCAGAAATCCATTTGGAATCATCACTCGCCAGAAATAAAACAACACGAGCAATATCTATTGGCTCGGCCAATCTATTGAATGCATTCATCGCACTCAACTTCTCTATGGTTTCACTTGATTTTCCATTTAAAAATAGCTCGGTAGCTGTGGCACCTGGAGCTATGGCATTAACTGATATCCCCCTTCCGATTTCTTTGGAAAACACCCTTGTCATTTGTTCAACGGCGGCTTTGGTTGCTGAATACAAGGCGTATTTAGGAAACATTAATTTTGCAGTACTAGAAGAAAAATTAATAATATTGCCCTTGTCCGCCAGTTTACTTTCGGCTTCTTGTAAGGTGTTAAAAATCCCTCTCACATTTACATCAAAGAGATTGGAAAACTCTTCTTGAGTCTGATCTTTTAAAAATTTATTGTACATAATTCCGGCATTATTCACCAAAACATCAACCTTGCCATAAATTTCAATAGATTTATCGAACAAGTGTGTAACATCATCCTTTTGGCTCACATCAGCCTGAATTGCAATGGCATCACCCCCTTTATTAACAATTTCTGCCACGGTTTCCCGGGCTTCCCTTTCACTATTGGAGTGGTTAACTACTATTTTTCCCCCATTTTCGCCTAAGAGGGAAGCGATTTCTCTCCCTATCCCCCTAGACGAACCTGTAACAATGATTACTTTATCTTTTACCTGCATATTGATTCTAGCTTAATTCTATTAATTTTTTAGATACTAAGTTTAAATCCTTTTCATTGATTTCCGGTGTAGGAGCCAAAGGATATAATTGAGCACCAGGTCGGCCAACAAAACCTCCTCTCCAGCCTGCCCAAAACGCACCGGCTATATCCCAGCCATGAGCGGCCACCAAGAAACATTCTTCTGGCTTTACATTCATTTTTCGGGCTGCCCAATCGTATGCATCGGTATGAGGTTTGAATTTCCCGATGTCTTCTATACTCAGTCGTTCTTCAAAATACTCCAGCAAACCTGCATTTTCAAATTGTGTTTTCACTCCTTTATTCGATGAATTGGTGAAGGAAACAAGTTTGTAACCCGCATCCTTTAAGGCTTGCAATGAATCCTTGACTTCTGGATGTGCAGGCAAAGAACGGATAGGTCCCAAAATAGCCTCTCTAGCCTCTTTTTCAGTTATGGAAATACCGTTGTTGGCAGCCACCATTTGCAATGCGGCAGCACCTATAATGCCAAAATCATTGTATTGTCTGCCTACAGTTGACACCAAAGAATATTGCAACATAGTGGTAAACCAGAGTGGGAGCAATTCACTTCGCCCTCCCAGTACCTTGCCCACACTGGACTTCATGGCAGTTAAATCGAGTAAGGTCTCATTGACATCGAAAAATAACACTTTAGGTCTTGATGTGTTTAATGAATTCTCAGTGGTTGCAGTGGATGCAAAACCAAATTGTGGTAAGGTAGTCCCAGCTATGCCTAGCATCGCCGAGTCTTTAATAAAACTTCTTCTGTTACTTTTCATGTATTATGTGATTATATAAAAACATTCCAACTGGTATGTTTTTTGGCAAAAAAATTTATTTTTTTAATTGATCTAAGAATAAGGATACCCCCGCTATGTATTGGTCAATGATAATGTCATTGTCGTACAATTTTCTCATTCCTCGAATACCTTCAAATGCACTAATTAAATATACAGCCACAGCTTCGCTGGACACATCCTTTTTTATTTCATCCTCCATTTTTCCCTTTTCAACGAGATCCACTAAGGTCTTCTTCCAATGTTCCACAATATTTTTTAAGGCATTTTGATAGCTCCTTTCAAAATCTCCAATCTCGTTAATTAAATTATTTAAAGGACAGCCGTGTTGTTTTTCGTAATCGAGAAATGACTTAATTCTCTTTATAAAAGTAGTTTTCAATATATCTATTGAATTTCCTTTCTTAGTCAAAGGCTGGATCATACCTTCATATACTCTTTTTTGAACTTTCGATTGAATGACCTCTAAACCGAGTTGGTCTTTGTTTTGATAATGATGATAAAATGCACCCTTAGACATCTTTGAAGCCCTCATTACATCATTGATACTGGTCGATTTATAGCCATTTTCATAAAACAGTATAAATGCCTTATCTACAATATTTTGCTTAGTAAGCTCGGACTTTAATTTTTGATCCATAGTACAAACATACAAAAAAAAAGTACAAGTGGTATGTTTTTAAAAATTGTCTTACCATCGTGCTAGGGTAAAACACGTCTTTCGATAAATCGAATTATACCAATTTTCTATTTCACTATATCTGGCCAGCTATTCGGCATCTCTCCGCTGAAGCCCATTTTAGGAAGTGCGTTTATAGAATCCATCTCTGTATCAGTGAGTTCAAAATCAAAGATTTCCATGTTTTCTTTTATTCGCTGGGGAGTCGATGATTTTGGGATAACGACTAATTGGTGTTGAATAACCCATCTCAAACAAACTTGTGCAACGGACTTGTTGTGCTTCTCCGCTATGCTTTTCAGCACTTCATTGCCAAAAACCTTTCCCTTTGCTAAAGGAGACCATGACTCTACAACAATGTCTTTCATTTTGCAATATTCGACCAAATCCTGCTGCCAATATCCGGGATGAAATTCCAATTGGTTAATGGATGGGATCACTCGGGCTGTTTGAAATAACGCTTCTAAATGTTCTACAAAAAAATTACTAACCCCAATAGATTTTATTCTGCCTTCCGCTTGCAAATCTTCCATTGCCCGCCAGGAATCGGCATTGGCCTTTTGCCAATTCTCATAATTTTTAGCATTTGCAGGCCAGTGAATTAGGTATAAATCGAGGTAATCTACCTTAAGTCTCTTTAGAGATTTTTCAAATTCTATTTTCGTTGATTCATAGCCTAGGCACTCACGCCACAATTTGGTGGTTATATATACATGCTCTCTAGCCACTCCGCTTTCCTGGCTTCCTTTCCCTACGGCTTCTTCATTTCCATAAATAGATGCGGTGTCGATTAGAGAATACCCATTGGAGATAGCTGATACTACGGCGTCAATTCCTTCTTGTTCTCTAGCTTTATAGGTTCCAAATCCCAAAACAGGGATTTCATGTCCATCATTCAGGATTAGTTTTTTCATCATCTTATTATTTGATATTTATAATCACTCTTTACATTTCAAAATTAACCAGAACTTTTAAACACAAAAACGTTGTTCTTCGAAAAGAGGTCGATTGTCATTATTTTTCATCTTGATCGGGATTGACAAACTGCAGTCCCCATTTACTCATTTCATGAATGATGGGCTGTAAACTAAGTCCGAGTTCGGTTAACTTATATTCCACTTTGGGCGGAATTTGGGGAAAAACTGTCCGTTCAAGTATACCGTCTGCTTCCAATTCCCTTAGTTGGTTGGTCAAGGTTTGTCGGCTAATATCCGGGATCACTTTTTGCAAGGTGCTGTACCTATTGTGCCCCTGCTTGATATAATGAATCACTAATAACTTCCATCGATTACCTATCCTATTCAAGGAATATATCACGGGGCAGTTGCCCGGATTGTAATCTTTTAGCTTCCGAGTTCTTTTATTTTCCATAAGTCTAAAAAATTTACGTATGCCCAATAATTAAGATTGATCTATTTTTTAGGCAAAGGTATATAGATTTGTCAAAACAAAATATATCAATATATGAAAGCGACTCAAATTCATCAATACGGAGATAATTCTGTTTTAGAAAATGTTGAAATTCCTCTTCCTAAAATTCTTCCAAATCAAGTATTGGTTCACTTAAAAGCGTCGTCCGTAAATCCAGTAGATTACAAAATTCGATCTGGGTTTTTATCCGGTCAATTGAATAAACCTTTTCCGTTTACCATGGGTTGGGAAGGTGCTGGAATCATTACAGAAGTTGGGAAAGAAACTAATCTATACAATAAGGGAGATGAAGTGATGGTAATGCCCAATTTTATGCAAGGTGGCACATATGCAGAATATGTAGCCGTGAATGAGGATGAAATAATGCCCAAACCCAAGTCAATTCATTTTACAGAAGCTGCTACTTTACCATTTTCTTTGGGCACGGCATATACAACTCTTATTGAAGATGCAGATATTAAAAAAGGTCAAAAAATATTGATACATGGTGCTGGTGGAGCCGTAGGCCAAATGGCAGTCCAAATCGCTAAGCATAAAGGACTTTTTGTAATAGGTACGGCGACAGGAGAAAAAATTCAAGAACTACAAGATTTGGGAATTGACCGTGTTATTGACTACGCAGCCACTGATTTTTCAACAGAATTAAATGATTTAGATGTCATTTTAGACCTGGTAGGTGGTCCAACTCTAGCCAAATCCTATGCTCTAGTTAAAACTGGAGGAGTCATCATTTCAACTACCCAGCCCCCTTCAACTTCCGAATTAGAAAAATATAAGATTTCGGGAAAAATGACCATTACAAGAATGGAAGCCAATAAATTCAATGAAGTCATTCAATGGGTTGAAGAAGGTAAAATAACGGTGAAAAAACCACAGATTTACGATTTGTCAAATGCACGAGAAGCACTGTCTGCAGTAGAAAAAAGACAATCAAAATCAAAGGTTGTATTTGAGATGGACTAATAATTTTTTGATATCACAAATCTATTTACTTCAATGGAACAGAATAAATCAATAATACGAATTACATTTTATAATGACGGAAAAGATTTCGAGAGTATTTGAAGTTTGACGAGGCTAAAAACACAGGCATAGCCGTAGCTACGGCGAGTATTTTAAACAAAGTAAAACTTCTAATAAATCGAAAGATTACCGTTAATTATAAATGTAATTCGTATAATCACCATAGAAGAGCATCAAGGTCCAAAAACATCCATGGCCGGCGGCACAGCAATATAAATTGGAAGCGAAATTCGATAGATTTTTACCCCCTGTGCTGCGTCGAGAGAACATTTATATTAATAATGATTAAATTACATTTTTCAAAAATAACATAATAAAATTGAGGGAAGACGACCACTGCGTCGTGTGTAGGCTAGTCACAGCTTCGGAAATGGAGAAAAAGGCAACTTTGAAAGCAATAGCGGAAAAATATGAGAATAAACTTTTTCCTGAGAATTACTTCGAAGAATAATACAGATGGAAGTATATATACTGGCAATTCACGGTAATGTTATCAATCGCCAATAGCGCTCAGTGTACTTATGAGTGACTATCCTTTAATCCGAAATACTTTACCGATGTCTTCCAGTATTGATTCATTCGATTTTTCTTTGGCTGAGTAATATATTTTTTCCCCGTTAACCATGGTAAATAAAATAAACGGCTTTTGATCTGAATTTAAAATTAACTTGATGATTTCGCCATCTTCAGTTTTAAAAAATCCTTTTCGCAGATTTCCAAGGGCAAAGCCGTTTGTTTTCTGCTTAATAATTGGCAAATCGTTCTCAATTTCAATACGCTTTATTTCATCTCCGTTTAAGGTCTCCCCATACATCCCCGTAAATTCAATTTTTTGATAGTCTACGATGATCTTGCTTTCTCGATATCCATAGGTCAAAAGACTTATGACGAAGAGCAGCGAAGCGGAGAGAACAATGACGCCGATTTTATTGGACTTTGTTTTTAATCCTCCTGAAAATTTCGAACTGGATATCATAAAAAACATATAGGCCAAAATGGGATAAACCCCTAAAAATATTCCGGCCATATTTTTATTAATTAGATTTATTCCTAGGCCAAGAAGGAGAAAGGAAATGGCTAAAAATATGTGAAACTTTCTATAGTACGGTATGAAGGATTTAAGGTCTACATTTTTTCTCTCTTCTTCCTTCATCGTGTTGTAACCAGAAAGAAGATATTTGGCATTATTTTCCGTCAGCAAAAATGCCATGGCAAAAAAAAGAATACTCAAGCCAATAATTACATATATCATTTCATATATTTTGTACAATTCTATCAATAACGAACTTTTCCATGAGTAAGCCTTTAATAAACAGCTTCCCCAACTCAAACTGCCCTCCAGCTAAAATAAAACCCTAGAGTTAACTGCCTTTTAAAGATAATAGAAATACTAACTATTTTATTCATTCGATAATTTTGAATAAATGTCTAAACTAATAAATTCACCATTTTTAATTTCACAGTCTCTCATCCTTCCTTCCCAATTAAAATTCAATTTTTCTAAGGCCTTCTTACAATTACTATTTTTTGACTCCACAAATCCCTCCACTCTATGAAGTCCTAAAATATCAAATGCATAATTTAAGATAAGAGGCAGTCCTTCAGTCATAATACCTTTTCCCCAGCTTTCGGGCAAAAGCCAAAACCCAATTTCCGCTTTTTTATTTTTTTGACTTAAATCGCTTAAACCTCCAGCTCCCATAAAACTGCCGTCCCCGTTCGAACAAATAGCCCAGTACATCCCATTACCATTTTTTTCAAGATCAGCGAACCAATTCATTTGCTCTACCGTGGCTTCTAGGCTATTGAACTCAACGCCATAATACCTAACCACTTCGGGATGGGAAAGGCCTTTGTACACATTTTCTAAATCAGATTCGACAATTTGTCTTAAAATGAGCCTTTGTGATTTTAAAATCGGAAAACAATCTTTCATATTTGTTTAATTTACATGGAATTATCGTCATTTTCATAAAATAATGTAATATACTTCATGCCCGCCATTATGGAAATATCTTGATTAATACGAATTACATTTGGAATAAAGCAATACACTGTACGAATTAGTTCGTTAATTGGATATTATAATGCCTAATCCTATTCATGATATTGTTCTTATTGAAAATAATGACAGACAGGACGAAAAACAAGGCGAGGAGACGCAAGACATTAGTTCTTTGCGATGCTTCGCACTTCACTCGCTCACATTCACAACTAACAATTGACCATTCACAACTAACAATTAACCATTGACCATTGACCATTAATAATCATTTACATTGGATAGATGATAAAATATATAACACATAGATTTTCCATATCACCCATTGTAGAGACGCAAGATTTTGCGTCTAATAGGGTAGTTAATTTATCATAATGGAATTTGTGATTGACATCTAATGTTTAAATTATAATGGGCAAATATCAACATAAATTTCGCAGTGCCTCCATTCGTGCTTCTTTTTGGAATTATGCTTGGAATGCTGCGTATTTTATAACCATTTGCACACAAA
>NZ_JAJQYA010000069.1 GCF_021729155.1 Membranihabitans marinus | reverse complement strand
TAGTATTTCCTTCTCGTTTTTCTTCTCTTTTTTCATAGTTTGCTAAGATAAGTAGACACACTTAATTGAACAGTCTCTTCAGGACTTTACAATGAATAAATACAAACTGTTAATATCTATAAATATCCTATTCATAGAATAAAATAAACTCAAAATCCAATTTAATCTTAGATTAATAAATTGCGATATCACACTATAAACCAAATCTTTACATTCATTTTTTATAGACAATTGTAATTAAACAATAATCTCATATTGAGAGGAAAAGTCCCGAAGGAGACGACATATGTCAGCGATGGAAGCATTCCATCGTAAAGATTGATTGCAATTAATAAACCCTGAAAGGGTGACATAATAAAATCGGACAATCTCAGGCAGCCTTTCATAAAACCATCTTTTGATATTATGTCGTCCTTTCAGGACTTATATCAACACCATGACCTAAGACAGGACTTCGTCCTGCCCTGACATATTACATCCTTTCAGGACTTTACATAAGCTATTTATAATGAGACAGCTATAAAATATTGAGATAGAATCCTCTTGCTCCGACTTGAATACAATATAAACCGTAAGGAAATTACCACTGTAATGTTACTGATATTTACCAGCGCTCCCCCATATTATCTAGTCACAATACGGCAGTACAGACTTCTCTCATCCGATGTCCCTTCGTACTTCCCTCGTTCACAAACGAAACACCTAGGCAGCGGTGGCTGAGCTTTGTCGAAGCCCGGTTCCTACATCCACCACGAAACATTATAACAAAAAAGGAGCAACCTGAAAACTCAAGCCACTCCTTTTTTTATAATCTAATATCTACTTATTACTTTATCACCACCATCTTCTTCGTCGCGGTGTACTTCTCCGTATCCAATTGATAATACAAGACTCCTGACATTCCAAAGTCCTCACTGTTCACCCAGACCTTATTGTAACCTTTACCATAACTGCCTTCGACGACTTTCAATACTTTCCCCGTCACATCGTACATGGTCAAAGTAGCCTCTGAGGCTTCTGGCAAGGTAAATCCGATAGCCGTCTGACCAGCATAGGGATTCGGGGTGTTTTGGTACAAGGCAAAGATCGCATCTCTTCTATTGTACTGCAATTGTATATTCTTCAACTCTTCTGATCCAGTATAGGCCTCAGCCATAATTACCCGATCACTCACAGACAATACATCTCGCAATGAAACATCTGCTTTCGCTCGGACAACCAAGGTAAACAATACCTCATTCTCAGATACGCTGATGGCCTTCCCTTCACTCCAAGAGGCCGTGATAAATCCCGGACGGTATTTCACGTAATTGTCCTCTGTAAAGTTCAATGCGCCCCCTTCGATAGACTCTACCTCTACCGCATTGTTCGCATAAGCTAAGGTGTACTGCATTCCAGTAATTTCATCGAAGTTCTCAGATGTAACATCTACCCGGTACAATTCACCAGATATCAATCCTTGATCCACCACACTCAAATTTAAAGTTGTCAATCCACTTCTCTGACTTCGACCTACATTTTCAGTGCGATTCACATCACCGATCTTCACTCCTACAAAATCTATATTCTGGTCCGCTCTCAAACTAGTCGATTCGAAACTTTCTCTCATACTTCCATCGGACACGAAAAATCTCCAACTCGTATTATTCGCCAACTTTCGATTCGGCGTCAACACCATTCTTCTCGTCTCCAAGATATCAAAGGCATTGATCATACCATTGCCATCGACATCGGCCGCCACTTTATCGTAATCGCTAGTCAATACAGATTCTTGCATTACATGGCTCTGGATAGCTATCACATCTTGAGTAGTTATGCCCTGTCCATGACCGGTGTTTTTCTGTGGTACTATACTCACTGAAGAGCCCCAATCGAGATTGAAGCCATACTGACCATTACCCGTGGTCTCTGCTGTCAATGGACTTCCACTGTTCAAGACAGCCTTCACTTCTACTTCTGCTATCGCCTCTTGATCTTGATCTGTGATCTGACCTGTCAAACTCACATCGCCATTATTGGCCGCACAATTGGCATCGACAACAAATACTATGGTTTGCTCGTAGTCTCTCTCAATGGTTGAACACCAATCTCTAATATTCCACACTCTTGTCAGTTTATACATTTGAGGACCATCTGTTCCTGTGGTTTGTACTTCACTGATGTATTCTTCCTTCACTCCGATGGCGATAGAATTACACAAGGCTCCTACTAAGTCCGCTTTCAATTCAACTTTTCCTGTTACACTTGGTGCTAATTCCGTACTTGCCGCTTCTAATGAAGTTACACAAACAGGTGACTCTTGAGTATAAGTATCAGCAGGTGTATCAAACATTGACATGCCCAATTCACAGGCGCTATTCACATAAATATTTTGTTCCAAGGTAAAGCTCGGTGCTTTCGGTCCACAACCTCCACTGATATCAAATCTTCTGGTGATTATACCATTGCCACAGTCGTCTAGATCTACCCATACGTCTTGTGTTTCGATTCTTGACTGACACAATATAGACAATAAACCTAATGAATGATCTATTGATTCTGCTACCAAATCAGTAGTTCGCTCAGTGACATTGATCCAATCTATGATTCCATCGTGCAAGGTATCCGCTACTTTTGTCACTTCTTCGGTCTCCGCGCAAGTAATGTTCTCAATAGAGAATCGCAAGTCCTCAATAGTGATTTCATTGCCTGCTGCATCGGTGATTACTCCGTTGCTATTCACCCAAGCTGCTTCGTAATAACCAAAGGCTGCATTCAAGGCATCAAAAGCTCCTGTGCTATCGTTTACCGATCCTCCTTCTCCATAGGCTGCTGCCGCTTCAATGATGGATTTATAGTTTACGTTGTAAGACTCACAGGAAATGGCCACATCAGCCAATGCTCTGTGTACTTTCGCTTGTGATTTGTCCTCTACTTCTACGTCTAACCAGCCTTTGCCCCAGTTACACCAGTAATCCATCACCAACAATTCTACCGTCGGTGTCTCACAGGCATCCTCACATTTGAATGGTATCGCTGGGCTCCATCCACCTCCTAGATAGCTCACTTCTTTTCCATATCCCGGTTTGCCCGTAATGGCATCCAAGAAGCCTTCAAATTCCTCGATTTTCAATCTGTTACCATGATCGGCATCCGGTCCGCTACAGTTGTCATTCAACAAAATGTATTTAACCATATCATAAATCCAGCCATGCACCACAAATTCTCCACACTCATAGCTGTCTTCCCACAACCATACCAATTTTTGGTAGTAGTGATTTTCTACAGTCTCTGAGTTTAAGAATTTTTTCAAGGCCGTGATATCATAATCGTATTCTCCACACTGGGATACTCCTGCCAAGGCCCCATCAACATCAGAGAAACCAAGATCTTCGAGCAAGTCGACCCAGTCAGTGTAAGTTTCACCAGTAGGACAAAGATCTACACAAGCTGTATCTGACCACCAGTCCGTTCTACGAGCCAACATCAAGTCGATGCCACAGTTGTCCCAACTGCCTTCGTCAAAGGTCTCTGCATTTACCCAAGCTTCTTTCGTAGTCATGGATACCAATACTTCATCGTCCATGATGACGGTTGGTGGAGTTGCGTCTTTGATCTCTATATATTTAAACCATTCGCTTTGATTCCAACAGCTATCCGCTGCTTCGTATCTTACTTCGGTTTGTACTCCGTGTCCACCGAAAGCTATTCTGATTGGATTGGAGGTATGGGCAAAAGTTACATAACCCTCTTCGGTAGTAGCCAATCTTTCCAATTGTACCGCTCTACCATTGACCATGGCTTTTACACTGTGTAATCCTGAACAATTATCTTTCAAGGTCACACTAGGTACGAATACATCTGCAGCACAGTCATGACTTTCCGTTGTGTATATGATAGGATGGCATTGCTCCCAGTCTTTGGCTGATGAATACTGCTCTCCTGCTCGAATAGCCTCTTCTATCTCTGAGGGATAAGGTTTAAATTGAGATTGCTCATAATCTGATA
>NZ_JAJQYA010000068.1 GCF_021729155.1 Membranihabitans marinus | reverse complement strand
ATCCATGACTGACATCATTCATCTATTAAAACTGTTATTAAGATCAATCATCTAAATCCTCTACACTAGCCATAAGACCATCTTCAGTCGACTATTCTAACTACTGCTTAAGCTTTCATATCTATGGCTGTTTTTCTGTCGAATTCCAACTCTAGGGGCATAATCTAAGCCAACACTTATCTTCTCATTAAACATCGATGTCAATGATGGCCATATCTGAAATTTGAACACTCAAGATTCATGACTGACATCATTCATCTATGAACATTGTTATTAAGATCAATCATTAAAAACCTCTACACTAGCCATAAGACCATCTTCAGTCAATTATTCAAACAACCACTTAAGTTTTCAAATCTATGGCTGTTTTTCTCTCTAATTCCAACTCTAGGGTCAAAATCAATATCTACCCCCATCTTCCCATTAAGCAGCGATGTCAATGATGGTCATAACTGAAATTTGAACACTGCAGATCCATGACTGACATCATTCATCTATGAACATTGTTATTAAGATCAATCATCTAAAACCTCTACACTAGCCATAAGACCATCTTCAGTCGACTATTCTAACTACTGCTTAAGTTTTCAAATCTATGGCTGTTTTTCTGTCGAATTCCAACTCTAGGGGCATAATCTAAGCCAACACTTATCTTCCCATTAAGCATCGATGTCAATGATGGTCATAACTGAAATTTGAACATTCATGATCCATGACTGACATCTTTCATCTATGCACACTAGTTATTAAGATCAATCATTTAAAACCTCTACACTAGCCATATGACCATCTTCAGTCGACTATTCTAACTATTGCTTAAGCTTTCAAATCTATAGCTGTTTTTCTGTCGAATTCCAACTCTAGGATTAAAATCTAAGCTAACACTTATCTTCCCATTAGGCATCGATGTCAATGATGGTCTTATTTAAAATTTAAACATTCAAGAACCATGACTGACATTATTCATCTATGAACACTGTTATTAAGATCAATCATCTAAATCCTCTACACTAGCCATAAGACTATCAACAGTCGATTATTCAAACAACCACTTAAGTTTTCAAATCTATGGCTGTTTTACTGTCGAATTCCAACTCTAGGGTCAAAATCAATATCTACCCTCATCTTCCCATTAAACATCGATGTCAATGGTGGTCATATTTAAAATTTGAACATTCATGATCCATGACTGACATCATTCATCTATGAACACTGTTATTAAGATCAATCATCTAAAACCTCTACATTAGCCATAAGACCATCTTCAGTCGACTATTCAAACAACCACTTAAGTTTTCAAATCTATGGCTGTTTTTCTCTCTAATTCCAACTCTAGGGTCAAAAATTACTGACAATCGATCTTTCAATGAGCATATTCAACTCCAACTTATTCGCTGGAAGAATTTCAATATAATTCCCATATTATTATTCCCACCCACCAATAAAAAGAAGTCTTACTTTAGTCTTCAAGTTTTCAAGTCTTCAAGGCTCCAGGTCACTAGGTCACCAAGGCTTCCTATCTACCACCATATTCCTTCTTCTTACCCTTGCCCACTTTCTTCTATTTCATCAGTTACCAATAAATCGAATTGTGTAGATTTATTCGAAAGTAAGGTTTCGCGTATTTATAACTGTTCTATAGATTGCCTTCCTCTACAGGCTCAGTAACCTTTGATTTAAATCGATTGAGAACTAGAAAATGATCGGCCAGTATCTCAAAAAGATATACCGTTTGTCCTTGTTTATTTTCATAGCTGCTTTTGTTTAGTTTGCCTTGAACCATGACTTCATAACCCTTCTCTAATCTTTTTCCCATTAATTCTGCGACACCTCCCCAGCCGATAACTCTAAACCACTGTGTGTTTTCAATCTTTTGACCTGCTGCATTGGTGTAAAAGTAATTGACAGCAATATTTAAAACTGCTTTTGTCTTTCCCGATTGGGTTTTAATTAATTCTGGATCTTTGCCCAGTCTCCCAATTAATTGTACTTGATTTCTTACATTTTTCATGACAATGATATTTTATTGTTTAAAAAATTTTTGATACTGGCAATTTATATCGGTTGAAGAATCACAGTCGTAGATTACACGGTTACTTGCGTTTATAAGTGTTTGTAAACGTATGTACACGAATATGAAAAGTTATATGATGATTTTAATTGAGGTAGATACTCATATATTTGTAACAGATAGATTGAGATGGGATGAATTTCAACACTTAATAACCAATAGCTTCATATTCAAAAGATGTAGGATCATAGAAGAATAATTTTAGGTATTTATTCCATCACAACTATAGAAAGATGTAATCAGAATACCATTTTAATATTTAGGTATGGTAGGTCGAAGCCAAATATTGCTGGTTGTGGTATATTTTATATTCAACTAAGATTATTCAAAACACTGTAAACGTTATTTTATTTTTTCTATGTCGACGACAGGTGATTCAATTGCTTTTTTCAATGTTTGACAATGGTTTAAAATCTAAGAAGATAAAGTCAGCGAACCAATAATCTTGAAAGTATGTATTTGAGAATATCCAGAAATATCTACCTAAATGGGGTAGGTAAATTAGTTTTGCTAAATAGGACTATGATTACAAGAGGAAGATATAATGGGGGCGGAAAATAGGGGTGATTTAATAGGGGTGATTTAATAGGGGTGATTTAATAGGGGTGTGAGAAAAGCTATGGTAGAATTGAGAATTGATTGATGTTGGACACTGTGCCTATAACTGTAATGATTTTCTGGTAATAATGATTGAGTTTTTTCTAAATAAAGTAGATGGAGAAAAAATTAGGCTAAATGAATATTTATTTTTTTGATAAATTTTTCAATTAGCACTGATAATATAAATCTGCTGATATGTTTAAGACAAAGTTACATGAACCACCCCATTATTAAATTTCCATGATGTTAGCCTTGGTTTTAAAGTGATTCATAGGATAGAAATTGTCATTTAAAGATATTCGGGTAAATTTTTAATGTAGCATTTTATTTTATGATGAAATGGACTTATTGTATGTAGGCTAAAACAGTTAAAAGTGTAGTTGTTGTAAAATTTTTATTCTAAACATTAGTTATATTATATAGGTTTACGGATGTATGAATTCGGATTATATAGGTTTTTGAGGTTGTTTTTATATATTTTTATAATTATATTAGGCAGTCTAATGAAAATACCGGCCAATAAGTACAGATTAATAAAATGTTAAAATGACATTTTTATAAATTATTGTACCATAGGATTTTAATAGACAAAACATAGTTGTTACCTTGTAAAAGATTTGTGAAATTTTTATGTAACTTTCTTTGTTCTCGCTTGTGTTTTATTCCAGTAAGCCTCAACGGATCAGTTAAAATAGGTGTAAAGTATTTAAATTATGAAATTTACCTTTTCTTTTCTTTTCTTTTTTTCATTTTTATACATTTCTGTTGGTCAGCAATACTCAATTTCAGGTACCATACAAGATGCCAATTCGGAAGAAGGTATTCCTATGGCTACGGTAGGTCTATTGACGGCCAAAGATTCTATTCTTAAAACAGGAGTGGTCACTGACTTAGATGGAGGATTTGTGATCGAAGATGTGGATGCGGGTAGTTATATCATAGAGATTAAGTATTTGGGGTATGAGACTTTTTTTAAACCACTGTCTTTAACTCAGTCTATACAAACAGGAGTAATTAAAATAATGGAAGCGTCTACTACCTTAGACGAAGTAGTGATTCAAGGAGAGGCCAGTATGAGTATTCAGAAAGGAGATACGACACAGTACAATGCATCTGCTTTTACAACCTTGGCCGATGCTAGTGGGCAAGATTTGGTGGAAAAAATGCCTGGGATTACCGTTCAAGATGGGCAATTGCAAGCCCAGGGTGAAAATGTTCAACAAATACTTATCGATGGCAAGCCATTTTTTGGAAAAGATGTAGCCGCCGCTCTTCAGAGTTTGCCTGCTGACATCATTGACAATATTCAGATATTTGACAAGAAGAGTGAAAAAGCGGAATTAAGTGGTTTTGATGATGGCAATGAAGCCAAGACTATTAATATTGTGACCAAACCAGATCGCAAACGAGGACAGTTTGGTAAGACGACGGCAGGCCACGGATTAGATAAAAAATATATGGTTGGCGCCAGCGTCAATTTCTTTAATAATGATCGAAGAATTACGGTTACTGGATTAAGCAACAATGTCAATGCCGTAAAATATACAGCTGATCCCGATAGTCAAGGGGAAACAAGAACCCAAGATGGTATTATCAATACCAATACTATAGGTATCCAGTATAGCAATGACTGGAATGACAAATTGGAAGTCAGTGGTAGTTACCAATATAGTAATAGAGAAAATTTTGGTGAGGCCTATTTATTGCGTCAATATGTTCTGGCCTCAGATTCTGGTCAAATATACCAACAGGAGAGCGAGCAAAATAGATTGAATCAAGATCACAATTTTAATTTTAGAATGGAATACGAAATGGATGATCGCAATAAGTTAATTGTCATCCCCAGCGTGTCGTTAAAAAATGATAAAAATAATAATTCATTCCATGGTGCGACAAGGGTAGGAGATCGCCCAATTAATGAATCTCATAATGCCTCTACTTCTGATAATTTGGATTATGATATATACAATAGGGCTTACTTCAGTCATAAATTTGATAAGGAGAGACGGACATTTACCTTGAGTTCTAATTTAGGACTTCACAGCAATTTAAATGAAGGCAGGCACTTCGTCCAAACTGATTATTACGAAGGTGAGAATAGTCAGGATTTGTTGAATCAAGAAATTCAATTAGATCGAACGGGTTTTAGTTGGGGGGTACACGGATCTTATACTGAGCCATTGGGAGATAATAGCATGTTGGAGTTAGAATATGAAGTAGCGGAAAAGTATAATGATTCAGATCGATACAATTATGATATAGCAGAGGATAAAGACAATGAATTTGCGATTATCGCATTGGATACTTCATTGAGTAATGTTTTTGACAATCGTTACATGACTCAAGAGGTTGAATTGGGCTATCAATACAAGGTGGAAAATTTTAGAGTACAAACTGAAATAGAATATCAAACAGCAAATTTGCTAAATGATCAAGTCTTTCCTGCTCCCTTCGAACAAGATCGAACTTTTAGTAGTTTCTTGCCAAGAGTTAGAATGAACTATAAATTTTCGAAAAACACCAATATTGAATTCAATTACCATACTTGGACAAGAGAACCCAATATTAGTCAATTGCAGAATGTGCTAAATAATTCCAATCCACTGAGATTAAGGTCTGGAAATCCCGATTTAGATCAAGCTTATAACCATAGATTAAAAGCCAAATTTAGAACGAGAAATTCCGAAACTGAAGAGTCATTCTTTTCAATGGTACAGTCCTCGATGATTGACAATTATGTGGCCAACAGTACACTCATCGCAGAAGAACCTATTCAATTGGAAGAAGGTGTGGTATTGGAAGAAGGATCTCAATTTATCAAACCTGTGAACGTAAATGGTTATTGGAACATTTGGTCTTATTTTAATTATGGAAGACCGATTCCTTTTATTCAATCCAACTTTAATGTATTTGCCAGTATGGGTTATACTAAGCGACCAGGAGTAATCAATGATGAATTTAATTATGCGAACTCTAAAAATTTTAGAGTTGGATTGTCAATAAGTAGTAATATCAGTGATCAGATTGATTTTAAAATATCTACACGATCGAGCTATAGCACGGTAAGCAATACTTTGAGTTCTTCTATTGACAACAATTTTTACAACCAATCTACTAGTTTGCGATACAATTGGATAATATGGAAGGGATTGGTATATCGAACCAATATCAATCACTTGTTGAATACAGGTTTGTCAGAAGGATATAACAATAGCTATGTTTTGGTAAATATGAGTGTAGGTAAAAAGTTTTTAAAACAAGACCGTGGAGAGCTGAGTTTAAACGTTTATGATTTACTCGATCAAAACAATAACATTCGTAGAAATGTAAGCGAAATATACATTGAAGACAGACAAAGTAATGTATTGCAGAGGTACTTTATGTTGTCCTTTACTTATAATATTCGACACTTTAGCAAGGGTACTACAGAAGAGGACTACGATATTTAAATGAGGAATGGATTGATCTATAACTCAGATAGAATTTTAAAATAATATGCTCCGGAATTCAATCCTTTTGGTATAATATTATACAGGTAATGGTATTTTATTTACTGGAAAAATTTATGGCTAAAGCTTTTAAATAAAATGGTTTTACCAAATGTCGAGATCACATAAGATTGAGCATTGAATCGCAATTTATCTAATTTTGGTTATTTCGGAGGGACTGTGCCACCTATTTCGGTCAAATGGTGCCACTTTGAAAGATGTTGTAATGATAACAAAA
>NZ_JAJQYA010000067.1 GCF_021729155.1 Membranihabitans marinus | reverse complement strand
AAATAATAGATTACTGATTCTAATGATATTCCTTCACTCTGTGCAAACTCCCTACGTGTTAATCCAGATTCTTCATAACGTCTAGCAAATTCTTCGTATTTATTCATTTACTTCTTTTGAAGCAAATTTAAAGCCTTTTTATACCCTGATCAATACGTAGTTAGCTGATGGCTTACTCCAAATCTTCAAAACTGGCAAATTTGCAAAACTCGGCTACGTCTTTGTAGGTAGTTTCATAATCGGCTTGCTGCCAATTGTGAAAGTTTAGAGCTACCTGCTGAATGTCGTCTTCGGTAAGTTCAATGTATTTTTTCTCGTACTCGCTGCCCCAACGCCTTAAATCCATAAACAGGATTTCGCCTGTGCGGTCTCGGTAGTTTTTGGGTTTTCCTGCCTTGCCGGCAGGCAGGTCTTTGGTGTTGTCGATGCGTTGCTTTTTGTTTTTGTTCAGAATCCAAAGCGTAACGCTAATGTCAGTCGTATAAAACGTATTTCGTGGAATGATGATGATGGCTTCCACCAAATCATTTTCAATCAATTTCCTACGGATTTTGTACTCTTCGCCACCGCCCGAAAGAACACCATTGGCAAGAATGAAACCTGCCACGCCATTTTCAGAAAGTTTGCTTACCATATTTAGAATCCAACCATAGTTCGCATTGCTTTTGGGTGGCACTTCATAGCCCATCCAACGTGGGGCGTCCAAGAGTTCATTTTCTCCACGCCAATCTTTCAAGTTAAATGGCGGATTCACCATAATGTAATCGGCTTTAAGGTCTTTGTGCTGGTCGTTGGAAAAAGTATCTGCGCGTTTGTTGCCGAGGTTGGCAGCAATCCCACGAATGGCTAAGTTCATTTTAGCCAATTTGTAAGTAGTTGGTGTATTTTCTTGTCCGTAAATAGAAACTTCTTTTTTACTTCCCTGATGAGCTTCTATGAAATTGATAGACTGCACAAACATCCCGCCTGTTCCACAGCAAGGGTCATAAATGATACCTTTGTAAGGTTCTATCAATTCCGCCATCAAATTCACAATGGTTTTGGGCGTATAAAATTCGCCTTTACCTTTTTCGCTACTTTCTTTCAGAGCAAATTTGCCCAAGAAATATTCATACACACGTCCAATCACATCTTGTCCGTCATCTTTGAGCGTGTCAACATCGTTGATGGTGTCGAATAGGGAAGCGAGCTTGGTTTTGTCCAATGCCAAACGAGAAAAGTAATTGTCTGGCAAAGCACCTTTTAAGGCAAGTTCTACCGAATCTCTCAACTTGTCGCAGGATTGCCACAAAGTTTCTTCAATCGCTTTTTCCTTTACTTTCTGTTTGGCCATTTATTTTTTATCGTTTTCAAATTTTGTTCATTCTGTCCGAGCGTTGGCAAAAAACAGCTCTTTTGGTTTTTCTTGCGTTGGCTTTTGGGTCGGCAAAAACCAAATGTGCTGTTTGTGTGATGGGCTTTTCTTGTATGCCGCACAACGGTTTTGTGTATGATTAGTGACGTGTTTAAGCAACTAATTTAGCAAATAATTACAGAATAGAAAATCCGGGAGGACTTTCGTAAGTAGGCTTTAACTAGCAATGAATTATACACATTGTTGTGGCTAGTTTTTATTTTTACATTCAGTTACTAGACTGTCTGTCAATTTCTCTAATTTTTTTGTACGTTTAAATTCACTCCATTTTTCTAAACTATCTTTTGAACTAATCACAAATTCTATGAATGAATAATTTATTCCACCATTTGGACTCGGATTGTATTTAGTTCCTCCACCACTTAACCAAATTCCGACAACACTTTCGTCAGGTTTATTTTCCGAATCTTCCCAATACATATAATTTGCTCGTGTTGGTATTTCAGTTTTGTTTCCGCTATTGTCAATTTTGAAATAGCGATTGTTAATATATCCGCTTTTTAATTTTCCTTTATAGAGCAAAATTCCGTTTTCAGGAATTCTTAATTGTTTTCGATTTTCAATAATTTCGATTTCCTCTCCACAAGGCATATCCGATATTACAATTGCTTTACCTTTAAAGTTTTCGGGAAATATTAAATCCAGTTTTTGCGCAGTTGCTGTTCCTATTATTCCCATTAAACAGAAATACAAATGCATAGTTGGATACCAGAGAATTATTGGTGTCAAAATCCAAATCAGTTTTGTTTTTATTTCCTTATCGGAAATTGCAAGTATTATAATTCCGATTATGAATAGAGGAACTCCGAAAATCAGCAAGTACGGATTTAAGCAAACCAAAAAGGCGATAATTATAATTCCGATTCCAATTTTTACTTTCATTTCAGGTTTGGGTCAAATTAGCCACAACGTCCAAGAGTATGTGGAGTCTGACTAAAAGGAAGATTCCATCATACTCAATGATACTTACTGGCTCTTCTTATACACTATGTTGCAATTCAATTTCAGGCATTTCATCATAAGTTCGACCATTTAATTCTCTACCATTTTTCTTTTTGTTTTTACCGCCCCATTGTTTAAAGAAGAATGCTACGTCCGAATTTTCGCATTGATCTTGGATGTCTATAACCCAATCTGGTTCCAATGGTCTTGGTGTATGTCCACTTTCTCCTCCAACAATTACCCAATCAATATTGGTTAAGTTTAAGTTTGGTAAAGGACCGAGTAATGGTTCAAGAGATAAAAACTTAACTCTTGCTGTTGTATCTCTAAGTAAATCTATTCGATGTACAACTTTTTCATCTTCGACAGAGACACCCAGCCATATGTTATGAGTCCATTTTAATTGATCGTAAATTGCATTTAACCTTTCGGCCCTTTTAGTTAAGACTTGAAAAACATGCTGAGGGTTTTCGTTCATTACTTTGAAAACTTTTTTTATGAAGCTGACTGGAATTTCTTCATGAAATAAATCACTCATAGAATTAACGAATACAATTTTTGACTTTTTCCACGTATATGGCGTTTTAAGTTCTTTATTATGTGTTCGAACCTTAAAGTTGTCTTTGTATTTAGCTACTCCCATAGCCTGTAGTCTTTTAGACATTATTTCAGCGTAACAAAATTTGCAGCCTTGAGAGACTTTTGAACATCCAGTTGTCGGATTCCAAGTCATTTCTGTCCATTCAATACTTGATTTAGCCATTGTTACTTTAGTTTAATTGATAATTTATCGTATTCAGATTTATAGGCATCATAATTAATGTAAAATGCACCTTTTCTCGGCTTACTACCATCTTTTCTTTGCAATTCTATCTTTTCGTTCTTCTGAAGCTCTTTAAGTATTTGATTTAAATGTTTAGGTAAAAAGCCTTGTCGTAGTGTGAACTCGAACAACATTCCATTTGTACGGCCTTCCCCCTTCAAATAGGGTAATAATAGTTCCTCTAATCTATTTGTTTCTTGTCCTGAAAACAGGTCTTTGATTTGACCGTTATACTTCCAACCTCTGCCAGCTTCAGTATCTAATTCCCATTTTGTTTCTAACATTTTTTCATAGCCTCTGATATGTGAACTAAAGAAGAACAAGCAAAAAACTGTATTTTCTTCTTTTCTTAAGGTGAAATTATCAACGAAGTAATCCTGACCCAAGAATGTTTGAAATCCATTCTTAAGCTCAAATATGTATTCCCAAACATTTTTGATAGCTGTGTTTTCTTTTTCAATTCCTAATTGTTCGTTGAAGCTTTTTAGGACATCAGGCGTGCCATTCTCAGAAAATCTGTACATAAATTGGATAGGTAGCCAAAGTAAAACTTCAGATTTTTTATTACAATTAAGTAAATCGAAAATATGTGAAGCTCTTACTTCTTTATAGCCGTAAGGATCTATAAAAACAAAAGCTTTCTCTTTTTTCAATGCTTTAAACTGAACTGACAGCCTATCAACAATGTCTATATAGTCTTCAGAAGTTAGATTTAATTGTCCATAGCTGTTGTAATGCAGTTTTTTTTCAATTATGTTTTCTTTGAGTCTTGAAATTAGCTCTGGATCACTATCATTAAAATTACAATTGATCTTAGGGGATCCATCTGCTCTGTCTTTTACAAATTGGTAGTAAGTTAGTTTTAGTTTTCTTAGTGCGATTATTGGACTTCCCTCTCCATTATTGTCATATACTCCTGGACCACAAAATAGATCGTACAAATGTATTTGTTCAGTATATCCATCATTAACTATAATATTAAGATATTTTTGAATGTACTGCCCAAAGAGTTTGATTTTTGCTTCTGAATGAGCCAATAATGTATTTTGTGATTCTTTCTTTGCCATTCTTTTCTAATATTCTATTGGTTTTCATTTTTAGCTTGCAAGTAACTTGTTTATATACAGAACTTTTATCTTCTTAGCTCACCAAAATAGCTGGCTATGCGGAAGTTTAATGTGTTTTAGCATCCACCTTTATTTGATAATGAAATTTTTATCTACAATTTAAGTATGTTTTATAAATTATAAACGGATTTTTATTTTTTCTAATACTAGTTTCTGTACACTACCGTCCAAAATAGGAAAAAAAATGAAAAGCCCTGAAAGCGATGCACTGAGCTGAGTCTAAGTAGGCAATATATATTAGCAATGGGTGACCGAATGTAGTTGTCCAGAGGACAACCCAATCGACTAAATGTCGATTGGATGAGGAAACCGGAGCCACTGGCTCCGGGTGTGAACGAGCATGACTGAACGAAATACGAAGTATCCAATCGACTAAATGTGACTGAATAAAGTGCAATATCGAACATAATACGTAGTATCATTGACCGTAAATCGGTCAATGGTGAGATAACCACAGCTACCATGCTGTGGGTGGGTGAGGAAAGGTAGTAAATCGACCTTTGATGATGATGACTGAATGAAGTTGTCCTGTTGGACAACCCGATGGATTAAATATCCATCGGATGAAGGAACCGAGGTCATTGCACCTCGGGTGGGTTAGCCACTGCGCTGTGACAACACTACTTTAAGATTGACAAAAATCAACTAATTTTACAGAAATAATTAAAATGTGATGAGGGAAACGGAGTCACTGGACTCCGATTGGGTGAGGAATGACAGTAGAGATGTGACCTGAAATTGATTTGGTGGACTTTTTGCATTAACCAAGATTTTTTAATTCAGTATATTTTAAAGTTACCTTACGATTGAATTCAAATCCGCAAAAAGTATGACAAATCGGAAGGTTATTGTTCTCTCACTAAAAATCCATTAATAACCAATAAGATTAGGGGAGCTTCGCTCTCCGGCCACTGGGAGCCAGTCATGCTCAGTCTTTCTGCAAAATGTATTTGGTATTAAATTTGGGACGGGAATTGGAGTCAATAGGGCAAAAAAAAACCTCGCTTTCTAATGAAAGCAAGGTTTTTAAGTCGGGGTGGCAAGATTCGAACTTGCGACCTCCGCGTCCCAAACGCGGCGCGATAACCGGGCTACGCTACACCCCGTCACAGTAAAATCTCCCACGATTAAATGTTAGATATTACCTTATTTCGGTTATTATTTTTATTTGAATTGCTCAACGGACTTTCCTCATCTCTTTTCTGACGACTTCAATCATTTTAGCAACAATATCTTCAACTTCGTTAAGCGGTTGCAAATATAATATTAATTTATTTATATCGAAAAATAAATTCCGATTTTTTAAGAAAATTTCGGGATTTATCAGATTTCGAGGCTAGGAGTGGAGCAGATTCAATAATAGAACATCACAGTTATACCAAATCAATACCATGATTATAAAAGTTTATCCCTCTCCAATAGGTCTCGTAAACTGATGTTATACGTATTACGTTTTATGATGACGGAAAAGATTTTGAATGACTGAATATAACTGCATTATCGAACATAATACGAAGTATCATTGACCGTAAATCGGTCAATGGTGAGATAACCACAGCTACCATGCTGTGGGTGGGAGAGGAATGAGCAAATCGATGTCCTAAATGTGACTGAGTAAAGTTGCCAGAATGGCAACCAAATGCCGTAAATCGGCATTTGACGATGGAACCGAGGCCACTGTGCCGAGGTGAACGAGTATTCTAAGATAAAACCAAACAATTAAGCCATTAATTTTACAAAAGGTTCATCTCGGTTTATTACAGCGTAAATACGTAAAATAATTTTATTCGCTACAGCATTTAAAACACTAATTTCTTTTTTCCCTTCAGCCACTTTTCTTTTGTAATATGATCTTAGTTGGGGGTCATGTTGAATTGCAGAACTAGCTGCATTAAATAAAACTGATTTTAATTTCCTATTCCTCATTTTACTTGTTCGAGTCCTTCCTCTAACCGATGATCCCGATGAGTGAGGAAAGGGGGCTATTCCACAATGACTGGCAAAAGCTCTTGGATTGTCAAATTTTTGGAAGAGATTTGTTTCAGTTATAACCTTTACAGCTGTAATAGGACCAACTCCTATGACTTTAGTTATTTTTTCATACGCAGTCTTTATCTCTTCATTTGATTCAATTACGTCTTGAATCATCACTTCAAATTTTTCAATCCTTTGCTCTGTTAACTTGATTTGTTCTTTCAATTCCTTAAGCTCTTCTTTGGTTGAAAGATAAGAATTTGAGATCTTCAACTGTTTTATATAATTTTTGTCTCTAGTGTTTCCTACAACCAAGTGATCTCTAGATCGAATAAGGCTTTGAAGCTTTAAAATAGCTTTGTCTGGCAAAGAAAATGGTGTTAATCTATTAGTAAATATAACACAGTACTGTGCAATTCTAATAGCATCAATAGGATCAGATTTACCTCTTGAAATACCTTGAGATCGTTTGATTTCCAGTGGATTGATCAGAGAAAAAT
>NZ_JAJQYA010000066.1 GCF_021729155.1 Membranihabitans marinus | reverse complement strand
AAAACCTATCGATTTATGTTGCAGTCACGCCGGAGCACAGTGGCTAAATACCTGAAGATTTACGGGGCAATCACGCCTCGGCCGGGAGACCTCGGTTCCTTCGCCAAATGCCGATTTACGAGCCAACCCATCCACGACACGGTGGTCGTGGTTCCTTCACCTGAGACCGATTTACGGTCTCAGATGCTTCGCATTTCGTTCAGTCATCCTTTGGGCAACTATGCTCGGTCACACCCGAAACACGGAGGTTTCGGTTCCCTCGCCAAATGTCCATTAAGGACATTTGGTTGCTCTAAGGAGCAACTTCGCTCGGTCATCCTAGAAAATTCCCCTCCTTTGGAGGGGTGTCAGTTTACTGACGGGGTGGTTTGTAAATTCTGCAGGAAATATTAAATTTTATTTTTTATTCATTCGAACCACCCCGTCTGACAAGTTAGACAATCCTCCAATAGAGGGGAACTTGGCTGTCGAATTACGTTGCAATCACACTTTAACGTAGAGACATGACCGAATGAAGCTCACGACCGAATGTAGTTCGAAGAACCGTAGACCTTAAATAGGTCTACGATGAGGGAGCCACGACCACTGTGTCGTGGGTGGGCGGGAAAAGACCGTAAATTGGTCAATGATGAGGGAACCGAGGCTAGATACCGAGGGTGGGTTTTCCTTGCGTCTCATATATTTTTTTTGGAGACGCAAGGCATTGCGTCTCTACGTCCTCAAAATAGTAATGATGATATCATCGCTAAACAACAATGGTTAAACCCATCATCTCATGACCGATGCTATTTTAACTTAAAGATAGCTAAACCAGGGGTGTAGACTTATTTTATTTTAAAGTCAAACGTTATGGTTCCACATTGTTTAGATACCGTACTAGGGGAGAACTTATATTGTTTCGCAAATTTGATTGCCGTATTGATAAGGTCGGTATCTCCTGTCGTACTGCCTTTTTGTGTAAAGCTTGATTCCGAAACATTCCCTTTGTCATCTACGCATACTCTAACTACTACTCGTCCCGTCTTTTGAGAACGTTCGACTACATTGGGTTTATAGGTTAGGTTTCTACCTCCTAATCCACCACCAACATTGCCACTACCAGTGCTTAATCCTTCGAGATTATCGGAATTGGGATCCCCTAGAGGGTCGCCTTGATTGCCGGGAGTATCGGTTTTCCCTTTCCCTCCACCAAATAAATCGCCGAATTGCTTTTTGGTCGCTTCAAATTCTGCTTTTTTCTTGGCTTCAGCTTCCGCCTTGCGTTGGGCTTCTAACTTTTCCAGTCTTTCTTTTTCTTCTTGTTTTTTACGGGCTTCTTCCTCTTTTTTCTTCAACGCTATTGCATTGGGATCCTCCGTTGTCACCACTTCTTTTTCCACAGTTTGTTCTTCAATTTCTTGAGGTTCTACTGGGGTAGGAGGAGTTTCTTCGGCGGGTTGAGGTTCAACCTCCTCTTCTTGTTGGGTATCAGGCATATCGTCACCACGGCCCATGTCTGGAGCCCCAAAACTTACCAATATTCCCTCTTCCCCGGGAGGAGGGGTTTGAAATGACATAAAGGGAAACAACAGCAATATCAATAATATGGTATTGACAATAATACTGACTCGTTTCGCTTTTTTTCGATCTTCCGGTGAACTTTGAAAATCATTCATGTCTTCTAGATTAATATAAGTTTTAATTTAATGTATTGACCAGTCCTACCTTAATTAGCGGGTTCTGTGGCCAATATAGCCTGTGTGCCCAATCGTTTGGCCACATCCATTACTTTTACAGTAAAATGAAGGGGGCTTTGTTGATCGGCTGCAATCACTACAGTGGGCTTTTTGTCACTGGACTGCTTTAGATCAACGCGCAATTGGGATTCAATGTTCCCGAGACTCATTTGTTTTCCATTGAGGTAATACTTTCCGTCTTCTTTTATAGATACGGTGTAACTCTGTGGTGCAACAGTTTTAGAGCTGGAACTGGGTAGAGTCAGTCGCAGTGCATTGGGACTGACCAAAGTCGATGTCAACATAAAGAAGATCAACAACAAAAAGATGATGTCGGTCAAAGATGACATACTAAACTCTGCACTTACCTTATTTCTTTTCTTTAATGCCATAGTTGATTATGAATTAACTGGTTCTTGCAATAAATCCATAAATTCTACTGATGTTCTTTCCATCTTGTAGACTACTTTCTCTACGTTGGATACCAATAGGTTGTATGCGATAAATGCAAATATCCCTACAAATAGTCCAAATGCAGTAGTAATAAGGGCTTGATAAATACCTCCAGCTAATACATCTGGAGTTACATTCTCGGCCGTTGCCATTTCGTAAAATGCCAAGATCATCCCGGTAACAGTACCAAAAAAGCCTATCATAGGTGCAGCACCAGAAATAGATGCTAGAGTACTAAGATTTTTCTCCAAGCGGAAAAGTTCTAGGTTGCCAGCATTTTCGATAGATGCATTAATATCGGTTAACGGTTTGCCAATACGCATTATCCCCTTTTCAATCATACGAGCTGCAGGTGAATTGTTGGATTGACATAGGGCTTTAGCTCCCATGATATTGCCTGCTTGAACACTGGCTCTAATGTTGTTGATGAAATTGTCGTCTAATTTACCCGCTCTTTTAATAGCAGAATATCGCTCTACAAATAGATATAATGCCACAACAAACATGGCGAGTAGGAGAAGTACAATCAATATACCAATCCAGCCACTTTCAGATATTAACTGAAATAAACTTTGTCTTTCAATGGTTACTTCCTCTTCCAATTGAACATTTGGAGCTTGCAATAAGATGAATAGTATTGGATTCATAAATTTATAGGTGGTTTAGAATGATTTCTTAGAAAATATCGACGTTCAAATTTAAGCAGAAATAGATATTATGTAAAGTATTAATACGTTTTATTTTAAATATTTTTCATTTCCTCTACATTAATGTTTTAAAAATCTGTTTTAGTATGAAATATTTTATTTTTTTACTAAATAGCCTAAAAATAGCCTTGCCGTTTAATTGTGTTATTCGTTTTTATTTTTTTAACTTTAAGTCAAAATTTTAAAATATGCGTAGAATAAAGAAAATTGCAGTATTGGGATCGGGAATTATGGGAACCGGTATTGCATGCCATATGGCCAATATTGGATTCGATGTTTTATTATTGGATATGGTACCCAAAAATTTGACACCTGAACAAAATACCCAATCTTCATTTCGTAATTCATTGGCTAGTCAGGCTTTAAAAGCTGCTTTAAAAGCCAAGCCTGCTCCATTGTACACCGCTGAAATGGCTAAAAAAATAGCCGTAGGTAATTTTGACGATGATTTAAAAAATATAGCCGATTGCGATTGGATCATCGAAGTGGTGATTGAAAGATTGGATATCAAACAGATAATTTTTGAAAAAGTAGATCAATTTCGAAAGCCAGGCAGTTTGGTAAGTTCTAATACATCAGGTATTCCCATCCATATGATGACGACGGGACGATCTGATGATTTTAAAAGTCATTTTTTAGGAACTCACTTTTTTAATCCAGCTAGGTATTTAAAATTGTTGGAAATTATTCCGACCCAATCAACAGACCAGTCTGTAGTTGATTTTTTCATGGATTTCGGTCGACGTTATTTAGGTAAGGAGACCGTCTTGTGTAAAGATACACCCGCCTTTATAGGCAATCGAATAGGAGTAACTTCTATGGCCAAAATATTTGAATTGACTTCTAAACTAGGTCTAAGCATTCAAGATGTTGATATATTGACTGGTCCTGCTATTGCAAGACCCAATACAGGAACCTTTCGCTTAGGTGATTTGGTGGGGTTGGATACCGCCTATATGGTATTGAGTGATTTACAAAAACACTGTAGTGATGATAAAGCATTGCAACAGATTCAAATCCCCGCTTATCTAAAACATCTGGTTGAACAAAAACACTTGGGCAACAAGACCGGTAAAGGGTTTTATTTCAAAACCAAAGAAAGAGACGAAAAGGGTCGAAGCATCATTCACGGTCTCAACTTAGAAACCTTGGAATACGAAGCCAGCAGTAAGTCAGGCTTAGAAAGTCTGTCGGTGTCCAAACAAATCAGTAATCCAGTAGACCGCATTAAGGCTCTATGGTCTCTAGAGGATACAGGTGCGGAATTGATTAGACAAAGTATAACTTTTAGTTTTTTATATTCAGCTCAATTAATTCCAGAAATTTCCGATAATATATATGGTATCGATGACGCTATGAAGGCAGGATTTGCATGGTCCTATGGTCCTTTTGAGTATGCTGATATCTTAGGAGTAAAAACCCTTGTAGAATACGGGAAAAAAATGGACTTGGAAATCCCATCTTGGGTAAATAGTTTTATAACAGCTGGTCATGAAGCATTTTACACGATAAAAGATCACAGTAAATGGTATTATGATATCGATCAACAGTCGTATCAAATTATTCCTGGAAGTGAGGGACAGATAAATTTAAATTACTTCAAAGGGGAGAGTCCTGTATTCGAAAACGAAGAATTGAGACTACTCAATATAGGGGATGGAGTATTGAATGTTGAGTTTATCAGTAAATCGAATACTATTGGAGAAGGCATATTAAAAGGGCTTCATCAATGTATTCAAATAGCAGAAGATGGCGACTGGGCTGGAATAGTAATTGCCAATGAGGGTAAAAACTTTACCGTAGGTGCCAATCTTTTAATGATTGGTTCTCTGGCATTTCAGAATGATTACAACGAATTGGATGCTGCCGTTAAATTGTTTCAAGATACCAGCATGGCACTTCGATTGGCCAAAGTCCCAGTAGTCGCTGCAACCCAAGGATATGTTTTTGGAGGTGGATGTGAATTTGTCATGCATACCGATAGTACCATAGCCGCAGCAGAATCCTATATAGGTTTGGTAGAAGTGGGAGTAGGTATTATCCCCGGAGGTGGAGGAAGTAAGGAATTCGCCCTACGCGCCTATGATGAGTACAAGAATAGCAACAATGGCAATGCAGTGTTGTTAGAATGGTTTCAAACTATAGCTATGGGTAAAGTATCTACCTCAGCCCACGAAGCTATTGGATTGGGATATTTGTCTCATAAAGATAGAGTAGTTGTTGGAAGTAGTGAAAGAATTCGCATGGCCAAACAACGGGTTTTGGAATTGGCTTACAATTATATAGCTCCATCGTTGAGAACCGATATCAAGGTATTGGGTAAATCTGGTATCGCCACATTGGAACTGGCTTTAAATGAAATGTTGCTAGGCCGTTGGGCATCAGAACACGATGTCAAGATTGCTAAAAAGATCGCTTATGTATTGTCTGGAGGGGATATATCTGAGGCGCAGGCCGTTGATGAACAATACCTTTTGGATATTGAGAGAGAAGCATTTTTGAGTCTGTGTTCAGAGCCTAAAACTCTGGCACGTATTCAACATATGTTAGAAACTAAAAAACCACTAAGAAATTAAAATAAGATAAAAATGGAAGCATATATAGTAAAAGGATATCGCACCGCAGTCGGTAAGGCTAAAAAAGGTGGTTTTCGATTTACGAGATCAGATGATTTGGCTGTGAAAGTGATTCAGCACATGGTGAGTGAATTGCCCAATCTCAATCCCGACGACATAGACGACGTTTTAGTCGGCTGTGCCAATCCTGAGGCCGAACAAGGTCTGCAAATAGGTCGGAGAATTAGTTTGCGAGCTCTCAATTTAAAAGTTCCCGGTGTAACCGTTAATCGATATTGTGGATCTGGTGTGGAAACCATAGCCATGGCCACAGCCAAAATAAAGGCCGGTATGGGGCATTGCTTTATAGCAGGGGGTGCCGAAACCATGAGTTTAATTCCAATGACAGGGATCAAATTGGCGCCGAACTACAACGTTACGAGCGTGACACCAGATTATTTGGTGTCCATGGGATTGACTGCAGAAGCGGTAGCTAAAAAATATAAAATTTCACGCGACGAACAAGACGAATTTGCCTTGAGATCTCACCAACGCGCAGGCAATGCTTTGGATCAAGGATATTTTAAGGATCAAATTGTGCCGATTGAAGTGGAAGAAAACTACGTGTCCAATGGACAGAGAAAAACACGTAGCTATACTGTAGCTGAGGACGAAGGTGTGCGAAGAGATACTTCTTTGGAAGCCCTGGCTAGATTGCGTCCAGCATTTGAACGAGGGGGGACGGTTACCGCTGGTAATTCTTCTCAAACATCAGATGGTGCTGCTTTTACCATGGTGGTGAGTGAGGCATTTTTGAAAACCTTAAATGTAGAGCCCATTGCGCGAATGGTTAGCTGTGCTTCTGCTGGAGTGGATCCATTGTATATGGGATTGGGGCCAATTGCCGCTGTTCCCAAAGCTTTGAAGATGGCGGGCATGAAGTTGGACGATATCGATTTAATTGAATTAAACGAAGCATTTGCCGCTCAGAGTTTGGCAGTCATCAAAGAAGTGGGCATGGATATAGAAAAAGTAAATGTCAATGGGGGAGCCATCGCTCTTGGTCATCCATTGGGTTGTACTGGAACGAAGTTGAGTATCCAACTCTTTGCAGAATTGGCGCGCAGAAACCAAAAATACGGTATGGTTACAGCCTGTATTGGTGGTGGACAGGGAATTGCAGGTATTTACGAATTATTGTAATCCTCAGTCGGGAATATTATAGAAAAATCCAATCAAATGTTGATATTATGGATTGGAAATTAAAGTTATTTTTAAAGGTGCTGCATAAGAACGAGGGTTTTGTGCAGCCCTTTTCAATGGAAGAATATCGATCTGATCTCGAGCGAACATGGAAGCGAAACCGATGGTGGTTGGACGGACCTTCACTGAGGTTGAAAAACGTCGAGGATTTTTGTCTCGACAATAGGGAGGGAGTATCGATCCGCATTCGAAAATATCAGCATCATAATCCTTCGCAAAAAGTAGTGTTTTACATTCACGGTGGGGGATGGGTAGGACGATCCATCGATATTTATGATAATGTATGTAGAAGAATATGTAAAAACACGGAATCCACGGTTTATTCCATTGGCTATAGATTGGCTCCGGAACATAAATTTCCCAAGGCTATATTCGACTGTGTAGATGTAATCAGTGAATTGTTAGACCAAGAGCGAAGTCGATCTAACATAGGGGAGTTTATTCTATGTGGGGATAGTGCTGGGGGAAATATGGCCATCGGAGTCATTAATTTATTGAGTAAACGAGATATAACCTTGGACAAATTACTCCTTCTGTATCCACCACTTACTACTTTTTTAGATCAATCGTCCATGGAAAAATTTGGTCGAGGCTATGTTATAGAGAAGCCAGATATTGAGTGGATGCGAGATATGTATTTGCCCGAGAGTCAGAATTTATATGACCCACTCTTGTCTCCCTTATTTTATGAAGATCTATCCTTTCTCCCCAAGACTTGGGTGTTGACTGGTGGCTATGATCCTTTTTTGGATCAAGCTCTTTCTTTTATTGAAAAACCGAGGCGGGATGAAAGCCAGATTATTCATAAACATTATCCCACACTCTGTCATGGTTTTACATTAATGACTCAATTGTCCCCTGAGGTAAAACAGGCCTATCGAGATGTATATCAGATTATTAGGCAGTAGTTTTATGAGTCATTAATCTCGGATTTTAAATAGCAGTAGTATATGGTTGAATATGGCAATAGGGGTAACTGAATGCAGTTGCACGAAGTGCAACCCAATTGATTAAATATCAATTGGATGAAGGAACCGAAGCCACTGGCTTCGGCTTGGTATTAATTAAAATTCATGACAATCATTATTGTGCTCCGACGTGATTATCCCTTTAATCCAATGGTATATACCTCTATGCTCGGTATAATTTCAATGTAATTAGATAGGTTTTAGCCATTGGCTCCGGCGTGATTGCAACGTTGGTAGTAGAGACGCAATGCCTTGTGTCTCATATAGGTGGTGTTAGGAGACGCAAGGCATTGCGTCTCTACGTCCAGGCATCATATCAACGTAAATCCATAGCAAACATCATTTTTCTATCAAAATCACAGATTTATGTAAATTGATTGATTATACGAATGGTATTACTTATGGATTTGTCACACTTTTTTGCCCAGTATCTCTTATGTCCCCCGCTGGCGGGGGGTAGGGGGTGGAAATTGCATGAAATATATTTTAATATTAAATTACCGAGAGAATCCCCAGCAAACATTATTTTTCTATTAAAATCAAAGTTTGA
>NZ_JAJQYA010000065.1 GCF_021729155.1 Membranihabitans marinus | reverse complement strand
GACTTAGGATTCTCTGGATACGGAGGTGCCTTAGGAGGTGAGTACCAGTGTGGAGACTATGACTTCGACATTACAGCATTGAAAAAATTCTTAAACTCAGAGACTGTAGAAAATCACTACTACCAAAAATTGGTTTGGTTGTGGGAAGATAGTTATGAGTGTGGAGAATTCGTAGTACATGGATGGATCTATGATATGGTTAAATATATCTTGTTGAATGACAATTGTAGCGGACCTGATGCAGACCACGGTAACAGATTGAAAATCGAAGAATTCGAAGGATTCTTGGATGCCATTACGGGCAAACCGGGATATGGTAAAGAAGTGAGCTATCTAGGAGGTGGATGGAGCCCAGCGATACCATTCAAATGTGAGGATGCCTGTGAGACACCGACCGTAGAATTATTGGTCATGGATTATTGGTGTAACTGGGGCAAAGGTTGGTTAGACGTAGAAGTAGAGGACAAATCTCAAGCCAAAGTACATAGTGCATTGGCTGATGTCGCCATTTCATGTGAGTCATACAACGTAAACTACAAATCTATCATCGAAGCGGCAGCAGCATACGGAGAAGGTGGATCAGCTATAGATAGCACAGGTGCATTTGACGCATTGAACGAAGCATTTGGATATTATGAAGCAGCATGGGTCAATAGCAATGGATTGATTACCGATGCAGCAGGCAATGAAATCACTATTGAGGACTTGCGATTTGCTATTGAGAACATTACTTGCGCTGAGACCGAAGAAGTGACAAAAGTAGCGGATACCTTGCACGATGGAACCATAGATTGGATCAATGTAACCGAGCGAACTACCAGTCTGGTAAATGATTCTATGGATCATTATCTCGGATTATTGGCCGTATCCTGTCAGTCTTCAATCCAACACCAAGATGTATGGGTAGATCTAGACGACTGTGGCAATGGTATAATCACCAGAAGATTTGATATTAGTGGAGGTTGTGGACCGAAAGCACCGAGCTTTACCTTGGAACAAATCATTTATGTGAATAGTGCTTGTGAATTGGGCATGTCAATGTTTGATACACCTGCGGATACTTATACTCAAGAGTCATCTGCCTGTGTAACTTCATTAGAAGCGGCAAGTACGGAATTAGCACCAAGTGTAACTGGAAAAGTGGAATTGAAAGCGGACTTAGTAGGAGCCTTGTGTAATTCGATCGCCATTGGGGTGAAGGAAGAATACATCAGTGAAGTACAAACCACTGGAACAGATGGTCCTCAAATGTATAAACTGACAAGAGTGTGGAATATTAGAGATTGGTGTTCTACCATTGAGAGAGATTACGAGCAAACCATAGTATTTGTTGTCGATGCTAATTGTGCGGCCAACAATGGCGATGTGAGTTTGACAGGTCAGATCACAGATCAAGACCAAGGAGCGATAGCAGAAGTAGAAGTGAAGGCTGTCTTGAACAGTGGAAGTCCATTGACAGCGGAGACCACGGGGAATGGCCAGTATGGCTTCAACCTCAATTATGGATCTTCAGTGAATATAGTACCACAGAAAAACACCGGTCATGGACAGGGCATAACTACCCAAGATGTGATAGCTATCCAGAGTCATGTAATGCAAGAATCTGTATTGACTAGCGATTTCGATAAAGTGGCGGCCGATGTAGATGGCAATGGTAAGATCAATGCCTTCGATATCTTGGAGACGAGAAGAATGGTGTTGACGCCAAATCGAAAGTTGGCCAATAATACGAGTTGGAGATTTTTCATGTCCGATGGAAGCATGAGAGAAAGTTTCGAATCGACTAGTTTGAGAGCGGACCAGAATATAGATTTTGTAGGAGTGAAGATCGGTGATGTGAATCGCACTGAAAATGTAGGTCGAAGTCAGAGAAGTGGATTGACAACTTTAAATTTGAGTGTGGTGGATCAAGGATTGATATCTGGTGAATTGTACCGGGTAGATGTTACATCTGAGAACTTCGATGAAATTACTGGAATGCAGTACACCTTAGCTTATGCGAACAATGCGGTAGAGGTAGAGTCTATCGAAGGGGGTGCATTGAACTTTACAGAGGACAATTACGTGAAATACCGTCCAGGATTTATCACGGCCTCTTGGAGTGAAGGGAAGGCCATTAGCGCATCTGAGAATGAGGTATTGTTTACCTTGGTTGTCCGAGCGAAAGCCGATGTATCATTACGAGATGTATTGTCAGTAAGCGATCGGGTAATTATGGCTGAGGCTTACACTGGAGCAGAGAAGTTGAAGAATATACAATGGCAGTACAATAGCAGTGATGCGATCTTTGCCTTGTACCAAAACACACCGAATCCCTATGCTGGTCAGACGGCTATCGGATTTACCTTGCCAGAAGCCTCAGAGGCTACCTTGACCATGTACGATGTGACAGGGAAAGTATTGAAAGTCATTGAAGGCAGTTACGGTAAAGGTTACAATAAGGTCTGGGTGAATAGTGAGGACTTTGGAATGTCTAGTGTCTTGTATTATCAATTGGATACGGAGAAGTACACGGCAACGAAGAAGATGGTGGTGATAAAGTAATAAGTAGAAATTAGATTATAAAAAAAGGAGTGGCTTGAATTTTCAGGTTGCTCCTATTTTTGTCAGTAGAATGATGACATTCTGGGTTATTGTGGTCTGCTCTGAAGCGCAATGACGATAAGACGATTTACGTTTTATGATGACGGAAAAAATTTTGAAAATGACTGAACATAATGCGAAGCATGATTGATCATCAATTGATCAATGGTGAGGATGACTGAATGAAGCTCACGACTGAATGTAGTTCGAAGAACCGTAGGCCTTAAATAGGTCTACGATGAGGGAGCCACGATCTCAGTGTCGTGGGTATGAACGAATGAAGTACACGACTGAATAAAGTTGCTCAAAGAGCAATCAGATGAACTAATTGTGAACGAGCAAAATACGAAGTATCTAATGTCCTAAACGGACATTGGGCGAGTGAAGTCGCAGCCACTGCGCTACGACGACACTGCATTTAAATTGACAAGTTTAAGTACTTGTCACAGTAATAATATAATTGCTTGAAGGAGCCACGACCACTGTGTCGTGGGTGTGAACGAATGAAGTACACGACTGAATAAAGTTGCTCAAAGAGCAACCAGATGAACTAAATGTTCAACTGATGAAGGAGCCACGACCACTGTGTCGTGGGTGGGTAGGGAAAGACCGTAAATCGGTCTACGATGAGAGAAGTCGCAGCCACTGCGCTACGACGAGACTGTATTTATATTGACAAGTTTAAAATTTCATTTTACATCAATAATATAGTATTTAAGGAACCGAAACCACCGTGTTTCGGGAGGGTTCGCCACTGCGCTGCGACGAGACTGCATTTAAATTGATAAGTTTAAAATTTCATTTTACATCAATAATATAATAGTATTGAAGGAACCGGGCTTCGACAAAGCTCAGCCACCGCTTCCACTGTGTTCCAGGTGGGTTTGCCAGGATAAATGAGCCGGGCTTCGACAAAGTTCAGCTATCGTTTCTACTGCGGCTCGGCGGGGTGGGTGAGCTTGTCAATTATAAATGTAATTTGTAGAATATGGTATATGTTGTTTTGAGTCATTGCAGATTTTTTCTATACATCAATATCAGTTTGCTATAAGTTCTTTTTGATTAATAGAGGAAAAGACTTTTTTTGCTTTTTGTTATATTGCAAATAATAAATTACATATTATTGCAAACTAATGGTTTGTGTTAGTTTATTGTGTATTCATATTATAATACATGTTTAAAATTTTAGATTTTTTTATAATGCAATATACTCGTTTATTATTTTATATTTTATCTTTTATATTGTAATCGTTTGTTAATAAATTTTATAATTTGCATGCTAATTTGTGTAATATAAAATTTGGCTATGAATTATCCTTTACCTCATAAAAGTACCTTCTTGGGTTGTTTGTTGATGTCGTTATTCTGTGTCTTGACATTTCCGTCGAATGGACAGATATATGTTGATGCCAGTGTTTCTCCCGGAGGCGATGGCAGTTCTTGGGCTTCCGCCTATGACGATTTACAAGAAGCCTTGACTACAGCTAGTAGGGGGGATTCTATTTTTGTAGCGGAGGGAACTTATTATCCAGTAAGTCCCTCAGATCCCGGAAATGTAACGATTATGGAAAGAGAAATATCTTTTTTGTTACCGGATAGTGTACGAGTTTACGGAGGATTTCCAGCAGGTGGAGATGAATTTGAAAACAGAGATTGGAAAACTTATGAAACCATCCTTAGTGGAGATATCGGCATACTGAATGTCAAAACGGACAATAGTTACCACGTTGTCTATACCCAAAATGTAAGCTCAGTCACGTTGGTGGATGGATTTACCATTACCGATGGTTATAGCTATGGTGGATCTATCGTTGCCAATGGAGGCGGATGGTTTAACGATGGTTCCGGTACAGGAAATGTGTCCAATCCAAGTATCCAAAATTGTATCTTTACTTCTAATGAATCGAGTAATGGTGGTGGTGTTTATAATGATGGAGGAGATGGAGGAGAAAGTTCTCCTGTGTTGAATAATTGTGTATTTGAGTCTAACTCAGCTGGTTTTGGAGGTGCTATTTATAATAATGGAAGTAGTAATGGAGTAAGTTCGCCTGGGGTCGTTAATTGTGTATTTACTTCTAATGAATCGAGTAATGGTGGAGGTGCTATTTTCAATTTTGGAAATAATGGAGGAGAAAGTTCACCTGAGTTAATCAATTGTGTCTTTACGTCCAATTCTGGTGGTCAAGGAGGTGCTATTTATAATTTCTCAGATGAAGGAGAAAGTTCACCTGCAATGGTTAATTGTGTGTTTGAGTCTAACTCAGCCCGAGATGGAGGCGCTATATATAATAATGGATTATTTGGGGAAATTTCCCCTACACTGAAGAATAGTATATTCTATAATAATAGTGCTGAAAGAGAAGGATCTGTATTCTATAATGATGAAGCTTCAGTTTCTATTTCGTACTCACTGTTTGATGAATCTTATAATGTTGTCAATCACAATTCAGATGTCATCGACGATGGTAATAATCTTTTTTCTACCGATCCTTTATTTGTAGATGCGGTTAATGGAGATTTTCATTTGCAGCTGACTTCGCCTGGCATCAATAGTGGAGATCCATCTACCATTGATACTTTATTTACAGTAGATGGACAAGAAGTGGATTTGGATCTGAGTCCTAGGTTTTCCGGCATTATCGACATGGGGGTGTATGAATTTGGTTGTGATGACTATAGTTTTACGGATGATATCATATATGTGGATTTATCTGCAACGGGAGGAAACAATGGAACATCCTGGACCGATGCCTATACAGATTTGCAATCAGCGCTTCAACTGTTAAATGTTTGCCCCAGTGCTGCCGATTCTATTTTTGTAGCGGAGGGTACATATTATCCAACTTCTACAGGGAATAGGACAATATCCTTTGTGATACCGGATAGTGTACGAGTTTACGGAGGATACCTAGCAGGTGGAGATGATTTTGCCAATAGAGACTGGGGTATCAATGAGACCATCCTCAGTGGAGATATCGGTGTGCAAAATGACAGTACAGACAATAGTTACCATGTGGTCTATACTCAGAATGTTAGTGATGCTACCCTGGTAGATGGATTTACCATTACTGGGGGGAATTCAAATTTGCATGGAGGTGGATGGTATAATGATGGATCTGAAATGGGATATATTTCCAATCCAAGTATTCGGAATTGCATATTTGTTGACAATGCTGCCAATGTAGCGGGAGGTGCTATGTATAATAATGGAATAAATGGAGGAGAGAGTTCACCAGTAATGACGAATTGCTTCTTTTTGAGTAATTATGCTAATATTACTGGAGGTGGTATTTACAATAATGGTGATGATGGAGAGAGTTCTCCTGTGTTAATCAATTGTGTTTTTGAAGACAATTCAGCAAATGTGACTAGCGGTGCTATTTATAATAATGGAAGATTTGGAGAAAGTTCGCCTAAGTTGATTAATTGTGAATTTACGTCTAACAGAGCCAAGTATGGAGGTGCTATTTTCAATAATGGTGATGAGGGAGGCGAGAGTTCTCCAGTGATGACCAATTGTGAATTTATGGCTAATATAGCTAGAGAGGATGGAGGCGCTATTTACAATAGGGGGAATAATGGAGGAGTAAGTTCACCTAAACTGAAGAATAGTATATTTTTTAATAATAGTGCTGTAGAAGATGGACCTGTATTCTATAATGATGAAGCTTTAGTTTCTATTTCGTACTCACTGTTTGATGAATCTTATAATGTTGTCAATCACAATTCAGATGTTACCGACGATGGAAATAATCTATTTTCAACCGATCCCTTATTTGTAGATGCGGCCAATGGAGATTTTCATTTGCAACCCATATCTCCTGCTATAGACAGTGGTGATCCAACTACACCGACCATTGATTTTTATATGGTCAATGGAATGGCAGTTGATTTAGATTTAAATCCGAGAGTAGAGGATGCCATCGATATGGGAGTCTATGAATTTAGTTGCAATAATTATTCCTTTATAGATGAAATCATTTATGTGGATTTTTCAGCGACTGGAATGAACAATGGGTTGAATTGGGACAATGCTTTTACTGATTTGCAATCAGCGCTTCAACTGTTAAATGTTTGCCCCAGTGCTGCCGATTCTATTTTTGTAGCGGAGGGAACTTATAAACCAACAGGTACTACCAATCGAACGATATCCTTTGTGATACCCGATAGTGTAAAAGTTTACGGAGGATTCCCAGCAGGTGGAGATGATTTTGTAAACCGAGATTGGGAAACCTATGAGACTATTCTCAGTGGGGATATTGGTGTGCAGAATAACAAAGGAGATAACAGTACCCGTATAGTGTATACAAAGAATGTAAGTTCTGCTACCCTAGTAGATGGATTTACCATCGCTGAAGCTATAGGGGCTACTACAGAAGGAGGTGGCTGGTATAACGATGGTTCTGGAGCAGGGAATATATCTAATCCTAGCATTCAAAATTGTATTTTTCTGTCTAATACTGCAAAATATGGTGGTGGTATATATAATAATGGCAGAGATGGAGGAGATAGTTCTCCCAAGCTGCTCAATTGTGTATTTATGTCTAATACGGGTAGTAATGGTTATGGTGGTGCAGTATATAATCAGGGTAATAATGGAAAAAGTTCCCCTAAATTGATTAACTGTGTATTTGAGGACAATTTTGCTTTTAACTATGGTGGAGCTATTTATAATAATGGAACTGGTGGAGAAAGTTCTCCTGAGTTGACCAATTGTGTATTTACATCGAATGAATCTTTTATGGCTGGAGGCGGTATTTTCAATACAGCTATAAATTATGGAGAGAGTTCACCCATTTTAATTAATTGTGTGTTTACATCCAACATTTCTGACGCTGGAGGCGGCATTGTTAATGAAGGTAGAAATGGGGGAGTAAGTTCGCCTGAGTTCATTAATTGTGTGTTTACGTCCAATTCTGCTGCCAGGGGAGGCGCTATTTATAATTTGGGAAATAATGGAGGAGTAAGTTCCCCTAAACTGAAGAATAGTATATTTTATGAAAATACTGTACTAAGTAGTGGACCTGTGTTTTATAATACTCTAGCTTCGGTTTCTATTTCGTACTCACTGTTTGATGAATCTTATAATGTTGTCAATCACAATTCAGCTGTTACTGACGATGGGAATAATCTTTTTTCTACCGATCCTTTATTTGTAAATGCAACCAATGGAGATTTTCATTTGCAGCTGATTTCACCTGCCATTAATAGTGGTGATCCTTCCACTATGGCTGATTTCTATATGGTGGATGGGCAAGAAGTGGATTTGGATCTGAGTCCTAGGTTTTACGAAATTATTGATATGGGGGTATATGAGTTTCCATGTGATCCTAGTCCAGAAACTATGAATTGTATTTCAAATATTCATCCAGCCATTGATGGCCAAGGGATGATGGAATTGTACATCAATGAAGTAGTGCCTAGTCTAACAGAATGTGCCAATCAGCTATCGGTCACCGTGACCAATGATTGGGGCGGCCAAGTATGGCGCGCAGAAAACCTAACTAGCCAAGATCTCATTATGGAAGGAGAGGACCTCTGTAATTATCGAGGGCAAACATTAACCCTACAAATATCGAATTCAATATCTAGCTGTCAGACCAGTCTGATTATCCCTCAATCGCCAAGCATCGTTTTGACATCGGATTTTCAATCAAGTAAGACAGCTAGTGACTACGACCTACCGACGGCAGACCTGAGTCGAGGAAAGATCGTCACCTATTGTGGGTATATTCCTGATGCCAGTCTTCATCCTCCCTTGGTTACCGTATCGTGTAATGAGGGTAGAGGTCCAGGGTATTACGGATTGGCAGTACAACCGGATTGGATTATGCCGATCAACTGTACTGTGAATACAGATACAGCAGAAGTAATCTTCCGAACTTGGGAAGTCTTCAATAAAGAAGGAGTCATGACGACATTGACCGATACCATCGTGGTGATGAGATTGCCGGCATTAATACCAGAAAACTTCGTAGGATATAAAGAAGATACGACCTACTGTGAAATAGATGCTGCACTGGAATCAGGAGAAACGGTCAAACGATATGCCGCTTGGAAGCAACCGATGGGTCTACACGACTACGAATTGCCCACTGATAGAATGGGAGCGGTTACTTATGAGCTTCCTGCCGCTGTGATAGCAACCGCCTATCAAAATGCAGGTAATCAAGATTTATTGGATGAATATTTGGCCTGTGTGATCTTAAAGAAAAACGATAAAACTCAAACCGAATATACGATAGGTGACATCTTAAGTGGTTCCTATATCAACGATGTTTTAAACGATGCTACTTCCACTCAATTGACTTATGGCACATTGAATATCGTAGCTAGATTGGCAGATGATTGGGAGAATCATTTAATTGCCTTGGTATCGCATCAATATTTTCCTTACCTATATCTAGAAAAAGGAGATAGAGTATTGTCAGCCGATGGCTATTATGAAGAAGTGACCGATGAATGGTTCTGGAATGGCAATGGCAATAGTCCGTATTGGTTTGCTGCAGGATGGCCTTCTGTGTATGGATCTGGTGACTGTATAAGATATTGTGATATAGCTGGTGAGGGTTTGGAGGATTGTGCCGTGAATGTATTGCTTCCTGTGTTGGAAGATGGAGTCGAAGGAGCTGTGGAAATTTGCTTAGATGATATTTCTGGCGCTCCACACTGCGGAATTACACTAACAATAGATGCCTCACCATGGACGGGAAGTTGTCCTCAGACCAAAGGACAAGAAGTGACAGTAAAACAAACTTGTTTCCAAAGATATTCTAATGG
>NZ_JAJQYA010000064.1 GCF_021729155.1 Membranihabitans marinus | reverse complement strand
TCGGTTCCTTCATCCAATCCATATTTAATGGATTGGGTTGTCCTCCGGACAACTTCATTCAGTCATGCTCGGTCATCATTCGGGAAACCTACGGACGATTACATTTTTTAAAAATTTTGACCTCACTAGAAATCATCACAGTATCTTTAATTCTGATAGAATATCGAAATTTTTGCCCCATGAATTTGCCAATGGGGAGAAAAGTTTCCGCGATGGTCTATGGTCATTGCAGGCGATGCAAGAGTTCAGTCACTTCTTTTTTAAGTCTCATTTTTGCAATGAAAATGCCAATGATTTTGCCAAGTCCAGCAGACAAGAAAAAAATAATCACCCCATTTCTGACGGTCAACCAGTTGATATTATCGTTGTGAAATATTTCAAATATCGAATAGAGTAAGATGGATACAAAACAGAAGAATGATCCCATTTCACATCCACAAGCATTGTAATATTCATTGAAATACTTCTCGTATTGGGCATTCTCATCCTGACTCAGTTGTCCAATATTCATTTTAATTTTGCCATTAAAATTAATTTTCTCTTTTGAGATTAATTTCAAAAGATTTTCCTGATCGTGTATAATGTAATTTTTCATAGCTTGCATATCAAGTGACTATATCTCCGGGAATAAACATGAGTCATCGGCTACATTGGTCAACCAACGCCAGGTTTCTTTGGCATCGTCTAAGGTGAAGGAAGGCCCACCACTGAGGAGTAAATATTCTGAAAATGTATTGCCAGTAACATGACTTTCAGCACTTCTGGGAACATACATGATGTACTCCAATCCATTGTGATTGTCGTGACAGAGTCCAAAATAGTGACCCAATTCATGAACCAATACGGTGCCAAATACAAATTCAGGAATTCGATCAGTGAAACTTACACCACTCTTGCTTCTGTAAGGGTAGGGAATCGTGTCGTCGATTTGCCCAGAGCAGGGAGTTTGATACGGAGGGGGTCTAAACCAACTGGTCAATCCATAACTCGGATCGTCATTGAGGTATCTAAAAATGGCTAGGGTAGGGACCTTGCATAAAGCGTCGTTGATGCCAGATCGTGGAAAGTCGGTAAATACATTTTCGTGTACGGATTGATCCATTGGTACAAACTGAAAGTTTGGATCCTGTTCTCGATCAATGGGATAGTCTATTATTTCACCCCAAGAAAACGCCAAGCCCAATTGATAGGCTTTTGTTTGGGCTATGCGCAAGAAATTTTCAAATCGTTCTAACCGTATGGGATAAACATTAAAAGGGGCTATGGCATCTGGTCCTTCATCTATAAATCGCTTTAAATCGAAATACGAAACCCTTATGTCTGTTCCCTCATAAACCACTTCTCCCAATACTGACGATGTTTGAGTGGCCCATTTTTTATCGTCACAACCATTGATTTGACCTGCTAAAGCAAATAAATTGATTTGGCCCCTGATGTGCAATTCTCTTAAGTATCGACCCGAGGGAATGCACATTCTCCTTGCATCCAATTCTACAGGTAGGCCCATTGGGCAGGCATAAAAGTGCATCTTATCTTTGATTCGATTTATTCGATTTTCATCTTCGGGAAAGGCTTGGGAAAGGGAAGACTCTATTATTTTTTTGAGTTTCATTTTGCGTACATTACTCGCTATACCACTGACCAGTATCCAGCCTGGTGCACCGATAATGTCTAGAATAATTCTGGCAATACCCACACCTATATTGGTCAATCCGCCACTCAGTCTACATCCATTAAGGTTTAAGATGCCGAAGACAACATCTTTTACCCCGTTGAGGAAATTACAGACGGTTTCTATTAATTGCTGTACCAGTGAAAGACCACCATCCACAAATCCGAAAAGGACGAGGCCTACATAACTAAATGATTGGGCCAAACCACAGGTCAGCCCTTTGAAATCGTTAATAAATTCAATGAGGTCGCAGACCAAACTCTTTATAAAATCAAATAAGTCCTCAATGATGTCTAGTAAATCCTTCCACAATGCCCATATCGCCTTAAGCGCCTCCAATGGATCGGTAAAAATACAAACCAAAAAGGTGACGAGGAATTTTAACAATCTGATCACTATTTTCACAATAATGTCGACAACGATCATTACTATTTTACAAACCAAATAAGTCACCCATTTGATGACGGTGACAATGACATAAGTTATTATTTTTTCGAGAATGGTTTCTATCCAGCAAAACCACTTGTTGCAACAGAGGCACCATTTTTTACATTTTTTCTTTTTGCATTTTTCAACCCGCTTAGATACCCATTCTTCGATGGGTTTTTTGACCTTTTCTTCTATTTTTTTCTTTACTTCAGTGCATTGTTTTTTGGCCTTTTTAATGGCTTTTTCGACGGGGATTTGTACTTTTTTGGTTATCCATTTCTTAACTTTCTTGCAGGCTGACATAATTTTAAATTTTTATGTATAAAATTACTCACAGTGAATGTGGTCTATATCAGTCTCGAATGGGGTAAGAATACCTTCTGTAACATAGGAATTGATACAGAATAATGTACTTATGAAGGTTTGCTTTATAAAACGATAGCGTCGTATTCTGAAGGTTTTTTATTGAAAGGTCAGTTGTTATGATCGATTTGGGATAACCTATATTCCTTCACATTTTCAATTGGGATTTAGTTTGCTTATACTATTCAGTTATTATTTAAAAGGATTTGGAATTTCGACAATGGACTTTCTAAGACCATTAAACAAAACACTTGAACACCACTTCGGTTTTGAGGAAGTGTTTAAATAATATTTTGCAGTTTTCTGTTAATCTGTTATTATTACAGATTAAATTGCAAATGACTTAATGTAATATAGTGAAAAATATTGAATTATTATTTTATATTCTGTTAAATCGCAGACCGATTTACGGTCAATGGCTCTTTCCTCCCCAATCAATGCGGTGGCCGACCCACCAGAGCCCAGTGGTGAACGAGCGAAGTGCTTGCACCGTAGAGACGCAAGACATTGAAATTGTCGTTAAATATTGTTCTCTACCATTTTCTTGATTTTAACAGCCTTCTCAAAATGATCCAGCTGATGGGTCATGATCCACCAGGTTGCCACCTCCATTAGTAAAGCAGGATTGTCATTTTTATTGGCAAAAAAGGCGTAAAAGGATAAGCCGACATTTTCTCCCTTTTTCTCAATTTTTTGATTGCAAACGTCTATGATCTTTTGTCTAATTCCTGAATTCATATTTATTGTGATTTTCTGGTTGGGAATTGATTGCGGATAACAAATATATCTCTTTCGCAGTTGGAAATCTTAAAAATTGCAATGTGATAATCCACTTTTGTAAACTGGTTTTTTTCTATTTTTCTGTTGGATTAAAATAGAATTTAAGAATGATATTATTCTATATGAATTTATGGTCATTGGTTTTATTCCGTATTTATTAGAAGTTTTGATCCGTTTTAATAATCACAGAAATTTCCTGAAGGGAGGGAATATCACAGCATAGGTTGGCTGAATGCAGATTTCCCATAGATCGGGCGAATCGGTTCAATCAACCCAATCAACCCCATCAATCCAATCAGCCCCATCCGGCCAAGATGACTGAGCATAACAGAATATGACTGAGCATAGTTGTCCGTAGGATGACCGAGCATGACTGAATATAGTTGCACGAAGTGCAACCCAATTGATTAAATATCAATTGGATGAAGGAACCGGGCTTCGACAAAGCTCAGCCACCGATTTCACAGTGTTTCGGGTGTAAACGAGCAAAGTGCTTGCACCGTAGAGACGCAATGCCTTGCATCTCCCATAATTGTCAACTGAGACGCAAAGCTTTGTGTCTCTACGCTGCGACGAGAATTCTAAAACTCGCTAGCCAAAATACACCCTACCTACTGTTCCAACTTTAGGGTTTTGATATCGGCAATAAGTTGTTGAGTGGAAGTCTTATTCAAACCGTTGTAAATACCTCGAATGTGTTTGTTCTTGTCGACCAATACAAAATTCTCCGTATGAAGAAAATCATTGATGTCTTTTTGTAACCCTAAATCCTCCTCCACAAAATAATCTTGCCGCCCCAATTTGTAAATTAATTCTTTTTCGCCGGTAACTAAATGCCATTTGTTTGAAACCACTCCCTTCTCCTCCGCATAGGTCTTGAGTATGGAAACAGAATCCCGAGATGGGGTGACAGAATGCGAAATAATCAATACTTCGTCATCGTGAATAAAAGAATCTTGTACAACGGCCATGTTGGCCGTCATTTTAGGACAGATGCCAGGACAAGCCGTAAAGAAAAAATCGGCCACATAGATTTTGTCCTTGAAAGTATCTTCATCAATTTTCTCTCCATCTTGATTGATGAGTTGAAATGGAGATATCTGATGAAAGCTGTCTAGTCTGCTGTCATCTTCAGACATCCAATGAGGGGTGAAAGTCGCCTGATTGTAATAGGGCAGTGGATATGTTTCTATTGCCGCTTCATCTTTTTGCCCACATGCCATTATTAGATAGGATAGGCAGAGTAAGACATAAACCTTAATCGGTGTATTGAATATTTTCGTCTTCGAGTTCATAACAAAGTTTTGATCTTTTTAAGCCGTAAATCCTTCCATCTTTGGCTTCGTAATTATTGTATATCTTTCCATTTTCTCTCCATGACTGTTGAATCCCTTCTTCGTGACCGTCAGTGAGTTGAATCTTTTTAAATATATTTCCACTGACATACCATTGTTCTTGGATGCCCTGAGCTATCCCCTTAGTGTAGTTGGATCTCGATCTTAAATTGCCGTTAGACCACCAAGTCAAGGCTGGACCCTCTTTTTTGCCATTAATATACTGTGCTTCATAACTTTTGATTCCATTTTCAAACCATTTAATATAGTGGCCATGCCTTTTTCCATTTATATAATCAATAACAGAGGCTGTTTGAGCATTGGGATAGGTAGAGACCGCAGTTCCCGTGAAGGGCTCGTCTAGATAGTAGACTAACCCTTGATTGGGATGTAAAACAATTGAATCTGCTTCAACGATCTTCCAAGTGTTGGCATCATGAGAGCCAATGGAAGCATCGTCTTCCATTGGACCCTCACAAGCCAAGGTCATTAGCAACACAAATAGAAAATATTTATTGAATTGAATTCGGTGTGCCTTGATAGTCATCTGGAAATAATAAATAGTATTGATTTAAAAATATTTCATTTTGAATGTGATAGTGGTATTCGCCATTGCCATTGTGTTGGGTGGCTGCTATATGCCCACCAGACTCATCCAAATCGTCGGGATAAGTACCTGTAGAATAGCATTTCCTACCGTATAGAAAGAAACCATCTGCGATGATGCCTATTAATACATCGTCGTCATCGGACCAGGCCTTGGGTTCTAAGTGGTAATGATAGCTTTGGGGGCCGGTATGTGCTGCGGTATAATCCAACGATGGCACGGCGTTGTCTAATGGGACGTTGGGACCTTCTTCGTCGTTGTATATCATGGCTCCACTCACTGCCATACCTATAGGGCCCAATCCAGTAGAACTGGTAGATGTGGCAAGGGTTGGAGCTATAGGGACCCGCAATGTATAGGAGCCATTGAAGTCATCGATGTTGCCTGGTGCCATACTCTCATAAGAGGTGGCTGTAGGTTCTACAAATAAAGGGTGATTTTCAGACGCTGCTTGCGTGGTCAGGGAATTTCCCATGGGGTCAATGGCCGATCTGGTAGTGGTATTTGACCAATAGGGGGATGTGTGATTGGGCATGCCATTGGATTCGATAACCACTTCATTGTCTTCGATATAGATCACGAAATTTGTAGAGTCAAAATCTGCAAAGGCGGCATGTAAACTCGATGCCGTCCCCTTGGTATCATCAATATCGTCTGCATTGCTGACATATCTCTCAGGTTGATCACAGGCATTTTGGATGACCGTAGGGTTGCCCAGGCCATCATTGTCGGCATCTTCATACCAAGTAACCTCTTCACAAAGCATATCATCATCTTTGCATGAAACAAGGGTGAAGAGCAAGCTCGTTAGGCCTATAATCATGGATAAAATTAAATTCTTCTTCGTAATTGTCATTTTGTTTTTCCTTTTTAGACCACAGTGTCTGATAAATCCTTCGGTCATGAAGATTTTTTTTTGAGGATGGACAAAATCAGTGGTTATTTTGATCAGAATATTAATACCTAATATGATTATATTTAGCAGATCAGCTAGGGAGTGAAGAAAAACTTGAATTTTACATGAAATTTATGTATTTATTGTTGTTTTAATCCACTTATCACATTTATATGCCAATCGATTGATTATTTACAGTCTGTTTTGGGTTTGAAAATAAAAAGTTCAAAACAATTTTATAAAAATTTAGATTAATATAACTAAATTGCAAATACTAATCTTACTTATGAATAAAATGAATTTTAAACCACTGCTGTTGGGATGTTTAGCTCTAATTTCTATGTTGGGATGTAGAATTGAAAATGCCGAGTCCTCTGCTCATCTATCTGTGGTGTGTACCACAGGAATGATTGGAGATGCAGTAAAAAATATATTGCCATCAGATATTAAAGTATATACATTAATGGGCCCTGGTGTTGATCCCCACCTGTATAAACCCTCGCCAGAAGTTGTGGCTCAATTATCTCAAGCAGATATTATCGTACACAATGGATTGCATCTTGAAGGTAAGATGGGGGATATTTTTAATGCCTTACAGGATGAAAAAATAGTGCTCGAAATGAGTGGAGGCCTTAAAGAAGATCAGCTGCTAAAGTCGGAAACCGATGCCTCTGTTCACGATCCTCATATTTGGTTTGATGTAGATTTATGGCAACAAAGTGTGGGCTATCTCGGTCAGCAATTGTCTAAGATCGATGGTCTCGACGGTACAGTTGTATTGAGAAATACCCAAAAATATCAGGACGCTTTAATACAATTGCACCAATGGGTAAAGGCAAAAGTCCTAGAAATACCAAAAGAAAATAGAATAATGATTACTTCTCACGATGCATTTCGATATTTTGGCAGGGCCTATGATGTTAGGGTCATGGGGTTACAGGGAATATCTACTGTCAGTGAGTTTGGCTTAAAGGACATTACCAATCTCGTTCAGTTTGTGGTAGATCATCGTGTGCCGGCTGTGTTTGTAGAAAGTTCTGTGTCTAGTAAATCGATGCAAGCCGTTCAAGAAGGATGTAAAAATAAAGGACATAATCTGGCCATTGGTGGCACTATGTACAGTGATGCCATGGGCGCTGAGGATAGTCCAGAAGGCAATTATATAGGAATGGTCAAACACAATGCCACTATATTAACTCAAGCATTAAATGTAAAGCAATGACAGTGAAAAATCCCTCGATTGCAGTAGAAGCTCATAATATTACCGTGGCCTATGACCGCCAGCCCGTTTTGTGGGAGGTGGATTTTGAGATGCCCGCGGGAAAACTCATCGGAATAATTGGACCCAATGGATCGGGCAAGACGACTTTGGTCAAGACGCTGATGGGGGTATTGACACCAGATAGTGGATATGTGGAAATATTCAATGAGCCCTTGCATGAAGTGCGCAGTAAGATAGCCTATGTCCCTCAGCGAGAATCGGTGGATTGGGATTTTCCAGCTAGTGTATACGACGTTGTGATGATGGGGAGGTTTAGTGCCAAAAAACTATTTCAACGACCCAGTAAACAAGACAAGCTCGTCGTCCGTCAGTCCATTGAAAAAGTGGGATTGACTCCATTTATTCGCAGACAGATAGGTCAATTATCTGGCGGTCAACAACAACGGGTCTTTTTGGCTCGATCACTAGCTCAAGAAGCCGATATTTATTTTATGGATGAGCCCTTTGTAGGGGTGGATGCCGCTACTGAGACAGCCATTCTAACCCTAATGCTGACCATGAAAGATCAGGGCAAAACACTGATTATCGTTCACCATGATTTGCAGACGGTGAGTGAATATTTCGACGAAGTACTACTGCTCAATACTCGGGTCATTGATTATGGGCCAGTGGAAACGGTATTGACCGACGCCAATTTAAAAGCGGCCTATGGCGGGCAATTGAATGTATTGAGTAAGGTGGGGGAATTGATGAAGCAGAGTGAATTTCCTGTGAGGGAAAAGGAATTTAAGAATCGGACTGTTAAAAAATAACAATCTTCCTTCTCTAAATAGAGTAATATGAATGAAGTTTTGGACTTTTTATTATTGCGTGAACCCAATATACTGTATGTAGTCATTGGAACCATATTGATTGGTGCCTCAGCGGGATTGATAGGAACATTTGCCTTTTTAAAAAAATCATCCCTCCTAGGGGATGCCATTTCTCATGCTGCCCTTCCCGGGGTCTGCATTGGATTTTTGTTTGCCCAAGAGAAGGATCCCGTTTTTTTGTTACTGGGAAGTTTTATTTCAGGTTGGATTGCCACTTATTTGGTTGAATGGATAACCATTCATTCTAAACTTAAGAAAGATACGGCCATTGCCGTTATTTTATCCTTTTTCTTTGGTATTGGTATATTCCTTCTCACCATCATCCAAGGATCTGGTATGGCGGCTCAGAGTGGTCTCAATACCTTCTTGGTGGGGAAAGCTGCAGCGATTCAAACATCGGATTTGTTGGTCTTCGGTGGGGTAGCTTTATTGATTATATTATTTGTAGTCATTTATTATCAGCCCCTTAAGATATTGGTTTTTAATCGGGACTATGCCCTGTCTATTGGACTGCCAGTGAAAACAATGGAGTTTTTGCTCAATAGTGCCATTGTGATGGCTATTGCCGTCGGTATCCAAGCCGTCGGTGTTATCTTGATGGCTGCATTGTTGATTACCCCTGCAGCAGCAGCGAGGTTTTGGTCTTATCGATTGTCCAAATTATTAATCATTGCCGCAGGTATCGGGGGATTTTCTGGATGGTTTGGCGCATTGGTGTCTTATACCGCACCCAATATGCCTACTGGGCCATGGATAGTTACGGTGCTGTCCGTATTTGCGATGGGGTCTGCCTTTTTAGCTCCTAAATCGGGAATGATCTCTAGAATAAAAATGGGGCGTGAAAATGCCAATAAAATTTTGGTTGAAAATATACTAAAGACCATTTATTTATTCTGCGAAAAAGAAGCCAATCCATTGACCCGATCCATATTGTACACCGATATATTGGAGCAGCGGTTTTTTACCCCTAATAATTTTAGTAAGGGCTTGCGTTGGTTGGACAAGAAACATATGATCATTCTGGATAAAAACTCATTAAAATTGACCGAACAAGGTTATGAGGAGAGTAAAAGAGTGGTTCGATTGCATCGATTATGGGAAGTATATTTATATGAAAAAATGAATTTGGCTGCCGATCACATCCATCCCAATGCCGAGACTATGGAGCATGTATTGACCCCAGATCTAGAAAAACTATTGTTAAAAGAATTGGATCATCCGATGAGTGATCCTCACCAAAGTAAAATACCTAAATAATCATGGATACAGGAATCGTTTTGACAGCGTTGTTTGTGGCCTTTAATTGTGGGTTGTTGGGTGTGTTTTTAATGCTACGCAAAATGGCCATGGTTGGAGATGCCATTTCTCACAGTGTATTGCCAGGTATTGTGATTGCATATTTGATTTCAGGATCTCGAGCTTCCTTTCCCATGTTGATCGGTGCCGCCATCATGGGGGTGTTGACCACGGTGTTGATTGAGTTTTTGACAAAAAAGGCTCGACTCCAGAACGATGCAGCCATAGGTATTTCATTTACGTGGTTGTTTGCCATTGGAGTAATCCTTATTGCCGTATTCACCAAGGGAGGTATTGACTTAGATCAAGAATGTGTATTGTATGGGGATCTGGCTTTTGTGCCATTGGACAAGGTTATAGTAGATGGCAATCTCTATCTCGGGCCCAAGGCACTGTGGAATCAAATACCAGTGTTTGTAATTATTGTACTCACATTGGTTTTTGGATTTAGAGGATGGCAGGTGACGACTTTTAACCCCGACTTTGCATTGTCTTTGGGCATCAATGTGTCGAAATGGCATTACGTTTTAATGAGTTTGGTGTCTTTGGTGTCTGTGATGGCCTTCGAAGCTGTGGGGGCTATTTTGGTAGTGGGATTTATGATCATTCCACCGGCAACGGCCTATCTAATGTCGGGGAAATTAATCCCTTTGCTCTTCATTACCATGATTATTGCCAGTATTTCTGTGATTGCTGGTTGTTATCTGGCTATATATTATAATGGATCTTTTGCCGGAGGAATGATTGTGGTGGCCGGTATAATATTTATAGTGGTATGGGCGATCAAAGCTGTAATAGATCGATGGCGTCGAGTTGCTAATAGGACTGCCTATGAAAACCGAGCGGAATCAATATCTGCCTAATCCATTACACAGATTGGAAAGTCCAAAATGGAGGCCATACCCATTTCTTTCTTGACTTTATTTTTTAATATAAGAATCATAGGTTTTTGGCATTAGAGAGTGCATTAATACGACTAAGAATAGTAATGATGGGTAATTTTATCCACTATAAATGTATTACGCATAAAATAAAAGTCCACTACAGGTTGTTGGACGAAATGCCCTGTAGTGGATGGAATCATTTCTATGCTAAATTTTAGTATCTGAATAGATTGGTCCTTACTTCAATAGTATAAAAAAACAATTTTGGCTTTCTTCATCTCATCTAGGTTTCCCCATCCACCACGCAGTGGCTAAAAACCTTTCGAATTACGTTGCTGTCACGCCGGAGCACATTGACTAAAATCCTATCGATTTATGGGGCAGTCATGCCTCGGCCGGGAGACCTCGGTTCCTTCACTATCCACGACGCAGTGGTCGTGGTTCCTTCATCCGATGGATATTTAATCCATCGGGTTGTCCAACAGGACAACTTCATTCAGTCACCCACCCGAAACACGGAAGTTTCGGTTCCCTCACCATTGATCCATTAAGGATCAATGATGCTGCGCATATTGTTCGGTCATCCTCATCAAATGCCTATTTAAGGCATTTGGTTGCTCTAAAGAGCAACTACATTCGGTCATCCTCGAAAATGTCCCCCGCTGGCGGGGGTAATGGCACTAATTTAAATAAATTAATTATCTTAGTGTTTATAAAAAATGTAGCTATAATGAAACTAAATAGAT
>NZ_JAJQYA010000063.1 GCF_021729155.1 Membranihabitans marinus | reverse complement strand
ATAGCTAACTTCTGCACTTATAAAGTTCGCACCCAAGCCATACTTTATCGTATCGCTTAAGTCATAGTAGGCTCTGTAACCTGTTGTATCTTCTACTCGAATCACATAAGTCGTCGTATATTCATTTACCGTACCTGTCGGTCTTGCACCTATTAATATACCCTTCGTCATTACAACTCCTGGTCTAGGTACTTCCTGACAAGTAGAATCTCGATCTAATGGTACTCCATCATTGATCACCGCTACGTTGGTCAGTCCACTGTTGGCAGCTCCATTATCGTTAGTGTAATCACAGTCCCCACTAGATGGAGTCAATTCGTTTACATCTACCGTAAAGATTACTTCTACATAGAAACTATCCACTTCGAAGTTCTCCAAAGTCTCATCATCTACGATCTGATAGGCCGTATCCATAGTACTGGTGGTTACCAAACTGGTCTGTAAGCCATTCGTACCGCCATAGCTGATACTTGCACTTACAAAATTGGCACCTAATCCATATTTGATCGTATCACTTAAGTCATAGTAGGCGAGATAACCCGTTGTATCCTCTACTCGAATCACATAGGTAGTCGTATATTCATTCACTTCGCCTGTTGGCATTGCATCCACTAGGATCTCCTTCGTCATCACTACTCCTGGTCTAGGAATTTCCTGACAAGTCGAATCTCTATCCAATACTACTCCATCGTTGATCACCGCTACATTGGTCAGTCCACTGTTGGCAGCTCCATTATCGTTGGTGTAATCACAGTCCCCACTAGATGGTGTCAATTCGTTTACATCTATCGTAAAGGTTACTTCTACATAGAAACTATCCACTTCGAAGTTCTCCAAAGTTTCATCGTCTACGATCTGATAAGCCGTATCCATAGTACTGGTCGTAACCAGAATAGTCTGTAAGCCGTTCGTACCACCATAGGTAATATCTGCACTTACAAAATTGGCACCTAATCCATATTTGATCGTATCACTTAAGTCATAGTAGGCGAGATAACCCGTTGTATCCTCTACTCGAATCACATAGGTAGTCGTATATTCATTCACTTCGCCTGTTGGCATTGCATCCACTAGGATCTCCTTCGTCATCACTACTCCTGGTCTAGGAATTTCCTGACAAGTCGAATCTCTATCCAATACTACTCCATCGTTGATCACCGCTACATTGGTCAGCCCACTGTTGGCCGCTCCATTATCATTAGTATAATCACAGTCCCCACTAGATGGTGTAACTTTATTTACATCTATCGTAAAGGTTACTTCCACATAGAAACTATCCACTTCGAAGTTCTCCAAGGTCTCATCATCTACGATCTGATAAGCAGTATCCATAGTACTGGTCGTAACCAAACTGGTCTGTAAGCCGTTCGTACCACCATAGGTAATATCTGCACTTACAAAATTGGCACCTAATCCGTATTTGATCGTATCGCTTAAGTCATAGTAGGCGAGATAACCCGTTGTATCCTCTACTCGAATCACATAAGTAGTTGTATATTCATTCACATTGCCTGTTGGCATTGCATCCTCTAAAATCTCCTTCGTCATGACCACTCCTGGTCTAGGAATTTCCTGACAAGTCGTATCTCTATCCAATACTACCCCATCGTTGATCACCGCTACGTTGGTCAGCCCACTGTTGGCAGCTCCATTATCGTTCGTATAATCACAGTCCCCACTAGATGGTGTAACTTTATTTACATCGATGGTAAAGACTACTTCTACATAGAAACTATCCACTTCAAAGTTCTCCAGGGTCTCATCATTTACTATTTGGTAAGCCGTATCCGTAGTACTGGTTGTAACCAAACTGGTCTGTAAGCCATTGGTACCGCCATAGGTAATTTCTGCACTTACAAAATCTGCGCCCAAACCATACTTAATGGTATCGCTTAAATCATAGTAGGCAAGATTGCCAGTAGTATCCTCTACTCGGATTACATAAGTCGTCGTATACTCATTCACATTGCCTGTTGGCATAGCATCTACTAATATCTCCTTAGTCATCATTACTCCAGGAATTGGTATTTCCTGACAAGTCGTATCACGATCCAATACTACCCCATCGTTGATCACCGCTACGTTGGTCAGTCCACTGTTGGCCGCTCCATTATCGTTGGTATAATCACAGTCCCCACTAGATGGTTTAACTTTATTTACATCGATGGTAAAGACTACTTCTACATAGAAACTATCCACTTCGAAGTTCTCCAAAGTCTCATCATTTACGATTTGGTAAGCCGTATCCGTAGTACTGGTCGTAACCAGACCAGTCTGTAAACCATTGGTACCGCCATAGCTGATAGTCGCACTTACAAAATCTGCACCAGCTCCATATTTAATCGTATCACTTAAGTCATAGTAAGCGAGATAACCTGTCGTATCCTCTACTCTAATCACATATGTCGTGGTATATTCATTTACATTACCCGTTGGCATTGCATTCACCAATATCTCCTTCGTCATCATTACTCCTGGCAATGGTATTTCCTGACAAGTAGAATCTCGATCCAATGGAACTCCATCGTTGATCACCGCTACGTTAGTCAGTCCACTATTGGCACCACCATCGTTGGTATAATCACAGTCTACACTCGTGAGTTTTGCTTCATTTACATTTACGGTAAATACAACTTCTACGTAGAAACTATCCACTTCGAAGTTTTCAAGTGTTTCATCATTTACGATTTGATAAGCCGTATCCGTAGTACTGGTCGTAACCAGGCCAGTCTGTAAACCATTGGTACCGCCGTAGCTAATAGTCGCACTTACAAAATCTGCACCCGCGCCATACTTAATTGTATCGCTTAAGTCATAGTAGGCGAGATTGCCAGTGGTATCCTCTACTCGAATCACATAGGTCGTCGTATATTCATTCACATTGCCCGTTGGCATTGCATCTACCAATATCTCCTTCGTCATCATTACTCCTGGTAATGGTATTTCCTGACATGTGGTATCTCGATCCAATGGAACCCCATCATTGATTACCGCTACATTGGTCAGTCCACTGTTGGCACCGCCATCGTTGGTATAATCACAATCCACACTCGTGAGTTTAGCTTCATTTACATTTACGGTAAATACTACTTCTACATAGAAACTATCCACTTCAAAGTTCTCCAAGGTCTCATCATCTACTATTTGGTAAGCAGTATCCGTAGTACTGGTGGTTACCAGACTGGTCTGTAAGCCATTGGTACCGCCATAGCTGATAGTCGCACTTACAAAATCTGCACCAGCGCCATACTTAATCGTATCGCTTAAGTCATAGTAGGCTAAGTTACCAGTGGTATCCTCTACACGGATCACATAGGTCGTCGTATATTCATTCACATTGCCCGTTGGCATTGCATTTACCAATATCTCCTTCGTCATCATTACTCCTGGTAATGGTACTTCCTGACATGTCGTATCTCGATCCAATGGAACCCCATCATTGATTACCGCTACATTGGTCAGTCCACTGTTGGCACCGCCATCGTTGGTATAATCACAATCCACACTCGTGAGTTTAGCTTCGTTTACATTTACGGTAAAGACTACTTCTACATAGAAACTATCCACTTCGAAATTTTCCAAGGTCTCATCGTTTACAATCTGGTAAGCCGTATCCGTAGTACTGGTCGTAACCAAACTGGTCTGTAAACCATTGGTACCGCCATAGCTGATACTTGCACTTACAAAATCTGCACCCGCACCATACTTAATCGTATCGCTTAAGTCATAATAGGCTAGGTTACCAGTAGTATCCTCTACTCGAATCACATAGGTCGTCGTATATTCATTCACATTGCCTGTTGGCATTGCATCCACTAATATCTCCTTCGTCATAACCACTCCAGGTATCGGAATTTCCTGACATGTCGTATCTCGATCCAATGGAACCCCATCATTGATTACCGCTACATTGGTCAATCCACTGTTGGCACCGCCATCGTTGGTATAATCACAATCCACACTCGTGAGTTTAGCTTCATCTACATTTACGGTAAAGGTTACCTCAACATAGAAACTATCCACTTCGAAGTTCTCCAAGGTCTCATCGTTTACAATCTGGTAGGCCGTATCCGTAGTAGTGGTCGTAACCAGACTAGTCTGTAAACCATTGGTACCTCCATAGGTAATCTCTGCACTTACAAAATCCGCCCCTAAACCATACTTAATCGTATCGCTTAAGTCATAGTAGGCGAGATTGCCAGTAGTATCCTCTACTCGAATCACATAGGTCGTCGTATATTCATTCACATTGCCAGTTGGCATTGCATCTACTAAGATCTCCTTCGTCATCAAAAGCCCTGACTTAGGAATAGGTTGACAAGTTGTATCTCGATCCAATGGAACTCCATCGTTGATCACCGCTACGTTGGTCAGTCCACTGTTGGCACCCCCATCATTGGTATAATCACAGTCAGCACTCTCTTCTGTAACTTTACTTACATCTACCGTAAACACAACTTCTACATAGAAACTATCCACTTCGAAGTTCTCCAAGGTCTCATCGTTTACGATCTGATAGGCCGTATCCGTAGTACTGGTCGTAACCAAACTGGTCTGTAAACCACTCGTACCACCATAGCTTATAGTCGCATTTGCAAAATCTGCACCAGCACCATACTTAATCGTATCGCTTAAATCATAGTATGCTAAGTTACCAGTAGTATCCTCTACTCGAATCACATAGGTCGTCGTATATTCATTCACATTGCCCGTTGGCATTGCATCTATTAATATCTCCTTCGTCATCACTACTCCTGGTCTAGGAATTTCTTGGCACGTTGTATCTCTGTCCAATACTACTCCATCGTTGATCACCGCTACGTTGGTCAGTCCACTGTTGGCAGCTCCATTATCATTGGTATAATCACAGTCCCCACTAGATGGTGTAACTTTATTTACATCTATTGTAAAGGTTACTTCTACATAGAAACTATCCACTTCGAAGTTTTCCAAAGTCTCATCGTTTACGATCTGATAGGCCGTATCCGTAGTACTGGTAGTAACCAAACTGGTCTGTAAACCATTGGTACCGCCATAATTGATAGTCGCACTTACAAAATCTGCACCCGCACCATACTTAATCGTATCGCTTAAGTCATAGTAGGCGAGATTGCCAGTCGTATCCTCTACTCGGATCACATAAGTCGTCGTATATTCATTTACATTGCCTGTTGGCATTGCATCTACTAAGATCTCCTTCGTCATCATTACTCCAGGAATTGGTATTTCCTGACAAGTAGAATCACGATCCAATGGAACCCCATCATTGATTACCGCTACGTTGGTCAATCCACTGTTGGCATCGCCATCGTTGGTATAGTCACAGTCCACACTTGTGAGTTTAGCTTCATCTACATTTACAGTAAACACTACTTCTACATAGAAACTATCCACTTCGAAGTTCTCCAAGGTCTCATTATCTACTATTTGGTAAGCCGTATCCATAGTACTGGTAGTAACCAGACCAGTCTGTAAGCCATTCGTACCGCCATAGCTGATAGTCGCACTTACAAAATCAGCACAAGCTCCATATTTAATTGTATCACTTAAGTCATAGTAGGCAAGATTACCAGTGGTATCCTCTACACGGATCACATAAGTCGTCGTATATTCATTCACATTGCCCGTTGGCATTGCATTTACCAATATCTCCTTCGTCATCATTACACCTGGTAATGGTACTTCCTGACAAGTAGAATCTCGATCCAATGGTACTCCATCGTTGATCACCGCTACGTTAGTCAGTCCACTATTGGCACCACCATCGTTGGTATAATCACAATCCACACTTGTGAGTTTAGCTTCATTTACATTTACAGTAAACACTACTTCTACATAGAAACTATCCACTTCAAAGTTCTCCAACGTCTCATCATCTACTATTTGGTAAGCCGTATCCGTAGTACTGGTGGTTACCAGACTGGTTTGTAAGCCATTGGTACCGCCATAGCTGATATTCGCACTTACAAAATCAGCACCAGCTCCATATTTAATCGTATCACTTAAGTCATAGAAAGCAAGATTACCAGTAGTATCCTCTACTCGGATCACATAGGTTGTCGTATATTCATTCACATTGCCCGTTGGCATTGCATTCACCAATATCTCCTTCGTCATCATTACTCCAGGAATTGGTATTTCCTGACAAGTAGAATCACGATCCAATGGAACTCCATCGTTGATCACCGCTACGTTGGTCAGTCCACTATTGGCACCACCATCGTTGGTATAATCACAGTCCACACTTGTGAGTTTAGCTTCATCTACATTTACAGTAAACACTACTTCTACATAGAAACTATCCACTTCGAAGTTCTCCAAGGTCTCATTATCTACTATTTGGTAAGCCGTATCCATAGTACTGGTAGTAACCAGACCAGTCTGTAAGCCATTCGTACCGCCATAGCTGATAGTCGCACTTACAAAATCAGCACAAGCTCCATATTTAATTGTATCACTTAAGTCATAGTAGGCAAGATTACCAGTGGTATCCTCTACACGGATCACATAAGTCGTCGTATATTCATTCACATTGCCCGTTGGCATTGCATTTACCAATATCTCCTTCGTCATCATTACGCCTGGTAATGGTATTTCCTGACAAGTAGAATCTCGATCCAATGGTACTCCATCGTTGATCACCGCTACGTTGGTCAGTCCACTATTGGCACCACCATCGTTGGTATAATCACAGTCCACACTTGTGAGTTTAGCTTCATCTACATTTACAGTAAACACTACTTCTACATAGAAACTATCCACTTCGAAGTTCTCCAAAGTCTCATTATCTACTATTTGGTAAGCCGTATCCGTAGTACTGGTGGTTACCAGACTGGTTTGTAAGCCATTGGTACCGCCATAGCTGATATTCGCACTTACAAAATCAGCACCAGCTCCATATTTAATCGTATCACTTAAGTCATAGAAAGCAAGATTACCAGTAGTATCCTCTACTCGGATCACATAGGTTGTCGTATATTCATTCACATTGCCCGTTGGCATTGCATTCACCAATATCTCCTTCGTCATCATTACCCCTGGTAATGGTACTTCCTGACATGTCGTATCTCGATCCAATGGTACTCCATCGTTAATCACCGCTACGTTGGTCAGTCCACTATTGGCTCCACCATCGTTGGTATAATCACAATCCACACTTGTGAGTTTAGCTTCATTTACATTTACAGTAAACACTACTTCTACATAGAAACTATCCACTTCAAAGTTCTCCAACGTCTCATCATCTACTATTTGGTAAGCCGTATCCGTAGTACTGGTGGTTACCAGACTGGTTTGTAAGCCATTGGTACCGCCATAGCTGATATTCGCACTTACAAAATCAGCACCAGCTCCATATTTAATCGTATCACTTAAGTCATAGAAAGCAAGATTACCAGTAGTATCCTCTACTCGGATCACATAGGTTGTCGTATATTCATTCACATTGCCCGTTGGCATTGCATTCACCAATATCTCCTTCGTCATCATTACCCCTGGTAATGGTACTTCCTGACAAGTAGAATCTCGATCCAATGGTACTCCATCGTTAATCACCGCTACGTTGGTCAGTCCACTATTGGCACCGCCATCGTTGGTATAATCACAATCCACACTTGTGAGTTTAGCTTCATCTACATTTACGGTAAAGGTTACCTCAACATAGAAACTATCCACTTCGAAATTTTCCAAGGTCTCATCATCAACGATCTGGTAAGCCGTATCCGTAGTACTGGTCGTAACCAAACTGGTCTGTAAGCCATTCGTACCGCCATAGGTAATAGTCGCACTTACAAAATCAGCACCAGCTCCATATTTAATCGTATCACTTAAGTCATAGTAGGCAAGATTACCAGTGGTATCCTCTACTCGAATCACATAGGTCGTCGTATATTCATTCACATTGCCCGTTGGCATTGCATTCACCAATATCTCCTTCGTCATCATTACGCCTGGTAATGGTACTTCCTGACAAGTAGAATCTCGATCCAATGGAACTCCATCGTTGATCACCGCTACGTTGGTCAGTCCACTGTTGGCACCACCATCGTTGGTATAATCACAATCCACACTCGCTAACGTAGCGTCATTTACATTTACAGTAAACACTACTTCTACATAGAAACTATCCACTTCAAAGTTCTCCAAAGTCTCATCATCTACTATTTGGTAAGCCGTATCCGTAGTACTGGTTGTAACCAGGCCAGTCTGTAAACCATTGGTACCGCCATAGCTGATAGTCGCACTTACAAAATCAGCACCAGCGCCATACTTGATTGTATCGCTTAAGTCATAAAAAGCAAGATTACCAGTAGTATCCTCTACTCGGATCACATAGGTTGTCGTATATTCATTCACATTGCCCGTTGGCATTGCATTCACCAATATCTCCTTCGTCATCATTACTCCTGGTAATGGTATTTCCTGACATGTAGAATCACGATCCAATGGAACTCCATCGTTGATCACCGCTACGTTGGTCAGTCCACTGTTGGCACCGCCATCGTTGGTATAATCACAGTCCACACTTGTGAGTTTAGCTTCATTTACATTTACAGTAAACACTACTTCTACATAGAAACTATCCACTTCAAAGTTCTCCAACGTCTCATTATCTACTATTTGGTAAGCCGTATCCGTAGTACTGGTCGTAACCAAACTGGTCTGTAAGCCATTCGTACCGCCATAGGTAATCTCTGCACTTACAAAATCAGCACCAGCTCCATACTTGATTGTATCGCTTAAGTCATAGTAGGCTAAGTTACCAGTGGTATCCTCTACACGGATCACATAGGTCGTCGTATATTCATTCACATTGCCCGTTGGCATTGCATTTACCAATATCTCCTTCGTCATCATTACTCCTGGTAATGGTACTTCCTGACAAGTAGAATCTCGATCCAATGGAACACCATCGTTGATCACTGCTACGTTGGTCAGTCCACTATTGGCACCACCATCATTGGTATAATCACAGTCCACACTTGTGAGTTTAGCTTCATCTACATTTACAGTAAATACTACTTCTACATAGAAACTATCCACTTCAAAGTTCTCCAAAGTCTCATCATCTACTATTTGGTAAGCAGTATCCGTAGTACTGGTGGTAACCAGACTGGTCTGTAAACCATTCGTACCGCCATAGGTAATAGTCGCACTTACAAAATCAGCACCAGCTCCATACTTTATTGTATCGCTTAAGTCATAGTAGGCGAGATTGCCAGTGGTGTCCTCTACTCGGATCACATAAGTTGTCGTATATTCATTCACATTGCCCGTTGGCATTGCATTTACCAATATCTCCTTCGTCATCATTACTCCTGGTAATGGTATTTCCTGACATGTAGAATCACGATCCAATGGAACTCCATCGTTGATCACCGCTACGTTGGTCAGTCCACTGTTGGCACCGCCATCGTTGGTATAATCACAGTCCACACTTGTGAGTTTAGCTTCATTTACATTTACAGTAAACACTACTTCTACATAGAAACTATCCACTTCAAAGTTCTCCAACGTCTCATTATCTACTATTTGGTAAGCCGTATCCGTAGTACTGGTCGTAACCAAACTGGTCTGTAAGCCATTCGTACCACCATAGCTGATATTCGCACTTACAAAATCAGCACCAGCTCCATACTTGATTGTATCGCTTAAGTCATAGTAGGCAAGATTACCAGTGGTATCCTCTACTCGGATCACATAAGTTGTCGTATATTCATTCACATTGCCCGTTGGCATTGCATTCACCAATATCTCCTTCGTCATCATTACACCTGGTAATGGTACTTCCTGACAAGTCGTATCACGATCCAATGGAACACCATCGTTGATCACCGCTACGTTAGTCAGTCCACTGTTGGCACCGCCATCGTTGGTATAATCACAGTCCACACTTGTGAGTTTAGCTTCATTTACATTTACAGTAAACACTACTTCTACATAAAAACTATCCACTTCAAAGTTCTCCAAAGTCTCATCATCTACTATTTGGTAAGCCGTATCCGTAGTACTGGTAGTAACCAGACCAGTCTGTAAGCCATTCGTACCGCCATAGCTGATAGTCGCACTTACAAAATCAGCACCAGCTCCATATTTAATTGTATCACTTAAGTCATAAAAGGCAAGATTACCAGTGGTATCCTCTACTCGGATCACATAGGTTGTCGTATATTCATTCACATTGCCCGTTGGCATTGCATTCACCAATATCTCCTTCGTCATCATTACTCCAGGAATCGGAATTTCTTGACATGTAGAATCTCGATCCAATGGAACTCCATCGTTGATCACCGCTACGTTGGTCAATCCACTGTTGGCACCGCCATCGTTGGTATAATCACAGTCCACACTAGTGAGTTTAGCTTCATCTACATTTACGGTAAAGGTTACCTCAACATAGAAACTATCCACTTCGAAGTTCTCCAACGTCTCATCGTTTACAATCTGGTAGGCCGTATCCGTAGTAGTGGTCGTAACCAGACTAGTCTGTAAACCATTGGTACCTCCATAGGTAATCTCTGCACTTACAAAATTGGCACCAGCTCCATACTTAATTGTATCGCTTAAGTCATAGAAGGCTAGATTGCCAGTGGTATCCTCTACTCGGATCACATAGGTTGTCGTATATTCATATCCATTACCTGTAGGCATCGCATCCACTAAGATCTCTTTAGTCATAACAATACCTGGAATGGGAATCGGCACACATACCGTATCCATAACCTCTTCCAGTGGAGAAACTAGGCTCGCTACATTGGTCAATCCAGTATTTCCTGTATTATTCATTGGATCACAATCAGCTTCCTCTGGGGATATCTCTGCAAAATCCATATGCAACACATAGGAAACTCTAAAGGTATCTACCATGCCTGCTCCTACCGTATCATTCATGACGATCAACTGATCCGTCACTCCATCATACATACCATTGATCATTCCCGAAAGACCATCACCACCCAAATATGCAACACTCGGACTACCGACCACAGTTACTCCGTCCGCAAATGCAATGCTATCATATAGACTATAATAACCTTCTGTCACGTCCTCATTCTTCGCAATAAGATTATACTCAATCAAAAATTCATTAGGATTTCCTGTCGGAGTTAAATCCACCAATTCCTTCTCAAATAACAATTCTGTTGAACAATTGGCATTTTCTTCTATTTCATATCCTTGCTGAACCATACATCCATTGGCATCCGTCACCACTACACTATATGTCCCCGGTCCTACATTGGTCAAGTCTTTACTCGTTGCACCATTGCTCCATAAATAAGAATATCCTGAAGTTCCTCCCATTACATCGATCCCTAGTCTTCCTTGAGGATTAGCAACATCACAGACAGGCACTTCTATACTGGTGATTTCTAAATCCAAAACCTCTTCCGGTTCTGTAATCTCCAATATCGTTATCGTTCTACAGCCCAATTCTGTATATGCTATGGCATAGTATGTTCCAGCCCATAAATTATCAACCATGGGACTACTGCCCAATATCATTCCCTGAGTATCTCTTAACTCCACTATGGCACCTGGTGTACTACTCGACAAGTTGATCACTCCGCTCGCATCGCCTATACACAACACATTCGTATTTACCGTAGCCGTTAATTCCGGTCCACCGTCGTTGCTGATGACCACAGTTTCTACAACCGAACAACCTACTGCATCAGTCACTACAACACTATATACCCCTGCAGCTAGGTTTAATTGATCTTTGTCCGTAGATCCATTGCTCCATAAATAGGTATAAGGCGATGTTCCACCTCCTATAGTAAGGGTAGCCATACCTGAAGAAGTATTACAAATCGCATCACTGCTTGCTATATTTACTGTTAAATCTCCTGAACTTTCTCCAATGGTTACCACTTCTGTCTCGGTACAACCATTGCCATCAGTGACCACTACACTATAAGTTCCCGCAACCACACCACTCAATGTTGCATCGGTCTGTCCATTACTCCATAAGTAAGTATAAGGACCTACTCCTTCTTCTACCATCACGGTCGCACTTCCATCGGCATC
>NZ_JAJQYA010000062.1 GCF_021729155.1 Membranihabitans marinus | reverse complement strand
TATTTCCTTCTCGTTTTTCTTCTCTTTTTTCATAGTTTGCTAAGATAAGTAGACACACTTAATTGAACAGTCTCCAGTCAACGCCCAATCACCTAGATCATTGGTTGCTACTGCAATGTATAAATTCTAAATATCTATTCTATTAAAATAAAAACCATGAACAATAACATTTGAATCTATAAATTTACAACCCCAAAGAAAATAATTTGGGGTTGTTTTTCTTTTAACTTCAAAATATGATTACAAGCAGTATTGTATTATTATTTCTTGGCTGTTATCTCCACTATATCGTTTCCTCTAAGTCAGAAGAACTACCCTCAATCTATATAAAAAATTGGATTCAAAATCATCAATTGTACACCAAGGTTTTGGCATTCCTACTCGGCATAACTTCTTTAGTCCTGACCATCATAAAATTTGGATTTGCATCTGGAATATTTTTCTTCTCCGTCCTGACCATCATCCTCATAAGTTTAATCGTCGTTCTAACACCATTGAGGAAATGCACTAATAAACATCTTATTGCTCTATTTATCATGATCCTATTATTTGAATTTATCATTTAGATTATGCCTGCAAATACCAAATACCTCAATAAATCATCTTGGCATCAATTTGCCAAAATATCTGCTGGCCTTATAGGGGGCTACCTTATTACTGCTTTATTGCATATGTGTTTATCCCTTATCCTACCCCATCATAAAGAAGTTTTAATCACTTCAATCATCACCTTATTTATCGTTTGGTGTGCACTTTTGATTATTCCATTTTTGTTTGTAAATGGATGGAAACCATGGTTGATATACCTCATAATTATTGCCATTCTACTGGGTATATACAGTTTTGCCAATCAACACAATCCATTTACAACATGAGTAACAGAAGAATATACAATGTCCTATTCAATACGCATACGGTTAGTGGAATTGTTATTAGTGCTGCACTTTATGTAATTTTCTTTGCAGGGGCATTTTCATTGTTTAAAGCAGAAATTGCTATTTGGGAGAATGGCAATCCTGTCAGTCATACAGAAAGAAAAGACATTGATTTCGACCATATAATTCAGAATTTAGATCAAAATATCGATTTAACAAGTAGAGATTTACAATTTAATTTTGGAGAACACGATGACAAAATTGAAGTATTTATAGATAGAAGAAAAGATTCTACATTATCTGAAACAGCTCAGGAAACCCATTTTTTTTCAATTGAAATTCATTCCTCTGAGGGAAAAACCTACGAACAACACTATAGTGTAGGAGAATTTTTGTACCGTCTGCATTTCTTTTCTCAATTTCCAGCTATCGGTATCTACTTGGCCGGCTTCGTATCTTTATTTTTCTTATTTGCTATAATTACGGGAATCATTGTTCACTGGAAAAAAATCATTCCCAACTTTTATACCTTTAATCCTAGAATAGCCCTTAAACGAGTATGGACAGAAGCACATACAGCATTGGGGGTAATAGGACTTCCTTTTCAGTTGATGTTTGCACTGACGGGCGCCTATTTTTGCTTAAGTCTATTAGTCCTTATCCCTGCTAATTTTTTATACGATGGTGATCAGCTCCAATTAATGGAAGATGTGAGACCGGATCGAAAGGTATACGAATGGTTAGGTGAATCCAATAACACTATACCTAGTTTCAATGAATTTGCCCAATTGACAGCTAGCCAATGGGATAACTTTGATTTAACAAGAGGATTCATCAGAAATTATGCCGGTGTCAATATGAAATATATTTTGGTAGGCGACTTAGAGGACAGTGAGGGGTTTATAGGGATTGGACGATTGGTAATAAATCCCTATACTGGCGATATAGAATCCTATAAAAATCCGAAAGAAGGCAGTTATATTGAGGACATTCAACGGGTGTTGGGTAGATTACATTTTGCCGATTTTGGAGGAATTCCCATGAAACTACTTTATTTCATCCTATCCCTCCTCACCTGCTTTGTAATCATTTCCGGTGTTTTGATATGGATTGAATCTAGGAACAAAAGGAGTATGACGCTAACCCAACGACTATATACTGCCAAGGTAGGACATATTTATATGGCCATTTGTTTGTCTATGCTACCTGTCACTGCGTTAGCATTTTTGTTTGTAAAATTATCGAATGGATATTTCGAGAACAAAATGTCGGCTATTTATTGGTTTTATTTCTTGACTTGGTTAGGGTTTATATTATTTTTCAGATTCAAAAGAGACAATTACTTCACTAATAAATACTGCCTTTTACTCGGAGGAATTTTTGGATTATTCATCCCTGTAGCCAATGGAATAATAACAAAAAATTGGCTTTGGACTGCCTTTTCCACTCATCAATTTGAAATATTTTTTATCGATCTATTCTGGATTGGCATTGCCATATCTTCCTTAGTCGTATACTCAAAACTAAAACCTTCTATAAAAGATCAAAGTTCATTCTCAAAAAATCCGATCGATTATAACCATTTAAAAAATGAGGAAATCTCAACACCATCAAGGACCTCTGAATTAAATGATCTTATTTCCACTGATAAAAATCATATAGACATGAGAACTAAAATTATTATTTTATGGATATTTCTAGGTATAGGTTGGATTATTCATCACATTTATGGACTATTTAACATCTATTATAATGAAACACTGATCATAGAAGGTGCCACTGGAGAACCCCCATTTATGCATCATATTTACAGGATATTATTCGAGGGTCTATGTCTAACTTTTGCCCTTCTAACTGTTGAGATATCTAAGCAGTGGTTTAAATGGCTCTCCCTTATTTGGGCAAGTATAGCCGGGCTTTACAATATCTATCATTTTGTCGAAGCCTTATTTTTTGAGAGTAGCAATATCTCAGAAATATTTATGCTGGCATTGGTGACCACAGCTAGTATATTTTTAATTAGGAATATCTTTTTGTGGAAGAAATAGAAATAAGATGGGTCGATTGCGTCATGATTCAATATGTAGGCCATTCTGCTAATGATGATCAATACCAAATGCATTTTATACTGATTGAAGAAAATGTGCAGCATCCAATCGACTAAATATGGACGACTGCAGTGTTTACTCCTGAAGCCGTAAATCGGGTTCTGACGACTACGAGGGAATGCAGTACAAAGTAATGAAGCCACTTAATGTGGATTGAATGAAGGAGTCGAGGTCGCTGCACCTCGAATGGGTTAGTCACTGTGCTCCAGCGTGACAATCATTTCATTGAGCAGCCATTTCTTGCCTGTTGTCTGAACAGGATGAGTAAGATAAAAGGATGGTCAAGATAATCTTTGAAGCCGCCGAATGGGCTTTGTCGAAGGTCTTCATCCTAACGAATCATGTACAGAGCTGATAAGATTGAATACGTTGCTGTCTATGATTTGGGGTTAGGATCAACATCTTATGACCCCCATTGCCACGGGTTAGGATGTGGAATTATAGCATTTTCCCTTTCCACAGTGTGACTCGTCCTATGACAAATAGGGTAATAGTGAAAAAGATTATGGCAAGTTAAATCTTGTAAATAAAAAGGAGGTTTTCGTTAATCGACTGTCTACCAGCCTACAAACAAAAAACCTCCTCTTTAATTATAAAATGTATAACCTATTGATAACCATCAATTCTAGGTTATCAGTGAATGTACTTTTAAAATGTACCGATAAAGTGGCTTCCCTCCACATTTACCAACTCAGCACCTTTGGTTACTACACCAGTTTCTGTATCTACCACATATATGTTTCCATTCTCACCTACAGGGGCTTGAGTAAGATAGATTTCATTTCCATCAACTACAAATCCCTGATATTGGAACAAGTAAAAATCAGGATCATAAGGTATATCATTAATTTTTTCTGCTGTTTTTGCTTCTAAATCAACTAATGCAAAGAATCCCTGCGCACCAGCCACTCCTTCTGCTGATCCATCGTGTCGATAGGCCAAAACAGCTTTACCGTTTTCAGCAGGTCTCCAAGCTAGAATATAAGCACCTTCAACACCTAAAGCCTCATCTAGATTGAAGTCGTAAGAATCATCGTATTGATTATCGCTACCTATTTTCAATATATGAGAACCTTCAGGATCACTTTGATTTGCTTGATAAACACTTCCATTATATAAGAAAGCATTGATACTTCGGTATCCATTAGTATTTCCATGTCCTACGCTAGAAGTAATTACGGTTGGATTGAGTAAAGACGGATAATCCAACACAATGGTTTTAGACCCTAAAATCTCATAACCACTATCACTTTCTGCCGTCTCAGGATTAACCTTACTTAAACGTGCTCCGATATATATTTTATCCCCTGCAGCATTCAAAACTGGCATATCAATTCTTGAAAAATAATATCCATTTGCCTCTTCTTCCGCAGTCAATGGCACACTGTGTTCTTGAAATTCTTTGATTGAAGAATTGACCAAGTCCAATGTTACAATACCAATCTTGGCGTCTGTACGTACGTAGATATCATCTGTTACGTCATCTGGAGTATCATTATCATCGATTTCATGTTCTGTGGATACGTATACGGCAGCACCAGTTTTATCACCATCAAATAGCTTAATCCAACGCGGTGCAGATCCTACATATGGAGCAATACTTACTTCTGAACCAGTTGGGGTAAAATTCTGCCCCCCTTCTACTGTATATTTAGTATAGTTTCCACCGGTATCACCAGCATAGCTTATATTGAATATGGTATTCCCATCCTCTGAAGATTGCAATCTTGCCGTTCTGTTTGAAGGGGCAATAAAGCCATTATCAAAAGGCGCAATAGATACTGTAGGATCTTTGGCATCCTCACTACTAATCGAATATAATAATGTTCCACCATTACCATCACCAGGGTTTTCACCCATTCTAGCTGCCGCTACAGTAATCCATCTAGATTCTGTTTCCATAGGTATTGGATCTGGAGTTATGTCATCATCCTTACTACAGGAAACGATAGAACCCAGAGCTAAAGCAATAAATGTAATATTTCTAATAATTAAAAATATACTTTTCATTTTTTAAAATTTATATATGGAATAATTAAGTTTCAAGTAAAAAGCTCTTCCCGGCTTTTGCACAGAAAGATTATCATAAACAGGTTTATCAAAAATGTTCTTAACATCAAAACTCACAACAATGTCTTTCTTTGGAAGGGTATAACTTACTCCCAGATCCTGTGCCAATTGGTTTGGAACTTTGAAGAAATCGTCGCCTACAGTATTCGAACCTTGGGGGACTATATAAGAAAACTCATCAGTAAAGCTCAAACTGTAAAAAAGATCAAGTTTTGATTTTTTCTGAATCAAATCCTTGAATGAATACTGCAAGTTCGCATTCATTGTATGGAATGGTGTATTAGGCACATCAATTTCGACCCCTCTATTTTCGATTTTCAAATCAAACTTGGACACATTAAAGTTGAAGAATAATTTTTTGTTGTAGGTATAATTAAATTGAAGGTCTATGCCTTTCGAAGTTCCACTACCTTGATTAACATATAGAATCAATTCATCATCAACATTTAGAGATGTTTCTATCGGAAGTCCTATTCTATCCTTTATGTTTCGGGTAAATAAGTTGGTAGTAACTACCAATTGGTGGTTATTTAATTTAAAAGAACCAAATCGAAATCCGAGATTAAAATTTTTACTCAATTCGGGATTTATACTTGAATTAGCAACAACATTATCCCCATCACTGCCAAATATTTCAGTTTCATTTGGAAGTCTAACTGCTTTTTCTGCAGAAGTCAACAATGTGATCTCGGGAATGATAGCATAAGACAATGCGAAACCATATCCATTATTTATTTTATTGCTGCTGACTACTTCATCTACTATTTTTTTAACTCCATCAGAACCAATTTCAATAGCAGGATCGACACTTATTGTTTTTTGTTGATAATACTTCCCGAACAAACTGGTTTTTAATCTCTCATCAAAGGCATTTACTTCATAGGTTAGCGCTACAATATTTTTATACAAATCCCTTGTTCCCAAAAATGTGTTTTCTAAAACCGATCTAAGTTTATCACTATCTTCCCGATCAATTCTGTTGTGCACATGATTGAATAATATTTTATGATGATCATTTATGGAATAGGACAATCCTGTTCTTATGGAGGCTACATTTCTATCAATTCTAGCCTCAGTAGGACCGCCTTCCTGTTGAGAGCCCCAACTGTATTTATATTCATTTCCTCTAAAATCAATGGCGCGCTCACCTGCCCAGTTATATGCCCATGTCACAGTATCTATTACTTGTGTATTTCGCTTTCCATAGTAACCATTGATGGTAAGATCTAAATCCTTTGTAAAAAGATCTTGTTTTTGATAAGAAAGATTTACCAAACTAGCCTCAGACTGTGTAAATCGACCTTCATATGGACTTATGGTCATAAATGCTCCGTGCTGAATTTCTTTGTAATTGCTAGATCCTGTATAACCTATATAAAACTGATCTGCCCATTTAACATCAGTATATCCCAACTGAATGACTCCCCCTGTAGAGCTATAGGCATCATTAAATCTTCTAGCGGTAATCGGTGTTTGAACCCCTCCTAGTCCTGTCACCAATACGCTTCTTCCCGACACCTTGTAATCGTTGTCCGAATAATTATGAAAACCAGATGCTTTTACAGTAAATCCAGAATTATCGTAGCGATATAAACCATTAAAACTGGCTTGTAATGTATTAAATGAACCGTATGAAACGGAAGCATTCAGATGGTTATTTGTGGAACTTTTCAGAACAATATTAATCGCTCCACCCAGTGCATCATCAGACAAATGACCCGGAACTACCCCTTTATAGATCTCTATTCGATCAATCATTGAAGGAGGTATAGAATTTAGATTAAAAGAGGAACCAAAAGTAGAAATAGGAATACCATCTATAAAAATCCGTACAGCACTTCCAGATAGTCCGTTGAGCGAGTATTCCACATTTGAACCCAAGCCGCCATTCTGCCGAATTTTCACACCAACCGATGAATTTAACAACTCATTGGTTTGGATATTTCGTTGTCCCGCTTCTTTAGTATCAATAATATCAACCGCAAAACCTTCTTTCTCTATTTTTGTTTTCTCTGTTGTTCCCTGAATAACAACCATTGACAATTCCGCTGCGTTTTCCATCAAATTAAATTTGACCTGTGTATCAGCATGGACCGCTATCTTTTTTGATTCTGTCTTATACCCAATATAGGAGGTAGATATGGTATACTCTCCATTCTTAATATCAGTGATTTGAAATGCCCCATGAACATCTGTTACGGTGCCCAACTGTGTTCCATCAACAATTACAGAGGCACCTACTAATGGTTCATTAGATGGACCAAATACAAAACCAGAAAGTTTATTTACTTGCGCAGTCAATTCGTATGACGTCGTCAATAAAACCATGCAAAAAAGCGGCACTAAAAAATTATTGTTGATTTTCACCGTTAATCCTATTTAGACTAAATCTAAAAAGCCGCAATTTAGGAGATATCAACTTAACAAATTTTAGAGAAACGTAAATTTTGTTTAGAAATCAGAAAATAATTAAGACTCCACCAAAAACTGACTTGGATTGACACCATGATAGTTGCGAAATGCTTGACTAAAGCTACTTAAAGAACTGAATCCAATTTTTGTAGCCACTTCAGATAGAGTGTGTTTTTTGTGCTTGATCAACTGAATAGCCAGATCCATTCTATACTTTTGGATAAATTGATAAATCGTAATACCAGTATAGGCTTTGAAACTTCTTTTCAAATACATTTGATTGGTACCTATTTCATTGGCAATATTTGAAACCGACAATTTTTTATCTAAATTAACTTGAATAAATTGAATGGCCTTCTGCACCTGTGTTTCTGAGATAGGCATGGCCATTTCTCTGGTTTTGCTAGAAAGAGATTGACTGGTATCTAATAGGTTTTGAATCAACAGCAATATTTTGGCCTCAAGAATCAACTTCCTCTTAATCCCTTGTCCTTCTTGTTTCAGTATTTCGTACAGTAAATTTTTAGCGGTATAGTTTAGAACCTTTGAAGAAGTTAAAAAGTTTAGGGTCTCACCATAGCGATCAAAAAAGGATGGAAGAACCTTGACTTTAAAGACATAATTATTTTTTAGATCTAATACCGTATCCCGATCCATTATAAAATATTTAAAAATCAAATGATTTTCATCTTTTGAAACCTTACCAATACTGGAGTCTATCTTTGGAGATGACCAGATGGACAGATTTATATATTCATTAACTTCTTCCTCGCTTACAAGCTGCATATTATCGATTCAAATCAAAAATTCAAGAAGGGTCGGCAACTCTCCTTGTTTTTATTAAATCTAAATATAAAGATTTTAAATACAAATTCTACCTAGCCAATGAGAAAGATTTTGAAATTTTGAATTCAAATTTATTCCTTTAAAGTTTTGGTGAGTCGATCTAAATTTCTATTTTCTTACCTTAGACACCGTTAGTTCTCTAAAGCAAATGAAATTATAATTAGAGAATAATTTTCGCTTACCCCGATGAATTATCTATCATCATACAAATCAGAGTTTACATTTTATTAACACCATTCTTAACTATTTCTTAATTACGCAAAATAAACACGGCCTTCGCATTTCGATAATTTTACGCAACTAAAATAATTATCAAATTATGCGAAACATTGCCATTCTATTCATGACTTTATTTGCTCAGAATCTCTTTGGGCAAAATCTTTCCATAGAAGGAAAAATCGTAGACGAGAACAATCTCAATTTAGCTGGAGCAGCCGTATACCTCAATGAAGCAGAATTGGGAACCTATACCGACGAAAGCGGTCACTTTAGTTTTAATAATCTAGAAAATAAAACCTACCATCTCGATATTAGTTTTATCGGATATCAAAGCATAGAAGTCTCCAAAAATCCAAGTCAGGACAACAATATGATTGAGGTATCACTACAACCTGGCGTCATTATGGGCCAAGAAATTCTCATTCTCGGTGATCGATTGAAGGGGCAATCCAAAGCCCTAAACCAACAACGGAGCAATATGAACATTTCCAATATTGTGGCCTCAGATCAAATCGGACGTTTCCCAGATGCCAATATTGGTGATGCGATGAAACGTATCCCAGGCATTACCATGCAAGGTGATCAAGGAGAGGCACGTAATATCATAGTAAGAGGACTGGCTCCACATTTAAATTCAGTAACTATCAATGGAGATCGCATCCCTTCTGCAGAAGCGGAAAACAGAAATATTCAGATGGATTTAATCCCTTCTGACATGATTCAAACCATTGAAGTCAACAAATCCGTCACCCCCAATCTCGATGCCGATGCCATCGGTGGATCGGTGAATTTAACCACTCGACCAGCACCCAACGACACTAGAATATCGGCGACCTTGGCTTCGGGTTACAACTTTTTAAGTGAAAAACCCAATCTTACTGGAGGTCTGATTTACGGTACTCGATTGGCCAAAGACAAACTGGGCATTATCTTATCTACCTCGTACAACGACAACAAGTTTGGTTCGGATAATGTAGAAGCTGAATGGGAAAACGAAGCAGAATCACCGTTAACTGGAGACGACATCGAAGTATCTCCCTATATCAACAATTTTCAAATAAGACAATACGAAGTGCAGCGAATAAGAAGATCGTTTTCTGCTAATTTGGACTATAAATTCAATAATGATCATAGCATTTTTGTCCGTGGAATGTACAACTGGAGAGACGACAGAGAAAATCGATATGTCAACGAAATCGACGATATAGAACCCGTCTTCCAAGACGATACCGAGAACATTGTTGGTTATGAAGGCATTGGTATTAGAGAATCCAAAGCCGGCATTGACTCGGACCGCAACCGAAATACTAGACTGGAGGATCAAAGAGTTCGCTATATGGCTATCGAAGGTCAGCACCAATTCAACAATGCGTTTTCTGCTAACTGGGTTTTGTCATTGGCCAATGCGTCAGAAGAACGGTTAAACGAAAGATACATTGTGTTTGAAACCGAGGATGCATTTGCTCTAAATCACAATATTTCGAATGCCAAATTTCCTTTAATTACCGCCTCTGAACCTATCGATTTAGCCACTTATGAATTGGACGAGATCACGGACGAGTCACAATTCACCGAAGAAAATGACTTTAACGCCAGAGTGGACTTCGGTCATAAAATCCATTTATTTGACCACCTGGGGGAAGTAAAATGGGGAGTTAAATACAGAAACAAAGACAAGAGCAGAGACAATACTTTTGACGAATACAGTCCAGTAAATGACAATATCGAAAACCTCTCCATGACGGAGTTAATCAATAAAACAAAATCTAATTTCTTGCCTGGGTCAAAATACCAAGCGGGTGATTTTGCTTCAGCAGAATATTTAGGAAAAATGGACTTATTCAACAGCAGTTTATTCGAAAAGGAAAGCAAACCAGACGAATACCTTCCCGGTAATTTTGAAGCCAGTGAGGATGTATTAGCCGCCTATGCCATGGTGGAACAAAAATTTTCCGATAAATTTTCTACTACCCTAGGGTTGCGAATGGAACATACCCAACTCGAATATTTGGGTAATGAATTGGCCGATAGTGAAGAATTAATAAAACAGAATCGCGGTGAATCATCTTATACCAATTTTCTTCCGGGTATCCACCTAAAATACGACCTTACCCATTACAGCATATTGCGACTGTCTTGGTCCAACACTTTGGCCCGTCCAAACTACTACGACTTAGTTCCTTACCGAGATGTTATCGCCGAAGACGAAGAAATCTTTGCTGGCAATCCCAATCTCGAACCGACTCAATCTTCGAATATCGACTTAATGGCTGAACATTATTTTAATACTGTAGGTATCGTTAGCGGAGGATTTTTCTATAAAAAAATAGACAAATTTATCTATCTTTTAGAAGGTGAAGACCAAGCCACTGGATATGATCTATTTCAGCCACAAAACGGAGCCAATGCCAATCTATATGGATTTGAAGTGGCCTTTCAAAAACAATTGGACTTTCTACCCAACAACTTAAAAGGATTGGGTATTTATCTCAACTACACCTATATCGGTTCCAAAGCAGAGGGGGTACGCAACGAAGATGGGGAATTGAGAGAAGATATTTCTCTTCCAGGTGCCAGTCCTCAGATGTTCAATGCCTCATTGAGTTATGAATTAAAAAAATGGGTTGCTCGTCTTTCCCTTAATTTTTCAGATGCCTATATCGATGAATTGGGCGACAGTGATTTTTACGACAGATATTACGGCAAACAATTCTTCCTCGACTTCAATGCATCCTATGCCATTACCGACAATTGGCGAGTATTTGTAGAAGCCAACAATTTAACCAATCAACCTTTGAGATACTACCAAGGAGTATCACAGCGCACTATGCAAATGGAATATTACAATTCACGAATAAACATTGGAATAAAATATGACTTCTTTAAAAAATAAAATCAACAGTCTTTTAATAGGTACTGCTATACTTTCCGGTATTCAGTGCAGTAATGAGGTAGAGACCAGACATAATATTGAACCGACCCTCATTACCGAGGCTGTTCCCCACGATACCGATGACCCAGCCATCTGGATTCACCCCAGTGATATTGGCCAATCCTTGGTCATTGGTACGGACAAAGAAATTGGCGGTGGAGTATACAGCTTTGGATTGGATGGCAAAATCATAGATTCACTTTCTTTAAAGAAGGTCAATTACCCCAACAATGTAGACTTACTGACACAGATAAAAACAGTCCATGACACCACTGACATTATCGCATTTACCGAACGCGAAAGTCATCGAGTGCGCATCTATTCTTATCCCAGTTTAAAAGCTATGGATGGAGGTGGATTTCCCGTGTTTGAAAACCAAACAATAGATAGTCTAAAACGACCGATGGGAATTGCCTTCTATCGAAATCCTAGAACCGAGGAATCATATTTCTTTGTAAGTAGAAAACACGGGAACGATGGGGCATATATATACCAGTATAAAATACATACGGACACAATACCTTTTTCCGTAGAAAAGGTAAGGGCGTTTGGTGGTTTTTCTGGAGAACCCAGCGAAATCGAAGCTTTAATGGTTGATAATTATCATGAATATCTATATTATTCTGACGAAGCTTTTGGTATTCGAAAATATTATGCGGATCCGAGCAAAGGAGATGCCGAAATAAATATTATCGGAAAGACTGGATTTACAGAAGATCGCGAAGGGATAGCTCTCTGGCCCACCGATAAAAAAGGCAATGGCTATATTATTGTATCCAATCAGCAAGACAATTCATTCAATGTTTACAATAGACGATCACCCCATGAATTCATCGGAAATTTGTCGTTGTCGACTACAGAAACAGATGGATGTGATTTATATCCCGATTCATTAAATGCTCAGTTTCCCAACGGTATTTTTATTGCTATGTCAGAAGAAAAAACCTTTCATTTTTACGATTTAGGACTATTGGAAGAATATCTGAAAAAAGAGTAATGAGGAAACTGTATTAAGAAATTTCAGCAAGAAAACCGTACAACATTTTACATTGCAAAAGCGATCCTCGAGATCGCTTTTGTTTTTCACAAAACGAATAACTCAAAGAAATACTTCAACTGAAGTGATTTCCCCCACATATTAATCACATACAAAATACTTTAATTCAAATAATGTAAAAACGGTCATATCAAATGATTAGAGTGTTTTTCATATTAAATGTACATTTAATATAACTGAATGAAGTTGCCCAAAGGATGACTGAGCATAGTTGTCTGAAGGACAACCAAATGCCGTAAATCGGCATTTGGTGAAGATGACTGAATGAAGCTCGGAGAGCCATTGACCGTAAATCGGTCAATGATGAAGGAACCGAGGCCACTGTGCCGAGGCGTGACTGCAACATTGTTCGAAAGGTTATTAGCCACTGTGCTGCGACGAGACTGCATTTATATTGATCAGTATAAAATTTCATTTTACAATAAAATTATAATAGCATTGAGGGAAGACGACCACTGTGTCGTGGGAGGGTTAGGTAGGATGAAGGAACCGGGCTTCGACAAAGCTCAGCCACCGCTTCCTCCGTGTTTCGGGTGGGCGGGGAAAGACCGCAAAATCTACAGCAAATTTCATGGAATCTCGTCATGCCACGGTGGGCATGACTTCTCTCATCGTAGACCGATTTACGGTCTACGGTACTTCGTACTTAATTCGTTCACCCCGGCGAGACTACAACATTGTTCGATAGGTTTTTAGCTACCATGTCGAGGCGTCATTATCTTTGTTTATAAAAATATCCTGCAGTTGTA
>NZ_JAJQYA010000061.1 GCF_021729155.1 Membranihabitans marinus | reverse complement strand
AGGCAGTGGAGTATTGTATTACCAGCTGACCACAGATAAGCATACAGCGACGAAGAAGATGATTGTGGTGGATTGATAATAAGATATTAATACCAGATTGTCGATTGAGTATATTAACCTCTGCGGGAGTAATCCCACAGAGGTTTTTTTATTGACATAATAGAGGAGTAGCCCCAAACTGTGCTCGATTATTTTAAACGCAATGGGTATTATTCCTTCCAATTTTTCAATCGGTCGATATATAAATAGCTTTCAATATATTTTCGGTGTTCTTTTGAAGACATTTTTTCGAGTAGATTCAATGCTGATATATAGCTGGCCAAATTACCGTTTGACGAACTAAATTTTCCATCTTCAACAAAGGTTATTAAACTATCATCCTGAACAATTAGACTGGGATAGTCCGTTTGTAATTGCTTGCCACCACCTATCCAGGTTACGATCTTTTTGCCATCTGCAATACCCGATTTTCCGATGAGCTGAGCTCCAGCGCAATTGCTGACGGTATAAAGAGTCTCTTCATTTTTTCTTCTTATAAAATCTACAATTTTTTCATTGTGAACCTGTGAGTACATATCATAGGCACTGGGTACAAAGAGGGCTGTCAAGGTTGGGCAGTTTTCAAAAGTGTAATCCGGTAAGATTCTTATTCCCTCTTCTGTGGTGATAGGATTTATTGTTTCTGCGATAGTAATAACGTTAAAAAGCTGCTCTCCATCCTCTCTAGGTTTAGAGAAAACATCAGATGTGGCAATGACTTCACTTTGAAGTACGCCGTTAAACATTAATAGCCCGATGGTAGGAAGATTTGCTTGAAAGGTTTTAAGATGACTGGTTAAGGTATCTTCTTTTATTTCTACCGTAGGTGTTTTTTTAACCATTGAGCTGGAAAATTGCGAATCACAACTCATTGCAAACGAAGACAAAATCAGAAGTGCATATATACTTTTGTTCATAAGGTAGGTTTTAAAACGTTTTCAATAACACGAGTCTATGGTATTTTAAGATATCAATTTAAAATAATTAAAGTGTATTTTCTTTTAATTGCAGCAACACTTTTGATTGTTAAACACTAGTGAGTTTTGTTTGTATTGATCTGAAATTCAATGTTTAATTTTGGTTGATTTCTAATATTTTGAGGTCTGGGCGAGTGACAGAATTTGCTTTATAATTTTTATGCTATAATTGAGTATTTACTGGTTTTTGTTACCGACAATTATAAACGCATTTGGTATTATTATTCAAACTCACAAATAATTGGTAAGTGATCGCTGAACTTTAGCCAATGGTTTTCTGCTCCGATTTGCATCGTTTTTAGTCGTGTTAAAAATTCTTTACTACCAAATGCATAGTCTATATGATAGGGTTTTTCTAGTTTTCGATGCATATAAAAAGTTGGATTGGATTCACTTCCCTGTTCTTCATCCCAATAATAGTGGTATAAACTCTCAATTCCGATCTCTTTTAATTCGGCAACTACATTAGAATGATTCCACCATCTGTCCCATTTGTCCCAGATTTTATTGCTGTTAAAATCTCCGATGATCAAGCTGTTGTTTAATTTTAATTTATTGATTTGAAGATATATCCAAAATTGTCCAATATATTCAAAAATAGTAGAGTGATTGCGATGATTCCATACTGCTAATAAATCAAAGTCGTTATTTATTGAACATGGTAGGAAGTATTTTACTTTATGGGCTTTATATTGATTTGACCAATTCAGCCTTTTTAATTCTATATTATTCTTTGCAAAAATCCCAAGTCCCTTATTTTTAGTATCTCCAATCCACAGGTAGTTGGCTGTCCATTGTTTGTATCCTTTGTGTTGTGTTTCTGCAGGATTTTCACATTCTTGGATTACATACAAGTCAGCATTAAAGTCAGATAAAATATTAAATTTATCTCGAAAAGCGCCATTACAATTCCAGGTAATTATTCTCAATTTTGTGTATTAAATTTCTAAAAAATTTGGAAGTCCATAAATCACTTTTGTATTTATGTTTTTTGCAATAATCGGTATTTCGGAATTATACCGTCCCTTTAGATACATTCCTCTATCTGCTAATTCAGACCAAGGTTCTTTTGAAATATAAATATTTTGCATAATGCCAGCTTCCAATCTTTCCCTTTTTCTTTGATTGGGAATTTCGGTTATGAATATCCTAAACGCAGAAAGTTGAGTGTCTATAGCTGAATCAATTTTGCTTTTATTAGCTTGGTATTCCTCCTGGTGTGATTTAGCATATTGCCAACCATGCCATATTTCTTTTCGTTCACCTTTTTCTGCTGAGCCGACATCAAGAACAGTGTAATTGCCTTTTCTGTACTCACGAGTATGAGCCGATATTCACTTTTTAGTTGAGTTGGTAATACCAGCAGCATATACTACAAAGTTATTTTTGTATTCAAATGTAAATAAATATACACCTTCTAAATCTGGTATTTTAGGTAAGCCATTTACCGATTCATATTTTGGCCATGAGTATGGTCCATTCCATTCAATAGTCTCTGTATTAATCTTATTACCATCAATTAATCTATTAAAACTCCATTTCATGGTTAAGTATATTTTATTGAGCATCCAACATTTGCTTATAACCAAGATAGTTTGTTAAAGGTTGAATCACTTAAAACATCAGTTTTTTAAACTTACTATTTAGATTTTCTTTTCATCCAGCTTACTTATCCAATAAAATAAGTTATGTTAATTATTTAGAATGTTATAAAGATTTTTAATTTATCGATAGATACAGTTATTCATTATTGTCGGTAACCAATTTATTCGTTTTCCATCTCAAGACGCTATAGCCAATTATCGCGGAAACAAATGAACCGATAAGAATGCCAATTTTAGCCGAATCGATATACACAGGAGAATTGGAAAAAGCCAAACTGGCAATAAATATTGACATGGTAAACCCGATACCAGCCAAAAATGAAACCCCGACTATATGGCGTTTGGTAATTTCACTTGGGACATCAATGAGCTTAATTTTTTTGGCAACTAAAATGATCGTCGTAATGCCAATACTATTTCCGATGACTAAGCATAGAATAATATTTCTAATGAGGGAAGTGTCTAGGTCTGCATTATTGTTAAGGATTACTCCGGCATTGGCCAAGGCAAAAATGGGAATAATGAAATAAGCCACCCAACCGTGAAGTTTATGCTCAAGGTGTTGGAGAGGAGATTGATAACTATCGGTCCAGTCTTCTAAGGCATCGATTTCGGCGATTTGTTCCATGGAAAGAATTGGTTTTTCCGATACTTTGGCTTTCTTTATTCGGTCTATAATTTCGGACAAATTTTCAATAAATGCAGGGGTGTTAATTTTTTGTCTCACTGGAACCGAAAATGCGAGTAAAATACCAGCAAGGGTTGGATGGATGCCAGATTTTAAAAACAAAACCCATATGATAATCCCAAAGCTCAACACCAAATATTTGGAATAAAAGCCCTTGTACGCTAATAAGTAAAGAATGGCTAGCAAGATTAAGGCCAGTAACAATAAGCTGACATTAATGGATCCACTGTAAAATGCGGCTATGACGATGACAGCGCCAATGTCATCGACAATGGCAAAGGCCGTCAAAAATAGTTTTAAACTAAGGGGAATACGCTTGCCCAGGAGATTTAAAATAGCCAGTGAAAATGCGATATCAGTAGCCATGGGTATGCCCCAACCTTTTAATGTTTCTGGATTTTGATTGAGAATGAAAAACAACAATACCGGTGCCAACATACCTCCCATAGCTCCGAAGAGGGGGAAGGCAATTTTCTTCATAGAGTTTAGCTCCCCTATTAAAAATTCTCTTTTAATTTCCAATCCTATTAAGAAGAAAAAGACAGCCATTAATCCATCATTGATCCACAAAATTAGTGGTTTGTAAAGCTCAAAGTGGGGAGAAGTAATACCCACTTTATATTGCCATAGGGCTTGGTAGCTTTCTCCAAATCGAGAATTGGCCCAAACCAGGGCAAATAAAGTGGCAAACATCAGTAAAAAACCACTAAAGCTTTCTGTCTTGACGAAGTTTTGAAAAGGGGTAAGGGTATTTTTTTTAATCATTTTTTATCGTTGTGAAAGAGGGGAATCTGTATATTATTTGCCGTGATGTTCGAAAATAACAAATTTTCTCTGATTAGAAAATCCAGAAGGGTTCGCGGACTGAGTTAGTTTGACTGAACCCATTATTATATGTTTTTATTAACTAAAGTTTACATTTTCTTATAAATCGTATGCGCAGATCTGATTGATTGGGCAAAGTCCATAGGTATTGAGAGGGGAATTAATAAGATTGGAATGTGCTATTTTCCTCGTTAAATCAATATTGCTATTAATCATCAGTAATGTTGGATTTAAAAAAGAAATCTTTTACATTTTTGTATAAATATTCTTCTGTTTAATTCTAAAAGAATTTTTAGTTTTCTATAAATTCGAATTGATTGCAGCCGATAAAAATGTCCAATACCCTAGTTTATTGAGGTATTGGACTTCGAATTATAAATTTATTTGGTATTGAAGGTCTTAAATCTTTTTTACCTTTAAATCTAACTTTTCACTCCAACATAGAATTCGACTTCCGCATCTGATGGATTTTGAGTTTTTTCTCCAAAAACTTCAAAATCCGCGACAAAATTTCTATCCAAATTCATTTCAAATATTTTTGACCAATGATTTACAATAAGTCCTTGCATTAAATCTCCTTTAGCCGTGGTTTTGACATAATTTCCGCCATTAAATGATAGGCCTACCATTCCATCGGGGATATGGTCTAAATTTTGAACCTGGCAACCCAGTATCGCCGTATAGGGCTGAGTATGATCGCTTTCGTAGTCGGTGTATAATGAATAAATCGATCCATCTATTTTGTTGGGAATGAGGGAGGAGATGTTCTCTGATAGAAACCGCTGCCACAAGGCTGCGATGTCTGTGCTAGCTTGTCCATTTTCATTCGTTGTTCTGATTGAAAGACCGATTACATTAAAAGGTTGAATTTGTACATTTTGCATACGAAGATATTTTTTGATTTTATGCAAAGGTAGATGAGTCTTGTGCCATAGGTGTGTCAGGGGTGGATTTAAATTTTTTATAGCATTTTTCAAGATACTGCTGCAAAGTCATCTTATGTGGTTCAAAAGCGTCTTCGGTGATTTTGAGCTGTTGAATGCGATCCAGTCGAAAGGATCGAAAATCATTTTTTAAGCAACAAAAAGCTATGAGTATCCAATTGTCTTGTGTGGAATACAGGGCAAAAGGTTCAATAGTCCTTTGGCTTTTCTGATTCTCTAAGGATAGGTAGTCAATCTCTACAATTTTGCAATTTGAGATGGTGGCTTGGAGTTGGATTAAAAAGCTACTGGTCTTTTCATTTTCGGGGTTATTTCGAATTTGTATCCGATTAGTTAATAACTCTACCTTTTCTTTTTGACTGTATTTTAATACAGACTTGATTTTAATAATAGCACTCTCGTATTGTTCGGTCAAAGATTGGTCTTTGTTTTTTCTGATCAGTTGCTCCGCTGTAATCAAGGCATTGGCTTCCTCTAGGGTAAACATGATGGGGGGAATTTTATATCCATCCACAATAGTATAGCCTTTACCCTCTTCCGTAACTATGGGAATGCCCGATTTTTCTAATGTCCTGATGTCTCGATAAACGGTTCGAATGCTTACATTATGGGTTTTGGCAATCTCCTTCGCTGTCACGATTCGTTTTGATTGCAATTGTGTAACCATTGCAGTCAGTCTCGTCAGTCTGGGTTTGTCCTTGGCCATTTAGATCGATTTTGTATGTATTATACGAAATACATTTTATAATTAGGTAACCAAGTCCAATGTACCGAGGCGTGATTGTAATGTAATTCGTATGATAGAGGTGTTTTTTGTCTCGTCAAACGGCCAACCCTCCCGTGAGACTGAGCTCACGACTCCCTCGCTGAAAGTCGATTTACGGTCTCTCCCTACCCACCCACGACACAGTGGTCGTGGCTCCTTCATCAGATGAACATTTAGTTCATCTGGTTGCTCTTTGAGCAACTTTATTCAGTCGTGCATCCTGCTCAGTTGTCTCGAAATCTTTTCCGTCGTCTTAAAAAGTAATTCGTATTACTTATTGAAAAGAGTCATTTCTTCATCGGTCAATAATCGTGAGTGAATGATGAATCGCAGTCCAAGTGGAATTTCAAGTGAAAAACTGGATCCTCTACCTTCTGTAATATCTATGGTAAGATGAGTGTGTTTCCAATATTCATATTGATCTTGATTCATGTAGTAATTTACCCCAGCAATGTTGCCGAGTAAGACATCGCTGTCGTCTAAATACATATCGCCTTTTTCAAATATCATAGGAGAAGACCCATCACAACAGCCTCCACTTTGATGAAAAATCAGATCTCCATATTGTTCTTGGAGCTTCTGTACTATTTTTATGGCTTTTTCTGTGATCGCCACCCTGGATGGTTTCATAATCTTTAATTTTTTTAAAAAAAGGGCTAGCCTAATATATAAGCCAACCCTTTTTTAGTCAATAACATTCCTGCTAAAAGAAGCCCAATTTATTCTTGTCGTAAGAAATGAGCATATTTTTGGTTTGGCGATAATAATTCATCATCATTAAATGATTTTCTCTTCCAAATCCAGATTTTTTATATCCACCAAATGGAGCATGGGCGGGATAAGCGTGGTAACAATTGACCCACACTCTACCTGCCTTAATGGCTCTGGGTATTTGATATAATTGATGGGCGTCTCTAGTCCATACTCCAGCTCCTAAGCCATAGAGGGTGTCATTGGCGATTTCCAATGCTTCTGCCTCGTCTTTGAATTTGGTTAAACATACGACTGGGCCAAATATTTCCTCTTGAAATACTCTCATTTTGTTGTGGCCTTCTAATATGGTTGGTTGAATATAGAAACCATTGGCAAATTCACCATCTAAGGTGCAGGCTGCCCCTCCAGTCAATACTTTGGCTCCTTCTTCTTTACCGATGGCAATATAAGATAGGATTTTTTCATATTGGTCGTTGGAGGCTTGAGCTCCAACCATACAGCTAGTATCGTAGGGGTTGGTTTGAACAATGGCCTTTGTTCGCTCTATAATTCGCTCTACAAAAGCATCGTAAATGTCTTCCTGTACCAATAGTCTAGAAGGACAGGTACAGACTTCCCCTTGATTGAAGGCAAATAATACTGCTCCTTCAATCGCTTTGTCTAAGAATGCATCGTCTTCATCCATTACGCTGTTGAAGAATATATTGGGTGATTTTCCACCCAATTCCATGGTTACGGGATTAAGATTTTTGGAAGCATACTGCATGATTAATTGCCCTGTAGTGGTCTCACCAGTAAAGGCTACTTTGTTGACTCCTGGACTAGAGGCCAATGGCTTACCCGCTTCGGGTCCAAATCCGTGGACCACATTTACTACACCTGGAGGAAAAACATCGGCTATTTTTTCCATGAGTAGGGTTGCCGAGGAAGGAGTTTGTTCAGCTGGTTTTAGAACTACGCAATTACCTGCAGCTAATGCAGGAGGTAGTTTCCAAGATAACATTAACAATGGAAAATTCCATGGGATGATTTGACCGACTACTCCGAGAGGCTCTTTGATATTCATAGACAGGGTATTGGCATCGAGTTCAGTAGCTGAGCCTTCTTCTGCTCGGATTACCCCTGCAAAATACCGCCAATGATCGATCGATAATGGGATGTCGGCATTTAAGGTCTCTCTGATCGGTTTGCCATTGTCACAGGTTTCTACAACGGCAAATTCTTCTAGGTTGGCTTCAATAATGTCGGCTACCTTGTTCAGTAGTTGAGCGCGTTCTGTTGCCGAAGTATTGCCCCAGGATTCTTTGGCGGCATTGGCGGCTTCAATAGCAAGATCTACATCTGCTTTTTGCGACCTTGGATATTGAGCAATTAAAGTGTTGTCAACAGGTGAAGTATTGTCGAAATACTTGCCATCTACGGGAGCAACAAACTTTCCATTGATGAAATTCCCGTATTTTTCTTTAAATTTAGGTTTTGTGTAACTCATTATTGTATTGTTTTAATTATTCTTTGGGCAAGTTATGTGATAGTAATATTCTTTGATAAAAGGATAATATCAAATAATAAAAGGATGTTCTTATTCTAAATAAAGTGTAATGGGAAAACTTCTGGACAAACATCGACAACAGCGAAAATTGACAACATTGGTCGAAAATTATACGGTATATAACTCGACATATTCCGAGTTAAATATTTTTGAAACCCACCAATGGGCGGAAAAAGTGAGTCTTCAATTTCAATATCCTGTCTTGGCCAGTATGGTAACGGGAAAAAAAGTGATGCATCTAGAAGATATGACGTCTTTTGATTTCTATCCCGGTGAATCTGTGGTCATTCCAAGTGGGAAAAAAATGCTTATTGATTTTCCCGAAGCCAATAGGGAAAATCCTACGCAATGCCTAGCATTAACTATCGATCCCTATAAGGTCAATGAAGTCGTCAACTCTTTTAACGCAGAAACTATTATTGATTTACAAGAAAATGGAGATTGGAGCATAGAAGAAAATTCATTTCACCTGGATAATCATCAGGGCATTCAGCAATTGGTGGATCGATTGGTGTTCACCTTTACGGAAGAACACAAGTCCAAAGATATTTTTATCGATGGTATTATAAAAGAATTAATTATACGCCTTCTTCAGTCTAAGGCTAGAAATTCCCTTTTGGAAAATACCGACAATTATTTGAGTGATCATAGAATAGCTTACGCTATAAGTTATATCAAGCAACATTTGACAGAGACTATATCCATAGACAAACTGGTAGACAAGGCTTGTATGAGTAAATCACATTTTTTTAAAATTTTTAAAAATACATTAGGGATCTCTCCGATAGAATATATCACATGTGAGCGGATTAAATTTTCCAAAAAATTAATCCGAAATACCAATGATCAGATTGCTGATATTGCTTATAAATCAGGGTTCAATAACGCCAGTTATTTTAATAAAAAATTCAAGGAGTACGAGATGATTACTCCCAGTGAATTCAAGGCGATTTTGAGAAAGAATAGACTGGATTGATGAGGTGTTTTTGAGGATGAAGATTAGATCGCGTTTCTCTTCACTATGTATTGGTCTCTCTGGTTTATCTCAGCCAAATAAGTTTGATGCTATCTTCTAATTGACCATAAACAATGGCATTTTGTTTAAAGAGTCGGCCCATTTCTTGAGCTTTTTCTAGGGGAATGTTGTGGATAAAAAAGCTTGGTTCCGCTTCCCAATCTCCCTGATTTGGGATGCCACTTGCATGGTTATATGAATATCCAGATTCCATTAGTAGGTTTTTTAGTCTTATGTTTAAGTCTTGATTTTCCTGTTTTGTAAGTGCTTGTGAATAGGGGTTGAAAGCCGTAATGATAGCCCAGCAAGTAATATTTTTCATTCTACACCATTGATTGAAATTTAAGTTAGAAGTGTCAATTCTGAGATTAAAAGAATCTTTAAGATGATATACCGCATAAGTGGTGTTTAAATAGGCTTGATGTAAGGGATGGTTCATGTTTATGTATTTACAATACTTAGGAAAGACTGTGGACAATCCAAATATATGGCTTCGGTCTGACCGTTTTTATACGGTTTCATGTCTATTATTATACAGAAATTATTTTTCATAATTAATTTCGCAAAAGATTCATTTTTTAGGTTAAAAATAAGGCTTTTAGCCTTTATGGTAAGTTTGCTAGACCTTTTTAAAGTGGATTGTGATATTCCAAAAAATTGGGAGGGATGGTATCTTTAAGGAGTTAATTATTCGTTTATACTTAAAGAAAATTCCTGAAAGCGGCGCACTGAGCTGAGTCGAAGTGGACGACATAAAACATTAAGATGAAATTATAAGTATTTACCGGATAATTACTTTGGAGCCAAATTGGATTTATTAATTTTAAAGCTATGGATAGTAATAACATCCTTTTGATAAAATATGACTGCAAAAATCATGACAAATCCATGATCATCTCCATTTGTACAATAATAAATTCATTTGATACAGTATAAGCCACATCAGTCTTAATTTTTATACTATGTCCAATTCGTATTAATATGTATAATTGAAACCCTAACTCCTCACTATGAGATATTTTATTAAATTCATGCTATGAATAATCGCAGAAGGTTTTTTAAAAATGCAGCTGTCTTTGGTTTGTCGGCTAAATCAATACCTATGTTTTTACAAGGTAAAAAGACAGCAGGGAATAAAGAGGATGAGGGACGACCTTTACTGATTCCTATTCACGATATTATTCCATGTTCATGGACACCAGAACATCCGAGACACGATCATCAACAGATTATTTCCCTGGACAATGATCGATTGATGATGGTGTGGTCTGAATATTATGTCGATCAACCGATGGCATATCCAGAAGTGAGACAAGGACATGTGGGGACAGGGGATCACGTTTCTTGCCAAATATCTTCAATGATATCTTACGATCGGGGACGAACTTGGAAGGAGCGGAAGGTTATTCAACCCAATGAATGGAAACTTAACGTAAAACACCCCAATGTCATTCGATTATCGGATCAAGAAATGCTATTGTTTTTTGTAGGTTGGGATTCTCCAGCACAGCGAAATGTCTATATGAGAAGATCATTGGACAATGGGCGTACGTGGTTGGATAAAGTACAGATATCTGAACCGGGGTATTATTGCAACAATGCCGATCGAATTGTACAGTTGGAAAATGGTCGAATTATTTTGCCAGCGCATGGACCTTTTAGCAATAATTATGTTGGCGGACAGGCAGCCACTAAAAATAGTAAGCTGCATGCTTTTGTGTTTTATTCCGATGATGGATTTAAAACCTGGCATAGAAGTGAGGACAGTATGACGACGAAAGGCCGAGGTTGCCATGAACCCACTATTGTTGAATTGAAAGACGGTCGATTGATGGCTTTTTTGCGCAATACCAATCAACGAATTTATCAAAGCTTTTCTATGGACAAAGGTCTTCATTGGACAGAACCACAGCCCACTTCCTTGTCTTCTCCAGAAGCCCCATCCCTCATAAAGCGTATACCTTCCACTGGCGATTTGCTTTTATTGTGGAACAATGTGGCATCTGCTAGTAATTGGCCTCGTATTCCTCTAACTGCTGCTATATCTAGCGATGAAGGTAAGACCTGGAAATATTTTCGCGATATTGAGAATCGAGAAGATTGCGATGCGGCCTATCCATCGGTTAGCTTTGTGGAGGATGAAGTTATCGTCACGTATTATTCCAGATCCATTCACTGGAAGCGCGACAGTGAGGTTACTTTGCGGATTTATAAGCTAGATCAATTTTATACTTAAAAGTAGTTTGCGTATTCACCATATGGTTCACCCTAGAGGGTTCGCCTTTTGTGGTTTATTTAAATAACAATATTTAATTTTTAAAATAAGATAAATGATAGGTGGTAAAATAGGCATCGTATTTTGTGTATTGATGATGGGTGTCAATGGTTTAATGGCTAGTAATGAACTCGGTGAGCGAGGTGATTTTAATATTCAGGGATCTTTAAGCGAAGTTCAGGATTCTACTGATCCTGCATACGTCTTTGTAGATGGATTGGATCTGACCATATTGGGCAAAGGTCACGATGAAGAGCATTACGGTAGATTACCCGAAAAATACAAAGAGATTGTGAGATCTCCAGTGTGGAGTTTGAGCCGTCATTCTGCTGGTGTTAAATTGATATTTAGGAGTAATTCTCCCGAAATTGTGGCGCGATGGGAAGTGATGAGTTATTCCGATAAAACCAATATGACTCAAATTGGTGCATCGGGGCTAGATTTGTATTGCCGAGTGAATGGTCGATGGCAGTATGTAAATTCTGGCGTTCCAACAGGTCATAAAAATGAAAAGAGTTTGATTACAGATATGGATACGACGTATAAAGAGTTTATGTTGCATCTGCCTCTGTATGATGGATTAAGGTCGATAGAGATAGGTGTGATGAGGGGGTATGAGATTGAGAGTTCTCAACAAATGAGTGAACTGCCCATTGTGGTTTATGGTACCAGTATTACCCAAGGAGCAAGTGCCTCTCGTCCTGGTATGGCATACCCTTCAATTATTTCTAGGAATATGGACGTAGAGATTATCAATTTGGGATTTAGTGGTAATGGAAGGTTTGAATCTTCGGTAGGTCAATTTTTATGTGAAATAGAAAGTCAATTATTAGTATTGGATTGTACTCCTAATTCTAGTCCTGATGTTATTCGAGCCAATGCCCTAAATCTGATTAAGCAATTTAGATCTTGTCAGCCTAGTACACCGATATTGATGGTTGAATCTATTGTAAGGGAATACAGTCATTTTCGAACTCAGAATCCCCAAAAATTTGGTACTAAAGCCTATCTTCAGACTCAAAATAAGGCTTTGGCCACGGCCTTTGAGGCAGCGAAAGAAGCTGGGATAAGTGAGATATATTATTTAGAATCAGATGGTCTAATTGGCGATGATCACGAAGGAACGGTTGACGGCACTCATTTAACCGATTTGGGGATGATGAGAATTGCCCATGCTATTCAACAAAAGATTGAGGCCATCCTATTTGATTAGTGAATAGCATAAGATTAGTGAATACCATAAGGTTATCTAGAGAGGTGCTAGATAGTTTGAGTTAACGACGATCAATTTGATGCAGTAGGTGGTTGTGTATTTGGTATTACTCCTCAGCTAGGGCTTTGATGATATCTAGGGTAGTAACAATTCCTCTCAAATGGTTGTCTTCAGTGATCAAAATGGCGTGAAACAGGTTTTCTTTAAAGACTTCCAGCGCCACATCGATTTTGTCTTCTGGTTCCATTTTTGCTAATCCCGTTGTCATAATGTCTTTTACTTTGCAACTTACTGGTAATCCAGTCTGACCTTCAAAGCAATAACCTTTTTTAAAGGATCTGACATCAGATTTGCTGACAATACCAACTACTTTTCCTTCATCAATTACGGGTAGGTGATGGATTTTTTCACGTTTGAATATGTCAATGATTTTAGAGATTAAATCTTCTGGACTGACAGTGATCAAATCGACACTCATAATACTGGAAACAGGGGCGCGTAAATTCATTGAAATAAAACGGTTTTTGTTGTCAAATCAAAATACTAAAGGTAAGGAAAGTTTTATGTGGCCAAACCTTTCGAGTAAAAAAAGATAAAGTTGGTCAAATATTTTAACAAGTTGAAAACTGTTTGGAAGGAATCATTATTGTGTTTAGTATTTTATACATTTTTATGTTTTTACGATGATGTTTGATAAATGCTGGTTTTTGTTCATTCCGTTCTGAAAAGTTAAGCTACCTATTGTTGGAAATGATATGGAGGTAGAGTAGTCAAAACCTATCGAATTACGTTGCAGTTATGTCTTAACGTAGAGATATGACCGAATATAGCTGAATGAAGTCACGTAGTGACCAAATACCCTAAATGTGAACGACCAAAATGCAAAGCATCGTAGACCGTTAATCGGTCTACGGAGAGTGAAGTCACAGCCACTGTGCTGTGACGATGCTGCATAAAATTCGACAGCTATAGATTACTAAAATACTGGAATTACATCAAAGGCACCAATGCCTCTGCGCATTGGGTGGGAGAGGAATGAGCAACCCAATCGACTTAACGTCGATTGGATGATGATGACTGGATGAAGTTGTCCTGTTGGACAACCTGATGGATTAAATATCCATCGGATAAAGGAACCGAAACCACCGTGTTTCGGGTGTGAACGACCAAAATGCAAAGCATCGTAGACCGTTAATCGGTCTACGGG
>NZ_JAJQYA010000060.1 GCF_021729155.1 Membranihabitans marinus | reverse complement strand
GACGAGAGTACATTAATATCAATAGTTACCAACTTGATTTCACCCAGCAATAAAGTAGTTGTTTAGGAACCACGACCTCCGAGTCGTGGGTGGGTTGGCCTTGCGTCTCATGTCATATATTTTAATGAAGTCTAGTCGCAGCGCAGTGGAAATCTGTATAAATCTTATTGATGCCTAGCCGGAGCCAGTGGCTGATAACCTGACAATTTATGGGGCAATCACGCCTCGGCACAGTGGCCTCGGTTCCTTTAATGCTAATATATTTTATTGTAAAATGAAATTTTAAACTTGTCAATTTAAATGCAGTCTCGTCGCAGCACAGTGGCAAAAAACCTATCGAATTATGGGGCAGTCACGCCTCGGCATGGTAGATGACACTATCGAATTATGTTGCAGTCACACCGGAGCACAGTGGCTAAAAATCTGACAATTTATGTTGCAGTCACGCCGGAGCCAGTGGCTCCGGTTCCTTCGTCAAATGCCCATTAAGGGCATTTGGTTGCCATTCTGGCAACTTTACTCAGTCATTCAAAATCTTAACCGACATCATAAAACGTAATTGGTATAATCACTATATTGGGAGGTATTCGGTATTAAAAAGTAATAGACGGGGGAAGAGAAGTTAGAGGCATTATTTCCGTATTAGGTATTTTGATGATAAGCTAAAAATCAGTATCTTATGGAAAATAATTTTTAAGTCATGGAGGGTAAATTTAAAAGCCTCTCACTTAAAGACTTTCAAATGCGGTTTCCAGATGAGGAAAGTTGCAAGAAGTATTTGGCCGAAAAAAAGTGGGGCAATGGGTTTAAATGTCGGCGATGTAATCACCATCATTATTGTAGTGGGGGAAAACCCTTTATGAGGCAATGTACTTCCTGTCGATACAAAGAATCGGTGACTGCGAATACTTTATTTCACAAAGTCAAGTTTCGACTGGTTCATGCATTTTTTATCGTGTATCTGGTTGCCACCAATAAAAAAGGTATTTCATCGACTGAATTAAGTCGAAAGCTTCAAATACAGCAAAAGACCTGTTGGCTATTTCGATTAAAAGTTCTACAAGCTATGGAGAGTAAGCTAACCATGGGGCTAGAAGGGAATTTAGAAATTATTGATTTTACCTTGGGCAAGAATAAAATTAAAAAGAATGGCCAGGTTAAATTTGTAAAAAAGCGGGTCTTTATGGCTATTGAAAAAAAAGGCAAGGGGGTATCTCATATGTATGCCTATTACAGCAAGAATAAGAGTAGTCGTGAATTAAAGAAGTTTGTAAAAAAATATATTAAGGAGAAATCTTCCATCATTTGTCCCAATTGGTCAAGTTACAAACCTTTACAATTGGATTTTGATGTCACCTTTGCCCAAAGAAAGGGTAAAAAAAATAGAATGGGATTGTCAAAAAGAATAGCGTCAAGCTTAAAAGCTTGGTTGCGTGGTATGCATGGTCATGCTGAATTACTTCAATATTACTTAAATGAATACAGCTACCGATTCAATCGAAATCAGATGAAGGAGGGTATTTTTGATCACTTATTGGAGCGTATGGTGGAACACAAGCCTAGGACCTATCTTGATATTATCACCTATCACCCTAATCAGTGGGTGATTCCTCCCCACTCTACCCAAATATCACCATTCCCATAAATAAATTAAATATGTAATACCAATTACCTTTTATGATGTCGTAAAATGATGTCGTAAATCTGCATTTATCCCGCTTCCCCCTATAATGGTGTTACTTCACAACCATAGTCCAGCCTCTAATCCCTCGAATTTCCCCTGGTCAAAAGAAACCTTCATCATTAATCCTGTACCGAAAACATTGAATTAGAAAAATACTACATGATCTTTTCCTTAAAAACGCTTACCACACTATCCCACTCAATTGAACAATAAAACCTCTCCTGTCTTCACCAATACCTCTCCCGAACAGTCATACCTGATCTTATATATAAATACACCTGGATTCTGCCTCTTACCCTGAAAAGTCCCATCCCAAGCATCAGCGGGATTTTCAGTGAGAAATACTCGATTGTTCCACCTATCAAAAATCTCAAACGAATACATCTTTTGGATAGATGCCGGCACGGGAATAAAAAACCGATCATTTAAACCATCGTCGTTTGGAGTAAATGCACGGGGCATTGGTATTTCATCACAACCAATATTTTCACTATCAACTACCCTGACCAAAACCGTATCCTCTACCTGACAATCGGAATAATCAAAATTTAAGGTCAATTCTGTGGTCTCTTCAATATCTACAGTTGTATTAGTCATATCGAAAGGATTGACCGCCGTACTCGGTCTCCAATTTACTTGGGAAGCACAAGTATGGGATACTACGGGTTGAAAAACCGTCCCCTTCGCCACTACCGTATCTTGAGTTATAATCTCATCAACTGGAATATCCAAACTTCGAATTTGCAATCCAGACAGGGGATGATTGAATACCTTTACCTCATCTATTAAACCTCTAAAGGGCTTATCCAAACTAGAGCTACAATTGGTCAATCCCAAAGTCAAAACTCCATCATTGGCTATATTGGCATTCCTCACTCCATTGTCATCCTCTGCTATCAATTCTTCATTCTCGTATACCAAAACCCTAGATCCACTTCTTACGATGACCAGATGAATCCAACAAGTTTTTCTCTTAAGCCTAGCATTGATGGTATTGGTGATTCCCGTCTCTCCTTTCATATCTACCGCAATCCCACCGTTGCCATATCGAACCACTATTCCCACCGGATCACTACAGTTGCTAATCTTGGAGAGCAATACCGAATTCAATGCACTAGATACCGGTCTAAAATACAAGCTAATCGTAAAATTATTAGCCTTAAAATATTCATTGACATTGCCATTAAATTGAATCTTGTCGTCTACTCCATCGAACATCATAGCCTCGCCTCGAACTCCACATCGACATTCCGCTCCCGTAACCAATCCATTAGAATTGTTCCCACTATCATCCACAGCATCGCAAAGATCAAAGGTATAGGCTGCTTTAAGAAAATCATTTACGCTGCCCTGTCCATACACCACGTGCATACTCAACATCGTCAAGATGAGTCCAAAAAATTTATTCATTATCACTAATTTGACTATTTTCCAAATAGATCACCCAATCCTCCCATTCCTGGAGGCATTATATCGCTGATCAACTTTTGGGATTCAGTTTGTTCCGCCTCAGAGGCCATACCAATTACATCATTGACTGCTGTTACCAGTAAATCTTGCAACTGATCAATATCACTTAAATCCAATTTATCCGAGTCAATCTCAATGTCGAGAATCTCCCTTTTGGCATTGGCTTTCACGACCACTGCCCCATCCATGATTGAACTCTCTAATAGAATACTTTCAAGCTTTTTCTGAAGCTCTGCTTGACGCTCCTCGATATTTCCAAATAAATTTCCAAACATAATGACCCTATATTAATTAGTGATTAAAACTATTCCTCGACACATATTATTATACCAATTGAATAGACATTTTATAAATAAAGAATACATAAAGCAGGATTAAAACTACCCCTTCGTATCGATTGACCCTTCCACTAAAACAAATTAATGCAAAAAGCAAGGTAACCGCCATCATAAATGGTACCGCAAAAGTATTAGTATTGGCCGGAATTACCAGATCGGCAAATAATCCAGGTATACCCATAACTGCGTATGAATTAAAAATATTAGATCCCAAAACATTGCCTATGGCCATCCCTGCTTTCCCTTTCCTCGCTGCCGTCACACTGACTACCACCTCGGGCAATGATGTCCCCAAAGCCAAAAGGGTAAATGCCAAAACTCCACTTCCTATGCCCAAATTATTGGACAATCCCTGCAATCCCATTACCGTATACCTAGATCCCAAGTATACCAATACTCCTCCCAATGCCAAGAGTAAAAAATCCAACTTCCTGAGTTTAGTCTTATTTTCTTCTTCAAATTGATTGGACTTTACCGAATTGATCATAAAACCGACTAAGGCAGCTAAAAATATCAAGGCCTCAAATTGACTAAATATAAGATCATCGATGGCAAAATATATAAAAATCGCTGATCCAATCAGCAATGGCATATCTACATCCATGATATTGTACTCCAACGGGACAACCTTGCCGAGAATGGCCACAATACCCAACACCAGTAAAATATTGGTTATATTAGACCCCACCACATTACCGATAACGATCTCCGAATCACCTGAATTAACCGCAGCGATCGAAGAAGCCAATTCTGGTAAGGAGGTTCCCATAGCAATTACAGTAACTCCCAAAATAAAGGAATTAATGCCAAAAGCAAGCCCCAAACGCTCTGCAGCATCTACAAACCAATCAGACCCCTTGATGAGGACAGTCAATGAAACAATAAATATTAATAAATTTATAGTCAAATTGTATTCCATAAATAATTACTTAATTTTTCTAACTCAAAGATATAATATTATAACACTCGATTCAGTAACCGCAGAAATCATTCCACATGGCCAAAAACACCGCTAAATATAGAAATTGTCCATATCATTGTATAGCGACTGTAAACTTTAGTCATCGCATTTGCAAAGATATCTATCTTTTTTCCATCTAAATGACTAATTTTGGTTTTCAATTATAAATCATGATTTTCACATTATGCCACTCGATCAAATAGACGTAGATAAATTAGAGCTTGATAGCAATAAGAAGGAGGTAAAAGAAATGTCATTTCTCGACCATCTAGAAGAATTGCGATGGCACCTAGTACGTGCCTTAGTCAGTATTTTTGTGATTGCTATTATAGTATTTCTATTTAAAGATTTCACCTTTAAGAATATCATCTTCGCTCCCAAGGAGAGTAACTTCTTGACTTATCGGGTTTTCTGTGCCCTTGGAGATATACTATGTCTAACCCCGCCCGACTTCAACGTCCAGGCCTTTAAAATAGAGGAACAGTTTGTCACCCACATTAAGGTTTCTTTCTTTTTGGGTTTCATCATTTCCTTTCCCTATATATTTTATGAAATATGGAGTTTCGTCAAACCCGGACTCTACGACAAAGAAATAAAAGCAGCCAGAGGAATTGTTGCCATTTGTTCTATCTTATTCCTTATTGGGGTATTATTTGGCTACTTTATAATTACTCCATTTGCCTTGACTTTCCTCACCAATTACAACTTGGCCGATACCGTAGCTCAACCGACTTTGACCTCATACGTCAACAACCTGACCATGTATACCCTGCCCACTGGATTGCTATTTGAACTTCCTGTAGTCATGTTTATGCTTGCTAAAATAGGGATAGTTACGGCTAAAGATTTAAGGGCTTATAGAAAAATAGCCTTTGTAGTCATCTTGGTTGTCTCGGCGATTATTACCCCGCCAGACATGATGACTCAGTTGATGATTACCTTCCCATTGTATATGTTGTACGAGTTGAGTATTTATATTGTAGTGCGTGTTGAAAAAAATATAGACAAGGATGAGTAAGCGTATTAGTTCTTCTATTACTTTGTTATTGAGACTGTTTGTTCCTGTATTTTGGTTGGTCTTTTTTGGCGCCTTTTCTATAGCCATACTATTTTTTAGCCAGGAAAATATGCCTCAATTTCAAACCCTCGGCTTTAGGATTGGAGTCATTGTATTTTACCTCATCGGTGCTCTCTTTCTCTACTTTACTTTCTTAAAATTGAAAAGAGTCGAGGCCGATAATGATTTTGTCTATGTCACCAATTATTTTAAAAACTATAGGTATCCCTATCACAATATTGAAAAAATATCGGTGACCAACCTCATTCTATTCCAATTGACCACTATTCGGTTAAAAGAAAAGGGAAGCTTTGGCAAAAAGATTCGCTTCTTACAGAGTAAAATTAAATTTGTTCAAGCGGCAACCGAGTTCCCAGCCTTAAGGGAATTGCTCGACAAAAGCCAAATTGATTGACAACTTTTTGAGTTATTTCAACTGAGAATTGTATTTTGTATCTTGTTCTACAAAACGACACTTTACAAAAACATACAATAAATCACTGAATGAATCGTAGAAATTTTATCTCGAGAACCACTCTTGCGGGCGGAGGAATTGTGGCCAGCACTCCTCTATTGAAGACTAAAAAGAAAGAAAAACGCTACCAAAATGGAAGAAGTCCATGGCCAATTTGCCTTGATACTGCCACCATTCGTACGGCTTCTACTCTGGAAGAAAAGGTAGGCATTGCCATTAAAGCTGGCTATGATGCCATCGAACCGTGGGATAGAGAGTTAATTCAATTCGAAGAGCAAGGCGGAAACGTCAAGGAATTAGGAAAAAAAATAAAAAAAGCAGGACTCTTTGTCCCGAGTATGATAGGACTTTGGGGTTGTATTCCAGAAAATGAAGCAGCGTTTCAAGCCTCACTCCCAGAAACCAAAAATAGAATGCGATTGGCCGCTGAAATCGGTTGTAGCCATGTTCAGGCCATTCCCAATAAGGTAGGAGAAAATTATGATCACGGTTTTGTAAGTCACTGCTACCGTCGTCTGTTAGACATTGGAATAAAGGAATTCAATATAATACCATCCCTGGTTTTTGTTAAAATGTTTCCTCTTAAAACCCTAGGTCAGGCCACTGCAGTTGCCCTAGATGCCGATCATCCTCAAGCCAAAATCATCCCAGATGTATTTCACATGTACATCAGTGGAGGTGGGTTCAACGGCCTTAAACAACTGAATGGAGATCTTATCGCTATATTTCAATTTAACGATGCCCCTGCCAATATGGCCAGAGAAGATATGCAAGACAAAGATAGGGTGTATCCCGGCGACGGCATATTGCCATTGCCCGAAATCCTCAACGATCTATACGCCACTGGTTATAGAGGCTGTGTATCCCTCGAATTATACAACCCCGAGTATCACCAACAAGATCTTTTGCAAGTCGCTAAGACAGGATTAGAAAAAACCCTTAAAGTCATCGACAAGGCTGGAGTATAATTTCAAATTCGAACAAAATCCTATACTGACACTATCAGATTCGGATAGGTTCAAGAAAAATAGTTATTATAAAAAAAGTGTCATTGAAATACTGCGATCTCAATGACACTTTTTTTTGTTCTCTTCATCCAATGATAAAGTTTCCATTTCATCACCTACTTTCAAAATATCATTGATCGTCAGATGATTAGTACGGCTTGAAATACAAGTAATTCTCCTTTTATAATAGGATATGAATTTATCTTCTGCCGAATTTTCTACCTCGACTGCTCTTGCCCTTGTATTTCTTGTTGGGCTTAGTGGTTTTTTGTGTAAACTGAGACAGTCTCATTATCAATGATCTGCCCTTGTATTCTGCCGACTCAAACGAAGAAATCACCACATCTTTGTGTTGGCTATCCAATTCGATAATGGTATGATTTTTAAAGATTTCTATTTTACCTATTTCAATTCCTTTGAACGGTAAAAATTCATCTAAAATTCTAAAAATCGTAGTGGGTTCCATTTTATCCCTTCTTCCCAAACTCAAGAAGAAGGTAGCAAAATCTTCATTGTGATTATTGCGTTGGGCATTGCGGTCTTTGGTCTGACCATTGGCATTAATATCCTGGTTGTCCTTGTAATATTCCGCAAATCGATTGAATTCAATTGAAACAAATCGTTTAATCAAATCTTCTCTGTCCATGCCCGACAATTTTTCGAGTATGGCTGGCATAAATGCATCCATTTTGGAATTATCTATACTTACATTTTCCACTCTATCTATCATCGAAAACAATTGCTTCTCGAATATATCGGCTCCTACTGGGACCTTTCGCAATTCAATTTTCTTACCGATTTTTCGCTCCAAAGCCTTAATTGCTCTGGCTTCACTTGGGTTGATCAACAATAGTGATTCTCCGTGATTCGATCCCCTTCCCGTTCGACCACTTCTGTGGATGTACAAATCATAGTCATCGGGCAAATTGTAATTGATGACGTGGGTCAAACTATCGACATCCAATCCTCTTGAAGCCACATCAGTCGCTACGAGTAATTGAAGGTTTTTGCGTCGAAACTTACGCATTACTTGATCCCTTTGTGCCTGTGACAAATCTCCGTGTAATGCATCGGCATTATAGCCATCTTGGGCCAAGCTATCGGCCACTTCCTTGGTCTCTCGACGGGTTCTGCAAAATATGATGCCGTATATATCGGGATTCAAATCCGCCAATCTTTTAATGGCTGCATACCTATCTCTATTCTTTACCACAAAATAGGCATGAGTAACATTCTCAGAACTCTTGTTTTCACTAATTACCGTTATAGTAACGGGATCAGTCATATACTTATTCACCATTTTTAAAATGGGCGAAGGCATAGTGGCTGAAAAAAGCAAGGTCTGCTTATGGTCAGGTGAAGACGCTAAAATAGCATCTAAATCATCTTGAAAACCCATGGATAACATCTCATCGGCCTCATCTAGTACTAAAAATTTAATATCGGAAACTATTAATTTTTTTCTTCTAATCAAATCAAGGGTTCTACCTGGTGTACCCACCACGATCTGGCTTCCCGCCCTCAATTCTTTAATCTGTTGATCAATGCTACTTCCCCCGTATACAGCCGTCACAGAAACGTTACGCATGTGTTTGGAATAAGTTTTAAGATCCGCTGCTACTTGTAGACACAATTCTCTGGTAGGACACAAGACCAATCCCTGAATGGATTTTACATTGTCTTCCAGTTTGTGCAACATTGGTAATCCAAAAGCAGCCGTCTTTCCAGTCCCTGTTTGTGCGGTTGCTAATAAATCTTTTTCAGACCCTACCACTTGCGGTATGGCCTCTTGTTGTATGGGTGTAGGTTGTTCATAACCTAATTCGCGAATCGAAGACAATAACTCAGCCCTCAATCCTAATTGCTCAAATGTAATCATGGCGCGAAGATAAATTAAATATTCCGCCTAGCTTAAATAATTGGAAATTTTTAAAACATAATTTGGTAAAATATGAGATATTTGATTTAACTTGACCATTTACTAAGCCCTCTTCACAGTCAGATTGCTGACAAATCTCCTTCCGCGTCTACAATTTCACAAATAGATTACTTGCTCTCCCCCCTATCTCACAGCAAAAGAAGAGATTTCAATTCCCAGGTACATCCCTTTCATAAATAAAAAAAGGCCAACGAATTTTAAGTTTTCGTTGACCATTATATTTTACACCAATGCATTGGGGTATTATACAGTGAGTGAATCAATCACTATATATCCACTTTGGCATATTTTGCATTTTTTTCGATAAAGGCACGTCTCGGTGGAACATCCTCTCCCATTAACATACTAAAGATTCGATCTGCCTCTGCCCCATCTTCAATGGTTACTTGTTTTAGGATTCTCTGCATTGGATCCATGGTGGTTTCCCACAATTGCTCGGCATTCATCTCTCCCAAACCTTTGTACCGCTGTATTTTCACTGAATCGGGATTCCCGCCATCGGCAAAAAAGGCCACAGCCTCCTGTCTCTCTTGCTCCGACCAACAATATCTAAATTGTTTGCCCTTGCTGATCTGATACAATGGTGGTGAAGCGATATATAGATAACCATTTTCAACCAAAGCTCTCATATATCTAAAGAAGAAGGTAAGAATAAGTGTAACAATGTGACTACCATCGATATCGGCATCACACATGATGACTATCTTGTGGTAACGCAGTTTTTCTATATTCAAAATTCTATCTCCGTCTTTCTCTTCAATGGAAACACCTAGGCCGATAAAAAGATTTTTGATCTCTTCATTTTCATAGATCTTGTGTTCCATGGCTTTTTCGACGTTTAAGATCTTACCTCTCAAAGGCAATATCGCTTGAAACTGTCGATCTCTACCTTGTTTGGCAGTACCGCCCGCAGAATCTCCCTCAACGAGGAATATCTCTGAATCTTCCGGTACTTTAGAAGAACAATCTGACAATTTTCCCGGCAATCCACCTCCTGTCAATACATTCTTCCGCTGAACTATTTCTCTCGCCTTTCTGGCGGCTTCTCTCGCTGTTGCAGCAAGAATAACTTTATCTATGATTCGCTTGGCTTTGGTTGGATTTTCTTCCAAAAATATCTTTAAAGCCTGACCTACTGTTCTAGACACTATACCGGTCACCTCGGAGTTTCCGAGCTCTCCTTTGGTCTGTCCTTTAAACTGAGGCTCAGGAACTTTAACCGATACTACCGCAGTTAATCCCTCCCTAAAATCCTCACTGGATACATTGACCTTGGCCTTGGTAAAAAATCCTTCGTCCTTACCATAGTTTTTAAACTCCCTAGTCACGGCCATTCTAAAACCATTGACGTGGGCACCACCTTCTCGTGTATTGATATTGTTGACAAATGAACTAATGTTCTCCGAAAACGAAGTGTTGAATTGAAGAGCAACCTCTACCTCCACATTGTCTTCCTTGCCCTCTACATGAATGGGGTCTTCAATCAAAGGATCTTTACTTTCATCTAGGAACTTAACAAATTCAGCTAAACCTCCTTCAGAATAAAAATCCTCTCGCTTATATTCTTCACCATCTTTTTCCCTTTTATCCGTCAACGACAAGACCAAACCTCTATTCAAAAAGGCCAGTTCTCGCAAACGATGGGCAAGAGTATCGAATTTGTATACCGTTGATTCAAATATTGTAGGATCAGGTCTAAAGAAAATCTTGGTTCCTGTCACATCGGTATCTCCCGCTACTTCTACTTCAGTGGTAGGTTTCCCCAGTTCGTATTGTTGGGTAAATATTTTACCTTCTCTATGGATTTCGGCACTGAGATGTGTTGAAAGCGCATTTACTACTGAAATACCTACACCGTGTAGACCACCGGATACTTTATAGGTATCCTTGTCAAATTTTCCACCGGCATGGAGTACCGTCATTACAACCTCCAAAGCAGACTTTTGTAATTTATCGTGCATCCCAGTAGGAATCCCCCTTCCATTATCTGTTACAGTAATGGAATTGTCTTCATTAATCGTTAAGTGGATTTCAGAACAGTAACCCGCTAAGTGTTCATCAATGGAATTGTCAACCACTTCCCACACCAAATGATGAAGTCCTTTAGAATCAGTCGTCCCAATATACATCCCCGGACGCTTTCGCACCGCTTCTAACCCTTCTAAGGCCTGAATATTATTGGCTCCGTAATTATTTGATTGGTTTGACATATATACTTGTTTTTAAATCAGCACACAAAGGTACAATAAAACAGTCACTTAATAGTATTTCATCTGATGATTAATCACTCATTTTTATCTACACTATAGAAATCAATGGCAGCCTCCAATCCAAATCCCAAACTAACCGCCAAAGTGGATTAATATAATGAAACAGCGCTATTTATCTATTATTTATTCTGATATCCCCGCCAACCTTGCAAGCCTCCAGTATGTAAGAAAAATACGGTATTCCCCCGAGCTATCAATCCACATTTTATCATTTCACACAGTGCAAACATCGATTTGCCATTGTATATGGGATCCAATAATAAACCGGTTTGCCGATAAAATTCTTTTAAAAATTCTTGCAACCTTGTAGGAGCCTTTCCATAGCCCCCAAAATGCCATTGGGTCAATATTTTGATATGGTGAGATTCTAATTGCCAATGTCGTTTAATACTTTGATCAAATTGACTGCCTTTCAATGCACTGATGCCCCAGAGCTCTTCCTCGGATTTCATCACACTGGCCAATCCAGCCAAGGTAGCTCCAGTCCCCACGGGACAAATAATATAATTGAAACTGTCGAATTCTTCCCTAGTCTCCGACAATGATTCTGCCACTCCCCGGAGTGACAATGGATGGCTCCCTCCTTCCGGAATCCATAAATAATCTGAATATTGTGAAAACTCTTTCTCATACCAAGAGGGATTCGCTCTCTGCTTGTATTGACCATCGGATAGAAAAATCAAATCAGCTCCCCATTGTCTTACATCATCCAGGGTAGGATTTTCTCTAGCCTTGCCCCCTGCTGACCGAACCAATAGTACACAAGGAATGTTTTCTTGTCGGCATAAATAGGCCAGGGCGTGTATGTGATTAGAAAAGGCACCACCAAAACTGACGATGCCTTTATATGATTGAGTTGTTTTGTATTCCTCTATGATGTATTTCAGCTTTCGAAACTTATTGCCCGATACAACGGGATGCAATTCATCATCGCGTTTCACAAAGACGGACACACCATTTTCATTAAACAAAGAATAATCAATTCTCTCCAAAGGTGAAAATCCCAACATTGGTTTACGCCATGGCTATTTTCTCAAGCAAGGCTTTGGTTTTCTTAATTCCTTCGTATTCGCCCAAAGTATTTCCTTCGTACTCTATACCTACATAATCGTGATAACCAGCATCGAGTACTATATCCATCATTTTATAGTAATCGGTATGACTTTCGTCTCCATTGGCATCAAAGTCGTGAGATTTGGCACTTACAGCATGGGCATAAGGCATCAATTCGGTAACGCCTTTGTATCTGTCGTATTCATCTGTGCATTCGCCATCTTTTCTGGAAATACAAAAGTTTCCAAAATCGGGAAGGGTTCCACAATTTGGCATATTTATTTGGTGCATAATTTCAGCCAACCATGCGCCATTAGAAGAATAACTACCGTGATTTTCCACCACTACATTGATATCAAATGGCTTGGCAAATTCGGCCAACTGTGCCAGACCTTCAATCGCTGCTTTTTGAACATCTTCCATAGATCCCTCTCCATGAGCATTGACTCTTATGGTTTTACAGCCGAGATATTGAGCGGCTTCCACCCATTTCTTGTGATTTTCCACAGCTTGCATACGCTTTTTGGCATCCAAGTCAGCCATACCTCCTTCGCCGTCCACCATTATAAGATTTTGGTATATCCCATGATCAGAAGCCAAACTATTCAATTGATCCAAATAGGTTTTATCCTTGGCTTTGTCTTTAAAAAACACATTGACATATTCAATGGCATCTATATCAAATTCTTCTCGAGTAATACGAGCAAAATCTAAGGTTGTCATTTCTTTGGCAAACAAAGCTTTGTGCAATGACCATTGAGCTAAAGATATTTTAAAGGCAGCCTCTTTGACATCTCCAGTCATCATTTCTTTCTCGCCCGACTCAGCATCATTTTTTTTGCCTGAATTGCCACAAGCAGCCAATCCCAACAATCCAACACCGGCAAAAGCTTGGGTCGACCTGGTTATAAATTTTCTTCTTTTCATGATATAAATAATTATGGTTTTTAATAAAATAAAGCCAATTGACAAGATAAAGAAAAAACACTCAACACTACATGGCAATCAGAATATTCTATTCCAAATCTAAATAAAAAGTTATCAAAAATCAATTTTATCTCCTAAAAACAAAGATCTAATCCGAGTCATCCACGTCTTATTTGCCAACAGCCATCACTCCCAATAAAATACCGACAATTGTTTGCATTTTTTTGATAACAATCTTACTTTGTCGACATATTTAAAATTATAATCCTTTATTTATACTATATAAAAAACATCTAAAGGCATCAATCTTTGGCATAGCCTTGTATGGTGGGGCGAAGGAGGAAAGGGGGGATTTATATTATAAACTTGCTCTACTTAAATAAAAATCTACCAAAAATGAATAAAATTACAGTTTTTGCAGATGAATATGGAAATAATTCTTTTCGATTTTAGGTTAAGTAGTGGTTAATCAGTATGAGGTGCAATGATAATTACCATAGGACTTACGGAACAAAAACATCAAATAAAAGAAGTCCTCTTGGGACGTAATCTAATAGCATAGGGTGAATGAGAGAAGTGCTCAGCACCGTAGAAAAATGACTGAATATGACTGAATGAAGTTGTCCGGAGGACAACCCAATCCAGTAAATGTGGATTGGATGAAGGAGCCAATGCCTCTGTGCATTGGGTGGGAGAGGAAAGAGTAACCAGATAAACTAAATATGACCGAGCGAAGTGCGAAGCACCGAAGGTCGTAAATCGACCTTCGGTGAGGGAACCGGAGCCCCCGTGCTCCGGATGGGTTTGCCAGGATGAAGGAGCCGCGACCACTGCGTCGTGGGTGGGTGGACCTCCGTGTCGTGGATGGGTGAGCTTATCAATTAAAAATGCATTTCGAATTAAAACCTAACAAACTATGTTGCAACATCAAATCTTTACACTACTTTCTACATTGGTTTTTATACAGATAGGAATTGCCCAATCCACTGGCACCGTTACTGACTCACGCGATGGGCAAACCTATAAAACGATCAGCATTCAAAACCCAAAGACAGGAAATACTATGGTTTGGATGGCCCAAAATCTGAACTACAAAACTCCGGGCAGTTACCCTTATAATGACAACGAAGGCAATCGTAAAACATTTGGACTGCTATACACTTGGGAGACAGCGAACAAATCCTGCCCCAATGGTTGGCATTTGCCATCGGATAGGGAATGGGCTATACTTGTGAGCAAGTTTGGCGGAACCGACAAGGCAGGTGAAGCATTAAAAAGTGACAAAGGCTGGAATGAAGGTGGTAACGGCAGCAACAGCAGCGGATTTAATGCCTTACCGGCAGGTTTGCGTACTCCCAATGGCACTTATCGCAGTCAGGGTTTCTTCAGTTTCTGGTGGTCATCCTCAATTACAGATTCTAAAGACAAAGTCTGGATATGGGATATCAGTTATGGTGGTCCTGACATGTCAATTAAATCAAAAATTTTCCGATTCGATTCCGATATGCTAGGCGGACTCTCGGTTCGTTGCGTCAAAGATTGACCTAATATACCAAATACCCTCGAACATGATTCAGCTATTTAATGGATTAAGTAGATTGGATAGTTTGTTTCAGTTCAATGAGAAGTCCTGAAAGGACGACATAAGTCAGGGCAGGACGAAGTCCTGTCTTAGTTTTGTTATAAAGAAATGAAGTCCTGAAGGGACGACATAATAAGTTAAAGTAAATACCTATCAAATTACGGGGTAATCACGTCGGAGCACAATAATGAATGTCTTGAATTTTTATGAATACCAAGCCGGGATATGACCTTAAATTGATTTGGCGGACTTTTTGCATTGTCAATCTTCTGACACGAAGAGATCATATCTTTTCATTCGCTGTAAGTAAGCGACCAAGCAACTACGTCTTTATGCAGTAATCAATCGAGATGAACCTTTTGTAAAATGAACAGCTTAATTA
>NZ_JAJQYA010000005.1 GCF_021729155.1 Membranihabitans marinus | reverse complement strand
GATCAGGATCTAGATCAACCTGTAAATCTATTACAGGATTATTAATTAAAACTGTAAGCTTTTTTTAGGACGAGTCATAAATATCATCGGCACAGTGGCGAACCCACCCGAGGCGCAGTGGACTCAGTTCCTTCATCATTGACCAATTTACGGTCAATGATACTACGTATTATGTTCGATAATGTACTATATTCAGTCACATTTAGTCGATTGGATACTCTTGGCCACCCACCCGAGGGATGGAACCCTCTGTTCCTTCATCATTGACCGATTTGCGGTCAATGGCTCTTCGAGCTTCATTCAGTCATGTTCAGCCATCCTCACCATAGATCCATTAAGGATCAATGATGCTGCGCATTTTGTTCGGTCATCTTCGCCAAATGCCTATTTATGGCATTTGGCTCTTCGAGCTTCATTCGGTCATATTTAGGACATCGAGTTGCTCTAATGAACAACTTCAATCAACCATGCATTTCGTTCAGTGATATTATGGAAATTCGGTATAACATCTCAGAACTAACCTTTTTTCAGATAACAGAAAATAGCGTTCTCTCGATAAATTTTATCGACGACATTTTTTTCCAATTTTAAACCTAATACGGGCTGATCTAGAGCAGGCACCATCATTTCATCATCGGTCACAAAATAAGCCCAATCTGTTTGCCAAGTTTGCAATACTTGTTGACGAATATCACCTTCATTGTGAAAATCAAAGAATTCCAAATCGGTACCGTATATTATCCGATCTTGGTAAGCATAAATAAAATCGATGACTCTTTGCCGATCCTCCATTGATTGGTATTGAAGATGACCAATACGATCCGTTAAATCCACATAAAAATTAGGATATCGATCCAACCTCTTCGCCACTTCATCTACACTGTATTCCATACTACCTAAATGGGCACCGGTAAATTGCAAGTCTGGGAATAACTGAAGAATACGATCTCGCGAGTCTACTAAATCCTCATAACTTGGATAATTGGGATGTAGATACATATGAAACTCCGGATGCTTGGAATAATAGGCGATGTCGTTCTTCACCGTCATCTCTTCCAATGGCAACCAACAATTACGAGGCTCCCCAATATGACCGAGGACAGGAACATTATTTTCCTGCAAAAAATTAAAAATGGGATAAAATTCTGGGTCCGATATTTTAATAAAAGTCCCATCTACCCGCAACAAATCCATCCCTATATTTTTCCACACCTTCACCCCCAAAGCTCCCGCTTCCAAGGACTTAGAGATATACTCAATAGTGGATTTTGACCACCCATCACATCCTATAGATTCCGTATTCAAAGTAGTTAAATAATGTACGGTATCGGCATATGACTTTCGCTGATCTAATATTATTTTCTGCTGCTGTTCTATCTCTGGATACTCAGGTACTTCAGTATTAATACTTATCAATTTAAAATTGTGATCTTTGGCTACTCGACTAAAATGTGATTGCACAGTATTCATATGCACATGGGCGTCAACCTTTTCCACATTTGAAAAATCCTCTTTGCTATAGTATTTTGAATTAGTCATATTCATTTATTTCACAATCTTTTTTCTTTCTCATTTGATGCGTATATTCATAGATTCTCACACCCTGAACCACCCTAGATATCGTCCCTTTTTCAGAAGGAGAATCCGGACTATACCCCAGCTGAATAGATTTAAAAAATCCCAATATTTGTGCGGGCAAGACATTGACCATGGCGAGAAAGTATGGATCTAGAGCAGTCCCTTCTTCTCCCATATTTATAACATAATCTACATCCAACTCGGGACAAGGACGCTCTGAAATTATTATTTTTTTCAACCCCAAGGATTCGGTAACCATATCTTTGATCAAATCCACTTCATACTTCCTCACATATTCGTCATTGGACAGCAAGAAAACAACTAAAGTCTGTGAATCCACAACAACCTTGGGACCATGCCTCAAGCCAAGATAAGAATCAAAATTACACATAACCGAACCATTGGACAATTCTTGAACCTTGAGATGAGATTCTCGAGCCACTCCTAATAATGGACCAGACCCCAAAAAAATAGCTCTCGAAAAATCGAGTTCTGCCAATTTCTTACACATAACTTCACTTGTAGAAATCAACCGTTGCCCATAGACTTTGGCCAATTGAAATTCATCGCTTAAAGATTCTACGTCCTCTATTCTAGCCATTAAATATCCGGCCAACAACATTCCCGTAAAACTACCTGTCATGGCAAGACCTTTGTCATTGGCTTGTTCCGGAAGTAAAAATAAAAAGTCCTTTTCTAAATCCAATTCTTTTATCATTTCACCCTGGGCATTACAAGTAATGACCAAATGTCTTACCTCACCACAATGTTTGTTCGCCAAGGCCAATGAAGCTCTGCTTTCCGGACTATTTCCCGACCGTGCAAATGAAACAAGTACCGTAGTTCGAGGACTTGAAAAGTATACTTCGGGATGAGTAACCAAAGTAGTTGTAGCGACAGTCCTTGAAAAAGGCGATAGATATTGCATAAAAGCACTTTCTAACACCTCGCCCACAAAGCAAGATGTTCCTGCACCAGTAAGGATGATATCACAATTTTCAATATTGTGAATAGATCGGATAAATCCTAAAATTTTTTCTTTACCACGCAATACATCATCATATATCTCTTCCCACAATAATGGTTGACTTACAATCTCATGTGCAGTATGATATCCTTTTAACTCTTTGAGTTCAGCCTTATTTAATCCTAATTCTTTCATTTTATAGGTTATTCTATCACAAATATATAAGCACAAAAGTAAATATACATAAATAAACATAAGTTTTTGTAAATAAATATCTGATTTTCGTAAGTTTTACCTAAACACCAATGGCTTTACGCAATGTTTTGAAAGATAAAAACCTTTTTAAATTTTAATATACCTCAATCTAAGATTCACCATCCATAGTCAAAATCACACATTTAAACGGATTTGATAATTTGACGGATTAAAATTAAAATGACCATAGATTTGTTACACTTTTATCTTAATGTACAACAATGATTATATCATAGCATTTATACCAAATTCAATATTTTATACGACTGAATAAAGTTGCTCAAAGAGCAACCAGATGAACTAAATGTTCATCTGATGAAGGAGCCACGACCACTGTGTCGTGGGTGTGAACGAGCGAAATACAAAGTATCCAATGTCCTAAATGGACATTCGGCGAGAGAAGTCACGACCTCCGTGTCGTGACAACAATACATTAAAATTGACAAGGATTAAATTTCATTTTACATCAATAATATAATAGTATTGAGGGAACCGAAACCTCCGTGTTTCGGGTGGGTAGGCCACTGGCTCCGGCGTGGTATTAATTAAAATCTATGACGGCAGACGCAAAATCTTGCACCTCTACAAATTGGCGTGACTGTAATGTATTCGATAGATTTTTAGCCAATGGCTCCGGCGTGGTATTAATTAAAAACTATGACGGCAGACGTAAAATCTTGCGCCTCTACAAATTGGCGTGACTGTAATGTAATTCGATAGATTTTTAGCCACTGGCTCCGGCATGGCATTAATTAAAATCTATGACGGCAGACGCAAAATCTTGCGCCTCTACAAATTGGCGTGACTGTAATGTATTCGATAGATTTTTAGCCAATGGCTCCGGCGTGGTATTAATTAAAAACTATGACGGCAGACGTAAAATCTTGCGCCTCTACAAATTGGCGTGACTGTAATGTAATTCGATAGATTTTTAACCACTGGCTCCGGCATGGCATTAATACAACTTCATGATGATCTTTACCATGCCAAGGTGAACGAATAAAGTTGCTCAAAGAGCAACTTTGCTCGGTCATCTTCTCCAAATGCCCTCAATGGGCATTTAGTAGTCTTTGAGAATACTTCATTTAGTCCTGACTCTAGAACAATAAATCGAATGAATAATGTCAATTAAAAATGTAATTCTTATAAGCCTTTGTGACATCCAAAACATCAATCCAACCGCTCTACATCTACATAAAAAGCATTGCATGACTCCCCATCCATCATCTGAAAGTAAGCCAAAAGCTCAGTTTGACCTTCCTCTACTTCCATTTCAATAATGGCAGCCCCAGCTTCATTATCTACGTCCACTTCAACTTTCTGATCTTCTATCACTACATATGCTTTTTGGAATTCCATGGCCACACCATTGGTATTGGCCGCAGTGTACAAGGTGGCAGGATATCCGTCATCAATCGATGCACCCAAGGCTAAACCACTCTCTGCTGGCCATCTTCTTAAAGAGAATCTATATTTACCAGTAGATACAAAATTGACAGAAAAAGGGGCAGGCTCCATCACTTTGCCAGTTCGAATCATTTGCTGATTCCACGGCGGGTAGTAATCTATGGTCCGCGCATCGTGACAAGTCAATACATCTATATCAGCCGAACCCAAATCAATGACAGAAAAATGGGTTTCAGCGATCACATCCTCCCACCAGGAATCGTAAAATGCATTCATTTCTGCAACCTTATCGGGATATTGAGCCGAAACATCTACCTCCTGGCCTGGATCACTGTCAATATTATAGAGTTCTTTGCCTTTGATCAATCTCCAACTTTTATCCATAACGCAACTGCCCTTGCCCTTCACTGGCCAAGGCACTCGCTGTGTATCGGTGACTAAATACCGTTGGGTTGCTGATTCTTTCCCTAACAGATAACCACTCATATCCCTGCCATCCATGGTTTTATTAACAGTAAACGAATGATCTGTCAATCCCATAAAAGTGGGCAACACATCGACATGGGCCACTAAATCATCCAATGATTTACCTCCAGACAATCCGCCCTTTGGCCATCGAATAATAAAGGGCACCCGATGCCCACCATCGTAATATGACCCTTTAGTGCCTCGCATACCAGCATTATACCCCAAGACTTCTTTACTGGCCTTATTTACAGTATAGCCTCTGGCCGTACCATTATCTGTAGTAAAAACCACTATGGTGTTTTCCGCTATCCCCAAAGATTCAATCTTTTCCATCAGTCGAGAAAAATTATCGTCGATATTGGTTATCATCCCATAAAATCGTTTTTGGGTTTCGTCGATTCTGTCTTCATCTTTGTACATATTGTAATATTCCTCAGGCACATTATATGGACCGTGAGGCGCATTGAGACTCAAGTAACAGAAAAACGGCTCTTCCTTATTACTTTCAATAAACTTTATAGCCTCATCAAACCACACATCGGTGCAATATCCCGACCGCTTTTCAGGTATTCCATTTTTAAAATAAGTATCGTCGAAATAATCGTTATTCCAATAATCTGGGGTTTGACCTACTCCGCCTCCACCGTGATAAAATGCTTCGTCAAAACCTCTTTCATGAGGCAAAAAGGGATGATTGTCTCCCAAATGCCATTTGCCAAACATACCGGTATGATATCCATTTTCCTGCAACAAATCGGCCATGGTCACCTCTTCTCGATTCAATATGGAAGCTCCCATTATAGTATGCCACACTCCATTTCTATTGCAATTTCTTCCCGTTAACAAGCCCGCTCTAGTAGGAGCACAAGTTGTCCCCACATGGTAATTGGTGAGATTAACGGCCTCTGAAGAAAACTTATCCAACGCGTCGGTCTTTATGATGGGATTGCCCGTATGTCCTAGATCTCCATATCCTTGGTCGTCTGTTATGACTACAATAATATTGGGTTTTGCATCAATTGACACAGCCCCCGACGAATCACCATCTTGACAACTGGTAAAAACGCCTATATATAGGATTGATAAAAAACAACTATACATCCATTTCCGAGAAGCAACTGAAGTCAAATACATCAAATCTATATTTTAGTTATCTTAAATAATGATAATCATCATGCCAATACAAAATACATTAATAATTTATGGCAATCTTGAAATCTTTATCCTATTGTACTCAATTTACCAATCTAATTTTCCTCAAAACAGCGCTCCCTCTCATCATAATAACTTACACTATTCAATAATAATATCTACATAAAATGGCAATTTCAATGAGACACAAAATATTTACTTGAAAATAATATAAATTACTTAAATTCATCAAAATTGTCTTCGAATCTAAATCATTCATCTCAATCAATTTCACATCCAAACATAGCCAATCAACACTTATACAAAATGAAACAATCTAAAAACTCATCCAAGTCAATTGAGGCCAATCTCCTTTTACAAAATCTTGATTAGATCCAGGAGTCGAACGCCCTTGCTGAATAATAGTGGTAATTTTTTTTCTAAGTCGGTCTACTATTTCTGGCTGATCAAAGTAAAGGTTTTTCGTTTCCCCCGGATCAGATACTATGTCGTACAACTCATACAAAGCATCATCCGCTTGAGGGACTATCAGTCTTGGAGGTAATGAGCCTCCCGACCCTCTCAACATATTCAACTTCCACTTTCCCTCCCTAATGGCAAAATGTCCAGAAGCAGAATGATGAATCACAGGCCCATGAGAAATATCATCGACCGAAATACCCTCCATGACAGGCAAAAGACTATAGCTGTCCTCCCCCGCATTATCTGGTAAATCCACATCTAAAATATCGGCAATAGTTGCCAAAAAATCGGTCTGACAGACCGGTATATCTACTTTACTACCGGGTGAAATCACATTAGGCCACCTCATGATGAAGGGAACTCGATGCCCCCCTTCATAAATATCTCTTTTACCCCCTCTAAAACCCATATTACTTTGATGATTATAGGTTTCGAACTGATATAGATAATTGGTTTCCGGCCCGTTGTCCGATGAAAAAATAACCAATGTATTCTCAGCAATTCCATTTTCATCAAGGGCATTCAGTATCTGACCAACTCGATGATCGGTTTCCATCATAAAATCTCCGTAATTCCCACAATCGCTCCTACCCCTAAAATCAACATGGGTAGCATGAGGAAGATGTGGACTGGTTAGCGGTAGATATAAAAAAAAGGGCCTCCCCTTTTTATACTCTTTCGCAGCAGAGTCTATATACTCTACGGCCTTGGATGCAAAGGTTTCTAGCACCAACTCATCATTAAATTCTTTGGCCACTTCCAACCATCCCCGATGATCTGGCAACTCTTGATAAGGCGGTGTCATCCTATAATCGTGGGGATTTACATGGTCCCGAAAAGACCTTGGATCAAGAACAGCCTTCTTTTGAGTCCATAAATCAGGAGGATATAGGACACTATCATTTTCTAAATAAGTAAGAATCCCGTAATTCATGGAAGCTGGTATACCGAAGAAATAATCAAAACCATGATCAATTGGCCCATCAGTAAATGGCTTCGACCAATTTCTATTCTTTCCCTTTTCCCCTTCAAACTCCATTTGCAAATGCCACTTACCCACCATAGCAGTGTGGTAGCCCTCATTCTTTAATAGTGAAGCAATGGTCATTCGCCCCGATTCTATGAGGCAGGGACCTTCAGCTCCCAACACCCCTTTTTTCAAGGATGTCCTCCAACTATATCTCCCCGTCAATAGTGAATATCGCGATGGTGTACAAACAGCATCACTGCTGTGACCGTCAGTAAAAATCACCCCTTCATGGGCTATTCTATCGATATTGGGGGTTTGAAATCGAGCATTGGAATTCAAAGCACTTACATCTCCTATACCCTGATCATCGGTGTATATAATAACAATATTGGGATTACTATCCTGGACTGCGGTCGCAGTATTGGCGGAATCACTACAACTATTCAAAGAATACAAACAGGTAAGAGCACATACTACCCATAAAAATCTGAAGATCAAAATTTTGGCAATCATGAGGACAAGATATTATTTGATCTAAAATATCAATATAAATATTAAAAACAGGATACTCATAGATATTTTATTATACCTACACGATCGATAACACCATAATAGTCAATAAATACGAAATAATCTTATTGGCAAACACCATCTTTCACCTTAAAAGATAGCCTCACTATTCATTCCTTCTAGGCCAATCCCAATTGAGTAAATCTTCGCTCCATGCGATTCCAATTGACGCATTTACATCAAAATCTCCTTCCAATTCGGTTTTGGGACCTGAACCATGAAAAAACAATATGTACTTACCCAACTGTTTGTATTCCTTCAAATTAATTACCGCTCCAGCTGTAATTCTTCCTTTTGCCCAGTTCCATTCATCTTGCCCCAGAAGTATGAGGCTTCCCCAATCATTCCAAGTATTTAAATCCGAAGAGCGCTTTATAGAGATCCCATTTGTTGGAGAGTGAAATAAAATATATTCATTTTCCTCATTCAAAACGCATACATTTTCACCTGACTTCGTGTGCCCATAAAATGTCCAATTTTGAAAGTCGTAGCTATAGGACATACTTACTCCATTTTGTTTATAAAAGCACCACCACTTTCCTTTTTCATCCTTATCTTCCATAATATAGGGATCAATCATTCTTCCCATATCGGCAATATCAACATCAGGACCATGTACTTTAATTAATTCAGGTTCACTCCAACTTTTCAAGTCTTTACTACGCATGGTAAATAATCTTGCATCGTTTGTTGCATATCGCACCCCTTGATCCGTGGTATGATTTGGACGAGGATAGGTTTGCAAGCATAAAATCCATTCATCCTTGTACTTAATAATATTTCCAGGGCTTGAAAAATTCAAATCTTGATCTTTAGGAGTAAGGATCCTCTCTGGACTCCAATTCTTCAAATCAACTGAATGACTCTCTGCTGTGTATGAATAAATCTTTCCTCCTTCAGTTTTCACTATGGTAAAAAACAGGTAAATCATATCATTGTGGTACAAGACCGCAGGATCACGATATGCCGTTGTATCGTTCCCTTTAAAAATAATTGGAAACTCTAAAGTATTTAATAGATTGGTTTGTGCTTCTATTTGATTTATAAAACCAAAAAGACATATTAATAGGAAATGGCCGACATAATTTTTCATTTAAATATTGTACTTATCAATGATCCAAATTAGTAATTCATAATTACTATACGATTCTTACTAACATTAGTATTATAGCTATTAAAATTGAATAGAAGGTATTTGTATCATCATTGCTGTATAAAATTACTATAAGTAAAACACTTTTATACACCTCAAATAAAGTGTAAAATAATTCTCATGTTTTCAAAATTCAAATTTTCGAAATAATTTATATTTCACACGATTTCATCAAAAAAGTTACCAAAGATTTAGTCAAGATTCAAATTGAACATACTACAAAATAGAAACTCTTAATGTGGCAATCAAGGGTTGCAACTTCTATGGTTTTATTTCAACTTAGTCATTTACTTTAAATGTTGATTATTAACAAAATAATCCGACATTGCTTTACCCAAGGCAATAGCTTCAGACCTATACCCAGACCTCGTACTTAAAGGTGTATTCATATTTACTTCAAGTGTAAATGAGACACAGGATTCATTTGTATGAAGCAATACCCACTCATGAGAAGAACTACTTTTTACCTTATCCCAAGTTCTTTCACTATACAGAATATGAGTCATTGAATGGGTCTTTTTAGTTTCATCAGACATTAATTCAGATTGTAAAATATCTAAAAAGGTTTTTCGATTTATTCTTTGTTTTTCAAATGGTAAATCCTGTTCAAAAGGAGTTAAAAAAAATGGATTGCTTTTGGCACCCGGTCCATGAAAATCAATAAACATATCCATCATATTAGAACTCTTAAGTCCTAATAAATGAGATTTTATAGTTGCCACCTCGGGCCACAATTCTGGTTCAGTATGCCAATTCATCCAATGGTCATATGGCAATTGATACTTACCCGTTCTCCCCTCGACCACAGCGTCCACATCAACTATCGGCACTATATAAATATCAGACCAATTTCTCAGTTGAATAGCTCGAGCATCATTCGAGCACAACCACAATGCCATTTCATGAAGCACCCAACTAGCCCCAGATTCGAAAGCATGAGCTCTGGCTTGCAACCAAATACCATACTTCGCTTTTTTATTTGCTTCCATTTTCATTGCCTGAACCGATCGCTTTTTCTTCGTTTCACACAATTGAAAAGGTTTCACTCTTTCAAACCTTGAACATTCTTCTATCAATGTCGATGCATGCTCTGGTACATACGGCAAATCATAAGCCAAATAAATTTCATGATTTTTAACCGTATGGATATATTCAAAATACTTCTTCCCGTCTACAACTACATCTTTTCCTATATTGGTCAATGCCCAAGATATTTGATCATAACTAAAATAAGCTTGAGCACTTATACCCCCTATTTCAGGCTCTCCCTTAACCAATCGAATAATAATTTCCTGACCTGGCTCCAATCCCTGCAATTTAAAGTACCACCACACCTTACTCCATCCAGATTGTCCTTCATCGTGAGGGATTACCTCTAGAATTATAGGCTTATGTTGAACAATAGATATCCTACCTCCACCACTATCGAAATCGGTTTTAATCAATATATTATTATTGGCATTCATCTTTATACTATCTCACTATCATCATTTATTTTTGATGATTTCCTTGATTAAAATATTTTGCAATCGCTTTCCCCAGAGTTATCGCTTCAACTTTATACCCATCAATGGTACTCAATGGGGTCCCCATATTCACCTCTAATGTCAAGTTAATTACATTATTTGTGGTATTGTGTCCAACCCACATATTTGATGAATCGTGATTTTTACTTTTCCATTCTCTTTTACTATAAAAAAATTGATGCATGGATTGGGTATTCTTTGAGCTGTCATCAAATGGTTTAGCACCTAAGACTTCAAAAAATTTCTGCCGATTATCTCTCTGAATATCAGTTTTGAGATTTTTGTCTACTGCAATTATAAAGTACGGATGACTCTTGTTTCCTGGTCCATGAAAATCAATAAATAAATCCAACATATTCTCAGTAGACATTTTCTTCAGTTTAGACTTAGTTGTATTCACTTCCGGCCAATGAGAGACCTCCTCACTCCACCCCCTATTGTGATCATATGGCTTTTGATTTTTTCCAGTTCTACCTTCCTCTACAGCATCAACATCCACTATAGGAAGTATGGTAATTTCTGTAGTTTTTCGAAGTTCCATAGCAAGAGGATGGTTGGATATTAACCATTGAGTCAATTCATGCAACACCCAGCTACTACCAGCTTCAAATGAATGGGCCCTAGCTTGCAACCAAACACCATATTTCCTCTCTGACCTTTTACCTGTACATTTCAATTGAATGGCCTTAACTAAACGTCCGTGCTTGCTTTTACAATAGTCAAATACTCTAACTCGAGGCATACCTTGCAACTGTGGCAAAAGAAGGGATTCTAATTCCTTCATCCGATAAGGTAAATCATAAGCAAAGGAGATCTTATCTCCCCGCACAACGTGGTGAATTTGAATATACTCTTTCCCCTCTAATTCAATGATTTCCCCAGAATTAGTCAATGCCCAATTTTCATCATCATAGCTATAAAAAACTTGCTCGACATAGCCGGATCCTTTTTCTACATTTAAAACTATATTTTCATTTGGAGCAACTCCTTCCACTTGAAAATGCCACCAAATCTTAGACCATCCACCATTATTTTGATTATGTGGAACAACTTGGATCGTTATTGGATCTATTTTATTTAATAATACTTCCCCTCCTCCATTAGAAAACTCAGTAACCAATTTAATTTTTGAGTACAGACCTTTTTTTTCAGTAGAAAAACAAAAAGCATTTGGACCCAAAATACTTGCGGCGCCAATTGTGCCACTTAATTTTACAAACAATCTTCGATTCATCATGAAGTGATAACTTTCAATTTCTCTAAAATATTCCAAAAGGGAATTTATAGTATCAACACCTATGGCCATAAAAAGACCAGACCAACAATTCAATCTTTACAATATATAAAATAATATAAAAGGGCAAGGCAAAACATTAACTCCCTATATGACTAAGAGACTATTGATATTCCAATAAAGACATCTTGTCTAATAATTAATCCAAGCTATAATTCTTTCTCCAAATCTGGCTACCCGTATAAAGTTGTCCAATAGAATATTTTTCACTAGGCGTAACACTGGTCTTCATAATCTCCGATATTTGCTTCACCACTTCTGGATACTTTGAAGCTACATTTTTTGATTCTGCAACATCTTCATTGAGATTGTACAACATAATTTCACTGTCTTTACCCAACCGAATTCCCTTCCACTGCCCCATTCTTACCGCTTGATCATATCGCTGTCTATTGTGACCATAATCCCAATACAAAAATTGATGAGGTTCTTGAACTTTTCCCCCTTTAAGCGCTTCCACAATATCAACACCATCAGTTGGATTCGAATACTGGGCATCAGCCAAAGCCGCAAATGTCGGCATCATATCTTGAAATGCGATGACTTCTCGGCTAATTCTATTTTCTGGAATTTGTCCCTTCCATTTAGCAATAAAGGGCACTCGTATTCCTCCCTCATATAGATCTCTTTTATACCCTCTCAATGGTCCACTGGTATTAAACGCCTTCCAAACCGATGAATGACCGCCATTATCGCTGGTAAATATAATGATGGTATTTTCTTCTAATCCCAGTGCTTTTACCAAATCGACAATTTTACCGACATCCCTATCCAACATAGAGATCATAGTGGCGTATTTCTTTGCATGAATAGGCCAATCTTCATCACTAAAATCGTCAAAATTGGGCACGGTTAACCCATCTTCATCTTCCTCCTTAGATGAAAAATGGGGTAAGGTATAAGCCGCATATAGAAAAAATGGTTGATTTTTAGACTCTCTAATAAATTGCAAAGCCCCATTCGTCAATATATCGTGACTGTATCGATCTCTCAATAGGGTATTATCCTTTAGTGAGATCTTTTTTTCATTAAAATCCAAATATTCTGGATAATAGTAATGTGCATGATCTTGATTTAAATATCCCAGATAAAAATCAAATCCCTGCTCGGTAGCGCTACCTGTGGTTCCAGCATCGCCCAAAGACCACTTTCCGATCCCTCCGGTTTTATACCCAGCGGTCTTAAGCACTTCTGCTATAGTGACATCATCTTCTTCCAAATAGGTATTATAATGTGGAATATTATCCCTTGCAGGAGTATGACCATTGTGCAGGCCTGTCATAAGAACACTCCTCGAAGGAGTACATACAGGTCCTCCGGCATAGGCTTGCAAAAACCGAATCCCTTCCTCTGCCAATTGATCAATATTAGGGGTTTTCATTAGTTTTTGACCATAACAGCCCAAATCTCCATATCCCATATCGTCCGCCATAATGTAGATAATATTGGGAGGTTGTTTGGTCTGACTATGAAGACAGAAACAATTTAAAACGAAAACCAGAGCTAAGACAGAGTTTCGAATTGTCCCTTTAATTTTAAAAACCATTTCAGATAATTTATAGACTATTCCCAAATTTCTCACCACGATTTCTATAGAAGACATTTGATTTTCACCTTTATATATAAGTTCAGGAAGAAAAATAATCCACTCTAGATGACTCCCTGACTAATATGACAAGCCAAGGCCCAAATCATGAACGATAATTTTACATTAAATCACAAACATATTATTTTAATTCTTACGAATCAAATACGAATAGAATTAAATATTTTCAAATTAACCTAAAATAGCTAATATCACTAAATTCAGTCATACTCGGTCATCCTGAAGGGATGATATATCATAGCCGTGGGTTGTAAACCCACGGATGGGATATGATCTTAAAATGATTTGGCGGGATTTTTGCCAAATGAGAATAAGTTGGTCATTCTATCTACTGACAATATCACCATCCTTTTCATAATATATGATTGCAAAAATCATGACAAATCCCTAGTCATTTTAATTTCGTAAGCGATCAAGCAAATACGTCTTTATACATTAATTAATCGAGATGAACCTTTTTTAAAATGAATAGCTTAATTAATTGGTTTTATCATAGAATACTCAGTCATACCCAGAAATCTTTATAAATAAGGCCTGAAAGGACGTAGTCTAATAGCCGTGGGTGACCGAATATAACTGAATGAAGTCACGTAGTGACCAAATACCCTCAATGGATGACCGAATGCAGCTCAAAGAGCCAAATGCCTACTAAAGGCATTTGATGAAGATGACTGAACGAAATACGTAGTATCCAATCGACTAAATATGACTAAATATAGTACATTATCGAACATAATACGTAGTATCATTGACCGTAAATCGGTCAATGGTGAGAAAACCACAGCTACCACGCTGTGGGTGGGTGTGGAAAGGTCGATTTACGACCTTTGATTGCTCAAAGAGCAATTTTGCTCAGTCATTGCCTCGTCAAACGGCCACCCCACCCGTGAGGCTGAGCTCACGGCTCCCTCGCTGAAAGTCGATTTACGACTTTCAATGCTATCGCATCTTGTTCAGTTGTCTCGAAATCTTATCCGACATCATAAGATGCATTTGGTATAAATTACACTCCCTTCGTATAATATATTATCGAAAAAATTATTCCTCACCCAATACTTCCTCACTCCATAAATTATAGTCAGCAGCCATTTTAGCCGCTCTCTGAGGATATTCTTTTATTAGATTGTTGCTTTCCGTAATATCCAAGCTTAAATTGAATAGGTAATTACCATTCTCATCTTCCATATATTTCCAATCTCCCCTCCGAACACTGATGACAGGGTTGTCACTCCGGATAGGCAGTGTCCTCCAGAATAAAGTCCGTTTACTATCCATCGTTTGACCCGACAACAATGGACTAAAATCCATGCCATCAAAATTATCTTCCTCACTCGAAGCATTGGCCAGCGACAAGAAGGTAGGAGCCAAATCCATGGTCATCAAAGTGGTCGATTCTACTACACCCTCAGCGATTTGCCCCGGCCAATACGCAATGGCAGGAACCCGATGTCCTCCTTCGAATAAATTTCCTTTACCTCCTCGTAAAGGATAATTACTTCCCACCCAGGGATAAGCTCCATTGTCTGAAGTAATAAACACAAGGGTGTTTTCATCTAAATTCAACGATTCAAGTTTAGACATAAGCTCACCAATGCTATTATCTACAGATTCCAACATATCTAAATAGGCTCTTCGGTACTGACTCTCAGGCAGTGGTCCATACTTGACATCATGCCATATCTTGCCTTCTGTCCGCAAGGGAGGGTCGGTGGGACCTTGAAACGGAAAATGAAGAGCAATATGAGAAACATATAGAAAAAATGGATTTTCTTTATTTTCATCCACAAAATCGAGTGAATGTTGAGAAACTAAGTCGGTCAAATACCCCGATTCATTATTTAATTCGTGATCTTCATACCAATCTAACTCCCCTACTCGAGACATATGGGTATGGTAATCAGGGGAATTATTGCTCACTACACTCTTGTCAAAACCTTGAAAATTCGGGCCAAAAAATTCAACATGACCCAAATGCCATTTTCCAAAAACACCGGTCTTATATCCTTTCTCTTGAAGTCCTTCTGCAAATATTCTCTTATTCAAAGGAATTCCTTCTTCTTTATTGAAACCAATAGCCCGCTCCACACCAGAACGCTGCTGATATTGTCCCGTCATTAATGCTGCTCGAGTAGGACTACATACCGATCCGTTGGTATGAAAATCACTAAAGATCATACCCTTTCTGGCCAATCGATTAATATTGGGAGTATTATGCTGTCCATGACCGTATATCCCAAGATCCCCATATCCTATATCATCGATGACAATTAATACTATATTGGGTGGTTGACTAGAATTTTCATTGGCCTTTTGCGCCATTGCAGTAGATCCCAGCAATATACAACTTAACAATAGTGAAAACTGAAATCGTATATTTGGAGTATTCATCATAATTATTTGACTTTTTCAATTCGGTTAGGATCGGATAAAACTTGACCTTGATCGATTAGCAAAGACTGCATTTGATCGATGGCTACATGTCGCGGCAATTCCTCATTCTGAATACATAAATGCGCAGCTATTCCAGCAGCTTGACCTAAAGACATCCATGTGGGCTCCATTCTAATAGAACAAAATCCTATATGCGTAGCTGATAAAGCAACAGGAACAATAATTCCATCCAATTTGACAGGTATCATAGACCGATATGGAATCTCATACGGTCGTGTCAAATAAGCCAACATACCCAAATATCCTTCGAGTACGAGTGTATCTCCAGGTTGTTTCTTGTGAACCGGAAAACTATCGATGGGAAATTCTCCCATTGCAATGGTGTCAGGATGGGTAAAAAATTCAGGAGCTTGTTCTGTAATTGCAATGTCGTGCTCTGTAATGGTGTATTCACCGACCAAACGACGAGCTTCTCTTACATACAACTGATAAGGGAAGTGCTCATTGTCTTGAAATTCATCCAACGGCAGATGATATTGTCTGGCCATGGCTCTATGCTCTGGTAAAATTTCTTCGTCGTTTTGCAAAAACCATAAAAGTCCTAAAGCAATTTGCCGATGACGATCTGCTATGTTCAATCTGGTTTGATAATCGCCCTCCACATAGCCTTTATTTTCTTCGGGAAATGGAAAGGCCAAAGGACGGGGATTGATATTGGCATCTACTTTGTTTCCAGGCAGATCGGTTACGGATAATGCTCTAACCATGGTATCAAAGTGCTCAGGATAATATCCCCAACCATCGTGAAAAACAGCTGGCGCCGACATTAAACCCGATGCTAAATCTTCAAAATAAGGAGTATACAAATCTCTATTATACCCCTTAGGTGGTTGTGTAAGAACATAACTATTGTCTGGATCCTTAGTCAAACAGAGACGATAGGTATAAGCTGGCAATCCATCATCGCCCTCTCCAGTACTACCCTCCAAAAATTCTCCCTTCTGATAATCGAAATAGATTTTCCCTGCATGCGGTTCATTAAAATCACTTCGACCTTCACGCCCAAGACGATATTCAGCACCAGCACCGGCATATAAATCCCCTTCATAAGTGCCATCGATAAACACTTTGGCATCTACCGTCAGAGTATCGTGATCGGTATTATTTCTAATTAATACCTGTTTAATAGTATTATCCTGAACTTTGGGCACCACCAATGAATAATTTCTCAACACGGTAATATCCCCGGCTTCTGCGATCATTTCTTCGAGAATTTGTTCTGCTAGGGCTGGGGTAAAGTAATAGCCTTCCCTGCACAATGCCAAATCTTCAGATCCTTCCGGATAAATATTTTTGTAATAATCATATATTTTTTGAGTAAACTCTTTAAATAGACCGCCTATATATTCTTTTTGCTCTACATCACTCTTACCCAAACCACTCGTTGTCATACCTCCTAAATGTAATTGTGGCTCTATCAACAATACGGAACGCCCCAATCTTGCAGCAGTGATGGCAGCGGCTATTCCACCTGGTGTTCCACCATAAACAACAATTTCGTACCTTACATTTTTACTTACCTCCATTATCACTTTCTTTTTACTAATTATTTTTTAACTCTATTCCACACGGTCAATCCCGTCAAATCTTTGGTTGAATTCTTGTATCTAAAACTACCCAGCACATAAGCCACTACGATAAATAATCCATTGACCAAAGCGCCTACCCAATAACTATGTACTTTTAAAATCCAATTGTCGGGCAATACTCCTAACAAGCCCAGCCCTAGGTATATATTGAATGTAACCGCTACGATCAATGCTACTACAGCACTGTACCCATCAATTTTATTGGTAAAAAAGCCCATCAAGAACAAACCCATCAAACATCCTCCAAACACACTGGTCACAATGAGGCTTATATCGTTCATACTTTCTTTCTCAATTTGGCTAAATCCTATAGCTCCGGAAATCACTAAAACCGTCACAACTCCAGCGATCCAATGCGCTGATTTTAAATAAAAAGCATCGGTTTTTCCTTTTGCCAGCCAAGGCTTCATTAAATCGACAACGCTTACGGTAGATATAGCATTAACCCCTGAATCCATAGTACTCATTGCCGCAGCAATCACTGCAGAAATAATAATACCAGATACTACAGGAGGCAATTCTGAAAATATAAAATAAGGCAAAACTTGATCTGACTCTAATCCACCGATGACATCACTTGGATTTACTTGGTAAAACACAAATAATGCTGTACCGATAAAGAAGAACAAAATCCACATCGGTAACGCTATCGCTGAATACAATAATGTGGCTTTCTGAGCTTCTCTTGTCGATCGAGCTGAAGCATATCTTTGCACCATATTTTGATCACCTGAATAAATTCCCAACCACGTTATAACCCCCAATATAGCTACGGTATAAAATGTCCGCTCCCCTAGATCAAAGCGCATTTCCCCCATGCTAAATTTATTATTGGCTTGAGCAATTTCTATTACTTGACTTAAACCGCCTGGAATATCCATGACCATCCAAGTACAACAAATAGCCCCTCCCACCAATAAAATGATAGCTTGCAATACATCTGTCCAAATTACCGCTTCGATCCCGCCCACTATGGTATAGAATCCAATAAAGACTCCAGTGGCTATAATAACCCAGACTATAGATATTCCGGTGAGGAACTGTATGACTAAGGACACCAAAAACAATATCTGAGCCATCCGTATCAACTGGAGAATAATAAAACTAAAAGTACCATACATCCTAGGCACCATGCCATATCGCTCGCCCAAGTATTCGAAAGCAGAAGTTAATTTACCCCTTCTAAAAAACGGGATAAATATAATAACGGCCAAAATCGCCACAAAGGGAACTACTAAATTGACCGATAATTGCCGCCAATCCAAGATATACGCTGCAGCGGGTAGGGCTAAAAAGGTAGCGGAACTAACGATGGTTCCAAGCATTGACAATCCAATCACCCACCCAGAAAAAGATCGATTCCCAACGAAATAATCTTCAGTAGTCTTATTCTTTCTCGAAAAATATAAGCCCGCTAAAATCATCCCCACTAAATAAACCAAAACCGTAATTACATCGGCTGTTCGTATTTCTATATTCATTATTATTTTTCTTCGTTATTTGACCATTTAGTAGTAGGTCATTACAATTTATCTAAAGCAGATACTGGAAATTTAAGTACTTCCATAGTTTGTTTAGCACCTGCAAAAGCGACCAAGATTTCGCCGTTGTGCTCTATAACGTGGGGATAATCGATATGACGTCCGCCCACTAAATATCCAATTTTATTAAATACCAATCCGTCCTCACTTACGGCGATTGTCATTGGATCCCGCTTTTCTGGATTGGAGTTAGAAACCAAAATATATCGACCATCTTTCAATCTCAGACCGCTAAACTTTGACCGTGCATCGGGGAAATTGGTTTTAACTGGATTAGACCAAGTTTTGCCATTATCTGTTGAAAAGGCCCGATACAAATAGCCACTTCTATTATTATCTCTGAAAAAAGCTACTAAGTTATTGTCTGGTAAGATCAACCAATAGGGCTCTTCAGCTGCTAATTCCTTGCCTTTGTATCCAATTAAAGGAAAATTTTCCCACTGATCAAAAGACTTCACTCCTCCTATTATGATATGTACATTAGCCATACTATCTCTACGAGTCATCATCCATTCCCCTGTAGGCAATTTTTTAGGTGAAAAATTATTCATTGCATCATCCATTACCATTCCTAGATGTTCCCATTTCATTTTTCGCTTAGAAGTCAGTTCAAATGCATGAAGTTGTAGACCTTTACCTCGATAACCTCTTCCTCCATATTGGGTAACCAAGGCCAATAATTTACCGTCTCTTACCCAAAATCCTCGAGCAATCCAACCGTGACCTGTTTTGGGATCACCTGCCAAGCTTCTAGGTTCACTCCAATGGATACCATCTTTACTGGTAGCGAAAGACACCAACTGTCCAGGCAAATCATGTCCAGGCACTACACCGCGATGCTTTTCGGCACCTACACCATCGCGTGGATTTCCGACACCATCACTCCACATGGCCCAATACAATCCCTTGTAATGCACCAAATAATTGTGCTGATTGACTTTTCTTCCCCAAGCATATCGCACGTCATTGACGATAGAATGTGTGGAGGCTATCACGGGCAAATTTTCAAAATCCAAATCGTGAGTTTCCTCTGGAATTCCAGGACCTTGAAGCATCAACGGCGAACTGGGATTGGTCTCTGGATGGGGGTAGGATTCCTGCCCAATTACCGGATGTACTATTACTAATAAACTAAAAATGATGAATAAATAATTTCGTGATTTCATGGTTACTTATTTTGAGGATAATCATCCATATTTAATTTGTCTAAGTCTGATATCTTGATTTTCAATACTTCTATTTTTTGTTTTGTCGAACCTGCAAAAACGACTAATATATATCCATCGTGTTCTATTACATTGGGATAATCAATATGGCGACCTCCAGTCAAATAGCCCATTTTGTTAAACACCATCCCATCATCACTAATGGATATAGCGAGCGGATCTCTTTTCTCTGGATTGGGATTGGACACCAAGATATACCTACCATCGGACAAACGCAATCCATGAAATTTAGACCTTGCATCAGGAAAATTAGTCTTTACTGGGGTACTCCAATTTCTTCCATTATCCGTAGAAAATGCTCTGTACAAATACCCACTTTTTTTGTTGTCTCTAAACAAAGCCATTAAACTTTTTCCATCCGGCAACACCCACCAATAGGGTTCTTCTGCTGACAATTCACTATTAGTGCCCAATACTGGATACACTTCCCAATCATCCTTTGAAGTCAAGCCGCCGACCATAAAATCTACTCCTTTCTCAACGTAGTCATAAGCTCTTCGCGACATCATCCATTCTCCAGAAGGGATCTTTTTAGGGGCAAAATTATTAATGGCATTGTCGTAAATTAAACCGGCATCTTCCCACGATCCACTTTGCTTATTAAAAGTAAAAGATCTAAGTTCAAGACTTGGTCCAAAAAAACCTTTGGCTTCATCCAAGGTAGCAAGCGCCAAAAGCTCTCCATCTCTCAACCAAAATCCTCGTGCTATCCATCGCATACCTTTGTCCGTTCTAGTATTATAATATTCGGAACTAGGACCTGAATTGGGAGGATAAGGGGTCAACATCTTCGGCTCTGTCCACTCTAAGCCATCAGGACTAGTCGCATATTTGACAACCTGCCCTACTCTGTCCTCCACTCCTGGCCCGTCGCTCCACATCAACCAAAATTGACCTTCATGAAAAATCATGTAGTTGTGTTGATTCACGCCTCCTGCTAAATGTTGCCCTGCAAACTTATATTTAGATTCGTTCTCATCTTTACTTTGTACATCGCTTACTACCACATGTTGCGATGGAATCACTGGCAAACGATCAAAATCAATGCTATGAGGATGGTCGAACCAATCCCCTTCCAACATCAATGTTGACTCTGGATTTTTGACAGCGTCAGGATAATTTTTTGGACTACATCCAAAAACAATAATGAGCAATGCTAATAATGTGAAAATGTTTTTCATTTAATTCGATTTGTATTTTGACATATCTAATAGATCTAAATCAGATATTTTAATTATTAAAACTTCAATTTTTTGCTTAGTTGATCCCGAAAAGGCAATTAATAAATACCCGTTGTGTTCTATTGCATGAGGATAATCCAATTGAAATGGTGGGCGATGACCTACTAGGTAAGCCATTTTATCAAATACCAATCCATCATTACTAATAGACAGGGCTAGTGGATCTCTTCTCTCAGGATTAGGATTGGATATTAAAACATATCTACCATCTTCCAATCTTAGACCATAAAATTTAGACGCTGCATCTGGAAAATTGGTTTGTACAGGGGTAGTCCAATTTCTTCCATTATCTGTAGAAAACGCTCTGTACAAATAGCCACTTTTTTTATTATCGCGAAACAACGCCATTAAACTTTTTCCATCTGGCAACACCCACCAATAGGGTTCCTCTGCTGACAATTCACTATTGCTTCCCAAAACTGGATACACTTCCCAATCATCTTTAGAAGTCAATCCACCAACCATAAAATCCACCCCTTTTTGGACATAATCATATGATCTTCGAGACATTAACCACTCCCCAGATGGAATTTTTTTAGGAGGAAAATTATTTATAGCATTTTTCATAATTAATCCTTTATCTGACCATCTTTCAGAATGCTTATCCCATTTAAAGGCTCTTAATTCTAAACTTTCACCAAAAAAACCATTGGCTTCATCCAGTGACACTAAAGCTAACAAATTGCCCTCATACTCCCAAAAACCTCTAGATATCCATCGATATCCATTATCTGATCTTGTATTATAGTAAGAACTCGTCGTATCTGACTGAGGTGGATAAGGCGTCAACAATTTTGGTTCCGCCCAATCTAGACCATCTTTACTCGTAGAATATTTTACTACTTGACCGACTCTGTCCTCTACCCCTGGGCCATCACTCCACATCAACCAATATTGATTATCATAAAAATATAAGTAATTATGTTGATTCACTCCACCACTGGCTTTGGGATTGTAATGAAGATTGGCAGTATCGCTACCTCTGACATCACTTACTACTATGTGATGCATAGGCAACTTCGGCAGATTTAAAAAGTCGATATCATGAGGATGATCAAACCAATCTCCCTCTAACATTAAAGTTGACTCTGGATTATGCTGTGGATCAGGATAATCAATACGCTGCGTACAAGAGAAAAATAGAGATATTAGAATGATCGAACAAAATGGAATTAAAAATTTAAGCATCTACTTTAAATGATTATTGTGAACAAAGTAATCCGACATTGCTTTACCTAGAGCTATAGCTTCAGATCTGTATCCAGCCTTAGTACTCAAAGGTGTATTCATATTTACTTCTAGTGTAAATGCTATACAGGAATCATTCGTGTGGAGCAATACCCATTCATGAGAAGAACTACTTTTTTCTTTATCCCAAGCTCTTTCACTAAACAAAATATGAGTCATTGATTCTGTTTTTTTCGTTTCATCCGTCAACAACTCAGATTTCAAAATTTCTAAAAACGCTTTTCGATTCTTTCTTTGTTGTTCAAAAGGTAAATCCTTTTCAAAAGGTGTCAAAAAGAAGGGGTTACTTTTAGCGCCTGGCCCATGAAAATCAATAAACATATCCATCATATTAGAACTCGTAAGTCCTAATAAATGAGATTTTATAGTTGCCACCTCTGGCCATAGCTCAGGCTCAGTGTGCCAATTCATCCAATGATCATAAGGCAATTGATATTTACCCGTTCTTCCCTCGACCACCGCATCAACATCAACGATAGGCACGATATAAATATCAGACCATTTTCTCAGTTGAATAGCTTGGTCATCATTCGAACACAACCACAATGCCATTTCATGTAGTACCCAACTCGCCCCAGATTCAAAAGCATGAGCTCGCGCTTGCAACCAAATACCATTTTTTGCTTTTTTTGTTGCTTCCATTTTCATTGCCCGAACCGAACGTTTTTTCTTGGTTCTACACAGTTCAAATGGTTTCACTTTTTCGAACCTTGAGCATTGTTCTATCAGAGCCGTTGCATGATCTGGTACATATGGTAAATCATAAGCCAAATACATTTCATGATTTTTAACAATGTGCTTATATTCAAAATACTTCTTCCCATCCACTACAATATCTTGCCCCTTATTGGTCAAAGCCCAACTCATTTGATCATAACTAAAATAAGCTTGATCACTTATACCAGCTATTTCAGGATCTCCCTTAACCAATCGAATGGAAATTTCTTGGCCTGGTTGCAATCCTAGTATTTTGAAATACCACCATACTTTACTCCAACCTGCTTGCCCTTCATCGTGTGGGATCACTTCTAAGACAGTAGGTTGATTTTGGACAATAGAGATCTCACCTCCGGCACTTATGAAATCAGTTTGGATCAATAATTCTTTTTTGGCATTCATCTTTAACATATTTCAAATCATCCTTTATTTAAGATGAAATCCTTGACTAAAATATTTTGAAATTGCTTTTCCCAAAGTTATCGCTTCAACTTGATACCCATCTAAAGTACTCAATGGTGTACCCATATTCACTTCTAATGTCAGGTTAATTACATTATTAGTGGTGTTTTGCCCCACCCACATATTCGAAGAATCATGATTTTGACTTTTCCATTCTCTTTTACTATAAAAAAATTGATGCATGGATTGAGTCTTACTGGTGTTTTCATCAAATGACCTTGCCCCTAAAACGTCAAAAAATTTCTGACGATTAGTTCTTTGAATATCTGTTTTGAGGTTTTTGTCAACAGCGATTATAAAATAGGGGTGACTTTTATTTCCCGGGCCATGAAAATCTATAAACATATCTAACATCTCCTTAGAAGACATTTTATTCAGTTTAGATTTTGTCACATTTACTTCTGGCCAATGAGACTTTGCTTCACTCCAACCTCTATTGTGGTCGTATGGTTTTTGATTTTTGCCAGTTCTACCTTCTTCTACAGCATCCACATCCACTATTGGGAGAATGGTTATGTCCGCAATTTCGCGAAGTTGTAGAGCAAGAAGGTCATTTGAGATTAACCATTTAGTCAATTCATGTAATACCCAACTACTCCCAGCTTCAAAAGAATGAGCTCTGGCCTGCAACCAAATACCATATTTTCTATCTGACTTTTTACCTGTATTTTTCAATTGAATAGCCTTGACGACTCGTCCATGACTACTCTTACAATAATCAACGACTTTAACACGAGGCACACCCTGCAATTGTGGCAAGAGTTTGGATTCTAATTCCTTCATTCGATAGGGCAAATCATACGCAAAAGAGATCTTTTCTCCACGCATCACATGATGGATTTGTACATACTCTATACCATCTATATCAATGATATTTCCAGAATTAGTCAATGCCCAATTTTCATCATCATAGCTGTAAAAAACTTGCTCGGCAAACCCAGATCCCTTTTCTATATTTAAAATTATATTTTCATTTGGAGAAATTCCCTCCACTTGAAAATGCCACCAAATCTTAGACCATCCACCATCATTTTGATTATGCGGAACAACCTGAATCGTTATTGGATCCATTTTTTTCAACAACACTTCCCCCCCTCCATTAGGAAACTCAGTAGTCAATTTAATTTTCGAGTATTGACCTACGTTTTTGGAAGAGAAGCAGTAAGCATTAGCACCAATGATACTTACTGCCCCTATCGTACCACTTAATTTAACAAATAGTCTTCGATTGATCATAAGAAGTTATCTTTCTATTTCACCAGAATTATTTCCAATTCGGATTTTGTTCTAGATTTTTGGCTCTATCAATAGCATCTTGAGGAATAGGCCAAGTGTAATGTTTAGCTGGATCAAATATTCTTGTTTGAACATCTTTGTACGGCAATAATGAATTACCATTTTCATCTCTAGGCAAATCTACCCAATTAGATAAATCCATACTTTTTATTTCTTTATTTAAAACATCTTCAGCTATTCCCCATCGAAGAATATCAAAATATCTCAATCCTTCGCCTGCCAATTCAACTCTTCTTTCATTTCTAATAAATTCGCGCAAGCTAGATTGATCATTATATATAGTTTGGTCTACATCTGGCATTCCTGCTCTATTTCTAATAAGATTCAATGCATCGTAGATACTTTGATCAGGACCTGATACTTCATTCTTTGCCTCTGCATACATCAACAAAACATCAGCATATCTAAACAAAATCCAGTTGACATAAGCATCCCAAAATTTATTTTCTAAATCTGCTACATATTTAAGATAGTAAATATAAGTAAATGCAAACCGCGCTTCTGAACCTGTAAAATCTACGGTCGCACCGTTATAATCAATTCCTTGATAAATAAAAGTTTCATAAAAACGGGGATCTCTATTGTCAAATGGTCTTGCGGCGTGTTCAGGATTATTCCAATCAAATGGACTTCCATCACTCATTTCAAAACTCTGTTGCAATTCATCCGTAGGTAATACAAGAGCATAACCACCTAGATTAACAGGTGCATATTTTCTCACAATCCCTTGACCAGGGTGCGTATTGACATTTGCAGCATACTGATGAGCTAAAATAACTTCCTCTGTTTGATTATTAAATGCTGTAAGAAAAACCTCTTTAAAATTGGGATGAAGACTATATTGATTTAAATCCATAATTTGCTTAGCAGTATTAGCAGCTTCAGACCATTGACTATTGTATAAATGCATTCGTGCTTTCAATGCCAATGCTGCACCTTTTGTTACCCGTCCTGTTTCACTTTCAGGCCAGTCAAGAGGAAGTTTCTCAATTGCCAAGTCTAGTTGACTAAAAATATAGACTAAGACTTCTTCTTTAGAGCTTTTAGGTATGTCACTTTCCTCGATGCTTAATGGTTGGGTGACCAGTGGGATACTCCCATAAAAATTAACCATTCTAGAATACTGGTAGGCTAACATAAAATGCACTTGACCAGACAATTCACTCTCTTTTTCTGCAGTAATATTTGGAACTTCCTTCACATAATCGAAAAATTCTAAAGCTAATCTAATGTATCTGTAATTCCAAAAACTATTTACATGAGGATCATTAGTGTCATACAATCCATTTGCAATATTATTTGCGCCAGAACCCGCTCGTCCATAGGCATTATCACTAAAGGCTTCAAAAAGAGATTCATCAGCACCTCCTAAGCCAAGATACAAATTGTTCACCCACAACTCTGCTTGCTCTTCATTTTCCCAAAATGTATCTAAGGATGGGGTATCCAAAGGAGCCCTATCTAAAAAATCATCATTGCACGCAAATAATAAAACTAGTATTATTGCAAAAGATGAATGTTTATTAATTGAATATTTCATAATTACTAGATTTATAAATTTATATTAACACCAAAATTAAAGAGTCTAGACAGAGGATACCTAGCCTCTAATTGTCTAATATCCAACCCAGTAGCTAACTCTGGATCATATCCTAAATATTTGGTAAAGGTTATTAAATTTTCAGCACTTACATACAATTGAATGTCTCCTAATTTAAGATTGGACCATTTCTCTCCTGATATGGTATAACCTACTTGTAATTGTTTTAAACGGAAATAAGAAGCATCTTCTAACCAGAAACTTGAAAATTCCTTATTAATACCAACTAGTGGTCCTCCTCCTACTCTAGGACTAGGAAACTTAGCATCTGTATTCTCTGGGGTCCAATAATCCAAATGATAAGATCTAACAGAAGAAATTTCCCATGGTCTAGTTATGGCATTATGACTCATAACTCCTTGTCCAAATGCAATAAAATTAAAGTTCTTATAGTCAAAATTAATGCGTACTCCAAAAGGCAATCTTGGATCTGACCTTCCTAATCTTACTCTATCATCGCTATTAATTTCACCATCGTTATTGGCATCAAGATATTTAATATCTCCTGCTCCTACTTGAGGATTTTGTGTTGCACTATTATTGGCTTCATCATCAGATTGGAAAAATCCAATTGCTTTGTAACCAAACCATTCATCCATAGAATAATCCTCTTCTGAAATACTATATCCTGAAATACGAGGACTAATTCCCCCCATACTCACTATGTTGTTTTTTGAATCCGAAATTTGAAAACTTAAGCCATAACTAAAATCTCCTAAAGTATTTCTATGTCTTAACTCTAGTTCCCATCCCATGTTATCTACCTGACCAGCATTCTGAACTGGTTCTGCTTGACCAAATGTTGTTGGCAAAGGCAATTGCAATAAGATATTTTTAGCATTTTCACTAAATAAATTAATATCAAACTCTAATAGATTATTAAAGATACTTCCTTCAATTCCTAAATTAATAGCTTCTTTGGTTTCCCATGTTAACAGAGGATTAGGTGCTCCTGCAGTACCTACTGCTCTTTGAGGAGATCCATTGAAAAAATAAGCAGACTGTGCTAATCTATTAGCAAAAGGATAAAACCCAACATTCTGATTACCCACTTGCCCCCAAGCAAGTCTAAATTTCAAGAAAGTTAACACTGAATTACTACTTAAAAAATCTTCATTTGAAGCTACCCAACCTGCTGAAAACGAAGGAAAGAATCCCCAACGTCTATCCTCAGAAAATCTAGAGGAACCATCATACCTAGCAGATGCTTCAAATAAATATTTATCATTATATGAATAATTAGCCCTTGCAATATAAGACTCCAATGCCCAATCAGATGCAGTACCATTAACAGACCAAAAGTTTGGATCACTACTACCTGCATCAATAACATAAATATTATCAGTCAAAAAATCTCTTGTACCTATGCCTTCGACTGTATTATTGTACCATTCACGAGTCATACCGCCAAGAAATGACAACTCATGGCCCGAGATATTTTTACTATAATTTAGGAATAGATTTATATTTTGCAAAGTCTCTTCAGAATAATCAATATCTAAATAATTATCTACTGATTCAACAGCTACTTTGTCTTGATCGATTGGGTCATAAACCTTTAAAATATTTTTATAACTTCTATTCTTTTCATTCGTACCCACAATTCCATAACCAGCTGTAAAATCCAATTGATCCCAAATATTATAAGTTACCTTAAAATTACCATTTAGGCGATTGCTTTTACTCAATCTTTGACCTCCATCCTCTGAAAGAACTGCCAAAGCATTTCCTCCTTGAGTATGAGCTGCTTCCTGTAACCACTTGCCATCTTCTGATAAAAATGGCTCTGTTTTTTGGGTTGAATAAATAAATCTTAATGGAGACCAACCAGAACTCGGTGAGATTCCTTTAGAGGGAGAATATCCTCCACGCACATCCAATTTCAATTTTTCTCCGATGTTAAATACTTGATTTAACTGAAAGTTCAATCTTTGAAAATCTGAATTGATAACGATCCCATTTTGATCCAATAACCCAATGGACATGTAATACTTATGAGCATCCGTTCCGCCGGAAATGCTAACATTATGATTGCTTTGAATAGCTTGATTGATTAAATAACCATCCCAGTCGTGATCTTGCCAATCAGAACTCGAAAATCTAGCTAAATCCGATTCGGTATAAAATGGAGCTGTTCCATCATTAACTAAAGCCAAATTCCGCATTGTTGCATAATCAAATGCGGAGGGTTTTTCTGGCCATCTAGTCGGATCTTGCAAGCTAATTGTACTTTTTATGTTAATTCTTGGTTTTCCACTACCTCCTGATTTAGTAGTCACTAATATTACTCCACCAGCAGCTCTAGATCCATAAATAGAAGCCGAGGCAGCATCTTTTAAAACACTGATACTTTCTATGTCATTGGGATTTATTCTATCCAAAGAAGAAGGTACTCCATCTATAATGGTTAGTACAGGATTACTAGTAAAAGTACTTGCACCTCTTATCTTAAAATCTATGGTTTGATTCCCGGGCTGCCCTCCTGTTCTCACTACATTCAAACCAGAAACTTGTCCTTGAAGTGCTTCTTCTACAGAGGCAATGGGTCTATTCTCTAATTGATCAGCTTCGATAACACCTACGGCACCAGTTAGATTCACTTTTTTTTGAATACCGTATCCTACCACAACCACCTCGTCTAACAATTCAGAATCCGATATCAATTGTATGGAAAGCTCTGTTCTTCCATCCAAGGGTACTTCGACCGTCTGATAACCAATATAAGAAAAAACCAAAATGGCATTTTCATTGACATCATTAAGAGAATAATTTCCATCAAAATCAGTTGCGGTTCCTTTGTCTGTTCCTTTGACTTGCACATTGACCCCAATTAATGGCTCATTATTCACATCAGTTACTGTACCAGAGACATTGAGTACTAGTCCAGTCAATTCTCTAAGTTCCGGAGACCAAGCATATAAGAGTCCAGCTTCGCTAAGTGGTCGCAAACTCCGATCGACCTTAGCTTCTTCTCCCTTCTGAATAATGTCGCCAAAATGTTTCATCATTTCTTTTAATGATTCCAATCCTTGCTTATCATTCTTGTATAATATAACAAAACGTTGATCGTAAAATTTAAAATGAAGATTGGTACCTTCCAGCACTCCAGAAACGGCCTGCTCAACGGTTAAACCATCTTTTTTTACGTAATGTACCTTCATGTCCTTAACCAAGGTGTGATCAAAGGTGAAGTACACCCCATAATCCTCACTAATGGATCGTATGGCCTCAACCAAAGTCATTTCTTGATTGCCATCCATTTTATTTTCATACTCTGTCGCCCATGTGGGATAGACCAGAGACATAAAAAGCCCTATGGTGCATAAACACCTAATGTAAATTTTTAACATAATCAATATTGTATTTATATACTCCTAAATAAAAAAGTTTTACTTATTACTAGATATTTTATAGGTTTCACCTATAGATTCGATATTCACATTCATGGAGAGTTTAAGAGACTCCATGGTCGCCTCCCAATTCATATAAGGAACCCCTATATCCATTGACTTTTCAAGCAAGTCATTTTCCTCACAAATAAATTCTTTACCGAAAATATCACTAAGTGACACGAGAATGTCCTTTAATTTTTCACCGCGAAAACTAATGACACCATTTTTCCACGCAGCTGCAGAATTCAATGTTTCATTGACTGATTGCGCAATTTCTTCCGTTTCACTATCAAAAGACACTTGATCTCCTGGCTTTAAGACCAGCGATGTATTTTCATTGTTATCTAGATTCAATTTCACCTTTCCTCGCTCAAGAAATACTTTTGCATCTCCCCTACGAGATTGAACATTAAATGCCGTCCCTAAAACATTTACTCTTATATGTTCCGCGACCACATCGAAAGGGATGGCTTTCCCTTCAGCCTCATCATCTATGTGTACAATATCGAAGTAAGCCTCGCCCTCCAATTCAATTTCTCTACGATTCTCCTTCTCCCAGTCCTTCATCCATTTTGCCGTAGAATTGGCATTTAAAGTCAATTGACTACCATCGGGCAAAACAATTTCTTGAGTTTCTCCATAATTGGTTTGATAGACGATATAAAGGTTCTGATCCGACTTCATACCCCAACCAATCGCCAACACCAAGACAGCTACTGCTGCTGCACTTGCCAGAGCGACAGCAATGGACTTGGAAGTCCAGAAGCCTTTCTTAATTTTCACTTCTCCAACTCCGTTAAATTCAGTCAACCAATCGTGATCGACAGAATCTTCAAGTTCTTTATATAAGGATGGGTGGTCTCGAATAATAGCAATCATTTCTTCGTACTCCAATCGACTACTATCCCCATTCTTATACCTTTTCAATAATATTTTAAATTTTTCTTGATAATTCAAGGCTTTCCATATTTATATTTAACAATAACAAAATATAATTTCACCAATTCTCCTTTCTAAAAATCAAATCCAAACAGGTAAACTGTTTTAACCAAAAAAAAGACTAGTCAATAATTGATTTTTTTTAAAAATTATCATTTGACTTTACTACCTTTACACCTACAATATACTATTCACGCAGCTTTTCAAAAGATCAGATCCACTTTTGAGTATATAAATAACAATGTGTGAAAATGGAAGAATTATTAAAAAAGTATAGAAATCGAATTTACGGATTCATGCTTAAATATGTCAAAATTCCCGAGTTGGCGGAAGATTTGACTCAGGAGGTGTTGATTAAAATTTGGAAAAATAGAAATCGTTTTCTTACTATGGAAGACAAAGAATCATATATGCTGGCAATCACCAGAAATATGATTAGAGATCATTTCAAAAAACTAACCCAAGAAGAGAAGTATAAAGAAGAAGTATGGAGTCATTTTCCGCAAACTGATAATTCACTGATTCGACAAATACAACGGGAGGAATTAACCGACAGCATTAACCAAGTCGTCAATAGTCTACCCCATCGCCAACGTGAAATATACAAACTCAATTTTCAAAGAGGCATGTCACTTAAAGAGATATCCAAACAACTCGACATCTCCCCTTTCACCGCCAAAAACCACTTGGCTAAAGCGCTGAAGGTCATTCGATCTAAGGTCAATCCGGAGTCGTTTCTTGTAGGGTTATTGATTATTGGATTTTATGGCAACGGAATAGGAAGAGTAGTTTCAAATCTTATACAATAAATCTATCGGCTATACCTAGGGAGTATATCAAAATAGCTTCCATCAAACTATTGTCGCAGCATTGTACTATGGCATGAAAATAGACGAGGCAATTGTATCAACTACCCATTCTTACTTTCTTAAAAATACGGCTTACAAAAAATAAGCCCTATTTATCAAACTGTCATTGGTAAAGTTTTATAAAAACATACCAAACAACATTTTACTATTTTGATAAATAAGGCTTAATATTATTCAAAATCTTTAATTATAGTTTTAAAGATTTCTCTCAGAAAAATTCAATTTTTGAATTTTCGTAAAATTTAAAGGCTAAATTCCTTCTATCATTTAGAGTATTGAATTGACCCTAAATCCTGATCATTCGATAGGAAGGGATTTTTCTTTTTTAAATCCAGTAAGTACCATCTCCAAATCAGAATTGATATCCAAAATTGCAAAACTATTATTCTCCAGTCCCGGGCCTTCTACTGCTGCTTTTAAGGTAAAATAAGTAATAGAATTAATCTTATTATTATCTCCCTCATGGTAATGACCTTGAAGAACTAAAATAACCTTTTCTGATTTTTCCAAAACAGATCGAACCACACCTGAATTATTCACACAATATGCTGCATTACTTTCATTCTCATCTAAACGCTGATGAACAAAAACAACGGTTGGCAATTGGGTTTTCTCCAAGTCTTTTTCAAGCCACAGCAATTGGTTAGCTGGAATATTTGCATCTTTCCAATCAAAATTTCCATGATCGTATTCCATTCCTTGAGAAGTATAATTCGCATCTAGGACAATAAAATGAAAATCATTTTTATCAAATGAATAGAAATTCTTTGCTTCCTTAAAACCAGAAATGGAAACATTCTTCAAAAACTGTCGCTTAGAAATACTGTCGTGATCATGATTCCCCAAAACATGGTATTTAGCTCCATTGAAACGACTAAACTCTTTTTCCATTGCTGAAAGATACTTCAACGTCTTCTTTTCATTAGGCACTTCATCTTGATCTTTAAAATCTCCTAATTGAATCAAGAAATCAACTTTTTCTTCATTCATTACAGAAACACATTCTGATAATTTCGTTAAAGATTGATTATAATACCTATTATTCCCTTCTCCTGGTATACGATCTGCAAAGTGAAGATCCGTTATCAACCCTATTCTAATATTGTGCTTTTTAGATAACTTATTCCAAGAAAAATTGAAAGGTGCACCACCTATTATTATCGATGATGTATATATGAACGCTCTCCTTTTCATTATTCATTTGTTTATTGATACAATAAAATTTAGTACCCTGGATTTTGCTGAAGTTGAGGAGCCTTATTAAGTTCATCTATAGAAAGGGGAATCCAGTATAATTTATCCGTTATCGATCCTCTATCAAATGCAACAAAATTTTGCCATGTAACGACGGTATCATTCTTGACTTGATCTCTGGTTTCAATAATCCTAACACCTCTAACAGGTTTTAATACTTTATCCAAGATTTTCCATCTTCTTATATCAAACCATCTTTTGTCTTCAAATACAAGTTCTATTTGTCTTTCATGACGTAAGGCCTCTTCAATATCTCCTTCAAAATCCGGCATACCCGCTCTATTTCGAACCATATTCAAGTATTTTTCCGCTTCATTTAATTCTCCCAATTCCATACATGCTTCTGCATAGTTTAAAAGAATTTCGGCATACCTAATTTCAATCCACACATTACTGTTGTATTCATCCTTTCCCACTACTTCATCATCAAGCATTTTCTTCATTATATACCCTGTAAAACTTCCACTCCACTCTTGAATTGGACCTTGCCGTGTATCCAGACCAAACTCCTGAGTTTTGGATCCATCACTATGAATGGTTTCAACCGTTCTTCTATCATAAATTCCTATGGTATCAAAATCTCTAAGTGATTCGATTCGCTCTTGAAACTTAGCACCATCATATAAAACAGAAGCATAAAAACGAGGTTCTCTATTACTATAGATATTACCTGCATATTTATTTGATTTATTAAAATAATACCCGTCAGCGTCCATATCAAAATGTTCACTAAATTTAGAACCATCAGCCATCTCATAATTATCCACTAATTCTTGAGTTACATTGGTAGATGACCAATTGTATTGTCCATTGGGCCCCATCCATAAATTCATCCGATGTCTTTCACCAACATTATCGAGAAACATTTTTCCCCAAATGATTTCATCATCAGACAAATCTTTAGCCTTAAAAAAATTGAAATAATTACTTGCAACGGCCACTTGATCAGGGGCACCAAAATCACTTAACTGAAGTGTCGCTAAATCCATCACATCTTTTGCTGCAGATTTCGCAGACTTCCACAATGCAACTCTATCGGCGTTTTTGTATCCCACCAATTCATTCACTACTTCTTCATCAGCAGTCAGATCACTTGCCGCAAACAATAAAATTCGTGACTTGATAGCAAGTGCCGCTTCCTTAGTAGCTCTTCCTAGATCAATATTCTGTTTCAAAGGGAGTAATTCCGCCGCTTTATCACAGTCTGCTACAATAAAATCAACGGTTTCTTTAAACGATGATCTCTCTACTTTTGAAAAGTCAAAATCTATTTGAAATGACTCGGACAATAGAGGCAAACCACCATAAGTTCTCGCCATATGAGTGTATAAGAAAGCACGTAAGAATAAAGCTTCACCTTTTTTAACCGCTATGGATTCTTCAACCTGAAGTCTTTCTTCTCCACTATAAGCTTGGGCCACTTGATCAACATTATCTAGAAAATAATTAATCCGCTGGATATTCTTAAAATTCCACCATCCAATATGAAACAAACTTTTTGATCCATTCTGTCTTTCCCAATAAGTCCATACCTCATCCGCAGTAAGGTTTCCATCTACATAACCTACCATATGTTTATTATAAACTTCATCGGTAACAGCAGAAAGCATTAAATAACCTTTAAATCCATGACTCGTGTTTTTATAGCAATCCCTTAATACTGCATCCGCCAAATCAATATCAGACCACACCGTAACATCTGAATATTTGTCCAAAGGCTTTTTATCAAGCAATCCCTCATTACAAGAAGTGAGAGACACCAAAATAAATATTATATATATAAAATTTTTCATAATAATTAATTGAGAATAGTTTATAATTTTATTTGCAAACCAACAGCAATAGTCTTCATTATGGGATAGTTCGAAATACTACCAAGTTCCGGATCCATAATATTACTACCGCTTCCTACAGATAGCATTAATAGATTCTGAGCAGAAACATATACTTCCGCATCAGACAATAAAATAAAATTTGAAAGACGCTTTGGAATGGTATAAGACAGTACAATATTTTTTAGACGCATATAGGACATATCATGATGATAATAATCTGTCATATGACTTCCTCTCCAATAAGGATTGTCTCTTTCAAATGATCTAGGTTTATCCGCCAAGGTATTGTCCGGTGTCCATCTTCCATCTGCATCATACTGAAAGTAGGTTCCCCCTTTGCCTTGCACAGCGGTAAATATCTGTTTTGAAGTTTGTCCTACACCTTGAATCAAAGTATTTAATTTCCAATTTTGATAAGACAGATTGATGTCTAAACCATAAATAATTCTAGGGGTACTCGACTGGTCAAAGACTACTCTATCATCGTTTGTGATTTCTCCATCATTGTTATAATCCAATATTATTATATCTCCAGGACGAGCCCCATCCACATGAGGATAAGAATCCAAATCTTCTTCATCATCGAATACCCCAATAGATTTATACAATAAGGTTGATCCAATTGGATGCCCTGTCAGACTCTGCCATGCCACACTTCTCTCAGGCTCATCATATTCAACTATTTTATTATTTGAGAAAGAGAAATTTCCATTTACCGATACACCTAATTTATTGAATACATTATGATATCCAGCTACTATTTCAAAACCATTGACATCCACAATACCAAAATTTTCATCAGGCAATTCCAAACCTGTAAAGCTTGGCACGGAAGCATTTCTTTGTATAAGTATATTATTTCTTCTCTCATGAAAGAATTCAAAGTCTAAACTGAATTTTTGATTAATAAACATTGATTCAAAACCAAGATTAAAGATATTGGCCACTTCCCAGGTTATGAATGGATTGGGTACTCCATCTTGAGTTAATGCCGTTTGATAACTTTTGGTCAAACCAAAAACCGTACCTGTAGAAAATTTATAATTGGTCAAATATTGGAAAGCATCCACTGCATCATTTCCTAATTTTCCCCAAGAAGCTTTTAGCTTAAAATAATCAACTTTAGGAAAGACCCTAGGCCAAAAATCCTCACTAGAAGCCCGCCAGCCTAATAAAAGACTAGGGAAATTCCCCCATCGGCCATTGTCTTCTGAAAATCTCAAAGAGCCATCTCGTCTGAATGAAAATTGAGCTAAGTATTTTTCATCATAATTATAGCTAATTCTACCAAAATAATTCATTCTAGAATCAATAGAAACCGACGAACCAATTGACTGATCATCCACACTACCTGCAAAAAGATATGGCAATTGATCTGAGATAAAATATCTTCTAAAAGCATTTATTCCTTTAATTTCATATTCAGAAGATTCATAGGCAACAAAAGTGTTCAATGAATGAATTTTATTAAATACTCTGTTATAATTTATTTTAAAATTCAAGGTTTGAGTAAATGCATCACTATAAAAATCATTTACTTGAGGTTCAGAAAAACCAGTTGTATATGATTTTAAAAAACTGGAACCATCTTCTTTTCCAGTATTTCCTGCAGCATAATAAGCTTCAGTATCCAATACATATAAGGTCCAAGGCTTCTGAAATACTTTCTTAACATTAAAATATCGATCGTAAGAATAAAATCCAGAAAGGGACATTCCTTCTACAAAGGGTACTTTTACCTCGGCATCTAAAATATTTTCTAACCTGTATATTTTAGTGTCATTAAATCCAGTTTCAAAAGAGGTAGTTACAACAGGTTGGTCACCATATTCTACATCAGGTCCAGGAAATCCATTGGGAAATATCGCATGCTGAGTTGGTTTACTCCTATATATCCCATTTTGAAAAATTGAACTAGCACTTTTCGTTGGGTACATTGAATTTTCTTGTGAGCCATTGACATTTATCCCTACTTTGATATAGTCATTAATTTCACTATCTAATTTCAACCTTAAATTATATCGATTATATGAGGTAGCATTAGACTTGTAAATACCATCATTAAACTGATTACCAAATGAACCATAATACTGTATCTTTTTAGTTCCCCCACTTACCGCTACAGAATGATGATGAATATTTGTGTTTTTAGCAATGGCAGCACTATACCAATCGGTATTGGGATGGGTCCATACATATTCTCCTGATTTATATTTTTCGACATCTTCTAGTGAAAATTTCAAATTTTCTTCAGGAATTCCCTGATACAATTCTTGCTCTCTAATCATTTGAGCATAAGTAGGCGCATCGACCATTTCTGTTATTTTCGTTGGCGAGCTAAATCCATGATAATAATTATAACTTAATTTAGGTCCTCCTTCTTTGCCTTCCTTTGTTGTAATAAGGATGACGCCATTAGCCGCTCTCGCGCCATAAATAGCTGCAGAAGCATCTTTCAATACAGACAAACTTTCAATATCTTGAGGATCTATTGAATTCAAATCTCTTCCAGGTATGCCATCAATGACGATTAATGGATTATTATTCCCTAAAGTTGATTTACCTCTGATTAAAATACTCGCCGCATCACTTCCTGGTTCTCCGCTCGATTGTTGTATAATGGTCCCAGAAAGTCGCCCTGACAGAGCATTCGACACCATTGACACAGGAGAAGAAGTAATGTCTTCATTAGACAAACTACTCACTGAGCCAATTACGTTCACCTTCTTTTGTGTACCATATCCTACGACCACTACTTCATCCAAAAGCTCTGAATCAGATAGCAGTTTTACTGACAGTTCTGTTCGACCATCTAACGGAATTTCGACGGTTTGAAAACCAATATATGAGAATACTATTATGGCATTTTCATTAACGTTATTGAGTGAATAACTTCCATCAAAATCAGTGGCGGTTCCCATCTCACTTCCTTTAATTCGTACATTCACACCTATCAAAGGCTCTCCGTTAACATCAGTAACTTCCCCACTAATGTTTAAGATTAGCCCAGTTAATTTTCTTAAATCAGGCTTCCATCCATCCATTAGTCTGGTTTCTCCCAATGGGTAAAGAATACGACTGACTTCCCCAACTTCTTCCCTTTCAATGATTTCGCCAAAATGCTTCATCATTTCCTTAAGAGATTCCATCCCCTCTCTATCGTTTTTGTATAGGATAATAAAGCGCTGATCATAAAACTTAAAATGAAGATCAGTACCCTCTAACACCCCTGAAACTGCTTGCTCCACACTTACCCCATGGTCTTTCACATAGTGTACTTTAAGATCTTTGACCAAGGTGTGATCGAAAGTAAAATAGACCCCATAATCTTCGCTAATGGATCGTATAGCATCAACCAAGTTCATTTCTTGATTGAGAATTGCTTCATCTGTCTTTTCTCCTGACCAAATAGGGTAGATTAAAGACATAACAAGCCCTATGGTGCATACACACCTAATGTAAATTTTCAACATAATAAATTTGTATTAATAGACTCTTAAATAAAAAAGGTTTTACTGATTACTAGTTATTTTATAGACCTTATCAATGGGTTCAATATTAATGTTCATTGAAAGTTCGAGTGACCTCTTCGTGGCTTCCCAATTCATATAAGGGACCCCAATATCCATCGACTTTTCAAGCAGGTCATTTTCCTCACAAATAAATTCTTTACCGAAAATATCGCTGAGTGAAATAAGGATATCTTGTAATTTTTCACCGTGAAAACTGATCACGCCGTTTTTCCACCCAGCAGCGGAGGTCAGGGTTTCATTCACTGTTTGAGCAATTTCCTCTGTCTGACTATCATAAGACACTTGATCACCGGGATTAAGGATCAAAGCTGTATTTTCACTGTTATCAAGATTTAATTTCACCTTTCCCCTTTCGAGAAATACTTTGGCATCCCCTCTTCGAGACAGTACATTAAAAGCTGTTCCCAAAACATTAACTCTTATATGTTCCGCAACCACATCGAAGGGAATGGCTTGACCTGCAGTCTCATCATTTAGGTGTACAATATCAAAGTAAGCCTCTCCTTCCAGTTTAATTTCTCTTCGATTCTTCTTCTCCCAGTCCTTCATCCATTTAGCGGTAGAATTGGCATTTAGAGTCAATTGACTCCCATCTGGCAAAGAAATTTCTTGTGTTTCTCCGTAATTGGTTTGATAGACAATATAAGTGACTTGATCCGCCTTTATCCACCACCCAATAGCTAATATCATTAAAGCGACTGCCGCAGCGGTTGCTAGGGCTAAGACCATTGATTTTGTGGTCGAAGGAACTCTTTTAACCTTGATTTCCTTAACGCCATTAAATTCAGTCAGCCAATCTTTGTCTACAGAATTTTCAAGCTCCTTATACAAGGATGGATGGTCGCGAATGATAGCGATCATTTTTTCATAATCGGATTTGGACGACTCTCCAGTCTTGTATTTATCTAATAATTCTTTAAACTTGTATCGATAATTCAATGCACTATTTATTTATATTTATACCAAATCAATCCCTATCCAAAAATCAACGATTTCTAGAAAGTAAAAATCAAATTCAACCGGGTAAACTTCAATTGAATAAAAAAAGACTAGTCTGAAAATATATTTTTTTTAAATTTTCATTTCGTCAAATACTTCACCTTAACATAATATTCGGAATTCAACTTTCATACAGATTAATTCTACTTTTGAACGAATAATATCACTATGTGAAAATGGAAGAGTTATTAGAAAAGTATAGAAATCGAATTTTCGGATTCATGCTTAAATATGTTAAAATTCCCGAGTTAGCTGAGGATTTGACACAGGAGGTATTGTTGAAAATTTGGAAGAATAGAGATCGGTTTTTAACCATTGAAGACAAGGAATCATATATGTTGGCTATGACTCGAAATATGATTAGAGATCATTTTAAAAAACTAACGAAAGAAGAAAAATATAAAAAAGAAGTCTGGCGCCATTTACCTCAAAGTGACAATTCTTTGATTCAAACCATTCAACGAGATGAAATGACCGACAACATTAAACAAGTCGTCAATAGCCTACCTCATCGCCAACGGGAAATTTACAACCTCAACTTTCACACTAGCATGTCTTTAAAGGAAATATCTGAACAACTCGACATATCACCTTTTACCGCCAAAAACCACTTGGCCAAAGCGCTGAAGGTTATTCGTTCTAAAATCAATCCGGAATCATTTCTAACCGGACTAGTGATTATTGGATATTTCGGATGGGAAATGGCCCAGGCCATACTAAACATTTTATAACCAAATCTTAGAAAATAAAGACGAGTGATGTGATTAGAAATTTTCATAAGTGTTGACCTATTTTCTTAATAGATAATAACCTACACCTTATCCGACACTCATATCACAATATTCGACCGAAGACAAGAACCAAAAAGTATTAAAATCTTTTAAAATATCAATTTCCCAAAAGACCAGTATTCCCCACATAGTCTAGGGCCAATATTACCTGTACATATTTAGAGGAGATATTGGCTTTTATGTAATTGGCATAGAATTAATTGATCACAAATTCGGTCAAAACCAATCCATGGTCTGAGGGGTACATAAATTCTTTATCATTGATCATTATCGTTTCACCGAGGTCTTTCTTTAAAATATGTGATTTTCTGGCCTTGATTTTATTGCCCTTATAATGGATGTAATCAATTCGACAACTGGCATCTCCACTGCCTATGGTATGGCCCGGCTTTAATAAGGCATCGGGATGAACTTCCCGGTATGAATCGATTAAACCGACTTTCTCAAATGCTGATGTTGTCCACCAATTGACGACCATTCCCTGATGAATACCCTTGGTATCCTCTTGCCAATCTAAATGAGAACGGGCATTGAAATCGCCTCCAAAGATTAATGGTACTTCCTCATTTTGATCCAAAAAGTATTGCAAAGAATCCAAAATAGCTGTCACTTGAGGTTCTCTTTCATCTGATTTATCCCACTCAACCAATTCTTCTGCACTCATATTTAAGGTAAATGGCTCGTACGACCATGGCTGATAATTTAACCAAACATCAAAAACATTAAGTTTCATGGAATCATTAGGAAATATTTCAATACCACCGATATTAAAATATCTGTAAAAATCAAATCTTTCACCAAATGGGAATTTACTCATTATTGATAAGTTGATATTGGGATTATCCAACGCAGTCCCTTCTGGAGCAATGAGGTGAAAATTGTAATTTAGAGAATCTGCTATCATTTCACCCGCACCATAAGTCTCTATCATCAACACTATATCGGGATCCAACTCTTTAATGATGTTAATTACATGAGGTCTTCCATCTTCTTGCAATGCTACATTCTGTCCTCCGTGCAAAATATTCCATACCAATACAGAAAAAGTTTGATTGGTTTTTTCAACCTTATCTTCATTCCTTTCTGATTGATTGCAAGAACAAAAAACCCATAGTAATAGAAAGACCACATTAATTTTCATCATAGCATTATTGTTTTGACATACCGTTTATCTTCATCACTGCCTTCGATATCCACAAAAGAGCATCATTTTCTTTTATCTAAGTGCGAACTTTTACTGAACTCCATGATTGAATACAGATACATCCTTACTAATTATAGATTGAAGGATGATAATCACAACATAGAAAATCAAAACTTTCCCTCTGTCAAGTTCTACTTTTCCAAATATAATCTATTTACACCCAACGACTCTTGCACATTCAAGAATTAACCGTGAATTATTATAGATTGTATGGAATACATATTATACGAATTACATTTTATAATGACGGAAAAGATTTCGAGAATATTTGAAGTTTAACGAGGCTAAAAACACAGGCATAGCCGTAGCTACGGCGAGTATTTTAAACGAAGTAAAACTTCTAATAAATCGAAAGATTACCGTTAATTATAAATGTAATTCGTATTAGATATCATCTTCGGATTTTCATATCTCAACGAGCCATACCGGAAGTTATATATTCATTCCTTAGGACAAAATACTTATCAAAAGTAGTAGGTAATAAAATCGGCTTTATGTTCACACATAAAGCCGATTTAAAATATTCATTTGTTCTTTTTCCAAATGTAGAATTCTGATATACTTCGATGTAATTCTTGCCATCTATCTCAATGGTACTTGAGCATTGGGATACAAAGCAACTTTTTCAGGCTAAAATCTCATATTCAATACCTGCCTAGGTAATTTCTCACCTCGTGTGTATCTCAATAAATAATCGCAACTATACCCTTCATAGGACAACTTTTCTCTTCGTTGTCTTATCACTTCAACTTAAAGTACAGAAATAAAGAATATTACGAAAATGGAATCATCTATGTAATTTAAAGCGGCGATAAATCGAAATATTTTCAAACAAAATCGGCGATGTATATTGACAGATCTTCTTATGTATTAAAATAGTTTTTTGTTTCATTGGTAATCGTCTCATGATTCAAAATTAGATGCTTCCGAAAATCCCTTGGAGACATTCTTATGTGCTTCTTAAATTGCCTATTAAAATTGGATCTATTGTTAAATCCACATACTTGTGCTATTTCTGAAATATTCATTGCTCCATCTCTCATCAACAAACATGCTTGCCGCATTTTTACTGAATTAAGAAATTCTATAAACGTCATATTAAAATGATATTTAAAATAGATTGAAAAGGATGTCTGACTCATTTCAACTAGATCAGCTATCTGCCCCAACTTTATTTTGGAATCAAAATTTTTATAAATATAATCTAAGATCATGGTGCGTTTATCTGCGTCACTTCTAACACCTAAATTCATATAAGAAGGTCTCGCCAGTTGTTGTAATTCTTTGGAATCAATTAAAATTTGAAAAATTGAAAGCAAAATTGCGATTTTGGTTAATCTAGTTGATTTAAGCATTCGAAGAATCAATGGTTTTACTTTTCTTTTCGTTTCTCCTAAAATTATAACTCCACATTGCGATTGATGTAAAAGATATTTTACAGCCTTCATTTCTGGAATCAACATAGTTTCGCTTCCCAAAAAATCGCTTTTGAAATGAACAACGATGCCATCTGCTTTACAACCTGCTGAACCGTTAAAAAATTCAGGTCTATTGACCCACACATGAGGTAAATTAGGCCCCAAAAAAACTAAATCTCCTTCTTTAAAATCACCGATATGATCCCCGACTATTCTATACCCGGAACTTTTATTCACCAAAAAAAATTCATAGTTTTCATGATAATGCCACGGGTCTGGAAAATAGTTATTTAGTATTCTATAAGCATGTATTGTATTCAGATTATCACAACCACTGCAATCAATAAATTGCTTCATCTTGAAAAACATATTTAATTGTATAATTTAATACTCATAAGCCACATAGTTTTGTTGAAAAAAATCCAGAACCGACCATAACCATTTGATTGACTGAATTAATCTTTTTTAATACAACATCAATTCTCCTCAACTAAGTGATCAGGGCAACGATTGAATAAAAGGTCTCATCTTATTCTCATATACATCATCCAAATAAGCAGCTAAACCTATGTACTTTCTAAAGCCACTTTCAAGTTCATGCCTTAAAAAATCTTCAATTTCAATATGAAGGTTTGTTTTGGGTGGTGCAAGTACTAATTCTTCGATGGATGTACAATATCCAGATGTTATCGTTTTATTCCCTGATGTAGATTTAGATTGTACTCTTAAAAAACCATCAAATCCGCCAACTCCAATGGTATAATTAAATCCAACACCTCGTGCATCTTCTGCTATTAATACACTTGGAATTCGTCGACTAAAAAAATTAAGATGGGCATGACATTCATACCCTACATGTAAATCACATGATTCATAAAAATCTAAGTTTTTTAAATCACCAGCCATTTCTTTTATTTGAAAACCTTTAGATTTTGCATATTCGCGAACGGCTCGATTTTTAGCTGTTACATCTGGATTAAGGGCTGCACTATTTTCACTCTTCGCATCGCTTTCTTTATACGAATCAGCATCAAATAAATGAAATGCACATGTTTTCTCTGCATCTGGAAATAACTTTGCTAATAATCTTATCACAGATTTTCCTTGCTCTAAATAATATGGACTTAAAGGAGGACTAAAAACCACTTTCTTTACTTCTTTTGGTCGATACATTGGCTTGCCTAAAGATTCTATTGTATACCATGCAGGATCTCCAGTCATAATGGTATTTTCAATACCATGTTTACTTAATATGTCCAACGTGTATGATTCACGACAAGACATCACATCTACCTGATTATTGATATAATGAATAAAGTTACGTGTCGCATCAGAATACGATAATGTATTCCTAGATTCTCTATCTCCTGGATAAACATTCCAATTCGCACCTATTGGAATCATCGGTACTTTTATTTTAGATAAATCTTCCGTAAGACGATAAACTCCAGGATACATAGGGGTATCCCGTATAGGAAATGCTGGCAACAATATAGCTCTAGTCTTATTGATTTCTTCTAAATAGGGTTCAAGCGGTTCTTCTCTAAATATGGTTAAGAACTCAACATCTCCCTTTTCTCTCAATACAAGATCTTTTGTTCTTTGTTCAATCAACTTATCACCTACATTTTGACTACCATAAGGTGGGCTGGTCGTAAGTACAGTATAGGTATTGGACTTTGATGATTTTCTGGCTTTTAAATTATCAAAAAATTTGGAGCTTATATTTATATCCCCGATTGTCAATCCAGCACTTCCTAATATACTTGTTTTTATAAAGTCTCTTCTCTCTTTCATATTTTACTATTCAAATATTTTTTCTAATACCTCCTATCGAATTATTACATCTGGCTGGAGCTCTATACACTAAATAATTTATTGGGTTTATTCCATTTAATTTTTGCCACCCACAAACTTCCATCACTTCCATATTTCTCAACTCCCTTGGGCTGCATCCATTCTGAGACTGTTATCCAAGTTTCCTTTGGACTGACCTCAGTCACTCCAAAATTCCCCAAGCGGGCTCCTCTTTCAGGCACTAATATTTGCTCTGTTTCACGAATTATACATAAATTCTCTGGATCAACTTGTCCAATAAACAAAGGTGCCCGATGTCGAAAAACATGGTCATTGTTAGCCCCTTTTCGGGTATAGATTAAAAAAAGTCCATCACTATGTGTTACCCAATGCTGTTGGGTATTGTAATTTCCTAATTCTGAACCATCATCGAATTTCCATATTTTAATGGGATCAAAATGTAATCCATCTCCGCTACTCGTCACATAACCATGAAAATTGTGTCGGATCGTTAAAAAATATTTTTCTTTATAACAGGTTATAGATGGTTCATACAATCCTCTCGTTTCATCATCTATAGAAATTTCATCACCATGTTCCATGTACTCCAATTTTTTATTTATAAAGGAACATCTAGCAATGGTCACACTTCCATTTTGGCCAAGAGGATCAGGATGAAAAGCAAGAGGAAGTAATATTGTCCCCTCTTTTTCATCGTACCTCTGTGTGCTTCCAGCTCCACAATCATGAAACCTTTTATAATCTGGCATGACCAATTTTTTCCATTTCGACCATAGCCTTTTTTCTTCATTATAAATAGCATATGCTGGATGCCTTGGACGTGGTCTCGTAACCTTCCACTCGGGTGTGTAAAAAACCGTATGACCTGTACCCAATAATGTTTTCGAGTTTTTATGCCATTTTGGCCAAAAATCTCCCAAAGCAACCGGATGTTTTTCTCTATTCACAATCTCGTACCTAGGAGCCAATCGATCAACCACACTTGGACTTGTCCATGATTGCCCCAAATCATCCGTTTCCATTCCATATGTAGATTTGTATACATCACTTCCCGAAAGATCTTGTGTACTCATTGTCATCACCACTCTAGGTGGTAAATCTTCACCATCTCTTGAAACAATGCCTGCTCGAGAATGAACAAAACAACTCTTACCATCGTAAAAACGAGTAGGGTTGTTGAGTGAAATTTTATATTTAACCTCAATAGGTTTTACTCCTTTTGTTGCCACACACATTGGGAGACAAAGAAATGAAATTCCAGAGATTAAAGTTGTTTTCAAAAAACTTCGCCTTTCTGTCTTTGTTTCACTGTTTTTGAATTCACTTTTATTCTCACTCATATCCTTTATATTGTATTTCAAACTTGAACAACTACTCAATCTCTAATATTGACCCCGCAATAAAACGATTCATGTTGTTTTTATTAAAGTAATAGGTTACAAGTACTCTGTTATGCCCTATATTGACAGCCCACGGATAGCCAAGATCACTATTGCCACCATCTTCTCTTATTATAAACTCTTGAGCCGTTTCATAATCTGTACACTCAGGATTTAAAACTCGTGCCCGAATACCATATGGTTTATGTCGATAGCCATATACCAATAAGACCCTATTGTCTGAAAGTCTTGTGGCTTGTAAGGGATGTCCCTGAAACCCCATAGACTTCCATTTTTGAAAAGTCTTGCCACCATCTTTAGATCTGGCTATACAGGCCTGATCGCCATAATTCCCCGTTCGAAGAAATGCAACAAGATCCCCTTTGGGGGTTTCGTATAACGAAGTTTCATTAAAGATTATACTATCACTTTTAGCTATTTGAGATAGGTATTCCCATGTACCTCCCTGATCTTCTGACACCATTAAATAATTGGAGGTTTTCCTTTTGGGGTTATATGTATCTGCCGATGAAACCGCCCAATACAATTTCCCATTTTTCCCTTCACACATTTGTCCTCGATTGTAAGCACTTATTTTATTGCCAAATGCATTGAAGCTTTGTTCTGCTGGTGTTGCAGGCGGATAAATTGGTTCTTCCCAATTATTGCCTCCATTCAAAGAACGAAGCAAATACCCCCCTGAAAAAAGAAAATTACTTCTTTCCAGATGGGGGTCATTGAGATTTTCAATCGATTTATCACTTAAATAAACCCACAAATAACTCGCACAAAGCATTGTACCATTCTTTGTGATATAGAGACAAGGATCTTGTGATCCACCATATGGATGCGCAAATAATAACTGAGGGTTACTCCAATCCTCGCCTCTATTACTCGATTCGACATACATCAAATAACTATTTGGATCTATGTGGCTCGATTTCCCGTTTGCGAATATTCTTCTATCTGGTGCCCGTCGAAAAGCAAGATATAATGAACTATCTGGTTTCATAATTACAGAAGGAAAAGTTGCATAAGAATTTGTATCACTATAAATTACTATATCTTTTATTTTCCTAATTGAAACTCCATCATCTCTCTGTATTACATTATTGTCATCAATTTGACCATAGCTAATATTTGCAATTGTAAGAAAAACAAATAGTTTTGTTAGAAATAGAAGAATCTTCATACTATGTATATTGATAGAATATTAATACCCAGGGTTCTGAAGAATATTTTTATTTAAATTCAATTCCCGCTGAGGAATTGGATATAAATACCTATCGTTACTTGTAAAATTACCCTCGAGATTATATTTTGATAAAAAATCATTCATTACCTCTGAAGCTCGATCGGTTCGAACCAAATCAAACCATCTTATATTTTCAAAGCAAAATTCATGTCTTCTCTCTTCCTCTATCCAAAGCCTAAACACCTCTTTATCAGAAGTTTCAGGTCTTGGATTTATTCCCGCACGAGATCGAACATTATTTAAAATAGAGAGAGATTCTGTATTGGGGCCAACCGTTTCATTTAATGCCTCAGCATACATTAATAATACATCTGTATATCTCAATACAATCCAATCAATATCCCAATCACTATTACTGGTGATATAAGGACCACTATTATACTTCTTAATAAATGGTAAATCAGTTCTTAGGTCTCCATTTCTATCCACCCATTCAAATTCAATTGAAGAAAATTTTCTTACATCCTCTGATTCAAAAGAATTTAAAAGATCATCCGATATTAAGGGATAATTATCTGTACTCCCATATGGAATTCCAGGTGCCATCCTTAATGGAAACGGATTCCCAATTCCAAACCCAGCAATAAATCTTATACTAAAGAGCGATTGATTACCCAATTCATTTTCAAATTGAAATATATCATCGTAGTTTTCAAAAAAGGCAAATTTTCCCGAATCAATAATATCCTTAAATTCCTTTATGGCTGCATCCCATTTATCCATCTTTAGAGGATAGCCGCTTTGGAATACATAAGTTTTACCTAATAATCCTTTTGCCGACCATTTGGTTGCCCGACCTGCATTTTCAGAAGTATGTTCGTCAGGCAATAGAGCCGAAGCATCTTTAAAATCTTCTTCAATTTGCTTATACACTTCTGAGATACTATTTCGAGACAAACCGTAAGAATCAGAGATACTTAATACTTTAGTTATTAACGGAACATCCCCAAAATACCTTACCAAGTTAAAATATGCTATTCCTCTTAAAAATTTTGCTTCTCCCTCAAATTGATTTTTATCCGTAGCATTTAAATCCACAGATTCCAAGGTTTCTAATATCTTGTTTGTTAGAAAAACTAATTTATAATGCGCTCCCCAACAAGAAGATAACGCTGTAAGGGTTGGTGTTTCAGCAAACCTAACGATAGGTCCATCGTCATAACCCTGTAATCTTAACCAAATATTATCACTTCGAGATTCAGACATCCAAAAGGAATAATTCCCTCTCACCATAACATCTCCTAATGCCTCGTAGGCTGCAACCAAAGCTTGATCTACTTCAATTTTATTAGAGTAAAACCCTTCAGCACTTTTAGAAGATACTGGGAGTAAGTCTATTTCGTTACATGAAAATGATGTAAATACTAATATATATACTAAAATTTTATATGTTATATTCTTCATGATTTTTATAATTTTAAGTTGACTCCAAATGTATAAGTCGTTGCAAGTGGATAGGAGGAAGCATTATCAAGGTTAGGTGTTAGCGGTGAATTAGAATAATTCGCAGCCATAGGCGTATGATGATAAAAATCATGCATAAATATATTACTCCCGGAAACATAAATTTTCAATGCACTTATCCCCCTCATGTTATTTATTATGTTGGCTGGAATGGTATATCCAAGAGTAATATTTCTTATACTCCAGTAACTGGCATCATACAACCAAAAAGAGGATGGTGTTGTCAAATTATCATTTACTACTGCCCTTGGGGTCATTCCATCTCCAGGATCCTCTGGTGATTTCCATCTATTTCGCCAATACCCCCATTCATTATTTCTGGATTGACCAGCAGCTCTTTTAAAAATATTCATCGCATTTGCACCTTGTGTTCCATCAATAACTACGTTCAAATCAAAATTCTTATAAGAAAATGAGTTACTCAATCCCCAAATAAAATCAGGATGTGGATTTCCAACTATATGAATATCATCAGAATCTATAATTCCATCTTTGTTATAATCTAAGTATTTGATATCACCTACTTCTTGATTATTATAAGTTGGGTTCTGCTCTAAATCATCACGATCTAAAAAGACACCAGCTTGTTTTAGCAGATAATAACTTCCTATAGGTTTACCTATCTCGGTTATAGTCACTAAATGCCCTGCTCCATATCCATACAGTGGAGCGTTTTCAGGTCCAAGTTCAAGAACCTTATTGCGATTAAACGAAATATTAAAACTTGAAACCCATCTAAACCTTCCATCGAAATTCACTGTTCTCAAGTCCAACTCAACCCCCTTATTTTCTAAACTTCCAATATTTTGAATAGCACTGGAAAACCCAGTCGTTTGCGGGATTTGAACATTTAACAAAAGATTACTGGACACACTTTTATATACATCAGCTGTCAATTGAAATTTTCCATTATAAAATCCTACATCAACGCCAATATTGGTAGTTCGAAGTTTTTCCCAGCCCAAAAAAGTATTACTAAAATTTTCAGGTCTTAAACCCAACACTACGTTTTGTGGATTTCCAAAAACAGCTCGTTCCGTTTGGAGCGTCCCAATAGAAGCATAATTCCCAATATTATTATTCCCAGTTTCTCCATAACTTGCCCGCAACTTAAGATCACTAACCCAATCTAAATTTTGCATAAAACTCTCTTCCGCCATTCGCCATCCTAAAGAAACTGAAGGGAATAATCCCCATCTACTTTCCTTTCCAAACCTTGAGCTACCGTCCCGTCGTATACTGGATGTAAGCATATACTTATCCTTAAAAGCAAAATTAGCTCTCCCTAGGAAGGACATCAATCTCCATTCTGAGGTTTGAGATGATCCCGCAACTAAAGTCGAAGCAACATTTAATGTATGTATACTTTCATCAGGGAAACCAGTTTTATCCAAACTTAAATAACTATATTGGTCACTTTGATAAGTAAAGCCCCCCAAAAAATCAGCCCGCCAATCATCATAATTAATCTTGTAGTTTAATGTGTGCTCAGTCAATAAATTTAATTTACTGCTAGCGCCAACTGAACCGATTGAACCCTTTCCTCTATTTACATTGTCTTTCTTAAAATATTCATTATATCCATTTTTCTTCTCGATCCCAATAGAAGATCGCCAAGTTAAATTCTCTATTATTTTACCTGTCAGATAAAGATTCGATAACAAATTATTGTTTTTGGTATTGTCAAGCGTTTCATTCATCCATACATAAGGATTCACAATCCAGCTTGCTGCATATGGATAATATCCAGTATTTTGAGTGTTCTGATCCTGCCCTATTACAGGTGGGGCCAACTGAGATCGACTTATTCCTTGTCCATACCCATCAGTTTCAGGGTCATTGTTTTCTGTTATGGCTCCTGTGAAATTCAGCCCCACAGCTAAGAATTCGGAAAAATCTGCTTCCACATTACCTTGTATCGAATATCTCTTAAAATATGAATTAACAATAATTCCTTTTTGATCGAAATAACTACCTGAAACATAGTACTTAAACTTATCAGTAGCCGCGGAAGCAGATAACTGGTAGTTTCCAATCGGAGCAACTCTATCCACAATATCTTGCCAGTCATTATCTGGTAAAGATTCAGGGTTAGTTAACCATAAAGGATCAATCCAATAACCTTGAGAACGAACCTCATTTGGATCAGATTTATTTCCACCATTTAATTCCCATGTATTATTTCTTTCTTCTATGGCAAATTCTATCCATTCATCTCTATTTAAAACATCGTATTTACTAAATCTCTTCTGAAGACCATAATTCATATTAAATCCAATAGAAACCTTCCCTAACTCACCTTTTTTTGTGGTGATTAAAACTACTCCATTAGAACCTCTTGAACCATAAATAGAAGCCGAAGCTGCATCTTTTAGTACATCTATAGATTCTATATCATTTGGATTCAAAAATTCAATCCCCCCATCTAATGGAAAACCATCTACAACATATAATGGTGAATTTGAAAAATTTATTGATCCAGTTCCTCTTATTTTTATATCTAAAGACCTTCCGGGAGCGCCACTATTTTGTTGAACCTGTACACCAGAAATTTTCCCCATTAATGCTTGATCTAAACGTCCCACAGACAAATCATTGTTCAAACTTTCAGAATTAATTGTTGTAATCGCACCTGTTACTTGAGAACTTTTTTGTGATCCATACCCTACGACTACAACCTCGTCTAACAATTCCGAATCGGAGAATAAAACAACTCTAACATCAGTTCTACCATTTAATGCTATTTCTTGAGTTTGATAGCCTATATAAGATATTATCAAAGTAGCATTTTCATCGACATCTGGCATCGAGAATTTGCCATTAAAATCAGTAGCCGTCCCTACATTGGTACCCTTGACCAATACATTTACACCTATCAGAGGTTCTCCATTCTGATCGACAATAGTTCCAGAAACATTCATAACCAACCGCTTACCATTTAAACGTCCTGTATTATAGGAATCCAAGGGATGTAAAAGATTTGGCCTTCTTTTAATTTGAGCTTCATTTTTATCCACAATGCCTTGAAAATGCTGAATCATTTCCTTTAACGACTCTATGCCTTCTTCATCATTCTTATATATGACCACATAGCGGTGGTTAAACATCTGGTATTTCAGATCGGTATTTTCTAAAACCGCAGAAATAGCATCATCCACATTATCAGTGGTCGCGGGATCAAAATGAACTTTGATATCAGATATAATGGTTCTATCGTAATTAAACAATACATTGTAACTATCACTGATCTGTTGAATGGCTTCTATCAGTGTAATCTCCTGATTGAGAGGAGAAAATCGATCAATTGTATGCCCTTCTGCTATCGGTATTTTAAAGAATAGGGTGATCAATCCCAAAAAAACCAGCTTGATTTTTACTTTCGAATGGAGTAAAAATTGTACTTTCATCTTCGTTTTTATTTAAAAAATTATTTAATGCTGTGATTGGGGGAAATTGAATATGTTTTTAAATTAAAACATGAAGCTGCGCGAACAGCTTTTCAATTTTTCCCCTGTCACTATTTTACTGTAACTACATTTTCTGTTTCCAACATCTCTCTATTTATTGTCAACTTCATTAACTTAATTACCGTCTTCCAATCAGAATAAGGATAAGCTGCATCAATTTTCTTCTCAAGTAAACTCGAGTCTTGAACAGCGAATTTTTTTCCGTAAACGTCACTTAGTTCTTGAAAAACTACTTTTAGAGGTATGTCTTTAAATATCAGTGAACCCGTTTTCCAAGATGCCACCTGTTCGATGGTTCGATTGTCATGCTGTACAATCTCTTCTGTTGTACTAGAATAAGTAAATTGGTCTCCAGGCACCATTTCCAGGCTCGCTTTCATCAATTTCTTTTTATCAAAAGCCAAAATATCCGACTCTGTCCCTGGATTCAATTGAAGAAAGACCTTGCCTGATTCGAGAAAGACCTCTGTCTTTTCTCTGCGATTGGACACATTGAAAGTGGTTCCTGTAACTTGAACCGTCAGATCCGGGGTTTCCACCAAGAATTGATTCCCATTTAGATGAGCTACATCAAAAAAGGCCTCGCCCTCAATTTGAACTTTTCTATGACTCCTAAAGGCCCAGTTCTCATCCCAGTACATTTTGGAATTGGCATTCAAGCGGACATAGCTATTGTCGTTTAGTTGTATTTCTTTTACCTCTCCATATCCAGTCTCATAAATTACAATGACCTCCCTGTGCAGCCAAAACCAAGCCGCCAAACCTACGATCAAAAGCAGTCCTGCAGCGATGGATAGTGGAGTCATCCAATGTTTCTTTTTCAAAGGAGATGAATTACTATTAGATTTCTTTTGATCGGTTTTTTTCAAAAAAGTATCCCAATCCAGCGTTGTAAGTTCTTCCACTCTGTTATTACTACCCCAGTTATTTTGAAGAACCGACCTAACCTTATGGATATTTTCTTCGCTTTTTAGCAAATCAAACAATTCCTCCAACTCTGCATCACTACAGGTTCTATCAATATATTTTTGGTATAAAAACTTTATTCTTTCTTCTTGTGACACTATATTAAAATTTATATTATTAGCATAAATCATTAACCTTTTCAATAAGGTTTTTATGCATCTGTTAGTATATAAGACGTTTCAGAAAAAGCGGAATACTAATTTTTTATTTTTTTATTATTTATTATTCTTAAAATTCATCACCCACTTTTCACATTTTCCGTATAAAATATTAGATAATTAGCCTTAATCAATAACAATGACGTCATGGCATTTTTCACCTACACGTTATTAGATATGACGTTTCAGAAAAGATAGGATACTAATTATTTTATTTTTTTATTCATCTTTTTTATATTAATATTGTTCTTTCACCACATTAATTTTTTAACTAAAAAATGTGAAGGAAATTATGAAAAACTCATCTCTTGAATCCATATTCAATACCTACCGAGACAAGGTGTTTGGGTTTTTCATTAGTAGTTTAGGAAATCGTGAATTGGCAGGAGATCTCACTCAGGATCTTTTCTATATGCTTTGTAAGAATGAAGAAAAACTCGACGAAATTCGGGATATCAATAACTATATATTCTGGAAGGCTCAACGAATGGTCATTGACCATCTACGAAGAGCAGCTCACCAAAAAGACTATCGAGAAAAACTAATTGAAGCTTGGAAAAAGGATAATTTAGGTATATTCCAGCAAAAACCAGAGATCGAACAACAAATCCAAAATGAACACTATCATCATTTATTTGAACAATTGGTGCACGACCTAACTCCCCAACAAAAATTAATCGTAACCCTTAGCAAAAAGGACGGACTATCCAATGATCGTATCGCACACAAACTTGGCTTGTCCCCCAATACTGTTAAAAACCACCTCCATCAAGCATTGAAAATACTTCGATCACAACTCAATTCAAATATGCATTATATTATTCTGATTCTCCTAGTTGAAATGCTGTAAAATACATTGATCTTTATCCCCCTTTTAAACAAATTCAAATTGGGCTAAATAATAACAATCCTTTAGGCAAAAAAGCAAGAAAATGCTCGCGGCTTATTCTCAATCTCATTGCTCCAAAGAACGAATCCATTTAGCTATCTTCTCCAAATCATGATCAGGAATATGTGACATGGGAGGCATAGGGGTGGCAAATTCGGGCCAATTACTCGGTTGTGGTTTTTTAATCAAATCAATTAACTTGTCTATGGAATAATTCCGCTTAGCAATATTCGCAAATGAAGGACCCACTCTCTTATCAGATTTATGATGACAAGAAATACAGGTATATTTGTTCAATAACAATTCTATATTTTCGACTTTGTCATTCTTTTCAATTCCTTCACCAGAACTAGGTCCCACTAACTTTACATCTGCATTTGACAACGTAACATCATTTGGAATTACTCGATTGTCTGATGTAATCATTAGTTTCCTCATTTTGGGCAATTCGGTTAATGTATAATAACCAACACTATGCAACAAAGCCGACCTATCATGAGAAGCAATACCAGGCAAACTCACTTCATAAATATAGCCTAATTTCATTTCATCGAGAACCAGCCTAACTTTCATTCGATCCGGTGAAATTTCAATAGCTTTAATTTTAGCATATTTAGAATCAATGATGGGACTTCCATAATTGTGATGATACTTATAAGTAAAGCTACGCATTTGATATGATGCAACATCACGTGCCGTAGCTATATCCACTGGATGGGTAAATTCAATTTCAAATCCATCCGATTGAGCACGAACAGCCTTCATTTCAAAGGGTACATCTCCATTCCATATTACACGTTGTAGGCCGTATAGTTCTCCACCTATTGAACCCCATCCTCTTGCTGTCATACCTACGAATAGACTACCATCTCTCCCCAATTCTAACCTCATCACACCTGAAGAAAAACCACTAAGAAATGGAAAAACAACACCTTGTTTTACGCCATTCACTTCCTCAACAAAAATTCGATTAATTATACTCTGGCCTTGGTCTCCAATTAAAAATTGCCCCTTATAAGGCCCCATAAAATTTTCTTCTAAGGGTAAAATATCAGAAGTAGACACCCCTAATACAGCATGAGGAATGTACACAGTAGGAGATTTAAGTCCTTCGACTGATTTGGCTACTTCAAACATCGGACTACCTGTATCGGGAATATCATCTACTTCAAGGTTAACTGGTGAATTTTCTTCACTAGACCAAACCAAGGATGCAGGATGCCCAACAAAATCACCAATTTCAACCTCATTAAACCAACCTGAACCTATCCATCCCCCTTGATTTTCTGAATAGTATAAATTTCCTTTCCCATCAATAGTTAATCCTGCCGGCGACCTCATACCTGCTGCAATAGGGAATAACTCCCCATCTGGAGTAATCTTAACCATCCACCCCCTCCACTTTACCTTACTCACCATCTGACCACCAATCCAACCTAAGTTCAAAGTAACAATCATGTTTCCTTCTTTATCAAAAACCGGCCCATAGGCATATTCATGATAATTCCCTGTGAGTTGAAAAGTATGGATGGTCTTATATTCATCTGCTCTATTATCCCCATCAAAATCTCGTAATCTAGTTAATTCTTGTCGTTGAGTGACGTATAAATCATCTTGATGATAAGCCAACCCCAAAGGTTCATGTAATCCTCGAGCAAACAAAAAGTAGCTTGGAGAAGTACCTCCTTTTTTATACGGATTCGATATAATCCAAACCTCTCCTCTCCTTGTACATACTGCTAATTTATCATTGGGCAATAGCGCCAAACCACTAACTTCTAATACAATATCTTGCGGTATTTCCAAAGATTGAAGATGATAATAATCTTCTTCTTTAGGATAGTAAATTGTATCTCTAGACTTTTGCTGCGCATATACAGAAAAACCAAATATACAAATCACAATTATACAAAAAACACATCGCGTTTTTAACAACATTCGATTGAGGTATTTTCTCCGTCTAATCGCTTTCATATTACCAGATAATTTTATATTCTAAATCCCCTCCACACACCTGCATCATCACTCTCAATTCCATTTTTTGATCGAATTCCACCAAATGAATAGTATATCTATCATCTACTTGAATGTAATAAGAGTCATCAACGCGGTAAAGTTTATTATTTATTTTCTCAATAATTTCCCCAGATATAAGTCGACAAACAAGATTTTCGAGACTAGAGTCAACTTGAATCCTGCGATGTAATCCTGATTGGTCCTCTAAGGGATTGATTTTATCACTAATTTCTATATCGGCTAGCCTGAATTTAAATGTAGGATCTCGATCTTCATCCAACATATATCCTTCCATTTTGAGATAATCTAATTCATATTTATCAACCCATGGTTGATAAATATTATCCAAAATATACAAATGGGGTTCATCAGACAAGTGAACTACACTTCCCAATGGTTTGGCTACTTGTGAATTTCCGCGGCGATGCCACATTCCTGTGGTTTCCACAAAATCACCTCGCCAAACTTGAAGCAAACTTCCTTGACGAGTATCAAAAGAATAATTAACCCCATTTGGATAACCAACAGACACCACATAAGGCAATTTTTCATCTTTATAATTTAGAAAGCTTCTAAGAATATAAGGTTCTTGTAGAGGTCTTAAAATAATGGGATCTACTACTGTACGATCCAATACAGTATCAATTATTTCCAACTCTCTATATTTTAAATTTCTAATCGCCACCCGACCATGATCTCCTTGAATCATCAGTGGTCCAAATGCTTCCTCATTCTTAAAATAGGTAGACCGCGTAGGACCTGATATTTCCACTTCATCTTGGATTAATATATCATTTAAATAAACCTTAACAAACCTTGCATTACTAATTTTAATTCCATTTTCATCAAACCGTGGTGCTTTAAATAAGATCCTCAAATTTTGCCAAAGCCCAGGAGCACGACAAGCATTCAATAATGGAGGTACACCTTCGTATCCTTTATTAAATTCTTGATTATCGTCCCATCTCTGATATATACCTCCGCAATCAGCATAGGTGGGAAATATCTTCCTCCAACTATCAAATAATTGAACTTCATAACGCCCCATTAAATAAATGCCTGAATTGGATTGATGAGCCATCATAAAATCCAAGGACAATTCTATGTCACCAAAAGTGGATTCTGTTATCAAATGAGATTTATCTTCTGAAGTTGGAATATTTACTAAAACACCATCCCCTTCTTCCATCATTTCTACATTTGAATAATCGCCAAATCCCCAAAAGATTTTGCTAATCTCTTGCCAATTTTCGCCAACATCAACAAAATCATCGAAGCCTAAATAATGAAAATTCGTATCAATTTGTGCAAAAACAGGTATCGAAATTAACAGTAACAATAAAATCGAAAACTGCCTTAAAAATCCACCTATCATATTAAAAAAATTTCTCAATCGAAAATAAACAATGAAAAAAACACCAATTAAAAAGCCCATAATTAGTTATAAATAATTGAACTCAACACCAAAAGCTTCCAATACATTCTTGATTTCAGCTATAAAAAACCGAATAGCCATTTATATACAAAATACAATTATTTAACTACTCTATAAAACCCAACAATACTGAGATTCAATATTAAAAAGTATTTAGTTTAAAAATTAATAACCTGGGTTTTGCTTAAGGATTGATTCATCATTGATATTATCGATTTCTCTTTGAGGGATTGGAAATATTTTTTGATAATCATTTACTGAATAACCTTTTTCGGTTAATACTTCAACATATCGATTTGTCCTCACCAAATCAAACCATCGATGACCTTCACAAGCAAGTTCATGTAATCTTTCATTCTCAACAGCCAATCTAAATGAATTTTGATCTGGCAAATCATTTGAATTTAAATCATCCAAACCAGCTCTATTACGAATCCTATTTAAATACTCAAAAGCCACACCAGATGATTGATAGCCTAATTCATTCTCAACCTCTGCCAACATTAACAGCACATCTGCATACCTCAATACAGGCCAATCACTTTCTCCTTGCCCATTATTCGCTTCTGGATATTTATTTTGAAGCAGATAAATTAATGAAGAAGTTGAATCTACCGTTGCAGCTTTTCGAATATCATTCACCTCAAATGAATTATGAAAAGCCTCTTCAATTCTCAGACTAGGCTGATTTATATTTCTAAATGAATAATTAAATCCATTTCCATTTTGTCCATCATTGGTCCATCTAACCGCGAATATTATTTCGGAATTGTATTCATTACCAATATCAAAAACATCCATAAAATTTGGTTCCAATTCAACAAACTGGCCCTCAAAACCTACAACTTTCATTAGTACTTCTTTAGCTTCCTGAAACTTATTTTGGGTAAGTAACACCTTCCCCAAAATACCATTTGCAGCTATCGAAGTAGCCCTTCCCTTCTCCAAATCATACGATGTCGGCAGCAATTGCACCGCCAATTCAAAATCTGATTCAATAAGCTCATATACTTCGTTTGCATTACTCTGAGGAATGGTTGTAGATTCCGCTGGAGATATAGGCACTCTGACTATAGGAATATTTTCAAATAAACGCACTAGATAAAAATATATTAGGCCTCGTATAAAGTGAGCCTCACCTTTTATTCTAGATTTTATATCCGCATCAATATCAGCTTCATCGATTAAGTTCAAAATATTATTCACTTGATTAATTCCGCTATATCCATCTTGCCAAGTTCCTTGAATTTCTGAATTAGTGGAATTAACTGAAAATTCATCGATGTCAGACCTTGTTGTAACGGATCCTGAAACTGAAGGCCGACCAATGTCTGCTCGAATGTCGCCAAACAATATCACATCACCGTACAAACCGCCTGATCTCAAAGTATTATATGCAGAATTAATGGCTGCAATAAAATCATTTTCTGATTGATAAAAATTATCATTACTTAATTGAGATGCAGGTGCAATATTAAGACTTTCGTTACAACTCAATAAAGAAAATATCGTAATAGAAATTAATATTAATTTTTTCATTTTATCTTTTTTTAAATCCCTAATTTAATACCCAAAGTAAATCTTCTAGCCAAAGGATAAGAACCATAGTCCTCACCTGGATTAAGGGCAGATCCCCCTTGATAACTTACTTCAGGATTATACCCTAAATATTTAGTGAAATAAGCCAAATTATTTGCTCCTAAATACAATCTCAAACTCCTTGCATTTAACTTAGACAAAACCTCTCCAGTAACATTATAGCCTAATGTAATATTCTGTATTCTTATAAAAGATCCATCTTCTAACCATCGAGTAGAGGCCTGGTTATTATTCCCACTTGTAGTTGAATTGGCTCTAGGAACTATACCATTTCCGGGTTCCTCTGGTGATTTCCATCTATTTACTGCAACAGCAAGCTGATTTTGATTGGCTTCAAGATTTTCAATAAATCGACGATTAATATGTAAAACCGAATTGCCCTGTACTCCATTTAAAACCACATTTAAATCAATATTTTTATACTTAAAGGAATTACTCAACCCCCAAATAAAATCAGGGAAAGGAGACCCAACAACCACTCTATCGTTTGCATCTATTACTCCATCATTGTTATTATCCTTATATTTCACATCTCCTGGCCAAGTACCTCTTGAAATATTCCATGTGGCAGAATTTTCAATTTCTTCTTGTGTTTGAAATATTCCTTCTTGTTCCAACAAATAAAAAGCACCCAATTCACCTCCTATTTCTGTAATATGTATTCCTCCTATAGCCCCTCCAGAAATAATAGGATCTCCTTCTTCCCCTAATTTCAGAACTTCATTCTTGTTAGAAGAAATATTAAAATTAGTTGTCCAATCAAAATCGTCAGTATTAATTATATTTCCTTTAAATAAAAATTCAACTCCCGAATTTCGTATCGCCCCTAGGTTTTGCAAAGCAGAAGTAAAACCAGACACTGTAGGAATAGGTACATTTAATAGGAGATTATCAGTTTCACTATTATAATAATCTACACTAAAAAATAATCGATCATTAAAAGCACCTACTTCCATCCCAATGTTGTATTGACTAGTTGTTTCCCAAGTAAGGTCAGGATTGGCAATTGAAGAGGGACTAAATCCACTCACACTGCTTCCTGTACCTTGTCCCAAGACGTAAGTATTAGGCTGTAACAATCCTAAAGCAGCATAATTTCCAATTCTATTATTACCACTAATACCATAACTAGCTCTTAACTTTAATTCACTTAAATTTTTTGCCTGTTGTAAAAAAGCTTCATCAAGAATTGACCATCCAACAGAAACCGATGGAAATGTACCATATTTATTATTTGCTCCAAACCTTGAAGACCCATCTCGTCTTATAGATGCTGTCAAAAAATATTTATTATCATAGTTATAATTTACTCTTCCAAATAATGAAACCAAGGACCATTCTTGTATACTAGTTATAGCATTTGATATAGTATTGGAATTACTATTGATTGTTTTCACAATAGTATTAGAATAGCCTCTCGCCTCTATACTTGTATTGTTTTGATCAAATTTTTGATATGAAAATCCACCTAAAAAATTAAATTTATGCCCACCTATATCTTTTTTATAATTCAAGGTATTCTCATTCAACCATGTTGTTTGAAAGAAAGAATTAGTATTTGAAAAATCATCCTCTGAATTTCGAGTTATAATATTGGGAATAAACTCACTCCTATTAAAGGTTAAAAAATCTCCACCTATGCTGGTTTTGAAAACTAAGTTTTTAATTAATTCAAATTCTAAATATCCGTTACCAATTGTTCTAAATTGAGAACTCTTTCCATCATAGTGTTCGATATTTAATAAAGGATTCGTAACATTACAGCACCGCAAGGTCGCATCGTTATCTACAAAAGATTCCATATTGGACTCTAATGGCAAAAATGGAAATTGAATTTCAGCTATATTAATTACACCGCCATTTGCCCAATGACCTTCCGCCTTAACCTCATCATAAACTGAATAGGTAGGTGTTAGATTTACTCCTAACTTTAATTTATCATTTAACTCTGATTGTACATTGACTCTCAAGGAATATCTTTCAAATCCTGAAGATTTAACTATCCCTTCCTCGTTTAAATACCCACCAGACAAATAATAATTCATCTTTTCATTGCCACCAGAAGCAGATAATTGATAATTAGCTACTGGTGCATTTCTAAATATTTGGTCTTGCCAATCTGTATTTACGCCTCTATATTGAGCCTCATTTGATAAAAATTGAGGAGGAAGGAGACCAACATCATTGGTATTAGCTGCATTTGCGTAAGCTTCTCGAACTAAGTCAAGAAATTCATCCCCATTCATCAAATCCAATTTATTAATAACAGATTGAGTCCCTAAAGAAGCATTAAAATTAATTCTGGCTTTACCTTCTTGCCCCTGCTTGGTAGTTATTAAGACAACACCTGTTGCTGCCCTTGAACCATATATCGATGCTGCTGCGGCATCCTTCAGAATTTCTATTGATAATATATCATCGGGATTTATTGAAGACAAAGGATTCGTCCCTTGATCAACTCCACCTATATTAGCTTGTTCTACAGGAAATCCATCAATTACATACAGTGGATCGTTACCCGCATTAATTGAACCCGTTCCTCTAATTCTTATATTCATATTCCCACCAGGGGCACCCGTAGTTTGCTGTATCTGCACACCAGCGACTTTGCCCGATAATGCCCTTGCAAAACCATCCGTTGGAATTTCTCCAAGCTCTTCTGATGAAATGGAAGAAATTGCACCAGTTACTTCCCTTTTAGTTTGCTTACCATAGCCCACAACCACAACTTCATCCAACAACTCAGAATCTGATTGCAATACCACTTCAATGTTTGTTTTACCCATTAATGCAATCTCTTGAGTTTGATATCCTATATATGACACGACCAATACTGCATTTTCATCTACATCTTCTAACAAAAATTTTCCATCAAAATCTGTCGCTGTACCTTTATCTCTTCCTTTGACTAAGACGTTAACTCCTACTAAAGGTTGACCAGTCTGATCCACAACCCTACCTGTCACATTAACCACCAAACGCTTGTTATATATATCCATGAGTGTCTGGGTTGAAAGAGGGACAACTTTAGCTGTTTGTCTACGTACAACTTCCTTCTGCTGCTGCATAATGCCTTCCATATGCTTAATCATATCCTCCATGGACTTCAATCCTTCAGCATCATTTTTATAAAGGATCACAAAACGTTTTTGCAAGATTTGAAACTTCAAATCAGTATCTTTCAATAACAAATCAATAGCTTCTGTCACATCAGATACTTCAGTATATTCCTGATCTACCTTAAGACCTTGAACCAAAGCCAAATCAAAGGTAAAGTAGACATCAAAACGCTTGCTGATATCCTTAATAGCCTCCGTAAATGCAATATCATTATCACGATATGCCTCCATGGGAGCTGCTTGAGGCAGCTGCATGGCTATAAAAAATGATAAAATAATGGGAATCATTACTCTATTTTGAGTAAATAAATTTAATTTCATAGCAAAATCTATTTAAAGGGTTTTTAATATGAGTAAGGAGGCTGTCGCCAAACTATTCCTCCTTACTTATTTTTTTAATCTTCAATTCATTATTATTTTCTTCTATCTTAACTCCTAATGAAATTTCTATGGTTTGTAAAACCAAAGGCCAATCTGAGAAAGGAATACTGGTATACATCCGACGCTCAAGTAAACTTTTATCGACCACAAGGAATTTTTTACCATATAAATCCTCAATCTCTGTAAACATATCAGAAACCGATACATCTTCGAAATTCAATACCCCATTCACCCAATCAAGATCTTCGGCAGCTTTAGTTTTATTACGTGTAACAACTAATTTATCCTTCATGACGGAGAAATCTATTTTATCTCCCGGAGCCATTTCCAATTGAGCCTGCTCCTCGCTTTTTAGATCCAATACAATTTTCCCTGTTTTTAATTCCACCTCGGTTTCATCCCGTCGGTTATTGATATTAAAAGTTGTCCCCAGGACATTGACTTTTAAATCCTCGGTCTCAACCTGAAATTTCACCTCTCCTTCCATATGTTGAACATCAAAATATGCCTCTCCAATTAATTCTGCTTTACGCAATCCTTTACGCTGCCAGTTTTCATCCCAAACCAATGTAGAATTGGCGTTGAGAATGACTTTACTTCCATCATCTAGATCAATAGTTAAGGTTTCACCAAAATCCGTGGAATATATTTTATCGTCATTAAATAACAATTGACTGACACCATAGACCATGACGACTAAAAGCAAAATAGCTGCCGCCCAGCGCATAACTGGTATAAAATATTTCTTGTTAACTTGATCAACTTGGGGTGAATTAGAAGGCATATCAATTTGGGATAAAAATTCATTCCAAGTTTTAGGCTGCAGATCTTTATCTTTTAGGTCCGTTTCCCACAGCTCTGCCATATATTCCTTCACCACAAATTGATTCTCTTCTTGCTTAACCCAATGTATGAATATTTTATATTCAGATACAGTGATCGTGTTATTGATAAATTTTTTATAAAGTTCGAAATATCTAAGTTTACTCACACATTAGTTTTTTGCTCATTGAATACTAACAAGTCGTCAAAAACTCAAAAAAGGACTAATTGTTTTTTAAGTTTTTTTTTATTTACTTTACATTATCAACCTACAAATCAATCAATGCCAAAATATTATACCTACAACAAAGAATATAATGAAACATAATTTAGTTGCTAAATTATATAATGACTATAGCCATCAAGTATTCGGATTCGCACTTAAACATATCAAATCCGAAGAATTAGCTCATGACATTGTCCAAGATGTCTTCTTAGTTCTTTGCCAAAAGGACCTAAAGAAAGTAAAAAACATTAAATCCTTTATTTTCCAAATCACCAGCCATAAAGTTGCCGACCACTTCAGAAAACGAGTAAAAGATGAAAAACTGCAACAAGACATGTGGACCTATATCGCTGGCAAACAATTACAACACAACGACCAACTCATTTCAAAGGAATACGAGATCCAATTCCAAAAAGCAATGGATGAATTAACACCTCAACAAAAAATTATCTTCCGAATGAGTAGAGAAGAAGGCCTCTCTAACAAAATGATTGCAGAAAAACTACACCTATCCAAAAACACCGTTAAAAATCATATGGTCAGTGCACTAAAGACCTTAAAAAAAAATATCATCCTCCCTTCTGACAATATCGTATATATCATCTGTCTAGCATTTATCCTAGGTTTGTAATACGTATTATACGAATTACATTTATAATTGACGGTAATATTTCGATTTACTTGAAGTTTTACTTCGTTTAAAATACTCGCCGTAGCTACTACTATGCCTGTGTTTTTAGCCTCGTCAAACTTCAAATATTCTCAAAATCTTTACCGTCATTATAAAATGTAATTCGTATTACTCAATTAGAAAAAAAATCCTTAAAACAAAAAACCCCCTCATGCAGCCAACGCAGGAGGAGGTTTTATATGACACTTTGATTAAAGCCATTTCAATTCATGTCCCAAAAAACCGTCGCTCTATAATTGTCATTGTTATAACGAGTGGCGGCTTCCTTGACATTGGGTCCGTTTAAGGTCGCTTCTTCTACTGGGAAGATCATCCGCTTAGGAATATCATCAATGGTTAATCCCGATGGAGGATTGAATATGGGATAATCGAATATCCGCCATGTTGTCCACCCCTCAAATCCATTATTGAATAAAGATATCCATTTTTGCACCGCTATTTTCTGTCGCCAATCCCCTTCAGCAGTCTCATAGGCCACATTAGTTTGCGCCAAGTAATCATCTACCTGTTCTTGGCTTCCACCCCAAAACAAAATAGACGCCTTTATCCCTTCATTGTAGTATTCACTAGCTGTACCTCCAACATTGTAACCCCGAGCTGCAGCCTCAGCCAGTAAAAACTGGACTTCAGTATAATCCAATAAATTACCGGGAAGCGTTGGCTGCAAAAATACCGACGCCAAATGACTGTATAGCGAATATGCATTTACTTCGCCATATACTCCACCGACAAACTCATCGGTACCTGATTTGACATCATAATAGAGAGCTCTTCTCGGATCATTTAAATCGTTCATAATATCTACAATGGTATTGGCTGGCAAAAAATCATTTCGACCACTGAGAACCAAATTTTCATACAGTGGATTGGTATTGGGGGAAGCTGAATAATACTGCATTAAAGCACTCTGGGAAGGATCTGTAAACACCTTGTCATAGGCAGACTCCACAATTGCCTTAGCCCTGTCGCTGTCCATGTCAGCCAATCTCATTCCCAATTTCAATTTCAAGGAATAAGCCAATGCAAGCCATTTTTCTACATCTCCTCCATAAATAGGATCTTCACTTCCAAAAGAGGTAAAATTCGTTTTCAACTTGGCAATGGATTCATCCAACTCCAATAAAATACCGGTATAAATATCTTCACCTTTATCGTATTTAGGCTGAATAATATCTTCTTGTAAGGCTTCCGAATAAGGTACATCACCAAATATATCTACTAGAGTAGCATAGGTAAATACTTCCAAAATACCAATAATGCCGATTTTATTTTCTCTTACTTCTTCGTCACCAGACAACACAACCTCCTCTTGATTTAATAATTTCTCACACTCTTGCAAATCCACCAACACATTGGCATACAATACTTCAAAGGTTTTATCCGGGATATTTCTAGTCACCATATTGTACTGACTTTCATCTGGATAAGTAGTCTGTGACCAATATTGAGCATAAAGCCTAAATACATTGTAATTGACTTCGCACTCCGACATCTGAGTCACCAAATTCACCGCTGCATTTGTAAATAGTGGATTTGCGGGAATGGTACTCGGATTTTTCTTATCGGTGTTCAAATCTTCAAAGTTATCCGTTGAGCATGCCAGAAACCCAATCAACAATAAAAACAAAATATAATTTTTCATAATAATATGATTATTTTATAAATCTAATTTCAAACTCAAACCCATAGATCTCACTGTAGGATAAGCCCCTGCAGAATACCCCTGTGCATTTCCAGCACCCAATCCAGTTTCGGGATCGGCAAACAAAATATTTTTATCGATGATCCACAAGTTCCGCCCAACCAATGAGATGGTCGCTCCTCTTATATACTTAGAAATTTTACTCACGGGCAAATCGTAAGAGATACCCAACTCTCTCAACTTCACATAGGAAGCATCGTAAACCGTCATTTGACCAGGATTTCTTTCTGAATTCCCCCAGTAATAAGCTTCTACTGTTTCGGTAGCGGGCACTCTAATATCATTGACGGAACCGTCTTCCTTAACGCCCTTAAAGATTATCCCACCGCTAATTTCTGGTTGACCTTCTACCACAGGATCACGAATGGGATTCCCCAAATCATTCAAGCCCGCAGTATAATACGGTAAGCCCGTCCCTTGGCCATAGTGCAAATCCAAGGAATAAATATCTCCACCCTGAGATACATCAATTAAAAAGTTCAATGACAAATTCTTATAGCTAAAGGCATTTGACCATCCAGCAATCCAGTCTGGATTCATATTTCCGATGACTTGATCTGCCTCGGCAATATAATAACCGTTGCTATTGACCACTCTTTGACCATCTAGCAATTTATATCCAGTTCCTCGAATCGTCCCATAAGGCTGACCGATGGTAGCATTAATGGAAATACCCCCTTGATAGCTTTCTAACTCCAAATTATCCACTCCTTCGAACAAGGACAACACCTTACTGTCGTTTTTGGTAAAGTTGATATTGGAATGCCAGTTAAAGGCTTTAGAACGAATGACATTAAAATTCAAAATCAATTCGATCCCCTTATTTTCTACCTCTCCTGCATTTACAAACTTATAAGTATAACCTGTGGTCTTCGACGTAGCTACAGGCAGTATTTGATCGACGGTATTGTTTTTGTACCACGAAAAGTCAAAACCCAAACGATTGTCTAAAAACCCCATTTCCAGACCAAATTCCAATGATTTTGTCCGCTCAGGCTTCAAGTCGGCATTGTTCTTGGTATCTGGCAGTGAAAAAATAGACGATGTACCAAAATTGGAGCTTTTGCGATAGGTATCTAATATACTTCGCGCAGGTGCATCATTACCCACTTCACCATAACTGGCTCGCAATTTGCTAAAATTCAAGAAATCCAAACGCAGCAATCGCGAGAATACAAATCCCGATGAAATAGAAAAATAATTATACGTGTTATTGTCCACAGGCAAAGTAGATGAAATGTCTACCCGATCTGTCAAATCGAGAAATAGGAAATCCTTATATCCCAATGACACTGACGCATAGTAACCATTGACTTGCTTTTCATTCAAGGTTTCTTCTGGCAGTGGGCTTGGATTCAGTGAATTGCTCAAGGCATATAAATGCGGTACTACTAAACCACCAGCCGTAGATGCCCTCGTGCGATCATCAGTAGATTTTCTAATATTTAATCCCAACAAAGTTTTTAATGAAAAATCCGTACTTAAGTCGGTTTCATAAGTACCTATTAAATCAAAATTGGTCTCCAAATAAGACAGGGTATATCGCTGATATCCACTTTGAACTTCTTCTCGGTTGATACCATCGGGCTCGACCCCAAATTCAGCAGCTGTTGACCCTACAGCTCGTCGTTCCTCTCTTAAGTCATCGTAATTATCCATACCGAATCGTCCCATAATATTGATCTTATCTGTAACATCATAGGTTAAACTCACCGATCCAATCAACCGATTTCTCTCATCGGTTTGAAAATTTTCAAATCTAGTCCAATAGGGATTATCCCAATACAGTGGAGCAAAATCTCCATCCCATGGGGCACCTGAATTCCAAGTCACATTTCGTCCGGTCAAATGATAATATCTTTCCAGTGCATCTACATCTACATTGACTTGCCACCACTGTCTAAACTGCGACATAAGATTGTCACTGTATCCGGTAGAATTTCGTCCGAGTGCATCTTGCTTGGAAAATGTACCGTTAAATGCCGCCGTTAATTTATTCCCCAAATCATAGGAAGAATTGAAACTCACTGTATGTTTTTCCAATTCACTATTCGGCAATATACCATTGGTATTGTAATGAGTATATGATAGTCGAAATGCTCCGGCATCATTTCCCCCAGTAAGGGATATATTATTAGATGTTGTGGTTTCTGTCTCAAAGAAATCGACGGGAGTTGTTTTTGCCGCCAAATAAGGATAGGCCTGGCCAAACAAAGGTGATTCGGGAATAAAAGACTCCCATTGATAGACATTTAGATTGGGATCAAATTTTCCTCCATAACTGGCATCATCATAAACTGGTACCACCAAATCCAATACACCGTCCTTATTGACATCGATGTCTTCAAAATAACCCGTACTACCATAATCTGGTCCATAACCGGCACCATATTTATTTTGATATTCTAGAAAAGTTGACTTGTCGATTTGTCCAAAAGTCAAGGATGATGATACGGAAATCCCCAAACCTTGATTTTTAGCTCCTTTTTTGGTAGTAATCAAGACAACACCATTGGCAGCCCTTGATCCATACAATGCGGTAGCTCCAGCCCCCTTGAGCACACTCATGGTCTCTATATCACTGGGATTGATATCGGAAGCCGCATTGCCATAATCATAACCGGTTTTGGCTTTTGCCTGAGAAGCTAGATTCCTATTGGAATTGTCCACCGGCACTCCATCCACCACAAAGAGGGGTTGATTTTCCCCAGTCAAGGAAGAATTTCCCCGTATTACAATATTGGTAGACCCCCCAAAATTGTTATTCGTCCGAATCTGAACTCCCGACACCTTGCCCGACAAATTGTTGACAAAATTACCGGTCTGCACTCTATTGAGCTCCTGACCACCGACTTGCTGCTGCGAATACCCCAGAGAGGCTCTATCTCTAGATATACCCAAGGCAGTCACTACTGCTTCCTGCAACATTACCCCTTCGAGCAACTCTATTTTCAAATCCGTTCCAATGGCTACCTCCATTCCTTCGTATCCCGTATAACTAATTACCAAGAATTCAATATTGTCGGGCACAGTAAATTCAAATCGCCCATCAATATCAGTTATCGTTCCGATAGAACTACCCTTGGCCAGTATATTGGCGCCTATTAATGGCTCACCAAGATTGTCCAACACCGTTCCCGATGCCAACTGTTGTGCATGGGCTCCATAGACCAAAAACACCACCATAATTAAAATCGTTATCCATTTTTTCATAACTTTAATTTTATAAGTCAGATAGATATAATGAACCACCTATATATCAACACAGTGCCTTAACTGTTCACCAAGACTTCACATCCATACAGATGGTTTGTATTACAAATCACAAGGGGTTAAAACTGAAAAAACTGAGTCTATTATTCCTAGATCAAATCATCATAGGGTACTCTTTAGAATCTATCACGGATGGTCGGCGAAAAACTATTCCTATTAATTTTACAGAAAGACGTCATAGGACAATTCGACGCTATTGACGATTGCCGACTACTCCTCTAGTCATCTCACAAGATCCACCTCCTGTGCATCTCAATATTATAGATGACAGGCCATCACTGTTTCTACGAAGGGTTTATAAAGCACAATTTTTCGTTCAAATCAACATTCATGTTCTCACTATTAAACATGAATCAATTACAGAAAACGAAAAATAAATTTCCAGAATAATACAAGTTAATTACAGAAAAATCAAAACGCCTTATTAATAAATGCATTGGGTATTATATACCGTCAAAACGAAATAGGACGCAATTGAACTACAATTAACCATACTTCCATTTAGAAAACGTTTGACATTCCTTAATAGTTGCTTAACAAATTTAAAATACTAAATTTTTCCGATAATTCAAAATGAAAAATCTAACAACAACACAACAAGTAAAACACCAAACTTATACTCAGTAGCAAAAATACTGATTTCCAATAGCCTGAGTTTGATAAGAATGGCCATATAACCATAGGCATTTTCACTAAATATTTGACCACAATATTTAATACCCATTACACTTATACTTGATAAGTTCACCCAGACATGGAGCAGTGGTCGTCTTCATTAAAATCAAAGATTGATGTGAATTGAATGATAACATGAACGGTGATGCATAGGGATTTGTCACACTTTTTGCACAAACAAACAACCTGTATGACATCATTAAATTAAAACAAATGATTTCTCTGTATATGAGATGTCGAATAAAATAAAAATTCCGCCAAATCCATTTTGTTTATACTTTATGGAATCTCGTCGCAGCGCAGTGGCTAAAAACCTATCGAATTACGTTGCAGTCACGCCTCACGTAGAGACGCAATGCCTTGCGTCTCCTGTCATATATTTTAATGAAGTCTCGTCGCAACACAGTGGAAATCTGGATATAGTATAAAACTTATTCATGCCAAGCCGGAGCCAGTGGCTGAAAACCTATCGAATTACGGGGCAGTCACGCCAATTTGTAGAGGCATGACCGAATGCAGTACAAAGTACCCAATCGACTTAACGTCGATTGGATGAGAGAACCACGACCTCCGAGTCGTGGGTGGGTGGGCCTTGCGTCTTCCGTCATAGATTTTAATTAATACCACGCCGGAGCCAGTGGCTGAAAAACTATCGAATACATTGCAGTCACGCCGGAGCACAGTGGCTGAAAAACTATCGAATACATTGCAGTCACGCCGGAGCCAGTGGCTCCGGTTCCCTCGCCATTGATCCATTAAGGATCAACGATGCTGCGCATTTTGTTCGGTCATCTTCATCATTGACCGATTTACGGTCAATGGCTCTTCGAGCTTCATTCAGTCATCCTCATCCAATCCACGTCAATTCAAGAACGACAACTACTCTTCAACTTCTGCACTTCCCCACCAATCCGCATTGGGGCTATAATCTTCCGACAACCGCTGGACGCGCAGATCCTCTAATCTTTGTTGTAACACCTCCTCGATATTGACATTCCTAAGCCGTCTTTCTTCTATATCAAAAAGTGGATCTGGAACTGGATAACGAGCCTTAACCGAAGCCAAATACGATTGCAGCTCATCGTATAACTCTTCCACTAGGACTGGATTTTCAGCAGAAACATCGTTGTTTTCAAATAAATCATTGGCCATAGAATACAATTCATTTCGACCATCCTCATAATAATGGATCAACTTCCAATCGCCCTTACGGATAATTGAACTAGGCTCACCTCCTTGATTGCCATAATGAGGATAATGCCAAATGAGAGGACGCTCATCCCAATGTCCATCGTAGATCAACGACTTTAAACTTTTTCCATCCCTGTGCACATCTGGCTTTAATTCTGCATTCACTAAATCCAAGATGGTGGGATATAAATCAGATCCGACAACCGGAGTATCGATTACTTTGTTTTGAACAACGGCATCAGGGACATAAATAATCAAGGGCACGCGAATTCCTCCTTCCCACTGATAGCCCTTACCTCCTCTTAGTGGCTTTAAATTGGTCGAATAACTGTCGCCAGACACTACCCCTCCATTGTCAGAAGTAAAGACAACAATGGTATTGTCCATTAGCCCAGAAGCTTTCAACTCACCCATTACCAGTCCAACCGCATCATCCATGGATTCTACCAAGCCGGCATACACGGGATTGTCTTGATGACTGCGATAGGGAAGGACTCGCTCCATGGTATAGCCGTCTTCAGCCACACCCATTTTCACTGCTTTATCTCTATATTTTGCCCATTTTTCTTGAGTCGTTTGGATCGGACCGTGGACGGCGTAAAAAGATAAATAGGCAAAAAAAGAAGTATCTTTATTTTCTCGAATAAAATCTGCCGTTTCACGAGCCAATCTCATAGTAAGATTTTCTCCCTTAGGTCCATTTTCCAATTTGGGATTTTTATAAGGTGAAAAATACCCCCCCATTGGACTGCCTTTTTCAAATCCTCCTTTATTGATATCAAATCCATGGTCTTCTGGATAAGAGCCTTCATCTCCCATATGCCATTTACCCGCAAAAAATGTTTTATAGCCAGCCTGTTTCATTGCCTCAGGCAATACCGTCAAATCCGCATCCAATTGATGTACATAATCAGCCGGCAGCAATTTATCGATTCGCTTGTGTTCCCGCCATTTCTCTCCACTTTTCGCCCCAATCCAGTCGGTGACTCCTGTTCGAGCGGAAAATTGACCAGTCATAATACTTACTCGAGAGGGACTGCAAACCCTTGAATTGGCATAAGCTTGAGTAAACACAATCCCGGACTTTGCCAGTTGATCAATATGAGGCGTCTCGTAATATTGACTCCCCATATACCCCAAGTCATTGTAGCCCAGATCATCCACCAAGACAAAGACCACATTATGTCCTGCCTTTTCCTCGCTGGATTCCGAACAACTCGCCACCCAAAATATTGACAACAATAATAAAAGCCAACAAAATCTCATAAAATGCATTTTAAATCAAGTATATTTTAATATTGACGACTAAAAATGCAACAAAATTCCTCAAATTCAAAATATCCCAAGCCCAGCTATTTCATTCTTCTGCCTCTTAAAATAAATTTCGCAGACCATTCTCATCTAACAAATCCAATCAAGTCATGCCCTCCCATCTCCATAATTAAAATTAAAAGCGAAAATCAAACTTTAATTTTAATCATTGTCTGCCTTCTAGTTACCTGGTTCTAAAACCATTAACGCTTCAATTAATTCTGCTAATTCAGTATTCTTCAACTTTGGCAATACCTTAAAATGATTACGGCTCACTTTATCATCTCCATCTGCATCCGTCCAAAAAGTTTCAAAATCATCATTTTGTCTTAATTCTCCATTTTCTAAATCAAACAATTGAGGTCTGATTGCAAACAGCACTGCAATTTGATCCCAACTGGAACGTCCATTTTTTAAAGCATTATTCCCCCACAACTCGTATGAATGTCGCACCGGGTTGACTATTGACGTTTTGGGCAACAGTGATTTCCCTGTTATTACATCTTGGCCTGCGCCAGAAAAATAAACGGCGGTTGGCCACAACTTCAACAACCCAGAAATATAAACATCAGAACCATTTTTACCAAAATTCCAATCATTCTTTGGCGTTGTATCCGTGTGCGTCATAGCCACCCAAGATTTCACTTTCTCCTCTACCAATTTCCTACCTTCTCGATCGCACATCAAATAAAACAAACCTACGGGATGACCTACAGTTACAATTGTCACACTTTTCTTCGGTTGATTCTCCAGCATTTTCTTATACGCGACCACCAATTCTAGCCTTTCATTTTTATGAAGACCATTCGCTTTATCATAAATATTGGCCAAATATCCGGTGTAAGAATCTCGTGGATCTCCAATAACAACACTTCCTCGATATTCCCCCAACAATAAATTCGGTCGTCCAAAAAAACTATTAATTTCCGCGCAGGCAGTACTTCCATGCACATTGGCATTTGAACTATAGACAACGCCTAAAATTTTTGCTTCCTGCTTGTTTGCTAAATTATGCAATACAGCCAAGGCACCGGCATCATCACAGTCTGACCCGATATCCGTATCAAAAATAATTCGAGGAATATCCATAGTGTCACTATCAAGCAATGACTCTAAAAAATTCACTTGGTTAGCAAAACAGGCTTGCACCAACACCAAGAAATTAAATAGCAACAATACCCTCATCTTTAAATTATTCATTAAAAAATTGACACTAAATCAGCAGCCAACTCTCGGCATCCTATTACCAATGGAATTCCAATGACAACTCCATACGCCAAGGCATGTATACATATACGAGGACATTTGGACTGCAATTACTTCTCAAATTAAATATTTATCCAATCGTTTATCCCTATTAATACCACATCCTTTAGAGTAAAAAAGAATTGAAAGGCATTCAAAAATAAATGAAATACTGCATTTATTTCAAATTATAACAAACTCAGTCCAGCCTTCTAGTTATTTAGGCTCATACATCATCAAATCATCAATGATATCGGCAATATGCTGATAAGGATATTTATGCACCAAGAAAAAATACTTTCCACTTTCGTCGGCATCCCATTCATTACTCCCTTCTGAATCTACTTTTATCTTTCCGGGACCATTGACATAAAAATATTTTTCAGGATTCCTCACTGCCACCAACACTGCGGTTTGATCCCAAGATGATCTATTGTCCTCTTCTTTTTTAATATAGGTTTGCAAATTATAGTTATAAGCCCACTGTACTGGACTTGTCGCACTCCCCTGCTCCGCGACTTTTCTACCGGTTTTTATTTTCACTCCTATTTCAAATCCACTCAACAACACCGGTGTCGGCCAATCTCGAAACACTTCATATGAGGCTTCAGCGTGTTTATACACATTAAATTCTCTACCTTGAGGAATGGTACCAGCCATGGCTACCCAATGTTTAACCTTTTGCTTGACCAATTCCATTCCATTCAATTCTGAATATTCATCAGCCGTCGATTTTAGTAATTCAGCCAAATTAGATATAAATCCCACCGTAACAATGGTAACACTGCCATCGGGTTGACTGGCCAATGTCTTTCGATACACCTCAACCGCCGAGGGATAATCGGCATTAGTTTTCACCTCTGGCAAAAAATTCTTAATGATGGTATCATTCCAACCATTTTTTGCGGTAAAATTCGGTGCATTATCAGCTGGCGAACCTACGGGAATATCGGGATGGCCAAAATAAGTATTAAACGCTTCAATAGTTGGAGAAATTGAAGGATGAGCACAACTCGAAAGTGTAGCTAATATTTCACACTCCCCTTGAGCTGCCAAGGCGTGAAGTACGGTAATCGCTCCCACATCATCGTAGTCTGGTCCCATATCGGTATCAAAAATAATCTTTGGCGATGGACTAGGATTGACAATAGAAGAATCCTTCTCATCAGTTGGCGTGTCCGAATAACTAGAACATGCCACCGACAATCCTAGCAACATGATTGAAAAAAAGTAAAATTTGTAATTTATCATAGTTTGAATTTTCTCATTTATTAATTATCATCAGCCTTATAAACACCAACCATTAACTCGTCCAATTTTTGAGATATTTTATCCACAGGCATGCGGGGTATCAAATAACCATGGTTTCGCATTAATCCTTTTTCCCACCGATTACTCCCATCAGCTGCCACCAAACACAAACCTTTATCTTCTATTGACCAATAGGGCGAGGTAGGAAATACTGCATACAACAATGCTGCCTGATCCCAGCTTTGACGACCTTGAAAATCATTATACAATTGATAGCCACGCCTAACGGGATGATGTATGGGCAATGACGATTTTAAATATTCTCCACCGGTAATAATATCATTTCCAATTTCCCAACCCGCAAAAACAACAGGGCCAGACCAATTCTCTACACATACTACAGTAGATTGTGGATCGGGACGATAAAAATTAGCTTCTTTACCTTCGGGAAATCTTCCTCCCATGCAGGACCACAATTTCACCTTCCTCTCCACCAATTCCAGCCCCGAAAGAGGACTTATATCATCGGGCTTTGATTCCAGCAAATTCTTTAAATTAGTCAAATGACCTACCGTTACCACGACCACCGCCCCATCTTTTTGCTCAGTGAGCAACCTTCGATATAATCGAGTCGCATCTTCAAGTTTTTGACCGACACCCAAATCGGAATCAAACTCTTCACTTATTTCTTTTGTATATTTCGAATGATGCCTAAGTTCAATGTCTTTTTCTACACCAATAGGGATATCCGGTCGACTATAGAAGTGATTAATAGCATCCACACATTGGGCGGCATAGACATCATCGCTGGTAACCACAATGCCAAGAATTTTTACAATTTTCTCATCTGCCAATGTATGCAACATGGCCAAAGTCCCCACATCATCTACATCAGAATCAATATCAGTATCCAAGATCAGAACAACCTCTCTATTACTTTCATCTGAAGAAAATACTGACATAGATTTACAATACAGAGAATAACCTCCCAATACAAGACTTACAAATAATATTAAATAGATTATTTTATGCATAACCCAAGTTCTAATCTATATAAACACAAAATTTATTCATTAAAAATACTTATTACATCCCACTATCCTACATTCCCGCCACAATAATCAATCCCAAGCCCACAACAAAAAAGACAAACATCATAGCAATATAACGCTGTACTGTCGAGGATCCACCTTTAAATTCTTTCCAAATCAATACACCCCATAGAGCAGCCACCAAGGTAGCCCCTTGCCCCAATCCATAGGAAATAGCCGGTCCAGCTTTACCAGCTGCAATAAGGTTAAATAAATTACCTAATGCCCAGATCGATCCGCCCAATACGCCGACTAAATGCAGATTCATTTTACCCGAAAAATAATCTGAATATTTCAACGGGCTACCCTCCAGTGGACGTCTGATTAAATAGGTATTAAAGACTAAATTGCTCAATACGATACCACTGGCAAATACAACCACTGCGGTATAGGGCGTCATCTTCCCCACCGCTGGCGACACAAAATCATTTAAATCCATACCAGAAGCTACAAAGGGATAAAATAACGACATCAATACTCCTGCTACAATAGATACTACAATCCATTTGACACTGGTACCACCCCTGGATTGAGTCATCTTGGAATAAGCCATAGCATTGACCACAATAGCCAAAGCTACCAACAACACTCCGACAAACAACAAAAATGCATCGCCCTGAGAGGCCAGTAAAAAGTTAAATAAAACCCCTAATATCAAAGCTATCCCAATGCCAATGGGGAAAGCGATGGCCATTCCAGCCCCAGCGATGGCCGCAGTAAGCAAAATATTGGCGAGGTTAAATATCACTCCTCCAAAGAGGGCATTTCTTATATTGACCATATCCACTTGGGCTATATCTTCCAAGAAAGGGCGACCACTGTCTCCTGTACTTCCCATCGTCAGAGCCATCAATAATGAAAACACAAAAATACCGATGACATAATCCCAGTAAAACAACTCAAACCGCCACTTGCCCTGCACTAGTTTTTGGGTATTCGCCCAGGAACCCCAACAAAACATGGTAATGATGCAAAACAAAACAGCTAAAGAATAACTTTCTACTACAAACATAGCCTATGGATTTTATATATCTAATAAATTATCAATCAATTCATTGCGATAGGGCATCGCCGATTGAGCACCCAATCTGGTTACGGTAATCGCCGCTGCTGCACAGGCAAATTGAACGGCCTCCAATAGAGTTTTCCCTTCGGACAGCCCCACTACCAATGCCCCGTTAAAAGAATCACCGGCAGCAGTAGTATCTACTGTTTCTACTTCCGTAGCAGGGACATGTATGACTTCTCCATTATCCACGATCAAAGCACCATGCCTACCAATGGTCACAACGACCTTCTTTACACCGCTCTCATAGATGAGCAATGCAGCTTCTTTAGCTGACTCAACATCAACCACGGGGATTCCTGCCAACATTTCTGCCTCCTTGGCATTCGGCGTAATAATATCTATGAGGGGCAACATTTCTGCCAAATCTCCATGCATGGGCGCAGGATTGACGACTACTGTAATGTTGTTAGAACGTCCATATTCAGCAACCTCTCGCACCGTATTCATCGGTATTTCCAATTGCATTAGCAGAATCGAAATATTATCGATTTTATTTAAAGTAGGAATCACTTCTTCCGGCATCAATTTCCCGTTGGCTCCTGGAGCCACAACTATACTATTTTCTCCATCTTTGTCTACGGTAATCAAAGCCACACCAGAAGGTCCATTTTCATCAGATACCATGCCTTGAATATCGATGCCTTCCTCCTCAAACAATTGCATGGACTGCTTTCCAAAAATATCGTCACCGATTTTGGACACAAAAGCAACATCAGCATTCAATCTGGCCACAGCCACGGCTTGATTGGCCCCCTTACCTCCAGGATTCATAAAAAATTCACCACCTAATACCGTCTCCCCTGGAACAGGAATGTGATTGGTCTTAACCACCATATCCATATTTGAACTACCCACCACTATTATTCTGCCTTTATCCATTAAGTACAATTTGATATTTTATAATTATGCGATATGTCAAAATTAAAAAATCAAGCCACAATAATTTTACAAAAATTTCTTACTTTTAATAAATATAAAATTGAATAAATACTACTAATTATACTTAATTATTTATTTATCAATACCTTATATAAATAAATATTCACCGATTATATAATTTATGTAAAAAATATATGAAAATTTCAATTTTACATTGAATTAGAAATTCGTATTCCCCTAAAAAATACCGAAGTGATATCACTAGTAACTCCATAACCCAACCATGAAACTAGAATTGATCCAACTCATACAGACATTGACGCCTGGCGAAAAACGAAGTTTCAAATTGCAGTGTAAGAAAACTGAAACTTCATCTGCCTATTTGGATTTATATGAAATCATAAATCAGCACTCGATATCAGATATAGACAAAATTCAAAATGAATTTAAATCAAAACATCCCAAAAAATCCATAGACACAACGGCCCAATATTTACAACAATTAATATCGGATGCCCTTATAAAAAACAAAAGCCAATCCGACAGTCAATTTAAAATGTACTATGGATTAATGCGATCCAAAATTTACTTTGAGCGTTCGCTACCAGAAGAAGGATACAAAGAACTTAAAAAAGTGCAGTCCCTCGCCCATCAATCCGAGCACCATCTTATACAATATTACACCATGAGGATGGAACTCAATTATTTGAGCAATACAGGATTTGAGAACGTTCCAGATACCGAATTATACCACCTTCAGACCCAAAGTAAAAGTAAGCTGCAACTACTGAGACAAATCCAGGAACATCACAGCTTATATGAACTCCTAAAATACCGCTTACTCCACAGCGAAAAAACACAATCCAAACAAAACCAGAAAAAACTAAACGACTTAATTCTCAGTGAATTGAGCTTAATTACTCGCGGAAAAGAAAAAAGTTTTGAATCCCAAAAGCTACACTTATTATTTCAATCTTTCTTCTTCACACACTCAGGAGATCACAAATCTGGCCTTAAGATATTCACTCAATTGAATCAACTCTTCGAACAACACCAACATCTATTAGAAGCCCCACCCTACGACTATTTAACCACATTGGAAGGGATATTAGACAGTCTAAACACCCTTGGCCAATACCATGAAATGGATTATTATTTAACCAAAATAACCAATATAAGAAAAGATCAAAAACACCAACATTTTATTGAGTTGTGCCATCAAATCGTTCAAAACTATCGTTTATTAATCTTGCTAAAAAAAGGAAATTTTGAAGCTGGCCTTAAGTATTTTAACGATAGAGAAACCTCGAAAATGAATGTCTCTAGCTACCAAAATTTCCATAAATCTGAATGGTTACTATACGGTTCCATCTCTTACTTTAAACTAAAAAATTGGAAAAAAACTGCCACCTTCCTCAACCGAATAGAAGCCCACCCTAGGTTTGCTCTGATTCAGTACAAGACCGTCCACCTATTGAACATTATTAACCACTACGAATTAAACGACTTAACATATATCGAATATGCCCAACGTAACTATATGCGCGCAGCGAGGAAATCAAACTTCAAATTTAAACTAGAAAAAATAATTTTCAATCTCTTAAAATTTGATCCGCACAGAAAAAGCAAGCCAAACAAGGCCTTGTATTTTGAAAAATTAAAACCAAAATTAGACAGTATTGAATCCGATAAATATGAATTGCAAATTCAACACTATTTTGACTTTATTGATTGGATAAAAAATAAATTAATCGGCCAGTAACCATATGACAGAAGAGGCAATGAAGAAATTTCATAACAGAACATATTACAGTCATGTCAGAATCCTAGATCAATAGAACATCATACTAAACTAGGTCGGCCATGAAAGGGGGCTATCCCAATTATCTACGCTAAATCTATTACCAAGTCAATTAATTTTTTTTATCTTCCCTAATCTAAAAATTAAAATCATGAAAGCGAAATATTTATTCTTCATCCTCATTGCCTCAGCCTTGTCATTCAATTGTCAAAATGAGAAAAAAATGGAGACTGAAGAAGCATACGAAATAGAATGGCAGCAACTGTTTAACGGTAAGGACTTGACCGGATGGACACCTAAAATTTCAGGTCATGAATTAGGGGATAATAATGGCGAAACATTTTCTGTAGTAGATGGCTGTATTACTGTCAATTACGACAACTACGAAAATTTTGATCAACAGTTTGGTCACCTCTTTTATGAAAAGCCTTTTTCCGCCTATTTTCTAGCCGTTGAATATCGATTTATAGGAGAGCAAATCCATGACGGACCAGGATGGGCCTATAGAAATAGCGGAGCTATGTTACATGGACAAGACCCCAAAACCATGACCTTAGAACAAGATTTCCCCATTAGCATTGAAGGACAAATTTTGGGCGGCAATGGACAGGACGACAGGACCACATCAAATTTATGTACTCCTGGCACCAATGTAGTAATGAAAGGTGAATTATTCACCCCCCATTGTGTAAATTCTTCATCAAAGACCTACCACGGAGACCAATGGGTAAGAGCTTCGTTTTTGGTACTCAAGGATTCATTGATTCAGCACATTATAGAAGGCGATATAGTTTTGGAATACACCAGTCCCCAAATGGGAGGTGGAAATGTAGCGCCTGTAATGGAAGGTGTAATGCAAGAAGGGAAATTACTTACTGGTGGAAGTATTTCACTTCAAAGCGAGAGCCATCCGATTCAGTTTAGAAAGGTTGAAATTGTCGATTTAGATCCAATTTACGGCAACAAAAATTTACTTAGCAAGACGGTTGAATCTTTGATTGAAGGAGAAAAAATTACTAATTAAAATTGATTTTTTCTGAACTACAGTTTGATCGCAATAAAGATCACTCCCATATTCAGCAATGACAAAATAGCATAGATAGAAGTGAAACCATAAGAGCCGGCGTGATTTCAACAAAATACGACGGGATTTTACTTAATATTATTATTTCCTCCTTGCAGGGTTTTTCTTTAAACACTAACGAATAGTCATCACCTATTTACTCAGTTTAAATGATTGCTCAGATCAGGATTTCGATGAGCATGGATTTGTCACATTTTTTGCCCAATTTATCTTAATCTATCATTACAAAATATGAAAATATATGATCTCTTCGTGTCAGAAGATTGACCATGCAAAAAGTCCGCCAAATCAATGTTGATTAATATCCAATACCGTGGATTGTAAACCCACGATAACAAATCATCCCTTCAGGATGACTGAACGTAGTTGCCCTTTAGGGCAACCAAAGGTCGTAAATCGACCTTTGGTGAAGGAACCGAGACCACTGGGCTCGGGTGGGATAGCCACTGCGCCTTAGCCACCGCCAAACCACAACTCTTGGTTTGACCATAACCCAATCAATGTTGAAATAATAAAGAAAAATTGGAATATTCAATACAAACAGGACATCTGCATTGTGCCAACAGCTAAAGTTGACTTACACCATTCTAAAAATACGTGCTTACCCCCAAGGCAATATGACTCGATTTAAAAGTATCAAAATTGAAGCCAATTCCCTTTCCTTTTAACCATGCATCGTGAGTAACTCGAAGACCTACACTCCATTTTTCATTGACGTTCACTTCCATTCCAACATTGACCCGACCTGACAAATACGAATTGAACTCAAACGGACCATTGTTAAGTAAACCTCCAATATCGGTACCATCCCCTCCACTATCTGTTCTCATCAAATTGGAATAATCCGATTTTTGATCAAAAGTTTCTGGACTATACTTAGCTACAGGTACAAATCGTCCTGCCACACCCCCACTTACATACAATCTAAACTCTGGCAAATTCACGATATTATACCCCAACTCAACAGGTAGAGAAACCATAGTAATTTCATTTTCACTTGATGCTCCGGTATATTTTACCGTAGTGTAATCAGCTCCCAAGGCACCAAAGACCTTACCATACTCCATTTTATACCTCATAAAAGCTCCAGGACTAATAACGAGCTCTTCAAACGATCTTGGACCATATCGATCCTTAATATCGATTTTGGATACATCGGCCAACACACCAGCACTTAAACTACTCTGCAATTTTGGTCTAATGATTTGAACCGTAGACACAGTGGACAGAAAGCTATCGACTGGCAACTGAATATTGGATATATTTTTACTACTCAATGCAGGCAAACCATCAACCAACCGATTGCTCGCTTGGGTGTTTTGAATATAATGCTGGGGAGTAGATATCTTTGCTACATATTCTTCATTCTCCGCTTCTTCATCAATTCCTCCATCCAATCTAGGCGGCAAGATATCAGATCCTGGTAGTGGATTTACCGATTGAGCCTTGAGTTGATTAACCATATTTTCATAGGACTTGATCATGTCATCGGTAATGGCCAATCCCCCTTCTCCACTATCATTGGCAATGCCAACACTCTGTTTTAATTGAGAATCTTCAACAACCTCTCTGTTTAACGATTCTGCCTTCACCCGATCTGTCTCTAAATCGTAGGTTAATTCGTCTTCGTATTCAGAATCCAACTTATCTTGCTGAGCTAATTGATGAGAATCGATATTACTAATCACTGTGGTATACAGGCCAGAAAGCTGAGAAATGATAAGCAATACTGCAGCTACTTCCAAAATTTTCATCAAGAGAATACCAGCTCGATTATTGAGCGCATCCAGCCTCTCCGACATCAACTGCCAGTGTTCTTCTTTCAAAGAAAAATCCATTCTATCGAACTGATCCTTGATTTCCATGTCGAAATCAAAATCTAATTCATCGTTGAGATCATCGAGTCTAGATTCGAATATATCCCACCCAGCGGCAGCACTTGGAATATTTAATTGATCGAGTGAATCGTGAAAAGAAGCGTCAAAATCTTCATCTGATGGTAGCGCAGACAACTCCACCTCGAGTAAGGGGTAGAAAACAGCCCAATCCGATGGACGGGGAGAAGCATAGTGCTCCATTTTCTTTTTAATAATGTTGTCCAATCGCTCTATCAATTCACTCAGTTCTTAGGTGTACTAATATCTTCTTTAACTTTGACCTTGCTTTCACCAAATTGGATCTAGACGTACTCTCTGATATATCGAGTTGCTCTGCAATTTCTCGATGAGAAAATCCGTCGATCACATATAAGTTAAATACCGCTCTATAAGTTGGTGTCAATGTTTGGATGGCACTTAAAATTTCTTTTTCGGTTACCTTTTCCACGGCATCGGGCTCTTTACCTTCCACCCCAAACGCCTGATCGAGATCCTCAGTTCGACGTTTTGACATCTTCCTATAATGATCAATGGCCGTATTTACCATTATCCTTCTAATCCAGCTGTACAGCGAAGTCCCTGTTTGATATTTTTTAATATACCGAAATACCTTAATAAACCCATCGTGTAATATATCCAATGCCTCATCTTCAGTCTTAGCATAGCGCATACACACACCCATCATCTTACTGTAATGAGTCTCATATACGATCTTCTGCGCCCATTTTTCACGGTTTATGCAGGCTTCTATGATCGACTTTTCATCATGATCCAATGTCAATGTTACATCCATTGTCTGGCTAGGTATTTCCAACCAAAATAATACTAATTAAACGTTCGACCTATTTTCTTTGCTGCCTTAACACTTTAAAAGGCTTTAAAATCAGTGCCTTCATTATAAATTTTAAGCTTTAATTTAGGTAATCCACCTATACTGTATTGTTAATTAAAGCCCGATTTTAGGGCAATAACAATAACCATACAGGACGCTGATATTCAACACATCAGAAAAAACCACCATTACACTTACTCCTATTTCACTTTAAATTCAAGATTTCATATTTAAATATTTTTAACACATATTGATAAAATAAAATCTTTTTTAAAACGATTAAACTTCTTCAATTTCCCGATACATGGAAACTCCCTGTGTGCAATCAAGAACGGTTAACGTAAAATAGAACATAAAAAAAGCATCCCAATTAAAAATAATGAGAAATACACGATTTATTAATTCCTTGGGTTAGCCTTAGACAAAATATCAATCATATTAAAATGTCTCATGAAAATAGTTGAAATAGAGATAGAGGAAATGGCGATAGATGAAATTATCTATTGGGACAAAAAATTAATTTAAAAAATTTCCTGGCCTAATGAAAAAATACCTCTACATAATCTGAGTAAATGAGATAAAAAAAATCCTCTATAAATAATTCAACACTATCCACTAATCCCAATTCATAGCCCCATCTTACATCCATCGTTGAGGGATCAAAACAGAAGATCAATAATCTCATATAGGAATTCTAAAAACTAGTTGTATTTTTGCGCTTTATTACATTACAAAACCATGTAATAATTATTGATATACAGCAAATTATACAAAGATGGAAGAACAGAAGCAGAATAAGTCAACAGTAATCGCTTTGGATGGAATGTACAAAAACTATTTCTTAGACTATGCTTCCTATGTGATTCTCGAAAGAGCCATCCCTACCATCGATGATGGATTGAAGCCTGTTCAGCGCAGAATTCTGCATTCGATGAACGAGATCAACGATGGACGTTTTCACAAGGTTGCCAATATTATTGGACAAACCATGCAGTTTCACCCTCATGGTGATGCAGCCATCGGCGATGCCTTAGTCAAACTGGGCCAACGAGATTTATTAATAGACAAACAGGGAAACTGGGGAAATATTGAGACCGGAGACAGTGCATCAGCGGCGAGATATATTGAAGCGAGGTTGTCTAAATTTGCCTTAGAGGTTGCTTTTAATAAAGATATTACCGAATGGCAATTGAGTTATGATGGTCGAAAAAAGGAACCCATTCAACTGCCTATTAAATTTCCCCTTCTCCTCACCCAAGGAGTAGAAGGAATTGCAGTAGGATTATCGACAAAGATTATGCCTCATAATTTTTGTGAATTGATCAAGGCATCGATTAAAGTTCTCCAAGAAAAAGACTTTGAACTATATCCGGATTTTCAAACCGGAGGCCTGTTAGATGTATCCGATTATCAATCTGGACTGCGAGGAGGCAAAATTAAAGTCAGAGCCAAGATCGAGAAGGTAGATAAAACCACTTTGGCCATCCGTGAAATTCCCTTTACTACCACTACAGGTAGTCTTATAGATAGCATATTGAAAGCCAATGACAAAGGCCTTATCAATATTAAAAAAATCACTGACAACACAGCCAAAGATGTAGAAATCGTCATTGATCTAACCTCGGGCACCTCTCCGGAATTGACCATAGAAGCACTTTACGCCTTCTCGAATTGCGAAGTGTCTATATCGCCCAATGCCTGTGTGATCGTAGACAATAAACCATTATTTCTCGATGTCAAAGAAATTCTAAGACGATCTACTGCTCATACCAAAGCCCTTATCCGTGCCGAACTTAAAATTGAGGAAAGAGATTTATTGGACAAACTCCATTTTTCTTCTCTAGAAAAAATATTTATTGAAAATAGAGTATATCACGAAATCGAAGAAGCCGAAACTTGGGAAGAAGTCCTTCGTATCATCGATGTGGAAATGAGGCGCTATATCATGGATCCCGATGAAGAAGCAGGCCCCAATGACGACAGATTGAGATTAGCTCGTCCATTTATAGAAGACGACATCTTAAGATTGACAGAGATTCGGATAAAAAAGATCTCAAAATTCAATAAATTTAAGGCCGATGAAGCCATCCAAAATTTAAAAGATGAATTGGCCAAGGTTCGTCATCATTTAAAACACCTCGTAGAGTACTGTATTGACTACTTCAATCACTTGTTACAGAAATACGGGAAGGACTATCCGCGAAAAACCCAAATCACGACCTTCGCCGACATAGAGGTACAACAAGTAGTAGCCAACAATTCCAAATTATATGTCAATTACAAGGAAGGATTTATTGGCTATGGCCTGAAAAAAGATGAATTTATTCGCGACTGCTCAGACATCGACGACATCATTGTATTCCGAGAGGATGGCAAATTTATGGTGACCAAAATCGACGAAAAAGTTTTTGTAGGTAAAAACATCCTCTATGCCGATGTATGGTACAAAGGCGATGAACGAACCACCTACCATATGGTTTATTACGATGGGGAAAGTGGACGCTCTCGTATCAAAAGATTTCATGTTAAGGCCATAACCAGAGATCGAGAATACGACTTGACCAAAGGCAGCAAAGGATCCAAAGTATTGTATTTTTCAGCCCAACCCAATGGAGAGTCTGAAATTATTAAGGTTACCCTCTCTTCGTCTGCAAGAGCGAGAAACAAAGTCTTCGATTTCGATTTCGGAGAATTGGATATTAAGGGCCGAAATTCCATGGGAAATATACTGACCAAATACGGTATCCGTAAAATAGAATTTAAGGAAACTGGAGGATCCACTCTCGATGCACTTAAAATATCTATGGACACGGCAACAGGTCAGTTAAACACCGAAGATCGGGGTCAATTTATTGGAAAATTTGAAGGAGACAATCAACTTATCCTATTTTACAAAGAAGGTAGTTACGAAATTTTAGACTTCGATCCCAACCTCCGTCTTCCCGTCGACAAAATACAATTGGTTAAGCGGTTCGAGCCCGATACCATTTGGAATGTAGTCTATTATGAGGGAGAAAAAAAATGGACAATGGTTAAGCGGTTTCAGATTGAAACTACGACAACGAGTCAGCGATTCAAATTTATATCCGACCACCGAAGTTCGAAGTTATTTGTTCTCTCGGAATTCAATCAACCAGAAATTCGCTATCTAGACAGTAGCAAAACTGAAAAAACAACAGATTTAACTGATTTCATCGATGTCAAAGGATGGAGAGCACAGGGGAATAAGCTAGAGGAAGGAAGCATAAAACTTCTAGAAGTCAATGACCTTTCCCCACAAGAAGAAGACGATTCATCAACTTCGGACTCCTCTTCAGATGGTGATGGACAGGACAATGGACAACCTAAATTATTTTAATACGAATTACCAGGCCAATTAATTATGGAAAAATTATCTTTTGGTCGCACCATATTGTTGGTAGACGACTACGACAAAGCTTTAGAATTTTATCAAAGAGCATTTAACTGCATTATTATTTACGATGAGTTGTCTCCCGATGGCGACCGCTACCTCCACATTGGTTTTGAGGAAAATGCTAAATCTGGACTTTGGTTAATCAAAGATGTTTCCAATCCCAATCTAATAGGGAATCAAACAGGGTCTTCTCCATTTTTGGTAATCTATACTCCGGACATTTTTCAGATATACGACCATCTTGAAGAAGAAAACATTGAATTACTCACTGAAATCGCCATAACTCCTCAATCCAAGTTTTTCCATTGTAGCGACCTCTACGGCAATCGCATTGTCATCGTTGAACGATAATACAGATCAAACTTTAGTGTTTAACAATACAAAAACAAGATGGCCAATCAGATAATAACATGATTCATGGTGGATAGACATAAATGCTCTTTGTCTTTTATATAAATCACTCCACAGGAACGGCAGTTTCCTGCTGAATTCTCACCAATTGACTCGTATCCAATCCCTCAATTATTTCGGTATTTATGCCATCCGAAATTCCCGTGACCACCTTTACTTTATCGAATCCATCCCCATTTTTGACTTCCACAAAAGTCTCATCTTTTTCGTACAAAATATCTCGCTCTTTTATAGCCAACACATTGTCCTTTTTGTAAATCACAATATCGCCATTGGCACTATATCCAGCCCGTAAAAAATTGTCTTCCGTTTGCTCTACAGCTGCTCTCACTTCAAATTTAATCGTGCCCTCTTCCTTTACCCCTTTTGGCGAAATAAATTCCAAGACTGCACTAAATTCTTGGTCGGGAATGGCTCCGATCTTCAATATTATGGGCATACCTTGTTTTATCGAACCCACGTCGGCTTCATCCACTGTCCCTTCAAATATTAGCGTATTCATATTGGCTACCGTGGCTATCGTCGTCCCCTCATTGAAATTGTTGCGCTCTATAACCGAACTTCCCTCTTCTACCGGAACATCCAGTACCATACCTGACACTGTGGAACTCACAATATTGGCCACTTGTTTAGAATTTTGATCTACACCTTCCTTCAACAATCTCAAATTAGCCGTCGCACTAATCAATTCTTGCTCAGCGATCTCTACTCTATTTTCGTATTGACTTAAATTATTCTGTGATACAATTTTTGCATTTTCAAAACTGGTCTGACTCAATTCCAAATCCAGCTTATACTGATTGTATTGTTGTTCGGAGATCACTCCACCTTCGTATAAACTTCTCTGGCGAGCCTCTTCTGTCTTTGCGTTTTCGTAATTAGCTCTTGCCGTTTCTATATCCAATTGATTGGTATTGACCTGTTGTTGTCGTTGCAGTTCTCGTTTGGCATCATCAAATCGCAACTTGGCCAACTCCACCTGAGTTTGTGCCTGGTTAATATTTACTTGACTGGGCACCAATTTTATTCTCGCCAATTGCTTTCCTTTTTCTACAATTTCACCCGCCACTACAAAAAGTTCATCGATCACACCAGATACCTGGGGCTTAATATTGATTTCTTGTCTGGGATTGATAGTTCCTGAGGCCACTATTTTTTTGGAAATATCGAGGTATTCCGCCTTATTGGTCTTGGTGTTTTCAAGATCTGGTTTATTTTGCCGAACAAAATAGTAGACCAGACCAGCTGTCAACAAAACCAGTAAACCGATGGTACTAAATAAGCAACCTTTCTTCATAATCTTTGATTTATTATCTTTTTATCTATTGTCTTGATGTTCTATTTTCACATCTGATTTATTCATTCTTTAATGCCAAAACAGGATTTACCTTGGCGGCCATGATGGCCGGAATTAAACCAGCCAAAGTTCCCGCGATAACCAATATTACCACAGCACCTATGCCGACCTCTAATTTGACTTCGGGATTGTAAAACATATCCAAGGAAACATTATTGGTCTCCATAATAAAATCGATGGCGCCCACCAATAAGGTGCCACTCAACAAACCCAAATACCCTGAAACCAATGTGATAAATACCGACTCTATCAATATGGAACGAATAATAACCCCTGGAGTGGCACCTAAGGCTTTGCGTATGCCAATCTCTCTTGTCCGCTCTTTGACTACGATCATCATAATATTACTCACCCCAATAATACCAGCTATCAAAGTGCCTATCCCCACAATCCATAAGAAAATGGATATACCCAAAAACAATCCTGACATTTTATCAAATTGTTCTTCAAGATTAAAGCCACCAATGCCTCTAGGATCATCTGGGGCTACATAATGGCGCTGTTGGAGAATGGTTTTAACTTGGTCTTCGAGATCGCTGATCTTATACTTGGGCAATGCAGATAAAGCAAAATAATGTATCCTCCCAGCTGTACCAAAGGCCTTGTGCATGGTGGTTAGAGGAATAACAGTTGTTTCGAGATCATCCTCCGTCCACGGCTGAATAAATTCTGGACCAAAAATACCGACAACCTGAAATTCAACCCCATTGGCCGTCACATATTTCCCTATGGCATCTTCCCACTTTCCTTTACCGAACATCACTTCAGCCACTCTTTTACCTAATACGATGACCTTCCTAGATTCCTCTACATCACTGGGTTGAATATATCTACCTTTATACACCTTATACCCTTCCACGGTAATCATATCGGACAACTCCCCTCTGATATCGTAGGCTTCTGCATTTTCTTTATAGGTTATATTCCCCGGAATCGTCGTACGTGGAGCTATATAATTCACCCCTTCGACATTCTCATAGAGATAGTCGATATCTTCTAAATTCAGTCGAGGTACTCGGCCTGGTTGAAATCCTTTATAGGGCTTAGAAGTAGCATTTGACCAGACGTACATCACATTTTTGGCTCTATTGCCAAAATTTTTGAATACTGCATTCTTTAGCCCAGATCCCATTCCCAGCATAAATATCAACATAAAAATACCCCAGAACACACCGAATGCCGTCAAGAATGTTCGCATCTTGTGTTTTCGTAAAGTACCCAATATTTCCTGCCATGTATCTCTGTCAAACATGCACTTTATTTAATGATTTATCTTTAGTCTGTCCTCATTGCCACAATTGGATTGATTTTAGCGGCTTGTAATGCGGGAATCAATCCAGCCAAGGCTCCGGCAATGACCAAAAGCAATATAGCGGCCACACCTACTCCCAAATGAATCTCTGGATTGAGAAAAAATTCCGATTTTACACCACTCATCAAACTCAACAGCATAATACCAGCTACTAAACCAATATACCCAGCCATCGAAGTAATAAAAATAGCCTCTGTCAATATCATCGACACTATCGACCTCGGTGTAGCACCCAAGGCCTTTCGTATTCCTATTTCTTTTGTCCTATCTTTTACAATAATCAACATAATATTGCTCACACCAACTATTCCCGCCAAAATACTTCCCAGACCGACAAACCAGAGAAAGGATTTTATCCCTAAAAATAGATTTTGAAAACTTTGATAATCTTCAAAACGATTGTTGATATAAATTGCCCGCACATCTGAGGGATGAAATTGGTGTTTGGAAGCCAGAAGATTTTTAATACCTGTTTCCAATTCAGCTACTTCTTCCTCTTTCATGTCACCGGTAATCATAGCCAAATTGGCAATATCATCATTACCTTGATAGACCACCTGTGCCACACTTATAGGGATAAAAATTTCTCGCTGTGATCGATCATTTTCAACATCTAACACCAATCCGACAACGGTATAAGCTGTAGATCCTATCAATATCTCCTTACCTATGGGATCTTCATCTTCAAACACTTCCTTGCTCACTATAGATCCGATAACGGCTACTTTTCTGCGTTGTCGTTGATCTTCATCATTGATAAATCGGCCTGATTCAATGATTGCATTTTCTATTTTTATCATATCGGGATGAACACCTCGAACGGAAAAAGACAAATTTTTGTCCTTATACTTCAGTATCAAATTGCCGCGCAAAAATACACGTCCAGCCAAATTTTCAATTTCTGGAAATTGTTCTCCTATCACTTCATAATCTTCATTGTCGAAAGTAATATTTCGCCCTTTGGGTAGGCCATTAAATTCTTTGGACGTCGTCCCTCCGTACAACCAGATACTGTTGACGGCATCGCTTTTAAATTTCAATTCAATGGCATTTTGCAGGCCTTGACCTGAACCGAGTAAGACGACCAACATAAATATACCCCAGAACACCCCCAAGGCAGTGAGTCCTGTCCTTAACTTATGTTTTTGGATGGATTGAAAAATTTCACTCCACTTATCGAGATCTATAAATTTCATATCTCCCTATTTAATATTAATCCGTCTTGTATTCGGATAATTCGTTCGGTTTTCTGAGCTATATCCAATTCGTGGGTTACAATGATAACCGTCTTACCGGCTTGATGAATATCTTCAAACAAATCCATTACTTCGGAAGATGTTTTAGAATCCAATGCTCCCGTTGGCTCATCAGCCAAAAGTACTTTGGGCTCAGTTACCAAAGCTCTAGCTATAGCCACTCGCTGTTGTTGCCCTCCTGACAACTGATTGGGGTGGTGATTGGCCCATTCTTTTAAGCCTACCATTTCTAAATAATGCATGGCTTTTTCTAATCTCTCAATCCGATTTATTTTTTGATAGTACAGGGGTAGGGCTACGTTTTCAACCGCAGTTTTAAATGACAAAAGATTAAAGGACTGAAACACAAATCCTATAAAACGATTGCGAAAATAAGCCGCCTGCTTTTCGGAAAGATTTTGCATCAATTGACCAGCCAAGGTATATTTACCAGAGTCGTATTCATCTAAGATGCCCAAAATATTTAATAGGGTAGATTTCCCTGACCCCGAAGACCCCATAATGGACACAAATTCACCTTCTTCAATATCTAAATCAATGCCTTTTAAAACTTGCAGATTGGTAAAATCTGTTTTATAGGCTTTTTTGATATTTTTTAATTCAATCATTGAAAAAGTCTGCGCCATATTGTCCTTTCTTAAAGTTAAACAATTAAATATAAACTTCTTCAAATGCGAAATTGAAAAACTTCGCTCAGTACCAATGAATTATCGACCAAATTCAAAGTATCTAGTCTTCAAGACCAAAAACCGACTTGATTTTGTCACTATATTCGGGAATAGCACCCATAGATCCAGCTACATAAGCACCTAGAATACTCCCTCTTTCCAAGCCTTTGGCTACATTTTGGGCCTGACTCCATGAATGTAAAAAAGCAGCAGTAAAAGCGTCTCCAGCTCCAACCGTATCTACGGCTTCAATGGGCTCTATGGCCTGATTATAAATACTGTTGTTATAGTAGCCTTTCGAACCTTCACTGCCATAAGTAAATACGCAAAGTTCGATACCAAATTTCACTTTGAGTAAATGTCCAAATTCTATTGCCGACGAAGATTCTTCAAAAAGCAATTCTGAAAGCTCATATATTTCATCCTTATTAAATTTGCCAATATTGGCATATTGTAGAGAAGTTTCTATTATGTTTTTATCGTAATAATCTCCCCTGAGATTGGCGTCAAAATACACCCAGTCCGCATCGGTTTTTTCCAAAATTTCAGCGTACAAAGCTCTATTTCCTTCAGTCCTCTGCGCCAGTGACCCAAAAATAATTATATCCCAATCAATGGCCAATAAAGCTTCCAGATCCACAGATAAATCATCATAGGCCACTTCCTCAACAATATCGTATTCTGGTTCTCCATCATTGAAAGAAACGGTTACCGTACCTGTAGGTCTAGTGGGATGATTAAGTAAAAAATCAGTATTTACCCCTATTGCAGCAACTTCATCCCGAATCTTCTCTCCTAATTCATCGTTGCCTACAGCAGATAAGATGTAACTGTTATTACCCAATTTGGCCAAATGTGCAGCTACATTAAATGGGGCACCGCCCAACTTGTACTCACCATCGATTACATCAAAAAGTATTTCACCTAATGCTAGAACATTTTTCTTTTTCAAACCTTAATAATTGACATTGTTAGTATAAATATTAACATTAAACTTAATAAAATAAATAGAAACCCTCATGAAATTTTTATTTTCTGTCTTCGCCATCTTGGCAATTTATAGTTGTAAAGTATCGAAATATGAAGGCAATTCCCATCCTATCAGTCACGACTTATGGGAAGAATTGTTACAATCTCATGTGGACGATGAAGGTTGGGTAGACTATGCTGGATTCCAAAAAGATTCGGCAAAACTCAATAAATACACAAACTTGCTTTCTCAAAATCATCCCAATGACAAAAATTGGTCTAGGGAGGAACAGTTGGCTTATTGGATTAATGCTTACAATGCCTTCACCATCCAATTGGTGGCCAGACACTACCCTGTTGCCAGCATTAAGGATATCAAACCTGGTATTGGATTTGTAAATTCGGTCTGGGATATAAAATTTATTCATATTGAAGAACGCGTATACGACCTCAATAATATTGAACACGGCATTATTCGACAACAGTTTGACGAACCACGGATTCACTTCGCCGTTAATTGCGCCTCTTATTCATGTCCCAGTTTAAGCAATCACGCCTTTACGGCCGATCAATTAGATCAACAATTAACCGCAGCTGCCGTTTCATTTATCAATGATAAAAAGAAAAACTCCCTAAGCCCTGACCAAGTAACCATATCATCTATATTTAAATGGTTCAGTGGTGATTTTACAAAAAAACAAACCATAATTGATTTTCTAAATAAATATTCCCAAGTAGAGATCAATAAAGATGCCGATATCGACTACCAAGATTACGATTGGTCCATTAACGAACAATAAAATGGATGCTTAGTCATGGTATGAATTGCAAGAGTGCAATTCTAGATAATTAGTAAACCATTAGGAATTATACCAAACGCAATTGGTATAACTCCTAATGGACAATGATAATTATATCAACACAGAGACTAAACACCAATAATTTAATTTTTTAAAATCAAGGACAATATCCAAATCATCTACGGTACTCAATCCATTACCCACATCTAAATAAACAATTCAATAACATATAAAAAATAAATAATTAGTTAAATTTTTAACTTTTTTACAGTTTTTCCAGTTATAACAATATAGATGGCAGTCTATTCAACACAAGATTTCGAAATATACATCAATGTGAGATGTATTTGCAGAATTAATCTAATTGGATGGTAGTCAACTATTGATATTAGATATCACCTTATGAGGATATACATTAAATATTCAAAAATTAAAAGTATTATACTATGAAAATCAAACAATTCACTAAACCAATTTTACTGGCATCGATTTTTTGCTTATTCTTTATTATGTCGGGATGGGCTCAGGTAGGATCAGAGACCAAACCCAGCCCTCCAGCTACCGCAACGGGTACAATAAGCGATGCAAATATTACCATTAATTACAGTTCTCCAGGTGTCAAAGACCGGATAATATGGGGCCAATTAGTCCCTTTTGAAAAAGTATGGCGAGCAGGAGCCAATGAAGCCACTACCTTTCAAACCGACAAGGACATTATGGTAGAAGGAAAGAAATTGCCCGCTGGCATCTACAGCTTCTTTATAATTCCCAAAGAAAAAAATAACTGGGTAGCTATTTTCAATAGCGAAGCCAAGCAATGGGGTGCCTATAAGTACGATGCGAGCAAGGATGTATTGAGAGTAGATGTATCCCCTCAGAATTCTGAAAAAATGTACGAAAGACTGACTTATGAGGTTACACCGAGTAAGACCATCATGTACTGGGCAAATCTAGCTCTACCCATTTCAATGAAATAAACAGAATTCTCATAATTAAAAAAAGCTGTCATTGGATTCCAATGACAGCTTTTCTATTTTCAAACCCCATCACAGGGTATAATATGCTTATTCAGCAGCAGCGGCAGTATATACAAGTAATGAAACCTCGTTGTTCAATACTTCAATAAATCCTTTTTCAATGGAAAAATTTTGTTTTTCACCTGTTCCCAGTGTCAATTCCACATCACCCTTAACCAAAGCCGAAACTATAGGTGCGTGATTTTCTAATATTTGGAATCGTCCACTAATACCTGGCACCATTACAGAAGTAATTTCCCCTGTAAACAATTTTTCCTCTGGTGTCAATACTTCAATTACCATAGGACTATGCTTGTTCCGCGTCTGCGATTAATTTCTTACCTTTTTCGATGGCCTCTTCGATATTACCTACTAAGTTAAAGGCCGCCTCAGGATATTCATCAACTTCTCCGTCCATAATCATATTGAAACCTTTGATACTATCTTCAATAGGTACCAATACCCCTGGGATACCAGTAAACTGCTCAGCTACGTGGAAAGGCTGTGACAAAAATCTTTGTACCCTTCTCGCTCTGTGTACTACCAACTTATCTTCTTCACTCAACTCCTCCATACCCAAGATGGCAATGATATCTTGCAATTCTTTATTTCTCTGAAGCAAGTTAATCACTCGTTGCGCAGTATTATAGTGTTCATCTCCGATGATTTTGGCATCGAGAATTCTCGATGTTGAATCCAATGGATCAATGGCAGGATAAATACCCAATGAAGCCAATTTTCTACTCAATACCGTAGTTGCATCCAAGTGAGCAAAGGTTGTAGCAGGAGCTGGATCCGTCAAGTCATCCGCAGGTACATATACCGCTTGTACCGATGTAATCGAACCTCTTTTTGTTGAAGTAATACGCTCTTGCATAAAACCCATCTCTGTAGCTAGAGTTGGTTGGTATCCAACCGCTGAAGGCATCCTTCCCAATAGGGCTGACACCTCAGAACCAGCCTGAGTAAATCTAAAGATATTGTCTACGAAGAAAAGGATATCTCTACCTCCGGCAGGATCAGACAAATCACCATCTCTATAGTACTCTGCCATAGTCAATCCCGAAAGAGCAACACGAGCACGTGCACCAGGAGGCTCATTCATCTGTCCAAAAACGAATGTCGCTTTTGAATCTTCTAATTCTTTGTAGTCAACTTTATCTAAATCCCAACCACCTTCTTCCATAGAATGAAGGAAGTCGTCACCGTATTTAATAATTCCAGATTCCAACATCTCACGAAGCAAATCGTTTCCTTCTCTGGTTCTCTCTCCTACTCCTGCAAAAACAGAAATCCCATCGTATCCTTTGGCAATGTTGTTGATCAATTCCTGGATCAATACTGTTTTACCAACACCAGCTCCACCAAACAATCCAATTTTACCCCCTTTTGCATAGGGCTCAATCAAGTCGATCACTTTAATTCCAGTGAACAGAACCTCTGTTTCGGTAGATAGATCTTCATAACGAGGTGGCTTTCTGTGGATTGAATATGCAGTCTCTCCTTTTTCGGTTGGTCTTAAACCATCGATAGCTTCTCCAACTACATTAAACAATCTACCTTTGATTTGTTCCCCAACAGGCATTCTTATTGGAGCAAAGGTATCAACTACTTCTTGGCCTCTGATCAAACCATCTGTAGCTTCCATGGCCACAGTTCTAACACTGTCTTCTCCCAAGTGTTGTTGAACTTCCAATATCAAATCATTAAAGCCTTCTCTTTTGATTACCAGCGCATTAAGTATATCAGGAGTGGTAGATCCTTCTCCCTGAAAACTTACGTCCACTACTGGACCAATGACCTGTTTTACTTTTCCAATATTCGCCATAGTATTACTGTTGTTGCGTTTTATTCAGTCATAAAATTTGCGCAAAGATAGTCCTTTTCTCTTATCCACAAAAAGGTAAGGCCTTTATTCCTTGGAATAAGTCAATTTTTTTTTACCATTATAAAGTATTAAATAATTTCCCAGCCTTTAGATTGAGCTATATGTAAAATTCTGTAATTTTCCCTCCATCAATCATCATCGATTCTCTCTTGATTCTTTAAAGAAGTTTAAAAATATCATCCCTTTATAGAAATGATACCAAGCTTAATAAAACTGTACTACACAATCCTCAACGCTAGATTAAAATTAGATGTTTATAATCAACCTACTTCATATTTCAACACTATTGCAATACGCAATATTTAAATCCCAAAAAATAACCACCCCTCGTCCTCGACTCAGTCTTGAAATGAGGACAACAAAAAATCATTCACTCAATCGCGGCTTATATCTATCTTTACATCATAATTTCTATGACTAAACCGTGTTAAGTGCCAAATTTACTTCCCATAGAAGATCTAAAGAAAAGACTTTTTTTGTTCGTCAAGGATGAAGACAAACTGAGTTTTGAAGAATTTGCCCATCAATCTACCAGATACTATTATCAACAGATGTTGACGACCATCGAAGTACAAGATGAAGTCATCTCCATTACACCTCAGGAAGTAAACATCAGCCCGATAAGCAATGTCTTAGATAAAATATTAAAGATAGAAAACAGTGAAGTTCTACTTGAAGAGTTGTTTTACCATCTAAAAAATTGTGGATCTACCTTCCCTCCTATACATTTGCCCAATTTGTTAAACCTCGTCCAATCATGGCCTTCACTTTGGTCCGCTATATATCAGCTTCATCCCCAACTCATCCTCAAATTATCTGATACTAATGACCAGTTCGACTTTATGAAAATGGCCTTCGACCATGGTGAAATACCAACCGTGGGACAGACATATTTTTATCCCGCCATGGCCGTCAGGATGAAGAATTTCCCCCAACAAACGGTAGCATTTATTCGGGAAAAATTTGAATCTGTGTCCAGCCACCACAAAAATAAATTATTAGAAATACTATCCACCGACGACCATCCTGACACATTGGATTTTATAGACAGCAAAAAATCAAATCAAGATAAGGTAGTTAGGATAACGGCCCTCAAAATATTGCTCAAAAAGAAATATGCCAACCTTTATCCCAATTTGATAGCTGTGTTAAACCCCTACGTGGAATCCCAGTTTAAGGACAAAATTGAACTGACTAAACAAACCATGGGAATAAGGAAAGATGACATCCAGTCCCTGACCTCTAAAACCAGTACATTATCTGCCCTGATTTCACTTATCGATCCCGCTGACCTGTCCATTGACATTGCTAGCATTCCCAATGACTTGTTAAGCGATGTGGTAGATGGCTGTCTTTTTCATGAAAATATGAACTTCCTCAATCAATATATGCAATTACACCCGGGAGCACAATTTGATTCAGGGATAGAAACCAGTATTTCACCCCAAAACACAACTGCATATATCCATCATTATTACCTGACTCCGAATAAATCATTGTCGCCTACTTTCTTTGAAAACATTCTAAAAATCCAACCGTTCTTTACATACCAAGATTCCCTTTCGATTTGGACATACCTAAAAAAACAATATGAAGAATTTACATTTATCGAAGAATCGTTTCCAATCCACTATTTTGCATTGAAAATACATCCCAATGCTATTGTAGTAGTGTTATCTGACCTCACAAATATATCTTCGGATTGGAAGACTTCATTTACTAAAATACTGTCCATCAGAAAGGAAATTTTAAAAATATTATATCCAATAAAATGACCGATACAAAAAACATACTCAAACAAAGACTGGAAGACAAATATCAAGACGAACTCAATGCCTTAATAAAAACAGATAGTGGGTGGAAACCAGACAATTGGAAAATGTCTCCTCAATCGGTTTTACAATTTATCCTAGGCAATGTAGAAGTCAATGGCGTAACTATCAGTCCCAAATACATAGGACATAAAAATCTAGTAGAAACCGCCATCGCAACCCTAGCAACTCAACGGGCATTATTATTGACAGGCATGCCGGGAACAGCCAAAACATGGTTGGCCGAACACTTGGCCGTAGCCATTAGCGGAAACACCAAACACCTCATTCAAGGAAGTAGTGCTACCACAGAAGAAGACATTCTCTTCGGTTGGAACTACGCCAGCCTAATCGCCAAAGGTCCCCACCAAGAAGCCTTAGTGGAAAGTGCGATTTACAAGTCAATGCAAGGTGGAGAAATCTGCAGAATAGAAGAATTAAGCCGGATCCCAGCCATGATTCAAGACAACTTACTTTCCCTACTGTCTGAAAAATTAATCGTTGTGCCCGAACTAGACAACGAAATAAGAGCCCATAAGGGGTTTAATATAATCGCCACTTCAAACGACAAGGATAAAGGTACATTTCCACTAAGTGACGCACTGAAAAGACGTTTCAATGTTATTCAAATGCCTTTCCCTTCTAGCTTAGAAGAAGAAGTAAACATTGTTCGCTACAAACTAGATGTAGAAACCCTGCCCCTTTCTGTAGAAATTCCAGTAAAAGAAATAGAAAGAGTCGTTCAAATATTCCGAGAGCTAAGATCTGGAGTTACCGAAGACAGTCATCAAAAAATAAATACCACCCAAAGTAATCTCAGTACAGCGGAAGCGATATCCACTCTGGAACACTGTATATACATGGCCGGTTTTTTTGGAGAAGGTCGAGTGACTGCTAATGAAATAGCCGCCACCCTTCCCGGTGCCATTTTGAAAGATATCGAGAAAGACAGTAAACCATGGGAAGAGTACAAAAAACTTGTCATCGCCAAGAGACCGGACTGGCAAGATCTTAAAAACCTACTTTAATCTCTTCTATGAATGAAGTAAAATTATTGGGGATTCGACATCATGGACCGGGGTCCGCATTGCGAATCCAACGCATGTTGGACGAATATGGTCCCGACATTATTTTATTGGAAGCACCGGCTGATGCTCAACACATAATAGCCAGTTTCAACCCCTATGAGATGACTCCGCCTATAGCTGGACTAATATACGACCCCAAGGATTTTCAGAGAGCAGCCTACTTTCCACTAGCCGCATTTTCGCCTGAATGGATAGCACTGAAATATTCATTTGACCAAAAAATTCCATTGCGTTGTATCGACTTGCCCATCGGTGCCATCTTAAAACAAAAAAACCAACGATCTCGCCCAAAATTAAATCCCTTCTATCAACTGGCAAAAATATCGGGATTCAATGACGTAGAACAGTGGTGGGACCATTTTTTGGAAACTACAACCGACTCCACTGCCATTTTCGACCATATTGCCAAACTCATGCGGGAATTGCGAAAAGATGCTACCGAAAGTTCAGAGACCATCCAGCGCGAAGCTTTTATGGTAGAGCAAATTCAAATGGCTACTGGAGAAGATTTTAAAAAAATAGCCGTAATCTGCGGAGCTTACCATCTTCCAGCCCTTGAAAATCACAAGAATGCCAAACCCTCTAAGAAATCCGTCCGCATCAAAATGATAAAAACCGATGCAGTATGGATTCCTTGGTCCTATCGCCGAATGAAACAAGAAAATGGATATGGAGCGGGAATTTCCAACCCCACCTGGTATCATGCCTTATTCGAACACAAAGAAGAAGCTGCTATGTACTGGATTACAGAATGTGGCAAAACCCTAAGAGCTGTCAAGCCCCTGAGCACTGCCCATACCATTGAGACCATTAACTTGGCCAGAGGTTTGAAAAATTTGCGCAACAAAAGCAGTATTGGCATTCCCGAACTCGAGGATGCCATAACCACAGTGATGTACGAGGGCGACCCTAGTTGGAAAGAAGTTTTCGGTGACAAAATATTTACTGGACATCAAACCGGAAGCATTCCCAATGATTTATTTATTCTGCCCCTTCAATTGGACTTTAGAAAGATGCTAAAAAGTGGTAGACTATCCAAACTGTTGGAAGAGCCTATCCCCATGAATAAGACCCTTGATTTGCGGACGTCAAAGCATTTGCTTCTCTCATGTTTTTTCTATCAGACCCTGACTTTAGAAATCCCCTTGGCCAAGATTCAAGATCAATCGATTTCTGCCTTGGGTAATTTTAAAGAGATTTGGGATCTGCAATGGGATCCAGTTTCAGAGTGGATCCTCATCCAGGTATCCAGCTATGGCAATACAATAGAAGCCGCTGCTAGAAATAAAATAACCGATGCACTGACGGAAACAGAAATCATCGACGACGTCATCGACTTGTTAGATCAATCCTTTATGTGTGGTTTTGATGATTTGCTCGACATAATAAAATCTAAACTCTTAAAATCATACATACATACTGATTCCGTACTATCCCTTTTAAAAAGTGTAAACACCTTGATTCACGTCCAGTCCTATGGTCATATAAGGTGGAGTAAACCACCAGAGCTAACAGGGCTTTTGGACAGAATGATCTACAAGGTGAGCATCATGTTGCCCGCGGCAATTTACTCGATTGACGAAGATGAGATCGAAGAATTAAAGCAATTAATCAACCAATTGTATTTTACTCTTCAGAGTGGACGCTTTCCCCATCTCTCCAGCTACATGGATTCGGCATGGCTGGAAATATACAATCATCACATTGAAATAGACTATTTTAGTGGTAGAGCCTTGAGAATATGCATGGACTTGGGACGACTGGATAGATCGGAAATTGAAATCAAGATATCCTTTGTTTTCCAAACCTCTGACGCCAACCAAATGCTGGCTTGGCTGGAAGGGTTGTTTTCGGGTGGTATTTTATGGCTTATTTATGACGACATTTTTTTATCTCAATTATCGGAGTGGATGGAAAATATGGACACTGAAATATTTTATGAAAATCTACCTATGTTGCGAAAAACCTTTGGACTGACACCGGAATCAGATCGGTCAAACTTGTATTATAAAATCAAACACGGCCACTTAAACCACGACAGTTCTCAGTCCAATGATATAGCTTCTCCCGAAGTAGCGGAAAGAGTAGATTCCCTAATGCAACACCACGGATTGTAGCAGGCAGTGATTGGGACTAAAGAGCAACGTCTAAGTAATTCCCAGAAGGAATAATCTGACCTTTGTCCTTCCACCATTCGGGATGATACACATATAAATAACAATGGTAGTTTCCACAATTTCCATATACATCTACCGTTCGACGCAAAAACTCACTTTCCTCTTCATTGTCGCAATCGTATCCCTCATAATGATCTAAAACAGATAAAATAGAAATCGCATTGATTTCATTCCATTGATATACCTCGCCCAATACTCTGCTCTTCTGTTCCAAATCTAAAATAGCTCCGGGATAAGGCCCCATATTTTTCAAATAGCCATAGATAAAACCCTCATCAATTTGATAGGCGTTCTTAACTAAAAACTGAGCCATGGGATGTTGTATTTTAGATCGTAAAGATCCGTAAACAAACAAACTATTCATCTTCAGTAATTTCTCCATTTAATGACTCGGAATAATTCTCCCCTTGACTGATGTAAAAGGAATTAATATCACCGCTAATTTTAATTTCTAAACGTCTGCTATTAATCAATTCCAAAAGGGCTAGAAAAGTAACAATGGCATGAAGTCGATTATCCATTCGATCAAACAGGGATTCAAATGATTGTGACACTTTTCCCTTTATGGCAGACAATAAATGGTTGCGTTGATCTTCAATGGTGTAGGCAAAACTCACCACAGTATGTGCCACCTTGGTCTTTTCTTGATTGAATCTTTCCATGACTTTTTGAAAGACTGAAAACAATTTGTACAAATCAAGTGACTCCCATTCTGATTCTAACAGTGCTGCTCCTGAATAGGTTGACAATTCGGATTTTATATTGCCCCGGCTATGAAGACTTCTTCGGACTTCTTCAAGAGACTTCATTTCCTCAATAATAGATTTGAATTTTTTGTATTCCAAAAGACGTTGAACCAATTCTTCTCTAGGATCGATTTCGTTTCCGGATTCGTCCAATTCTTTTCTCGGCAACAACATTTTGGTTTTTATTCGCATCAATGTTGCGGCTACCACAATAAACTCAGAAGCCAATTCGATATTGAATTGATCCATGTGGTGGATATAATCCAAAAAATCTGAGGTGATTTTTGAAATCGGAATATTTTGAATTTCAATTTCGTCGCGTTCTATAAAAAACAGTATAAGATCAAAGGGGCCTTCGAACTGAGGTAATTTTATATAATATTGATCTATACTATTTTCGAACATAGACATAAATATACTTCAATTTACAAAGACCTGAATAAAGATCTACTACAATAATTTTTCACCTAGTCGAAATATCCTATTAATATTGCAAAAATTAACTTTCTTTATCTAATGAATTCAAATAAATTATACCTCATTCCCACGGCTATTGGGGCCCTCGATCGTCCTTCTCCTGGAGTTTTAGAGATAATCAACGAAATAGAAGTTTTTTTTTGCGAGCGCATTAGAACTACTAGAAGGTGGTTGCGCGATATCCAACCAGATTACGATATCGATTCCCGAACCTTTATTGAATTCGACAAACACAGCAATCGATTCCCGATGGATCTCGTCCTAGAGCAATGGAAAAAAGGAAGGATTACTGGACTTACTTCTGAGGCCGGCAGTCCAGCAATTGCAGATCCTGGATTCCAAATTGTTATTAAAGCCCATCAATTGAATATTCCCGTCCTACCATTGAGTGGGTCCAATTCGCTGATATTGGCTCTAATGGGATCAGGTTTCAACGGCAATCAATTTACCTATCAAGGCTACTTCCCCATTAAACCTCAGGAACTGAAGAGTAAAATTCAAAAAATACTGCCATCTATTGAAAAGGGCTATACCCAGATATTTATTGAAACCCCCTATCGCAATATCAAGACCATGGAATCGCTGATAGACATACTTCCAGATACTATAAGTATTTCTCTGGCCATTGACTTACTCAATACCAACAACACTACAGTGACCAAAACGGTAAAACAATGGCGAAGTAGTAAACTGCCTTCTATGCACAAGTTACCCTGTGTATTTGTGTTGGGAAAGGGAAATTGAAATACTTGATTTAAACTATATTGCCCTGTGATTGTATATAATTTAGGGAAGATGTATCATAGGGAGAATACAAAAACCAGTTCTACTAAACAACTGAATATCTATTTATTACACATCTAAATTATAATCTTATTCAAAAAATTTGCCCTATATAATACGATACAAGGAGATTTTTTTTTAAATTGCTAACTTAACATCAGGTTTTTATGATTGGAACAGAAGAATTGCTATTGGCCAAAAGAGATATTGACAAAAAGGGATACCTTGACATTAGTATCGATCCATCTTTGGATTTAGAGGCTGAAATTCAAAAACTTAAAAAAGAAAAAAACGCTATTATCTTGGCTCATTACTATCAGGAATCTGATATTCAAGATATAGCAGATTATATTGGTGATAGCTTGGGCTTAAGTCAAAAAGCAGCCACTACGGATGCGGATATGATAGTATTTGCCGGTGTTCATTTTATGGCTGAGACGGCCAAAATGCTATCGCCAGACAAAAAAGTCTTGCTACCAGATCTCAAGGCAGGCTGTTCATTGGCCGACGCATGTCCACCTCATCTATTCAAAAAATTCAAAGAGCAACATCCCGACGCTGTTGTCGTGAGTTATATCAATTGTACGGCAGAATTAAAAACATTAACCGATATATGTTGCACATCTACCAATTCAGTTGATGTAATAAATAGCATTCCTAAAGATAAAAAGATTATATTTGCTCCCGATAAAAATTTAGGTGCCTATTTAATTAAAAAAACTGGCCGTGATTTAATATTATGGAACGGTTCTTGTATGGTACATGAAGTATTTAGTAATGAAAAAATTACTAAATTGCAATTGCAGTACCCGGAAGCGAAATTAATAGCGCATCCGGAGTGTGAAGCTCATATTTTAGAAAATGCAGATTACATAGGTTCTACCAGTGGATTATTGAAATACACGAAGGAATCAGACAACCAAGTTTTTATTGTGGCAACTGAAGTTGGAATCATACACCAGATGAAGTTGGCTTCTCCAGAAAAGGAATTTATTCCTGCACCTCCAGAAAATCAATGTGCATGTAATGAATGTCCTCACATGAAGAGAAATACCATGGAAAAGCTATATTTATGTATGAAATATGAAAATCCCGAAGTAAATTTGCCCGAGTGGGTAATTGAAGAGGGAGTCAAGTCCATCGAAAGGATGTTGGAGATTTCCGAAAAAGCGGGATTGGGCTTGAAAGATTAACATTGGATCCAGACTGACGTCATTATACAGTTACTTCGTTAGTAGCCTTGCCTTCAAGCGGCAAGGCTTTTTTTTTGTAAAACAACTAAAACACATTATGAGTTTATTAATCGTGGGCACCGTAGCATTTGATACTATCGAAACACCTCATGGAAAGGTAGAAAAAGTAATTGGAGGAGCAGGCACCTATGCTGGATGGGCAGCATCTTACTTGCACTCCGATATTCGATTGGTTTCAATTATTGGTGGTGATTGGCCCAAATCAGAATTGCAACGCATGAACGCCAGAGGTATAGATACTGAAGGTATAAAAATCGTTGAAGATAAAAAATCGTTCTACTGGTCTGGAAGATATTTGGAAAACCTCATAGAGCGAGAAACCCTCATTACCGACCTTAATGTATTGGCCGACTTTGATCCTATCCTACCAGATAGCTATCGAAATAGTGAATTTATATTATTGGGCAACCTAACTCCAGCCATACAAAGCAGTGTCATCGATCAATTGGAATCCAAACCCAAACTCATCCTTTTGGACACTATGAATTTTTGGATCGATATAGCCAAAGACGAATTAATAGATGTCATACGAAGAGTAGATCTCCTAAGCATCAACGATGAAGAAGCGCGAATGCTCAGTGGAGAACACAACTTGGTAAAAGCAGCAGAAAAAATAATGAAACTCGGACCGCGTTTCTTAATTATTAAGAAAGGAGAACACGGAGCACTCTTGTTTGGAGATGATCATATGTTCTTTGCTCCCGCTCTGCCACTCAACAATATCGTAGATCCTACCGGTGCTGGCGATACCTTCGCAGGAGGACTAATGGGATATTTAGCCAATCAATCTGAAATCAATTACGAACATGTAAAACAAGGTCTGGTATATGGTGCAGCCATGGGATCTTTCTGTGTAGAAGACTTTTCATTAGAAAAAATTCAAAATATTAATTCTTCAGAAATTGATGCACGGATCAAAGCAATTCAAAAATTGACGACGGTAGATACGGCCAAATTATAGGCCTACTACAAAATTTTCAAGCTCAGATCTTTGGCGACAACACTATGGGTCAATGCCCCAGATGAAATATAATCGACACCGGTCTGAGCCACTTCTTTAAGAATGGACTCTGTGATTCCTCCAGACGCTTCTACTTCAAATCGACCATTGATTTGCTCTACGGCCTTGGCCATTTGAGGCGGAGTAAAATTATCCAACATAATTCGATCAAACCCACCTACATCTAGGGCTTCATCTAATTCTGCACTACTTCCTACTTCCAATGTGATAGGAAGTTTCATTTCCTTTGCCGATAAATATTGATGTACATTTTTAACTGCACGACTCAGCGATCCTGATGCGGTTATATGATTGTCTTTTATCATGATCCTATCGAATAACCCAATGCGATAATTGTAACAACCACCTATAGATACCGCCCATTTTTCAAGAAAACGCATCAATGGTGTCGTCTTACGAGTATCCAAAACCTTAACCGGATAATCTTTTACCAAATCGGCATATACTTTACTCATAGATGCTACCCCACACATTCGCTGCATGGTATTGAGCAATAGTCGCTCTATCTTCAACAGAGCTTGACTATTCATGGTTACGTAGAAAGCTACATCCCCTACTACGGCCTGATCTCCGTCTTTCATCCGAACTTCGATGTCGGCTGCAGGATCTACAAAATGTATCATATACTCTGCCACTTCCATTCCCGCCAACACAGTATCCTCCTTAACCAATAATTTGGCCCGTGACTGTTGCTGCGGATCTATGCAAGCCAAGGAAGTATGGTCTCCATCGCCTACATCTTCTCGCAGTCCAGCTGTCACAAATTCAGACAGCTGCCTCTTCATTGATTCATTCATCTCCTACTGTATTTTTACTGCTATTTGAATCCCAAACTGATTCAGAGCTCCCTTGGAATCCTCTTTGATCACCTTGGTTTGATTGTCTACTTCAATCACTTGTTTGCCTTTGTCTCTCGTGACATCAGCCAAACCCGAATTTAAAAATATCATACCTGACATATCGTGGCCTCTGTAATTGAAATCCGCACCCAATGCCATGCCCCATAAAAAATTAAAAAAGGAGACATCTTTACCAATCTTTTCTTTCTCCAGTAGTAGACTTCCCGCTTCTATCGTCCCTCTTGCTCTATTTCTAACCCCCATAGTAATGGTTGGGATACGCATAAATATAGATACATCGTTAATCTCAGGCAGGTTAAACTGCATACCAAAAGGAAGTTCAATATAATTTATGGTGTAGCGAATACTGGTATTGTCCGGAAAAGGCATATCCCCTTCAGTGTATTGGGGATCTGACAATGATGAACTCGGCAAAAAATTTCCACCTTCACTGTATAAGAGTTTTCCGCCCGACCACAACACAAAATCAAGACCAGCAACAAAACCTGCCCATTCCGTAAATTTAAAATTCACCGTAGCACCCAACTTCAATCCCACATTGATGCCGTTGGGACTGATATAATCGCTCGAACTATTCAATCTACTAAACAATGGGGCTATATGAAAATCGAGTACTTGCTCCTCAATATTCTGTGCCTGACTCGTGCCAAACATCCACATAACTCCCAATAATATTACAATTTTTTTATATCCCATAGTACATACACATTCCTCAGAAGTAAATATAAAAATATTCTAAACATTTCATTCTATTTGCCCAATCCCATCGTTTAAAATAGTATTGAAGTTAAAACAATTAACAATGCATTTAACATATTTTATAAGTTTTATAGTTTCAAAACACTCTCAACAAGGAACTATACTATAGTTATAAAAAAGTAGTTTAATTTGTATTCAAATTCAGTAAATGGAATTCAATTGAAAATGAAGAAAAGGTTTATAAAGTATTTTTCTATTCCTGTCAGACCAAGATCATACTCTGTCCTAGCCTGGACAATGGTAGGCATTATCATAGTTGGTTTATACAGCTGCAACACTTTGGATGAAGATGAAGGACTCGACATTGAAGCAGAAAAAATTGAGATTATAGCTTACGATCAATTGATCTGTGGCACTGGAGAAGACATGGCCACAGGAAAGACCTTATCAGAAGAACATCCAGAATTTACAGATATATTTTTTAATCAAATTTTATTTCCGCGTCAACCATTTGCAATCCCCCTGGACACCTTGATGAAGGAGTACTGTCGTTCTGGAGCCATCCAACATCTAATGGATACCACAGCTATTCTTTATCCCAATACCGACTTTATCGCCGAAGAATTGGGTCTGGCCTTTGGTTATTACAAACACTACTTCCCCGAAAAATCCATTCCAAAAGTTTACACCTTTGTATCGGAGTTTAGTATCGGCAGCTTTACCATTGACGATGAAATCATAGGTATCGGCTTGGACTTCTACCTAGGGGAAAACTATCCTTACTACGATCCTTCCGTATTCCCTTTATTTGTAAGATCTACCATGTCGCGTGAATACATTACCCCACAAGCCATTATGGCATTATTGGAATATCTGACCCCTCCAGTGAAGGGAAACACATTGTTGGACTACATGATACGCAATGGAAAAATCATTTACTTATTAAAAAAATTAATGCCCTTTAAATCAGATCACAGTTTATTCTTGTATACACCTGAACAATTGGACTGGGTCGAAGACAATGAATTAGAAATATGGCAATTTTTCTTAGACAATGAATTGTTATATGAACAAGACAGTAGAAAATTTGCAAAATATGTAGATCGAGCCCCAAACAGTCCTGGGATGCCAGCAGAAGCACCGGGGAGAACCGCTAACTTCATCGGATATAAAATTGTCGAAAAATATATGTCATCTAAAAATTCTGACGATATCCAATCCTTATTAGATCTAGAAAGTGGACAAAAAATCCTTTCAGAATCCAATTACAAACCACCACGTCGGTAAATAAAAATTCTTATATTGATAATTAAAAGAATATAATATGTCAACTATATCTGTACCAAAATTAGATCTCTCTCAATTTTCTCAGGGAAATGAAGAAACTAGAAGCCAGTTTATTCAAGATTTGGGAAATGCTTTTCACGAATGTGGATTTGTCATCATTAAAAATCACGGAATCAGTCAGGATTTAATTTCTAACTTTTATCAGCGATCGAATGCCTTTTTCGAGTTGCCCGATGAAATCAAAAAAAATTATGAGATCAAAGGATTGGCCGGTCAAAGGGGATACACTTCTTTTGGTAAAGAACACGCCAAACATTCAGAAGTCGCCGACCTAAAGGAATTTTTCCAAATTGGTCAAGAAGTTCCAGAAGGACATCCCAAAAAACCACTATATCCCGATAATGTCAAAGTAGCTGAAGTAGAAGATTTCGCAGATTATGGCAAAAATTTATACCAAGCTTTTGAAAAGACAGGAGGTATCTTACTTCAAGCCATAGCTCTTTATTTAAATTTGCCAGAGCATTATTTTGATCGTGAGATTCATGAAGGCAATAGCATATTGAGATCCATATATTATCCTCCGATTACTGTAGAACCCAATTCTGCGGTGCGTGCAGAACAACACGAAGACATCAATTTAATCACCTTATTAGTAGGAGCCTCTGCCGGCGGGCTTCAATTATTGACAACAGAAGGAAAATGGTTACCAGTATTGCCCCAAGAAGATGAAATCGCCATTAATGTAGGGGATATGCTTCAGAGACTGACCAACAATTATCTCAAATCTACTACCCATCGCGTCATCAATCCACCGAAGGAAGAATGGCACGTACCTCGTCTGTCTATTCCCTTCTTTTTGCACCCTGTGGCCGACATGGATCTTTCCTGTCTCCCCAATTGCATTACGGAAGACAATCCTCTGCAATACGATGCCATTACTGCAGGTGAATATTTAGATGAAAGATTGCGTGAAATAGGATTAAAATAAAAGAAGACCTCTATCATAAAATTACTAAACCCCCTTGGTCAATGATGATCAATGGGGTTTATAATATAAGTCAAAGTATAACCCAAATTCGAGGATGGATAATATCATTGAGGTATTCATTGAAGATGAGAACCTCCACAAATGCCATTTATTTTCCTTCCGATCATTATTAGCAATGAATTTATAATTGACATTTATATTTCGATCTATTTGAAGATATTCCAATTTGAGAGTAGTGGACTTTCTGTAGGTGATTTTAATTGAATGTACACAAGGTCAAACTAGCTTCCCCAACTATGGCACAGAACTTCCATCTTTCCCTCTTCAACCCAGTACAGAAAATTGTTAAACTACAACATTTAAATTCTATTATTCGATAATTGTCTATAAAATATTTAGATTTGTACAAAACTAACCAATAACAAACTACTATGAAGACCTTTTTCACTACACTAATCATGTTGATGATTAGCCTACCGGCATTTAGTCAATTGGATGTATCTATCAATCCCATTGGCCTACTCTTTAAAAGCATTGGCGTTTCTGCTGAAAAACCTGTCCACGAAAACATTGGACTGGAAGGGACACTAAACTTAAATTTCAATAAATACAGCGTAGATGGCGAAGATTTCAACAGTAATGGATTTGGATTGAGAGCCCTGGGAAAATACTACTTTAACCCGGATAAAGGCTATGACAAATTCAATGCTGGAGCCTACCTCAGAATGAGCAACAACAGTGTAAAATACACAGGAGACAAAGTTAAAAACTTCCGACTGGCTCTGGGTATTTACAGCGGTTACAAATGGGTATCAAAAGACAATATCATATTTGAACTAGGTCTAGGCGTAGGACGAGCCTTGACGAATAATTACAAATCTGATGACACCAGTTTCAATGCTGCTGAGTGGCCATTATTGAATTTTGACATTACGGGCAAGCTTGCCATTGGATATCGATTCTAGTCTACTTTTTAACCTAAATATAGATACGAGGATGAATCATTGGATGAGTCCTCGTATATTTTCTTAGGTACGGCCTTCCAAAACCATAGAGAGATTTCTATTGACTCACTATCTACTTAGAACATCATTGAAGTGGTCACATCAGCGCCAGCTGTTAATACGAAATACATTTATAATACATAGTAATTTTCTTTTCCCATTTTCATATCCTTCCTACCAACCAATATTGTACAGCGAGGTATAAGAATATAAGGTAATCTCAATATTAATTTTTTCCTTTCATTTTCACTACCTTTACAATTATTATACGAAATAGTCATCATTATTTATAAGGCGACATCTATGATGGTTCTCTAAACCATTTCGCTTTAAAATTGTGATATATTAAAGAAGAGCGATTATTATGGATATCAATACCGCTATAGACTCTCGACTGAGCAATACACATCTTCGAAAAACACCTTTTCGCAAGGCTGTTTTAACCTATATGCTACAACACAAAGGCAAGGCAGTATCGAGTAGAGAATTGGAAAACGAATTGCAAAATCCCGACCGTGTAACTCTCTATAGAACCTTAAAAACCTTTGAAGATGTAGGGCTTATCCATCAAACCGTAGATGCTACAGGTGCTACCAAATACGCACTTTGTGAAGAAGGTTGTAGTGGTCATGCTCATCAGGACAATCACGCTCACTTTCACTGTACATCCTGTGACAAAACTGTCTGTGTGGAAGGATACTACGATAGTGAATATCGACTACCAGAGGGATTTCAAATCAATGAATCTCACATTATTCTAGAAGGTCTATGTAACCTGTGTCAAAAATCCTAAAAAGAATACTGCAATGACAGATTGGCATTGATTCCCACTTCATCGGCATAATATCGCTGTCTATTGAGATAATCTCGATATTTGGTATTGGTCAAATTTTGAATATCTAAATGAATATTAAACCGTTGTCCACCTATAACTAAATTGCTTCCCAATTCCAATCCCATCAAAAAATAGCCAGGAGGAGGCGGCAAATAATCTTGGTCAAGATCTAATCGATTTTGTTCAAAAACGTATTGGCCTTTGATCTCAATGTAAGACTTCTGCCATCGACGATGATCGGCCAGCTGGTAACGATAAGTCGCAGTTAAATTATCTGCGGGAATATATACCAAACTATTACCGTTTTGGATATCATCTCCTCGGACAATAGAAGCCGTTAGAGCCACAGTGTGATAGGTATTGAGATGCCATGATGCATCGGCATCCAGTCCATAAATATGAGCATTGGTTTGACTGTATTCAAACACGGGAAAAGCACCGCGAATAGTCAACTCATATTCATTTAAGGGTTGGAGATAGATAAAATTTTTAACCCATTGGGAATACCCCACTACATTGATGGACCATGAGGACGATTGTTGCCATCGATGACCAAGGGTCGCTTTCCACGACTCTTCCATGGATAGATTGGGATCTCCCATTTCAATTCCACTCACCCCTTGATGAAGGCCAAAACTATACAATTCATTGACTTCTGGGGGCCGTTTCATAAACCCTAAATTGAGTTTACTCTCCTGTCCATCCATCCAATGATATCTTCCGCCGACTGAAAAAGCCGACTGTAGGAAAAAGTGATCAAAATATTCAATCTCTCGTGGCAATGTTCTAGAAATCGCTTGCACATCCATCTTCTTAACCGACCATCGACTGCCAAAATCAAAAAACCATTGATTTATACTTTTCTCAATCAAGGCATAACCAGCACCAGAATAGGATCGATAATCGGGAATTAAGGGCAAAATCCCCGTTTCGGGGTGATTGGTATTGTCCAACATCATTTCTTGCAACCCTATCTTGAGTTCTCCATCCTTCCATATAGGTTGATGATACAGTTGCTCGAAATAGTGTGACCACAACTTCATCCTCATAGCTGGGAATTCAGACCGACCACTCCTTCTAACATCAAACTCTTTCCTAGAATTGATCTGTCCACCGTAGTTCACCTCCAACCATCTATTGTCCTTTAAAAAATATTTATTCTGCCATTTCAACAAATGGTGAACTACTTCTTGCCTTGGAGGAGCGATGGAATAAGAAAATTCATCTGATGTAAAATACGGCTCAGATCGACCAATAGCTGACTCCAAATCCGTTAAATTACCCACATGTGCACCTCTCAGAATACCTGTTTCTGTAGAGAACAAACTATAATATAAAGTCGATTGCCAGTGATCGAACATGGTTTTTTCCAATTGGAGAGATAAATTTTTCTCCCTCTGCCCAGTATTGGTCAAATAATAATCTGGACTCTTGCGATCACCTATATGTTTAATCGTCGATTTCAATCTCCATGCCAATTGAGGTTTGTATTCCTCTATCTCAATGTTGCCTGTATGACCGAGACCATTGGTTTGAAAAATATAATTCAATTGACCATGTATGCCTTCTCTTTGAGATATCTTCGACATATTGACTTTGACTACACTGCCCAAAGAGGTCCCAGCATAAGCAAGAGCACTACTTCCTTTGACCACAGTCAATTCGTCGGCTGAAAAAGCGTCAATTTCCGGTGCATGATCATTGCCCCACTGCTGGCCAGCTTGCGGAATGCCATTGTTCAATATCCCTATCCTATTCCCAAACAATCCGTGAACGATGGGTTTTGATATCCCAGATCCACTCTTGAGCACACTTACCCCTTCAATGGTCGAGAGCAAGTCTGAAAGATTTTCATTGGATGAATGCACAATATCTTCCTTTTGAATATTGGACCCTATCTCAGTAGAATAATCATTGGACTTCCCCTGAACCACCACGTCTTCTAATTTATAAGACGTGTGTTCCATCTCAATGACGATAGTTGTATCTGAGTGCAAGAGAACTTCTACCAGCTGTGGTTCACAACCTATGTGACTTACTTGGAGTCGATAAGAATGACTACTACAGAGATTATTGATTTCAAAACGACCATCTTGCCCTGTAACCTCACCCAAATCTTCGTCCATTACCATTATGGTAGCAAATTCTAATGGCTGACGACTTGCTTGATCTACCACTTGTCCCGTCAACCTATACAAACAAGATTGGCCCACTAGTTCAACATGCCAGAGAGCCAATCCTAAAACCAATATTAATATTTTTTTTGTCATCAACTATTCAATGGTCACAATAAAAGTCACCTCTATGTCGGTCTCTCCACCAGCATTGGCAATCAACCCATCAGATACTCCATCGGCCGACTTAGTCGGTTCATGACGCAAGGTCACCGTAAGATTACCCGTTCCAGCCTGACCAGTAGTTGCTTTAGTCTTTAGCCCTATAGGGTTTCCATCACCATCTTGGTCATCGTAGTCAATACTTAGATCCAATCCTCCATCAACAGCAAAAAAGAATTGATGTTCATCATCTTCCTCAGTTATTTCAGAAGTAATATCTTCTGATGGATCCTCAGAATCATTCGACAAGGTCAAACTCCCTGTATACTCAGTGTTTGCTTGTAAAATTCCACTGGTAATCATGGGGGCATTCCCTCCATCTCCATCCAAATCCTTGAATTCGAAGGTAACCGTTGGCGCAGAATCCGATACTAGGGTATACACAACAGTGGTGATTAACTCTTCTTCATTCGGTATAATTGGATCGTCCTTTTCACAACTCACAAATAATAACCCAATAATCATAACCGGTAATAATCTCAAAATCTGAATCATATTTAAGTTTTGTTTTACATGTAAATACAACAATGTTGCAAATATAATGAAAACTATGATTGACCATATCTATATTAATGTAAATCTTTCATAAGCTGTTTTCATTTTCTCATATCTATTAACAATATGGTCCCATCCATTATCCTTCGACTCTCTTGTTAATGCGTTAATCTATCCTCCTTCAATGTTGTAATATCATCTAGTACGATGACATACATCATTGGACTTATCACGATTTGAAAAGACCTTTGTATTACAGAAAAAGGAGTAATACCACCTGCATTTTTTATTTCCATAGAACCTCAAAGTCATACATGAACAACAATACGCCGCATACCATCAGCAAGACCGCTTGCTATCATTGTGGAGAACCATGTAACAATACTGAGATACAATTGGACGAATTGTCATTTTGTTGTCACGGTTGCAAAACCGTATATCAAATACTGGCCGACAACAATTTGACTTCTTTCTATGATCAGTTTCCAGGTCAAGCGGTACAAGCCAAACAGAATACTAATTATGACTTTCTAAAGAATACAGCCATAGCCAGGCAACTCATCGATTTTCAGACGGACAATATTGCCACCATTATTCTAGAGCTGCCGCAGATTCATTGTTCTGCCTGCATATGGATTCTTGAGCGCCTATTCCGATTTGATGATGGGATATTGTCGAGCAAGGTCAACTATCTAAAAAAAGAGTGTACAATAGTATTTGATATCAACAAAATAGATTTGTTTTCCTTAGCCAATCTCCTTCAACAGATAGGGTATGGCCCAGAATTCAATTTAAATAATTCCAAAGAAGAAAAAAAACGTTTTTCAAAATCTAACAACTATAAAATTGGACTGGCTGGATTTTGTTTTGGGAATATCATGCTACTGAGTTTTCCAGAATATATGTCCAGTCCACATCAGCCTATGTTTACCACCTTTGGATATTTAAAAATACTACTCGCCCTCCCCGTTTTATTATACGCCGGCAAAGATTATCTTTTGGCCGCCAAACAGTTCTTACTAAAACGCAATATAGGCATCGACTTACCCATAGCCATAGGCATGATTACTCTATTCAGCAGAAGTGTTTTTGAAATACTATCAGGAATAGGCGAAGGTTACCTCGATAGTTTTGCCGGCTTTGTGTTTTTATTACTCATTGGCAAGTGGTTTCAAGAAAAAACCTATTCCAATATTGCTTTTGATAGAGACTACACTTCATTTTTTCCGATCTCTGTACTTAGAAAAGAAGCTGATGGATGGGATTTTACTGCAATAGATCAGTTAAAATCTGGAGATATTATTAGAGTACGAAATGAAGAAATCTTACCCTGCGACAGTAAATTACTGGCGGGAAACGGTCGAATCGATTATAGCTTTGTAACTGGAGAATCCAAACTCCAGTCGACAACCATCCACCAAAATATTTTTGCTGGTGGCAAGATCGTCGGTGGTTTTGTTGAGGCCGAAGTCATCCATCCTGTAGCTCAAAGCCGATTGACCCAATTGTGGAACGACGATGTATTTCAAAAAAGCAAGGATATAAAAGAAAAATCCATCATAGACTTTATCAGTAAATATTTTGTTTTCATCATTATTGGAATAGCTGTTATAGGATTTTTTTACTGGTTGCCCATTGATATTGGCATGGCTTTTAACGTACTGACATCGGTACTCATCATCGCCTGCCCCTGTGTACTGGCTCTGTCTATTCCATTTATCTATGGAAATGGCATCAGACAGTTGTCCAAATGGAATATATTTTTAAAAAATACCGACACCTTATTCCGGTTACAAGAAATAGACAATATAGTATTTGACAAAACCGGAACCTTGACCGACCACAGTAAAATGCAAGTCACATTTTCTGGTATAAGTCTCGATGACCAGACTAAGAACCAGATAACCTCACTATGTCGGCTGTCCGCCCATCCATTGAGTCAAGCCATTGTTGAATTTTTAAAATCAGGTGATGAGGTAGAAGTCAACAACTTCTCAGAGTTTCCAGGACAGGGTATTCAGGGAACAATGGATAATAATTTTTGGCGATTGGGTTCGGAAAAGTTTATTCTGGGCCATACTTCACAAACCTCCATCTCTAGGAGCTATATTGAGTTCAACGGAGACATATTGGGTTATTTCAGCTTTGAACAAAAATTAAAAGGTGAAATGAAAAACATCATCGAAAACCTCAAGACTTCATATATACTCGGAATGACCAGTGGGGATCCGATTCCTCATCCTGAGATTGACCAATGGTTTGCTAAATGTGAAAAACCCTTGTACAATCAATCCCCCCAGGACAAATTAAGACATATAGATAATTTGATCCAACAAGGATATAGCCCCATGATGGTAGGCGATGGGCTCAACGACTCTGGCGCACTCAAACAGAGCAATGTCGGAGTAGTCGTAAATCATCGTCAAAACAATTTCACTCCGGCGGCAGATATTGTAGTCAATGACGAAGCATTAATATTACTCCCGCAACTATTGGAATATGCCCAATGGACGAGACGGATATTATATGGTGGATTTGTCATCGCGGCCTTGTACAATGGGATTGGCCTATATTTTGCACTCAAAGGCCTATTATCTCCACTTTTTGCAGCTGTTTTAATGCCTCTAAGCAGTATTACCATAGTAGTATATGGATTTTTTTCTATTAATATTTTAACTCAAATAATATTTCCAAAAAACCGAAATGACCATAGTCATTCCAACCGTTGACACAGGTCATAGTACAGCATTGGGTTATGTTATAATTTACACTCAAATTTCAACAACCATGCAAATAATCATTCTGCTTATCGCCATTAGTTTAATTCTGGCCATAGGATTTTTAATTGGCTTTTTTTGGGCTGTTCGATCGGGTCAATACGACGACGACTACACTCCATCTATAAGAATGTTATTTGACGATGAAGAAACAAACTCCAAAATTAATAAATAATGAATATGCCGAAGCTTGACACGTTTAGTTATGATGACAAAATTGTCCGACAATTTGCCATAGCTACCTTAGTTTGGGGAGCCATTGCGATGACGGTAGGCCTATATGCCGCTCTCGAATTGATATGGCCCAATCTCAATTTTAACAGATACATCACCTTTGGTCGAATCAGACCTCTGCATACCAATGCAGCCATATTTGCATTTGTGGGTAATGGAATTTTTATGGGCGTCTATTATTCATTGCAACGCTTGGTAAAGGCGAGAATGTGGAGTCCATTTTTATCCAAGCTCAATTTTTGGGGATGGCAGGCCATTATTTTGGCCGCAGCCATTACATTGCCCTTGGGTTTGACCAGTAGTCACGAATACGCGGAACTGGAATGGCCCATCGACATCGCCATTGCTGTGGTATGGGTGGCGTTTGGGGTCAATATGTTTGGAACCATTCTCAAACGAAGAGAAAATCACCTTTATGTAGCCATTTGGTTTTATATAGCCACATGGGTGACGGTAACCGTATTGCATATTTTCAACAATATCCAGATTCCGATATCCCTCTATAAGAGTATTCCGGTATTCGCCGGTGTACAAGATGCCCTCATCCAATGGTGGTATGGACACAATGCCGTTGCATTTTTTCTTACCACTCCTTATTTGGGTTTGATGTATTATTTCTTACCCAAGGCAGCCAATAGACCTGTGTATAGTTACAAACTCTCTATTATCCATTTTTGGGGTTTGATTTTTATATACATATGGGCCGGTCCTCACCACTTGTTATATACCTCATTACCAGATTGGGCCCAATCTCTGGGGACGGCCTTTAGTATTATGTTGATTGCTCCGTCATGGGGTGGTATGCTCAATGGACTATTGACACTGCGAGGAGCATGGGATAGAGTGAGAACCGATCCCATTTTAAAATTTATGGTGGTTGCTATTTCGGCCTATGGGATGGCTACCTTAGAGGGACCCCTATTGTCTATTAAGAGTATCAACGCCATAAGTCATTACACAGACTGGACGATAGCCCATGTTCACGTGGGTACTTTGGGCTGGAATGGGATGTTGACCTTTGGTATATTATACTGGTTAATTCCCAAACTCTACCAGACCAAGCTCCACTCTAAATCTTTGGCCAACGTACATTTTTGGTTGTCTACCTTAGGTACTATGTTTTACACTATTCCCTTGTACTGGGCGGGTTGGACTCAGAGTATGATGTGGAAGAGTTTTGACCCTAGTGGTTTTTTAACCTATGGAAACTTCTTAGAAACAGTTACTCAAATCCTTCCTATGTATCGATTGCGGGCATTGGGTGGATTGATTTATCTAATCGGTGTATTCATCATGGTCTATAATTTGTGGATTACTGCTCGCAATGGTAAAGCATCAGACACTGTAGTCACCGTACCCAGCAGAGTAAAACACAAAAGACAAAAAGGAGAATACTGGCATAAATGGATTGAACGAAAACCCATCCAACTCCTTATTGGAGCCACAGTAGTCGTCCTTATAGGAGGATTGGTTGAAATATTCCCTATGCTTCTCATTGACAACAATGTTCCGAAAATAGCTTCCGTTAAGCCATACACCCCGCTGGAATTGGAGGGTAGAGATATATACATTCGAGAAGGTTGTAATACCTGTCACTCTCAAATGGTAAGACCTCTTCGATCTGAGACAGAGCGATATGCTGGAGGTTTCTCAAAATCTGGAGAATTCATCTATGATCGTCCCTTCCTTTGGGGATCTAAGCGAACAGGGCCAGACTTGCACAGATTGGGTAAAAAATATTCTCACAGTTGGCACTACAATCATATGTTGGATCCCACTTCGACTTCTCCTGGTTCTATCATGCCATCTTATGAATGGTTACACACGACTGATTTGAATACCGATTACACATCGGCAAAAATCAAAGTACTTAAAATGTTAAATACTCCTTACGGCAAAAATTATGAAAACCATGCCGTGGAAGATTTACAAAAACAAGCAAGAGAAATCACTGAAGTACTGCGTCAAGACGGTATAGAACAAGAAAATTTAGAGAATAAAGAAATCATAGCCGTCATCGCCTATCTGCAGCGATTAGGTACAGATGCCAACCCCGAATTAAACAATTAAATCTAAACATCATGTATAAATATATCCTGGAACAAGCAGGTCAAATAAATTGGATGGCGGTGACCTCCCTACTTACTTTTTTCTTTGTATTCGTTACCGCCCTCGTCTTGGTTTTTAGAAAAGACGCCAATCACCTTGAACACATGACACATCTTCCTTTAGAGGACGATACTATTGACTTCAAAAACCAAATTTCATGAAAAATAAAAAAATCAATATAACGAGCTTGATCTGTATCCTGTCCATCGTCCCATTAATGGCTAAGACATCAGCCTCTAGCCCAACATTGGAATGGATTTTTCATAATTTACTTTTCATCTTATTCGCCGTATTGATGATTGGCGTACTGGTCACTCTCTACAATGTTTTGATGAATTATCTCAATTTAGAGAAAAAGAAATACCTTATAGAAGCGGGAAAAATAGTAGAAGAAGACACCCAAATCCAAAATGGTTCAGCTCTGAGTAAACTCTTGGAAAAAGCATGGGGATTTGTACCCAAAGAAGAAGAGGAATCTCTCGTTCTTGACCACGACTACGATGGGATCGTAGAACTCGACAACAAAATGCCTCCATGGTGGTTGGCTCTATTTTATGGAACCATCGTTTTCGCTGTTGTGTATCTATATATCTACGAATGGTCGGGCAATTGGAGTTCTACCCAACAATGGGAAGAAGAGGTAGCAGCGGGCAATGAGGCCAAAAGTGATTATTTAGCCAAAATGGCCAGCTTGGTCAACGAAGAAAATGTCACCCTATTAACCGATCCAGACGATATAGCCATGGGCAAAAAAACCTTTCAATCCCTGTGTATTGCCTGTCATGGCAGTGCGGGAGAAGGAAATAGCATAGGTCCCAACTTGACCGATGAATACTGGTTACATGGAGGTGGGATTCGCAATGTTTTTAAAACCATTACCCATGGTGTCCCAGAAAAGGGAATGATCGCTTGGAACAATCAATTGGAACCAGCAATGATCCAAAAGGTCGCTAGTTACATTCTATCACTCCAGGGAAGTAATCCACCGAATGCCAAGGATAAACAAGGACAATTGTGGACAGAAGACGAAAATATTAATTAGCCCTTCATCGGCAACAGCTCAATGCAAACCCAAAATGAATAATGACCATTTATATCAAGACCTCTACGACAAAGATGAATCTTTTAGAGATAGTTTGTCGACGATAGATCAACAGGGGAAGAGAATATGGGTTTATCCCAAGAAACCCAAAGGTCCTCTGTATCAATATCGCAAATACATTTCCTATCTCTTGTTATTGGTTTTATTTGCCATTCCCTGGATTAAAATAAACGGTCAGCCCCTTTTCTTATTCAATATTTTAGAGGGAAAATTTATTCTATTTGGCATTTACTTTGGACCTCAAGATTTTCATCTTTTCGTCATAGGTATGCTCATCCTAATGGTATTTATAGTATTATTTACTGTGGTTTTTGGGCGTGTATTTTGCGGATGGGTTTGCCCTCAAACCATTTTCATGGAAATGGTTTTTAGAAGAATAGAATACTGGATTGAAGGAGATTACAAGGCCCAGAAAAGATTAAACAAAGCTCCATGGACGGCGGAGAAAATTATGAAAAAAGGAAGCAAGCAAATCATTTTTTTCTCCATCTCCGTCCTTATTTCTAATACCTTTCTCGCTTATTTTATCGGTTCCGATGCCTTAGTGGATATTATCACAGATCCCATCCAACAACATTTATCGGGATTTATCTCCATGGTTATTTTTTCGGCAGTATTTTACGCAGTATTCTCTGTTCTTCGAGAACAAGTATGTACCACCATCTGTCCCTACGGCAGACTACAAGGTGTTCTTTTAACGGAAAACTCCTTGGCTGTGCAATACGATCACGTCAGAGGTGAGCCTCGTGGAAAAATTCACAAAAATCAAGACCAATCTCAAAAAGGAGATTGCATAGATTGCAACCTATGCGTCCACGTTTGCCCGACAGGAATAGATATAAGAAACGGTATCCAATTGGAGTGTGTAAATTGTACCGCATGTATCGATGCATGCAATGATGTAATGACAAAAATTGACAAGCCCAAGGGATTAATTCGCATCGACAGTCTCAATGGAATTGAAACCGGGGTAAGAAGCATTGTCAACAAGCGTTCTATCGCCTATTCCATGGTTCTAGTGGTATTGATTATCCTCCAAGTTGTACTATTTATAAATCGATCTGATGTAGAAGCCCTTATTCTTAGGACTCCTGGAACCTTGTACTATGAAAATTCTCCGGACACCATCAGCAATCTCTACAATTATCAATTGATCAATAAAACTGATAAAGAATATTCCATCCAATTTAAGATTGCAAATATAGATGCAGAAATCGAATTTGTAGGAGAAGAGCCCTCCACCCTAGCCCAACAAACTGCTGAAGGAGCCATGTTTATTAAAATACCTAAATCGATACTGACGGATAGAAAGACCAATCTAAATATTGAAGTATACCACGACGACGAACTCATCGATAAGACTAAAACCGTTTTTTTAGGACCCTTAAAATAAAACCTATGTTAAAATTAAACTGGGGCCAAAGCCTGTTGATATTCTTTATATGCTATGTAAGTACTCTGGGTTATGTATTGTACCGATCGACCCAAGTGGATCACAGCTTGGTCATGAAAGATTACTATAAACACGATCTGGCTTATCAAAATCGATATGATCAAATTGAAAATCGAAAAAAATTAGATCGCGACCTTCAAATAAATTACGAGGCAGAAACTGCTGTGTTAACCTTGGATTTTGGTCCGAATAATACCCCTATCCAAGGCGAAGTAGTACTGTATTCTCCCTCCGATGAATTAAAGGACAAAAAATGGAAGGTTTCCGTACCCAATGGAGGGAAAAAACAGATAAATTTTAAGGATTTAGCATCGGGTAAATACCATGTACAAGTAGAGTGGCAGGATGGAACAAACAGTTATTACAAGGAAACCAATGTAGTGTTACCATGATATATACCTTGGCCATATCTTTGGGATTTTTTGGAAGTCTACACTGTTTAACCATGTGTGGCCCCCTCATTATAGGTGGGATTCAAAGTCAACCTTCCAACAACAAATACGACAGACTATTTCAACTTTTAAAATACAATATTAGTCGATCGTTTGCCTATGCCCTAATCGGTATCGGCATATCTTCCATTGGTCAATTACGCTTTCTAGGCAATTTCCAGCAAACGCTTTCTCTCCTTGGAGGTGCTGTACTTATTCTATTATTTTTAGCCTCATTGGACATCGAAAAAGCCCTCTTCGCCATTCCGGGATTTAAAAAAATCTACGCTGGTTTACATCGACGCATTGGTCAATTTTTCTTAAATCGAAAGAAAACATCGGTCTGGATAATTGGTTTTTTTAATGGACTGTTGCCTTGCGGACTCGTCTATTTGGCATTGGCCGCATCACTAATGGCAGACAATGTCTGGCAGAGTGGCTTATTTATGTTTTTGTTTGGGTTATCTACCAGTCCTATCCTAATTGGATTGGTCCTGGGCCATCATCGAATATCCATGGTATGGAAAGCCAAGATCGCAAATGTTATTCCCATATTTCAATTGGTCCTGGGATTGATCTTGATATATAGAGGGCTCTTCATCCATATGCCCAGTGAATTACAGTTTTACTATTTAATCCAAAATCCAATTATGTGCCATTAAATCCCTGTCAATGGGGATAGTTTCTCAACACTTCTGGCTCCAATATATTGATCTCAGAGCCCTGAATGCGAATCAATCCATCGGTTTTGAATTCGGAAAGGGTACGAATTGTCGTTTCTTTCGCAGTACCTGCTAAATCAGCTATATCCTCTCTGCTGACATCGATGGCCGATGGAGAATAGAGATCGTATAATGCCATAAGACTGGAAGCCACTTTTTTTCGAACCGACTCATAGGCCTGCTCCAACAATCGATTGTAGGACTGACTGTATTCTTCCATCATCAGCTGATTGAAATAAGACATCAATTGATCGTTGGACTGTACAAAATCTAGAAACTCTTCTTTGTTAATAATCCGAACACTTACCGGTGTCAAACTGATGGCATCAGCAATATAGGGTCGTCCTCTAAAAGCATCAAATTGTCCAACAAAATTTCTTCGAGAAGCCAATTGAACAATCAAGGTTTTGCCCATTTCATTGGTTTTGGATATCTTAATCTTCCCAGATTCAATATAATATACATTGTGTACATAAGCATTCTCGCGATACAAGTATTCTTTGGCCGCAAACAATCTCAATTCTTTATCTTCAATAAAAGATTGGATATCTGATCTCAATTTTTCACCATTAGAAAACTGTGGCCGAGACTGTACCTTAGAGGTATTGGCCATTTTTATTCTCAATTCAATGGCTCTCAACAACTCGGAATCATCAAAGGGCTTGGTAATATAGTCTACCGCGCCCAGACTCATCCCTTTTCGAAAATCTCTTTTTTCCGCCTTTGCCGTTAAAAAAATTAAAGGAATGTCTCTGGTTACCTCTGAATTGTTTAAAATCTTCACCACGCCAAATCCATCTAATTCCGGCATCATTACATCGCATAATATCAAATGTGGATGGTGCTCCAATGCCATTGCCACACCTTGTTTACCATTGGCCGCAAGTAGTACATTATATCCTGCCAGTTCTAGGATTTCTCCTATGTTATCTCTTACTTCGAAATTGTCTTCGATAATTAACACCCTACTTTTCATATATGGGAATTTTCATGGTAAAAGTACAACCGCAGTATTCTTCACTTGTGAAAGATATCTCCCCTTTCAACATATTAATATAATGCTCTACTATATGCAAACCCAAACCAGTTCCCTGAATATTTTCCACGTTGGAAGCTCTAAAAAATCGGTGAAAAATATATTGTTGATCTTGTACAGGAATCCCCATTCCCTTATCGGCTACCTCTATAGACACCGAATCCACTCCATAGTCTATATTGCAAATAATCGGTGAATTTTCAGGTGAATACTTTATAGCATTGCTCATTAAATTGAATAAAATATTGCGAATTATATGACGATCCGAATAGATACTGACTGATTCATCAGCTATGTTAATTTCAAAATATTGACCTTTCTTTAAAATACTCTCCAATTCGTTGACCAAGGTAGAACATACATCGGTAAGATTAAATACAGTGAATTTTAATTCTTGTTTGCCTTCTTCCAGTTTGCTCAAAGACAAAAAGTCATTAAGTATTCCCGTAAGGTTGTTGACCGCTGATTTTATTCGATCCACATGTTTTAAACGATTGGTCTGATTTTCTGCGGTTTGGTATTTGGAGATCAAAGAGGCCGACGACAATATAGTACTCAGTGGTGTTCTAAATTCGTGAGAAGCCATGGATACAAATCTCGACTTGAGTTCATTGAGTTCCCTTTCGTTGTCCAAAGCTTTGGCTAGGGTTTTCTCTTTTTCCTCGAGTTTTTTATTGGTACTCAACAGGCGATTGATGACTTGCTCCAACTCAATGGTTCGCAGTTCCACCAACTTTTCAAGTTCATTATTAATGGTTAGCAATTTTCTATTGACTTCATCTAATTCTGTCAAATCGTGTACTACCCCAGTAAATATGATCCGATCACTCAGCACTACTTCACTGACCGCTAACCTAAAAGGGAACAAAGTTCCATCTTTTTTCAAACCCTGGACTTCTCTTCCAATACCAATAATCTTTGGCTTCTTGGTTCGATTATAGTTTTCTATATATTTATCGTGCTGAGATTGATCGGGTTCTGGCATTAAAAATTTCACATTTTTCCCAATCATTTCACTGGGCTTATACTGAAACAATTGTGCTGCCGACTGATTGACCATCTCAATAATGCCCTTATCATTTATAGTCAATATCCCATCAATGGCTGTATCGATAACATACCTTAGGGTAGAAGCAAGGTCTATATTTTCCTTATTCAAAACTCAAGATTGATTTGTATCATTTCAAAATGTGATTTACATCATCGCGTAAAAAAAGCTTACCTCCTATTTTTGGAATAATTTAAAAAAAAATTGCAGAATAGATGACTCCTACTGGAATAAATCCAAAATAAATTACCTGCAAAAGTACAGGGCGGATAGTGAATTCCCTAATGAAACAAAAAAAATAATCTAACTATTACTTCAATTAATGCAGAATGCAGAATCTAGACTATTAGTTAAAAAAATTATGGATTGAATACATTGATTATATACGGGACCAAAACTCAAAAGTACAACCTAATAAAGGATGCTTTGACTCAATTTATTGAGAAACATCAATATGAATTTGCCATCGTAGAGGTCAACAATATTCTAAAGATATTATCGGACAACACTTCTTCCATCCCGGCTGTAAAAATCAATAATAAATATCTAGTATCTTGGGATAGTTATCAGCAAATTGACTTATTTATTGAGCAGTGTAAACAGATCATCGTTCGCCATATAGACAATGTCAAACTAAAAAAAATAGGATTTGTCATAGATTACCAGATGGAAGAGTTAAGTGACTTAAATCGAATTCAACAAATAAAATCCTCTGAGGACACGGTATTAGACATTATCTACATGGTCACTCCCAGTTTGGATCAATACAACACTCTTCATATTCTAATGGCTAAAAAAGTAAAAGATTTAATTGAAAAATCTGATATACGAAGAGATAATTTTGACATACTCCCCTATCAAGTCGACTTACAAAATGAATCCATTCAAGACACTTTAATCCATTTATCTTCCCAATACCGAGAACTGTATATTGACCGTATAATTTTAGATCGCTGGCTTTCCCTATCCTCCATTCAATCCTTACATCTGTTACAGCAGATGAGTTCTTGCCCCATTCAATCCCTGTAGTTTTACCTTTTTGTTTTCATTTGCCTTTGGAGTCGTAAACCACCTTCACAATATTCCCTCTATAGTCGGTATCGGGTTTTTAGAATTAAATAAGGATTTGAATTACTTTTCCATGGTAGTCATAAAACAATTGACACAATTTGCAGTTTGTATTGAATAATTAAAACTGAAATTCTTGATGAAACCCATTATCATTTCCACATTAATATTGCTCATTTCTGTATTGATCTACGCTTGCACGAAACCCAGTAACCAAGCCGCCGTGTCAATTCTTTCACAAAGTGAAGAAATCATTCATCAATCAATCAAAGCTATGAATGGATCACTCTTGGATAGAGCCCATATAAGTTTTGAATTTAGAGGTCAGCAGATTCAATACCACAACGACAATGGGACATTTGAATACATAAGAAATTTTCAAGACACTTCGGCCAATCTCATCTTGGACAGTTTGAATAATGAGGGATTTTCTCGATATATGAACAATGAAAAATTAAATTTAACATCGGAAGAAGAAACCTCCCTAGCCGGCGGCATTAATTCAATAATATATTTTGCCTTCCTCCCCTATGCTCTTACCGACCCTGCCGTCAATTCATCGTATATCGGCGAAGTAAACATAAAAAATAAAACCTACCATAAAGTCCAAATCACTTTTGATCAAGAAGGTGGAGGAGAAGATCACGACGATGTATTCCTATACTTTTTTGACATCGAAGATTATTCCCTAGACTATCTGGCTTATTCATATCATGTCCATGGAGGAGGTATTAGATTTAGAGCTGGATACAATGAACGCAATGCCAATGGGTTGATCTATCGAGATTATATCAATTACAAGGCCGACCCCAACACTATCGACTTTGATATGATCGAAGAAGCCTATGAAAATGGTCATCTAGAAGAATTGTCCAAGATAGAAATCGAAAATTTAACCATCCATTCAAGCAAAGAATAAATTAATATATTTATAGGGACAAATAATTTAACCCTATGAAATATTACTCCTATCGCTACCTAGTCATCTTTGGTCTTACCTGGATCCTTTTGTGTAAGGTCAGCGAAAGTAATGGTCAAAATTTTGGAGGTATTCCCCCCAGTCAGGATTGGAAAATTAAAAAAACAGCCCAAGTCGATGTCATTTACAATCGAGGATTAGAACATCGTGCAGACGACATAATTCAAGATATCAATGACATTCAATCTCATTCTGTATTGAGTTTGGGAAGTCATTCCGATCACATCCCCATTATCCTGAGAAACAACAATCTCACCGCCAATGGATTTGTGAGTTATGCCCCATATCGATCGGAGTTTTATCTACATGGATCTCAAGACCCCAATCTAATTGGTTATGGTGATTGGCCTCAATTGTTAACCACTCACGAATATAGACACGTATTACAATTTTCTAACTTTAGGGCGGGCCCATTAAATGTTATCAGCAAATTTGCTGGCCAAGCCGCCATGGGTGGCACCTATCATTTTCTAATTCCCAATTGGTTTACTGAGGGCGATGCCGTTTATTTTGAGTCAGAAGTAACTCAAGTAGGTAGAGGACAGTTGCCTGCCTTTGACGCCGATCTCCACGCGATTTTACAGGCAGGAAAAAATCATTCCTATGCCAAATTTAGAAATGGATCTTTTAAAGATATTATCCCAAACCATTATGTTTTCGGCTATCAATTGGTAGCCCATGGCTATAGGGAATACGGTGAAGATTTTTGGTCTAGAATATTGAACAATTCGCACAGACTGAAATATGGACTCCCTCCATTTGCCAAAGCCATTCGCAAAAATACTGGCCAAACCATATCCCAGTTTTCCAATGATGCCTTAGCTCAATATGTGAATCTTCATTCAGAATTTCGACACATAACGGACAAGTCCAGTCCTCTTTTTGATGACGATAAAAACATAAGAAATGAAAAAATCATTTTAACTATAGATGCCGATAGATCCATTTTACTTCAAAGCAGTTATGACGAGATCAATACCGTATATCTAGTGACTGGGGTTAGGAAGGAAAAACTATTTGCTCTGGGGGCCACTAACGATGCATACATAAAAAATTATGGATCACAAATCTTCTACCTCAATCAATCTCCCCATCCCAGATGGACGAACCAAACGTATAGTGATATTTACCAGTACGACATCAACAGTCATAAAAATATAAAAATAACCAACCACAGTAGGATTCTATCCTTCGATCACCATCCAGCAACTGGACAGTTCGCAGCTGTTCTAGGAGATGAAAGGGGAGAGAATCAACTTGTACTCCTCGATGCAAACGGTGAAAAACAGGATACGCTATTACAAATACCAGGTGCAATAATGGCCTATCCCAGTTTTAATGATTCTGGAGACAAGATAGTTTTTACTGTTCGCCGAGAAGGCAGAATGTCATTGCAAACATATGACCTTCGGAGTCGAGAACTCAATTCAATCATACCGCCAATTGATGCCACAATTGCCCGCCCCTACCACCATAAGGAGGGGGTATTGTTTTCCTCATCCATTTCGGGCAGAGACCAGATATATTATTATAGATTTTCAGAGAAACAAATATACAGCATCAGCCAATCTCCTACTGGAGATTACAATCCCACCTATAATCGAGAAAAGGACATGATCTATTTTAGCCGTAAAACTGCTTATGGGCAAAGGCTGTATTCCTCAGCCATGAATTTAGAAACTTCAGCCAACGCATTGTTTGTATCTCAAAAAACAGAAAATAATCACAGCTTTTTAAATCAACAAACTAAGCAAAGAAAGCTAGATCTATCTAATCAAGCTATGGTAACAGAAAGTGATTACAAGCCTCTTAAACACATGTTTAAATTTCATTCCCTGTATTTGAATCCATCCTTATCCACTCCAAAACTCTCCATTATTTCCAATGATTATCTCAACACTACAGAAGCAGAAATTTTTGGACAATACTACGATAGCGATGGCACTTATGCTTTAGGTGGCCAAGTAACTTATGGACAGAGTTTTACACAGTTTTCTCTGGAAGCACAACATCGTCTTAATAGAAAGTTATATATCAGGTACAATAATGAAATCCTGAGTTTGCCAAAGTCAGAGACCACATTGGAAGGGTCCATCATTTTGCCATTGAATTTTTCAAAAAGAAATTATGGTGAATACTTAACCACAGAATTAACGCATTCTATAGTCCAAGAACATTTCGATCCATCATCATTAGAACTGCCAAGTAATGTGATTTTGGAGCCTAGCCAATTTCAAAAAACCAATCTCAGCATTCAATGGCAGAGATCAGCTATGATGGCCTATCGGGATATTATACCGCGTTGGGGCTGGAACACCTACCACAATTACTTTCGCAGCTGGGATGATAGTCAGCCCTATTTATATTATAATTATACCCATATTTATCTGCCAGGCTTCTTTAAAAACGATGGATTCAAAATCAATCTTCAAAGTCAATGGAATTCCAGACTGGCGAATAATTATCTGCCATTCTATATCCAATCCGCCATATTGCCGGATTACGATGTGACGACTTTTACTCGAGGTGGAGTCTTGGCTGCCAACTATATATTTCCGATATGCTATCCCGAAGTATCGATTCCCCACATCATGTACACCAAAAGACTGGCTGGCAATCTGTTTGGTGAATATTTCATTCACAATCCCAATACAAAAATCTGGCAATACGGGGCTGACTTATTGTTGACAGCGCGGTATTTAAACTTATTCGAATTCACCATTGGATTAAGGGGGTATTACCGACATAATACCAAACAATTCAATATGAATCTAGTGTTTTTGTCCGACTTATAGGGCTGAATGTCTTCCAAACTTAAGAAAAACACCTATGATAAAACCAAATAGATTCGCTTCCCAGACGGTCTATTTTTCTACGGCTGCAAAATTATCGACAATGGTTCCCAAAGCTTCTCCGTTGACTATTTTTTGTAGGTTGCCTTTTTCATAAATATTGAAAACAATAATGGGCAGATTGTTCTCTTGACAAAGGGTAAAGGCAGTTCTATCCATTACTTTTAGTCCTTTATCAATAGCTTCCTCAAAATTAATTTTATCGTACTTAACTGCTTTTGGATTGATCATGGGATCTTCAGAATAAATGCCGTCAACCTTCGTCCCTTTTAAGATTACATCTGCACTTATTTCATTGGCTCTGAGGGCGGCTGCCGAATCCGTAGTAAAATATGGATTACCGGTACCGGCTGAGAAAAGGACGACCCGCCCTTTTTCCAAATGTCTAATGGCTCTGCGTCTAATATAGGGTTCAGCTATTTCTTTCATTTCTATAGCAGAGATCAATCGCGTATAAACACCGATGGATTCCAATGAAGATTGCAAGGCCATACCATTGATCACAGTAGCCAGCATTCCCATGTAATCACCTTGAACCCTTTCTATAACAGACTGGTCATTGGACACACCTCTATAGATGTTTCCGCCACCGATAACTACGGCTACTTCTGCTCCCAATCTTTGAATAGATTTGATTTCTTCGGCATAATGCAGCAAAATTTGGTTGTCAATACCAAACTCTTTTTTGCCCATCAAAGCTTCCCCACTTAACTTTAATAATACTCTACTATACATCAATGATTTTATATTAAATTCTTTGCAAAAAAAAAGCGACTGAATTTTCAGTCGCTTAATTTAATTAATTTTTATCCAAGCATCAAATGTTTGAAATCTGTAATGGTCAGATTTTTATCAACACTTTGTAGATATTGTTTTACTGTTGAACCGTTGTCTTTCACAAAACCTTGATTTAGTAAGGTATTTTCTTGGAAAAACTTGTTCAATTTCCCTAAGGCAATTTTTTCAATAATTTGTTCTGGCTTACCTTCTTGGCGAGCTTGTTCTTTACCGATTTCAATTTCTTTTTCGATAATAGAAGGATCTACTGCATCTTTATCCAAAGCTATTGGTCTCATAGCAGCTACTTGCATAGCAACATCTTTTCCAGCTTCTTCAACAGAACCACCATCTTGATTCAATCCAACGATAACCCCTGCTCTGTATCCCATATGGATATATGGTACAACGAGTTCGGATTCAAGCAATTCATAATCGGCCAATTCGATTTTTTCGCCAATCACACCTACTTGCTCGATAATCTTATCTTGAATAGTGATAGGTCCAAGAGGAAGAGCTCCCAATTCATCTTTAGTTTTGGGAAGGTTTTCCAATGCAATGCTTGCAATTTGATCAGCAAAGTTGATAAAGTCTTGATTTTTGGCAACAAAGTCGGTCTCACAACTCAAACGAATGACTACGCCACTCTTTTTGTCATCAGATACTTTGGCAATAACCACTCCTTCTTTGGCTTCGCGCTCGGCTCTTTTCAAAGACAATTTTTGTCCTTTAGTTCGAAGGATTTCGATGGCTTTTTCATAATCGCCATCGGCTTCTACCAATGCTTTCTTACAATCCATCATACCGGCACCGGTCTGATCTCTTAATTTCTTAACATCTGCTGCAGTTATATTGCTCATTATGCAATTATTTTTTCTGATTTGATAATAAAACTTAAAAAGGAAAGCTAATTCCTTTGATTAAAACCTAGGCTTCAGTCCCTTCTCCACTTTCAGAATCACCACTACCTGTTCGTCGCTCATCCAATCCTTCTTTGATACAAGCTACCAAATAATCAGTTATGATTTGGATAGATTTGGTTGCATCATCATTAGCAGGAACTGCATAATCTACAGACTTAGGATTACAGTTGGTATCTACGATACCGAATGTTTTAAGACCCAGTTTTTTAGCTTCTGCCAACGCAATATGCTCATGATCTATGTCAACGATAAAGATGGCGTGAGGCAATCGGTTCAACTTAGCAATACCACCAAGTACTCGTTCGATCTTATCTCTTTCTCTGGTCAAAGTCAAACGCTCTTTCTTAGTAACTGAAGTCAATGAACCATCGCTCAACATACGATCGATATTATTCATTTTTTTAACTGAACGTCTTACTGTGGCAAAGTTGGTCATCATACCCCCCAACCAACGATCAGTTACAAAAGGCATATCTACTGATCTGGCAGCATCTGCCACGATATGTCTAGCTTGCTTTTTAGTGGCAACGAAAAGAATTTTCCGACCTGATTTCGCCAACAATTTCATGGCCAAACCAGCGTCTTCCAATCTTTCAGCTGTCCGATGTAAGTCTATTATATGAATACCTTTATGTTCAGTAAAGATATATGGTTTCATTTTAGGGTTCCACTTGCGTTTCAAGTGACCGAAGTGGACTCCGGCATTTAATAACTCATTATATTTTGGTGCATTTATCATTTTGCTCGAAATTTTCTCAATAAAAAATGGAATAAATTAACGCTTACTAAACTGGAAGCTCTTTCTCGCTTTTGGTTTACCGTATTTCTTACGTTCAACAACACGAGAATCTCTAGTAAGATATTTCTTGTCTTTCAACGGCTTCTTAAAGTCTTCATTCAACTTCACTAAAGCTCTTGAAATACCCAATCTTACTGCTTCAGCTTGGCCTTTAAATCCACCACCATCAACATTGATTTTAAAATCAAGCTCTGGACCTAATTCTACGGTTTGGAGTGGTTCCAACACCTTATTCTGAACATGTTTTTGCGGAAAATATACTTCCAATGATTTTCCGTTAATAACCAATTTGCCACTTCCTTTTTTCATAAAGATTCGAGCAACTGATGCTTTTCTTCTGCCAACTGCATTTATGATTTCCATAGATTAAAATTTAAACGCTTGAGGTTTTTGTGCTGAATGAGCGTGCTCAGTACCAGCATAAACAAATAATTTTTTGTACATTTTTCTTCCCAATTTAGTTTTAGGAAGCATCCCTTTCACAGCACTCTCAATGATACGATCTGGAAATTTAGCCAACATTTCTTGAGCTGGTCTTCTTTTTTGACCTCCGGTGTAGCCCGAATAAGTAATATATTCTTTTTGAGCCCATTTGCTCCCTGTGAATTTAACTTTATCGGCGTTCAGTACAATTACAAAGTCCCCAGCATCCATGTGCGGAGAATATGTCGGTTTGTGCTTACCGCGCAATACTGTCGCTATCTTAGTGGCCAACCGACCCACGGTTTCGCCTTCTGCATCCACTACAAACCATTCTCTCTGAATGTTTTCGTTGGTTGGATATTGTGTTTTGTAACTTACTTTACTCATTTTTATACTTTTGATAAAAGGTAATATGCCTTTGTTTTTGCGCTGCAAATGTATTTTTTTATTTTGACAATTTCAAATTATTTGAAAAATATTTTCTACGTCAATCTACATAACAAATTGAAATACAGTATAATTTTCGCACTACTTGCTAGGATACCTGATATTTACATGTCAATACAAAGTGGTAGTTTTGGCCTATTGACACCGTATACATCCTCTATTTACTACTATCTATACTCTTGATTGACAACTACATATTGACAGAGGTCTTAATTTCTTCATTTTACATCCATTGGCTCAAGAAGATAGGACTTCGCTGCGAGGTATTAAAATTAAGTTTTTCCAATATAAATTTGAAATTACAGTACTTTTATCTTTTTTTACCTAATATTATTTAAGTACTGCATTGGAAGACAGAAAAAAAGACCATATCGCCTTAGCCTTCGAATCTCAATTGGGCATTAACCAATTGGACAACAGATTTTATTATGAACCTCTGTTAGCGGCACATCCTGGCGACATAGATTTTCAACTCAATGTAGGAGGTAAAAAAGTTCGCTCCCCATTCTGGGTATCCAGTATGACAGGGGGCACTCAAAAAGCTGGATATATTAATCGAAACCTCGCAAAAGCCTGCGCCCAATACGGTATGGGAATGGGATTGGGCAGTTGTCGAATATTACTGGATAGTCCGGAATATTTTGAAGATTTCAATCTCCGCCCCATCATAGGTAATGACCTCCCTTTGTTTGCCAATATCGGTATAGCCCAATTAGAAAATGCCCTCGAGGAACCCATTTTATCTGATTGGCTGAATTTATTGGACAAGCTGGACGTAGACGGATTAATAGTCCATGTCAACCCATTGCAAGAATGGATGCAACCGGAGGGAGACTTTATAAAACATCCACCGATAGAGACCATTGAAGCAGCACTAGGTCTGTATCCATATCCCATTATTGTTAAGGAAGTAGGTCAGGGTTTTGGTTTACAAAGCATCCAAAAACTGTGTAAACTTCCATTGGAAGCCATTGATTTTGGAGCCAATGGAGGCACAAATTTTACCTTATTAGAACTTTTAAGAGCTGACGAATTGCGGGCTAAAATCTTTGGCCCCGTAGCACAAATAGGGCATAGTGCAGAGGAAATGGTAGATATGGTCAACAGTATTGCCGATCAAGATTCAAATGACATCGCCTTCGATAAAATCATCATTTCCGGTGGGATCAAACATTTTTTGGATGGGTATTATTTACATGAAAAATCCATTCTTCCAGCCCTAATCGGTCAAGCATCAACGATGTTGACCTATGCATTGGATTCTTTTGAAGAACTGGATCGTTTTTTACATCTCCAACACCAAGGTTGGACATTATGTAAAAGTTATCTAACTTTAAAAAAATAACTTAGACTTGACACAAGCTATTCCACATACGGTTCAAGGATTCTCTAAAATGAGTAAAGAGAAAAAACTGAAATGGTTAGAAAACCACTTCTTGTCAGAATATCCTGAATCGATAGAAATATTGAAGAAATACACATTGGCCGATGCCAATGATCAGATAATATACGATCGGATTGCCGAAAATCCTGTGGCCAACTACACACTGCCCTATGGCATAGCTCCCAATTTTGTCATCAATGACAAGGCCTATGCCATTCCCATGGTTACCGAAGAAAGTTCAGTCATAGCGGCGGCTGCAGGTGCGGCCAAATTTTGGATGAACAGGGGTGGGTTTCAGTGCAAGGTAATCGATAGTGTCAAGCTAGGACAGATCCATTTTTATTGGAATGGGGATTATGAGACTCTCTTTTCTTTAAAATCAATCTTTTTAGAAAAATTAAAAACTCTGTCGAAATCCCTGACTGAGAATATGGAGAAAAGAGGAGGTGGTATTCTTGATTTGGAATTAAAACGCTTCCCTGAAGAACCGGGGTATTACCAATTTTTAATACATTTCAATACCTGTAATTCAATGGGAGCTAATTTCATCAACAGTATTTTGGAAAATTATGCTCAAAATCTAAAGGATATTTTTTTGGACTTACTTCCGCAATCGACTTCTTCTCCTGAAATCGTCATGTCAATACTGTCCAACTACACGCCAGATTGCTTGGTTCGAGCAGAAGTATCCTGTCCGATTGACGAGCTGCAGTCGAAACACTTATCGGGGAAAGAATTTTGTGAAAAATTCTCCAGAGCTATTAAAATTGCCGAAATAGATACCTATAGAGCGACCACACATAATAAAGGTATCATGAATGGCATCGACGCCGTAGTGATGGCCACGGGAAACGATTTCCGAGCTATAGAGGCCTCGGCTCATGCCTATGCTGCCAAAGAGGGAAAATACCAAAGTCTCAGCCATTGTAGGATTGAGGATGGACATTTCTATTTCTGGATGGACATTCCCATTGCAGTGGGCACGGTAGGAGGATTGACCAACATCCATCCTTTGGCTCATATTTCCTTGCAAATATTGGGACAACCCAGTGCGGAGAACCTCATGCAAATCATTGCCAGTGCAGGACTTGCCCAAAATTTTGCCGCTGTAAAATCTCTGATTACTACCGGCATTCAACAAGGCCATATGAAGATGCATCTATTAAACATTCTTAACCATATTAAGAGCAGTAACGAAGAAACCCAACAGGCCGTGGCCTATTTCAAAGATAAGGTTGTGTCATTTTCCGCGGTGAGAAATTACATACTCGCTATTCGAAATGATTAAATAAATAGGATATCCCAATAAGTAAGCACAAATTGTCAAAGATCAAAGAATAAATCTTAAATTTGACTACAGTTAATAAATTGGAAACTTTTCCATCAATTTTAGCTCACAATACCGATATTCTAATAAAATAACGGCTAGACTAAAGGAGATTTTTGCAGAAAATAACCATGCAATGGGATTCAATGGACTTAACTTACTTAATAAAACAAATTGAAGTAAAAAGACTTCGATTAAACTAGCGTAATCAAGAGCATTAAGGTATCTTTTTATCTTTACTGTGGAATCGTTTTATCGGATTCACCATATAAAGTTTTATTCAAAGGGTAACTTTTAGATTTTTTTTACGTCTAAATTATAGTATTTTTGCTGGTGATCTTGAATATTAATTTATTGAGTTCGCCGTAAGAAACTGAACAGCCCTGGAAAGTATAAAACAACATAGTGATGAAGAACTAGTTGCTGCCTATATTAAAACTAAGCAGCAAATCTACTTTAATGATATCTACAACAGATACTCTAACAAGATATATGCTAAATGCTTATTCTTGCTAAAAAATGAAGACCTTGCTGAGAATGCAACTCATGATATATTTATTAAATTACTCCTTAAGATATCCAACTTCTCCAACAAATCTCGATTTTCGACTTGGGTATATTCAATAACATACAACTATTGTATTGACCAAATTCGAAAAAAAGACAAAATGAGGACGGTTGAAATTGAGGATTTTATGCTAGACTCTAGCAATGGTAGTGACGACGTAGAAATTTCAGACGCTGAAATTTTGGAATTGGAGATTGAAAAACTGGAAGTACTTCTCGATAAAATTAGTCAAAATGACAAAATAATTTTACTAATGAAATATCAAGATGAAATGTCTGTGAAAGAGATCGCTGAATATTACAATGCCAGTGAGAGTGCAATTAAAATGAGAATCAAAAGAAGTAAAGAGCGTGTGCGGAATATGGCCAAAGATTATGAAAAAGTAAATTTCATAAGTGATGAATAATTTCAAATTACTCGAAAAGAAAACCCTAGAAAATCATAGACCACTGTCTAATGATCTAAAAAGAAAAATTTCATCAGAAATTAGTCTCATGAAATTTATGGCCGAAACTATCGATTTACTATTACCTAAAACCTTACAAACCATCACTACCTTCCTTGTCGGAGAAAAACCACTAGACAAAAAAACAAACGATAAAAAATAATAAATACTCTACCCATGAAAGAAACTAACTTTGGCTTAGGGCAAACTCAAATATTCGACATATTCGGGGAGTCCTTAAGATCTATTGCCGCGATTTTGCCTAGTCTGGCTGCCGTAATCCTCATCCTCCTCTTCGGCTATTTATTTGCAAAAATGTTTTCTAAATTAGTTGCCAAAGCCATCTCTAAATCGGGTATTGACCGACAAGCGGAAAAACTCAATAACATTGAGTTGTTTTCTTCCACCAATATCAAAGTAGTCCCCAGTATCCTGTTGAGCAAGTTGTTTTACTATCTCTGTATGCTTTTTGTAATCATTGCTGCGGCCGACTTAATCAACATGCCCACGATTACCCAGATTATTCGAGATGTAATCAATCTAATCCCTCAGTTGCTGACTGCATTGTTTATTATCTTGTTCGGTATTTTTGTCAGTGATGCCCTCCGAAAAATTGTTCAATCCACCTGTGAGTCATTGGGCATACCGTCTTCAAAATTAATTAGTGGATTTGTATTTTACTTTTTGATCATCAATATTTTGTTGACAGCTCTAGAACAAGCAGGTATTGAGACTCAATCGCTTTCACAAAACATTAGCCTCCTTATCGGTGGTCTAATTTTGGCATTTGCCATTGGTTATGGATTGGCCTCTAAAGATATATTTGCGAATATTCTTAATAGTTATTATAATCGTGAACTTTTTCAAATCGGCGACGTCATTCGTTGGAAAGAATATCAGGGAACTGTTATAGATCTCGATCGATCTCGAATAACTCTCGAAATAGATCAAAGTGAATCTGTAATTATTCCTATGAATAAACTTTCAAGAGAAGAAATCGTCGTTATAAAATCAATAAATTATACAAATGATCTTAAGAATTAGTTTTGCTTTATTATTCTTTGTCGGATTGAGTCAGATTTCGAACGCTCAAATGGACAATGGTAAAAGAATGGCCGAATTACAAAATGCCGTAAATACGAAAAACGATACTATGGGCTGGCTTATTGGTGGGGGTATCGGCCTCGACATTGGACAGCTGGCTTTTGTCAACCCCAAATTGGGTTCTGGAGAAAACAGATTTGGTCTAGGTGGAGCGTTGACCTACTTCGCCAACCTTACCGACAAAAGATTGACATGGTCCAACAATATTTCCTTTAATATGGCCATGCAAAAACTGGGTACCGGACTGATTAGAGCCAATTCAGATGAAAAAATACCATTCCAAAAAAGTATCGATGAATTGAGATTAAATTCGAAATTGGGCTTTTCTGTGTCAGAAAAATCTAAATTTAACTACGCCATCGACTTCGGGTTTTTATCTCAATTAACGCCTACCCACATTAGTTCTGTCGATGGGGGTAATTACGTTAAAAACATAGACATCTTAGAAACCAGACTCAGTGCAAAATTATTTTCTCCAGCCACAATAACCTTAGGGGTAGGTATCGATTACAAACCCAATAAGAGTTGGTCTATCTACCTATCTCCCATCACTTACAAAGGAGTAATCGTAGCCGATGACGAAATCGCAGCCCTAGGTATCCATGGTAACCCTTGGACCAGTGCCACAGATTTCCAAAATGCCGACAATCAAATGGGGGGATTGCTAAAAGTGGGTTATTCCGGTAGCCTAATCCCCAAACGAATATCTTATTCCTCGACTCTGGCCCTGTTCTCCAACTACCTTAACAATCCTCAAAACATTGATGTAGACTGGGTAAATGAATTGTCCTTCAACATCTACAAAGGACTACAACTCAGCGTATTGGCCAACGTATTCTACGATGACGATGTCAATGTACAATTTTCTGACAAGAATGCTGTAGGAGGTATTGAAAGAGATGACGAAGGGAATCCTGTAATCGGTCAAAGAGTGAGTTTTACTCAACAAATTCTGCTAAAATATATTTATACCTTCTAAGATTCAAAATCTATTTTTCAAATCTTATTCCAAAAAAAGGGATGGAAATCTATACTTTCCATCCCTTTTTTCATTTACATTAGTATATTGATAATTCGGTAATACGAAATACATTTTATAATGACGGGTAAGATTTTGAAAATATTTGAAGTTAGACGAGGCTACGACTGAACAAAATTGCTCTTTGAGCAATCAAAGGTCGTAAATCGACCTTTGACGAAGATGACCGAACAAAATGCGCAGCATCATTGATCCTTAATGGATCAATGGTGAGGGAACCGAAACCTCAGTGTTTCGGGTGGGTAGGCCACTGTGCCGAGGCGTGATTGCCCTGGAATTCCTTGTTAAGATACTACTACTGGTATAGCATTACGTCTTAATCCACAATATTTAAGCCGCAATGCATTGCGACTCTACAATAAATCGAAAGATTACCGTTAATTATAAATGTAATTCGTATAAAAAATAGATTTACCAAAATTCACTGTGGACAACACATATTAAGATATAATATCATGAAAAATTCAGGAGACAAAGTTTTATATATTTTAGATGGACATGCATTGGTTTTTAGAGCCCATTACGCCTTTATTAATCGCCCCCTCATCAATTCCAAAGGTCTGAATACTTCGGCCATTACCGGTTTTGTTCGATCACTATGGGATATCATCGTACACAGACAACCCACCCATCTGGCGGTTTCCTTTGATGTGAGTAATGTCACCTTTCGAAACGAACTTTACCCTGAATACAAAGCCAATCGAGATGCCACACCAGAAGATATAAGAATTGCCTTCCCCTATATCAAGGATATAGTAGATGCTTTCAATATTCCCATCCTTTCCCTTGACAACTATGAAGCAGATGACGTCATAGGAACCATCTCTAAACAAGCGGAGAAAGAGGGCTTTCAAGTATATATGGTTACTCCAGATAAAGATTTTGGTCAGTTGGTCAGTGAAAACATTAAAATTTTCAAACCCTCAAGACAAGGCAATGGCGTGGAAATAATGGGTATTCAAGAAGTCCTCGACAAATGGGACATCAATCGAGTAGACCAAGTCATTGATATGATAGGTCTGCAAGGAGATAGCGTGGACAACATTCCAGGAATACCAGGTGTGGGGCCTAAGACCGCAGCAAAACTACTCAAAGAATACGATACCGTTGAAAATCTACTCCAAAGTACCGATCAATTAAAAGGAAAATTGAAGCAAAATCTAGAAAATTTTGCCGAGCAAGGACTGCTTTCCAAAAAATTGGCCGTTATAGACATCAACGCCCCAATTGAATTTAACGCTGAAGCGACTAAAATACAAAACGCCAACAAATCTAAATTGTCTAAGTTATTCGCCGAACTCGAGTTTAGAACCTTGGCCAATTCCGTTCTCGGAGAACAACCGGCCGGTGTACAACAAGCTCTGTTCAACGAAACTACAGCACCAAAGGTATCTGCATCGCCCATCATGCACACCATGGCTCCCAATGACATCAGTAATACCGAACATCAATACGACCTCGTATCAGCAGATGAGATTTCATCATTATTGGAAGTTTTAAATAAAGCGACCATTGTGTGTTTTGATACTGAAACCACATCAGTGAATGCCATGGAGGCCGAAATGGTTGGCTTGAGTTTTTGTGTGGAATCAAATAAGGCCTATTATGTCTCTGCACCTGTAGGATTCAAAGCCTGCCAAGCATTCCTCGCCGCATTTAAACCCATGTTTGAAAACAAAGCCATTTCCAAGATTGGCCAAAACATAAAATACGACCTCCTCATTCTCAAAAAATACGGAATCGAAGTAGAAGGCGTGCTGCTAGATACCATGGTCATGCACTATCTTGTCCATCCTGAACTGAGACACAACATGGATTTTTTAGCCCAAACCTATTTGGCCTATGATACTATTTCCTATGATGAATTAACAGAAAAAAAAGGTAGAAAACAGCTTAAACTAAGAGACGTCGACATCAATAAACTCACCGATTATGCCGCTGAAGATGCCGATATAACCTTTCAATTAGAGGAAAAAATTCGTCCCGAACTCGAAGAATCAGGAATGTTAAAACTATACATGGATATTGAGCAACCCCTCATCCAAGTTTTAGCCCAAATGGAATACAATGGAATCAGGTTGGACGGTCCTTTTTTAAACGAGTATTCAAAAAAATTAAATATTGAAATTTTACAAACCGAAGAAGCCATATACAAAGCGGCTGAAGCCCAGTTTAATATCGGCAGTCCCAAGCAAGTAGGAGAAATTCTATTCGACAAACTTTCCATTCCCTACCGTTGGAAAAAAACCAAAACAGGTCAATATTCTACAGATGAAGACAAATTATCTGAACTGGCCGTAGAACACGACATCGTCAATAAAATACTAGAATACAGAGGATTGGCCAAACTAAAATCCACATATGTAGATGCATTACCCAAATTAATCAACAAACAAACTGGACGTATCCACAGTAGCTTCAACCAAGCCCTAGCGGCCACGGGTAGGCTGAGTTCAAACAATCCCAATCTACAGAATATCCCCATTAAGACTGAAGCGGGCAGAAAAGTCCGTCAAGCCTTTATTCCTCAAAATAAGGACTACGTATTGCTTGCTGCGGATTATTCTCAAATCGAATTGAGACTGATTGCCCATATGAGCAATGATGAAGCCATGTTGGAAGCCTTCCAAAACAATTTGGATATTCACAGAGCAACTGCTGCCAAGGTATATGAAGTGCCCTATGAAGAAGTTACAGCAACCCAAAGAAGAAATGCCAAAACCGTCAATTTTAGTATTATTTATGGAGCCGGAGCCACGAATTTATCTAGACAACTAGGCATTAAAAGAACCGAAGCCACCTCACTGATCAATGCCTATTTCAATCAATATCAAGGGCTAAAAACCTATATGGACAAAACGGTTGAATTCGCTAGAGAACACGGTTATGTGGAAACCTTATTAGGACGTAAAAGAACACTGAGAGATATTAATTCAAAGAATGGCATGGCCAAAAGTGGAGCTGAGCGGGTAGCCATCAACACTCCGATTCAAGGGACGGCAGCCGATATGATCAAAATAGCTATGATAAATATTCATGCTGAAATGGGACGATTAAATTTAAAATCCAAATTGGTCCTTCAGGTGCATGATGAATTGGTATTTGATGTATACAAACCAGAATTGGAAACTTTACAGGCTATGGTTATTGAAAAAATGAAGTCGGCTATCCCCGATCTCAATGTGCCTATTTTGGTAGAAGCTGGTATCGGTGAAAATTGGTTGCAAGCCCATTAGCCTCCCACTTTTACCAAATGAAAATAAATTAGTCGGTTAGATTTCGATGGACCATAACTAAAACAAATCATTTGTAAGCATGTAAACCTATTCGATATTCGAAAGAAAGAGTCATCATATATCCATGACTATTCAACTATTTCCAAAATAGCCCGCCGATAACTGGTCAATGAAGGACTCCCTGAGTCCCTTACCCGCAAAACAACGTGGATGTCACTGCCTTGCTCGGGAATCCAAATCTTTATTGATTTATCATTCTTGGCTATCTTATAACGGATGTTAAGGTGGCCATTAATCTCACTGTATACCTTCCAGTCGAAGAATAAATCCTGACCATCAGGCTCTTTTTCCTTTAATTCTGGGTGAACTTTCAACACCAACTTTGATCCAGCGGCCACCTTTCGACGATATATCTGGCCACCATTGTCATCGTTAAATGAGGCAATAGGATGGCGATTCACTTCATTGGGCAATTTAATACAGCGTTGTAAGCGAACTAAGAAGTCATTTTGAAAATCTAATCTCCATTGGGAAACCGAATGTCTTTCATTAGCTACACCATCCACGAAATCAGGGGCATCGATATATAAATTCGGTCTAATCGAACGGTATCGGCCACCCCAGCCCCCCCAATCAGGACGAATATCAACATTTAACCCATTGGGGATCAAGCCCAAAAATGCAGGACTATCTCCTTCTTTCATCCCAATAGTACCATGTCCATTCACAGGATAAGTCTCACTGAGCGCACCATGACCATGAATATACTTTTTCACCCATTCATTGTCTTGCATGGATTGATCGCCCGTCATATACATCCCTCTAAATGAAGCTAATTCACGAACACCATAAGGGCCCATATAAGCAAATCCATCGGCGACAAAATGAATTTTGGGAAAGTTCTTTAATATGTATTCTCTATGACCATCTTGATCCCCAATAGCATGAACTTGAATTTTATCACAAAAATTATTTAATTCACTTTCACTTCTATTTTCTTTTACCTTCCACAGTGCTTGAGCCAATTCTCGTTGACCTCCCCATATTGCAACATGGATGATGTCATCTGTATTGTCTACCACTTCGATAATATGATTGGAAGCTGGAGTATCGAATCCTTGCCCTAACGGCTGTGGATTGCCTAGCCCATTTCTGACAAGGGACAACAAATGTTCTGGATGTGGATAATCTATAGAATGCTTTAGCAACATTGAATAATCACGGCCATAGGCCTGCAATTGCTTATTTAAAATTTCTGGTTTAACATCGTGACCGTGTCCCAAACGACTGGTAATGCAAAATCCTTTGATGTCTATTACATCGGAATACAACAGAAGTCTCACCATGGATTGTTCATCATCGGTATCTCCTCCAATGTCGGTCAACACTATCAATTGGGGTTTGGATTGACCATTTGCTTGATTAGCAAATACAAGGATCGCAGTCATCCACATCAAAACGAAGATAGACTTTATCATATTTATTGTTATTTATACATCCATACTTCCATTTTGGAAGGTCCATGAGCACCTCGAACCAAAACCTGAGCTATATCAGCCGTTGCAGACGGTCCAGCGATAAATACACCAAATCCATGATTAGCAATATCTAACTGAGCATAGGCTTGATGCATATTGTAGCATAAGTTTGACTGGGGAAGCACCACTATCAACCTAAATCCCAAAAATGGAATAGCTCTATCGGGCAACAAATCGGTGTTGACATAAACCGCTGCATTTTCTGCTACCGCAATTTCTCCTCGAACAATGGTAGTATGTGGTTCTACTTCAGATGTCTGGAGATTAGTATTTGACAAATAAGATCGATTGTTGTTATCCTCTAGGCATTGACCTACTTCTTCGATCACCGAATCGTAATTGGGAAACAATTTTAATTCACCACCTATATTGGACAAGGCTACCCCAAATCTTTCTATTAGATCTTCAGGAAGGTCAAATGATGGAATACCAGGATGAGGACTAGAAATGGGTTGGTTTTTCTTAACCTTATTTAAAATTGCTGTTCTATTATCCATTCTTTTTATTTTTAATATACCATTCTCTAAAACTCTCTTTTGGAGGGTTAGGTAGTTCTCTACCTTTAGTCCATTTAGGGACCATGGCATTAGCGAGTTTGGGAAAATAGTTTAAAAACTTACGTGCCCCCCACCCTGACAAACGATACCATTGACCTTTTGACAAAACAGTACTTCCTATTTTCATAGGCAAGGATTTGGACTTAGCAACTTGACCACTTTCCACAATAACCTCCCTCCATTTAAGCAGTTGGCCATGAATGTCTATTTTTACGGGACAAACATCAGAACATGATCCACACAAAGATGAAGCAAAGGGCAGGTCGTCATATTGAGTTATGTCTCGGGCTGGAGTGATAATACTCCCTATGGGTCCAGGAACGGTGTAACCATAGCTATGTCCTCCTCCAGAACGATACACAGGACAGGTATTCATACAAGCGCCACAACGAATACATTTTAATGCCGTCCAAAAATCTTCCATTCCCAAATGATCGGAGCGCCCATTGTCAACAATGACAATATGCATTTCCCCCTCTGGCTTGGGTTTGTGATAATGACTCGAATAAGTAGTAATGGGTTGACCAGTAGCACTGCGCCCCAACAATCTCAAAAAAACAGAAAGATCATTCAATTTGGGAATTAACTTTTCAATGCCCATACAATGAATCTGAAGCTTGGCTTTATTGACTCCCAAATCTGCATTGCCTTCGTTGGTGACTATGGTAACCGTACCCGTTTCTGCCACACCAAAATTGACCCCGGTTAAGGCAGCTTCAGCATTCATGAACTTCGTTCTAAGATCCTTCCTCGCTGCCAAAGTCAGGTATTTAGCATCTACATTGTCTTTTTCCGTATTCATGGTTTTGTGAAACAAATCCGATATCTCTTCTTTGGTCTTATGCATGGCAGGAACCACAATATGACTTGGTGGCTCTTTGGCCAACTGTACGATTCGTTCTCCCAAATCCGTGTCGTAAACATCAATTCCGCGTTCCTCCAGATATTGATTCATATGACATTCCTCAGTCAACATCGATTTACTTTTGACGAGGTAGGGTACATTGCGTTCATCTAAGAGTTCATAGACTATTTTATTGAGGTCATCACCGGTCTGAGCCCAGTGAATAATTACCCCATTGGCTTTTGCATTGGCTTCGAATTCTTCCAGATATCCATGAAGATTGGACAGGGTATGCAACTTGATTTTCGAGGCTGTCTCTCTAAGCTCTTCCCATTCATCAATGACGGTGACGGCTCTATCTCGCTTATTCCTCAAATGGATGGCGGCCACATGTTGGGCTTTGGGATGGGCTGACTTATGAATATATTGATCGGCTGCTTTTGCGTGTTTTATTCTCTTCATCAAATTACCATTGCTATTAATTCCGCTAAATGTAAAAATTTCAATCCATCTTTTTGTTTCCTAGAAACCCCTTCCAAATGCATTAGACAAGAGCTATCTATAGAGACCAAATATTCCGCACCATGACTTTGGTGATCGGCCAACCGACGCTGTCCCATATTGACTGAAACTGCATCTTCGAATACTGAAAAGGTACCTCCGAAACCACAACATTCATCCACTTGATCCAATGGCACCCATTCTGCTTGGGGGATGGCATCTATGAAGGGTTGGATAACTGAAAAACCTTCGCCTACGAGTTCGCTCGATTTCCCCAATCTCAATCCCCTTAAAGCGTGACATGAAAAATGAAAACCCACTTTATGGGGAAATGGTTTGGTCATGGTAGGCATCACGTCTTGTTCCGATAAAAACGAAAAAAGCTCATATACTTTTGGATCATTTTCTGTCTTTCCGATACCTGCATGATGGATTAAATGGTGAACACAGCTACCGCTGGGACCTACTACGACATCGTAGTCTTGAAAAACCGATCTAAAGTGATCGGTAACCTTTTCGCCTTCTTTTACAAAACCAGAATTGACCATGGGTTGACCACAGCAAGTCTGATTGAGTGGGAAATCAACTTCATAGCCCAGATTTTCCAATATAGCCAAACTGGCTTTGGCTACACCTGGATAAAATTGATCTACATAACAAGGCACAAATAATGCAATTTTCATTTTATGTTTTTCGATGTTGCTAATTAACTCCTTTTTTCAACTATTTGGAGGTGATATTTCCAAACATAGAACTAATTTACACTTATATTCGATATTAGCTTTCCTATACTGACATAATTGACCAATGATAATTCTGAGATTTTCCAGCAAATTGGAGAAGAATTACAATATAATTTAAGAATCTTAATCTACTAACCGAATTAATTCATCGATAAAAACAAGGCACTTATAGTAAATAATCTATATCTATTGATGTTAATGAAACTTTTACACCTATTTTCGTATTTGTATTGATGAATAATTAATAAAACATAAATGAAAAAATCAAGTTTAATCCTCATTGGAATTGTTGTTGTATTAGGTCTTATCATGTATCAAACCTTTTCTGGTAGTTACAATAAGATGGTAACGATGAATGAAGGTGTTGAAGCCGCCTGGTCGACTGTTGAGACTCAGTACCAAAGACGTACCGATCTATACAGTAGCGTAGTAAGCACTATCAAGGGATCAAAAGATTTTGAGCAAGAGACTTTGACCCAGGTGATTGAAGCTCGTAGTAAAGCCAGTAGTGTTCAAGTGGATGCCAGCAATTTAAGTGCTGAAAAATTGGCAGAATTTCAAAATGCACAAACACAATTGAGCAGTGCCTTTAGTCGATTGATGGTTACCGTGGAGAGATATCCAGATCTCAAAACCACCCAAGCATTCAATGATTTCCAGACTCAAATAGAGGGGACTGAAAATAGGATCAACAAAGCGCGTAATGATTTCAACACAGAAGTAAGGGCTTACAACACATACATTAAAAAGTTTCCTACCAATCTAACGGCCAGCATATTTGGTTTCGATGACAAAGCATATTTTGAAGCCGATGCGGGATCAGAAAAGGCACCTGAAATCAAGTTTTAATGAAGAATCCTTTACTTAGCAGCTACTTTAATAAAGAAGAGAAGAAGGACATTGTAGACGCCATTCGAAAAGCGGAGAAAAACACCTCGGGTGAGATTAGGGTTTATTTTGAAAAGTCGACCAAGGGACAACCGGTATTAGACCGGGCTCTGAAAGCATTTCGAAAATTAAAAATGGACCAGACCGAGCTCAAGAACGGTATTTTATTCTATATCGCTTTTCACGATCATCAATGTGCCATTATTGGAGATAGTGGAATACATTCCATAGTTGGTGATGAATTTTGGGAGAAGGAATTAAAGATAATGCAAACCCACTTTAAGGAAGATCAATATGTACTTGGTCTAACTAAAGCCATTATTCTTGCTGGTGATCGTCTGGCAGAGTATTTTCCTTGGCAAAAAGACGATATAAATGAATTAAGTGATGATATATATTTCGAGGAGGACGAGAAGTAACCATGGATGGGGTATAATTTTGGGGAAGGTATTTTCCTTGGCTATGATACTCTGGTTTATTGGACTATCGACTCCTACTTTTGCGCAGATTCCCAGTCCGCCGAATCCCCCTAGACTGGTCAATGATTTTGAGTCGATACTAAATACAGGACAGGTTCAGCAGTTGGAAAATAAATTGCGGCAATATGCTGATACCACGTCGACGCAAATCGTTGTGGTAACCAGTGGTGATTTGGGAGGATATGACATATCGGAATTTGCCATTGAAATCGGTGATCAATGGGGTGTGGGAAGCAATGACCAAGACAATGGTTTGGTCATCGTTATATCAGATCAAATGCGCAAGGTCTTCATCGCCACCGGTTGGGGGCTAGAAGGCAGTATTCCAGATGTATTGGCAAAACGAATCATCGATCAAAAGATGATTCCCCATTTCAGAAATGGTGATTATTATAGCGGTTTGCAATCGGGCACTGATTTTATCATACAGGTGTTATCCGGCGAATTTGATGCCGATGCTTTGAAAAGCGAAGAAAAGGGACTGCCTATAGGAGCCATTATTTTCATTGTTTTTATTATCCTAATCATTCTGAGTTCATCGGGCAATGGCAATAACAGAGGCGGCAATATCAATCGCAGAGGTTGGAGTGGACCTATCATTATCGGCAACGGCGGTTTCGGCGGCGGTGGCGGATTTGGTGGAGGCGGCTTCGGCGGAGGCGGTGGTGGATTTGGCGGCTTCGGTGGAGGTGGCTTCGGTGGAGGCGGTGCTGGAGGGGGATGGTAATAGTCTCCGATATAAAGATTTTTTATAGCGGCATGTTGATGTAGGAATACGATTATAGCAGCCCAGATGAAATCATCTGGGCAGGCTGAATATATAAGGTGAGGTGGTTTTCTGATACACTGAGGAACTTGGGTAAAAATTACGGATTAGGGAGATAGGTGATAATACCCAATGAATATATAATTGACGATCATATTTTGATTTTGTTTGACATTTTACTTCGTTTAAAACAACCATAATTTAAGCTTTTATCAATAGCTAATCTAGCCTCGATGAATGATCAAACAAATTGTGACACTATCAGCCTCGAACCGTAAACAGTATCAATCTCTGGATTTTATATTATCTCATCACACCTCGCTTTTGAAAAGTCCTGAAAGGACGATATATGTCGGACCAAGACAAAGTCCTATTTAAAGATTTGTAATACGAAATGTATGTGATATCAATTATAAATCCATTTTTATGATTTCTTGAATGCTATTTTAGTTCCAATTAAACGTCTGATTTCCGTGATAGCTAACAATATCCTTATAAGTCCTTGGTTTGTGCTCAACCATACGGTTTAATAAATGATCAAATATCTCCTCTCGCATCCTATTTCGATTGAATCGATAACTGTATTCATTTAAATAATACTGAAGTAATTCTGCATGACCATGCATTCCCCGCAACCAAGCCTTTAAGCTCGATAACATTCTTTTTGACAATCCCATTTGATTTTTTTTGCCATGTTTTTTGGAAAACAAGACATCATATTCTAAACGTAAAGGCTTGTAACTCGACCAATTAGGACAAATAATCCTAGATTTACTCCTAATATAATTTTTTACAAACTTCTTAATTTCAAGACTACTCTTATCCTTACCATAGTAAGCATACATATGGGACACCCCTTTACCTTTTTTTTCAATAGCAATGAATACTCGCTTTTTGACATACTCCACCTTCCCTTTCTTTTCAATTTTCAACTTACCCAAGGTAAAATCCAACAATTCTAAATTCCCCTCCAGTCCCACGGTCTGTTTGCTCTCCATAGCCTGTAAAACTTTCAACCGAAATAACCAACAAGTTTTTTGTTGAATTTGAAGTTTTCGACTCAATTCAGTAGATGAAATACCTTTTTTATTCGTCGATACTAAATAGACTATGAAAAATGCATGAACTAAACTAAACTTAACTTTGTGAAATAACGTATTTGCGGTTACCGATTCTTTGTAACGACAGGACGTACACTGCCTCATATAAGGTTTTCCGCCGCTACAATAATGATGATGATTACATCGCCGACATTTATATGCCTTGCCCCACTTTTTTTCGGCCAAATACTTCTTACAACTTTCCACATCTGGAAATCGCTTTTGAAAGTCTGCAAGTGAGAGGCTTTTAAATTTACCCTCCATGACTTTTGATTTACTTATCGTAAGGTACTGATTTTTAGCTTATCATCAAAATACCTAATCCGTAAATCATCACTCACAACCATCTTCCATCCTCATTCTCCTCCCCTCTCTATATATTTACTTTCCTATTAACTCATCTCAGCACCAACATACCTCCTATATCCCATAACTCACTATCCATCCCAATCCAAACAATACGACCAAACCCAAAGTAGACAATGACAATTGCTTCAACAATGGATCCAAATCCCCACCAATTCGCCCCTGAACTGCCTTAATATGCTTAATAAATACCGGCACCATCAAGACAAACAAGAATTGCCATACCCCTACAAAATGTAAAAATGAATATATAATCAAACACATCCATGAAATCAATATTAATGCGTAATGATATTGTTTGGCACGGGAAATTCCAAGGTGTACAGGCAGAGTATTCTTGCCACTCCTTTTATCGGCTTCCAAATCCCTCATGTTGTTCAAATTCAAAACTCCAACTGCAAGACTGCCTATAGCTATAGCCGGCCAAATATTCCGCCACAAAAAACCATCGTATATTAAATAATGTGTGCCCAATACTCCGACTAATCCGAAAAATATAAAAACAAACAAATCTCCTAACCCCCGATATCCATAGGGATTTTTACCCATGGTATATGTAATGGCTGCTACTATAGCTAGAAAACCGATTCCTAAAAGCACATAAAAAGCCGTCTGACTTAAACCGCTCGCCATCAACAAATATATTCCGCTCAGTAGTGAAAGAACTGCCGTAATACCTATGCCCATCTTCATCTGAGATTGATTAATCTGCCCACTTTGCATAGCCCGTTCCGGCCCAATCCTACCTTGTAAATCTACACCAGAAGTATAATCTCCGTAATCATTGGCGAAGTTGGACAAGACCTGTAGCAAAACCGTTGTCAATATGGTCAACAAAAAAACTCTAAAATCGAAGGATTGATCTGCATAGGCCAATATCCCCCCTAGAGAAACACAGGACAAAGAAAGTGCCAATGTCCTCGGTCTAGCCGCATGCAGCCAGGACTTCAAAGTACTCATTATGGAAACTTTGGAAATTTGTCAAAATCGGGATCTCTCTTCTCCATAAAGGCCTGTCTTCCCTCCTGAGCTTCGTCCATTAAATAATACATCAAAGTCGCATCTCCAGCAAATTCCATCAATCCTCGCTGACCGTCCAGTTCAGCATTGAGACCGCGCTTTATCATACGCAATGCCATAGGACTTCTCATCTTCATTATTTCACACCACTCAACTACCGTATCTTCTAATTTTTCCAATGGAACAACCTTGTTGACCATACCCATATCCTCTGCCTCTGCAGCCGAATATTGATTGCACAAAAACCATATCTCACGAGCCTTCTTTTGACCTACCTGTCTAGCTAAATAAGAAGAACCAAATCCCGCATCAAAACTCCCTACCTTCGGTCCAGTTTGACCAAAAATGGCATTCTCAGATGCTATGGTCAAATCACATACTACGTGCAATACATGACCTCCTCCGATAGCATAACCATTGACCATGGCAACTACCGGCTTGGGTAATGACCTAATCTGCTTGTGCACGTCCAATATATTTAATCGAGGTACACCGTCCTTTCCAACATATCCACCCAATCCTTTTACATTTTGATCCCCTCCAGAACAAAACGCCTTATCACCTATTCCCGTCAATACCACAATACGCAAGTCCGTTCTTTCCTTACATATATCCATAGCCTTTATAATCTCATTCACGGTTTGAGGTCTGAAAGCATTGTACACTTCTGGTCGGTTAATGGTAATCTTAGCGATTTGCTGGTATTCTTCAAATAAGATATCCTCAAATTTTTCAATTGTCGTCCAATTTCTAGTGGCCATTACTATGTTTTAGATAGATTATTAAAATATTCTTTCAGTATTTTGTCATTTTCCTTTCGAGGAGTATTGATTTCCAATACTGCTAAGGAAGGACAAAGTACAAAATTTTGAAAAATCTCTTGCAAGTCATCATTAGATCTTGCTTGAAATGTTTTTATTCCAAAAGATTTCACCAATGGGAGAACACTGTTTTCGTGACTCGTCTCCAAGAATTTATCCAATACATCGGTCTTTTGCGGTCCTGGAATAAATCGAAAAATTCCTCCTCCATTATTATTAACAACAACGATTTTTAAATTTTTCGGCCTCGGAGTATGCCAAAAAGCATTGCTATCATACATAAATGATATATCCCCGGTGATTAGAAATACAGGCTCTGAATCAGCCGCTTGACTAAATCCAACCGCAGTACTCGTACACCCATCAATACCACTTACTCCCCTGTTCGAATAAAATAGCTGGTTGGGCTTGCTGTCAAACAACAAACTATATCGAATCGACGCACTATTGCCCAAGTGAATATGACTATTATCGGGCAGGGCATTCATTAAATATGACCAGACCTTTAAATCTGACCAATTTATCTTTTGAACGAATTCATTGTGCTGAACAGCCACAGTAGTCTTGCGTTTTTGCCATCGCTCATAATAACTGCTATCCACTGGATCAAATTTATCGCTATAATCCCACAAGGTGTGAACCGTCGCATCGATAATCTGAGTCAAAGACCCAAAAGTATCTCTCTGCTCTAATTTAGAACCAAAATGCCAATGCTCCTCCACCCGAGTGCGAAGCAAGATCTTCTTAATTTTTTTGGAAACAATCTCCTTTCCAAAAGTTATCAGTAAATCGGGATGGTAATCCAACCATTGCTCATCGGACAATGAATATATAGCTCTGTCAATTTGATGAATAAACTGATTGTAATCAAATAGATTGGAAGTGTGCTCACATAATACAACTACATTTTTATCCTTTGAAAATTGGGATAGTAATCGATTAAATTCATCAGTAGGACTCATTTGACCGACCAGTATCATGACCCTATTCGAACGATTCCATATTTCTGTCAACCTACTTAGGCCGGCTTTATCCAAAACCTTCAACCTCTTGGGATATTCGATTAACCGAACCTCCTCCTCCATTTCGGATTGAAACTGATACAATGGTTCGTCCAATGGTACATTAATATGAACTGGACCTAAGGTTTCTCCATGTGCTTTTTCAATGATTTCATTGATCTTGGAATCCACAAACCAAGGCTGGCTCTGCATGGATTCTGTCAATGTCAAACTCCCGCGGATATAATTATTAAAAACCCCATCCTGTCTCATACTTTGACCGTGACCTTGATCAATATAATAGGCAGGCCTATCGGCGGAAATCACAATCAATGGAATGTTTTGATAATAAGCTTCTACTACCGCTGGCCCATAATTGACTACGGCAGAACCAGAAGTACACAGTAGCACAACCGGCATCTTAGACTTCATAGCCAAGCCCAAGGCAAAAAAACCCGCCACTCTCTCGTCTGGAATTGAGTACATTTCCATATCCCCGACTCCGTAAAAAGTCTGAATTATCGGTGCATTTCTCGATCCAGGACTGGTTACAATTTGAAATATTCCTTTGGCTTGAATAATTTTTACCAGTCTTCTTATGATTGCTTTATCTGAAAACATGAATTTTTTCTATGGTTTTATCTGCATTCTGGTTTGCAAAGTACTGAATTTAAATTGCAACTCCTGCCATTCTTGTTCAGGGTTGGAATCTTTTGTTATCCCCCCGCCGGCATACAATACTATGTCATTTTTCAACACCTCCATACACCGTATATTTATATACAATTGATAATCAGTGTCGGATAATACCGGCCCTAAAAATCCAGAATAATACCTTCTAGGCCGCTTTTCCAGACGTTTTATCCATTCTATAGCATTGGGAACTGGTGTACCACTCAGAGCAGGACCAGGATGTAAGCTAAAAGGTGAAATCTCAACTCGATTGACATTCAACGTATAGGTAGAAGACAAGTGAAAAATAGGTCCTGCATTAATCGGCTTCGGTCCTAGTTTTTGATATTCCTTGCCTTGGAGACATTCTTCAATATAGGCTTCTACGAATCGGTGTTCCTCCAATTCCTTTTCTCCCCAATCTTCTATTGAAGGCGCATCTTTTAATGTTCCGGCGAGTGCGACCGTCGATATTTCATCCTTTGATCTCTGCATCAACAATTCCGGACTAGCTCCTACCCATGTCCCTGTCTCTTCAGCTGAAAACAAATAAACAAATGCTTGTGGATAAGCCTCTCGAAGTTTTTGTAATACTATGGCGTAGTCCTGTCCACTATTGGAACTTATTTTAGAGATTGAAAAAACCAATTTTTGAATCTCTCCCTTTTTAATACTTTGAATAATAGATGTAATGGTATCGCGATACTCTTCCCATTGCATTGCGAATGGAATAACTGATGTATAATGTAAATCATCAGTGGAAAAAGATAAATTAGAAGGTTGGCTTTCCCCAACAATTTTCAGCATAGCCCCATCAACACTGTCAAAAGGGGCAAATACAAATCCGCTAGTCTGACCTATATCTGTGCTTAACACCCATTGAGTGGGTCCACTAATTTCAAAAAAATCCTCTTCTCCAGGCAAAGAATAAAAGACTACTGCCTTTGTCCTGCTCACTGTATTGGTCATTATTACTATTTACTCAATTATTGTATCGACGATTGATTCTCCAAAAAAGTCCGCCGTCTATCCAATTTACCACTTTTTGTAAAAATCATTCTACTTACAAATATAATTTCTTTAGGTCGTTCTAATTTACTTAAATGTTCATAAAGGATATTTTTAAGATTCTTCATATCAAAATTTTCTTTCGACTCCATTACTAATACCAATCGCTGGCCCAGAGTCTGATCAGGAGCACCATAAAAATAGAACGGTTCTTCGATATAGGGATTTAGTTTATCTTCCAATACCTCTGGCGACAATTTCACCCCCCCACTATTGATGACAAAATCAAATCTCCCAATCCAAACAAATCTTGTGTCCGACAACAAATCCACCCTATCATTGGTCAACAAATCGGGCTGATTAATATGTGGCGCATGAATCTTTAATCGCTGATCAACTACAGTAAAATTCACCCCAGGAACTGCTTCAAAATAGGATTGACTACTGGGATAGATGGCTTTGATTGCAACGTGACTATAAGTCTCTGTCATGCCAAAAGTTTCATAAATATTGGCTGAAGATTTTGGGATTTGATCAATGAGTTCTCGAGATACCGGGGCACCTCCGAGTAGAACAACACTCATCGTATGAGGAATCGGAAATTGTCCTGTCGATATCATATTGGAAAACTGATGGGGAGTGAAAGCAGTCAAATCCAATGTTCTATTAGGTAATATGGGACAACTACTGACAGTGGTGGTCAATAGGTTTAGCCCTCCGACAATTGCACGTACTACCATCATTCGACCAGCAATGTATTGAGCTGGCATACTCAATAATGCAGTCTGTCCTTCTTTTAATGAAAAATAGGTTAAAGTAGCCATCGCACTTGCCCTGCAATCCGCCTTGGCTATCTTCATCTTCTTTGGAATCCCTGTTGAGCCCGAAGTCTGCCCCCAAAATGAATCCTCATCATCAAACCACATCTCTATAAAATCTACCAATGCAGTATCCTGAATGGACTTCGATCTGGACAATTCTCCATCTCTTATTGAAGCTCGACTCCAATACAAGTCATTTATTATGATCCCTTTATCAGCATCCTTCATACATTGTGCATTTTCTATCCGGGTAATTCCCCCCATGTTCTTTCGGGATTACAAAATATTTGTCCTCCATTTTCCTGTAACGGAGAGTCTATATTATTGGTAAACAATTGTCCTGTTCCCAAACCCTGTGGCAAGGTTACAGACCAATGATCAGACAATTGAGCCAGGACATTTAAACCGACATTGGACTCGAGTGCCGACGTCATCCACCATCCAATATTATTCTTATTGCATAAATCTATATAGGCAGCCGTCTCTTCAATACCTCCAATAAGGCTGGGTTTAAAAATCAAATATTGGGGTTTTATGGCTTCTACCAAATCCTTTTTTTCTTTATTGCTTCTCCATCCGATCAATTCTTCATCGAGGGCAATAGGAATAATATTCTTTGAACACAATTGAGCCATGATCTCAGACTGTCCCGCTTTGATGGGTTGTTCAATGGAATGAATACCAAAGACAGACAACTGTTTCAATCTTTCTTCTGCTTGATCTGGGGCAAATGATCCGTTGGCATCCAACCTCAATTCCAAATCCTCTACAGAAAAAGACTGTCGAATGTATTTCAACAAATCCAATTCTTGCGCAAAATCAATTCCTCCTATCTTCAACTTAAGACAGCGATTCCCCAATTCCAATTTCGATTTAATTCGATCGTACATCTCTTGTTTAGTCCCCATCCATATCAGACCATTGATAGCGATGGACTGATTGCCGCGAGCGAACTCTCCGTCATACCAAATTCGACGACCACCATTTTCCCAATCCAATAGTGCAGATTCCAAGGCAAAACGAGTAGATGGGTACTTTTGAAATTCATCGATTACGGATGCTAAGGCTTGCTTCTCAGTTTGTGACGACATCCATTGGTGAAACGAATCGTCCTCAATACTCAGTCCATCTAAAGGCCCTGCTTCACCCCAACCACAACGCTGATCTTCTTCATCAGATGAAGTCAGAATCATAAAATAGGTCTTTCGTTGGTGTAATACGGAACGAGATGTACCGGCTGGAAATTTAAAGATTAGCTGGTGGGGGATGATCTTAACTTTTATATCTTTGTCCAAAGTCAAATTTAAATTTATGCGTTTTAAAATATTCCTATTTATACCGCTCTTATTCATTATGTTTTGCAGCTGTAATTCAGAAAATTCAAAACAAAATGGATCCAATACTGATACTGATTCCAAGGTCAACTACCAAAACATAGTGGGTCAATATAAAGCTGATATCATTACCGACAGCAATGACCCTGAAATATTAACGATGTCCAAGTCGGCAAACATCAAATTTACATTTAATGATGATAAGACTGTGGTTTATGAGGCAAAAATAATGACAAATGATATCCAAACCACGGGAAAGTTTAGATTGAGTAACGACAGTATTTTCCTTTATGAATTGGGCAATGTCCCCGATGGTTACTTTAAAGTAACCCCATTAGACCAAGGCAAATGGCAACTCAATGGAAGTGGTAATTTCATACTAAATCCAGTGAATTAAAGATAAAAAAAGTTGTAGCCCGATAAACCGGATTCTGTCGTGCCCTATCATTTATCTAGTCCCATCGTCACCAATGGGATCAAGCTGCCTACCCCTTGCGACCCGAAGCCCCAGCGAGCAGCCAGGTATGTTCCAAAGAACAAATCACAATATATTTGGCATTTCAACCCACAAGGTTTACCTCAAAATATTATTACTAATATTCTGCGTGCGCTCTTACCGCACGTTTTCACCCTTACTCCAGTCTTCTGATTTGACTCAAGACGACGGAAGCGGTATATTTTCTGTGGCACTATTCTGTATCTGAATTCCAAAGAAATCAAACCCCACCCGTTAGGTGGTGTGGTGCTCTACGTTGTCCGGATTTTCCTTTCCATATACAGTGATTGCTCACTATGGAACGATAGAGTGGACTACAACTTAATCTTTGTTCTCGTTTGCTTTTAAACAAGATTTATATTTTTTATACGTTGACTCAATGACTCAAAATCCTTGCAGTCATATAAAATATATTAATTATTTTAATGATATCTTTACCGCAAAACCAGACTATTGAAAGTTCAAAAAAGTAATATATTCATCGGTTCCTTGGCTGCCGTATTTTTTTTACTGGCTTTAGTAGTATCCTTATACAAAGGTAGTCATTTCCTTTTTGAAAATAAGATAAATTTAGCTCAAAGCAAAGTAGCCAGAGCTCACAACGAATTGCTAAAACTCATTGATTCCGATGAAGTCTGGAAAGAACTCCAGTATCGACAACCAGACGTCAATCTGCAGTTTATTGAAACACTGAATAAGGAATATGATTTAGGTGAAAATTTCGACCTTCGTATATGGCAGGATGGTCGACAAGTATATTGGCAAAATAATTTACAATACCCACTTTTTGAAGTTCAACCCGAGGAATCTAAGGTCGACATTGTTTTTCGTCAACAAAGCCCTTATCTCAAAGTCCAAATTTTAGGAAGTCAAAACAGGGCTTTAGAATATACTTGTGCTATTGACAACCTCCCATTGTCGGCACTAAAATCTACAGAGAATCAAGTTCCTATCCTAGAACATCATTTCGAAGAAGAACTCAACCAATGGATGGATTGGAAATCCACCCAAAGTAGAGATAGTTTCAAAGCTTGGCTTTTTCTCTTTGGTTATATATTTACCATCCTATTTGTATTCAATACTGCAAGGGCCATGCTTCCAGCATTCGGTCCCCAAATCGTCTACCCCATTCTTACCTTCGTCCTCATTGCCCTGCGATTACCCAGCATTTTCTACCCGTTGATTTCTTCATCGGAAACCCTACTCTTTCAACCCCATTTTTTAGACATAGGAAGTCCCATTAGCATGGCCGACATCTTGATCAACATATTTACCTTCCTTATTTTTGCGATTTTTTACTTTCGCGATTTTAAGGATCAAAAAATTGCTGGATTCTCCTTGCCCAAAAAATATCTTTACACCTTGTTGGGATATTTAATTTTCACCCTGTTCTGTTTATTCTACTTATTCTATATCAAGGCCATCATCGGCAATCGATTTATCGCTCTCAATATCAAGGTAATTCCCAATTTAAGTGCCACCCACTTCCTAGTATTATTGGCTACCTTCCTACTGTTAATCGGTATTTTCATAGTGACCATTAAGATATTTCTGTCCATCAGAACCTTTAATTTGGACTGGGCCAAAAAACTAGGACTCTTTACCATTGCCGTACTCACCAGCTTGATTTTTTTCTTTTTCACCCATATTGAAGTCAATATATGGTTGTGGATCTTGAGCTTATTTATCATAATGTTGCTCTTTGACCTATTTCTGGATTCCACCATGAGGGACTTTACTTGGATATCAGTGTGGCTTCTTATTCTCTGCCTATTTACCACCGTATTATTCTATCATTTTTACAAAGTCAAGGTACATAAAATGGCTATCGATGTGCTTTCTCAAAAAATTGCCTATCCCGACACAGCCTTGTTAAATCTCCTTGATGTTGATCCAAATAACACCACCATAGATTCTTCGAATCAAATAAAAACACAACTCAACAACCTCGTATTTGAACACCCCGACATCCTCGACAAATATCAGATATCCCTAACCCATACCCTACCTCAAAAAATAGAAATTAGTCAACCGAACCTATATAAAACCCTTGAATATTATAGTCCTGTTGCCCTGCCCAAGACCTATTATATCAATTATCCACCAATGGATACCTCTTTAGTAACCTTTTTACAATTTAAAGAGAGAAACAGTGGGCTGTACTTTCAGAATCCCGGCAATTTTGAAAAACAAAAAATCTTCGAAGCCGGTGATTGGACCATCTATCACGGACTTAACAATTTGAATAAAGATGACTTGTTTTTCCCTGAAAAACTGCAAAGTCAAAAAGATGAATCCGACCATCTGGGTTTTGTCAACTCCGAATTGATTCAATATACCATAGCCAAGAAAAACGAACTAACCATTATCGGTAGACAAGAGTTCGACGGTTTACTTCAGCCGCTATCTTTTTTCTCATTTTTATTTATACTCGCCCTCCTCATCCTTTTATTTATTATAGGACTTCACAGTATCTACAGTTTTCTTCCCGAGGAGTTTAACAATTACTTCCTCGAAAGTCTAACCATCAGAAATAAAATTCAATTTTCTGTATTGAGTTTACTTGTAGTTGCCTTTACTATAGTAGGGATAGTCAGTGCCAATTTTTACAAGCGTACCTTCAAGGAAAGTTTGAAAGATTCGGTAAATGACTACTATCAATCCATCCACAAAACCCCACACCAGGCCGGCGATCTGGCCAATCTATTGGCTGAACTACCCAGCCCCTACATACTATATGATGAAGACGGCAAATACATCGCTTCTTCTGCCATCTCTCAAAAACTGCCACAACGCATAGATTATCAACGCTTAATAGAGCTGAGAACTACTACAAAACCAATAGACAGTTATTCATGGAATTACGACCAATTGTATTTCCCTTTGTTTACTGCAGATGAAAAAAAGGTTTATTTATCCTATTACCAATTTGAACCCGTTCCTGCTGGTTTTTATAATTTCTTAAATCTGTTGCTCAATGCCTTTGTATTTTTATTATTGATCTCATCGGCCTTATCGTTCTCGATTTCCAATTCCATCATTAGTCCTTTAACCGAATTGGGGATGAAATTAAAGGAATTTGCCTTGGGTCAACAAAACGAACCATTAAAATGGAATCAAAGTGATGAGTTAGGCGCACTGATACAGGCCTACAATGAAATGGTCGAAAAACTGGAACAAAGCGCAGAATTATTGGCTCGTACCGAACGCGAAGTGGCTTGGCGCGAAATGGCCAAACAAGTAGCTCACGAAATCAAGAATCCCCTCACTCCCATGAAACTCAGTATTCAACATATGGATATGAGGATCCAAAGAACCGAGGAAGAAGAAGCCAAAGCCATTGTAAAAGATGTCTCAAAGGTATTGATTGAACAAATCGACAACTTAAGTCGAATCGCTAGTGAATTTTCATCCTTTGCCAAATTGCCCAAACCCGAATACGAAGAAATCCTACTCAACGATTTGGTGACTTCTGTTCACGATCTTTTTCGAACTCGATCTGATATCAAATTCAACTTATACGTTCCAATCGATGAAATCGTGGTACTTGCAGACCGCAGCCATTTGGTAAGGGTCTTAAATAATTTGGTAAAAAATGCGGTCCAATCCATTCCCGATGACACTTCTGGCTATATTTTTATTCGGCTAAAAGAAGAAGACAATAGGGCTATTGTCCAGATCGAAGACAATGGGAAAGGTATTCCCGACGAACTTAAAGAAAAGGTATTCTTCCCCAATTTCACTACAAAAACGTCAGGAACCGGTCTCGGCTTGGCCATTTGTAAAAATATTATTGGCACCTTTAATGGAAACATTTACTTCAGTTCCAAAAAACCCCATGGCACCATATTCACATTTGAATTGCCAATTTTAAATAAAAATGAAAATTAAAAGGTTTTTGACAACTTTTTGCCCTGTGCATTATTCTTATAAAATCAAACAAATAATAGAATTATGAAACCACTAGAAAACAAAGTTGCCTATATCACAGGCGGAAGCAAAGGCATAGGTCTTGGAGTAGCGAAATCTTTACTCAATTTGGGAATGAGAGTAGCCATTTCTGGTAGGGATTATGCGGCAGTTAGTAAAACCGCCGAATCTTTAGCCGAGGGCGATGACCGGGTTTTGCCCATTGCTTCAGACGTCAGAAAATATGAAGATGAGACAGCTGCTATTCAAACTATTTTAGACAAATGGGGGCAATTGGATGTATTGATCGCCAATGCTGGTGTGGGGAAATTTAGCAATATCAGCGATATGTCATTAGAAGATTGGAATGCTACTATAGACACCAATCTCACTGGTGTTTTCCACAGTCTAAAAGCTGCGATTCCATCACTTAAGATCAGCAAGGGCTATATTTTCACCATAGCCAGTTTAGCGGGCACCAATTTCTTCCCTCACGGAACGGCCTACAACGCCAGCAAATTTGGTCTTGTAGGATTTACTCAAGCCGCCATGTTGGACTTGCGACAAGACGACATCAAAGTTTCCACCATTATGCCTGGATCGGTGGCTACCTATTTCAACGACCACATACCTAGCGATGCCGACGACTGGAAAATTCAACCAGAAGATATCGGACAAATTATAGCCGATATGCTACAACTCAATCCTAGAACCCTACCGAGCAAGGTAGAAGTGAGACCGTCCAAACCCCCTAGTAAATAAAAAAACTAAAAAAGAGCCCTAAACATGAAATGATAATGTTTGGGCTCTTTTAGCTTTGACTTATTGCAAAGTTTATTGATAGAAGTGGCCTTAAATTGGAAAAGAATAATTATATTTTCATAAAATATTTTTAAATCTTTGACATGTCTACAGCGACCTTATCACAAAACAGCCAAATATATATTCCATTTCTTTATTTGATATGGGCCGATGGTCTTTTGACCCATTCTGAGCTAGCTATCGTAAGGCGAGTAGTCATGGCAGACTCAGAATTGCCCGAGGTTGAAAAAGAACAACTATTGCTTTGGCTAGATGCCGACCAACCTCCTACAGAAGATATATTCGAAGAGTGGAAACAGTGGTTGTATAATCATCCAGTAAAAATCAATCCTCAATCCAATTTCCCCTTAACCGAATACGCTACCGGCCTTATTTCGACTCAAAAAGAGATAAACACCACCGGACTACAAGATATCGAATACAATCTAGGCATGCAGGTGCAACAATACAAACACCTGTTCAAAATTCAAACCATTGAAAAACAGGCAGGCCCTAGTTTTGATATAGAGGTAATGAAGACAATAGTCAATGGAGATACTTCTGAAATACAGCCCAAACTCGATCACCTATGGCAAGAATCCCTTCTCGATTGGCAATACTTACCAGACAACAAGGCCCATCGCAGAAAGGTAAAAGCCCAATTGGATTTTATCGCTCAACAAGGACTGGGTGCCCTAGCTTATCCAAAATCCTATGGTGGAGAAAATAGTATCAAGACCTATGGGCAAATATTTGAACAATTAATCTATGCCGATCCCAGTTTATCGATAAAATTCGGGGTTCAATTCGGTCTCTTTGGTGGCAGCATTGCCAATCTAGGCAGTAAAAAACACCACGATCGATGGCTTACCGACATCGGCAAGGGAAAAATTCTAGGTTGTTTTGCCATGACGGAAGAAAACCATGGCTCCAATGTAAGAGGACTTAAAACGACGGCCACCTATATCCCTGAGTCCGACACTATAGAAATCAACACCCCCAGCGATGTCGATTACAAAGTCTATATAGGCAACACCTTAGATGCCCAACTGGCTACGGTTTTTGCTCAATTGTTAGTCAACGGCAACAATTGTGGTGTTCATGCTATTGTCGTTCCTTTACGCGATACCACTGGCAACTTACTCCCTGGTATTCAAGTAGCCGACAATGGCTACAAAGGAGGACTAAACGGAGTAGACAATGGCAAAATATGGTTCCACCAAGTACAAGTTCCCGCCTTTAATCTACTGGATCGCTTTGGAGGAATCGACCAAAACGGTGAATACCAATCAGAGATTAAAAACAGATCCAAAAGATTCTTTGTCACCTTGAGTACTTTGATAGGAGGAAGAATTTGTGTGGGCCAAGCTGCCAATGCCAGCAATAAACTCGGGCTTTCAATCGCCATCCAATATGGTCATAGTCGACGTCAGTTTGGTGCGGAAAATCAAATAGCGGAAACTATATTAATGGATTACCCCAGCCATCAAATGAGACTAATCCCTAGACTGGCCAAAACCTACGCCCTACACTTTGCACTCAAAGATTTAATGGAAGAATATAGTACTTCTCTTGAACAACTAGATAAAAGAAAAATAGAAACCCAGGCGGCGGCATTAAAAGTTATGGCCAGCAACCACGCCAATGACAGTCTTCAAGAATGTAGAGAAGCTTGTGGAGGGAAAGGCTTTATGAGCGAAAATCGATTGACCCAACTGCGATCTGATATCGATATATTTTCCACCTTTGAAGGGGACAATCACGTCTTATTGCAACTGGCCGCCAAAGGGATCTTATCCGAATTTCAAACCGAATTTAATGCCAATAGCTTTCTAGGTGTCATCAAATACCTAAAAAGTAATTGGACCGACTCCATAGTCAACTACAACCCACTGTTTACCAACAAAATAGACGCCAACCATCTGTTTAGTCGTGAATTTCACAGAGAGGCATTCACCTACCGTCGTAGGCGATTAACCTTTTCATTAGCTGGACGGATGCAGCGTTTATTTAAAAAGAGAATCAAACCCTATCAAGCTTTCTTAAAAACCCAAACTCATATGCTAACCTTGGCAGAGGCCTACGCTGAAGAACTGGTGCTAAATGCCATTCAAAGAGCCATTGCCAATACCAGCCAAGAAAAAGAGAAAATGATGCTCAAAAAAATCAGTGCTATGTATGCCCTACATACGATTTTGGAACACAAGGCTTGGTATTTAGAACAAGGTTATATCAGTGCCAACAAATCAAAAGCCATTAGACAATTGGTGCATCGACAAGCTCAGTTATTGACACCAGATGCATTGGCATTAATCGAAGTTTTTGATATCCCCAAAAAATATCTAGATCTACCCATTCTCCAATCTTAGTCTGTCATAATGACTCATAGACCATGGGGATAATCATTGAATGTAAACAGAGGTAAAAGATTGCTTTACGACTTAACCTTTATTCAATCTATAAGAATTATAATTCCCCATAATAAAAATTACATTTGCGATTTTTAATCCATATCATTTCGATCTTATTTTATGAAACCACTCTCCTTTTACTACCAGCGCTACAAGACTATTTCTCGAGGACTCACTTTCCTTATTATAATGTATTTATACACCATGGCTACCATTAGTGCTCAACCTAAGATATCACAAGAAGATGAGGATTTATTTACCATCCAATTGGATCGGACCTCATCTCCCATAGTAATATTACAGGTAACCGATATGCACCTTGGCAGTACAGAGGAGGGAAAATGGAAACGCGATATGGAGACATTTCGCAGAATAAAAAAGTTAGTAGATACCTACGATGTCGATATGATAGCTGTCACTGGTGACTTGTTTACTGGAGAAAAACCCTTTGGTGCTTTACTGGTAGCCCATGCCGTTCAGTTTTTCGATCACCTAGAACGTCCTTGGCTCTATGTATTTGGCAATCATGACCCTCAAGGTGGCTTTGGCAGAGCAGCTATTGCCGAAGTAATGGCCGAATCCAAATGGGCAATTCTCGGCAAACACAGTGTGGATAACGAATGGAAAGAAAAATACGACTACCTAGTAAATATCAATTTTAAAAATGAACCCAAACCAGCTTGGCAAATATTTGGATTTGACTCTGGTTCCGAAAAAGGCTACAAATCAATAAAAGACGATCAGCTCGACTGGTATAAAGAGCGATCCTCTCAATCCTTTAAAAAATATAAAGAATCCACTAGAGCCATTTCTATATTTCATATACCACTGATTCAATACCAATACCTTCAAGATGACAAAACTTATTCCTACCAAGGGATAGCCGACGAAAAAGTATACTATGAAGAGGATGATGGTCGGGTATATGATACTTTTTTAGAGGTCGGCAATATTGAAGCCACCTTTTGTGGCCATGACCATTACAACAACTATTGGGGAAAATACAAAGGAGGTATTATTTTGGGCTATGGATTCATTAGTGGAGTATCCACCAAATATGCATGGCCTCCAGGCGGCAAACTCATTACCCTACCCATCGATGGAGGAGAAATAAAAATTGAAAATGTTTCTCCCAAGATGGATTAAAAAAATAGAAGGGAGGCCAATGAGCTTCCCTTTACTTATGGATGGTTTTACACTTTCTAATTCTATCAATTGACTTCTACCAAAGGCATTTGGTATTACTTTTGTTCTATCTATAACAAAATGAAAACATCTTTGAATCTTTCCATAAAAACAAATATTGGTATAATAGTAATACTGAGATGTAAATCATAAAGGACTGCGCCTTTTACGGTCACAGCCCTTTATGTATCAATATATAGCGAACAAAAACTCACTTCTCTATTTCATATATTTCTTATATCTTTTTATATCCAATAATACGATTTACATTTTATGATGACGGAAAAGATTTCGAAAATATTTGGAGTTAGACGAGGCTAAAAACACAGACATAGCCGTAGCTACGGCGAGTATTTTAAACGATGTAAAACTTCAAATAAATCGAAAGATTTCCGTTAATTATAAATGTAATTCGTATAAATAGATATTGTTTCAATCTATGGTAAAAGACAATCTCGCAAAGGCAAACCGACCATTGGTTCCAAATTGAGGAGATCTTCTTGAATAAATAAATCGACCATCTGACAAATATTCATCTCGAGACTTATCTGGGTATACATCGAGTAAGTTATTAGCCCCTACGGTCAAATTTACATTTGCTGCTATGGCATAACCAATACTGAGGTCTGTGACCACTTTCCCTGAATACACTTGAGGATTTTCCTCATTCGTCGCTTCGGTTGTCTCACCAAAGAAGGTGTTTCTCAAATAGAAATGCCATTTATCCACAGATAGACCATTGTTCAATGAAAGTTTCACTCTAGGCACTGCTTCCTCTAGGTATATCCGACTCGCTTCATCAAAATAAGTAGATACTAAGCCCTTTTCTCTTAACAATTCGGAAGCCTTAATATCTCCCTCTTGGGTAGTTTTACTAAAAGTGGCAGCCAAGTCATTGGACAGTGAAACACCTGACGGAAAGTACACTTTATGAGATACTACTACATCCAATCCAGTAGTTTTGGTATCGATAGCATTGGTAAAGAATGCTGCTCTATCCGCCCCTGCTTGAGCAAATATAGAACGCAGTTCTTCATCATCACCTGCCGAAAACTGACCGGTGTATACTACCCGATCATCAATATTGATGAGATAACCATCTACGGTAAATTTCAATCCAAGATCTGGTGCCTTAGCGGTAAAGCCCAAACTAAAATTCTGAGAAGTTTCTTCTTTCAATTCGGGAATTCCCAAAAGCTTAGCAGCCCGCGAAGTATTGGCAAAAGTCCCGACTTCCTGTGCAGTATTCACACCTCCTACTTGTTCGAAAATAGTAGAAGTTCTACTAAAATAGATTTGGTGAAGGGATGGAGCTCTAAAACCAGTTGATATTGCACCGCGAATACTTATATTATCAGATGCCTTCAATCGTGAGGCCACCTTGTAGTTGAAGGTCGAACCAAAATCACTATAATCCTCTGTCCGGATAGCACCAGTAATCAAGAACGCATCTGACACATCCAATTCAACATCTACATATCCCGCAACAGAAGAACGGTTGGCATCAATAAAATTGTCGGGCAAAAAGCCGGCAAAGCATTGACATCCCGCAGATCTAGTGGATCCAAAAAAATTAGTAACCAATAATGAATTGTCAGTAGTAGGATTCACTAAATTTCCATTGACATCGTAATTGCCCCAAGACAATTCAGTACCAGAATTTAACAGGTAATTTTCCCATCGATACTCCGCACCTATGGCAATATTGATACCCTTCATACTTTCTAACTCCAAGTATCGGGACAAATCTATATTGGCGGTATTTTGGCTAAAGGTATGACCTCCAGCATTAAATTCAGATGGAGAACCCGATTCCAAAGTTGCGTTGTGGGTATTGGTTATCTCGTACTCAAAAGTATTGGCTCCATAAGTATTAGAGATATCAACATTCCACCCTCCAGTAACTCCTCGAATTCCTGTGGATATGGATTTATCAATGATATTGGAATTGATCAATGGCAAATATCCATTGACAAAAGATGGAGTGTAAACATTGACATTATTGGGTAGCCTAAAAAAACAGCCAGACTCTCCTCTTCTATATCCGATCCCTCCAAAGGAATAAAAGGCAAAATCGTCACCTACCGGCAATTCCAAATTGGCAAAGAACTTTCCTCCTCTCAAAGCCGACTGACCGACTCTCATATTGTAATCACTGCGTACCTGGCCTCTAGTTGCCAATTCTGCGTCCGTCACATCTGCACTCAACAGTGATTGTAAATCGCCAATAGAGGTTGCAGAACTAATTCCATTTTTAAGAACGGTACTAAAATGACTGACCTGACTTCCAAACTGCTGAATAGCAGATATATCATTGGGCAATTGGGTCAAATCATATCCATCGTTGTATGCTTGCCATTCGATAGCATTGTAAGCATTTAATATATTCCCCTCAAATTCTTGCATTCTATTCGTCCATCCTCTTTGATCAAAACTTCCGGTAAAATTTATAAATCCTCCATCCTTTGTCAGTGGTACACCATAGTTGATCCCAATCCCAAATGTTTCTCCATCTATGTCCTTTGCAGGACTAGATTCACTGGTAAAATTAGCTCCGGTATTCACCCGAACTGCCAATTTATTAACTGTGCGCTTTAGATTTAAATTGATCACTCCTGCGATGGCATCCGACCCATATTGAGCAGCTGCTCCATCTCGCAGCACCTCTATGGTACTGAGGGCATCAGAGGGAATGGCATTCAAATCGGTGCCTACGTTCCCTCGTCCAAAGGTTCCGTTGACATTGATCAGCGATGAGGTATGTCTCCTTTTTCCGTTGAGCAAAACCAATACCTGATCCGGCCCCAATCCTCGCAGGGAAGCTGGGTCTACATGATCTGTTCCATCGGAAATGGTTTGAGTATTGGAATTGAATGAAGGCGCGGAATAGTGTAACAATTGATTGAGTTCAGATTGAGGTGCAGATAAGGAAAGATCTGCTACATTTAAAATATCTACTGGGACTGGAGACTCAGTATTGGTTCGAGCAGGTGCTCTAGTACCGAGGACTACTATCTGATCCAGGGTTTGACCTTGAACCATGACCACATCTATATTCGCATTTCCATCAATAGCCACTTCTTGCATTTGATAGCCGATATAACTAAAGACGAGAACTCCTTGCAAGCTTTCCACCTCGATGGAAAATTTACCATCAAAGTCTGTAGTACTTCCCTTCGATGTACCTTTTAACTGAACCGTGGCTCCAATCAATGGGCCATCTTCTACAGAACTGACACTTCCAGATACGGTCACCTGGGCTTGTGCATAGGTAATCATCGTAATCATACTAATTAAAAGTATCCATTTTTTCATATCCTATCTTTTTTAAGTTAAATAAATTTGATCTATAACAAGACCTCAGAAAAACTAATTAGCCCCATCAAAAAAGACCTAATTAGCGAGTTAATAGTTAGATTATATGTAATATAGTAAATTTATATTGAAAATAGCAACATATAATTAGCATAACAAACTACAACCTTTTGTATTTATTAACAATTAATCATATTTAAACAGAAATAATCGGCCACTTACAACCTCTATATTGCGCTATCACTACCAGTATTGTAACAACTAACCGCTTAAAATTACAGCCATGGATATCAATTTAATTAATACTAAATACATAAATACAGGGGTATAAAAATATGATATTTAGACCAATACACATTTCATCAATCCTCTCCCTTAAAATATCCACTTCAATAAGATACCGCAGTAAAACAAGGAACATACTTTTAATTATCAGAAATACTTATTCAACTCTATTGATTTAATTATTCATTTATGTAAATTAATTTACACTTTAATGTAATTAATTCCATAACATAATGTATTTTCACTAAAAATATAACTACATTCAGCTATTCTTACAGATGCTGAACATGAATTCACGATACAACAAACGACTATAATGAAACCATTATACATCACTGCCATTCTTTTGATCAGTTGTAAGCTAGACAATCTACAAGGTCAAATCATCAACGTTGAAAATGCCCGAAAAACAACTGATACTACAGGACTCGCTGGAGGAGCTAGTGTAATGGGATCGTATTTTAACAATACCAATGCGGTTTGGAATATTAAGACGGCCACCGACATTCAATGGAAAACTGATAAAAAAATCTATTACTTCCTCACGGATTGGACCATGTTAAAAACGGACCAAACCGACCTCCAAAATCTTCTATATCTACATTTGCGGTATAATTACAAGTTCAATCAGAGGTGGCGATTAGAATCCTTTCTACAATATCAATACAACAAGATCCAGCTCATCAACAATCGAATACTGTCGGGCATAGGACCGAGAATTAAATTGTTAGAAAATGAAACGTCAAAAATTTACTTTGGCAGTCTCCTTATGGCCGAGTGGGAGGATCAAGACGACGAAATAGATGATTGGGTATACCATACGAGGCTGAGTAATTATTTATCCTTTACCATTGGCCAATCCGATGTTTTTTCCTTTCGAAGTACCACATATTACCAACCGAGTTTACACCTATGGAAAAACTTTAGGATTCACAACGAAGAGAAATTTGAATTTTATATGACAGAAATTCTCAGTTTAATCTCCACACTTAGATATAGCTACGATCGCTTCCCTGTTCTCGATGCACCAAAGTTTACTTTTCAGATGGTATTCGGTTTAAAATTTAGTTTTTAACTCGACAACAGCAGTCAAACTATCGCAGAATACGAGCTTTACACTTCTACCACAAAGACATTTTGAGTAAATTTTTCAGAGACTCGATGCACCTTAGAGTTCACTTCTATCTCCATAGAATTGTCAAAATCTTGCTTGCTAATTATTTTTATCCGTGTTTTCAAATTCATTCCCAACTCACTTACATATTGTAAGAATGCTGCCGAATTATCCAACACCGATATAATTTTACACAGTTTACCTTCCTCCATTTTGGCCAAGGTTGTCTTTTTAATCATAGGCACATTGCCTTCTTTATCGGGAATGGGATCACCGTGGGGATCTACAGTAGGCTGTCCCAAATATTGATCTAGCTTCACAATCAATTTATCGGAGTGAATATGTTCCAATTGTTCAGCCACTTCATGAACCTCATCCCATTTAAAATCCAACTTTTCATAGAGAAAAGTTTCCCAAAGTCTGTGTTTGCGTATTAAATAAATTGCTATTTTTTTACCTTCAGAAGTTAGACTTAAACTTCCATATTTTTGATAATTCACCCAATTCTTTTCTTTTAACTTCTTCAGCATGCTATTGGCGGTTGCTGGTGTAACCCCCACACTATCAGCCAATTGATTGGTTCCAATTTTTGAATCTGGGTTTTGCCACAACAGGTACATCAATCCTTTCAAATAATCCTCCTCTTTTTTTGTAATCTTTTTTTCCATTGTACCTTTATATTAGAAAGATGAAATTATATAAAAATTTAAAATTGTAGGCCAGTTGGATTAAACTATTCCCATTTTTATGCATCTAAAATCGACTGGTTCTTTGTCGAGGTCATAGATTAAGCTTGATTTGCTTATTTTCACACCTTATTCGAACACGCGCCAAACTATAATATTAAAACTTAGAGACAATACTTTATTAAATGAAAAAGACTTTAATTTTGTTTTCCCTGTTGTGCTTTCTTTCGATTAGCTATAGTCAAAATCAATTAGAAACTCTAGTAGTCGATGGAGCCGTGCTTGATCCAGACTCAGAACCCTTGCCCTTTGCCGCATTAATGGTTTATGAAAATGATTCCGTCATGATCAAGGGCTTGACCACTGATGAGAATGGATTATTCGAGACCGAACTACCCAAAGGCAAGTATTTTATTAAAATTCAATATTTGTCCTTCAGCGATTACACTACTCCAGTTTTTGACTTAACCGAAAAAAATGTATCCCTAGGTCAACTTAAAATGGAGACGGGAGATTTGGTATTACAAGAAATTGAAATCACCGCCCAGAAGAGCCAAATGGAATTTAAACTCGACAAACGCGTAGTCAATGTCGGCTCAGATTTGGCCAATTCATCTACCAATGTCTCGGAATTGCTAGACAATATCCCATCGGTATCACTCGACATAGAAGGAAATGTTGAATTGAGAGGTAGTCAGAATGTACGAATACTTATCGATGGCAAACCTTCCGGTTTATTGGGCAACAATGTAGCTGATGCGTTGAGACAATTGCAGAGCTCTATGGTTGAAAAAGTAGAAATCATCACCAATCCATCGGCCCGATACGATGCAGAAGGGGAAGTTGGGATTATCAATATCGTCATGAAAAAAGAAAGCCAAAAGGGCTTCAACGGATCTATAAATTCTAGGATAGGCCATCCTCAAGACTACGGCTTGGGAATCAATTTCAACCTACGCCGAAACTGGATCAACTTCTTTTTAAATAGCGGGATTTACTACCAAAAATCACCAGGAGAAGGAGGCGAATACCAAGAATATTATGGAGCAAATGGATTGGAGATATACGAAAGTGAATCGGAGAGATCTAGAGGTGGATTATCTAATAAACACCAATTTGGTGCCGACTTCTTTCTCAATGATTACAACACCATTACTGTATCGGGAATTTACCGATTTGCCGACGGAAAAAATCGTTCAGAAATAAACTATACCGATTACGACAGCAATCATGAATTTATAAAATCTAGTAGACGTATCGACATGGAAAATGAGGACGGAGAAGATATTGAAACATCGATCAGTTACGTCAAAACATTTGACAAAAAAGATCGAAAATTCACAGCTGATTTTAAATGGTTAAAAAACGAAGACCTTGAACTTTCTGACATTTCAGAATTCGATTTACAATCCAGCGCATCACCCAGCCTTCAAAATTCTAGAAACAGAGAAGGAGAAGAGAACTTTCTTTTTCAGGTAGATTATGTTGATCCTATTGGGGAGGACGGTATGTTTGAAGCAGGATTGAAATCCAACATACGAGATGTCAATAACGACTACCTCGTAGAAGAATTAATAGACAATGAATGGACGGCATTAGAAGATTTCGACGACAATCTAATCTATTTAGAAAACATTCACGCCGCCTATGCCATCTATGGCAATAAATTCAGTAAAATCTCCTACCAACTCGGTATGAGAGCTGAATATTCTGATATAACCACCGAATTGGTTAAAGAAGAATTGGAAAATAACCGTTCGTATTTAAATTTCTTTCCTACCGCTCACTTTTCCTATGAATTAAACCCAGAAAATCAATTTCAAGTAAGTTATAGTCGCCGATTGAGTAGACCGTGGTTTAGAATGTTGTTGCCCTTTTCCAATTTTAGTGACAGTAGATCGCGTCGTGTAGGTAATCCTGACTTAGATCCAGAATATTCCAATTCCTTTGAAACAGGTTACTTGAGATATTTTCCCAATGGATCTCTGCTTTCCAGTATTTACTACCGACATAGAACTGGGGTTATATCGAGGATAAGCGAAGTAGATACCGATGGAATTGAATATGAAATCCCCATTAATCTAGGTAATCAACACGCCTACGGGGTAGAAATGAGTTTTAACTACGACTTTACCAAGTGGTGGCAGTCTAGCATCAATTTGAATTTCTATCAAGCCGATACAGATGGCCAATACGAAGATCAAGTCTTCGATTTTTCCACACAGACCATGCAAGCCCAGGCCAGTTCTAAATTCAAACTCCCTGCCAACATCAATATGCAAGCTTCTTTTAGATATGGTGCTCCTCGAGAAACTACTCAAGGAAGAAGAGACGCCATTTACTCTGTAGATGCCGGTCTATCTAGAGATGTGCTCAAAGGTAATGGTACTTTGATCCTAAGTGCTACAGACTTGCTCAATAGCAGAAAATATTCAGGTTATTCTGAAGGGGACAACTTTTACAATGAAGAATGGGGTCGACGAAGAGTCCGTCAAATCATCCTCAATTTTAACTATCGCATCAATCAGAATAAATCTAGAAAAGATGAAGGCCTTCCAAGAGAAGGAGGAGGAGGAGATGATGATTTTGGATAAACAACTCCGACTAATATAGTACATTCAGTTTGACGATAATCATTACGGCTGAAAAAGATATATAGTGAAATAAAAAGAATAGGTCTACTCTTGGTGGTAGGCCTATTCTTTTTTCAACAAATTGAGAAGAAGTATATTTTTTAAAGAATCAACCTATAATAAGGTCATTTGCCTTGTTCAAAAATAATTGCTTTCTTTGTCTCTTATTATCACAACGAAACTTGAGAATATGCGACTGATTACATGGAACGTTAATGGCATAAGAGCCGGCATGAAAAAAGGATTTGAAGAAAAATTATCTCAACTTCAGCCAGATATTATGTGTTTACAAGAAACCAAGGCTCAAGACGACCAAGTAATGGAAGCCCTTGCTCCAATTTCAGGTTATCATATATACTGCAATTCCGCTGAGCGAAAGGGCTATTCAGGGACAGCCATACTCTCAAAAACTGAACCCATCAAGGTGGAGCCAGATATCCAAATTGCGGAACACGACACAGAAGGCAGAGTTTTACAAGCCGAATACGAAGATTTTCATTTGGTTAACGTCTATGTACCCAATAGTGGAGGTCAATTAAAGCGATTGGACTACAGAGGGGAATGGGATATTGCCTTTGCCGAATATTTAAAAAATCTTACTTTAAACAAACCTGTTATCCTCACCGGAGACCTCAATGTAGCTCACCAACCCATTGATCTTTCCAGACCAGACGAAAACTACAACAAGACGGCTGGATATACTCAAGTGGAAATCGATGGCTTCAATCGTTTTCTAGATATTGATTTGCGCGATATTTATCGCGAACGCTACCCGGACAAACAAGAATTTACTTTCTGGAATCAGCGGTTCAAAGCGAGAGAGAGAAACGTTGGCTGGAGAATAGATTATTTTCTTATCTCTTCATCACTTGTTGATTCTGTAGAAGATGTAGCAATATTGGGTGATGTAATGGGCAGCGATCATTGTCCTGTATTATTGAAACTCAAGTAATCTTTCCATTTTATACAAATTCACAGTATATTTAACCAGGATTTGGACACTTTCTCCACAAAGCTATGCGTTTTGTGGCTGTATATTTAAAAAAGGTTAATAAATGGCTGATCGAAAGATTATTTTATACTCCGCTGTTTCACTAGATGGATTCATTGCTCGTGAAGACGGCAGCTATGATTGGTTACACGATGAAGATTATGCAGACGGCAAAGAAGACTATGGCTATGATAGCTTCTTGGAAAACATAGACACCATCTTAATGGGTTTTAATACCTATAAAGACATCATGTCTCATGGTGATGTATTTCCTTACCATCGAACCAAAAATTATGTATTTACCCAACGTCTGGATTTGCCAGATGATCCCGATGTAGAATTCATACAAGACGATATACACGAATTTATAAAAGATCTCAAGTCTCAACCCGGAAAAGATATATGGTTGGTTGGAGGTGGCCAAATAAACAGTATACTGACAGAACATAACTATGTCGATGAATTCATCCTCACCTATATCCCTATTACCTTAGGCAGGGGAATTAGACTCCTTCACGGCAATGCATTTGACCATAGATACAAAGTATATCATACTGTAGCCTATCCCAATGGATTTGTGCAGTTGTACTTAAAATAAAGTTGTAGTAAAACACATTCCATAAATTATTGATATATTTGCGGCGTCAATCATATGTCCGCCATAAAAATTTATAAGCTAATAGTATAGTCACGTAAGTCAGATGTTAAAGTATTTGGATTCACTATGTCATTGAATAATAAATCTAGACATTTGAGGTTTTCAATTCATTAGTTTAAATCATCAATCAATCAATTATGAATAAAGTTTATTTACTCCTATTCTCCATTTTCTTCATTGCCAAAGCCGAAGCCCAATACAGTCCAATGTTTGGAAACACAGAAACTGCATGGTTTGAATATTCCGACCTCAAAGAACTGGGAGGTCGATCTACTTTCAACTATTATACTGTTGGCGATAGTATCGTAGATGGTAAAGTATATTGGGTAATCAACTACGATTGGGTCTCCGAATTAGATACAATACGCAATGATAGAGCGGGGTTGTATAGAGAAGATGTCATCAATAAAAAGGTTTATCAATTAAACGCTCCCACATCTATCAAAAGAGAAAATCTGATGTATGATTTCTCAAAATCAGCAGGTGATACTATAAAGCTAGGTGTCAATGTCCAATTTATAGTAGACTCTGTCAGCAATTCGATTAACTTATGTGATAAAAAAATAGCAACAGATAGAAATGTTTTTTACTTATCTTATATTGACAAAGATCCTTCTTTTCAAGTCATTTGGGTAGAAGGTGTCGGAAATCTCGCCAGCTTTGGCCTTTATGAAACCCCTGTTGTTTGTGACAAAAAAGAAGCTCTTTTAATTTGCAAAATGTCAGATTCCAATATCGATTATCACAATAATGAAGTCGAAGGGTTTGAAGATTGCCCTTTTGAGATAACAACATCAGTTAAAAATTTACCTCAACCATTGGAAATAAAACTCTACCCCAATCCGAGTAGAGCAGATATTTACATCTCAGGTAATGCCATAGAATTGGGCAATGCTCAATACAAAGTATTCGACATTACAGGAAGAACAATGCTCCAAGGGAAATTACCCATAGCTACGACAACAAAAATCAATACCGGTCAACTCGAAACAGGTGTTTACTTCTTAGAAGTATTCAACCCCGATCAAAACCTTCTGACCAATAAGAAGTTTATAATAACCCAATAATATTATACTCTAAATGATTTTTATAAAGACGGTCAATATTGCAAGACTATTACAAATGAAAAAAAATCATATTAAATCGAAAGATTACAGATGAATATAAATTCATAAAGTACAATGAGGCAGTTCTAAAGAGCTGCCTCTTTTTTATTCCCAATCCTTATCTTCCAATACAAAAAGATCGCTGACTTGTATTTCAAAAATATGTGCAAGTCTCAATGCCAATATCGTAGAAGGCACATATTTCCCCAGTTCCATTGCATTTATTGTCTGCCTGCTTACCTTGGCCTGTTGAGCCAATTCTGCCTGCGTAATACTCTTTCGGGCTCGCGCCACTTTTATGTTATTCTTCATGACTCTTGATTTTTATTTATGCGCCATACCAAATAGTGAAATCGCACAATAAAAAACAATAATATGGTAAACATATTAAAAATCATGACCCAGAAAAAGGAAAAATCATAAACGAAAATTACTGCGAGTAATAAAATACCGTAATTGACATAGGTTGCCCAAACCAATGACTCCAATCTTATTTTAGCGATATACTCATCTTCATACTTCTCCTTTGAAAAGGCTACGAGAAGACCGGATACAATGACTAAAACTGCCATGATTTCATTCAAAATATTATTAGTCAAGACGCCCATAAACCGCTCTTCATCCCAATCATCAATAAATAATGCAAAAACACTTCGATCCAGAAAATCGGGCTCAATCTCCTTTATCAAAACCCATAATCCAATCAGGACAGAAGGTATAAATACTATCCAACCAATGATCTTGAAGGAATGCGGAAACAAATACTTAGTTTTCATAATGAATGTATTTTATACCAATTGCGGTTATAATTGTCGGTTATATTTCGATCTATTGTAGAGATGCAATGCATTGCATCTAAATTATTTTGAATAGAGACATAATGAAGACAGCTGCACTGGTGCTATGCCGGCTTACCCACCCTCGGCTGTCAGGCCTCGGTTCCTTCACCAAAGGTCGATTTACGACCTTTGATTGCTCAAAGAGCAATTTTGTTCAGTCGTAGCCTCGTCTAACTTCAAATATTTTCAAAATCGTAACCGACATCATAAAACGCATTTGGTATTAATTATCAATGTAATATTATAACATCATTATGTAAAGTTTGTTTTACTTTTTGTAAAGTTTATTTTACATTTTTACAAAAAACACCACTATAGAATGCCCCAATCTATACCTAGTGTAGAGACATCCCACCAACCTTAATAGAACTATAATGTAGGATCAAAACTACCTCCTTCCCAGCCTATATTTTGCTCTAAATTGGGATTTCTCTCAATCTCGCTCAAGGCTATAGGAAAAAAGTAATAGGATTCGGGCATCACCATTTCTTTGGGTCCATTGGTAATCAATTCTACTATATTGTATTCAAAATCCTCAGGCAACAACTGATATGTATTGGCCAATGCAATATCATCAGGGGTCACTTCTTCTTGACTTCGTCCGTTTACTTTAACGGCCATCACTCCGTACTTACGCATTCCATCTAATTTATCTAACATCCGATGTCGGCGCAAGTCAAAGAATCGAAACCCTTCAAATGACATTTCAATATATTTTTCGTGTAGAATCAATTCGCGGGTTTCTTCCCGGGAAAGTCCGCTGCCTATTCCGTAACTATTGTCATCACCAGCTTCAATACCTGCCCGCTCTCTAATCCGTTTCACCACTTCTATAGCTTCTTCACTCCTTCCCGTTTCATTGGCGGCCTCTGCAAAATTGAACAACACCTCTGCAAATCGAATCTCTGGCCAATCGTAATCATTAGTGGTTACCAACTCAGTAGCCAGTGATTCATCAATGCCTTTTCTACAGAACAATCCAGTCCTATAATGACTTTCACCTTGGACTACATTGGCAAATGCATCCACAGATAGTGCCACATTGGCCATAGTGTACTGCCTTCTAGATGTTTTCCCACTCAGTGGATATATAGCACCATTCCAAACCAGATTATACTCAAATCGAGGATCTCTATTTTCCCAAAAATTAGTTTCAGAATAATTGTATTTGGATTCGCCTGGCATTTTCCCGTCCAGCATGGTATGGGCTTCAGCAAACTGCCATATCGGTTGATCTCCCCCAGTAGCATTTTTAGACTCAGACAATGGTCTCACAGCATCTTCTCTTCTCCCATTGGTTTTTACCGGATCACTGTAAATCACGGGAAATATCACCTCATTATTGCCATCGGTCTCAAACACATCGACATAGTTCGACAACAATCCAAATCCTTGATTTTCCAAAAAATCTATAGCTTCCTTGTTGGCCTCATAAGCATTGGACCAATAACTATTGTCGTAGGGATTGTCGGGATTAAACTGAGGAGAAGCCTTCAACAACAACACTTTACCCTTAAAAGCAAGAGCTATTGATTTATCAATCTTGCCTAAATCATCACCGACATTTCTATCCGCAAGAAGGGCTATCGCATCGTCCAAATCAGATTCAATAAAGGCAAAGCATTCCGCCGTAGAATTTCGAGAAACCAATAAATCATCTGTCAATTCTTGTGGTTCTTCCAATATGGGAACTCCACCATAATAGAGCACCATATTGTAATAGAGATAAGCCCTCACGAATTTCGCTTGTCCGATAGCATCATTTTTATCCTCTGTTTCAAGGATACTGTTTTCCATTTCAGCCAATAGGATATTAATTTTACGAATGGTCGAATACGGCCAAAATTTAAAAGTTCCATTACTCGGTGTAAGATAACCATCGGCAATAATGCCTCCCGTTTCGTCTGCCAAATTACCATTATTTACAGGCCAGCCACCAAAAGAATTGTTATAGATAGAGGCCAGATAAGCATTGACTATTTGTTTATCGTTGAAAACCCCTTCTGCCGGGTAATTGCCCAAATCTTCCACCTGATTGAGTACATTGCCACAACCCATAACAAAAATCAAGGCCAAAAAGCAAGTAGTTTGACGAATTTTACGATATATTGAAATATTGTTTTTCATTTTCAATCTATTTAAAATTTCAAAATTAGACCACCGGTAAATGTTTTCATTATAGGGTAAGAATCCAGGGTAAATTGCTCGGGATCGTGTTCCTTTAAAGCAGAAATCACAAACAAATTAGTACTATTAAAATACACCTGAATGGCATCAATAGATTTATCTCCCAATAATTTTACGGGAATTTTATAGGCGAGATCTACATTTTTTAGACGAAAATAAGCCCCGTTTCTCAACCAAAACGTCGATCCTTCCCCTCCGTATTCTGCCTGCCTCCAGGTATTCCCTACCCGCGGATATTTCGCATTGGGAGTTTCGGGAGTCCAATAGTCCCGAGCCCATATTTCAAAATAGGGTCGATCCACTTGAAATACCCCATCGCCATTTCTCGTAGTGATCATTCGATCATAAGCCGAAACACCTTGACCGTGAACATTCATTGAAAACCCCTTCCACGACCACTTAAATCCTACTCCAAAGTTTATTCTCGGACTTCCATTATCGCTGAGGTAAGTCCAATCATTGCCATCGATTTTGCCGTCGGGACCTTCTGAAAAATTAGCCCCTCTTATATCTTCAAAAAGCAATGTGCCTAATATCGGCTTGCGACCAAATTGTGTAAAATCTTCCGGTATTTCATCCAATTGTGCTTGAGTTCTAATCAACCCTTTGGAAATATATCCACCGATTCGACTGCTGGATTTTCCAACCACACTTCTCCAATTATTGGCGTAAGTACCATCAGTAAAAGCAGGGGCCTCGTCAATCACATCCCATTGATCCACCGCATACCCCATGTTGCCATAGACACTATAAGAGACATCTCCAAAATCGGAATTCCAACTCAAGGACAACTCATATCCCTTCCAAGATCTTTCTGCATAGTTAACTGCTGGCAGAGAAGCTCCCAAAGTAGTAGGCGTCGACCCGATCCGCGTCCCCAATATGTCTGATTCTGTTTTTCCCCAGACATCAAACTCTCCTGTCAATCGATTATTTAGGAAACCAAATTCTAAACCAAGATCCCACATTTCAATAGTAGACCAGGTCAAGTCTGGATTAGGTAGGGCCCCGGGTTGAATTCCATCAATAAGAGAGGAACCGAAAACGTAGCCAGTAGTCTTTTGATATACCTCACCCCATCTCCATGCATTAATATTGCTATCGCTACCAGTCTGACCAAATGATGCTCTCAGTTTCAAGTGATCTAACCAAGATATTCCCTTTAAGAATTCCTCTTCCGACAATCTCCATCCTGCCGAGAATGAAGGAAAAAATCCCCATTGATTACCCTCTGCAAATTTGTAATTGCCATCATATCTAAATGAAAATTCCGCATAATATCGTTCCATAAGGGCATAGCTGGCTCTTCCTATCCATGAAGCTCTGGCAACGGCATCTTCATATCCATTAAACCATCGGCGCTCAGTATCCCCAGAGGCATTGTATATTTGATCTATAGAAGTTGATAACAATTGATCGGCCTGCCCATTTAGTAATTTAAATTCAGATTCCGATTGTTCATACACGGCCAATAGAGATATATCATTGGCGCCAAATTTTCGATGATAATTGACAAACCAATTGTATTGATAATTGCTGGCAATCTGCACTTCTTCCCTTATATTATCGTAATTGGAACTCAAGTTGTGAGACCCTGTCTGAGTCAAATCAACAGGACCGGGCAAAAAAGGATTGGAAGTACTACCTGGTTGAAAAATATAAAATCGATTTTGAATAACAAATGATTTCAAATTTCTATCATAAATACCATACTGTCCTTGAACACTAGTAGACAATCCACGAACAAGGGAACTTAAATCCAAATCAAATCTCAATATCCCATCTATGGTTCGCTGAATATTATTTCGATACCCACCTTCATTGAGCATCAATTGAGGTGGATGCCATCCACCAGACGGTTTTACTGGAATATCATTGGGGTCATTGGTCGGATTTCCAACTTCATCTTGATAGAAGGGATAGAGTCTGGTCCAGTTAAAAGTAGCCCGATAAAAATCACTTACATTGATATCATCATAACCGTCATAAGGCCAATACCACCGATCGTAATTGCGTTGATTACCACTTAAATTAAGAGTAGCCTTCAATTCTTTTGTAATATTTACACCGACATCCGATCTAAAATTATAACGTTTAAATCCCAAATTTTTATAGGAGCCTCTTTCATCGTGATAACCCAAAGAAAGATAATAATTAGCAAATTCACTCCCCCCTGATACGGCTAAAGTATGCTTATTCACGGAGGGATCTTGCCAGATTAAATCGTTGATACTATAGGATTTATCTGAAAAATAATCCAAGATTTCTTGCCCGTAAGGCTCGGGTTGTCCACGGGTAACAGCCACATTATTGGCATATAGAATTTCTTCCACTGCCGAAAAATTTTGAATTGGTTTGGTCGTTCTTCCGGTTGAATAGGAGGCCTGATATTCTATCACTGGTGCCTGAACAAGTCCTTTCTTCGTAGTCACCAAAACCACTCCATTACCTGCACTGGAACCATAGATAGCTGCACTGGCAGCATCTTTAAGAAAGCTAATAGACTCCACTTCATTGGCATTCAAAGCATCGAAGTCATCTTTTGATTTAATGATTCCATTGATGACGTATAAAGGTTCGCCAAAACTACCGCGAATTCTAATATTGGAACTCGCACCCGACAATCCCGACGTCCCCACGATTTGCACTCCAGGTGCCCGCCCAGCCAAAGTATTGGACAAATTGGAGGCCGGTATATTCTGAAGTTCTTCAGATTTTAAGGCCACAATGGCCCCGGTAACATTTACTTTTTTCTGACTGCCATAGCCCACGACCACTATTTCGTCTAACAATGCAGCATCGCCTTTTAGAACGATTTCCCATGACTGACTGGCATTTTCGGCCGTCACGACCTCAACCATCTCCATATATCCTATATAGGAAAAAACCAATTCCGCACCAATTTCTACATTGGACAAGGTAAATCTACCGTCAATATCAGTTGTCGTACCCATATTTTGTCCCCGCACTTGAATATTGACCCCGATAAGTGGAGAATCACTTTCATCCACGACCCTTCCATTAATGGTCTCTTGAGCTTTCTCCACATCACGATAGTCAAGAGCCCTAACTTGAAGTGGGGCAACGACAGATCCAATAAAAAATAAAATAAACAAAAAGATTGACTGGATTACGTAAGGGGGAAAAGATATAATTTTATAGATCCCATCAACCATTTTTCTTGATACACTAATTGTAATCTCCTTCATGTTTTACATTTAAAATTATTAAGAAAACATAAACAACTCCGTTTGCTATTTCAATAAAGTCAATAAAATCTGGGGATAATGCAATAATATACTAGTACTAGTCAGATACAATTCTTAAATGTACAAAAAATAAATTTATTTACACAAAAACACAGGCAACAAAGTTTAACTTACAATAAATTCATAAAAGAAATTTACATTAAGATACAAACATTACATCATTACAAAATTAAAAAGAAATATTGGCCAAATCTCAATTTAAAGAAAACCTTCCTTTTCCCTCACTGCTATCCAACATTTCCATCATTAGAGATTCGCTATCGGAATTATTGCCAGCGATGACCAAGATTAAATCGTGGTCCCCCTTTTCTAATTCGGCTGACCATTGATGAGACTGCAATATCGTTTTTTGACCATCAATCCATATTTCACCGCCATTCGAGTTGATATAAAAATCAAATCGCCCCAATTGATCGACCTTTATATTGACCTTGACAATCTTAAACGATTGACCTTTAATATCGGTTACGGGCACCTCGGACAAGGGCAGACTTCCCGACACCATACTATGGATGGGTAGCCACGCCCAATCATCATTTCCTTCTATTATTTTAGACCATTGGCCGGAGTTGATTTCGATACTAGTATTATCGGATACCGACAAAGATTCCCAATAGCGAACCAGATTTTTATTGGAAATTCGATAAGGTCCTGGCTCCCCAATTTTAGATAAAAAACCCACCAAATCCACAAATTCCTCTCTCTCCAATCCCGCTGTCAACCCAGGCGGCATCAGTGAACCCGACACGTTCTCGTGACTGTCAATTTGATAATTTGGAATGACTTCTTCAGACCCCGAAACCGTCCTCAACACCAATTCATTGTTGGTCTTACGGACTAAATATCCCATGACTACCATTCCATTTTTCTTGACCACTTTATTGAGCTCATAACCATCTTTGATTTCAGCTCCAGGATCCAATATACTCCCGATAATATAATCAGTAGGTGCATTGGCTCCGATACTACTCAAGTCGGTTCCCAGCATTCCACCTACCCCTCCTATAGCATGACAGCTGGCACAGCCCAGTTTTCTATATATGAGTTCACCTTTGGCTGGATCGGCATTTGATTTTACATCCAACTCCAATCGACCGGCCGCAATAGGATTTAGTTTTTGAGGCATCTTGGGTTCTACAACCTCTACACCCGATTTTTCAAATATCTGTTTTAATGCTATTACATCTGGGTTTTCTTGACGTCGGCTATTCATGCGGTATATTTTTGCTAAACCTTCCGCTGCAACATTTTCCGGTATGGCTACACTCTGCCATGCTGAGGCCAAAGCGGATAGTCCATTCTGATTCGAATAAAAAGCTTGAATCAAATCACTTAAATTTTCTTCGTCTGGCAAAGTTTCCAAAATTTGGGCTGCCATAACTGCCCCCTCTTCAATATCCACGGTAATCCACTGTCTAATGGCTTCTCGTCGAACATCCAGTTCATTTTCTACCGTTGTAAAACTCCGCAACAACTCTCGACTATCAACATCAGTCAACATGGCCAGCGAGGTAAGAGCGGTTTTTCCCAAATTCTTATTTTCAGATTCAATATAGGGCGTCAACTTCGACCGATAATCTGACAACTGCCACAATCCGATCAGCTGCAGTGCCTTCTCAACCACGGCTTCGTCCTCGACTTTCAACAATTCTTCAAATCTCTCAATCCCTTGATTGGGAACCTGTTGTTGACTTTGTGCCCCCATAATCAACACATCCAGATATTGAGTTTTATCTACTTGACTCTTGACCGCCATCTGCAACATAGCATTCATCTCATTCACCCCGCCGTACTTACCGATGGAGCGCAATACTTCATCGGTATAGACACTATCGACTTGACCTTGAACAAACATGGTCGTCAAGACTGACATCGCATAAGGGTCTTGAACAGCTTTGAGAGCATAAACCGTCTTTTGATGATTGCCCAAAAACGAAGGATTGCGTTTAATAGCAGACAACCATTCCGGCTCGAGAATTCGGATAGTCTGCCAGAGGGCAAAATCTATATTCTCATCTATTTCCCGATCCAAAGCGGCCAAGGCCCATCGACCGGCTTCTGCAGATTTGACATTTCTTAGGGCAATCGCTGCTTCCAAACGCACCATTGGATGGTCATCGACAATGGCTTTTTGAAAATAGGAAAATGCTTCGGGATATCTCTCATAGTCTAAATGTAGTATTCTTACTGCGGCAGCTCTCACCTTGTGTTCCTCGGCGACCAACAATTGTTCCAATAAACTATTCTTGGTAAGATCTAAAGATTGTATAATCCAAGCTGCCTCAAGTAAACATCGCTCATAGTCCTCATCTTGAGATGAAAGTGAAGCAAGCCATCTTTCCACCTCGGGCAAAACCTCATCCTTCCCTCTCTCTTTCAGCAACCTCCGCGCTTGGTTCCGAGACCAAGGTTCAGGCAATTTCAACGCGGCCAACAAGTCACTCACCGAACCACCCTTTAGGACTGGAGGTTGAACCAATGCTCTATCTTTAGCCGTAATCCTCCAGATTCGTCCATGAACGTGATCTCTTCGAGGATCCCTAAAATCAACTTCGCCATGTTGAATGATGGGATTATACCAATCGGCAATATAAATCGCTCCATCCGGACCAATAGACACATCTACCGGTCTAAATGCCACATTATCTGAATACAATAAATCTTCTACTTGTTTGGATTCATATCCACTACCCAACTCCTCCAAAACATATCGATTCACCCTATTGGCTCTAAAATCATTGGTCACAATATTGCCCTCCATTTCATCTGGGAGATGACTACTATTTAAAAAATCAACCCCAGTCATTTTGGGCTTTCCCGGATTCAATCCGTGAATAATGCGCTCCGCTCCTGGCGTGGCCTGAAAAACAACATCGGGAAAACCGTAATTGATTCCTTCAAAACCAGCACCATCGGTCAAAAATGTCTGACCGTATTCTGTAAACTGCAAGCCCCAAGGATTCCACAATCCGCGAGCAAACACCTCCAACTTCAAGGTAGAAGGCTGAAAACGCCAAACACCTCCACCTTCTAGCTCTTTTACTCCCCAGGGAGTCTCCACATGACTATAGATATACACCGCTTGATTGAAATACATCCAGCCATCTGGGCCCCATCGAAAAGTATGCAGCAAATGGTGTGTATCTCCTGTACCAAAACCAGACAACATCACCGTCTTTTCGTCCGCTTTACCATCGCCATCTATATCTTTTAAAAACAGTATTTCAGTTGAATTAGCGACATAGGCACCCCCATCTCCGGGCAATACAGCAGTTGGCACTTGCAACCCATCGGCAAATACGGTGGACTTATCCACTTGACCATCGCCATCACTATCCTCCAATACATAGACCTTGCCATCTGGTCGTTCTCCCGGTTTGGGTTGAGGGTATTGCTTGCTCCCCACTACCCACAATCGACCTTCTTCATCCCAATTCATCTGTATGGGTTTTTCAACCAAGGGTTCCGCTGCGTAAAGATTGACCTCAAATCCAGGTGCTGGTTTCAGTGTATTCATCTGAAAAGAGGGATCGGGATCGGGAATACTGAGCAATTGATCTTGACTGTACAAGGCACTACTACAGCATATGGACAAAACCACACATCCAATCTTCTTTAGAGTTTTACTGAAATAAAATGAATTTTTATCCGGATTGGCCATTGCTCCACATTTATGATCTACTTTAATATATTTATTGTTGCTGTCCATTTTTGTTCTAGTTATTTTACTTTTTCCAATTCATAGAGAACACCTTCCACTTGACGAAGATTGAACATATCATTCTCTAAGCGATTAATAAACAGACTATTCCAAGCCAGTTCATAGGAATTTTGCCCCTGTTCATGAGTCCTCATCCCCACGAGATAGGTCCGGTTGAGAGGGCGATATTCCCAGAAATACAAATCATTGATTTCCACAATAGAGGTTTCAAGGGAATTTATAAGATCTCTTGACATTCCCTCCACAATGGATACCCCTTGAGCCCATTGCTTGTGGTTGGCTACTGCTATCAAATTCCCGTTCATGGATAGAGAGTAAATCCCTCTCTTCAATCCTGTAAACTTAATTTTTGGCAACATCTCTTCATTCACTGAGTAATAATTCAGCCAGGGCAATCCAATGTTTTCACCATAAAAATGAGCCATTTCTTTATTCGACTTCAAATCTTTCACACGAACCCCACTGACTTCTGTCACCTTAGACTGTAAAACGTCAATGTCCATTCGCCATTCCTCCAGGGACAAATCCAACTCAGTAGCCAAGACTTTAGCCAAATGAGTATATCCTGCCTTATTTAAATGAATTCCATTGGTCTCGTACCAATCCCCATCGATATCTACAAAGCCTTGATATATATCCACATACCGAATCCCCCTTTGGTTGGCAACTGCTGCCATGGCATCATTGTACATTTCCAATTGCTTTTTGCGTTGGGTCAAATCCACCGACAACGTTGGAACTTCCTTTTGTGGCAATGTCGACCATAAAATAGGCTCAGCCCCCATATCCACAATATGATCTAATAATTGATTTAAATCCTGACTAAACGTTTCCAAGCCTTTCATGCCGGCATATGACTCAACTCCACCATAGGCTAAAAAAACTACACTGGGTTTGGTTTTCTCAATTTGCTGCAACAACAAATCATAGGGCTTTGGCGGTTTGGAAATATAACTTCTGGCCTTGCCTTCCACCGTGTCTCCCGACCAACCCAAATTTCGAAAAGTAATTTTTCGATCCGGCCAATAAGATAAAAACATGGTCTCTATTACGCCGTATTGCTGAGCTTTTTCCATCAGACCATTTCCTAGAAAGACAACTCTATCATTGGATTTCAATTCAAATGATGGCATTCCATCGTTCTGTCCCATGGCCAATATAGGTAATACCATCAACCCAATATAACACATTAGATTTCGTCCAAACTCTTTTATTTTCATCATACTATTTAGTATTATAAGCATTGACTGCAATATTTTCCAACTACGCCAAAAGTAATTGTCTTTAAATATGTAATAAAAATCTACACCAACCAATCATTCGCGGATTCAATTCTTCCTCAAATCAATAATAGGCCAATTCACAATGTAAAAAACTACAGCATTTCCCTTTTTAAATGATGATTTTAAAACATCGCATACCTATTTCAACTTAGGTCTACTAATACATTTGTTCTAATAAAATCATCTCTAAAAAATCACCATTTCTCTATTAATCTATTCCAAAAGATTCTATTAAAAGGAGACCTTACTCACTGTCTACGTCCCACCATTCGTTCATATCCCTCAACATCTGCTCTACCACATCGGGATTAGAGCCCGCTAGATTAGTGGTTTCATGGGGATCAGAGACAATATTGTACAATCTCACATCTTCCAACATTGAAATAAATGAACCACCTCCACTGCGATTGACCTCTTGCGAACTACCCTTTTCCTTGGGCACGATCAACTTCCAAGGACTTTGCATCATCATTCGATGTTCCAAACTTTTAAGAGCATCATTGACGTCCATAATATCATGGTGAAAGTCCTCACTAAACACCGCTTTTCTATCACTAACTTCAGCGGGATTTAAAATATCAATTCCCAACATTTCTTCGGTCGGCTCAATATCTAATATTTTAAGAATAGTAGGAACTAAGTCTATACTGCTAACAAAAGACGAAGTATCCATTTTCACAGGAATATGATTGGGCCATTTAAAAGAAATTGGAGAACGCATACCCATGTCGAATGGCGATTGTTTTGATGGCCATTTAAATCCCGATTGATTGGGTTCTTGCACCCAACCGTTATCATTGACATAGACAATAATGGTATTTTCTGTCAACCCTCTTTCATCTAAAGCGCCTAGCAATTGACCGACAGTTATATCAAACCACTCTACCATAGCCCAGTATTTGGCAATATATTCAGTGGGTGCTTTGTCTATATATTTAGCCAACAAACTATCCGGCGGTGTATGAGGAGTATGAGGTAAAAACGGTGCATACCAAACAAAAAATGGAGATTGTTCCCCAGTTGTCCGATCGATAAAATCATAAATTGGATCCATACCGTCCCGTCCTATTTCCAAACCTTTGTCCCCATGTCGACCTCCGTGCTCAGGATCGCCAAATGTCATTCCCTCGGTAAAACCTCCTTCTTTGTAACTTCCGCCCCACCATTTTCCCGACTGAAAGGACTTATATCCTTTTGTTGACAACAAGGTAGGAAGACTTGGATGTTTTACGAAATTTTCAATCACTACATCAAATAGGGTCTGTCTCTGTCGCAGCCATTCTTTTCGATCTCTAGGTTGAGGTCCGTCGTAAACAAAATGTGGATCATTGCCCGTCACTCCATGTTGATGGGGATACAATCCTGTAATAATAGATGCCAAAGATGGACTGCAAACAGGGGACGTTAGATAGCCTCGAGTATAAGTAGTCCCTTCAGCCAACAGTCGATCGATATTTTTGGTTTCAATAGTGGGATGGCCCATAAAACTATAATCCGTCCAAGACTGATCATCGGAAACAATAAACACAATGTTGGGAAAGGTTTCATCTTCAGCCTCTTGAGATGAAGAATTACTGCTGCAACTCATAGTAATGTACAAGGCTATTAACCCTAAATACAGTCTAACCATAATTATATATTTTTAAAAATCGAACATTCAACACTATTCTATCCAAAAAATTAGCGACTAAAGATATAATATTTTAATCCCCTACCCCTATTATATAGACTTCAATTTTCACAAAAAGCACACTTTCACTTGCCGATAAATTTGAATATATTTTCATGTATCTATGTCCGAGATCACTACTAATTATATTTAATTAAAACATATAAAGAATTACACATTTAAATTTATCACCAATAATATAGATGTATCAAAAGAGGGACATTCATGGAAATATAAAATTAAAACAGTTCATAAGTATTTTTTTATAAATATGAATTCAGGATTAAGAATTTTAAACAATTATGACATATAAAAAATTTCAAATATATTTGAATCCAACCATTAACAGTTAGTCATACTAGCTTTAAAAACCACCATTACGCTATGAAAATCCCATACAAAATCTACCTCACTTTTATCTTCATTCTTTTATTGCAGCCCATCTTAACGGCCAATATCACCCTGCCTTTGAGTGAGCCTTTGGGCATTTTTTTGACATGGCAACAAGACCCCACCACGACCATGACCATCGACTGGCATATTGAAGAAGGGCAAAGGTCTGATTCAATCGTCGAATACAGAATAAACAATACCGACGGACCTTGGATCAAAGATACCGCAGACCAACACCCATATCCTTTTTCTGATCGAATCATTCAACGTGTGGAGCTAACCGACCTTATACCGGGAAGCACTTATGAATTTAGACTGGGAAAATTTCAACGGATTTACAAATTCCGCACCATGCCCAAGACCAATTATCGACCGATACGATTTGTGTCAGGAGGAGATACTTCTACCGAAGAACGCTTCCAAAAAATGAATAAAATAGCCTTGAAATACGACCCCGATTTTATTATATGGGGAGGGGACCTCGCCTATGCCAACGCCAAAAAAGACAACTTACCCGCGTGGTACCGCTGGTTTGACGGCATCAAAAGAGACTTAATCACAGAAGACGGACGAGTCATACCCATCCTACTCACCATAGGGAACCACGATGTAACCAATCATCATTATCCGTATTCCGAAAGCACGATGATCAAAAAGGGAATGTGGTTCGATTTTATCGAGCAAGTTAAAAAAGGAGAATTCCCTGAGGCTACCGACGAATGGAGAAATACCAATGCTCCCTTTTACTACGGACTATTTGCATTTCCAGGTCACCCGGGCTACGGAGTATTGGACTTTGGAAACTATCTAAGTCTGATCGCATTGGATAGTTCACACAGCAACCTCATCAGTGGTCAACAAACAGACTGGTTGCAGAAGGTTCTTCAACAAAGATCAGGAAAGATAGCCCATATTGTCCCTTATTATCACAAACAGGCCTATCCCTCTAGTCGTGTTCAACCAGGAGGTATTAGAAATCAATTTTGGTCTCGACAAGTAGTAGGCAATTGGGTGCCTCTTTTTGAAAAGTATGGTGTTAAATTTGCTTTTGAGCACGACGACCACACCTATAAACGCACCTATCCCATATTAGAAGACAAAATCAATCCTTCCGGCATCGTATATATCGGTGATGGAGCTTGGGGAGTAGAACCCAAAACTCCCAAGACTCCTGAAGAAGTATGGTATTTAGAGCACTCAGCAGGACAAAATCACGCCATAGTGACCACTTTACAAGGTCCTTTTCAGCATTTCTTAGTAGTCAACAACGAAGGCGATATCATCGATGAATTTCCACAAAGTTCACATCCCTCCAAAATACGGGATTAATTATGGGAGAAATCTTCATTATTCCACTAGATATTTATATTATACCAATAATACGAATTACCCTGACCGATGGACAGATACAAGCATTCTGACTCCTAAAGTATCAACATTTTTAAAGCCAATACCATGAAAACATTTTACCCCCTATTCATTCTCTTATTTTTATTCAACCAAATCCCCTCATCATTTTGCCAAACCAAAACCAATGTCCAGTCCCCCAATTTTTATCAGGAGATCAAGGTAGATGTAGCATTACCAATGAAAGTAAAAGGAGATATTGTTAAATTACTCATCCATTCTTCAGATAGACTAGTGGTCACAAAGCGTGGCATATATTATTTTTCATCGGATACATGGACCCACTTTCCCGAACAAAATGACATTGTTACTGCCAGCTTAGATCCAAGTGAGAAAATCTATTTGGCCAGTCGACATCAAGTTTTTGATGAAAGGGGAAAGGTTATTATTAATGCCAGTGACATCCTCAGAGATGACAGTATTCAATCTATGCTTTGGTCCGATTCTAAGACCTTGTACTTGGGTACCAGTAAAGGACTACTCATATATAAAAATGGCTCATTGGATTGGCACGACGATATCATCAAAACAAAAGTCAACGATATAGTCTCAGGTCAGGAAGAGGAGATTTGGGTAGCGACAGACCAAGGTCTTTGGAGAATCCATAAAGACAAAGCTGTGAATTTGGATAAAGTCATTATGGCCGAAGGTCACTTTGAAAACTACCATAGCTTGGGGACATACAACAGTGGCAAGAACATCATCATGTCTTCTTCTTATGCCGTTGGATGTATTGCGGCTGATGGTCAGCATTGGATGTACACTGGACCTGATGGTCTGCCCTATGGTCCAGCAACCACTATCGCCACATTCAACGAAGATCTGTGGTTAGGCACAGACAAAGGAGCCATTAAAAAAGATTCCTCTTGGCATTACTATCAAGGAAAAAGATGGCTAAAAGATGATGAAGTAGTCGACATATTACCCATCAATGAAACATCCACCTGGATAGCTACGACTACGGGGATTAGCGAAATTCGAAAAATCAATACGTCCCTAGCAGACAAAGCCAAATACTACAACGGTATTTTGGAAGAGCGGCACAACCGCCATGGGATGATCAACCGATCATATCTTGCTATTCCTGGTGATATATCTACCAGCCAAGTACAAAACCAAGATAATGACGGCCTTTGGACAGCGACTTATCTCATTGCTGAATGCTATCGATATGCCTGTACTGGAGAGGAAGATGCCAAACAAAATGCCATAAGAACCTTTGAAGCCCTCGAACGACTGGAAACCGTCACCGGCATCTCAGGATATCCGGCCAGATCCTATGCTCCCATAGAAGACCAAGTGATTCAGTCTCGCTCTCCCCATCCAAAAAAATGGCATATTTCAAAAGATAAAAAATGGAGATGGCTTGACGATACCAGCTCAGATGAAATCACAGGTCATATGTATTCCATTTCATTATTCTGTGAACTCGTAGCTTCAGAGGATTTGAAAAAAAGAGCCATCGCCCTGATGACACGCATCGTAGATCATATAATTGATCAAGATTATCAACTAATCGATGCCGATGGCAAACCCACGCGTTGGGGTATTTGGAATCCCGATTCCCTCAACCATTCAGCCAATTGGGCCTATGAACGCGGCTTAAATTCACTTCAAATATTATCCTTCCTCAAGACCACATATCACTTTACAGGAGATCAAAAATACGAAGATGAATATCAATACTTAATTCAGGAACACGGATATGCAGAAAATGCTCTTAGAGCCAAGGTATATGGTCCCTTTGAAGTAAGTCATTCTGACGACATTCTAAACTTCTTCCCCTATTACGGTTTGCTTCACTACACAAAAAATGATCCGTATAAACATCTTTTCATCCGAAGTCTGGAGCGAACATGGCGTGCAGTGGCTTCCGATCATATGCCAGTATGGAATGTAATGGCCAGTGCATGGCTTTCCACTGACTGTGACTTGCACATAGCCAAAGAGGAATTGCAATTATACCCTATGGATCTAATCGACTGGTCGGTAAAAAATAGTCACCGTTGGGATTTAATCCATAGTCCAATGGTGGATCGTCAAAGAAAACCACAGGCTATTAGCGCCATTCCCGCTCCGGAAAATCAAATATTTCGATGGAATACCAATCCCAAACAATTGGACACCGGTGGAAATGGCCAGCGCGAAGTCAGCGGCACATATTATTTAGTCGCATATTGGATGGGTAGATATTATGGATTTTTTAAATGATCGAGTGAAGCTCAAAGAGCCAAAAGCCTTAAATAGGCATTTGATGAAGATGACCGAACAAAATGCACGACTGAATATAACTGAATGAAGTCACGTAGTGACCAAATACCCTCAATGGATGACCGAATGCAGTACATTATCGAACATAATACGTAGTATCATTGACCGTAAATCGGTCAATGGTGAGATAACCACAGCTACCATGCTGTGGGTGGGTGTGGAAAGCCCGTAAATCGACCTTTGATGAGGATGACTGAGCGAAGTTGCCTAAAAGGCAACCAAATGTCCTTAATGGACATTTGGCGAGGGAACCGAAGCCACCGTGCTTCGGATGGGTTGACCACTGTGTCGTGGGTGTGATCGAGCGAAATACAAAGTATCCAATGTCCTAAATGGACATTGGGCGAGAGAAGTCACGACCTCCGTGTCGTGACAACAATACATTAAAATTGACAAGGATTAAATTTCATTTTACATCAATAATATAATAGTATTGAGGGAACCGAAACCTCCGTGTTTCGGGTGGGTAAGCCACTGTGCTCCGGGTGGGTAGGCCAGGGCGAGTGAAGTGGCAGCCACTGCGCTGCGACAAGAATGTATAAAATTCGACAGCAAATTCTCACTGGCTCCGGCGTGGTATTAATAAAATTTCATGGTAATATTTACTGCACTGAGACAACACTGGATATAAATGGACAAGACTGGATTTAATCTTAATTTATTATGTCGTCCCTTCAGGACTTCTTAATTGGGTAAACTCTCTTTCATAGGGTTTCACCCTATGCTATTAGACTACGTCCTTTCAGGACTTTTTCAAGCTTGAATGGCTTGATCTAATTGTAAATCGTCAGCGAATTTTATGGAATCTCGTCATGCCACAGTGGGCATGACTTCTCTCATCGTAGACCGATTTACGGGCTCTGGTGCTTTTATCCACTCACTAGAGAGATGGCTCCCTCGGCTCTTTCATCATTGAACAGATCAATCATCAATACTGGCGCCAACCATCTGTCTAAACTTCCACTTGGTTTGGTCTCCCGATATATGCCGAGTTTGTTTGTATATAATTCCGATAAGATCTTCTTTGGGATCAGCAAAATACTGAGTATTGAATGCTCCGCCCCAATTAAAACTGCCTTTACTTCCTTTTCCACCCAGTTCAAATCCTTTTTCGCTCAATAATCCAAAGGCCAAACCGTAATGTTCACCAATTTGACCACGCAATTCCCCGATTTGATTTGTCATCATAAATTCTATCGTCGTCCTGCTCAACAACCGATACCCATTGTATTCACCGCCGTTTAGATACATTTGAAGAAAGCAAGCATAATCCTTGGCCGTACTCGATAATCCTGCACCTCCCGAGAAAAAAGTCTTGGCTCCTTTTACCGGAAAATCTACATCAAATACACCTTCGCCCTCATATGCCACCCAAGTATCGTCTTTCTTGGTTTGAATGGCAACCAATCGTTGAGCCGCCGAATTAGGATAATAAAACCTGGTATCCACCATTCCCAAGGGTTGAAATATCCGCTGCTCAAAAAACTGATCTAAAGGCATTCCAGAAACGATCTCAATAAAATATCCCAACACATCCATCCCCTCGCTATATACATAAGCATCACCAGGATTGTGATGTAGGGGAAGTTTGGCTAATTTTTTAATATTTTCACCAATCTTATAATCATCGGTCGTAAAAGCATCCACAATTCCCGCTTTTTGATAGATTTTTTTCATCCTATCATCGTTATCGATCACTCCATAGCCTATGCCGGAAGTATGTGTCAATAAATGTCGAATCGTTATGGCATTTTCGGCAGAACGCGTAGTATAACTACTGTCTTTTTCTGAGAAAGTATCTAATATCCTAGCATTTTTAAACTCTGGAATCCATTTGTGAATGGGATCATCCAATTGAAACTTCCCCTCTTCCCACAACATCATTACCGCCGTAGAGGTAACCGCTTTGGTCTGGGATGCTATTCTAAAAAGATCATCCCTCTTTAATTTCTTTTTCTTTGCGACATCACTATATCCATACCCTTTATGCCATACGATTTTGCCTTTTCGAGCCACTAGAACAACAGCTCCTGGAATTTGATTTTCTTCAATAGATTGTTGAATCATATTTTCGATTCGCAACAATCTTTCCTTAGACATTCCGACACTTTCGGCACTGGCTTCAACTAATGGTGGAGTATTCTGTACAGACTGGGTTTGCCCTATGACGGAACAAACCATAAAAATAAATAGAAATGAGGTTAGAATTTTCATAGAATTACGGGGTTATTTATGCTAAATAAAAAAAATATATTAAATGAATATACATTCTCGACGGATTAATATACTACCTCTATGATTGTCAATGCTTACCACCAAGGATAACTACCTCATTTTCCAATATAATCAAAGTCATAATTCAATTCATCCCCCCATTAGTGTGACTTAATGAGACTCTATCATCTACACCCCTTTCATCAACAAACTCATTATCAAATAATTTTATAAAAACATCCAATCAACGAATGACATTACTCCATTTCATGGATTTATTATAAAAAACCATCTACTTCACCTTCTCCTTCCAGTCCTTGTATTTTTGTTGCATCACGGCCAATCTATCAGCTTGACTGGGATCTTTAGCCAAATTGACTTTCTCCGAAGGATCAGTGGTCAAATCAAACATCTCTTCATATCCGTGTTCTGTGTACACCATATATTTAGATTCCTTAGACACCACACCTTCTACCATGGGTATTTTGGGACTTCCGTAAAAAGTATGTTCATAGAAAAACTCATCCCGATTTACATCCTTACCGGCAATTAGATCGTAAAGATTGATCCCTTGTGTACCCGATGGTGGAGCAATATTGGCCAATGACAAAATAGTCGGCGCAATATCAATATTGAGGGCAATGGCTTGATTTTGTTGTCCTTTCTGGTCTTTGGGCAATCGAGGATCATATACGATCAAGGGTACCCTTATCGACTCTTCATGGCCATACCACTTTCCGGCCAACCCGTATTCTCCGAGATAAAATCCATTGTCTCCCATAAACATAATGACGGTGTTTTTGTCCAAATCCATTTCCTTTAGTCTAGCTACCAGATTACCTACAACGTCATCGACCCCGGTGATTAGTCGATAATAATTCTTTACACTGCGTTGAAATAATTCATCTCCATCGTATCGCATTTTCCATCGCTCTCGAGCTATATTTTCATCCGTTCGAAAAAAGTCGGGGAAAGCTTCCCAATACTTTGGATCAGTTTTGTCCGATGGAACAACCACATCGTCTACATATCGATCGTCGTAACGTGGATTGGGAATAAACTGGCGAGGATCACGGTCTTCTACATGGGGAGCTTTAAAACTGACAGACAAGCAAAATGGCTGGTCTTTCCCACCAAATTTCGTCAAAAACTCTTGAATATTTTGATCTACCTTATCTGTGTGATGGAGGTAGTTTCCCTCTTCATCCTCCATTTCATAAACTGGCTGACTGGTCTTTGAACAATTCCAGTAATCATACATATTTGCCGGCTGGTCTGCGTTTTTACCTACACCGTATTTACCTATAAACCCAGTGGTATAACCATTCTTTTTCAAAAGCATAGGATAGGTATTACTCAATTCGTCAGGCCCAAAACTCGTAGCAAAATCATCGATTCCATGTCTTGACATATACTGGCCACTCAATATACTGGCCCTACTTACACAACAGATTGAAGTGGTAACGTAGGCGTTTTTAAACCATACTCCATCACGAGCCAATGCATCTAAATGCGGTGTCTTTAGAATGGGATGACCGGCTATACTCAAGGCGTCGGCACGTTGATCGTCGGTAAGCAAAAATATAATATTGGGCGGTGATTCAGGTTCGGACGTCGACTGCTCTTGTTGACAGGCCATTGTCATCAATAACAAAGTCAGGGATAAGACCATCATTAATGGATTAGATTTATTCATTTTTTATTATTTTTCTTGTAAACTGTTTTGTTTAATATTTATGAAAAATTTCTTGATTATACATTATACGAATTACATTTTATGATGACGGAAAAGATTTTGAGTGACCGAATGTAGTTGCCCTTTAGGGCAACCAAAGGTCGTAAATCGACCTTTGATGAAGGAACCGAGGCCACTGTGCCGAGGCGTGATTGCCCTGTAAATCCTGGTTAAGATACTACTACCAGTAAAACATCACGTCTCTATTCAAAATATTTTAGATGCAATGCATTGCATCTCTACAATAAATCGAAAGATTACCGTCAATTATAAATGTAATTCGTATTAATTCTATTTACGTCGAGGCATTTCAGCCTTCATTTCCATCCGCCATTGATTTAATTTATGCAGCAGTTCTTCTTTCTTATCTGGGAATACATCGGCTAAATTATTTTGCTCACCCAGATCATCCTTTAAATTATATAATTCTATGGTATTGTCCTCAAAAAATTGAATTAATTTCCACTCATCGGCTACTATGGATCCCACCGGGGTAGTTCGCCAACTCCCTTCCTGTCTAGACTGCAAATAACCTGGAAAATGCCAATACAGTGCTTCTCTATCCAACTCAGCTTGGGGTTGAATCATCAGGGGAAGGATATTGTACCCATCCAAAATATGACCAGCTTCCACCTGCCCTCCTGCTAATTCTACTAACGTAGGATAAAAATCAATGCTTATCACAGCCTCATCACAAACACTGCCTGGAGCTATAACATCTGGCCATCTCATAATCAGTGGCACTCTTACTCCTCCTTCATACAATTGCCCTTTCCCACCGCGTAGAGGAGCATTATGAGTTATTTCAACTGTTCCTCCAAAGCCGTCATCTATTGGATCCAATTTTGGCAATCCTTCCATACCTTGATCGATATAACCACCCAAACCACCATTGTCACTATAAAATATTACCAAAGTATTGTCACTCAATCCCAATCTATCCAATTTATCCATTAAACGCCCCACACTGTTGTCCAACGATTCGACCATAGCGGCATAAGTCGCATGATAATGCCCCATTACTGGACGTTTATTAAGATACTTTTGAACCAATGAATCCGGTGCCTGAAAAGGAGAATGCACCAAATAATGAGATAAATACAAAAAAAACGGCTCATCTTGGTGATCTTCTATAAAAGCCAAGGCCCGTCGATTGAGCTCATCTGCTATATATTGTCCCTCTCCTCCGAGCTTTTTGTTTTGATATAACTTTTCACCATTCACCGTAACATCGACCACGCTTTCCGAAGAAAATCCCTGTTCTTCTGGACTGGCCTTGCCCAAATGCCATTTTCCAAAATGACCAGTGGCGTATCCAGCATCTCTTAAGGCCTCAGCCATAATATAGGATGAAGATGGGATACCATGACCATTAGTTACAGGTATCAATTTTCGATGAACTTCTTCCCCTCTATCGCTATTACCCACGGTAAACACGGGTTGACGAGGATAGTATTGTCCACTCATGAGTGCCGCTCTCGTGGGTGCACAATTAGGGCCATTGGTATAGGCTGAAGTAAATTTCATTCCCTGAGCTGCCAATCGATCTATATTTGGGGTCTCATAATAATCCGCACTTCCCAATCCATTGAAACAATTGACATCGCTATATCCCAAATCATCGGCGAGGATAAACACAATATTGGGCTTGTCCTCACGAATATTATTTCGCTGTACATCTTGACTCAAAACCGATAGTCCGATTGCGATAAAAAACAAAGTAAATTCTATCTTCCTATTCATACGATTCAATATTACAAAGTTTTTTGAATTTACCAACCTGGATTTTGTGTAAGATTGGGATTTAAGGTAATTTCCCTCTGTGGTATAGGATATAAAAATTTATATTCTTCAATCACATAGGCCGGATCTAAAAAGTGGGTTTGTCTTCCTCTATAGAGATTGGCGTGGTTATTCATAACTTCCATAGCCTTGCCCTTCCGCAAAATATTAAACCAACGATGATTTTCAAAGGCCAATTCCACTTGCATTTCGTGTAACACGGCTTCAGCAAACATGTCCGATGACAGTCCATCCGCCAAATTCTCCAAACCGGCTCTCCCCCTTACTTGATTCACAAATCCATAGGCCTCTGCAGTTGGTCCTTCCAATTCATTAATACACTCGGCCAACATCAGCAATACATGAGCGTAGCGATAAATTGGTACATTTTCTCCACTTCGACCTTGCACTGGGTGGGCATGTGCATATTTCTTAATATAGAGAATAGTATCACCCATAGCTATTCCTTGACCAATGTTCGATGGATCTACAAAAAACCCTATTGACTCATTTTTTCTTAAATCCCCTTCTTCATAGGCTGCCAAAATTTCGATGGAAGGGATATTCAATCCTTGTGTACTCGTATTGTAGCCAGTGATCTTCGACCCTGAATTCCATGGAGCAAAATTGTAGATCAAAGTATTCCCCAACCCAGTATTGCTTTCTAAACTAGCGTAATTTACATCAAAAATGGCCTCACTATGATTTTTATTGTCGGGATTAAAAATTTCTCCATAGTCAGCCAACAATTCATATCCCATACTAATTACCTCATTCAATGCCGTTTTTGCCTTCGCAAAATCCCCTAAGGTCATATTCACATCGGCCATTAATGTAAGCGCTCCAGCTTTATTCACACGACCTCGATCTTCATTCGTATTGGTACTAGGTAATAAATCAACGGCTAACTCCACATCAGTTTGGATCTGATTATAAACTTCATTTACCGAAGCTTTGCCATCGATAGTCTGAAACGACTCAGCTGGAGACACCACTTGATTGAGAACTAGAGGAACCTCACCAAACAAGCGAACCAAATGAAAATAAAACAAACTGCGAAGAAAATGAGCTTCGCCTTCTAACTGATTTTTAACTTCGGGCTCAAAAAAGTCCACATTATCTATATTTTCAATTACGGTATTGGCTCGTTGAATCCCGGTGTACAATGCATTCCAATATGGCCCAATATTTTGATTGCTGGCGTCCATGGTAAATTCCTCCATTAACCAAATAGGGTGTGGTCCTCGATTGGCAGCCCAATATTGTACCGTAGTATTATCCGATCGTTGCTCTGTAAATTTCCAATGATTGTCGTATACATCTTGCAAACTGGCATAAATGGAAAACACTCCTTGTTCAACCTGCTGAACATTATCAAAGAATACCGAGGAAGCAATAACATTGACAGGATCTTTGGTCAAAAATTTTTCGCAGCTTGTAGTTGTGATCGCCATTAAAATCAAGACGATAAAAATATTCTTATGATGGTATATTGATATATTTTTCATAGTCATTATTATAAGTTTAGATTCAATCCTATAGTATAAACCTTAGATATTGGATAATTTAAATTTCTTGTGGATCCAGGCTGTAGCGGATCATTAACATTGTATGCTTCTTCTGGATTTTGAAAATTCGTATTGGATATCCAGGGATTTTGAATATTGACATAAACTCTTAATCGATTGTCATCTTTTAATATCCCCTTACCAGTATTGACAAAACTATAACCCAAACTAATATTGCGAATCCATATATGGGATGCGTCTTCCACCCACTTACTATAATTATATCTATGGATCACAGTTGAAATCGGCCTAGGAACAATACCAGCCCCTGGATCTTCTGGGGACTTCCATGCATTCAATGCATCCGTATGGACATTAAAAACCCCATCAAAATTATGAAAATCTTGATACCCATTCTGAATCTTTTGTCCACCCTGAGACCCCGTTATAGAAATATTTAAATCAAGGTTCTTATAATTAAAAGCATTGGACATCCCCCATGTAAAATCTGGATATGGATCTCCTATTCTAGTAAAATCGAGGACGGGATCGATCTTCCCATCATTGTTTACATCTGTAAATCGGTATGAACCTGGGATAGCACTGGGGTGAACTGGTGCATTATCTATCTCTTCTTGGCTGTTAAAAAATCCAATCACTTCATAACCGTAAAACTGCCCAATAGGATAGCCTTCTTCAGTAATATGCTGAGCTGTTGCAGCGGGAGCAAAAATTGGACTTTCCAATTCTGTAACAATGTTGCTATTGTGACTGATATTAAAATTGACATTCCAGTTAAAATCTTCATTTTTAATTACACTACCGCTAAAAGCCAATTCTACCCCATCATTTTGCACTTCACCTCGATTAACCTGAGCGTTAGAAAATCCCGAGGTAAATGGTGTCTCTATACTCAACAGCATATTGCCCGTCACCTTTTTATAGTATTCCAATGAGAAATTAAATCGATCCTCATATATCCCTACATCGACACCGACATTGACTTGATCGACTTCTTCCCAGCCCAGATCTGGATTCCCTAAATTATTGATGGCCCTTCCTGCTACTTGTTGGTTATTCAATGTATAGCTAGCATCTCCAACCCTGCCTAAATGGGTATAATTTCCTATATTAAAATTACCAGTTCGTCCATACCCAGCTCTGAGTAATATATTGCTAATCACAGCATTGTCCTTCATAAAATTTTCACCAGACACTCTCCACCCCAAGGATAAGGACGGAAAAGCACCCCAACGATTATCGGTTCCAAACTTAGAAGAACCGTCCATTCTCATAGCCGCCGTCATCAAATATTTGTCTTGATAATCGTATATAAATCGAGCAAATCCCGACACTAAGCTATACTCTGACACATTGGTACTGCCCGTAATATTAGGAGCGGCGTTAAAGGTTCTTATTTCGTCATCGGGAAAGTCTCGTGCTCCAAAACTTCCTATTTCTACTGATTCATCCTGTAGAGAGAATCCCAATAAAGCATTGATATTGTGGCTTCCACCCAATTGAGTATTGTAATTCAATGTATTTTCATTAACCCAATTTAATGACTCCACTGTATTTAAAGACGCTACAGCAACATCTGGAGGATATATATTAAAAGCTTGACCTACTGTCGTTGGCTCGTATTGCTCACGTTTAAAGGACCTCCAATCTACATTAAAGGTAGATTTAAACTGTAAATTTTCTGCGATTTCATATCCAATAAAGGTATTGAATAGCACCCGTCCAGTCTTAGCAGTATGATCAACTTCCTTCAGTTTCAAAACTGGATTGACATAAGCCAATAATCCAGGTCCACCAACCATAGAGGTCAAACTTCCATCTGGGTTTCTAAGTGGAGCTATAGGATTAACTAAAAATGCGCTTGCTTGTGGTCCAGCCCGCCCCTCATCGCCATCAGTGGCGGCTAATTTTTGATGCTCAAGCGATGGTGCCAAGTTAAAGCCCATAGTCATTTTATCTGTTAAATTGGCATTGACATTAACTCTAAAATTATACCGATTATAATTGGTCTCTAGTAATGTTCCTTCTTGGTCTAGAAAACCAAAAGAGACCATGGTTCTTATTTTTTCGTTGCCTCCACTGATATTAATATTGTGATCTTGCATTAAAGCTGGCTGATATATTTCATCTACCCAATTCGTGCCTTCTCCGTATTGATCCGGATTCCGATACATCTCTGGAATATCGTCAGTCGTTGGCTCCCTATTCTGATAATATCGAATATTGTCTGATATTCTATCGTTCATAAACTGAGCAAACTGATTGGCATTTAACACTGGTATCATTCCTCGCTCTCTGACATTTTGCAATCCCAAAGAAGTATTGAATTCCACATTCAGCCCCATACTACCCTTCTTTGTAGTGATTAATACAACCCCATTTGCTCCCCTCGATCCATAAATAGCAGTTGCTGATGCATCTTTAAGGATCTCAATGGATACTATCTGGCTAGGAGGTATACTATTGAGAGGATTAGTTCGCTGATCTGGAGAATTGGAAATCGGAAAACCATCGATGACGTAGAGGGGATCACTTCCCGCACCGATGGAGCTCACTCCTCTAATGCGTATGGAAGGTCCACCACCAGGTGTACCGGTAACGGTATTCACCTGCACACCGGCAATCTTGCCATTAATGGCCTGATCTAATCCCACGACTGGACTACTCTTGATTTCGTCCATAGGCACGGAAGCTACAGATCCAGTCACACTCCTCCGCCTTTGTGTACCATATCCCACCACAACTACTTCATCCAGAAGTTCAGAATCGGATATCATCACAATAGACAACTCTTGATTTAGTTCGGTTATAGTAATTTCTATATCAGTATATCCAATATAGGAAAACAACAACACGTCACCTACGTTAACTCCATCTAAGGTAAAACGTCCGTCGAAATCAGAGGAAGTTCCCATACTTGTTCCCTTCTTTTGGACGTTTACTCCAATTAAGGTATTTCCTTCCTCATCTTTAATCACCCCGACGATAGGATTTTCTGGCAGCCATTTCGAAACAGGATTTACTTCCTTTTTATGCAATCCATCTAGGGCAGATTCTTTAATTTTACGCCTTAAAATCACGGCCTCTTCTTCGATGATATAGACAAATGATTGATCTTTAAAACACATATCCAAAGCCGTTTTAAGTGGTTTATTTTTAACCTTAACTGTGATTGGAGACGCTTCTTCTAAGAGTGATACAGGATATATAAAATCGACCCCAGACTGGGTTTGCAACTTGTCAATTACAGTTTTTAGATCACCATTTTTAACCGTAAGTGTTATATTTTGACTCCAACTCGATGCGACCAACTTTACCATTCCAAAAACCAAAATCAAAACAGTCATTCTCCAACGGGAAGATTGAAAATCACCTTTCAGGCAATATCTTGTACTAATAGTTTTGACTTCCCGTATGAGACTTTCGATGATATCCATAGGGAAGCCCTTAAAATGTATTCCTCTCATCATTTTTATATTTTATATTGAATTAAAATTTTTACTTTATTCAGAAGGTTAGTCGACCCTCTTCTTTTCACATATCTTTACTTACTGTAAACCTTTATCGTATCATTTTCTAAATTCAGCCCAACAACATTGGCCAAATTCAACAGCCTTAACAACTCTGGCAATTCTTTATTTTTGGAAATATTCCCCCCAAAACCATCGGATGAAATTTCGCCTTCATAGACGACTTCCACATCATACCACTTCGAAATCTCCCCCATACTCTCGTGAATCGATTTGCCGTTGAAGGAAAAATTTTCCTGTCGCCATGAAATACTTTCATCAATATTTAAATTTGACATTTCCTCTAAATTTCCCTCGCGATCTACCACTACTTGCTGTCCTGGTTTCATAATCGCATCAGACTTTGGAGTAATCACATGTACAGTCCCCTCAATCAATGTAGTCTCTATCTTATCTGAAGAAGGATATGCGGAAATATTGAACTGCGTACCTAAGACAACAACTTTTTGATTCTTGGCATATACGACAAAAGGTTTCGATCTATTTTCATTATCCTTTTGTTTCGCAACATCAAAAAATACTTCCCCAGATATCATTACCGCCCTATTCTCCTCATCAAATACTAAGGGAAAAGTAATGGAAGAAGATGCATTCAATCTCACTTTTGTCTTATCTGGCAAAACCAAGTCTACTATCTTTCCAATTGGCGTGTGTATGGTATGCGAAATACTTGATTTATGATTTTCTCTGGTTTTTATTCCAGTATATTCAATGCCTATTGAATCAGTTATTCTCAATTCAGCCCCGTCGACTATATGCCATTGAGCTCTAGGTAAGCTATCTATATTGATGATCTTCCCATTGGTCGATGAAATACTTGTCGTAGCCTTATCCTCCATTTCAGTATTTACCAATGAGATCTTGTCCTGTGATTCAAATCTTTCCTTGCTGTGATAGTATGATTGAATAAATATTATAAATACGACGAGAATACTAATAGTTGCAGCAATTTGCAATCCGAGATACCTTGATTTTTTCCTCGATTTTTCATAGTTGTAAATCCGATTTTTAATCAAGTCATTTAATTGAACATTGTCTTTTTTAAATGCATTTGATGATATCAATTTTCTTTGATATTCATCCATTACCACTTTCAACTCTTCCTCCGACATTTCCACAATCATCTCAGTGAGGATGGATTTATCCATAGAACTTGCCTTATCTTCAGCCAACAGTCCTAACAATTCATCCATCTTACTTCTATTCATCATCCATCATTTATTAAGTAGACGACATTAAATACAAAAGAAACACCTCTAATTTCATTTTTATTTAAAATATTTCTATTTCTTCATAGGATTTAAACCTATAATGGAGAAATATCTATATAATAGGGTATTTCAATTTCACCTATCATCAAGCCTTTAGAATAACAAGTGGGAAAAAGTTGAAAATTTTATATTAACACTGAAATAAGCAAATAGATCAGAATCATATCTTGTTCCTTTTTCAAACAAGACTTTACAAAATCTTTGGCCTCATAGAGTTGCTTTTTCACACCAGATTTTGATATTTTAAGTTGTTTGGCTATTTCATCCAAGTTTAAACCCTCCTTTGTTCTCATTTCAAAAATGCGCTTTCTCTGAGGACTGAGTTGATCAATAATAGACTGAGCGGACGCATAATACTCTTGATAAAGTAACTCCTGATAACTTGAATGATAGGTAGATTTTATTTTTTCGTGATCTTTCGCTAGGGCTAATATTTCGGCTTTTCGATTTTTGTGAATATCATAAATATGATTTTTTGCCATTTGAAACAAATAGGATTGAAAATTCTTTACAGAAGCCAAGTAGCTTCTTTTAATCCACACCTTTAAAAATATTTCCTGTACTACTTCTTCGGCATCTGAATCATTGAAGCCCACAAATGGCAATGAAAATCGTCGCAACAATTCGGAATACTGACCATACAATATCCCAAAACTATGTTGATCGCCATTAGACACCTTTACTAAGATCTTATTCCAATTCGATTCTTCGATTTCTTTCATTGTTTTTGTGTGTAATGACCAGTAAAAACAGAATTAACTTGAATATCAAATTCAACACAATATCTGCTTTAATATTTCAACACAACAAAACATGTTAAAATATTATTCCAACAAATATAAACAATGAAAAATCACATAGATACCTATTCTTTCCTACTCAAGACAAAGCAGATATGATTTTTTCCACATTAACAATTGGAATAAACCAATAATCCGCCCCATTGGATTCGACTAAGCCAACAAATCGTGAACCACCTTACCATGTCCATCGGGAGTGGTATAAAAAGGACGCTTCTCAATCTCATAATTGGTCTCGGGAGGTATGCCCAAAGCATGGTAAATGGTTTGATGAATACTATCGATTTTTATTGGATTTTCAATCGTCTTACACGGTCTCTCATCTGAAGTCTTGCCGTAGACATGACCTCGCTTAATCCCGCCGCCAAACATCAATATTGAGCATCCATCAGTAAAATGTCTATGCATTCCATAATTTTTGATATCCTCGATGACATCGGGCTGATTGACCTGCTCTTTCACCTTTTTATCTGGTCTACCTTCTACCATCATATCTCGACTAAATTCGCTGGCCAATATGACTAAGGTCTTATCCAAATGTCCCGATTCATCTAAATCTGCAATCAATTGGGACACGGGGTTATCTATCATTTTCTTCATATCCACCAGACGTGTATGCCCATTGTCATGAGTATCCCATCCTAGAAAAGGCACATATTCTGTAGACACACTAATAAATCGCGCTCCTTGTTCCACCAGTCGCTTGGCCATTAAACATCCCAAACCAAATTTTCCCGTATTGTATTTATCGTATTTTTCTCTGTCCTCCTTTGACAAGTCAAAAGCTTCTGCCTCAGGAGACTTCAGCAGCCTATAGGCTTGCTCCATTGATGCTTTTAAGGATTCTTTTTGATAATCACTGCCGTATTCCCCCATCTTGCTCGCACTGATTAGATCGTTGTACAGTTGATGTCTTTTTTCAAAGCGGGTATTCGACATCCCAACTGGTGGCCGAACACTATCCAAGCCAGAAGTGGGATCAGGGATAGAAAAAGGTCCGTATTCACTTCCCAAGAAACCCGCACTGTGATAAGCCTTTAACTCTTCTCCTTCTCCAACATCGAAACGCTGACCAATATCTATAAAGGCGGGAATAACGGGATTTTTAGGCCCCAATTCTTTAGCAATCCAAGAACCGATATGAGGAACCGAAACAGATTGCGGGGGCTCATAACAAGTATGCCAGTGATACTGATGTCGAGTATGTAAAATATGCCCAAGATCTGCAGCCACATAGGATCGAATCAAGGTCCCCTTATCCATGATTTGACCGATAGACTCCAAGCCCTCTGAAAAAGAAATACCGTCGAGAACAGTAGGTCGAGATTCAAAAGTACTCAAAACATCATTCGCTTGCATTCCTTTACTGAAAGGCGTGTATCGTTTTGGGTCGAAGGTTTCTGTATGGGCCATGCCCCCTGCCATATAAAGCAGAATTACCGAATCGGCAGTACTCGGTATATCTATTGTTCGCTTACACGAAGTCAATAAACTACTCACTGGTGCTCCCAATGCCATACCTGCGATTGCAGCTTGACTCATCTGCTTTAAAAACTTTCGTCTTGCGTTGTCTTCCGTTGTCTTCATCTCTCCTAAAATATTAATTGAAATTCTGGATGCAATAACATCGCCCAAAAGAAATCCTGTACCGGTCCAGTCTCTGGATTTTGCCCCAGAGCGTTTCCAGCAATAGACAGCTCTTCGTTATTGGGCTGACGCCCCAATAATTTTTGATAACAATTCTGAATAATTTCATTTCCACTATCGTATTCATCAATCCATTTTTCAGCCCCTAATTGCAAGCCTTGATTAAGTCGATTGCCATTCATCAATTCCAAAGCTTCCAATAAACTGGCCTGGCTTTCTCTACTCGTTGCCACCACTTCTCTATTGGGCCGACCCAATGCTGTCAAAAACTCATTGTTGGCTACCAGAGAAGATCTTACAAAGAAAGGGGGCAAGGTGTCGGTTTTATTTTCGGGATAGGGATTGAATTTAATGTCTCTATAACCGTATAACGGATTAAATACCTGACTCACAGCATCTGAAAACTGCTCTGCAGACAACCTCCTTCTCACCATTCCGCGAAATACATAATCTTCTGATTTGAGCTCAGACACCTCAGCGGTTTCCACACTGGGACTTCGATAAATCTTGGAAGTCGCTATTTTATATATCAAAGCTTTGATATCGTAACCTCCCTCTACAAATTCAACAGCCAAGCCATCTAGTAAATCCTGACTCCATGGCAAATTATCCATTTCATCTACAGGCTCTACAATGCCGCGGCCCATCATCTGAGCCCAAATCCGATTCACTATAGTTCTGTACAATCGCCCATTCGCTGGCTGAACCAACTTTTCCGACAAACTGGCCAATTTTTCTTCTCTTGTACCAGTACTATCTATTTCACCCAATTCACTCCACAATATTCTAGTACCGGCATATTTCCCGATTGGTTTCTCACAACGATTGATTTCCAAAGTGGTATCCGCAAAAATATTGGCAAAAGCATAGGCCTCTTCCAACTTCCAGTCACTTATAAAACTATCGTGACAGGATGCACATTTCAAGTTCAACCCCAACATTACCTGGGCTACATTTTGAGCAGCCTGCATTTCTGTACGTTGACTGGCATTGACCGTACCCCGCCATTTAATCCCACTTATAAACCCCTTCGATTTGTCATCTGGATTCAACAACTCCTTCACCATTTCATCATATGGTTTATTGTCTTTGATCGATGTATACAACCAATCCGTAATACCAAATCGCCCCCTGGTTATATACCCTGTACCTGTATAATCGTTTCGCAATATATCGTTCCAAAAACTCAGCCAATGCAGGGAATATTCCTCCTGCCTAGACAAGAGTTCTAGTACTTTCTTACTGTCTTTATCGACATCGGTATCAGCAGAAAATTGAGCCACCTCCTCTGGACTCGGCAACAAGCCTAAGATGTCGAGATATATCCTCCTTAAATAAATTCCATCATCGACAGTAGCCTTCCAATCAATATTGTTTTGCTGAAAATAGTCATCTACCCATATGTCGATAGTATTCACAAAATCAGACTTCAAGCTAGGCAAAGGCGGCTTGCGAGGTGCTAATTCCGCCTCTCTAAAAATTGAAATATCCTCCGCCCCTTCCGGCCAAACAGCTCCTTTCTCCACCCAAAGACTCAACAGTGAAATTTCTTCAGAAGTCAACAATTTCCCCTTCGAAGGCATGACATCATCGTGGTCTTTTGGCAATTTAATTCTTCTAATCAACTCACTTTCTTCGGGATTTTCGGGAATTATAATCTCTCCATTTTCACCACCGGCAAAGACAAATTTCTTTTCATCTAATCGCAATTCTCCTTCTTGCTTATCCGAACTATGGCACTTATAGCATTTATGAGCAAAAACCCCTCTCACTTGCATCAGCAATTTAAGTTTACCTTCCATCGAAATTTCTCCATCTTCGGTTTCAAATTCGCTTGCGTTAAATGCTATTGGCAATTCAGCTTGACTGCTCATTGGAGTCACTGAGGTTAAATAATCCGATCCATGAGTCAGGGAACCGCCCATATGACCAGCCAATATGACTCCAATACCACTGGCAAACAAAAACCCTCTAAACAATGCAATATTTAACTTATTGGGATTGGACTGTCGACGAGTCATATAAATAATAGCAACAATACTCAATATTGCTGTAGCTATTCCCAGATACTGATGCTGATTCAACAACTCTCCTGAGACCTCATCAAATCTCATCAACAACCAGCCCATAACTGCCGACAACACAGCAAAAACACCTCCTATCCAAACCATTAATTTGACAGAGGTTGTTAGGGCTTGATGCTTTTGTCGAATATAGTATAGTTCCAAAATCCCCCCTAACAACAAAAAACTTATAGGAAAGTGTACTACCATAGGATGTAATCGCCCCAAGAAGTGAAAAAACCAGAAGTCTGTTATCGTAGAATCAACAGTATTGGCATATAAACCATTTAATCCCAGAAAGAATACAGGGAGAAGCAGGCCAATAAATTTATAATTTAATAAAATTCGCATCATATCACTTTATCTCCACATTGTGGTTTATTCAATTAGCAATCAAAATTGCTGTCTTTCCATATCTCGTCAGATCCGTTGTTATCAGGCACGATTATTTTTTATCCAGCGAATGTTTAATGACTAGATGACTCTTCAGAGAAATAATTGAACACCGATTTTGCCTAACCAATTTAATCTTTAAAATTCTATTACACACTATATTTTGATTAAACATGAACAAAAACGACAATATCTAATCAAAACACTATTTTATTACACCTTAAAAGAATATTATTTCACTAAATATAAAAAATATAAAATACGACAGCTACCTATCCCTTCCTACCCGAGATGTAGACAAAAACCCTCTCCCAATACATTTAGTTGGATAATACGAATTACATTTTATAATGACGGAAAAGATTTCGAGAGTATTTGAAGTTTGACAAGGCTAAAAACACAGGCATAGCCGTAGCTACGGCGAGTATTTTAAACGAAGTAAAACTTCTAATAAATCGAAAGATTACCGTTAATTATAAATGTAATTCGTATAACTCCCCAATTCAAAAAATTTAAGAAGTCCTTATACCAAATGCTGAAATAACACCAAACCACAAAAAAAGCCACCTAAAAATACATAGTTAATTAGGTGGCTTAGAATATATACTAATTGTGGATTATTCCATCGGATGCTCCTTTAGCAAGTCGGAAGGATTGTAAAATCCTTTTTTATCCGCTACGCTTGCCCGTACTTCTTTCACTTTTTCAGCTGAAACCACACTGGCTTTGTTTCCAAAAGCATTTCTCACATAGGTCAATACCGCAGCCACCTCGTCGTCGTTTAATAAACCCTCGTATGGCGTCATGGGTACTTGACCTGGATATTTTTTGCCCTCTACCTCAATTGGTCCCAACAGCCCTTTCAACACCAACTTAATCAATCGTTCTTCATTGCCCAAGGCCCATTTGGTTCCTTTTAAAGGAGGAAAACCCGAAGCAGATAATCCCTTACCATCAGCCTGATGACAAGTCTCACAATAACCTTCCTTAGAATATATTTCTTTCCCAAGCTTATATTTTTCGAAATCATCACCCTTTAAATGGGAAACCATAGCGATTTCCTTTTTCTCCGCGACTGTCACATTGTGTAAATGTGCATCTGCCGTTTCCAATGCATGCTCAATCCATTTGTCAATAGGTTGATTTTTGGCTATCTCAATAACGGATAATCCAGCATCTGCTTCCAACCACGAAGCCGCTGTAATTGCCTCCAACCTCACTCTGCCATGAGGATCCGCGGCAGCTTGTCTCAACAGATCAACTTGATCAGGCAATTGATGTCCCATATACCGAATGACCCTCACCACTGCCGATCTCACTCTGTAATCTTCAGATTTCAGCAATTGATGCAATAGATCTTGATCGACTTTATTCAAGCCCCAAGACACCCACAATCCTTCCAATAAGTAATGCTCATATCTCGGATCTGATTGATCTAAAGACTGCATCCATGTCTGCATTTTACTCAATACTTCATCGGCATCTCGTCCTCTCAACTCACGCCGAGTTCGATAACGCGATCTAAATTCAGGCAATGTTAAATTATCTAACAATACTTCTATTGATTCTCCGTCTATTTTCGCAGGTTCTACCAATGGCCGCCCTGGATAGGTCACTCTATACACTCTACCGTGAACGTGATCTCTATATGGATCCCTTGCATTATGCTGCATATGACCAATTAAAATATTGTGCCAATCAATAAAATACAATGATCCGTCAGGCGCAAACTCCATATCTACCGGTCTAAAGTTTTTGTCATCTCCATAGATTAAGTCCTGGCGATGACGACTCTTATATCCAGTACCATCGTCCTCCATTACATGCTGCTTCATCCCCAAAAACCCAATGGTATTGTTGATCAACAAATCTCCTTGTACTTCATCTGGGAAATGCCGACTGGATACAAACTCCAATCCCGAAGTTGGCCTTACTCTATGAGCATCTTCTATCAAATTGTGTGACTTATGTGTTCCCACTCCATATCTCGGTTTTACAGAACCTGGCATCATCCATCTCACATCGGGCCCAGAAGTTTCTGCAAAGAAATTTTGTCCCCATTCATCAAAAGCAATACCCCATGGGTTTGGTATTGGCAATTGAGCCGTTCTTTCCAAGTGATGTCGTACTGGATTATATCTATAAAATCCTCCATTCGTTCCACGTACAGGCCCATAAGGTGTCTCTACACTGGTATGCAAAAACACCCCTTCTCCCATATATATAGCCCCAGATGGATCTGCAGCATAGGCACTATGAGCGTGATGTGTATCGTGATCATCAAAACCACTCAACAATATAATTTCTTCATCGACATGATCATCACCATCGTTGTCCTTTAACAACTTAAGATTGGTTCCCTGAGACAAATAAACGCCTTCTTCAGCCAATTCAAAACCTATTGGCAGGTGTAATTGGTCAGCGAAAACGGTCTGCTTATCGGCCTTACCATCGTTGTCCGTATCCTCTAAAATAAGTAATTTGTCGTTGGGCTTGGCATCTCCAGGTTTGTAATGGGGATAACTAGGCATGACAGCTACCCAAAGTCGGCCTTTGTTGTCAAATGACATTTGAACGGGATTGGCCAAATCTGGAAACTCTACTTCAGATGCAAACAATTCCACTTTATACCCAGGTGCAGTATGAATCTTCTCGACTGCATCTTCACCATATAAATATTCTTCATTTCCATTCTTCACACTGGGCTTGTAATTGGATTTCACTTCCGGTAGTGATCGAGTTTCTTTATCGGCTGCCGCCACATCCATTTCTTCCCCCTTAGTCGCAGCCATCCAAATCGCTTGATCCCGAATGTCCGTCATTTGGCGAATCTTTTCAATCTCAGCAGGATAATTATCTGGACCAAATGGATTATATCTTCTTCCATAGGCATGTACTCCATTGGGAATTTTGTAATCGTTGAGCCACATCCAGTTTTTTTCCATCACTGCAGCACGGACAAGGTCTCTATGACTATCCGCTTTGGCCTGAATATTTCCAAAAATAGAATTGGTCAAATACAATGATAGTTTTTGATATCCGGCATCATTCAATTGAAATCCATCGATGGTCAAATCCTCATCACTACTCGCATACCAAGATTTGGACGGTTCAAAAACATCGACAAAAGACACGCCCTTTTCTGCAGCTACTTCCGCCATACCTTGGGCATATAATCCCAAATTAACATTTTCAGCCTCACCATTGGGCACATCCATTTTAGCCGACAAATTCTCATAGGCAATAGGAGATACCAATACCAACCTCGGCGCTGTTTCCCCATTGTATTTTTGTGCTAAAGTGTGATCGACAAAGGCCCTTAATTCATCCTTCCACATGTCTAAGCCCTCCGGGCCACGGAATGATGAATTATAGCCAAAAAAGGCAATGATTAAATCTGCCTTCAAATGCTCTAACCATTCATCAGGACTTGCAAAATGCCCTATACTTCCCGAATTTTGAGCCAATTCTGTTTGAAATTTTTCAGCTCCCTCAAATGCCCATGGACTATTTCTACTGGCATGAGGCCTAAACCCTGGGGTATTCCCACCATCACACATATTCCTAATAACCAAACTGCTATCGGGATATCTAACTTGCAATTCAGTCTCAAAATAACCAAAATTAGTCATCCTCGATCCAAGATTGTCACCTATTAAGACTATATGATCTGTGTTTTTAACTTTCTCCATCCCCTCAGGAGAGCTACAACTGTACATACTGACGACAAGGCCTATCAATACCCACATTTTTAATTTTATTCTCATTTATACTAATTTTAGCTTTTGCTATTTATATTAAAATTTTATCGGCACAATTAATGACACCACTTGGAACCATTTCCTTATTCACAATGAATACTTAACTTTATAAAACATCATTTTATAATCCAATACAACCAACTATTGAAACTTAAAATAACCTGAATTAATGAAATAAAAAATAAACCAACCACTTGATAAGCCATGGTCATAACTCAGCCTATTCTTATTCTCTTTTATAGATTCGTCAGATTCTTTCATCACTCCTAAACGCGAAACATTATGCATTCCGACCATTTTGTATACAACCATCTCTTTTTGCGTCCGCATCTTAAAAATATTCATTCTATTTGGAGACCATTCATCCTTTAACTTATGAGTTGATTTCACACATTTTCGATTTACCTCGACATCGCAAACCGATTTAATCTCCCATTCCCTATAAGGAAAACCAATGAACATATGCTGCCTGAATTTCAGGGTTTTAAAACCGTCATAAAGCAAATTCTGAGTCATTCGATACACATAAGTCTCCAAACAAGTTATTCCGGTTATCTGTGAGCTATATGTCCAAATTTTATAAAATACTTTCTGTAACACTTTATGAGAATCCTCCTTATGATGATATCCAAATCGCAATGCAAACTTTAACAAAAAAACCATATACCAGTTATAAATAGTTGTACAAGTGCCCCCTTCGCCCTCAGCGATCACAGATAAGGTATTCCTAGGATCATCTATATGAATTTTACCATTCATCTATTATTCCATAAAGATTTTTATATTTTCCTAAGCCATATGATTCAATAGCCAAATTACTTCAAACACTTTTTATGCAATAAAACTTTACATCAAAATAATATTTGTCATTACACATGACAATCATTCAAAACTAGCGACATAACCTGAAAACACCTTCCTATGGTTACCTAATCACAAAAGGAGAAATTATCTGACTGTTGGCCAAAATTTGAAAACTCAAAGTTGTTAAACGAATAATACAAAAACTGCATATCAATCACAGTATCTCATTTACCTATAAACCATAGAAAAAGTCCTATTGCTGTAAAAAAACATTTACTCCTTTCTTGTTACTGGTAACAACATCCAATTTGTGATCGCCATTGATATCGCGGACCACAAAATTTAAGCCGGCCCCAGAATCATTATCTATCTGATGGCGAGTCCAACGAGGTGTTGGACCAGGATGGTATTCATACCAATACAATACAGCGGCTTCATGTCCACCAGGATCCTTTCCATTGTGTGCAAAATATCTCTTCCCCGTAATTAGATCTTGATGACCATCTCTATTAATATCGGCCAACATCAAGGAATGTGATTGTGAAAATGAAGTATCGATATTGTGCCGAATCCATGACCTTTCCCCTGATTCATTAACCGATTGTTCCAACCACCATACTCCGTAATCGTGGGCAGAAGAACAAAGAATATCCACCAACCCATCGCCATTGAGGTCTTGGATATACATTTGAGCACACTTATCAGATATGGATTCTCTGTGAAAAGTCCAGTTGACTTGCGATGGATTGCCAGGATTCTGCCACCACCCCTCAGCTATGACTACATCCTTGTGACCATCTCCATCGACATCTCCATAACCCAAACCGTGAGTATATTGATGCACTCCTGGTATGCCTTCTTCCTCCGATATCACCGTCTTCTGCCACTGAGCTGTGGGATTGTCTTTATCGAGTTTTAACCATATAATTTGCTTTAGGCTGGGATCATTCCCCAACAAATCCAAGACCCCGTCCCCATCTATGTCGACATAAAGGGGATTTTCATTGCCAAAATGAGGATAAATATATGACTCTGTCCACAAGCCCGTTTGATTTTTTGAATTACTATACCAAACCACTTCCTTCCCAGGCCAACCCACTCTTATGACATCTTCCCAACCATCTCCATCTATGTCGTCAGAAAAACTTAAAAAAGCATTGCTGTATCCCTCTCCCGCAACAAATCGTTCTGCATTAGCCAATCGATGCTGCTTCCAATCTGGAGCTTCAAACCAAAATGCTCCAGTCAATACATCCAATTGCCCATCTTTGTTTACATCGGCTACAGCCGCACCTTCCCCTACAAATTCATCGGTCAACTGTTGCTTAACAAAGCCGACTTCCTCACCTTTTACCGACTTCGGTTTATTCCCCGCACAAGAAAATAGAGCAAAACACATGGACAATCCAATAACAAGGGAGGTGTAGTTCTGTATCATAATGGAGTTTATTTTACACTTAATAAATAATTAATTAAAGCATTGAAATCACTAGGACTAATGGTATTCGAAAATTGATCGGGCATCAAGGTGTTGGCCATATGGGTTTGAGACTCAATATCAGTTTTCGCTAGGGCAAATTCTTCCCCTGCCATATCCGCAAATATCAATTCTTGCCCCTCGGTTCGACGCAATAACCCTGTCATTTTTTTACCATCTTTTAAGGTAATATAATAAGTTCTAAATGATGGAGATATATTTCGATTGGGATCTAATATTTTCTCAATAAGAGCCTTTGGCCCCCAGTTTCCTATGCCGTCCAATTGTGGTCCAATGGTCTTGCCTTCACCATCTACTTGATGGCAAATACCACAGTTCGACTTAAACACATTCAGTCCATTGTTGATTTCATCTTTATCTTCAACAAATGCCGACCTCCGTTCTTTTATCAGCGCTTCCTTTTGTTTAAACACATCGCCGTATTTATCCTCTAAACCAGACCATATTTCCTTTTGCTTTGCAGTCATTTCACTTTTTAGGACTTGATCTAACTGTTTTTGTTGCAAAACATCAAATCTCAGTTTTTCTTCAGCAACAGTTGAGAGTAAAATATCAATTCCACTACCACTTTGTGTCAATTGTTGTGCCACGGCCAATTGTAAATTTCTTCCACTGGTCGACAAAACAGATTGAAATAAAGATTCTGCACCAGTTATTTTGTGAATACCAATCAATTCCACCAAGCCTACTTTGACCTCTTCATTTACTTCATTATCTTTCACCAAATCCATCAATAAAGTCCCATTAGAATCATCTTCGCTGGTCAATAGGGCTTCTGCTGCAGCAATACGTATCATTGCAGGATGATGACTACTCCTCAAAACACTTTGAAGGTTAGCGGTTATCGAAGGATCCTGCTCTCCTCTTACCTTCTTAATCGCCCATTCATAAGATTTGAGTACGTCATCATCTATGTTATCAAAATCTTTTACAGTCTGAAGCTCTGCAAATAAAGACTGAGTCAACTGCCCAGTCCATGAGTTTATAAAATTCCCCCCTTTTTTTCCTCCTCTGCTTAATCCATCTTCTAAGGCTTTTAACAATAAATATTGATGAAAAAGACTCAGTGAGGTATAAGCAGGATTCTCTTGTAGAAAAGAATTCACCCATGAGGAATTTCCATTGGCTGCAATATAGGTCAAAATGGGCTGAAGCTCAGCGACAGTATAGCTCAATCGACCCGCATTTCGCATTACCAATTCAGCTCCATCTTGAGACGGAATATCCAATATCGCTTTGATCAGCACCTTGTATTCATTATCCAACCAAGCCCCCTTATGCAAATCCTTTAAGATAGCCGGATTCCTCAAATTCAATTGCACTCCCAATAGACAGGTATAGGCCAAGTGAGTATCATATTCAGCTGTGCTCAAATATTTTTCCACCAAAGCACCGACATGACTGGCATCTGTAAAATGCCCTAAAGCTTCTGCACTCACTCTGTTCACATGAACATTGTCTCCATTGATCAAAGCAGTCTTTAGATATCGTTGACGCTGAAGCGACAATGTAGGCTGTTCGCGAACAATTCTAATCCCGTGAACTTGCACTCGAGGATCGTCGTGGCTCAAAGCCCTATTGAGAATATTATCCGGCAATTGACCCAGACGATGCAAAATCCACATTGCGTGTATAAAAGTATTGCTCGAAACGTTTCTATCTAGCAATGCAGTGCGCAAATCTCCCACACATTCCACTCCGTAATGATCTACTAAAATATCAGCACAGAGCATTCTAGTTTGCAACACCGGACTATTGAGACCTTGAATCAAGTCAGTCATCGAGGAATTCGCTGTATAATTCTTTCCAACATCACCAGTCACACCATCCTCTCCTTCATAGGTGATTTTCCAAATGCGGCCACTGGTCCGATCTCTGCCTTCGTGATCTAAGGATACTTCATAATGACCGATAATTTTATTATAAAAGTCCGCCACATAAACAGCCCCATCTGGTCCCACTTTGACATCTACTGGCCGAAACCATGGATCTTTGCTGACCAATAGAGGTTCACGTTTTTCCGCCTTAGGCGTACTACCTTCAAAATCAAAAGCCATGCGATCTACTCGACAAGTCACTACATCACCAGCATAAAAGCAATTCTGATATTCTTCTGGAAATTGATGATGTCCGTATAATGCCAATCCAGCAATGGCCGTTGACCCCAAATTAAAATCCATCATTTCCGGACCAAATCCCAAGCTCGGTGGTTTCTTGCCAAAATGAGGATAGTCGCCCTGAGGAACTATTTGATATAGTGGTTTGGAATGACAATCCGCAGAATAGAGGTAGCCCCATTCGTCAAAAGCATATCCAAAAGGATTCACACGACCATAAGTGGTTTGCTCTAATCGTTGCCCCTGGGCATCGAAACGAAATGTATTGCCCGACACCATAGTGATGGAATCTCCATCCGCCGCAGCTACGGTCGAAGTATTTGAAAATCCGTGACAACCGTATATCCAACCGTCGTATCCACGAGCAAAGTTATTGATCATGCCATGGGTATCATCGTGACCAAAAGGCCCCAACAAAGTATCAACCCCATCCAATACATCATCTTGATTGAGATCTTTAAAATAGTATACATTGGGGATGCTATAGGCTATTACCCCATCGTGCATAGGCATAACTCCTATGGGTATATTGAGATCATTGACGAAATCAGTTATTTTATCGGCCTTTCCATCGCCATCGGTATCTTCTAGGATTGATATTTTATCCCGACCTTGACTTTCTCCTGCCGCTATGGGATACTCCGAAGATTGGGTCACCCACAACCTACCTTTTTGATCAAAAGCCATATTAATAGGCTTGGTGATATCGGGTTCAGAAGCAAATAAGGTAGCCTTAAATCCAGGGGGTAAGATAAAGGACTGCCTCTCCTCTTCAGGACTTTGAAAGTCAGTCGACCGCACATGCTCAGCATAAATATCGATGTCATCACCAGTATCAGTATTTTGATCAGATTGACAATTTATATTTAAACAGACCATTCCTATAAATAAAAAGGATTGATATAAAAAGCGATGTGTAGTCTTAAGAACCATTACGAAAATATTTTATTTAAGGTAAATATCCCCTTAAATAACGTGAAATGCTAACAATATTTTAGCGAGATAATCCTAAATGATGCCCTAAAATAGAGTATTCTTAAATAAAAAAGAGATTTGATAGTATTAAACTACCAAACCTCCTTTTTCCTATCTGTCTTTCGACATTCCTATTCCTAATAATGTATTAAAAATTCATTTGGTATTAAACCTTTACCCAACTTCGAGTTTTGGCTGATTCCAAAACAGCTCTACACACTTTTTCAGTTTCCAAGGCATCTTTAAAAGTAGGCGGACAATCACTGCCCTTATCCAAGCTAATGAAAAAGTCAGCAGCTTGATGTATAAATGAATGTTCATATCCGATAGAGGTACCTGGAATCCACCATCGATCCATATAGGGTTGTTCGCCCTCGGTAATCTGAACTCTTCGCCAGCCTCTTATTGCAGGTTCGTCACTATAGTCAAAAACCTCCAACCAGTTCATATCGTGTAAATCCCATCGCAAAGAAGCATTTTCACCATTTATCTCAAATGTATACAGAGCTTTATGACCTCTCGCATACCTAGTAGCTTCAAAAAGTCCCAAAGAACCATTTTTGAAATTACAGTGAAATATACTGGCATCGTCGATACCTACCTTTTGTACTTGTCCGCTATCTTGATGAACGCGTTCCTTGATAAAAGTCTTGGTCAATGCTGATACATCTTCTATGCCACCATTGATCCATATCGCAGTATCAACACAATGGGCCAATAAGTCACCAGTTACTCCAGAACCAGCGGCATCGACATCTAAACGCCACAATGCATCTCCACCTTGAGGCAATTCTGGATTAATCGTCCAATCTTGTAAAAAGTTGGCTCTGTAATGAAATATCTTACCCAATTTTCCAGAATCTACTATTTGCTTGGCCAGTGTAACCGCAGGCATTCTTCTATAGTTATACCAAATGGTATTGGGAACTCCAGCTTCTTCTATGGCCGCAACCATGGCTTTGGCTTCCTCAAAATCGCTGGACAAAGGTTTTTCACAAAGCACCATTTTACCCGCTTTTGCAGCTGCAATAGCTATTTTGGCATGCATATGATTAGGGGTACAGATATCAATGGCATCGATATCATCTCGCTCTACCATCTTTTTCCAATCGGTCTCGTAGGATTTAAAGCCCCATTGACTGGCAAAGGCTTTTACTTTTTCTTCATTTCTTGAACACACAGCCTGAAGAACAGGCACATGCTCTACCTCAGGGAAAAAATTGGCAATTCGACTATAGGCATTGGCGTGCATTTTTCCCATCAATCCTCGCCCTATTAATCCAATTCTAATTTCCTTTTTTTTCATTTTTCTTTTTTTTAAAAATTTCAACTATTCGGCTTCATACCATCCATGCTGATCTCGGACCTTGATCATAGCTGCTAAAATATTGTTCCAAGTTGATTGCTCCGTCATTACAGAATTGTCAAACATACAACCGTCCCAACAAATGTGTCGGAAGGCCTTGGTCAAGTTGCCATCTTCGTTTCTCAACCAATATCCTGCATCGTGAGCGATATTCAATTTCCCATTGGGATCGTTAGCCAAACAATGTCTCCCTGTCTTATCGTGAGATCCTGTACCATGTACCGTACCATCGTTTTGGGCAACGTGAAAATCGATGGTCCAAGGTCGCAATGCATTGGTCAAAGTTTGCAAGGCTTCCTCTAATGCCGCTCTGTCACTCCAATCGAAATCGGCCGCCAAGATTCTATCTTCAGGTTTGTTGACCCCTAAAAGATAGAGTAAGGTATGAGCCATATCGGCCTGAAACCCAATGTTGGGTCTATCTACTTCCGCCAAGGTATCAACCATGGCCTTCCACGATTGCATTCCTCCCCAGCACACTTCTCCTTCCGCAGCTAAGTCTTCTCCGTAATCGGCGGCTATATCACAAGCTTCTCTAAAAGTTTGAGCAATAAGCTTGGTATTGGCCACAGGATCCTTAGACCAAGTAGCTGGATCCGTAGCAGAGTCAATACGAATCACTCCGTCCGGACGCACGCCGTACTCTCTCAATTTCTGGGCAAAATTAGCTGCCTTTCGAACTTGCTCTACAAAACGATTGCGATCCTCTCTCGACCCCATAGCTGATCCACCGGTAGGTGGCCATATAGGAGCGACTACCGAACCTACATTGAGGTCGAGACTAGCCATTCTTTCGGCGATTTTCTTAATGCCATCATCAGAACTATCTATATCAAAATGAGGATCAAAAAGACCAATATCTATTCCGTCAAATTTCACACCATCTACCTCGGCATTCACCGTCAATTCCAACATAGTATCTAGGGAAATAGGCGGTTGAGAATCAGGACCTTTCCCCACTACTCCAGGCCAGGTCGCATTATGTAATTTTGGATAATTATTTTTTTGCATGAGAATATATTTTATATATTAAAAAAATACTCGGCATCAGTAAGTTATACTCGCTAATTCGCCGATGGTTCTACAATACCATATCAGGGTTTTGTGGTCCGAAATGCTTCAACATTACAATGGGATCGGTAGGGGATAGATTGACAATTTTCACCCCTTCTTTAGCCGCAGCTTCGGTTACGAAATACTCATCATGAGTCAATTGTCCATATCTTATCATAGTTGGAGTTTCAATAGGCCAATCTCCCATTGTTCCATGACCTTGCATCATGATCATACCATATGCAGCACTGTCTTTGATCACTACAGAAGCACCTGGTAAAACGGTCAATTCTTTGGCACCAAATGCATCTGATTTATAACATATCCAGTTTTCCACATATCCTTCTGCCTGCATTTCTTCAAGAGGACGTACTGGTACAGGAGCCATAAATCGATTCTCTCTCACATTGGGATCTACATTTAATTCCCAATCGATGACTTCCAGCAATTGTTCGTAATCACCCATTCTATCCTGTGGAGTTCCATTCCACAACAAGGCCTCGGGAATAACAGCTTCGTTTACCAAAGACTGATACATCGCAAAAACATCGGACGCCTTCTGAGGCTCGTAAGTACACATACTTCCCGGGGCATGTAACATACCGGGAGGCACATCCCATCCCGTTCCTGGATCCAATGGAAAGGCTTGAGAATAACTGGTAATCTTATTGTCACCTTTGGTGAAATTTTTAAGACATTCGAGTATTTGATCTTTAGTCGTACCCGGCGCTATCCCAAAAAATGTATATGGAAAATCTCCACCGTGGTTGTTGACTTGTGGAGGGAAATAATAAGCTTCTGGCTTGCCCTTCTGCCCGATAAGCGCGGCGTGTTCATCATTGTGATGAATGTGATGAGGCAATGGTCCCATATTGTCAAAAAACTTGGAATACATAGGCCAACTCTTGTATTCATTCCAGAGTCTATCACCAATAATTGCACCTTTTAATTCATCGATGGCATCTCGCAAAAGAATTTTTTCTTCCTTGCCTCCATCGTTAAACACGATAAAACTCAGGCCTTCATGATCACCTGTCAAAGGTCCATTTTCAGCTGCAGTAGTAGACGAAAACCATCTTTCATCAATACCACCTCTTTCTCCACCCAAGATATAATAATCGTCTGGATGTAATTTTATTCTACGGCCTGGCACACAAAAAGACCTGGGGACCCAATTGGGCGCTAACCTCAAAATTCCTTTTCCCTGTTCCAAAGCTCTAGCTGCAATATTGGCTATACTCATATTATTGAATTTTATATATTAATTAAATTAATCGATTTTAATTCTTATCCCCACTTTGTAATTCCTACGCTGTCCGGGTTCCAAAAACAACAAACTACCCTCTTCTCTAGCCTTTTGTTGACCAATGGGATAATTGGTTCCAGGCTCCAACCCAACCACATATTCCCGCTTGCCCCAATGCTGCCAGTTGGTCAAAGCAGGCATTTGAGCTTTGGAAGTAGTGAGTATGGCAGACAAATTGAGTTTGGGATTTTTTATACCAAAGTGATACAGGCCTTGATCGTCAGCTTGTGGGTCAATAAAACCAGCCGCTTCTCCAAAACCCGAATGTTCTGCCAGTACAGCCTGCCCTCGGGTATAATCGTGATCAGAAGCAAAGATGGCATCATCTAAAGCACTACCTCCTCTAGATTTTGTTTTTCCATCCCACAACAATTCAACACCTTCGTCAATTAGGGGATATCCAAAATTGAAATGATACAACAACATATGAGGTATGGTAGTATTCCCCACATTGGTCACTTCATCTTCAATGGTCAATTCCGAGGAAAACAAGTCCGCAGACAATGTCCTTCTCAATTCGACATGAGAAGCAAAGACTGAGGTTTCAAGAATTCGCCCTGTAATGGACATCTTGTATTGCTGTCGAGACAAATCTGGCTGCACGATAGACACCACTTCAGTGGGGATATTGGACACTTCGCCGTGTAAGCCACGTTGACCAAAATCATCAGATTCAGGTCCACCCACATGGGTCAATCCACAAGTAGTCAATAGACCACCTCCGAAATTCCTCAACCAATCTATACCGCTATTCACCCATGGCTGTGGCCTTCCAAATCCCTGGTGACTTATCCAAGCCAATCCGTATTGATTATAAAAAGCCTCACCAATATCCATGGCTCGATCAATATTTACCTTAAATCGCAATCCACCCCCTGTATTAAACCAAGCAATTCGATTGCCACGACCGATACCATTGTCCAATATTGAGGTCTCAATGCCACCGATTTGGGATATATTTGAAACTTTATCTCTGTATGAGATTACATCCTTTTCCTGCTGCCCATCCATTATTTAAGAAACTATTTTATAGATCTAGTTACAATTTTTTATACTGAATATTGCGATACTCTACTCGCATTGCAGGTCCTTTATGTACCTGAAAACCGAGGTGACCTTTCATCTTTCTGTTTTGAGCATCATTATCGGTGACATCGCTCATCATTACACCGTTGATATAGTGCTGCAAGCGATTGCCCTTAACGACCAATTTAATGGTATTCCAATCACCCTTATGGATCTTGGTCTTCAATTCATCTCCATCTCCCAACGATCCCACAATTGAAGGTTTCTCACCATTTTCCAACACAGAAATCTCACCTCTTTTAGCCAAAAATGCTCGACCTCGTTCTTCGTAATTTTGACCGGTATAAGTATTCTTGCCGTCGATATCGGCTTGATATCCCTTAAGCGCCAATTTTATATCGCTCAATTCCTCGCTTCGATACTGAATACCAGAATTACCAGACTCGGTAATCTTAAACTCAGCTATCAATTCAAAATCCGCGGGTTCTTCCTTTCTCCAGATTAGAAAAGTATTGTTTTCCAATGGCTTCTCCTCGGTTACCGTACCCACGATATTACCATTTTCAACCGTCCAATAGTCTGGATCACCTTCCCATCCATCTAGATTTTTACCGTTAAATATCGATACATATCCATCTTCAGAAGCCTTATCACTACTTTTACAAGCAGAAACCAGGGCAATACAAGTCAACAGTAACCACATCAGATTATTTAATCTCTTCATTGCTATCTTCATTTTATTGTACAGCTTCTTGGGTAAACAATTCATTATTCTTATTGCCTCCAGACATTAAGAAGGCCATTAGATCTCTCAATTCATCGGGATTCAAGCTATTGATCAATCGCGGTGGCATCATAGACACTGCGGATTTTTTTACCTTCGCAACCTCAGATTTAGCAATCGTTCTCAACTCAGTGGGTGCATATGGATTCTGGGACACATAATAATTATCGTCATCCTCTCTACTAATCCGAGCAACAACTGAACTTCCATTTTTCAATTCAAATACCGATGATGCGTATTGATCGGAAATCGCACTATTGGGTTCAATAATCTTTTCGAGAATATCTTTTTGTGAAAATCTTGTACCCAATTGTGTTAGATCAGGTCCTACATTACTCCCTTCTCCAGCCATAGTGTGGCAGGTTATACAAAGCGCTGCAGAAAACATATTCTTCCCATTTTCAAAATCTCTTTTATCCGTACTTGCCGCTATGGAATCTAAGGCTTGGTCAACCTTCCAATTTTTTCCTGGACCTTTGGCGTGAACACCAGCGACCAAACCTAAGCCTTTGTCATTAACTAAGGAATCTCCCGATATTTCATTGAAATGGTCTCTCTTGCTACTAGGCACATATTCCAGAGCAGCTTTTCTAGCCTTATTGACAAAACCTACATAGCTATTACCTCCTTTGAAACTAAAGGCATTTTGAAACCAAGAAAAATATTCAGTTCTTTCCTCATCCGTCCATCCACTTGATTTTTTACTCAACATCATGGCATAATAAGTCTGCTGTGCTGGTGGTAGTTTATTCAACATTTCTCCTATGTCCAATCCATATTGAGGATTTCGCAAAATTAATTCAGAGGAATTTTGATAATCAGTGGATTTGCTGTTTTTGGCATCATCCAACAAAGCCAATGTTTTTCCTACTGCCGATGGTGCTTGGAAATGAATCATCAATTTACTCAACTGTCGATCCAATCTCTCTTCATTCGCCGGAAATTCAGCATCAATATAACTAATCAACTGTGATTTAACGCCTGACAAAGGCTCTCCTAAACGAAAAGTTGTCAATTCTACTGCTCTTGTCCAATCAATCTTTTGGTCTATGGTTAGACTAGAAAAATCAATGGTCAATAATTTGCTAAAAATTTTATTTCGTATTGATTTGCTACCCTGTCTCGACAGTGCAACTGCCCCTAAGATAGCTGCTTCTGGAGATTCTTCAGACCATACTCTATCCTGCCACAAAGCCACCGGTTGGTGTTCAATAGCCAGTCGAGCTGCAAAACGAACAAATCGATCGTCATGTGTCAAATAAGGCCAAGCAAAATCTACAGCTTCTGCTCCCACTTCCGTATGATAAGTCTCCAATTTGGTTTTTATCGCGTGAGCCTCTGGTTCTGGTGATTCAAGTGGTAAAGCCTCAGTACTAAATGAAGCGTGATCTTTATGGTAAACCCGATACAAATCCGATTCCAACCTTCTTCCTCCAGTCATAAAATACAAGGCACCATCTGGTCCGATTACTCCATCGGTTAATGGCAAGGGCAGACCGGAAATAAATTCTTCGGCTTGCGCAGTATAACTCGCACCATTGGGTGTCATATGCATGGCATAAATTATACCAAAACTCCAGTCAAAGGCATACAAAGCTCTTTTATATTTATCTGGAAATTTAGCATTTTTTCCGTGGAATACTCCAGTGGGAGAACCCTGTCCCAAATTGATAATACCGGGCAAATTATCTGGATACTCTGGACGCCATTTCCCCGTACCTGTTCTCCAACCATACTCACCACCTGACACCACTTGACAAATCCTTGTCGGACGATACCAAGGGGTACCAAGATCCCATTCCATATCAGAATCATAGGTAAACATATCTCCCCTTTCATTGAAAGCTATATCGAATGGATTTCTAAATCCTACACAGTACAATTCCCAGTGTTTACCTTCTGGATCAACATTGGCTACCCAGCCCCCTGGTGCTTTTCTATCGGCGGCATGACCTCTCGGATCTTTAATATCGGGGAATAAATTATCTTCTCCCCAAATCGGAGGTACTCGATAGCTATCCATTTCAGGAATATCGGTATGATTCCCTGCAATTACAAACAGCGACTTACCATCTGGTGCTAATCTGACACTATGAGGACCGTGCTCTCCCCAACCTACCATTTCTTTGAGTTGGGTTATTTTATCAAAACTATCATCACCGTTGGTATCTTGCAATCTATAGAAACCACTGGTTTGTTTTATTTCTTCTTCGTCGTCATCTTCATCGACTTTATTATTAACCATAACATATAAACTGTTAAATGCCCAAAGCAAACCTTGTGCACAGCCCATATTGACATCTAATTTTTCGACTTGAGGAGTTACATCTTCCGATCCTATAGCGGGGATGGTCAATCTAAATAGACCTCCGTACTGATCGGAGGCAATCAGCCTTCCTTTGTCGTCAAAGGTCATTGACACCCATGAACCATTCACACTATCAATCGGAGCAAAAATATGCTCGGCTACAAACCCTTCTGGGATACTTAATTTTTCAATTTTCGGATCCATTATTGCTTCGGAAACGGTAGATTCCTCACAAGACAGTAATATGGCTGCAAGAAACAAGGAAAGCATCGACCATTGAGCAACGTTGTGGATTAATTTTAACTTCATTTTCAATTATTAAGACATTAAATTAAGATACATAAGTAGAATTCACATTTATAAAACAAATGAGCTACCCAGTTGTCTTTAAGGCAATTATTATTTTATAAATATAAATTGATCAAAATAAATTACTTTCCTATGCTTTCCTAATTTTTTTATCAATATTTATCCAAATTTCCCTTCCACCAATAATATTTTGCATAATTGGATATTTTCTACATCCTCATACTTAATATTTTTTCTAGTGAAAAATTATGGACAAATATTTCAAATCGCAGCCATCGTTAAATCTGCAAAATTTAGCGATCACTGTAAATTAAAACTGAAAATCTCCTTGCATACAAGGTTTGATTTCCACAATGAAGATTTAGGTAAACATTTTAAAAAACATGGACACAAAGCCGATTTATCCGCAGGTAATATAGGATACACGGAGATTGGTAAAAGTGTGACTTTGTGGAAGATTGGCCTTGCGATAAAAATAATCCGTCAACTGATCTTTAATGCGCTGCCCTTAAGCTGACATAACTTCAACAACCCGATCTATGCGCACCAAATCAAGGTTTGTTATAATACCAAATGAATTAATGGAACCCGCTAATAATGACCATTAATTATACAAAAAGCCTCACTCCTTAAATGAATAAAGCCCTCTGCTTTCATTTCCGAAAATTGCGAAGAAAATAGTAATTTTAGCTCGTGTCTACTTCGGTCGAAATATGAAGTTTGGTCTACCTTTTACTTCAAGATCTACTTTAAATATACCCCCGGCATGAGGAAATTCCTCCAGTTCATCCGCCGTCATATCTTTACGTGCAGTGGTGATCAACAAGGTTTTCATCTCCGGTCCACCAAAGGTACAGGCCGACACATGAGGTGCTGGCACATTGACCTTATCTATAATTTCTCCAGTTTCAGGATCGACACAGATTACGGCGAAACCATCCCAAAGTGCAATCCACAGATGACCATTCTCGTCGATGGACATGCCGTCTGGGTGTCCGACACTGGGATCGATCTCAAAAACTACCTTATCCAAGGCCCAAGTGCGATTATTATGATTGTAGTTAAATCTTCTAACTTGATGGGTAGGTGTGTCAATATAGTATATTTCATTCCCGTCGGGAGTACAGCGAATACCATTGGAGATACTGGTATGAGGCAACATAAGATGCCATTGTTTATCGACATCCAACATCCATAAATCCCCCAAACCTTCTTCCTCAGTAAGCGCCATAGTTCCAATCCACGCATTGCCGTAGGGATCACAAAATCCATCATTGGTACGCAACGAAGGATCTACTTTATTGAACAAAGCATAAACATTTAATTCCCCTGTCCACACATCCAAAAGATATAGTCCATCGGCAAGGGCGACCAACAATTGGTTATCATTTTGAGATTCATATATATTGGAAACATATGTAGGCATATTAAAGACTTTCTCCTCTTGTCCCAGATGATTACAGGAATGAATTTTATGGGCCAAAATATCTACATAAAACAGCCTACCTTGTTTGGTAATCCAAATAGGTCCTTCTCCAAGTTTACATTTCTGATCAACCAATAATTCTGCCGTCCTCATATTGTATTATTCTTATATATTTATCAATGATGGACTAATATACAAGTTCAATTTTAAAAATAAAGGAATAAAAACCAAGCTTATTTTCAAATTTCAAAAAGTTGAGCAAATCTCAAAAAATGATTTTTTAGACCTTGCCAATCTTTTTGGCGAATTAAATCTTTATCAAACAACTCACTCCCCATCCCAAATCCTTGAACGCCAACAGATCTGTAAGAGTCAATATTATGGATATGAATCCCTCCGGTAGCCAAGATCTTGATATTATTCAACGGGCCCTTAATATTTTTGATATAATTTGGCCCGAGGGTATCAGCGGGAAATACCTTAACCATATCGGCCCCCAAAGTCCAAGCCTGATATATTTCCGTGGGGCTAAAGGCTCCTGGAAATATTGGAATATTAGCTTTCACACAAGCTTTCACTACCTCTGGGTTGAGTATCGGTGTTACTATAAACTGAGCACCGACATCTAGCGCCCTGTCGAGTTCTTCCATAGAACACACTGTCCCAGCACCAATATTCAATTCATGGCCATATTCTGTAATAAGAGTTGCTATTTGCTCCTCTACATTGGGAGAATTAAAAGTGACTTCTAAGGTAGATAGACCTGCTGCCAAATATTGGGCTGCGATAGGTTGGATATCCTCACTTGAAATATTGCGCATAATGCCTACTATGGGGCTTCGGTTAAATAATGACCAATTAAATTGCATAGAATTATACATATTAATAAAGGATGGTTTTAAAATGTAATGCAGCTATTTTCAATTGTCCTTTCACCGTCAACCCATCCATATCCTCCGCAGGAATACATTTTACCGGTTGATGAAGAGAAAGTACTTCGAATGCCGACTCATAAAGAGGTAGTAATTTTGGACCACAACTCACCAAAATATAGTTATATTCTACATCCTCCCTCAAATACTTCAATTCTGCACCTAGAAGAAGTCCACTTAAAAAAGCAGTATTCTCTTGCTTTGTTTTTTTATTGAACAATTGATTGATACGCACTTCGAACAACGCAGAAGTGATTTCTTTATGAAAAGATGCCAGAACCCCTTCTTTAAAAGAAGTTTGATCAACAGACAAATCCACAGAGGTTGAAGTGTCCACTGAATCCTTTAACAAACTGTGATGAGACAATACGTCAAACAATTCTCCGGTGAGAAAAGTCGAAAATTCGACTACTTTACCTCGTTCTATAACCACGTGCTTGGAGTGGGTACCGGGCAATAGAACTAAACCCTTACCGCGACTAATGGTCTGACTAATATCCGCTTCCATTCCCAACAATTGCACTTCCTCTCCTCTCATAACATCGGCAGTACATCGCAAGCCAGAAATTAACAACACCTTTCTTCGATCTGAAGGAATCCACTCTGTAACCAATTGATTGCCCGATAGTAAAAATGGAGTATTTGCATAATCTAAATCCTTCATCCCAATAGAAGAAGAAGCCATACCTGACAACAACAATGGGATACCATCATCCACTTCTCCACTTTGCTCAAAAAGCTGAACCATCATAGACTCTAGAAAGTCCAAATAATACGTCAACCTATTGGCCTGATTAGACTCAGTTTTCCATTCATCATATATAGATGCTACCCCCTTAGGACTTTCAATTTCACACAGGATAGTAGCTGTTGCGTTATCCACCAATCTCATCCGAAAAGAGGTTGTGCCCCAATCACAACAAACCATGAAATTTTTCAATGATATCTTATTTGATTTAATTTAAAATAAGGACTACAGCAATTCAATTAATGCTATAAACCCATTGTAAGCGATAAAACATGAAAAAATAAAAGAAGAAAACAAGCCAATATTAAGCAAGATTCCCGCTTTATGTTTTCCCATTATTTTTTTATTATTAATTAAAATGATAATCAAGATGATGACCAACGGCAGAATAAAAACATTGGCTACTTGAGTGGCTATTTGAGCTGCTATCGGATTAGCACCCAAAATAGGTACCACTAGCCCAACCATGGCTGCAAAAGCGGTCAAAACTTTAAATTGCTTGGAAGAAGTGTCCAATTCTCCGCGATGATAATCGGCGATCAATAGAGGCGCCACCATAATGATAGGAAAAATGGATGAAAGTCCAGCACTAAGAATTCCAACTACAAACAAGACCAAGGCAAATTTTCCAGCCACTGGCTCTAATGTATATATCATATCCAAAACCTTGTCTACGACTTTGCCATCGTAATACAATGCACCGGTTGCCGTAATCATAATCGATGCACTTATGACAAACATTAGAATAGCTGATATTAAAGCATCTCGAGATTGTGATTTAACATCATCTTTCCCCCATCCTTTTCCTTTTAACAACAGCGGTCTAACTACAAAAGTAGGGGCAGCCATTGTTGTCCCTACAAACGCTGCAACCATTAATTTCCCCCCTTCTTTATTGGGGATTGATGGAATAAAACCAGCCAATATATCTTTCTGTTCCGGCATAACGACAAACATGGATACCAAAAAACAGAGTCCCATTAAAGTAACAAATACCACTAGGATTTTTTCAAAAAAACTATACTTCCCTATCAAAAGTAAACCGTACAAAATCACCAGTATAAAGATGGATATACCTAGGACTGCCCAATAATTCTCTGGGGCGGTAGCTGGGAAAAAGACATGAATCAACTCATAAATAGCATTGGCCGAAAGACCTACGATACCAGATAGGGAATTGAGCTGCCCTATGACAACACCCAAAATTACGGCAATAGCGATTGCAGGCCCATATTTGAATCTCTTTCTAAAACTATGTATTGCCGTATCCCCAGCAATAATTGAATACCGACCATATGCTTCCATTAGGACTCCAGCAAATACAACGCTAAGCACCAATACCCAAAGCAATTGCATACCGTATTCACTCCCTGACTTGACCATAGCAGTCACACTTCCCGTACCTATCGTATAACCAATACAAAATATACCGGGCCCCACAGAAAGCATTATGAGCCACAATCGACTCAGTAAGGACATTTTACTTTTACTTTTCATTTTTCTATTCTTCTATTTTGAAAACCTAACATTATTATTTTATATCGTATTAATTACCACCATCACTGATTAGCTTCCTATTTCTAAATACTTTATAAATATTCGCATCATAATTTTCCGACAACACATCCTCTTCTGTAAATGAAGTCATTACAATATGTTGTTCTTTGCTTCTACTGTAATCATAAGTGATATATATGGTGCCATCCTCAGCTTGTTGACCATCGGGATAAGTAACACCTTCTCGCTCATCCAACATCAGACCATTGGACCAAGTATTACCATCATCTTGGGAAATAAATGCCATTAAGTGAGAGCGTTTTGTACGTTCATCCAATGGACCGTGTTTAACCAACAATAGATTTCCGGAATTTAATCGACGAATAAAAAACCGAGATGTCGTATGCTTTATACTTGAAGGTTGTAACTCACTCCAAGTTCCCCCACCATCTTTGGAAAAACTCTCTCCAATACCGTAGGTAGTGCGTATCCACATCGATAGTGAACCATCATTCTTTTCGAAAATCATATTTTCATCCCAATCCAAAGATTCTTCAGGTATACGAACAGCGCCTTTAATCTTCCATTTCCTTCCTTTATTACTAGAGACCACCATCATAGAACTAGCCTCTGGTTTATGCCAAAAAGACACAGGAAGAGCCCAATCTCCATTGCTCAACACTGTCGGTTTACACATCATTACTCCATCCACAAGACGACGCGACTCGGACCATCTAGGATTGGCAGTTCCTCCATCATCTGTGGTAATGGCCCATACTCCAGATGTCGTAGCCCGATAAGGTTTTACCTGCTGTGCCCAAAACACCCAAAGTTTACCGTCTGGATCAAACCAAACCTCTGGATCAAAGGCTCTTACAGGACCTACTTCATCTGGATCTATAACTAACACTTCCTCCCAAGTATCCCCATTATCACCACTAGTAGATACCACTATATAGCTGTAAGGACAGTCCTCTACTTTTTTACCATCGGTAATCCCCACATACCACACCGCCCAAAGACGACCTTCTTTGCTAACGGCCATACTAGGGATCCCACAACTCCTCCTTTTATCCACTTTATAATGCTCGATTGCGGCTGGATTCTCTATGATTTTAGGAGGCTTAAGAAAAGTTGTATTCTCTTTAGTTAATGAACAACTCAAGAATAAAAGCGAAAAAATCACCATTATCAGTCCTTTATATAACACATTCATAATATATACACATTTGATTCTAAAAAAATAGTATCGCCATTTGACCACTCTTCCTCTCAATAATTAATAATGGATTTACTCGAAGTTGATTCACTGCTAATAGTCGACAAAACAAAACGTTAATTCCATTCACCAATTCATATCGAAGCATTTCGCAATTCAAAGACTAGAATTGGAGTAAATTCGATCCATTTTCAACTAAATCCAATATTAATTTCCTCCATCACTGATTAGCTTCCTATTCTTATACACTTTATACATATTCGCATCGTAGTTTTCAGATAAGACATCCTCCTCTGTAAATGACGACATTAGAATATGTTGCTCAGAACTCCTACTGTAATCATAAGTGATATATATAGTTCCATCTTCTGCCTGATCGCCATCTGGATATGAAACACCTAATCGTTCATCCAACAACAAGCCATTGGACCAGGTATTACCATCATCTTGGGAAATAAAAGCCATTAAGTGAGAGCGTTTTGTCCGTTCATCCAATGGACCGTGTTTAACCAATAATAGGTTTCCGGAATTTAATCGACGAATAAAAAATCGCGATGTAGCATGCTTTATATTGGAAGGTTTCAAAGTGCTCCAATTTCTGCCTCCGTCTTTAGAATAACTTTCTCCTATTCCATATTTTGTCCTAATCCACATCGAAAGCGAACCATCTTTCTTTTCAAAAATCATGTTTTCATCAGCACTTAAAAATTCCTCAGGTATACTCACATAGCCTTTTTCCTTCCAAGTCTTACCACTGTCGTTTGATGTGACAATCTTAGAACTTTTGTCTATCTCATGCCAAAATGAAACGGGAAGTGCCCATTCCCCACTACTCAACACGACAGGTTTACACATCATTACTCCATCTACTAATCGACGAGGTTCTGACCATTTAGGGTTGGCTCTATCGCCTTGATCTGTGGTTATGGCCCACACTCCAGAAGTAGTTGATCGCGTAGGTCTAATTTGTTGTGCCCAAAACACCCAAAGCTTACCATCTGGATCAAACCACACTTCGGGATCAAAGGCTCTTACAGGACCTGCTTTATCAGGATCTATAACGAGTACTTCTTCCCAAGTTTCCCCGTTATCTCCACTAGTAGATACCGCGATATAACTGAAAAGACAGTCCTCTACAATTTTACCAGAGGTAATCCCTACATACCAGACAGCCCAAAGACGACCTTCTTTGCTAACGGCCATACTAGGAATACCACAACTCGCCCTATTCTCCACCTTATAATGCTCTATTGATGACGGGTTTTCTATGATTTTAGGTGGATTAAGAAAAGTAGTATTCTCTTGAGCCATTGAAGAACTAAAAAATAATAGTGATAAAGAAAACACTATCAACCCCTTATAAAATACCATCATAATTAATATGTTTTTAATTTAAAATTACACGATCATCAATTTGCTCCTCGTCCGCCCAAAAATTAATATTAGTTAAATCCAAAGTAGATTCATTGTTAATAGTCACCCAGTCTCTATTCACTAATTTTTATCAAAGCATATCCCAATTTAAGAACTAGAGTTAGAGAAAATTCAAAACATTTTCATCTTTATATCAACAATTATTCCTAGGTTGATTATTTAAAAACAGACTTTTACATCTGTTTAAAAATTCAATATTAATTTCCTCCATCACTGATTAGCTTCCTATTCTTATACACTTTATACATATTCGCATCGTAATTTTTGGATAAGATATCCTCTTCAGTAAATGAAGTCATTAGAATATGTTGTTCATGGCTTCTACTGAAATCATAAGTGATATATATGGTTCCATCTTCTGCCTGATCGCCATCTGGATAAGAAATACCTTCCCGCTCATCCAACAACAAACCATTGGACCAAGTACTCCCATCATCTTGAGATATAAATGCCATTAAATGAGATCGTTTTGTTCGTTCTGACAATGGACCATGCTTAACCATTAAAAGATTTCCGGAAGTCAATCGACGAACGAAAAAACGAGATGAAGTATGTGCTATTTTTGAAGGTTTCAAAGTGCTCCAATTTCGACCTCCGTCTTTAGAATAACTTTCACCTATTCCATATTTTGTTCGCACCCACATCGAAAGTGAACCGTCATTCTTTTCAAAAATCATATTTTCATCCCAATTTAAAAATTCCTCAGGCACGCTCACATAGCCTTTCTCTTTCCAACTCTTTCCTCTGTTTGTTGAAGTCACGATCTTTGAACTTTTGTCTTCCTCATGCCAAAATGAAACTGGAAGCGCCCATTCCCCACTACTCAACACAGTTGGCTTGCACATCATTACTCCATCAATTAATCGACGAGGTTTTGACCATTTAGGTTTTGCGCTGTCTCCATCTTCAGTTGTAATGGCCCAAACACCAGACCTGGTTTTCCTCGCTGGACTTAATTGTTGTGCCCAAAACACCCAAAGTTTACCATCGGGATCAAACCACACTTCGGGATCAAATCCCCTTACAGGTCCAGCTTCATCGGGATCGATGGCCAGTACTTCCTCCCAAGTCTCTCCTTGATCTCCACTCGTAACCACTGCTATATAGCTAGAAGGACAAGCTTCTACTATTTTTCCTTGAGTAATCCCCACATACCACACAGCCCACAAACGTCCTTTTGGACTAATGGCCAAACTGGGGATACCTGAGCTCGCCCTGTTTTTGACATTATAATGAGTCGTTGAAGATGGATTATCTATCAACATAGGAGGTTGAAGATAGGCTTCTTCCTTTTGCCCACTAGAAGTCGATAAGTTTGAAAACCAAAATGCGATAAAGACTAAAGCCCTCAGAGTAATATTCATAGTTTGTATTTATTTATTAAAATCATATTTAATTTAAAATGAAAAATTCTCTATCACCTTATTGTCTCTTTCAATATTCATCTCCATTATTAGAAATATAGAATGCAATGTTTCTATTATTGTATTCAAGCACCTCGGAATTGATTGCCACATTACGCCATTTACCTCCCTGCATCACTGATCACCTTTCTATTTTTAAACACTTTATACACACTCTCGTCAAAATCATCAGACAGAACATCTGTTTCAGTGAAGCTCGTCATGTATACTTTCTGTTCTCCCCTACGATCATAATCATAAGTTATATAAATAGTCCCATCTGATGTTTGCTGCCCATCGGGATAAGACACTGATGGTCGTTCATCAATCAGCATACCTTTCGACCAAGAATTGCCATCGTCTTTAGAAATAAAAGCCATTAAATGCGATCGTCCTGTTCGTGTAGAGATGGGCCCATGTTTCACCAATAATAGATTTCCTGAAGCCAATCGACGAATAAAAAATCGAGCACTCGGATGTTTAATATTTGAGGGTTCTAATTCACTCCATGTTTTGCCACGATCTTTAGAAAAGCTCTGTCCAATCCCGTAGTTAGTTCTCGCCAACATCCAAAGGGATCCGTCAAGTCTTTCTACTATCATATGCTCATCAAAACTTCTATCTTCCTTGGGTACATGACATGCCCCTCTTTCACTCCAAGTCGATCCATTATCTGTAGATACAATAACTTTGGCACTTTTATCAGTTTGTCGCCATGTAGAAGCTGGCAAAATCCATTCTCCACTTGACAACACCGTAGGCTTACACATCATGACACCATCAGTTAATCTTTTGGGATTTGACCACTTTGGAAATTTAGTGGTCAAATCTTTGGTGCGAGTAGCCCATACACCAGCTACACTTCCATTATGACCTATTGCCTGAGCCCAAAATACCCAAACTTCACCATTCGGGTCAATCCACACTTCTGGATCATAGGCTCTCACAGGACCACCTCCATCTGGATCAATGGCTAAGATTTCCTCCCAGTTTTCACCATTATCCTCACTAGTAGCAACCACTACATAGTTATTATTATCTTCATTCGGTGTAACTCCTGCATACCACACTGCCCACATTCTACCGTTTTTAGACACGGCCATACTTGAAATACCTGTAAATTCTCTGCTATCTGGGGAATATTTATAATACAGCCCGGGATCCTCAATTAATTGAGGAGGATTTAGAAATGAATTATTACTCTGCTGTGATTGAGCTAGATTATAACTCAATAAAATCACCAGCACAACTTTTACAACTAATATATTTTTCATGTTTTATTAATTTTACAAACAAATAGATTACTGCTAATTACGATAGCTCATAATTATATCATTAATACTTTGATAAGTACGTAAATTCACCACAACTATAATTATAATGTTTTATAAACCACCCATAAATAATTCAAATTCATTCATCCTCATCATGTAAATTATACATCTCAAACAATTTTCAAAATAATCTAACACCAGATTTTAACATACCCATTTATAAGTTTATAAAAGTCGAAACTTTTGACATGAATTTTTAATCATATATTCACCATTACTAACACAATATTATCAACACCTTGGTTTTTTACGATAAAATTAAACTACATATTAATGAAGCCCATATTAATGAAACATGGTGAAACTCCCCATGAGTCCTTTAAAGCTTGGAGAAATGGAGATCCTTATCGGCATATCCCATGGCATTATCATCCAGAATACGAACTTACCTATATTCATCGAGGCTATGGTGAATTGTTTGTTGGGGATAAATTGGTTGATTATGATCACGAAGAAATCGTATTATTCGGCCCCAACTTACCCCATGAGTGGCGAAGTAAAAAGAAGGATGACCCGGACTATTATTCAGAAAGTGTATCTATCCATTTTGGACACAACTTTGTAGGAGAATCCTTTTATAATTTATCCGAATCTAAGTCTTTAATCAATCTATTAGAAATTGCTAAAAGGGGAATAAGAGTTACCCATAAAAAAACCAAAAGATATGTCAAAGAAAAGCTATTTACCCTTCCAGAAACTACTGGACTCAATAGGATTATTACCTTACTGCAAATTTTAGAAAAAATATCTGAATCTTCTGAGCTAGAATTAATGTCTAGTTCAAGTTTTACTCAATCCACAGAATCTATTCAAGATTTCAAAGTCAATAAAATATATGAATTTGTATTAAAAAACTTCATGCATTCTATTTCAGTTACAGAGGCTGCAAATATTGTAAACATGACAAAAACATCGTTTTGTCGATTCTTTAAAGAAAGAACCAATAAATCGTTTATACAATACGTCAATGAAATACGGATTGGCTATGCTTGCAAACTGCTATTGGAAGGAGAATTGAGTATTTCCCAGGTGGCATTTGACAGTGGGTTCGAAAATATATCCTATTTCAATAGACAGTTCAAACAGCTAAAAGACTATACTCCAACAGAGTACAGAGAAATGTTTTTTACCAAAGACGAATAATTCCCACAAATAACACATGGACCATGCAATGAATTAAGCCTTATTGACAAAAAAGAGGATTCAATACAAGCTATCTCATAAACTCTTCCGCCTTGTCAACCATGTTCTTGCTGCCACAAAAGAAGGGCACCCTCTGATGCAAACTTTCCGGCTGGATATCCAAGATGGGCTTCCTACCGTCACTGGCCTTGCCATCAGCTTGTTCAGCAAGAAATGCCATGGGATTGCATTCGTACAACAAACGCAATTTCCCCGTCTTTGCCTTGCTGTATTCTGGATATATATAAATTCCGCCCTTAATCATATTGCGATGAAAATCGGCGACCAAAGACCCAATATACCGACTGGTATACGGCCGATCCTCAAACTCCGCTTGACAGTATTTTATATAATCCTTTACCCCCTGAGGAAAATGAATATAATTGCCCTCATTTATCGAATATATATGGCCATCCTCAGGAAACTTCATATTGGGATGAGACAAATAATACGTTCCAATGGCTGGATTCAAAGTAAATCCATTGACCCCGTGGCCTGTAGTATAAACCATCATGGTAGAAGTTCCATAAATAATATATCCAGCAGCCACTTGATTGCGACCAGGTTGAAGAAAATCTTCCAAAACCACAGGACTGCCTACTGGTGATTTTCTACGATATATAGAAAAAATGGTACCGACAGATACATTTACATCTATGTTACTCGATCCATCCAATGGGTCAATTAATACAATGTATTTATTTTGATGGTTTTTATCATTACTATTAATGACAATAAAATCATCTTCCTCCTCAGAAGCAATCCCGCATACAATCTCTCTGTTGGACAAGGCCTGGATAAACTTATTGTGTGCAAAAATATCGAGCTTTTGCTGATCCTCACCCTGTATATTCGTCTCTCCAGAACTGCCAAATATGTCGACCAAGCCCGCTTTTTTCACTTCGTGATTAACCACTTTCCCAGCCAATCGAATGGCGTTAATCAATTTGGAAAGCTCACCGGATGAGTATTTAAATTCCTTTTGTTTTTCAATAATAAACTCCCCTAAGGTCTGTTTGTGATTATGCATTTTTTTAAATTATCTGTTTTTAATTCACTTCAAAGACATCTTCTCAATGTTGAATAAAACGAATAATCTTCATCTTTGTAATCGATAAAAACGAAAAATTCCAAAATTCTTCCGCTAAATACCCGAATTCAACGATAGGATGCCCACCAATTTTAATTTAATTACATAAAATCATATATAAAATATCTTCAAATTCAATATTTGATTAATTTTATTGCGATAGAAATAGCGTCAACCGATCTTACCAAGTGTTTTCCACTAAGGCAATGCAGTATTTGGGGACCTTTTTTTATAATTTTACTTTGAGTTCAGAACACTCAACTTCTTTATTACCAAAACTTTAAAACAAAACATGAACTACCTACATCTTAAATTTATCTTTTTATTGATTTTGACCCAATCATTCTTTTCAGCACAGGCCCAAGAATCCATGGTTTACTACGATGCTGCCAAAACAGAAGCCATTCAATTTCAATCTCAAGGTTGGTCACACGATGTATTGGCTTCGCCTTATCATAGAATGCCAGCGGAAGCCAAAGGTAAAGTAAGAGATGCCGTATGGGGATTATCTACAAGATCCGCAGGTATTACGCTAACTTTTGCCACCGATGCACCGATGATCCAAGTTAAATACCAAGTTTCCGGCCAGATTGCCATGAACCATATGCCAGCAACTGGAGTCAGTGGATTAGATCTATATGTAGAACGTCAAGGTCATGACCAATCCTTATGGTGTAGAGGTCGATACGATTTCAAAGATACCATTACATACACATACAAAAACCTGCAAACATACGAGGCTGCTAATGGCATGCATCACTATAGCCTATACCTCCCCCTTTACAATGAAGTAAAATGGTTGGAAATAGGCATTCCCGCTGATGCCCAATTAATAAGCACAGACATTTTATCCCAAAAACCCATCGTGGTATACGGTACCTCTATTGCACAGGGAGGCTGTGCCTCGAGACCGGGCATGGGCTGGACCAATATCCTACAGCGTAAACTCAATACACCGGTGGTCAACCTAGCCTACTCTGGCAATGGTAGACTCGAAGCAGAAGTTGTAGATTTTATAGCTGAAATAGATGCAGCAGCCTTCGTTTTGGATTGTTTACCCAATTTGGGCAGCTCAGAAAAATATCCAGACAACGAACTCAAAGCTCGAATTAGAAAAAGTGTCAATCAATTGAGAGACAAACACCCCAATACTCCGATCCTAATGGTTCAACACGCGGGATATTCAGACGATTATGTAACCAAGGGCAACTATAGCTCAGTGTTTAGAATCAATAATATTCTCGAAGAAATGTATGATACTATGCAACGAGAAGGCGTAAGAGAACTGTATATTTTGCGAAAAAATGAAATTAATATGTGTATGGATTGTACAGTAGACGGTACCCATCAAACCGACTTAGGTATGGAATACTACGGTAAAGCTTATGCTAAAAAATTTAAAACCATCTTGAAATAATACAAAATACTGAAAGGCTGTGCAAAATGATATGGCATCCCTACCACATCATTTTGCATGGCTTGGCAGTCAATAAGTCTTGTTCTATATTCTAGTGTGATTTTCTAAATGTCCTTAATGCTTACCTGTCTATTGACTCATCATGGATATCAACTTCACCACGGTCTTCCAATTTCGCGTAGTAGCAGAAACTTTTAATTTTTTCTCAATCCATTGATTCGTCAATTTAGTCTGACTGTATTTGCCCTCGCATTGCAGGAAAACATTATTCCCCACAATATGAATCTCATCTTGGTTTAACGGCCAAGTATCCATTTGATCTATATATTCCTCGTTGGGGATTTCATTTAAAATAGTCCAATGCAATCGACCGATATCATAATTCGGATCCTTAATAAAGGGATTGGCATCAGCATCTTTAATGAAGGATGTAGCACTACGCACAATGACGGGCACATCATAACCGTATTTTTTCGTTATGCCTTCTGCTATTTCTCCAGCCAATTGAGATTCCGACTTATCCTGACTTACACCAAAGATGACATTTCCACTCTGAATATAGGTTTGAATATCAGTATACCCCAAATCGGAAAACAAATCTTTGAGATCGGCCATTAGTATTTTTCGATGTCCGCCAACATTAATCCCGCGAAGAATAGCCAAATATTTTTTCATCATAAATGAAAGGTAAGTAATTCAGTACAAATGACCATCGATTTAATACTGGTAATATCCTAAAAAAATTCTAATCATCACTATATTACCATTGAGTATTTAATCTACAATCATACATTTAGTTTATAATGAAAACCAAAGTTCAATTCTTTCTTGCCTTTGCCCTAGCTTTTGCAATAGCCATTGGAATGTATTACATATTAACCAAGCCCAGCGCTTTAATCACCCTAGGTCAGCTCCCATCGTCCATTCATGAATCTTCAGGCATAGAAATAAATAGCAAAAAGCAAGTTTGGACATTGAACGATAGCGGAGGTGAATCCGAGATCTATCTATGCGATACCACAGGTCAATTGATAAGAACATTGGTCATCACCAATGCTTGGAATAGAGATTGGGAAGATATGACTCAAGATTCAAAGGGGAATCTATACATCTCCAATTTGGGAAACAACAATAATAAAAACAAAGATCTCACCATCTTTAAAATTCCCAATCCGGACTACCTTGAAAAAGATAGTGTAGAAGCAGAAATCATCACCATAGCCTATGAAGATCAAAAAGAATTTCCTCCAGCAGATAATGAGATGAACTTCGATTGTGAAGCCCTGTTTTGGAACAATAATCAACTATATTTAAGCAGCAAACACCGCAGCTTGCCCATGGCCACCAACCTTTATAAAATACCGGACTCTCCAGGCCATCACATCGCACGAAAAATCGATCATTTCACGCCCAACAAACCCCAAAAAGGAGAAGATAAGATAAACGATTATTGGATCACTGCAGGCGACATTAGTGAAGATGGTTCAAGAGTCTGTCTTTTAAGTGGCAACAAAATGTGGGTCTTCTATAATTTCCCTGAAGATCAATTCTTCAGTGGACAACATAAAGTGATCCCATTAGGGACGAGTACCCAAAAAGAATCCATCGTTTTTGTCGATAACGCTACCGTATATATCACCGATGAATACTGGAAAAACCGAAATATGGGAGGGAAAATATATAAAGTGAATATTGATTTGAAACATTAGGAATTTATACCCAATGCCTAGGTTAATAACTTTGGATTTGTTACACTTTTTACCCAAATCAATACTAGGTAGATAAGAACCTTTTACGACAAAGAAGTATACAATGCCTTCTGAGCACAGAGACTCCGGTTATTTAGCCAAAGGTCGATTTACGACCTTTAATACGCATTACAGTTAAATTGCTTAAAAAAGCAATTTCCCTCCTTTATCCACGGCTATTGTGATTTCACTCCGCTATAGCTTTGTATTTTTTAGAAAACCATCACCGTTTAATCCAGATTGGCAAGACTAGCAGATACTGTCCAAAAAAGTGTGTAAAGTTCAAATATTTAAGATTTTAGTGATTCGAAACAAAAAATTAAAAGATGAAC
>NZ_JAJQYA010000059.1 GCF_021729155.1 Membranihabitans marinus | reverse complement strand
ATTATATTTATCGGATCCTCACTCAATTCAACCAGCCCTTGTAAAAATCCATATCCCAACTGTTTCTGACTCAAACTGGACAATAGTTCATCCATATAGTCGCCCGAAACAATATCGCCTATGGTTATTTCTGCACCTGACGCTTTTTTCAATATTACACATTCCAAATATTCTTCGAATACTTCTTCGCCCTGGGCTGATGCATTCTCCATCCCCGCTATAATGACGGCGGCGGGCAATTCATAAGTCAAGCCTTTCAGTTTGGCATAAGGCAATTCGTAGTCATGCAAGCCAACCGGCTGTTTCCATGCAGCATATCGCTTCAAGCTCTCGCCTTCATTCGATACCGCTTCTATCTCACAATAGCTACTGTCTTCAGCCGTCACTACAAAGGATTCTGGAGTCAACTTAGGCAATCGGAATACCACGATGGTATCGGTCAACAAATAAAGACTTCCCGATTTATCGAAGACTTCCCAGGTTCGGAAAATCACCTTGGCGGTATCACTCTCTCGCTCACAATCAACAGGCATGACCCAATCAGGCTGCACTTGAGGACTGTATGATTCCCCAGTACAAGCGTTGAAAACACTAGGTATATGGTCAGAAGGATCGGGAATATTCCAACAATATACATTGATCTTTCCTTCAGATATATTAGAACCTGAATTGATTCTTTGAGAAGAACTAGCTCGCGGAGCTATTACGCTATTCATTTCGTCTATATCTGGAGAATTTTGCCATGCCGATATAAAACTTAAGGGTACTGGACCGTTGTCCAGAATAATTTTTGATTGACAAAATCGGGGCTCGCAGCCCGGTATCTGACTGCGAATAGTCACTGTAAATATTTGACCTCGATCTTCATAAGTTAACACATTTTCGGCCAGATAAGCCCCATATTCATTTTGAACAGTGATCTCAATGTAAGGAAGTAAAGCAGGATGAAGGGGCTGAGTCAAAATCACATCCGGTGTAATGTCTACCGAACATCCGGATCCCATGCCTAGATTCACCGTACTTTGGCAGTTAATAGTTGGACAGTCTATAAGACAAACTAATACTTGAGTGCAACTAGAATCTACGTTGCCACAAAGATCTTCAGCTAGGTATTGGATAAATATTGTATCGTCCTCAACAGAGACCGTTTCAAAGCCTACAGAATCAATCCTTGTCGTAATTTTCAAGCTATCTGCTGGACTGCAGTTATCCACATATGATGGCGACTTCATAGGTAAAGGTTGACCGATGGCACAATTAATAAAGGAAATTGGAGGACAGCTTAATGGCTGAGGAGGAATTGTATCTCCGACAATTATGATCTGTACATCAGAGCTACTATTATTGCATTTATCGATAGCTGTATATTTTCGAAAAATAGTATCTATACAGCCACTAGTTGAATATATATCTTCGTAAAACAAGGTATCTAGATTGCATTCATCGATCACCAGATTAGAAGCTAGACCAATGGTATCACTTATACAAACTAAAATCAGAGTATCCTTTAAATTTTGAAAAATTGGCCCAGTAGTGTCTTGCACTTCGATGATTTGGTCACAGAAATTACGACCGCCACAATCATCTTGGGCAATGAAGGTACGGACAATAGTTTGTACGACCGGACAATGATTTATTACTGTGGGGCCGGGGGAAGCAAAAGCCGCCAAGAAAGTTTGGGTTGGCTCCAAAATATCAAATTCTCCAGTTTTCAAGTTATATTTCCCGAAATAATTATCACCTGAGGGCAGGGTTTTTAGATTGCCATATATAGCAGTACCTTTTGTAGTAGTGACAAATTCCGCATCCCCGGTTCCCGCCACATCTATGGGATTTACCCCATCGTTTATAGGAGTCACCAATTCAATGGTTTGTCCAGAGCTCAAATCAATGCGATAAATAGCATCAGTCGCGGCATCCAATACGAAGGCATTGCCCGCTGGGTCGATGGTCAGCCAGACTGCTTCAGTGATATCACTGTTAACGCCTATCAATGAAACCGCATGGGTTACCAGATCAATTTTGTAAAGATTCATCGTGCCAAATGGAGGAGCGATACCATAAAGAATAGCTGTAGTGGGATCTTCATCCATACCATAGAAGCGATCATTGATCGACAATATCGGAGTTAGCCCTCCTGTGGTCGTATCGACGGTATATAGATGGTCATTGGCACTTATGTAGTATTTCCCGTTGATAAATTCTCCACCAGAGAGAGATTCGACATTGACATCGATATCGGCGATAATGGTTTGTTCTCCGGTATTTACATTTATCCTCACCAAACTATCACTCGAAGAATTAGAGGAAATAATTCCGTATCCATAAGTCGCCATTTTTCCTGGATAGGTTTCTGTATAGACATGGCTAATGGCGGCATCAACACTGCAATTCCCCATTACCACGGGTAGTCCTAGGGTAGCTACTGACGTATCGCTGCCACAATCAACGGTCGTATCAACAGGACACTGCATTTCAGGAATAGGATTGAAGACGATTATCCTTTGCGAATCACTATCCATGTTGCCACAATCATCGGTAGCGGTAAAGGTGCGCAGGATTTCGAATTGGGCATTACAGTTGTAGGTGTACAAGGTATCGTCAGAAAAAGTTGTAGTGGTTTGCGTACAATCATCCAAAGTAATCCCTCCATCGCTTACCGTCAGTGACCATGAATTGAAACGCCTATGGCCAGTTGGTGTGGAAAAATTACTGTGAACAGCAATGATCCAATCTCCACTAATACTTTCTCCGTTGAATCTGGATAAAGGATTTTCAGGTTGAAAATCTCCCTGTTTTTCCGGTGATGCAACACTGCATTGATTTACGTAATCGTCAAATCCATTGTCTGCACGATCATACAAGCGGACATCAATATCGGACTGCGGACAATCAGGGGCAGAATTCAAGTCCTCAATAAGGTCAACAGTAGTACCAGAAGGACTTGTGAGCGAAACTTTGACGACTCTTGGTTCCGGATGACTGACATCCAATCCTAATAATACATTTTGAACCAAAACTCCTGTTGCTGCATTCAGAGTGATGGTGTCCAAAATGGTTTTTACATTGTACTGAGGCAAATTTTCATTGACTTCTTTGATGACGGTGGTATTATAACCCGTAGGCTGATAGATCATTTCATCACATGAAACGTAAAAATCAGTTGGACTGACGATTTTAGGCCCTAAAGTATCTATCAATACAATACGACTTACAAAACTGGAGTCAATATTGCCCGCGCAATCGGAGGCAAAAAATTTACGCAAAATAATTCCGACCGTATCATTGTTGCAAGTCCCATCCAATCCCATAAAACGATCGCTATAAGTAATCATCAAATCTGAATTACAGGCCGTTGCATCGGTATATGTAGGTCTACCCAATGTCATTGTATCTAGGGCGGTGATGCAGGAAACCGATGTGTCTCGGGGATAAGAAGCTTCTAATAAAACCGGTGCAATGGTATCCACCATATTGATGATCTGTACGCAAGTGTCAACATTATTACATCCATCGGCGGCAATAATGGTTCTACGTATGGTTCCAAGACTACCACCACAGCCAGTCAGTCCAGAGGAATCGCTCTCTATGGTTATAGTTGCCTCAGAACAATCATCATAAAATATGGGTAAACTTTCCGTGATAAAAGTGATCGACCATGAAACTAGATTGGCAGACATCGGTCCGTCATTTTCAAAATACAAAAGCCAAGTACCATTTACGCTATCACCAGCGAAAACATCGAAGTCGTTGTACGGCTTGTAAAACCCCGGGCCCTTTGCGGGGTTATTTGCATTGCATTCATTATCAAAATCAGTATAAGTCGCCACCGCTGTATCTGTAAATGTGGCCACAATATTACTGCCATTACAAACAGCCCCATCAAAGTAAATGGCGCCTTTAGAGCTACCAGAAGGACTGATAAGATTTATGTATAAATCATTGACATTATCAGTATTGATCTCCACACTTAACTCTACTCGAACCAAGACATCTTCGATACCAGAGACCGGTAGCTCAAAAATTTGGGTATTATCTTCTAACACTTCGCCGATGTCGTTGCTCGATACGGTAATCGATTGTTCTGTGGTAGTACCACATTGAATGGTATCATCTACTGGACATATAAGGATGGGAGGTATTGTATCTAGAATCGTAATAATCTGTGTATCCGGCACACTCATATTTTGACTATAATCCACCGCTGTAAATATCCTAATAATGGTATCGGTACATATATTATCGATTTTTATATCCCTATATTCAATAGTATCTATACCACAACTGTCTATTCCCTCAGCTGTAGCCATACCTGTGACTTGAGTAGTGGTCATTTGATCGCAATAGACCATTATATCTTCAGGAGCTGATACCGTTGGTGGTATGACATCTATAGCTCGAACCTGAGCTACACAAGTATCTATGGAGCCATCGCAATTGGTTTTGGCCAATAATACAGAGATAGGACTACTCTGGGCATCGCAGAAAACAGTATCCGTTGATAGAGTTATGGTTTCTGAGACCGCATAGTTATAGATAATGCGAACGAAGCCGGTATCGGCATTGGCGGCCGGTATGAATATGGGATATTCACCATTATTAAAAGAAGTTCCTGCCATACCTGGAGCTGCATTATTTCCTCTAACAGCATCTCCTCCAGTGGCTCCTCCGCCACCGCCTCCTATTCGAAGACTGCGATTTGTTGAAACTCCGCCGCCACCGCCAAATCCACCTCTATTGCCCGGTATAGATCCATTGATGGCCGACGATCCACCAAGAGGTCCGCCGCCATCCTGCATAGCAGAACCACCTCCACCACCGCCAACATTGGAATTTCCACCCGACCCTGAAGGTCCAGCCTGTAATGTTGTGCTATTTACACCGTTAATTCCTAAAAAACCGCCGCCTCCACCACCGGCAATAACCATAATATTGGAGGAAATAAAATCGGAAAAACCCACACTACCGCGAGCGACAAAGGAAGCTCCTCCACCTCCACCACCATCCACATTGGCAGCACCATCAACTCCAGCACCTGCCACAATAATCTGAATGACATCACCGGTTGTTACAGAAAAATGACCTCCTACTACAGCACCATTCCCTCCTATCGACGACAGCCTAGAACCTCTCCCTCCTCTACCTCCAGCAGCTTCAATGTACACACTGGTCACCCCTGAGGGAATGGTCAGGGATTGCAAACCACCAGTATAAGAAAACACCGTATCAAAACTCTGTGGATCAATAAATTGCTCAGGTGTGAGTACTGCCATCCCAGCAGTATCTAATTGTACGTAAACATCGCGACAGATAAGGGTATCATTGGGGCAATCTACATATTCAATAGCACCCATATCGATCTGATTTTGTAAAATTCGATCATTGTTGTTTAGATCCAGTCCCGGACCACCGAAACCATGGTAAGCCGAACTATCTCCCATATCGATAGCCGGAGAAGATGGCAACAGCCGCAGATCCCCTGTGCAAGTCGGCAAATTTAAAAGATCGACATCTGTCACAAACATAGGATCCTCGTCTATATTATTCCCCCCATTAATACCAATACTATTGACCCAACTTCCACTACCGCCCGAATGGGCAATGATGCTGTATTCACATATAGAATTAGAACCAGAAGAATTGTCGATAGAAGCGGCTGGAGTATTTGTCACCCCATTGATGGCATTATTCCAGACAATGCAATTAATAAGGGTAGATATACCACCGAAACCATTCCATATACCGCCACCGCTATCATCTATCACATTATTTCCTGTAATCGTAACATTGATTAATTGAGGTCTTGCATCATCATTATACATTCCCCCACCATAGTCCTTGGTCTCATTTCCACTGATAATAGCATTGGTTATGATAGGATTGCCTTCATCTATATAGATTCCCCCACCATTATCTCCCGCACTATTGCCACATATAACCATATTTGTAATTATTGCATCGCTGGATTTCAATTCTAGCCCTCCACCATCGTCACTGGCAATATTGTTGTAAAAATAAACATCAGTCATGACTGGGTTGGGATTGTACAAGCTCAATCCTCCACCGTCAACTCCTGAAGTATTTTCATTAAATGTAATATTAGTAAATGTGGGTTGGCTGGTATATACGCCATACATCCCTCCTCCGTTACTTCGCGCAGTGTTGTTGGTAAATAAAATATTTCTAAGATTTAAATCACTATCATCCATATACATCCCTCCGCCCTTGCCATTGCGCTGAACGCCGCTATCTGAATTCCCGTCGGCTATGATAAATCCATCAATGACTGTAGTATCTGTTAAATGATACGCGTATAACACAGTGTAACTATTATCGCTGGAAGAAGACTTGTTTTGAATATTTCCACTCAAAATAGTCTTATTCGTTTCCCAATTCCTATCCGTGAATAAAGTATCTCCCTTGGACACGTCGAAGCCTCCCAACATAACTACATCATTGAGCAATTCAAAAGAGATTGAGCGATCGCTCACAGAAGTCGGATAATAACTTCCTTTACTTACAAAAATCGTATCGACATCACATTCATAGTGGAGTGCATCCTGTAAGTCGGTAAAGGCATCTGCCCACGAAAGACCAGTATTCTCTCCCATAGCTGCTGAATCCACGTAAATTACTGCACCGGCAAATGGATTGCAAGGCTCAGCTGGAACCTCGTGAGCACCGATATCGATAATGGATGTCCCATTATAATCACCGTCTACAAAACGAATATTCCCAACCAGATCTAGAGAATCCTCCAGTCCAAAATATAAGTTGTTGTCTCCCATATCAATGACGGGAGAAGATAGAGAAAAAGTGATTTTGCCACTGTAATTGGGCTCAGCACTATCCTCAATTGCATCAATCTCTGGATCGGCATTTAGTTTTGTAGACAGATCACAGGCCGTATTCGCAGGGCAAGGACCGTCTATCATGCTAGAACTGACGGACAAAGTAGCTGGTGACAAAATCGGTAGACTTTGTCCTATGTCATCGCTTTCTCCATTGGAACTACTGCTGTTATTGTCATAAAAAAGTGAATTGCGTACATCAATCTGAACATCACCACCGATAAGTTCCTCAGCTAAAATTCCACCGCCTGCCAGACCAAAATTTTCCACAAAACTACTATTGGTTACTGTTACTGAAGCCAAATAGCCACTCCCGCCAACAGTGTAAATTCCGCCACCTGAATTCGCTGTGTTCTGTATAAATAGAGCATCGGATATGGCCAACTCTATCACACCTCCCAAGGCACTGTTGTAAACAGCACCCCCGGAATATCCTCCATTTTCCACAAATACCACGTCGTTGAGAAAGGCCCCTCCAGCATCATCATCTGTAGCTAGATTGGCCAGGCCACCACCACCGACACTGGCAAAGTTATTCTGAAAAATAATATTACTTATTATGGGAAAGGATCCTCCACCTTCGCCGTTGGCAATATTCAACCAACCCCCGCCAATAGCTTCGGCCTCGCCGGGACCATCAGCTACTCCATCGCGGATAATAAATCCATCCACTCGACTAGAGTTGGAAACATTTTCCGTTCGAACCACGTGATAACTATTTGTGGAATCTGTAATTTTTCCAGACAATATGGTGCGATGGATAATATGGTCGCGTTCCGATCCACCGCCATTTGGAAACCCTCCAAAAACTATCGCATTATCGGGAATCACAAATGAAATCTTTCTATCAGGTGACAAAATCATTTCTTCACCGCTACACTCATCTATTACCGTATCTGTAGCTGCAGGATAATAGGTTCCAGCTGCCACAAATACAGTGTCGACATCATTGCAGGTTAAGGTCAATAATCCATCCTGAAGGTCGGTAAAAGCATTGGCCCAACTGCTGCCATTGTTGTCTCCTGTGGCGGATGAATCCACATATACTATCGAACCAGCAAACGGCATACATATGGAAGTGGATTGCTCGTGTGCACCAATATCGATGATGACTGAGGCATCGCCATCCCCATCGGTTATGCGATCCTTTCCGCCCACATCAATGGATGGTCCAGAATACAGAAGGTTGCTGCCCATATCGATGATAGAGGACGTTGTTTCGTAATACACCCTACCCATTTTCGAATCAATTTCTACTATTTCAGGGTCGGCATTGGTTTGAGTATTGAGGTCACATTGGGCATCGACCGGACAATGTCCACTAAATAGACTATATTTAACAACAGCCGGTGGAGTGATGCCAAGTGGTGGTCCAGTTACTGGTACTATTTCTATGTCTTCATTGGTGAAATCATTGTCTACAAATAGCGAATTTACTACCTCTACACTGGTGGTAGCGCCGTCAATAGCTTCATATGCAATGGCTCCTCCTTTCACCAAAGCATCGTTGCCTATAAAGGTGGAATTTTTTACATCTAGCTCTGAAATGCTTGCAGAAGCCAGACCTCCCATAAAGATAGCTCCACCGGAATATAAGGTAGTATTATCGATAAATACTCCATTCGTAATTTGAATTCGTGAAGAAGTACCGCTAAAGTTATTGGCAAAAATAGCTCCGCCTTGAGAATTGGCCCGATTAAGACTAAAGGAAACATTGGTCAATCCAGGTTCTGCCACCCCATCGTTAAGTGAAACAGAGGCAAAACCACCACCGCTCAACTGCGCAAAATTTTCAACAAAATATACATTGCTCAATTGAGGTGAAGAAATCTCTCCAACGCCATCGGCAATGTTTAACCACCCACCACCGTATTCGCTCAAACTAGAAGACGCATTGCGCGCAAAACCATTGCGTATGAAAAAGCCATCCATTGAGGTAGTAGAAGATACATTTTCAGTAGTTACGACGTGGAGAGAGTATATTGTGTCTACAGCGCTTCCCGATATCAAACCACTTAATACAGTAGGATTGCAAATCGGGTTTCTGGACACCAGAGTTGTATCCATTGTCAGAGTATTGAATCCTCCGAAGAGGACAACTCCATTGGGAATTTGAAAAGTAGCTGTCAAATCATCGGAATCCACACCATCTAATTGATCGGGATAATAGGTGCCCTTACTGACATAGATAGTATCAAAATCACAAGGAAACATAAGTGCATCTTGTAATGTAGTGAAGGCATTGTCCCAACTCAATCCATCAGCCAATCCTGTAGCCGCACTGTCAACATACAATGCGAGATTTACCAGGTCGGAGCAACCCACTTGTTCAAATGCCCCCATATCAATACTTCCTCCTAGGAACCTATTTACATTATCCAAATCACCTGTGGGAAATGTACCTACTAAATATTCGGTGTCACTTCCCATGCTGATGGCTGGAGATGTAATCTTAAGACGCAGGTCACCTATTGCATTGGGAGCAGTACTGGGATCAGCGTTTTCGATAAACTCCGGAAAAGTATCTTGATTATATCCCCCATCTATTACATTGATGCCAAACATCCAATCACTGCTACCGCCACTATTGTCTACCATGCTATTGACAACGGTTACCGTATTATTTAAACAGACTATGGAAGAAGATACTAGGTCGGTATTCCCCCCATTGTCGCTATTGTTCCAAATAATGGAATTGGCAATGATGGTATTGGTATTATTACTTAAAAATCCGCCGCCATCACCCCCGCCGTCATTGCCACTGAAAGTGGAGTTAATAATTCGAGAATTACCCCCACCATTTAATAGGTGTATACCCCCAGCATCCCCTGCAGCTGCATTGCCCTGGATCACACTATTGACTATGGTTAGTCTGGTTCCATTTCCCGAAAATCCTCCTCCAATGAGATTCGAATAATTATTTCTGATAATTGAATTGTACATTATAGGGACACTACTCTGCGCATATATCCCACCGCCATTACTATTGGACTGATTGCCCTCTACCAATACATTATTAAAAGTGGGAAAGCTGGTGTTCATGAAAATTCCCCCACCTACATTATAGGGAAAGCTGTTGAGGTCGGCATTGCCCCCTTTTATCTGTATTCCATCGATGTAGGCTTCATTGACATCGGTGATTGTCATTACGTTATAACTGTTATCTGTGATTCCAACTCCTCCGATTTCTCCCGACAAAATGGTCGGATTATCCATCCAGTCACGTCCTAGCAAACTAGCCCCTCCACTTGGAAATCCACCCAACAATACCAATTGTTCTGGGATGTCAAAAGACAATGTCCTATCCATTGTACCTCCATCGGGATAATAACTTCCTTCAGCAACAAAAACCGTATCAATGAGACAGTCATAATTAAGGGCATCTTGGAGATCTGCAAAGGCTGTAGCCCAACTCAATCCATCACCACTCATCGCTACCGACTGGTCCACATATAGATTTTTCCTAGAAAGACCGCATGTATTTTCATATGCACCCATATCCACTATTCCATCAATTGTGCGATTCATTTCAGCTAAATCGTAGTCTGGAGCAGTCATTGGATACAAGGTATTATCTCCCATATTGACACCAGGCGAGCCTGGTTGCAATCCGAATTCACCACTTGCAGATGGAGCTGTACCCGGTGGCAAATCTTGAATAAATAATGGATCTTCATCCAACACAAGCCCATCAAAAGTGATGCTGGGATCTGCAAAAGCCCAAGTCCCACTGCCTCCAGAATTGTCTACTATACTGTTTTCTATTGCAATTCCACCAGAAGTTGTTATTGAATTGAAGAGAGAGGCAGAAGTATGGGAATTAATTCCAGAGGCTGAATTGTTCCACACAATGGAGTTGTCAAGATTTACCACTGAAGCTTCTATACCAATGGCTCCACCATTGGATCCTGCAGAGTTTCCAGAAAAGGTACTGTTGACTATATTTACTGAAGCATTTCCGCCAAACAGATATAGCCCCCCACCAATATTATTAGCAATATTTCCAGAGAACTGAACATTGACCAAAAGGGGTGGGCCATTGGTAGTATTATCCAATCGCATACCACCGCCATCATCATTTGAAGTATTATTTCGAATGACGACATTTTCCAATCTAGGTCTACTACTTGTGCCGATATTTATACCACCACCACTGTTGGCAAAGTTATTTTCTACGATGCAATTTCTTATCGTCGCCATGGCTTGCTGGGATATGTCAATACCACCACCTCTATTGAATCCCAGTCCCCCATTGGCATAGCCATCTCGCAAAACAAAACCGTCAACCAAGGTTTCGTCACTGATATTTTCCATTGTCATCACGTGGATGCTGTTGTCTGTTTCATCTATGGGACTACCTATGTTTCCACTCAGAATGGTTGGATAAGCTTCCCAGTTTCGACTGATCAAAGTACTGTCTCCAGTGGTAGTATTGAATCCCCCCAGCAAGACCACACCATCTGGTACTGCAAAGTAGGTGTTGCGATCGATTCCATCGGTGGGGAAGTAAGTTCCGGCACTTACGTAGATGGAATCAAATGGACAGGGATACAAAAGTGCATCCTGCAAATCCACAAAAGCAGTGGCCCAGCTCATGCCATCACCCCCTGGAGGAGCTTGTCCATCGACATACAATACAGGTATAACTGTTCCAGGACAAAATACGGTTGATACTTCATAAGGGCCCATGTCAATGTCCATGTTCTGAATCCGGTCTACATCTGCCAAGTCGACAACCCCTCCATGGTAGAGCATACTGTCCCCCATGTCGATAGCCGGAGAAATATTTTGTAAGGAATAATCACCCTCAATTGTCGGTGCGCTGCTATGATCCATTGGAGCTACAAATTCGGGGTTGATATCTTTATTCCCCCCATTATCCACACCGATTTCAATTCCCACCCAGTTGCCACCAATATCATGAGAATTTTCTATTATACTATTGCTGATCATCGGTCTATCATCCGAATTGCTTTCATTGTATATGGAGGCTGAGGTAGAACCATCTGTCATACTTTCCTCATTATAAAAGATAATACTGTTGTGGATGACGGGGTCGGAGTCGGCAAAATTATAAATACCTCCACCATCATTAATCGCCATACCTCCAGAATTCATTATACCTGTTCCTGCCCTATTTCCACTAATGGTTACATTGGTCAATACTGGGCTACTGTTGTAATTGGCCATTCCCCCACCGTCTATCTCCGATGTGTTTCCCGCAATGAGTACGTTGGTAAATGTTGAATTACTCTCCAAATTATTAATAACCCCTCCTCCTGATCTATCGGCGGTATTCCCTTGCACCATACTATTCCCCACCTCAGGACTACTCATATGGTTGTATATTCCACCCCCTGACAATGCTGAATTCATAATTATACTGACATTCAATAGACTGGGATTACTGTTTTCCAAATTGGCTATTCCTCCCCCATCGCGTGCGGTATTGCCAACCAATGTGATTTTGGTCATGGTTGGGCTACTGCTGTTGACATTGGCTATTCCGCCCCCATCTCGAGCAGAGATGTTGTTGGTAATATAGAGGTCGTTCAATATGGGATGACTATTATCTAGTAAGATACCACCCCCTCTATTGCGATCATCGTCGTCGAGATTCCCCAAGTCAGCACGACCGTCGGAAATGATGAAGCCGTCTAGGACCGTATTACTGTCAGTGTCGTAAAAGGTAAGGACGTGATAACTATTATCACCGGCATTTCCGATTTGTCCACTCAGTATGGTATTATAAATTTGCGGAGATCGGTCGGCAAAAGTAGTTGCACCTATCTCCACGTTGAACCCACCTAATACTACCTTGCCACTGGGTATATTGAAACTAGAGTCGCGAATCCCAGTACCTCCATCAGCATAGTAAGTTCCACGGTTTACAAAAATGGAATCGTAGTTACAGTTATAGGACAGTGCTTCTTGCAATGTTGTAAATGCATCCATCCAATTCAATCCTGTCCCCTGTCCAACAGCTTCTGCATCCACATAGAGGACGCTAACGTCATGACAGGTCAACACCTCATATGCTCCCATCTCAATGTCGCTTTCTACAATGCGAGCCATACTGTCTAAATCAATATTTGGTCCACCAGCCGACTGATATGCCATCGTACTACCCATATTTATCGCAGGAGAAGTAATGTGTAAGCTCAGATCTCCATCGATTGAAGGGGGCACAGAAGGATTTTGCATAAACTGTGGATCCATTCCAAATTTATTCCCCCCTCCAGAACAGTTGGCATTCGTTGGGCATAGGCCTTGGTCAAAAAGTGTAAAGGAAATGTTGGTTGTATTGGAAGGGCTGGTATAGATGGACGGAGATGACATAGCAGTATTCCCAAAAAATATTGTATTGGCAATATTTATTATACTATTGCTATTGAAAAAATCTCGATGAAAAATACCCCCTCCTTCCAGACTGGCATTATTAAAAGCGAAAGTAGTGTTTACAATACTCATATTTGCCTCTAATCCAGAAATTCCTCCACCGTTTTGGCTTGCCATATTACCGCTAAACTCATTGTTGATAATCACTACCTCTGTTTGATAATTATATAAGCCTCCACCCTCTATCCCTGTATTGCCTCTAAATGAGCAGTTAATCATTGCGACCAGACCTGAGCCCTCACTTAGATTTAAACCTCCACCGACATTGCCAGCTTTATTATTCCAGAAACTGACGAAATACATCGAAGGGCTGGCATTTGTATTGTTGTTCATCCCTCCTCCATTCGAAGTGGCTACATTGTTTGTAAACAGTATGTTAGACAATTTAGGCGAACCGCTATTATACCACCCTGCACCATTACTTTTACCTGAGGATATATCATTGGCCATACCGTCACGTATAATAAATCCATCTATTACAGTGGCCGAAGACACGGTGTCTACTGTGGTTACCACGTGATAACTGTTGTCCAAGCTATCGGCTACATCCCCGATATTGCCACTTAAAACAGTAGGATATGCCTCCCAGTCGCGCTGTGATAGGTTGATGATTCCATTTTGTGCATCAAAACCACCTAAGACGACGACTCCATCGGGAATACCAAAAGTATGGTCACGCGCTCCAGTTCCTGCTCCACTATTGCTTCCATCAGGATAGTAAGTACCTCGACTTACATAGATGGAATCGTAGCCACAATACTGTAATGCGTCTTGAAGGTCGGTAAAGGCATTCGCCCAAGTCCTACCATTATTTAAACCCGTAGCCATGGCATCTACATACAAGACTCGATGATGTATACATTCATCTGGAAATTCATATACTCCCATATCCACTTCCCCACCTTGGATTCTGTGGACACTGTCCAAATCAGTAATCACATTATTGGGCAATAAAATTCCATCCCCCATATCGATGGCCGGTGAATTAATCGTCAGATGAAAATCCCCCCCAGTCGATGGTGCCAGTGCTGGGTTGAGTTGGGAAACAAATAGGGGATTGGCATCCTTATTTCCCCCTTGGTCAATTCCCCCAGAAATATTGCAAGTAATAGTACAGCCTGAATTCTCTATTGTACTATTGGAATAATTTAGTTCCGAAACACTGCCTACGGTAACATTAAATACTGATTCCGATACCGTTCCGGGATCACCCTCTGCTGCATTATTCCAGATTATAGAGTTGTGTACATTTAATATCGATCGACCGTTGGGACCGCCGCCATTGAAAATACCACCGCCTTCGTTAACTGCCCTATTGCCGGAAAAAGTATTATTGATCAAAGTGAAGCGACTGCCATTTACCGCAGACAGTCCACCTCCATTTCCACTCCCCATTGTACTGAGACTGCTGGCATAATTGCCGCTAAATAGTACATTGGTCAGCACTCCCATACTGCCCGAACAAGACATTCCTCCTCCACTGGCGTTCGATACATTTCCGCGATATTCGACATTAGTAAAAATGGCATATTGGGTATTTATCAAGTCTACCGCCCCACCACCTTCTCGCGCAGTATTTCCAATAAATCGAGTATCGATTACCGTAACACTATCTGATACAATGCTAGAATAAAAAGCCCCTCCGGTTTCATCGGTTGTATTGTTTTCAAAAATAGAATTGGTCACAGTAACATAGCTAAATGATCCAGTGGACTTAGTGACAAATAGACCACCCCCTTCAAACAAAGCATAATTATCGGACACCACAAGGTTGCGCAACAGAACATTGCCTCCACTTATATACAACGCCCCTCCTTTACTGCTACTCTCTAAACTGCCAAATTCAGTAATATCTGCATATCCGTCACGAATCACAAACCCATCTAAAACCAAATCGCCATTGAATGTACGCACTACAGAAACCGAATTGTCGGTAACTGTTCCCGAAGCGTTGATATCACCACTGAGAATGGTCGGGTAAAGGGTTGGATTGCGATGGGCAAGATGTGTGATTCCATTGTCTACGCTAAATCCTCCCAACATCACTATGTCGTTCTGGATAAAAAATGATATTCCTCTATCCATAGTCGCAGTGGGATAATAAGTTCCCTCATCTACAAAGATGGTATCGCCATCACTAACTATGGCCAAAGCTTCTTGTAAATCATCAAATGCATTGCCCCAGCTACTACCGTCATTCCCTCCCCCAATAACGTCGGCATCCACATAGATTTTTTGCGCCCGAAGAGGGAGGGCAAAAATCAAATAAATTATCATTAATGGGTAGAAACTTTTCATAGGGTTTGGGATTAAAGACAAATACATTTTTCACAGTTCGATGAAGTAGTCACCGAAGTAAAATAGTAGCTGTAAAGATAGAAGATGGCTATACCACATATCGGACACATTATGCCAGAAATCAGACATTTGGCGAAGATGACCGAATGAAGTTGCTCAATGGAGCAACCAAATGCCCTTAATGGGCATTTGATGAGGGAACCGGAGCCACTGTGCTCCGGCGTGACTGCCCTATAAATCGTCAGGTTTTTAGCCACTGTTCTCCGGCTTGGTATTAATGAAAATTCAAGATATTCATTATTGTTCTATGGCGAGAATCCACCGTAAATCTACAGCGAATTTCATGTATTCTCGTCGCAGCACAGTGGCTGCGACTTCACTCGCCCTGGCTTCCCCACCCACGACACAGTGGTCGTGGCTCCTTCATCAGATGAAC
>NZ_JAJQYA010000058.1 GCF_021729155.1 Membranihabitans marinus | reverse complement strand
TTAGATACAAAAACTTATACAGCGACTAAGAAAATGATCGTGATTGAGTAAGCATATTTAGGTTAAAATAATTTGCTATAGATCCTCCCTTATTGTTAGGGAGGATCTTTTTTTGTTTTAGGGGGAATGGTTATTATAAGTAATTGTCCATTAGATTTTTGTAATTCGTCTACACATTCATTCGACTTGTGTAATCCACGATTTTATTTTCAATGAAGTTATATGATTAATACTGTCATTTATATCGTTTAGAGGGTATGAATTATATATTTTTATTAAAATATGTATTATTCTATTTTGTTTTTAGAAAAACCTCTGTATATTTGCCTTTGTTCAGTTGTGATTTTGTATTAAGATGCAAAGATCAATTGATTTATAAAGAAGAGGTTAGAGACAGGCTCTGTGATCCTCTGGCAGCCCCTTTAAGGAAGGTGCCAAATCCTGACTTTTTAAAAGTAAATATAAATCATTGAAAATTTTTAAAAACATGTCTATCAAATCTAATCATTCGAGGTCTACTTCGAGACCCTATCTAACAAATTCTCTTCAAACTGAATTCATCAAATCATCTATGTTGGACGCTAACAACCCTTGTTGTTGTTGCTGTTGTTGTTAATTGAAAAGAGATTAGCATACTGTGTTAATAATTTCGACTACTCAAGGAGTCGATTATAAACATTTTTATATCTAATATCTTTACAATTCATGCAAGAGGTGTATTATTAATACATCAGCGACCATTAATTCAATCAAACCCAAGAAAAAACGTCTTATGGAAATACTAAATAAAATTGATAAACTCAACCAAGTACTTGGATCTGCATCCCCAGAAGATGCATTGGAATGGTTAAGTCAACAACCGGAATTTAATGTTACTTTTTCAACTTCGTTTGGACAGGAAGATCAAGTAATTACCGATATGATTTTCAGGAATGATTTGGATATCAATGTATTTACTTTAGATACAGGGCGGTTGTTTCAAGAGACTTATGATGTATTTGACCTAACCCTTAAGAGGTATAAAAAATCAATAGATGTATTTTATCCCAAAGAGGAAAAAGTACAGGAATTGTTGACGACAAAAGGTCCCAATAGCTTTTACGAATCGGTAGAAAATAGAAAGGAGTGTTGTAGTGTTCGCAAGATTGAACCTTTGGGAAGAGCTTTATCTCCATTCAATATTTGGGTGACGGGATTGAGAGCAGGTCAATCGGAAAACAGAAGCGATATGAAGCGATTTCAATATGACTTGAAATTTGGTATCATAAAATTTAATCCTTTGTTGCATTGGAGTTTAGTAGACACAGAAAATTATTTAAATGAATACAAAGTGCCCCAAAATACGTTACATAGACAGGGGTATGTAAGTATCGGTTGCGCACCATGCACTAGAGCCATCACTGAAGGAGAGGATATTAGAGCTGGTAGATGGTGGTGGGAAACCTCTAAAAAGGAATGCGGATTACATTCCTAAAAATCAAGAACAACTAACAATAAGAAATATTTAATTATGAAAAGCTTTAGAACAGAATTAGAAAATCCCATAGTAGAGCAGGAAATATTGGAATTGGGCCAAAAAATTGCCCTTTACCAATCGGGAAAGATTGATGAGGATCGGTTCAAGAGTCTTAGATTGGCACGGGGAATATATGGTCAGCGTCAGCCTGGGGTGCAGATGATTAGGATAAAATTACCTTACGGCAATTTAAACAGACGTAAACTCTTGCGGATATGCGAGGTTTCTGATACTTACGCTACTGGTAATCTTCATGTGACTACTAGACAAGATATTCAATTGCACTTTGTGAGTTTGGACGATACTCCACAGTTGTGGGAAGAATTGGCCAAAGATGAAATTACTTTGCGAGAAGCCTGTGGAAATACTGTACGTAATGTAACAGGGTCTCACTATGCTGGTATTCATCCCGATGAGGCCTTTGATATCAGCCCCTATGCTCAAAAAACTTTTGAATACTTGGTGCGAAATCCGATTTGTCAGGAAATGGGGAGAAAATTTAAAATCTCTTTTTCTGCCACTGAAGCCGATGATTACTATAGCTATATTCACGATTTGGGTTTTATACCTCAGATCAAAGTAATTGACGGACAAGAAGTCAAGGGCTTTAAGGTATTAATAGGTGGAGGTTTGGGTGCTCAACCCAATCATTCTGAATTGGCCTATGATTTTTTACCTGCTGAAGAAATTATTCCTTTTGCTGAAAGTATAATTCGAGCTTTTGATCGATTTGGAGAAAGAGATAGACGACACAAGGCGAGAATGAAGTTTTTGATTCAAGATTTGGGCAAAGATGAATTACTTCGTATTGCTGATGAGCAACGTTTGGCGATGCCATATCAGACCTATCCCATCGATTATTATGAAACAAGCTATAAGCCATTAAACGAAGCTTATGCATTCGATTTTTCTGATCCTGTTTTTAAAACATGGTTTGATGCCAATGTTTTTGCTCAAAAACAAGAAGGATATTACGCGGTGGGTTTGAAACTCCATAATGGCGATATAAAGACGCCGATTGCCCGACAATTGGTTGCGTTTTTAGAAGAAATTGAAGTCGATGATATTCGGGCGACGATTCAGCAAAATATGATCTTGCGATTTGTCAAAGGATCTGATGTATACCGATTATTTGAAAAACTTAAATCATTGGGATTGACCGATGTAGGATTTGAAGGCTTGTCAGATATAGTGGCATGCCCGGGCACCGACACTTGTAATTTGGGTATAGCATCTAGTATGGGATTGGCAACTCGTTTGACCGAGGTGATCAATACTGAATATCCACATTTGGCGGCAACCAAAGATATCGATATCAAGATTAGTGGCTGTATGAATGCCTGTGGTCAGCATAATTTGGCGGCTATAGGATATCAGGGAATGACGATTAAAGTCAATAAAAAAGTAGCTCCGGCCGCACAGGTTTTATTGGGTGGAAATAATAAAGGAGCAGGCGCAGGTGTATTTGCCGATAAGGTAATTAAAGTACCTGCAAAAAGAGCCGATGAATCATTGAGATGGTTGTTGGATGATTATTATAAAAACAGAGAGGGAAGTGAGAACTACGGTGAATATTATGCGAGATTAGGCAAAGATTATTTTTATCAATTGTTGAAACCTCTCGGCGATACTGCAGCTTTTGAAGACGATTGGTATCAGGATTGGGGCCGTGAAATAGATTATGTGAAAGCTATCGGTGTGGGTGAATGTGCTGGAGTGGTAGTGGATTTGACCATTACCTTGATTGAAGAAGCCAACGATCGATTAGAAAGAGCAGTGAAGAGTCTTTTTACCGATAAATATTCAGATGCCATCTATCATACCTATACTGCCTACATCCATTTGGCAAAATCTTTGTTGATACATACAGATGAGAAACTAAATACACAGCATAATATTATTGCTGCCTTCGATCGATTGATGGATAGTGAATTTGACTGGCCGGGGGGATATGATTCTTTTGGAGAGTTGGTGTTGAGTATGAAGAAACACGCACCGAGTGAAGAGTTTGCAAAATTGTATTTGCAAAACGCCGAAATATTAAAGAAACAGGTGGAGGATCACCACAAAGTATTGGTCAATGAATAGCAATAAGATACCTAGATTGAGTTTGGTCGGCGGAGGCCCAGGAGACCCGAAGTTGATTACTTTAAAGGCCGTAGAGGTGTTGGAGCAGGCAGATATTGTATTGTTTGATGCCTTGGTCAACAATGAATTGTTGAATTATGCCCCCAATGCACAGAAAATATTTGTGGGCAAAAGAAGGGGGTGGAGTAGTTATACCCAGTTTGAGATCAATCGATTAATCGTAAAGATGGCGAATAAGTTTGGCCATGTAGTGAGGCTAAAGGGCGGTGATCCTATGATATTCGGTCGAGCCCAGGAAGAAATTGCCTATGCTGAAAACCACGGCTTGGTGGTAGATGTAGTTCCCGGTATAAGTTCCTATTCAGGTATTGCGGCCTATAATCAAGTGCCCATTACGTCTAGGGGAGTAAGTCAGGGTTTTTGGGTGTTGACGGCTACAGATGAAAGAGGTGGTCTGGCTTCAGATATAGATATAGCTGCACAATCCAAGAGCAATATTATTATCCTCATGGGGACTAGAAAATTGGCTGGTATTGTAGAGAGATTTAAGAAACATCAGGGATTAGATTATCCTATTGCATTGATACAGAATGGTACCATGCCCAATGAGAAGGTATTGGTATCCACATTGGCTCAAGTAGAAGAAGATGTTGCATATGCCCAAATTTCAAGTCCTGCAGTGATTATTATCGGAGAGGCTGCACGTCATGTGAAGTCTGCCAAAATTATGGCTGAATTGGGGAGATTAGAGGTTTTTCAAAAGATAGGATAATGAGGGATAAAAATGAATTGTTTCCCATTTTTTTGAGAACAGACCGATTGCAAATATTGGTTGTAGGGGGAGGCAATGTGGCGGAAGAAAAACTGCATTTCTTATTGAAGAGCAGTCCATGTGCCCAAGTCAAAGTGGTGGCTATTGAAGTATCTGAGAAAATAGAGACCTATACCCAACATTTTAACTTGACTATAGAAAAGAAGGCTTTTGAAGTTTCCGACTTGGAAGGAATAGACTTGGTCATTGCTGCGACCAATGATATAAAAATAAATACTTTTATTTGGACTAATTCTAAATTAAATCGTAAACTTGTAAATGTTGCCGATACACCTTCGATGTGTGATTTTTATTTGGGTGGAATAGTAACCAAAGGGGATCTAAAAATAGCAATTTCCACCAATGGGAAATCACCGACATTGGCCAAGCGCCTGCGTCAAATTTTGGAAAAGAGTTTGCCAGAAGAGATCAACGAATTGGCTGATCACCTCAATAAGGTAAGGAATATATTCGGTGATAATTTTAAGACCAAAGTAAAAGAATTGAATCGTTTAACTGAAAATTTAATTAAAAACTAGATATGATACAGACGGAAATATTAATCATAGGAGCGGGGCCAGTAGGATTGTTTACTGTTTTTGAAGCCGGCTTATTGAAGTTGAGATGTCATTTAATTGATGCCTTGCCTTTGCCTGGGGGACAATTGACTGAGATATATCCCAAGAAACCCATCTATGATATTCCTGGCTATCCTTCCGTATTGGCAGGCGAATTGATCAATAATCTATTGGAACAGATAGAGCCTTTTAAGCCTACATATTCTTTAGGTGAGAGAGCTGAGACTATAGAAAAAGATGATGAAGGACAATTTATTGTAACGACGAATGACGGAGTCAAACACCGTGCGCCTGTGGTTATGATAGCGGGTGGATTGGGTTCATTTGAACCGCGCAAGCCACCTATCGAAGCCTTGCCCAAGTTTGAGAACAATGGGGTGTATTATTTTGTAAAACATCCAGAGTTTTTTGCCGACAAGGAGATTGTGATATCTGGTGGTGGGGATTCTGCTTTGGACTGGGCTACTTATTTTGCAGAGAATGATATGTGTTCATCTGTGACATTGGTTCACCGTCGCGAGCAATTTAGAGGTCATAGAGATACGGTTCAGAAATTATATGATTTTCAAGATTCAGGTAAGATCAAGGTGTTGACCAATTCGGAAGTAATCGATGTAAAAGGCAATGATACTTTGGATGCCGTAGTGATTAAGCACAAAGATGGTAGCTCTTCTGAGTTATATGCCGATGCTTGGTTGCCATTGTTTGGATTGAGTCCCAAATTGGGTCCGATCGGGGATTGGGGATTGGAAATCGAGAAAAATGCCATCAAAGTGGATACCTTGGATTATAGTACCAACATAAAAGGTATATATGCCATTGGAGATGTAAATACTTATCCCGGCAAATTGAAGTTGATATTGTGTGGATTTCACGAAGCCACATTGGCCTTGCAATCGGCCTTTAATATCATCTATCCAGAGAAGAAATACAGCATGAAATACACGACAGTGAATGGTGTTCAAGGATTTGAAGAGCCTGCTGAAGTGAAGACTAGTTAAGATTTTTGTTAGTTGTTGATTAATCTAGGGTTAAATGAAGTTATTTATTTAACCCTTTTTTTATGGCTAGGGTTATTTCTCGTTTTCGTGGAGGGCCAGGGAGAGCCTTGACTTCAAATCCCGCCTTGCGGAGGTTGCGTTTGACATAACCTTTGGCACAATAGGAGATCCAGATTCCATCATCGGCCAGTAATACGAATTACATTTATAATTAACGGAAATCTTTCGATTTATTTGAAGTTATACATCGTTTAAAATACTCGCCGTAGCTACGGCTATGCCTGTGTTTTTATCCTCGTCTAACTCCAAATATTTTCAAAATCTTTTCCGTCATCATAAAATGTAAATCGTATAAGTCATAGCAATGGGCCATAGCGGTTTCGTCCCACAGATCGGGCTGGGCTTCTGGGGCAAAGGCGTCGTAATATATAATATGGTAGCCTTGGTCACTGATGTGGTTTTCAAAATCCCCATATATCTTTTGAAGTTGATATTGTGTGGATTTCACGAAGCCACATTGGCCTTGCAATCGGCCTTTAATATCATCTATCCAGAGAAGAAATACAGCATGAAATACACGACAGTGAATGGTGTTCAAGGATTTGAAGAGCCTGCTGAAGTGAAGACTAGTTAAGATTTTTGTTAGTTGTTGATTAATCTAGGGTTAAATGAAGTTATTTATTTAACCCTTTTTTTATGGCTAGGGTTATTTCTCGTTTTCGTGGAGGGCCAGGGAGAGCCTTGACTTCAAATCCCGCCTTGCGGAGGTTGCGTTTGACATAACCTTTGGCACAATAGGAGATCCAGATTCCATCATCGGCCAGTAAGTCATAGCAATGGGCCATAGCGGTTTCGTCCCACAGATCGGGCTGGGCTTCAGGGGCAAAGGCGTCGTAATATATAATATGGTAGCCTTGGTCACTGATGTGGTTTTCAAAATCCCCATATATCTTTTGAAGTTGAAATAAGGGACTAAGTTCTTGCCATTGATTCCAGTCACAGTTATGAATCTGAAGTAGTTTGTCTCTATGTTGAGCGAGTTGATTGGCCGTGGTATCAAAATGGATACTGGATATAATATCTGGGTGGACGGGATATTTTTCGATACTACTGTATTGTATCGACTGATTGTGTTGGTCAGAGTATACCCATGTTAACAGGGCATTGAGTCCACTGCCTAAGCCCAGTTCCAATACCTGTATGGGGTGTTGGTCAGGGAGATTGAGTCTGGAGATTCCGTGATTGATAAATATATGTTGGCCTTCGGTATAGGCGCCAAATCTGGAATGGTAGAGTTCCTGTTGTTCACTATGCATTAGGGTATCCGATCCATCTTCTGTTTTGTGGATTTTGGGATGGTGAAATTTTATCTTAGACATAGTAGCCGTTTTTGTAGAGGAAAAATGATTTGAGGTGGTCTTGAATGGCGGCTACGTCGTCGTATAGGCCCAGGTTGAGGTGTTTCAATTTGTGAGAGTCGGCCAGTGATTTCAACAGTGGATAAACGGGCCAATCCTCTGTCCAAAAGGTTGAATCGAAAAAGATCATAGGGCTGGCGTATTGTAGGGTTAGGTAGTGATTTTGGGTTACTTCTTGAAATACTTCTTGGACGGTACCTGCACTTCCCGGAGTAAATATTACACCGCCTTTGGCGATGGCCAAGAGACCGTCTTCTCTGATGCTATTGGTAAAGTATTTGGCGATATGGCTGGCAAATGGAGTAGGGGGTTCGTGTCCGTACAACCAAGTGGGGATCCCGAGGCTCTGATGTGAGCCTATGGGGAATTTAGAAATCACCGCCCAAGCTGTGGACAACCACTGATTGTCGGTAAATAGCGGGGCCTGGGTTAAGATGGCCAATGCTTCATCAATGGCTGTGTCGGGACGACCGGCCAGCCAAGCACCTAAATGGGTGGCTTCCATAGCACCTGGACCACCACCAGAGACCATTAATTTTCCTGATTCGGTTAGATTTTTGGAAAGATGGACGACTTTGCGATAGTTTTCATGACTTCTCGACAGACCATGGCCGCCCATAATGGCCATAATATTGGTTTCTTCATAGTTTTGTATGAAATCTTGCAGGGCATTGGTGATAGATTGATCGTGGAGGCTACGGGCCAAGGATTCTTTAATATCGGTGGTGTATTTACCGGTTCGGATAAAGTGATCGTAGATGGCTTTGTCCAGAGTGGCTTCATAAGAGGTAGCGGGTTGGAGGTCGATACTGGCGTATAGTTCTTCTGCTGTATAGAGTTTATTGGGATAGATGGGGTAGGGTAGGTCGAGGGTTGGAAATATATAGTTATTTTTTTGCAGTCGACAGATCATGGCGTCGGTGAGGCGACAGCCGAGGAATAAACAGTCTTTGACGGGGACGGTCAGGAGTTCTTTGCGGAGATCTCTGAGGTCCAAATTTTGGACGGCGATACTGGTGATTGTTTGTTCACGGTCGAGGAGAATTTTAAACTCTTCAACGCTGGTGATTTCTTTAGTCATCATAGGTTACGGATAAAAGGGTTAATATACTATAAAAAATAGTAATGTCATAAGGGGTTTAGGATTAGGGAGTTGTGGTGAGGTGTTTGGTCGTGTACTTCGGTGTTTGTTATCTGACTCGTCCTGTAATAAGATTATAGTTTTAAATATTGTACTAGTCTGTGAACTTTTATGTAATCTCGTCGCAGCGCCGTGGCTCACCCACCCGAGGCATAATGGAGATCTTCATAAATCTTCTTAATGTTTAGTCTGTGACGGCGGCAATTTACTGACGATTTACGGAACAATCTCATCAAACAAACTAAAAAAAAGCCCTGAAGGGGCGTAGTCTAATAGTAGAGGGTGCAACCCTATGATTGTTTGTAATCGTTAAAAGAAGTCCTGATGGGACGACATAATAAATTAAGGTAAAATCTTGTCGGTATTATGGGGCAATCACGTCGGAGTGAACGGATGAATTTCTGATAGCAGCGCACTGAGCTGAGTCGAAGTGGACGGCATCATTTTGCCCATACTAGAAGGGAACTTAAAATCTAACGAATTGCGCAGCAATTATCCGGGTGAAAAAATGTAGTTGCCCAAAAGGCAACTACATTCAGTCATTACAAAATGTAATTCCTATAAGTTGGATTATTATAGTTTTTACATTTTTAATCATTGCTTCACATAGAGGTTTACACTTTTTACAAAGACTATTTTTTAAAATGAAATATTACTGCCATCCTCCACCCAAAGCTCGGTAGATATCCACTTTAGCTTGGAGTTGTTGAAGTTTGGTTTCCACCAATTCCATTTTGGCATCCAATACCTCCTCTTGGGTTAAAAGTACCTCTACGTAATCGGCTTTGCCATATTTGAATAAGCTATTGGCAATATTGACCGATTTACTTAAAATATCGACTTCTCTTTGCTTGGTTGCAAAACTGTTGAAATAGTTTTCTAATTTGGATAGTTGATTTAAAACATCAGTATAAGCATTTAAAACCGTTTGTTCGTATTGATAAACCGCCTGTATCTGAATGGCAGAAGCCATATTATACCTCGCCTTTATGGCTTTTTTATTGACTAGAGGAGTGGTAAGATCCCCAACCAAATTAAAGAGAATAGATTCCGGATTCAATATAAACTTGGGATTGAATGCCTGAAAGCCAATGCCAGCTGAAATATCCAAGCTCGGATAAAAATCAGCACGCGCCACCTCTACATCTAGATTAGCGGCTTGTAATTGGTATTCTGCTTCGTGAATATCTGGTCTGTTTTGCAATAAATGAGCAGGAATTCCCGCTTGAATTTTGTCTATTTTCAAGTCCATAAAACCCTGTGAGTCTCGGTCAATTTCTGAAGGATAACGCCCTACTAGAAAATTAATCCGGTTCTCTGTCTCCACAATTTGCTGCCGTATGTCGTATTGTAGATTCTGGGTTTTTAGCAATTGGGCTTCGAAACGATTGACAGCAAGTTGATTAGCTTTGGCATTTTGTTTTTGAATCTTGACTTTTCGCAAAGCTTCCTCCTGAATTGCCGCGTTATTGTTTATAATATTTAGAAGATTATCAAGCGCTTTGAGTTCGTAATAAGAATTGGCGATTTCTGCAATTAGATTTGAGATTAAGAAGTTTCTACCCTCATTAGCCGCCAAATACCGAAATTGCTCAGCATCCTTGGCATTTCGAAGTTTTCGCCATATGTCAACCTCCCAGCTGGCCATTGCTCCAAATTGAAAATCACCTAAAGGCTCAGGGAATTCTTTTCCTTCCTCAATTTCCAAGCTATGTTCTACAGCTCCATCTCGGGTAAAGCGCCCTGGTTTTTCGGCTCCAATACCTGCTCCAATATCTACAAAAGGTAGATATTCTCCGGATTTTTCCAATACCTCGTTCTGTCTGACGATTAACTCTTGAAGCACAATGTTTAGCTCCTGATTATTGGTCAAGGCGGTATCGATCAACTCGGCCAATTGGGCATCGTCAAAATATTCTCGCCAGTCTACCGCAGCCACGCTTATACTGTCTAAGTCCATGGGGTTATTATAGTTTTTAGGTAGACTTTCACTAGTTTGTTTTAGGACTACATGGGGAGTATTGCAACTCCCTAAGAGTACAATCATTACCAATAGGAATATATATGTATAGAATTTTATGGATGAATTCATTTTAATCATTTTTTCGATTTCGCATTTTTAGTAAAACATTCAATTTTGAAATCTTCTTTAATAATGAGGCTTTAGTAGGCTCTGAGACAAACATTTCTGAAACCGTAGTCTGTGTTTCTTCTTGTAACAATTTTTTGCCCTCTACCAACTTGGCCAAAGAGTAATAGAGTCCCGGAATGATGAGTACCCCGCAGAGGGTCCCGATAAGCATTCCACCAAGTGATGCCGATCCAATGGTTCGATTTCCAATAGCACCTGCACCATGGGCTAAGACCAGTGGGATCAGACCTGCGATGAAGGCAAAGGAGGTCATCAATATCGGCCTAAATCGAACTTTGGCTCCCTCTATGGCGGCATCCAAAATACTCGCTCCTTCATTGTGTTTTTGCACCGCAAATTCTACAATTAAAACGGCATTTTTACCCAATAAACCGACCAGCATAATCATGCCAATTTGTGCATAGACATCGTTTGCCAAGCCCATTATTTTTAGCAAAAAATATGATCCAAATATTCCGATAGGCAAGGAAAGTAAGACTGCCAATGGCAGTACAAAACTTTCGTACTGGGCAGCCAAAACCAAATACACAAAAAATACAACCACCAAAAAGATGAAAATAGACTCATTACCTCGTTGAGCTTCATCATAGGATAGGCCTTCCCAAGCTATGTCAAAACCTCTTGGTAAATTATCTTCTGCGACTTCCCGGATTGCAGCGATGGCATCACCGGTTGTAAATCCTGGTGCAGGTAATCCCCTGATAGCCGCTGAATTATAGAGGTTGTAACGAGTGATTTCATTGGGGCCTTGGGTCTTTTTAAATTTCATAAAAGCGGAATAAGGGACCATATCACCTTCTTCGTTTTTCACAAAGTATTGGTCTAAATCAGATATGTATCTGCGATACTCGGGCGCCGCTTGAGTATACACCTTAAAAAAGCGTCCAAATCGGATAAAACCTTGCTCGTAGGTGCTACCAATAAGAATATTCAAATTCTCCATCGCTTTCCCTATCGATACCCCTTTTTGCATGGCCGCCTGATTGTCAAATTCTATTTCAAATTGTGGATAATTGGCAGCAAAAAAGGTGAATAACCCTGTCAGTTCTTCCCGTTTTTTCAAAGCACTGAGAAAATTCTGATTGATTTCATCAAATTCCTTATAATCGGTACCGTCGGTTTTATCCAACATTCGAAACGAAAATCCACCTGAAGATCCAAATCCTGGTACTGCAGGAGGTTCAAAATATTCGATGATGGCGCCGAGGTCACGGGTTTTTTCTTCCATCTCTTCCATAATCTCAACCACATTCTTATCCCGCTCCGACCAGGGTTTAAGGTTGATCAAACAGGTTCCAGCATTAGATCCCCGTCCTTCGGTCATGATCTCATACCCAGCAAGAGAGGTCACGGATTCTACTCCTTCCATCTCCTCTGCAATTTCTTGCAATTGCTTGGCGACTTCGTTGGTTTGTTCCAGTGTAGATCCAGGAGGTGTCTGGACAATGGCGTAGATGGTCCCTTGATCTTCATTGGGTACAAAACCTGCCGGCAAAATTTTATTAGAATAAACGAGGCCGGAAATAAATAGGGCAAGAACGCCAAAAGTGACGACCCTGCGAGCTACTATTTTATTGAGTATCAAAACATAGCCTCCAGTAAGTTTTTCGAATAGTCGGTTGAAGCCATCGATAAATCGGTCAAACCAGGACTTTTTAGTTTTGCCATGATGATTCTTGAGAAACATGGCGCAGAGTACAGGTGTTAAAGTGAGAGCTATGATTCCTGAAATAATAATGGAACTGGCCATGGTAATTGAAAACTGTCGATAAAACACCCCGACTGGTCCAGTCATAAATGCTACCGGAACAAAAACTGAGGTCATCACCAAAGTAATAGCTATGATGGCACCGCTTAATTCCCTCATGGCTCTCTGGGTTGCTTCATAAGGTGTAATGGTGGGATCTTCCTCCATTTTGGCATAGACTGCCTCCACAACTACTATGGCATTGTCGACAACAATACCTATTGCGAGTACTAAGGCAAAAAGAGTGATTAAGTTGATCGACATACCAAACATCTGGATAAAGAAAAAAGCCCCAATCAGAGATACGGGCACAGCGAGGATGGGTATGAGGGTAGCCCGCCAATCTCCGAGAAAGATAAATACCACTAATGCAACCAATATAAATGCATCTCGTATGGTATGAGTCACTTGTTCGATGGAGGCATCGAGGAATTTTGACACATCGTAGCTATATTGATAAGTAATACCAGCAGGAAAATCTTTTTCCAGTTCTTTCATTTTTTCTTTTACAGCTTTGATTACCCCGTTACCATTACTTCCTAAGGTTTGCTTCAGCACGATGGAAGAAGAGGGTTTGCCATCTAAATTGGAATAGATATCAAAAAACTCACTTCCCAATTCTATCTCGGCAATTTGTCCGAGTTTGACCTGATGACCTTCTTCAGTACTTTTCATTATTATGTTCTCGTATTGTTCTGGGGTATTGTATCGGCCGGCGTATGTGAGTACGTATTCTTTGGCTTGCGCAGTAATCCCCGAACTTCTACCCAGTCGTCCTGGACGACCGATTAAGCTTTGTTCTTCAAGGGCTTCCATCACTTCCTCTGCCGATATTTTGTAGGCTTGCATCCGGTCTGGTTTAAGCCAGATACGCATAGCATACTTACGCGCACCTAGAATTTGTGCACGAGCAATGCCATTTATCCTTTGGAGCTCAGGAACTACTTTGGTATAGGCGTAATTGTATAGAAACTTTTCGTCGATACTACTACCTTCTTCGCTAGCCAGGTTGACATACAATAGCATACTGGGCTGAATGGGTGTAATCTGAACCCCTTCACGTTGTACCAATATAGGTAGGTTTGGCATCACTTGATCGACTCTTGTTTTGACTTGCACAATGGCTTTGTTGGCATCAGTACCGGGTTCGAAGATCACCCTGATGGTTCCTTCACCTGCACTGGTGGCATCAGATGCGATATAGCGCATTCCCTGTACGCCATTGATGGCGGTTTCGAGTGGAATGATGGTCGATTTGGTTAATACATCTGCGCTGGCACCTGGATATGCCACAAATATGTTTATCGTAGTAGGAGCAATAGAGGGAAACTGAGAAATAGGCAACTGAAATATGGCCAATAAGCCTACAAATACAGTGACAATTGAGATCACTATTGCCAATACTGGTCTCTTTAATATATTTTGAAACATTTTGAAAATTCTTTAGGTGATGGACTATTCTGCATGAAGTTCTAAGTGATTGAATACCGATTTTGGGTCTTTGTATTCAAACTCAATATGGTCGCCATTTTTAACCTTTCGCAACCCTTCGAGCAAGAATTTATCCTTCAAGCTCAATCCATCTGATATTATATAAATGTTATTTAGTTCAGCAGCAATTTTGATTTCCCGAGAATTTACATTGCCCTCATCATCTACCACAAAGACGTATCGTTTATCCAAGATTTCATAAGTCGCCTTTTGGGGAATCATCATAGCGTTTTGAAGTGCATTTGGCCAGCGAATATTACCGGTTTGTCCATGTCGCAACACTCTCTTGGGATTTGGGAAGGTAGCTCTAAAGGGAAGGGTACCCGTGGTATTATCAAACACTGCTTCGATGGCTGAAATTTTCCCCTGATAATCGAATATTTGCTTATTGGCGAGCTGCAATTCTAATGCTGAGGCTTCTGATGGATGTTGAACATAATCCAGATAGACATCTTCTGGCACATTGAAATAGACCCACATGTCATTGTTGTCAGTAAGGGTGGTGAGTTCTTCCGCTTCTTCGAGAAAAGAGCCGAGGCGAATGTCCTCAAACCTACCTATTATTCCGCTGAAGGGTGCCCTTATTTTGGTGAATTGGAGGTGTGCTTTCATCAAGTTGAGTTCTGCCTTAGCATTTTCGACAGAAGCTTCTGCTTTGTGCATTTCAGCTTCGGCAAGGGCAAGTTCATTGATAGACACGATATTGCTATCCACAAGTGCCCTCAGGTTTTTGACCTCTATTATTGTTTTTTCCCTTTCTGCTTCTGCCTGGGCTAATTCTGCTTGGGCTTTTTGAATTTCTGCTTGATAAATAATGGGCTGAATTTCGAATAAGAGTTGACCCTTTTTTACCAATTGCCCCTCATCTACCAATATTTTTTGAAGATAGCCTGCTTCCAAAGTTTTTAATTCTATATGCTGATGAGCATTGATTTGACTAACATATTCTTCGTAATAGACGGTATCTTTTATGATTGGACTACTTGTTTCCAATACCCCAACATGATGACTACCATTTTCGGTTTCTGTATGCGAGGGCTGATGAGATTCGTTGTGGGAGGATGCTGTATGGTCAAAGTGTTGGCAGCTTATAAACAGGCCAAGTGACATTAGCCACAGTAAACTGTAATTATTTTTCATTTTTCTCTAATTATTTTTTTATATATTATTGATAACAAATGCATTGTATTATGAATGAATGAAGTTGTCTTATATCGACCTTTGGTGAAGATGATCGAACGAAATACGAAGTACCCAATCGACTAAAAATGACTGAATTTAGTGCACGACTGAATAAAGTTGCTCAAAGAGCAACCAGATGAACTAAATGTTCATCTGATGAAGGAGCCACGACCACCGTGTCGTGGATGGGGTGGCTCGTAAATCGACCTTTGATGAAGATGACCGAGCAAAGTTGCTCCTTAGAGCAACCAAATGTCCTTAATGGATATTTGCCGAGTGAACCGGAACCACAGTGGTCTGGGTGGGTGGACCACAGTGTCGTGGGTGGGTAATCCTATCAATTTTAAATTTAATTCGTATTACAAGTCAATTAAAATCGTATTTCGTATAAGATCTTAGTTGGCCTATGGTCAATATAGATCAACGCGGCATTTATTCACCGTTAAAAAACGAATGGAAATACCGTGTACGATATACTGTGTGTAATTGTGAAGCTTGGTATTGCTTCTTTATTAGAGGGGAAATGTTTTCCAGGAATGGAAAAGGATATAGAGTTTGATTAGTTTATTGCATGGGAATAAAGGGACCCCAGTAATCTCATTTTTAACCAGGGATAGGGATAGAAGAGTTTGAATTGACTTTCTATTATAGTCATAATGGCTTTCTTCTTCGTCGTCTTCTTCTTCCTCTACTTCAATGTACTCTACGATATGATGAGACGAGAGTAAGTCAGAATTTTGTATTTTTACCGGCGTATTACGATTGAAATCGACTGTATTGGGGATGCCATGAGTTTGGAGGTATGATGGCAATTCATGTCCACCAAAAACTCCAAATAAGGTAAGGATTAAAGAGCATAAAAATACCCTTATTATAAATGCCATCCTATTTGATTTCATTTTAATATCTGTCTTTGTTCTATTGTTGAGACGAATATAAATAAAATAATTATTATTTGAATTTTTTATGACAAGCTTAGGATAGCCTATGAATATTGACACAGCAGATCGCTATGTCTGTTTTTATACAATCGAGTTATGGGAGCTGTTGCGTGACTTCTCTTGCCCTGGCAAGCTATTCAGAATACAGTGGCCGTGATTATTTTAATAAAGCGACGATTTCTCTGTCGTTTATCATTTTTTCGTTTTATTACAAACTTCAAAAGCTTTTTTTTCGCGCTATTATTAATACACTGGGGGTAGGCTGGTAATATTCAATCTATTTAATATTCTTTTATTCCTTTTGTCTATAAGATTAATTGTGTTACGCATATAAATCTCATATTCATCTTTGTTTTCCGGTAAGGCGGAACGATTAAATCCATCAAAAGGCAGAGAGAATTTTATATTCTCATTGCTATCTATAAAATCTTGAAGCATAAAAAAGTTAATATAACCTTTGAAGTCATAGAATATTTTAAAAAAGTCAGCATATCTATTTAATATACTGTCGGGATAGTTCATTTAACTGTGTCTTTGTTTAAAAATAATATTATTCTACTTCCCTCTTTTGGGAAGTAAGATTAGG
>NZ_JAJQYA010000057.1 GCF_021729155.1 Membranihabitans marinus | reverse complement strand
AAAAATGGTAAACATTGAATTGTCCGAACTTGATTTGTCATGATTTATGCCTAATTAATCTTCGTATATAATATCTATAATTTTATCTAAATCCGTTTAAAAATTAAAATATGATATTGCAACAATCCCGCCAAATCAACACTGTATACACTTTATGGAATCTCGTCATGCCACAGTATCAAGACGAGATTACATGGAATTTGTTGATAATTTTAGGACTATCACCTTTAGGCGCAGTGAGAATTCGCTGTCGAATTTTATAGTAATCACGCCGGAGCCACTGGCTCCGGTTCCCTCAATTTTAATATATTATTATTGAAAAATAAAATTTAATACTTATCAATATAAATGCAGTCTCGTCGCAGCGCAGTGGCTAACCCACCCGAGGTACAGTGACCTCGGCTCCCTCATCCAATCCACATTTAATGGATTGGGTACTTCGTACTATATTCGGTCGTTCTCGCCAGAGCCCGATTTACGGGCCAACCCATCCACGACGTGGTGGTCGTGGCTCCTTCATCCGGCTTACCCACCCAAAGCCAGTGGCTTTGGTGCCTTCGTCATTGGTAGATTGACTACCAATGGTCCTGCGGACCCTACTCAGTTAGATTTAGTTCATCTGGTTGCTCTTTGAGCAACTTTATTCAGTCGTGCACTTTGCTCGTTCACCCACGGCTATTAGACTACGTCCACTTCGACCAAGCTCAGTGCGCCGCTTTCAGGACTTTTTTAAGCTTGAATGGCATGATCTCATCGAAATTCGATAGGTTTTTAGCCACTTCACCTCGATTGGGTTCGACACTGTGCCGAGGCGTGATCTTTTAATTCATTTTGAGGACTGTCAGACTATACCTCCACTTTCAACCTTAGAAATCTTCTAGAAATAACTCTTAGCATCAGATGGTCTAATTTCTGTCAAGCTGTCGTTGTAATGCCGCAAATCCTTACGCACAAAAGGATGGTTTGCAATATTTTCAATATGAATATCGATGCCCAATCCCGGTTTGTCCGGTATCATCATCTGCCCTTCTGTGAAAACAACAGACTCATCGGAAATATCAGCCCTCCACGGTACATCACTACTCATGGTTTCCAATAAATAAAAATTGGGAATACATGCAGCCAACTGAAGAGTCGCTGCATTGGCCACAGGACCACTGGGATTGTGTGGACATATCGGGATATGATAAGATTCCGCCATGGCAGCTATCTTTTTAATCTCAAAAATGCCACCTGCATGGCTTACATCGGGCTGAATATAATCAACGGCTTTTAAGTCGAATAAACTTCTAAACTCCCATCGATTATACAGTCGTTCTCCACCAGAAACCGGCACTTTTATCCGCCGTTTGACCTCAGCCAATCCTTCCAGATTTTGAGGTGGAATAGGTTCCTCATACCATAAAATATCAAAATCCTCTAAAGCATGACCAATCTTCACCGCAGTGGGCACATCAAACCGACCATGAGCTTCAATGATAATATCGGCCTTGTCTTTCACCGCCGAATACACAGCGTCTACACATTCCATTGCTCGGTTTAAATCTGGCTTAGAGATATTTAAATAAGAAGAGCCAAAGGGATCCCATTTCAAAGCTTTAAATCCCATATCTACCGCTATCTTAGCTTTCTCTGCAAATTCATCTGGAGTCTTGGCAGGAGCAAACCATCCATTGGCATAACAGGAAATCCCATCTCTCACCTTTCCTCCTAATAATTGATATACCGGGACACCGAGGTCCTTGCCCTTAATATCCCAAAGCGCCATTTCTATGGCTGACAATGCAGACATCAATACCGGTCCACCTCTCCAGTAGGCATCTCTATAGATGGTATGCCAAATATCTTCAATCCGATGTGGATCTTTGCCCTTTAAGTAGGGAATCAATTCCTTAACCGCCTCTACAACGGCATGCTCTTTAAATTCTAGAGTCGCTTCCCCAATCCCATATAATCCATCCTCACTGGTGAGCACTTTTACAAATACCCAATTGGTACGATAAGCATGGCATATATGTGTTTCAATCCCAGTTATTTTCATAATAATTACGCTTTAAATATTCAGATTCAAATAAATGAGATGAATTGATTAATCAATCCATCACCCTGTTCAAGCACAATACTGCTCACCCCAATCTACCTAAAATACAGTCCTCCGTTTACATCCAATACTGTCCCTGAAATATAGTGAGCCTCCTCACTACACAAAAATGATACCGCATAGCCAATATCTTCTATTCGACCCAGTCCCATTGGGATAGTGGTCTCTAATTCTTGCACCCCATCATCTCCATGGGTTTTAAACAATAGATCAGTCCCAATAATCCCTGGAGCCACGGCATTGACATTGATTCCCAGTGGAGCTCCTGTTCTGGCCAATGTCCTCATCATTCCCAATTGCCCACTTTTACTGGCCGCATAATGAACGTGGCCAAACAATGCCCCTCGATGGGCAACTACAGAAGTGATGAATACAATTTTTCCATTTTTCTGATCTTTCATAAAGTTCATGGCCAATTTTGAACAGTAAAAACCACTGGTTAAATTGGTATTTAAAATGCGATCCCAATCATTTTCATCTATTTCAAAAATATCTTTATCTTGGGAAATACCAACATTATTGATCAATATATCCAGCTTACCAAACCTTTCTTTTATAGTTGCAAACAGATTCTCCACCTCAGATAATTGACTCACATCGGCCAATATTTCTATGGCCTGTCCACCCGACTCATTAATTAATTCAACAACACTATCGCCATTATCTTCATTTGGCAATCCATTTACGATGACATAAGCTCCTTTTCGAGCCAGTTCCAAGGCTATTCCTTTGCCTATTCCACGGGTCGACCCTGTAACCAAGGCCAATCTTCCTTTTAAATCACTCATAATTCTATTCTATTTAATTCTCCTATTGTAGAGCTACCCTCCTTATATATATTCAATATTACCAGAGCCCACTCCTCTTCTTTAAATTCTCCCTTTCCAACAACTTCATCAATATGCAACTTTTGCAATGGATCGACAGATCCTATAATGCGTTCAAAAACCACCTCGTCTCTGAGATTCATGACTTCCAACTTGGCCAATCCTTCATAAAAGCAACCAAATCCTCCAGTAATGTGAATGTCATTGTCATCATATTTTACCGACAGTGGCTGTGCAATCACTCCTACTTCTCTGTTTCCCAAGACCGACAACATCTTTGGGATAGTACAAATCCTTATTTTATATGAAAATTCTACACTCTCTCCTTTGCCAATCTTTTTAAGTGGTGACAACAATTCGACTTCCAAATAAGGAGGTGTCGTAATTAGCTGATCGTCAAATGATTTTACTTGACCACGAGAATAAATCATTCCTCTTCCTTGTGTCCATATTTGCACCGATGTATCTTGAGGATATGCAGCGCCCTCCACATAATCGAATAAAAAAACGGCTACTTTCCCCTCACTTCTATCGGCATAAGCTACCCAACCTTCCCGATTATCAATGCCTATTTTTCCAACTAAATACTGATAATCGAGTACAATATTTTGGAATTCATCCTTTCTTACCTGTGGATTATTTACCAAACCATGAAGGACGGTATATCCCTTATCAAAATTTCCTCCTAGACATCGAGGAGAGGTTACGCAATACCTATTGACCGACTGTAAATCAGCTGAATTCATTTGGGCAACTGGCCACACTGACCATTCTGCAGCCGCATCGTGGTGATTCGTCATTTTAGCATGAATAACTATTTCCGAACAATCCTGATTCAATTCAATCGTTCGATCTATTTGCAATCCCGACAGGATTTCCACTTCACTCTTCAGGCTAATCTTCGTATTCCCCTCCACATTCATGACGGAAGACTGATAAACTCCAGTATCCAAAACGACATCGGGTGGCCCGGGCCACATATGATCTGAGCCCCATCCTTGAGGGCCTGGCCAAATCTTTTCCCCTCCGAAATTTTCCCATTGATCATCGTTGGTCTTACTATGCGGTTTTTGACCTTCTAAATTTTTATTGACAAATAAATATTCATATTCATTGGATAATATCTGCATCATTCTACCGCCAATCTCAGGTAGGATAAATACTTCCATCCATCGATTTTTCAAACGACTCACTTTCCAACCTTTATAATACTTGATATCAGTATCAATTTCCTTCAACTCCTCCATGGACTCTATTGTAATCTATTGCAAAATAAAATCGATATGCGATGAGTAAAACAATCCCACAAACCACCCAAATTATGGACAACAGTGATATACCCAATGACAACCCGATAATGGGTTTTAAATAACCCAAAATGACGGACGAAAGCGATCCCACCCCAAATCCGATCATAATCATGACTCCTGAAGCCGAAGAACGATATTGCCTTGGAATTACATCAAATAAAACCGTATAAATATTTGCTTCAAAAAAAGCACGTGCAAATCCAAAACCAGCAAATCCTATATAAACAAAGAATAAGTGTTGTGCAAATCCCATCATAAAGATAAATGGACTAGCTACCAGAAGACCTAGAGCCTGCATTAACAAACGCTTGGCTGGATCTTTCTGCGCCAATTTATCGGAAATTCTTCCCGCTATAATGATACCTATAAAAGCAAACAAATGGGTATAAAACATTGAATGAAACCCTGCTTGAGATAGGTTCATATTGAATTGTTCTTAAAGATAAGTCGGCGTCCAAGTTAGATATCCGACTAAGACAAAAATCAGGCCGCTAAAACTAATGGTCAACATTAAAGCTGATGGTGTTTTAAACAATACTTTCATCGCTTCACTAAATTTAACTTTCTTAGGTTCTATTTTATTTGCCCCCCCTTTATCTTTCAATCTAAAAATCATCACAACTCCGTGGATGACACCGACGGCTCCAAAGACATAAAAGGCTGCTCTCCATCCCCAGTTTTCAGCAACATACCCGGCCAAATACCCACTCAAAATAATCCCTATATAGTAGGAGGTTTGGTGGATGGACATCGCAAAAGCTCTTGCCTTTTCATGATAATTTGCTAGTAAATTGTAATTGGCAGGAGCGAAAAAAGCCTCTCCTCCTCCAGTGGCAAAACTCCTCGTCAAAATCAACATAAATAGACTGTTACTTAATCCAGTAAACATTGTAGCTATACTCCAAAAAAAAATACTTAAAATAATGATCCATTTTCTACTATAAATATCCCCTACATAACCAGCTACTGGTACCAAGACAGCAAATACCAAATTAAAACCCGTAGCGATCCACCCAATCTGGATATCACTCAATCCTAGATCTTGCCGAATCAATGGAAGAACTACATTAAACACTTGTCTATCAGCCTGGTTTATAAAGAAAGCTAGCCACAGTAGTAATAATACTTCCCATTTATATGCCCAATTCAATTTCATCTTTAACCATAATTTTTTTGAAATATTTACAATGAAAAAACCACTATGCTGTAGTGTGGTGTAAATGTAAATTAATTTAAAATATTATTGTAAGTTTGAATTAACTTTTTAAAGATTTTTTGAGTTATAAATTATATCTTAGATTCGATTGAGTTATATTAATAGTATTATGAGTTCACAAATCACAATTGACACAAATTCACAAACACCTGTATACAAACAACTTATAAACAACATTCAAGCTCTAGTCAACTCAGACATTTTGCAAAAAGGAGACGTACTTCCTTCACTAAATGAATTGTCCCATCACCTAGGAATTTCAAAAGAAACCGTAAAAAAGTCGTATGTACATCTTAGAAATAAAGGAATTATTGAATCCGCTCACGGGAAGGGATTTTACATCGTGGATAAAATCAAAGAAAAAATATCAATCCTCCTTATTTTCGACAAAATAAGTTCCCACAAACAAGTATTACTCAATTCTTTTACAACGAATCTTAATGATAACACTGAAATCACCATTAGATTACACAATCAAGATATTAGTCTATTTGAAAAATTTGTCGAGGAAAATATTGACCGTTTTGATTTCTTTGTCATTACTCCTCACTTTCCTCTGGACGATATCAGCCAAAAAAGAGTGATTAAGATTTTGAAGAAAATACCAAATCGTAAACTCATCCTTCTCGATCGAAAGATCGAAGCCTTACGGGGTAATTACGGCGTCATTTATCAAGACTTTGAAATAGATGTATATAAAGGATTGAGTCTGGGAATTGATACTATGAAAAAATTCGATAAACTTAAAGTTTTCTCAATGCCCGGAAGTCTCTATGCCCGATTAATTGAAAAAGGGATCTCCCGGTTTTGTTCAGAAAACAAGTTACCATATGAAATCTTACATGATATTGATATTAATACAATTCAAAAAAACGAGGTATACCTAGTAATAAACAGTCAATTAGATTCCGAACTGATAGAACTTATCCGCACAGCCAAAACCAAAGATTTAAAAATCGGAAGTGATATTGGAATAATTTCCTACAATGAATCACCTATCAATGAAATTATTCTGGACGGTCTTACGGTAATATCTACTGATTTCACAGAAATGGGTAGACTAGCAGCAAAAATGATAACGACTAAATCATTTGAAAAGGTAAGATGTAATTTTTTGATGATTCGTAGAAGCAGTTTTTAAGTTATCACAGTACCTGTTCAAATAAGTTTATCTGCTTACCTTAATGAAATATGAAAAAATACAAAATAACGGAAAACGAATCGTTACCAAAGAATAATAAGATCACATAAAACCGGGGACTTATACACCCAAATGGAAGTATGAATGCATAAGAAGTTTTGGTTCTTTCAGACAGTCTACAATCTATCCTTCGTAGAACCAAAACCTAATATACAAAACTTTTAGATAAGAGACTGTCATATTAATATACAATGGTATAAATTTGAGATAGATTCCTATCTCTTCATCTTAGTAAAGATGAATAATTTAACTGAATTACTTTCCAGTGTTGAATTCATTTTTTGATTATAATTTCTAGGATCTGCTATTTGATTCAAAGTATATCCATCAATAGAAATATTAACTTTCTTTTTGTCCATTCCCTTATTCCATACTACTACTCCAATTTCATCACTATTTTTATATCCTTTACTTAAAATATCATCGTCTCCTTCTTCATAAATAATAACTTTATCACTTAAAAATTCACCGAATCTAGTAAATCTTTTAAACTCATTTTCAAATGTAATAAGAGATTTAACATAACTCATCGATTCCATTAATGATATCGATTTAACTTTTTCAAGATCGGGAGGATCATTTACAAGATTATAATCTTCACTTGTCGGTATCTTACCTGTTTTCAAATAATTAACATCAGCAGTATATCGTGTCTCTATTTCATGTCTCAATCCATACAGAAAAGCATAATTAGCATCGGTTTTTGTAAGCATTGGATTGGGATTTCTTTGAGTAGTAATAACTTTAGGAAAAGTATATAAATACAAATCAGGAAATGCATACTTAGAAGGACTATAACCTTTTCCCAAACCATGTGTATAATCGATACTTCTAACCACACTACTATTGGTAGTTTCCGTCATTACCACAAAATCCTTGTTTCTATTTTGCAATTCGGTTCTAATTTCTGAAATAAGCTTGAGTCTATCTTTCGTATCACTGTATCCAGGCTCGTGACTATGAAATTTAGAAAAACACAATTCTGGGGGTAAAACCCCAAGTTGATCGTATAAAATTCCATCAGCTCCCAATTCTTCGGCTTGAAGTGCCAACTCGTACATTGTTTTTTTCCACAAATTAGAAGACACACACGCCCTTGCAAAAACAATAGGAGATCGATTGTTGTGTTTTACATAAAAATCCATTACTGGCTTTTGATCAGCTCCCAATATCATCGCATTAATTCCATTGTGTTCATAAAAATCTGTGCCACAATCAATCAACTTTCCATTTGCATATAAAACAATCCTTTTCCCCCTTTTTTGAGCTCGTTGTATTGCTTCTTTTAGTTCATCCTTTCCACCCATTAATGGATCCGGTAAAAAATTTGGATAAAGATGATCATGACCTCCATGAGCCCAACCAAACAATCCAAGAGTATTAAACCCAAATTTATCTGCTAAATCACACAAATCATCAAGGCTCTTATAAGGCCACATTACATTTCCATTTTGTTGTTTTAGTATAGCTAGCAACCACCCATTATCCATCTGAACCCAATCTGGAGATTTGGCCACTTCAAAATATTTTAAGAACCAAGTTCTATATATTTCAGATGCCCCAAACCAATCACCCGAATAAAATTGAATATTGAATTCTGGCAAAGTAAATTGACTATTATATACTAAAGTATTAATTTCTGAAGCATACATGTTTTGGGTTTCCCTTGAAACCACTATATCCGTTCTATATTGTAAGGAATCATGAGTACCCATATACACTCCATTGTGACCATCATTTAAAGTAAACCATGGTAGAGATGACCAAGCGCTAGGGTATGATATAGTTTTTTTATTACCAAATCCATTACCTTCAATATACCGTTCCCCAAGCCCTTCAGGCCAATATACAGTTGGCGACTTTCCTTCAAAATTCCATCTAGTAATTTTTGGAAAAGTTATATCCCCAAATATCCAGTCATCAGAAATAATATCTCCACTCCCCGAAAAAACAAAAGCATCATTTTTTGTACTTATATTAAATTGTATTTTAATGCTATCATCTATTTCATAGAAAGAAGATTTAGAACCTGATATTATAATGGTATCATTTTCCATGTAAAATTCAAGATCTAAATCAACAACCATTTTTTTTCGAGGGTTTAACTTACTGGAGAGTTTTACCAATCCCAAATCATTTACTGATGAATTTAAAATGCAAAATGATCTATTCGATAAATAAATATTAATTCTCTTATCCCTATTTATTTTCAATTCTGCATTTGAAGTATTAATAACAAACTCACCTGATGTTTGACTACTAACACTATTAATAAAAAGATAAAAAACAATAAATAAAAACATCCTATCTACCATAAATATATTTTTAATTAATTAACATAAAATCACGCGCACTACTCCTGTAATTATTCTTCTGTATAAAAATTACAAATTATTCCCCAACTCAAAACAAACCTCTTGCCGAGTTTTTAACTTATAACATCAAAATGAGCATAATTCCTAAATATTTCATTCAAGCAATCCTACATTCACCTCCTATGCATCCTTATATATGTTATCAGTCTATACAATCAATAATTTCAATAACCATTCTCTTTGGCTAATTCAAACAATTATGCTTTTTCATCATTACCCCACCTCTCATCACCAACATACGGCCTATTAAAAATCATTAACCACCTTGTCATACCTTTCATACATTTGAAGGGATCAACATACTTTTATCAAGTGCTTTTCCAATTCTTATATTCCCTGGAACCGGTTTTCAACGAAGCTTTATACAAACTCATTATCGAAGTTGGACATATCCATTTCCCACTTGATTTAATAGGAATTTAAATAGAAACTAATTTTTTTGAAACTTGATTTTCTTGATCTTCAAGTCCCATAGTCGCTTCCCAATTTTAGCAACTAGATTAAAAATACCACTTTCTGCACTTGAAATTACATTCCCTTAAGAAGACATCTTATTTTCAAGATGAATTATCCTCCCCCGCTCATCAACAGATAGTTTAAGCTTATCATCCTCAATGCTCCATTCCTGAATATCTTCTTTTAAACTTTCAATGCCATAGCTAAAATTAAACACGAATTGGCTTAAAAAACTAAATATAAATATCTGTATTTCATATAATAAAATTTAGTATCCAGGATTTTGATCTTCCATGCTAAGTGCTGCATTCGCATCTATTTCAGCCGAAGGAATCGGAAATAGTTTTGCATTAGGATTAATATTTTTACCGAGGCTTTCAAGTATTTGAGGATATACACCGGTTCTCAATAAATCAAAAAGCCGCTTGCCTTCAACCACAAATTCGTGACTTCTTTCTAAAATCACAGCGTCTCTAAATTCTGACTGAGAAAGACCTGTTGGTAAATCCACATTAGAACTTTCATTTATGGGTAAACCATACCCTCTACGTCGAACCATATTGACCGCATCATAAGCATCTTGATTAGGTCCGCCATTAGCTAGGGCTGTAGCCTCTGCATACATCAACAAGACATCAGCATAGCGATAAAGAATAGGGTTTATAGGACAACTACTTACTCCTGTTTCTCCTGGAGCATTCCACTTACCAAAACCTGGATAAGGTCTTGAAGTGTTGTATACACTCTTGTAGGTTCCATCTTTGGATAAATACTCATCATAGACAGAAAATTGTCTCCTTAAATCTTGATTATCCCAAGACTGCCACATTTCAGACTCTTCTTCTACCTGCCAAACTTGGGCTCCGTTAGCACAATTAGCATTATCTGTCCCCCCGACATGTGAAAACGATGCCATCCAATTCCCCGAATTAATACCATCAAATACTATGGAATAAATAATTTCCGGATTATGTTCATTGTCAGAACTAAAAATATCACTATAATTTTCTAGTAGAGAATAATTACCAGTATTTATGAGCTCTTCCGCTTTAGCTGCCGCTTCAACATACTTTTCCTGTGTTAAATAAACATCTGTTAACATCGCCTTCGCCGCTCCACTCGTAACTCTACCAAACTCCACTGATGGACGAGTTGATGGCAAGTTTTCTTCTGCAAAAATCAAATCACTAGTTATAATATCATAAATATCTGATATTGTTTCTTTATTTATTATCGCTGAACTCTCATCCAATACCTCTTCTACTATTAAAGGAACACTACCCCATAGACGAACTAGATTAAAATACATATTTGCTCTTAAAAATCGCGCTTCTCCAATATATGAATTCTTTAAATTCACTTCCATCTCAATATCAGGTATGCGATTAATTGCAACATTTGCATATTTAATCACAGAATACATTCCTGCCCAAAACTCATTTAAATAAGGATGATCTGGTGTAAAGTTAAAATCATCCATTTGTAAAAAAAGTGGATTTCTGTGAATAGTAACTTGATCATCCATTAGATGCACCAAATCATAAAACCACCGTCCATATACGGCATCACCATCTAGTCCACTATAAATACCTTCGATGGCTGCGTCTGCATCATCTGCATTTTTATAAAAATTTTCTGTGGAAATAAAAGAATAAATGTCTTCTTCCAATGGATTATTGCAAGACCCAAGGAATACTAGAACAAATAGGGATAATAATATTTTATTCGAATTTTTCATCTTTATGTATTGTATTTTTATAAACTGGCTTTTAATCCGATTGTAAATGTTTTCGTAGTAGGGTATGCACCAATGTCAATCCCTTTCAGTAAGCTTGCACCAGAGTTGGAACTCACTTCAGGATCATAACCTGAATATTGGGTTAGTGTAATTAGATTTTCTCCACTTATATAAATCATTAATCTGTTTAATGACACGGACTTCCAATTACTAAATTCATAAGCAAGACTTAAGGTCTTCACCCTAAAATAACTGGCATCTTCAAAAAATCGCTCAGACAACAATGGATTTACATTTGACAATCTTGGGTATTTTGCATTTGGATCAGGATTTTCACTAGACCAATGATCCTTAACTTCTGAAAGTTGGTTGCCATTTCTAGCAAAAGCATCTGCTATTGTAAATTTAGCAGCATTAAATATTGATCCACCTTGAACACCTTGAAATAAGGCACTAAATGTTAAATTTTTATATCTAATATTGGTATTAAACCCATAGATAAAATCAGGATATGGACTCCCCAAGACCACTTTGTCTTGGTCAGAAATCAATCCATCACTATTGACATCAACATATTTTTGATCCCCAGCCAATACTGATGGTTGAATGCTCTCAGCACCTTGATCACTATCCCAAAGTCCATCTTCCAAATATCCAAAGAAGGAAGACAAAGGATATCCCTCTTTTATTATATTCACATAAGAATCAATTGGAGACGCTAAGGTGCCAGCGAAAAATTGCCCCGTAGAGGTTGCCACTTTAAGCACTTCATTTCTATTGAGAGAAAAATTCCCTCCCAATGTAAATTCAAAATTCTTACGATCTAACAATACGGTATTTAATGCGAACTCAAATCCTTCATTTTTAATATCACCAAAATTCTTAAGGATATTAGTATATCCAGAGGAAAGCGATAATGGAACTGTTGCTAAAAGATCAGTTGTTAATTTTTTATAATAATCCAGAACGATGTCTATTCTATAATTAAACAAAGACAGATCAATTCCTGCATCAAATTGCTTGGTAACTTCCCATTTCAAATCAGGGTTTTGTAAAACAACTGGCACATATCCGATGGCTCTACTTTCATTTGCCCCTCTGATTGCCGACACAGAACTCAATCGAGACAAAGATCGATAATTACCAATTCCTTGGTTTCCTGTTACCCCATAGCTTAAACGCAATTTAAGGCCACTAACATCAGATATATCCTTCATAAAACCTTCCTCACTTACACGCCATGCAAAAGCTGCAGATGGAAAGATCCCCCACTTATTGTTCTCTCCCAATCTCGAAGAACCATCAGCTCTAGTAGAAAAAGTTAGTAAAAACCTGCTATCAAAGGAATAATTGATTCTCCCCAACCAAGATACAAGGGTATTCTTCTCCTTTGAAGAACTTGGAGTAGTCACCGTGCTACCAGAAGACAAATTATTTGTAGTCAAAATATCATTTACAAAGTCCATTGTTCCAGCTCCAAAGCTTGAAGAAATCTCTTCCTGCCAAGTATATCCTCCAGTAAAATTAAAATTATGCTTATCAACAAAAGTCCGATTATAAGAAACTATATTCTCCATCAAATATTCATAGGCATCTGATTCTGAAATACTCGCACGATTTAAACTAGACAAAAGTCTTTGCTGATAATAATCTGTTTTATTATTTGAATAGATTGCTCCGATACGTAAATTATAATCTAGTCCTTCTATAATTTGAAATTTAAAATTGGTATTCCCATTAAAAGTATTGCTGACTAGTTGATTAGATCTTGCATCAATTAATGAGATTGGATTTTCCCAAGTTGGATCAGATGTAGGCAGATCTTTTAATTCAAAATAATTTCCATCTTCATCATAAATAGGTGCCAAAGGTGGTGCCTGCAAAGCTCTAAATATTACACTACTGGGCGAAGCTGAAATTACAGACCTGTTAACTATTCCATGGTAAGCATTTATACTCGTTGAGATATTTAACCAATCATTGACTTCATTGTCCAAATTCAATCTAAAATTTCCATTCTTAAAATCCGAATTTCTAATGATTCCACCTTGTGTAAAATAATTGCCAAAGACAGCATATTTATTTTTATTATTTCCTCCCAAAATGGAAATATTATAGTTTTCCATTGATGCATTCTGAAACATTTCATCTTGCCAATCCGTTTCTCCAGGTAAATCATCCAAATTATCATAGTAAGGAGATCGACCTATATTTGTAGCCTTTTCATTCGCTAGAATAGCATAATCCTTAGCACCTAATAAATCAAGCTTATTTCTTACTGATTGCACACCATAGTAGGCGTCAAAATTAATAGATGGAGCACCCTCTCCTCGTTTGGTAGTTATTATGATCACTCCATTTGCCCCTCTTGTACCATAGATCGCAGTAGCTGATGCATCTTTTAAGACTTGAATTGATTTAATATCATTGGGATTGGGAATAGAACCGGAAGGAAATCCATCTACTACGTATAACGGATCATTACTCCCATTCATTGAATTACCGCCTCGTATTCTTACGATACTTCCCCCTCCTGGCTGGTTATTTCCTTTGATAATCTCTACTCCTGCAACCGATCCTTGCAACATAGAAGACACATTATTCAAGGGAGTCAGTTCAAAGTCATCGGTATTAATTGATGACACACTACCGGTCAAATCACTTTTCTTTACCGTCCCGTAACCGACAACGACAACTTCGTCCAAGGTCTCTGAAGAAATTTCTAAACCAACTTCTATAACTTTGCGGGCATTCACTGGAACTTCACGAGTCAAATAGCCTATATAAGACACGATCAAAGTATCGCTGCTACCTACATCTGACAATGTAAAGCCCCCATCGAAATCGGTAACCGTACCCTGTTGACTTCGCTTATTGATAACAGTAGCACCGATCAACGTCTCCCCGCTTTCCGTGGAGATCACTGTTCCATTGATAGTTTGTGCTTCGGCGGCTAGACCAATTACCATCAGGCCGATAAGCAACCAGAGCTGTCGACAGCCCTTGACGGTTTTTTCTCTAAATTGTTTTTTAATTTTTTTCATTACCTATTATTTCATCCATTATTGTAATTAATTCACAAAGTATACTGTGGTGTAGTGTGAACCATTCATTGCAAATGTATATAAAATTTTTAATTGCCTAATAATTAAAGCAATATTTTTTTATGCCAGACTACAATACACTACAATAAATTGCACAACGAAAACAACAACACCAATATAATATTTTGTAAAACCCACTTCAAATTATTAATGATAAGTAAACATTAGGCGGCTTAATCAAAAAATAAACTTTGATTTTGCCATCCAACAGAAGCATTTTGCACAATAATATCTGGATGAAAAAAATAAGTTATAATACCAATTAGGTTTTATGATGTCGGTTAAGATTTTGAATGACTGAATGTAGTTATTCAATAGAGCAAGCCGATAGATTAAATATTCATCGAAAGAGTGAAGTCATGCCACAGTGGGCATTACTAGAATTTATAAAAACAGACGCAGTGGTTTCTATATCAAATGGTCTGAATGTTTTTATCAGAATTTTAATTTATGATATTCGACCAATTATTTTGTCCTCCTATTTTTATTGAATCTCGTCATATTAAGGTGGGCATGGCCGGACAAATAATTCGAAATATACCCGACAATTATAAATACAATTGGGCTAATCCTCCAGCCAGGAACAATTCTTTAAACGAAGAAAAAATTTGATAAAAATCCTAGCGAATGAGACTACTTCCCTTTCTCTTTCACAATACGCTTTAAAGCCTCAACCACAGCTTGGTTTTCAAGAGCAATATTCTTTACTTCATAGGGATCTTGGATTTCATTGTACAATTCCACACCACCGTCTTTATGCCATATCATGCGATATTCATCTGTGCGCACCGTAGTTGCTTTGTTATTGTAAGCCAATGCAGGATGCCCACTACGCTTAGGCTTTTTAATTTGTGGCATTAATGATTGGCCGACCACAAAATCTGGTTTTTTCACCTCAGCCAAATCACATAAGGTCGGAAATATATCCACGGTCTCCACAATAGCTCGGCTGTTTTTTCCACGCTTTTTCATATTGGGATAGTCAATAATCAAAGGCGAATGCAAGGCTTCATTGTACAAATTATGCTTGCCCCAAATTCCGTGTTCGCCAAGATTCCAACCGTGATCGCCCCAGACTATGACAATAGTATTTTTATCGGCACCAGTCTCCTTCAACTTGGCCATAATCCGACCAACTTGAGCATCGGCAAAACTGACACAAGCTGCATAATGACGCCTAACTTCAAGGGCAAATTCAGCATCTTCTCTTGCATCCTTTCCCCAACGATTGTACTGATTAAACTCTCCCGATCCATGCCAAGTAGATAGGCCTTCCGGTTTTTCTGGATGGGGAACCACAGGCAATTCCACATCTTTGTACATATCATAATACTTCTTCGGCGCTCCAAATGGAAGATGAGGCTTAATGATACCCACGGCTAGAAAAAAGGGCTGCTCCTTATCCGAAGCCAACGCCTCTAATTCCTCCAAGGCCGTCTCTACAATTAAACCATCGGGATAAATATTGGCCTCACCTTCTACAGATTGATATACATCCATAGTGCCTCGCCCCTCTCTTATTTCTCCATGAGCCAATCCGTGCATACTGCCTCGTGGATGCTGCCACTCACCGACTGGCATAAGATGTCGATCCCATGCATTGGGCATCTCAATCACTGTATCGTCATCCCAATCATCTCCTCCTCTACCTCCAGGATGGTGAGACACCTTACCCACAGACACCGTGGTATACCCATTGGTTCGAAACCATTCCGGCATGCTAGGCTTTACATCTTGAGGATTGGATTTCAATTTCTCTGCACGCTGAAACAATGCATTGTTCCCCGGAGGACCGTACAAGCCAGTCAATAAGGTATATCGAGATGGACCACAACTCGGGGAATTAACATAATGAGAACGAAATGCCCGCCCTCGATTGGCCAAGGCATCGATATTAGGAGAATGAATATAATCTGCACCAAATGACTTCAATTCCGGTCTTAAATCATCGATACAAATCAGTAAGATATTTTTTTTCGGAACACTTTGTGCTGAAACGAAGTGTATACCAATGATCAATACCCCAATTATTATTCCTCCTATTTTATTCATTCTATTCCTATTTCCAAATAATTAATCCAATAAAAGTAGATCTTTTTTGGGAATAACAATACCATAATGAGTTGATTAAGGAATGAAAGTACGACTCCATTGGGTCGAAATTATTGACAGCTGATTTGCTATTTACATGTGAAGTCTTCAGGTTCAAATCAAATTTACCAATGAGGATAGTGTCTATTATAAAATGCAACTATTTTAATTACTTAAATCAAATCGAAAGATCTGATCCTACCTCTAGCTCGGAGAATTAGCTTCTTCCATAAAAACCAAACTCATATTCGCAAGCAATATTTATGTGTAGTTTGCTTATGAACCTGAAGGGTTCAAATGTTATAGCCGTGGGTGACCGAATGCAGCTCAAAGAGCCAAATGACTACTAAAGGCATTTGATGAGGGAACCGAGGGATTATTCCCTCGGGTGGGTGAGGTCTATAAAGCATCAAACAATGT
>NZ_JAJQYA010000056.1 GCF_021729155.1 Membranihabitans marinus | reverse complement strand
CCTAATCTTACTTCCCAAAAGAGGGAAGTAGAATAATATTATTTTTAAACAAAGACACAGTTAAATGAACTATCCCGGACTATGTAGTATTTTATAATGTCCACTCATAATCATCTTCCTCACTTAATATTTTAAATATTTGATAACCAAATTCAGTTATGTAGCCTAATAGTCTAGTAAATGTATTAAAATCAAAATTTAAAATTAATGTTTCACCTTTAAGTTCATTTAGAGGCAATAAATATTCAAAAAGAGATCTATAATAGTTGTTATTGGGAATTTTAGAGGTTTTTAAAACTCCTTGAGAATGTGTTATTGCGTGCCGTACTTCTGAGAATATTTTAAATGTCTCTGAAAATTTAAAATTTGTTAGATTATTTTTTGAATAGTTTTGAAATCTTGTTTTTCCTGCTTTTTGGATTAATTTAAAAACTTCATTACCACCTTTTAAAGAATGCCTGGAGTAATTTTTATCTTTAGGTAAAGAATTTTTAAAGGATTCATCTGCATTTATCTTAATATAAATTAAGTCTTTAAAGAGGGTTTCTAGTGCTTCATAACTTTGAGAATAATATAATCCAAACTCTCTAGAAAGTACTTTGTGAACTTCATTGGCATAATCTTCTCTAAAGGTAGTTTTAGTGACTCCCGTGTGGTATTTTAGTTTCGAACCATTATCAAATGATCCTGTCCAGTCTTGTATTATTAATGTAGTTGCAGAAAAGAAAGTAGTTCTATCGTCAGAATAATTTTCAACATCCTTTAGAAGAATTTTATTTAACCGTATAGAAGTATGTTTGAAATCTGTTATTGTTTCAAAAAATTTGGTTAAATATATTTTATAAGGATTTTTCATTTTAATATTGTTTTTTAAGATAAGCATATAGTGTTGTAACTGATTATAATAAGCCTTGCACTAAAAACCTTATTATATTTAGTTTAAATATTCCCCATATTTCTAGGTTTCCGTTACTTAATATTATTCTTTCGAATATAGGTATTGTAAGTTCATATACAAAGTTGTTATTTTTACTTTTATCAGATACTTGTTTAATTTTAAATATCAGTTGAACTAAAATGATATTAAACTTCCAATTATTCACTCTATAGTTTTTGTGTATTGACTTAAGTATTTCATTTGAACCAAAAACTATTTTAGAGCGTTTTGCCTGGGTCAATCGACTATTAATCGGATCTAAAAGTACTGGCTCTGAAATCCAATGATTATTCCTCATTACTTGAGCAAAAAGAAGATCATAATCCTCTTTACTACAGCTTGCATTCTTTACATTACCGTTTATTCTTTGCGTACAGCTATACATTGAATAAAATGTATTTTACTATTTCTAGTGTTATACCAAATTAAATCAGCAATTTCATGGGCTCCGTCATCAAGAAATATGACATCTATTCTTATAACAATAGATGGTTTCAACAATTTTATTGTAAGATTAAAAACAAGAAAATTTCAAATATGATTATCAACATAAGCTTCACTTTTTGTGTCGCCACCATTCCAATTTTTTTCTACCCATATTTTATCTGGTAGGACTTCTTTTGAATTATTTTGAAGAAATCTTTAGCTGTGTTATCCTCATAAATGCTATTTTTTAAAATTTGTATTTTTAATACCGAGGTTAAGGAATTTCAATATAAGAACCTTTTAAAACTAGGACTGTTATAAATAGGACTTTGAATGGAATACCGATGGGCAATTTAGATTTTATGAAATTGCTACCAATATTGTTAAGCATAAACCTGGTGACAATCTATATTCAGTTTTAAAGTCAAATTGATGGATTTCATATTTTTAAAAGCGTGAAATTCACGTAAAATATAAACCAAACTTAGAACCATGACAGTCATAGATAAATCAAAACCAGTAATGGTAACCGGAGCCAATGGCTATGTGGCCAGCTGGTTGGTAAAACATCTTTTAGATAACGGATTTACCGTACATGCAGCAGTAAGAGATCCAGAAAATAAAGAAAAAATAGGTCATTTAGACCAGGCTGCAGAAAATGCTAATGGAAAAATTAAATTTTTTAAAACTGATTTATTAAAAAAGGGCTCGTACAAGGATGCCATGGAGGGATGTGAATTGGTTTTTCATACCGCCTCTCCCTTTTCTATGGATGTCAAAGACCCTCAGAAGGAATTAATCGAGCCAGCAGTTATGGGTACCGAAAATGTATTGCTAACGGCCAATGAAGTGACTTCCGTCAAACGGATTGTAGTTACCAGTAGTTGTGCAGCCATTTATACCGATGCCATTGACACCGTTAATGCACCCGGAGGTCATTTGACGGAAGATGTATGGAATACTACTGCTTCCCTAACATATCAACCTTATTCATATTCCAAGACCTTGGCTGAACAAAAAGCTTGGGAGCTAGCTAAACTTCAAGACAGATGGGATTTAGTTACCATAAATCCTAGCTTGGTTTTAGGCCCTGCTTTAAATCCCAAAAATACAACTTCTGAGAGTGTGAATATTCTAAAGCTGATGGGAGGTGGAGAACTTAAAATGGGAGCACCAAAAATGGGCGTAGGTGTGGTTGATGTAAGGGATTTGGCATTGGCTCATTATAAGGCTGGATTTATACCAGAGGCTGAAGGGCGGTATATCACTTCTGCGTATAATACCAATTTTGTAGAAATGAGTAAAATCTTGCTGCCCAAATATGGTGATCAATTTCCATTGCCTAAAAAAGCATTACCCAAATGGTTCCTAATGTTATTTGGCCCCATGACTAATAAACTATTTACGCGAAAATATATTCGAAACAATGTCAATATTCCATGGAAGGCCGACAACAGCAAGATTAAGCGTGAATTGAGAATATCTTTTAGGCCGATGAAAGAAACTTTAGAGGATTCATTTCAGGTTTTAATTGATGCCGGCATTTTAAAAGCAAAATAAAATACTGCATATTTTACACCTTAAACTACGTCTTGATATCATAAAAATATAAACAACCGCATATAGTCAATTGGCTGTATTATTATGTAAGCATTGAAAATACATAGAATAAAATAGCGTTTTGATAAAAGATCAATTACAAGAGAATTTTTTTCGTGGAACAATTTATACTGATTTAAAAAAGAATGAGGCTTCCATATATGATTTAGTTATCAATCTATAATATATGATGCCGTAGATATCGATGCCAATAATTTTATCGTTCTATCCACCTATCTTGTTTTAAATCAGGTAGAGAATTATATTACATTTCTTGATTTATATGATAATACAACGATAAGATCATGATACAAGATAGTGGTTATGTCTATCACATTAAACAAAAATAGGAAAGATGAATCAATGGAGACTACAGTTTGGGGCAAAACCCAAAGAACATGAAGTCAATACATATAGTGAGTCTAATCATTGGCAAGATGGAAAATTTCAAAATTTAGAAGAGACTGATATGTCATTAAAGTTTTGGGAAATTCCTGTGCTATTGTACAAACAAATGACGGATAAAAAGAAGAGAGAACCTCAGCAATCCTTGCCAATTATTCCATTTGATCCAGGCTTGTTTTTAGATGAAAATAGAAAACCACAGTTTCTCTGGTATGGACATTCAGCTTTATTGATGAGATTGGATTCCAAAACCATTCTTATCGATCCTATGTTGGGTCCAGATGCAGCACCTATAGCACCCACCCAGACCAAACGATTTTCGGATAATACACTCGATTTAATCGATCACCTACCAGAAATTGACTTAATACTCCTCAGTCATGATCACTATGATCACTTGGATTATGATAGCATTCAAAAATTAAAGGGAAAGACGAAAGAATACTTTGTCGCTCTGGGAGTCAAACGACATCTGGTTAAATGGGGGATAGAGGCAGATAAGATTAAGGAATTTGATTGGTGGGATTACCAATATTTGGATTCCCTAGAAATTCATTTCACACCCACTCGTCATTTTTCGGGTCGAGGACTGACAGATAGAGCAAAATCTCTCTGGGGAGGATGGGTATTCAAATCTGATTCCAATAAAATATGGTTTAGCGGAGATGGCGGATATGGAGACCATTTCAAAGAGATTGGATCTAGACTAGGACCGTTTGATTTTGGATTTATGGAATGTGGACAATACAACGAAAAATGGCGATTAATCCATTTATTCCCAGATGAAAGTGTTCAAGCGGCCTTGGATGCAAAAGTCAATAAAGTTATGCCCGTTCATTGGTGTGGATTCTCACTATCTCATCACAGTTGGCAGGAACCAGCTATTGAGTTTGTTGAAAATTGTCAGAAGAAGGAATTAGAATATATGGTTCCTCGATTGGGAGAAATCAATGAATTTAACTCCCATTATAACCAAGAAAAGTGGTGGCTGACTTATTAAACAAATAAAAATTGATTCCACCTATATCGTGAGCAGTAGGAGAACTAATATTTGGTCATCTGCAATATCAATCTTATCTCATCATATTAATATTAACGTCTTTTTAAGTGCATTGTGAAATCTATCATGGCATTGGTAATGAAACTTGTCTATTCATCTCGACAAGGATTAATCTTTAAAGAGGACATTTCTAATAATTACAAACACAACAGCACATTGAAACTGCAATCGAATGGTGTTAACGATTATTAATCCACCGGCATCTATCTTTGTTCCCTTATGTAATCTACTCTTTACTTTGTGGTGAAATTCCCCTAATCAAAGCGACAAGGTTAGATCTCTGAAAAGGATTAAATAATTTAAAAAGTAAAAGCTTAAAACTTCTCGATTAGACCACATTTCCTTTCAATTACCAAAGTTTAATGGATTTCAATGGACCTTAAGAATTTGAGAAAAAATAAAAATATCATTAATCTTTAAACAATCTAAGCATATGCTTAGTTACTATTCCATCTTATGTATAACACTTAAGAAATTTTTATTTACAAAATTCATACAACAAAATCATTATGAGTATTTCAATCGAAAACAAAGTTGCATTAGTTACAGGAGCCAATCGCGGAATAGGAAAAGCCATCGTAGAATCATTTCTTAATAAAGGAGCTAAAAAAGTTTATTTAGCCGTAAGAAATATTCAATCTACCAAAGAATTAGAAGAGAAATATGGAGATAGCGTAGTTACTGTTCATGCCGATTTAGCCGATAAGAATTCTATAATTAAATTAGCAGAAACTGCTGTGGATGTCGATGTATTGGTCAATAATGCCGGTGTAGGCAAACCCTATGCAACCATTGGCAAAGATGCTGAAGCAGATTTTGCAGAACAATTGGAAGTAAACGCATATGGATTATTGCGCATTGCCAATGCATTTGCCGATACTTTGATTAAAAATAAAGGAGCATTGGTACAATTGAATTCAGTAGCGTCAATTAAAAATTTTGCCCCTCTGTCTACATATTCCGCTTCCAAAGCAGCCGCCTATTCTTTGACACAAGGACTGCGATCCGACCTCGGTGCGAAAGGTGTAACTATCCTCAGTGTACATCCTGGCCCCATTGCTACCGATATGGGCGTTGCAGCTGGATTTAGCGATGGAGCTTCACCGAGTTTGGTAGCAGACGGTATAGTATCCTCACTCAAAAATGGTGACTTCCATTTATTCCCAGATCCAATGGCCAAACAATTTGAATCAGCCTACAGTGGATATGCAGAAAATGTGGTTTTAGCAGAATAATACATCATTATTGATATAATAGTCCAATAAATTACCATTGAAAAATGATGTCATTTTGATGTGGATATTAATCATTATAACCACTTTATATAACTGGAATAATGATCAGATGTAGTGAGCAAAACTAATCTTATTAATTGTAAAAAATTAGATATCAATACCCATTTACAGCCCATTTATCATATATTAAATACCTTGGTTTTATAGATTTTCGTTTAATTGCAAACGTCCTTTATACCCAGGATGGCTGAAATAATGAGTAATTTGCCAAAATTTACCAATACAGAACTCGTTATACTGTTTAGCGAAATTTATGAATAGAAATTATGGAGAAAAAATTGAAAATTGACATTATATCTGATGTAGTATGTCCTTGGTGTACGATTGGATACAAAAGACTGGAAAAAGCTATTAATGAATTGAATGTTTCCGATAAAATTGAAATCGAATGGCAGCCTTTTGAACTCAATCCAAGAATGCCAGTAGAAGGAGAAAACATCATTGAACATATTTCCAATAAATATGGGTCAAGTATTGAAGAGCAAAGACAATCCCAGGAAAGAATGGCAACCTATGGAGCTGAACTGGGTTTCACTTTTGACTATTTCGATGAAATGAGAATCGTGAATACCAGAGATGCCCACGTATTACTTGAATATGCCAAAGAAGAAGGGAAACAAACTGATCTTAAAATGAGGTTGGTAACCGCTTTTTTCAGCGAACGAAAAGATGTTTCCGATAGACAAGTATTATTGCAAGAATTACAGACCGTGGGATTGAATCCTGAGGAAGCTGAACGAAGACTGAAGGACGAAGGAGCGAGACAACGTGTAACTGATAAGGAAGGATACTGGCATAGTAGGGGAGTAGCTTCGGTGCCAACCATCGTATTTGATAATCAAAGTGCTGTCACAGGAGCACAACCAGTGGACGTATTCAAACAAGTATTGACACAGATGTTGGAAGAAAAAACCTAAAAGGTTTAGTTATAAATTCACTATTCAATCCTATATATTAATTTTCAAAATAATGTATAGGATTGATTGTATTTTGTAGTAAACCAGTATTCGGCTTATCATATCCTCTTTATATGAATCCACAATACTATACCAAAAAGTTAATGCGATACAACAACTCATGAGTCTATATTATACCAATCGAAGTAATATACAATAGAAATGAAAATCATAGAATCTATTTGGGTAAAGGATTTAGAAGGTCAAGAAGTTGATTTAATCTCCCGATACAAGGACAGAGCATTGTTAATCATTATCTATAACAATCGCTGTCTTGGCTGTACCGGTAGAGCTATTCCTCTGGCCTACGAATACCAACAAAAATTGAAAGATTTACAAGTCCTTGGAATCCATAGTAATTTTGGAAAAGAAATAACTTCAAAGCAAGACATATACAATATTTTCACTTCGGGGCAACCACCATTTCCCATTTATATAGATGAGAATCATAAGGTCTATGACGCGTTTCAAGCTGAAGGAACACCGCAATGGTTATTGATAACCAGTAATGGTCAGTTGTATAGATCGATATTTGGTTCCCAGGAAGGGGCGCAAAATAGGTTGTCCTATGCCTTAGAAGTACTTCTACAAGGAGGAGACCAGTAAATTACCTAGCCCAACCTGAACAGCTACTTGTGTTTTTAAAAAAAAATAATAAAATAAATTTCAATTCAATTGGAATATTCATTCCAATATACTTATATTCGCAATGTGAATAAAAAGGAAAACATATTAAACTCTGCCTTGGACTTGTTATCCAAAAATGGATTGCATAATACTCCAATGTCGGCCATTGCCAAAGCAGCAGGTACAGGTATGGGAACCATTTACAATCATTTTCCCAACAAGGAAATATTGATTAACGAAATATATGTCAATATTAAAGGAAGAGAAAAATCTGCTTTCCCATCTTATGATATTGACCAACCTATTAAGACACAATTTGAATCCTATTTATCTTCTATAATATTTTTCTTTATTGAAAATCCAGTGTGTTTTGAATTCATGGAACAGTTGCAAGCCTCTCCAATTATCACTGAGGATAGTAGGGCAGAAGGTCTCAAAGCCATAGAACCTGTCAAGATTTTATTGTACAAAGGAAAGAAACAGCGAATTATAAAGGATATTGACAACGAGGAACTCCTTATGTTTGTAGGAGGAGCTGTCTTGTCTTATTTGAGATGGTACTTTAGTCAACCTGACATAAAACAACATAGTCTTTCAAATCTTAAAAGGATGGTTTGGGACGCTATTAAAGAATAATTTTTTTTATCAAACAAAAGAATGAACGTTCACTCCATTTGCAAATATCAGGAAAGAATGTTCGTTCCACTCATTAAAACAGGAGTGAATGTTCATTCCGAAATAACAATATTATGAAAAAGAATGTATTAATCACAGGTAGTTCATCGGGAGTAGGATTGGAGTCCGCTATTTTATTTGCAAAGCATGGCTATAAAGTTTATGCCACAATGAGAAATTTGGATAAATCCAATATATTAAAAGATAGGCTTTCTACAGAAGGGCTAAGGATTGATATATTGCCCCTTGATGTCACCGATATTTCCTCAATTCAAGCTGCCGTACAAAATATTTTGGATAAAGATGGTCGATTAGACATCTTGGTTAACAATGCTGGAGCAGGTTTTGGTAAAACCACAGAGCAGGCTACAGAAGAGGAAATAAGATGGGTGACCGATGTAAATTACCATGGTGTTGTTTTTTGTACCCAAGCTGTTCTACCTCATATGAGAAAGCAAAGGTCGGGACAGATTATCAATATAACCTCAGTTGGTGGCTTGGTAGGGCAACCATTTAATGAACTATATTGCGGTGCAAAATTTGCAGTAGAAGGCTATATGGAAGGATTGGCCACTTATGTGAGTGATGCCTTTAATATCAAAATTACTAATGTTGAACCAGGAGGTATATCTACTGCATTCATGGAATCCGCCATTGCTAAAACCATAAGCGAAGGACAATTGGCAACCGGAGAATATCAAGCTATTTTCGAAAAATACATGGCGGGAAATGTCGCTCGAGCTAATGAAGGTGAACAGCAAGTATATCAAACCGGAGAAGAAGTTGCTGGAGTTATCCTTAAGGTCGCAAATACCCCCAATCCTCCGTTTCGAACACGCACTTCGGAATGGGCAGAAAATTTCTGTCGGTTAAAAACACAGGCTGATCCTGATGGTCTAAAATTAATCCAACAGATTAAGGACAGTTTTTTATAATAGAATTATGAAAGTAATATATTGGTATTCAACCATTATCGTTTCTGGTTTCCTATTGATAAGTTCATACTCCTATTTATTTAGTCAAGCTACCATCAATGGAATTAGATTTTCCTGATTATTTTAGAATCGAATGGGCAGTTTAAAAGAGCATGGCCGCAATTATAATAATATGGCCTTCTCCTTTGTCACTATTAATTAAAGAGTGGGCATATGTTGGAGTTGGGCTTTCTCGCTTGACAGTATTTGTGGCCCAAGCCCATAAAGACTATAGTTTAATCCATGTCCTATTCATAGGACTCACGGTTGTCTTGATTATTTCAAATATATAAATACAAATGGAAACCTATTATTGAATTGTAATTCAGGATTGAAACCGGAATAAATCTATAATGGACGTCTATATTGCTTTTTCAGGAAAGTTTGTTGAGTAGAATCAAATTGACAACTGACAATTACCATAAAGTCTAGTCTCAAACTAAGTGTCGTGACTAGACTTTGTGATAATTGTCTAATAAGTAGATCAGATTATATTGTACAAACCTCCTTCCCTCAGTTACGGAATCATAAATACCTTCCGTAAAATTAATCTCGTTGACGCATTATAATTTATGCATGTATTAATATTGTAATGCACAATTGATTTATTAGCTTATTCTGGGTTTCTTATCTAGCACTTTATATATTGATTAATTACCATGTAATCAGGGTGTAATCCGTATAAGATCACTCAGTAGAATTTCCCATACAAAGGTAGGTAATTGAGGAAGAGCCATTTAATTCATTTATTTTGAGAGTTTAAAAACCGTACATTAGGTTACAATTTCCCATGGTTAATCCTCTCTCAATGAATCTAATAATTCAAAACAAAGCTGTTCAATTAAGTCCATATCTTTATGAAACGCGGAAACATTTGATAAAACCACCGCAGCTTGTTTAGCTTCTTTATTAAGGGCAATACATGAGGTATATCCGCCTGTACCACCATTATGCCATAAAATATTCTCTCCATCCGATTGGTTAGTTATATGCCAGCCCAATCCTATATCCATTTTGGAATTCACCTTAAAATTAGCCTCTGTAGTCATTTGTAGAGCGGTATTTGATTCGTCCATAATGGCCGTGGCAAAATAGGAGAGGTCTCTGACGGTTGACTTAATATCCCCAGCTCCCCTTAAAACATTTAAATCCCAATTGGTTGTTGGTTGACCAAAGCTATTTAACCCCACCACTAAATGACCTAACTCTGAAGCATACTGAGTAGATGAATGACTCATATTGTATTTGGAGAAAATAAATTGATGTAGTAAATTTTCATAATCTACATTTGTATATAAGGTCAATATATAACCCAACAAACCAGTGCCCAAATTGGAATAATCGTATTTCTCTCCAGGCCGATTAGACAGTGCAATATGATGAGTGAGATATTCCTTTAATTTTTCTTCGCCATAATCCTTATAAGGATTGTTGATATCTACCTTATATAGATCTAAATTAGATGGAAGTCGAGGTAGTCCTGAACTGTGATTAGACAATTGTTTGAGGGTTATTTTTTCATTTATTGCTATTGGAAAAGGCAGATATTGTTGGATACTATCATCAAGTTGCATTTTATTGGACACAACCATCTCAGCCAAGAGAGCAGCTGTGAATACTTTGGTAATCGACCCAATTTCAAATAGGTGATCAGCATTGTTGACCTCGACGATACTGTCTTTTTCTAGCTCTACACCATAATAATGGACTTCCCCATCCGTCATTATAGCAATTGCCAATTGACTGTGCTGTGGATATGATTTGATCTTCTCGAAAATAAAATGCTTCTGTTTATCATTAAAGCCGTTTTCCTGAATATCTACAATCGAATTGGTTTGGGCAATACAATGATAGTTCCATAATATTATCGGTAATAGAAATATAAAATACTTCATTATAGATTTAAAATTTAGCCCTAAAGTTAATTATTTTTAATTGTGAGAGCTCTTATAAAATACAATAATAAATTGATTCACTTGACGGTAGAGCCCTTTAGATACTCCATATTAAATATAATATTCTGTGGTATGTAGGATTTCTTTTAGCACGAAATAGCTTTCCAGCACTCCAATATTTTCAATTTTTGACAATTTTAATCTGACAAAATCGTGATAGTCTTCTAAATTTGCCAAATTGATCTTAAGAAAAAAATCAACCTTGCCCGCCATATGGTAGCATTCTTGAACTTCTGCTAATTCTTTAATCTGTCTCTCAAATTTGTCGATAAATCCCTCATCGTGGTATCTAAGCGACACCATACAAATGGCTGTAACCGGTCTATTAATTCTGTTTTTTGATAAGAGTGCTACATATTTTTTTATATACCCACCCTTTTCGAGCCGTCGTATCCGTTCGTAAACTGGAGTAGCTGTCAGACAAAGTGTTTGGGCTATCTCCTTAGTAGTTTTCTTGGAATCTTCTTGCAAAATCCTCAAGATTCGCAAATCTATTTCGTCCAATCTTTCCATTGTAGATAAATTTTCTTTTTGGGGTTATTATTTTATTTTAGAATAGATAAATATATGCTAATGTATTTATTTTTCAGATAAAACATCTTATATTTTAACTATAGATAGGTTATTTTGTTGCACATCAGGAATATTACGTATTTTTACACCATAAGATTATGATTATGGAAAATGAAAAAATATTAATAACGGGTGCAGGAGGCCAATTGGGTAGAGTACTGACGCAGGCTTTAATTGACAATTATGGACCACAGTCGGTAATTGCTTCTGACATCCTTCCTATTTCGAATTTTGACTGTCCATTTGAAATCCTCGATGCCCATAATGTAGCCGATATCAATAAAATCATACATCAATATAAAATTACACAAATCTATCATCTCGCCGCCATCTTGTCTGCAAAGGGTGAAAATAATCCACTGGCCACTTGGGACATAAACATTACCACCTTGTTTAATGTATTAGAATGTGCTAAGGATAGTAATCTTAAAAAACTATTTTTCCCCAGTTCTATTGCCGTTTACGGAACTGCAGCACCAAAAATAAATACCCCACAGCATGTATTCCTCAATCCATCTACTGTCTACGGCATGAGTAAGGTAGCGGGAGAGCAATGGATTCAGTATTATTATTCCAAATACGGTTTAGACATCAGGTCGCTGAGATATCCCGGCATCATAGGTCATCAAACTATGCCTGGTGGTGGCACGACAGATTATGCTGTAGACATATATCACAGTGCGGTAAAAAATAAAACCTTTGTTTGTTATATAAAAGAAGACACCGTTCTTCCAATGATATATATCGACGACGCCATACGAGCAACCCTTGAACTGATGGAAGCTCCAAAAGAAAATATTAAATTGAGATCATCATATAATTTGCAAGGATTGAGCTTTGCTCCCAAGGAAATAGTAGAATCGATTAGGCAACATTATCCCCATTTTGAAGTAGTCTATCAACCAGATTTCAGGCAATCCATTGCCGACACCTGGCCTCAGTCTGTAGACGATAGTGAGGCAAGACAGGATTGGGGCTGGAGACCTCATTTTAGTTTAGACGATATTAGCGTAGAAATGATTACCCAACTCTGCTATAGATATGAATTAAACATTCCATTAACCCAATTATAGAACTATGTTATCATCCATTAAAAAACAATTACAAGAGGAGATCGCCAATCTCGAGAAGGCTTCCTTGTATAAAAATGAACGCGTTATTACCACTCCTCAAGGTGCTGAAATAAAGACGGTGAATGGAGGAGAAGTACTCAATTTTTGCGCCAATAATTATCTGGGATTATCTTCACATCCTGAGGTAATTGAAGCTGGAATTCAAACCATGAAAACTCATGGATTTGGACTGTCTTCAGTTCGTTTTATTTGCGGCACTCAAGATATTCACAAGGAATTAGAGAGAAAGACAGCAGATTTTTTGGGTATGGAAGATTGCATTCTATATGCCGCTGCTTTCGATGCCAATGGCGGTTTATTTGAGCCTTTGTTAAATGCTGAGGACGCCATTATTTCAGATGCTTTGAACCATGCATCCATTATTGACGGTATACGACTGTGTAAGGCGGCTCGGTTTCGCTATGCTCACAACGACATGGAGGCTTTGGAGGCCGAGCTAGTGAAAGCTTCCAAGGCTCGGCGTAAACTCATAGTAACGGATGGAGTTTTTTCAATGGATGGAACCATCGCCCAATTAGATGTCATTTGCGATTTGGCAGATAAGTACGGTGCTATGGTAATGGTGGATGAATGTCATGCAACAGGATTCGTAGGTAAAACCGGTAGAGGCAGTATTGAATACCGCAATGTAATCCATAGGGTAGATATTGTTACTGGCACCTACGGTAAGGCCTTGGGGGGTGGTTCTGGTGGATTTACTGCGGCGAGCGTGGAAGTTGTAGCCATATTGCGTCAAAAGTCTCGTCCTTATTTGTTTTCCAACACCTTACCTCCTTGTATTGTAGGGGCTTCCATTAAAGCTTTGGATATTTTGTCACAGTCCAACCATTTAATAGGAAAGTTGCAAGCCAACACAGCTAAGTTTCGTAATTCTATGGTAAAAGCTGGATTTGAAATTTTGCCTGGAGAACACCCTATTGTACCGATTATGCTTCAGGATGCATCATTAGCTCAGAAATTTGCAGAACAATTGCTGGAAGAAGGCATCTATGTTGTGGCTTTCTTTTATCCAGTTGTCCCCAAGGGATTGGCTCGAATAAGAGTACAGATTTCCGCATCTCATGATGACCACCATATCGACAGGGCTATTGAAGCCTTTGTCAAAGTAGGTCGTAGACTTAATGTGATTTAAATAATTATTAAGAGTGTTTAATTAATTTCAACAAATGTAATAGACTCAATCTTTCATAGATTTTGAGTACTGGAACTAGAAATTAAACCAGAAATTTAAAAAGGTTTTAATATCTATGACTTGAATAGAAGGCCATTTTGATAATTATTTGATCTTAATATATAATATACCCTTATCTAACTTTTGTAAGGTAAGCATACTCTCACTAATACCTGGAAATTCATCATTTATAGCTACATCAATATCTTAGCCTATATAGACATAAATTCAGTTAAAAATTAGAATTATCTTGATGTATTATTCTACAAATTTTATAAGCCTGACATCGCTTCAAATTTTTGTTTTTATAGAATACTTTTTGTTCCATAAATACTGTTAAATTCATAGATCATAAGTCATAACAAAATCTGATTTGAATACCATTCCCAATATATCTTTCCAGACTACAGACAATATTAAAGAGTTTGAATTTATTAATCTTTCAACTTTATTTACAAAATTCAGGACGGAATTAGATCATAATCCCAATTTGCCACATCGCCTATCATTTTTTGCTTTAATAATAGTCAATAAAGGGAAGGGAAGCCACCAAATTGATTTAGTGGACTACTCTATTGAGAAAGGAAGTGTTCTCAAGATTGCCAAAGGCCAAGTCCATGCATTTGAGAAGAACCCAAAATATGAAGGTTATATGATAATATTTACTGAAGCTTTTATATTAAACTATTTCACACCCTCATCCATACAGCAAATTTCACACCTATATAATTATCATTTGTCTACCCCCATCGAAAATGGAGAAAAATTGAATGATGATTTTATTGAACAACTAATTCAAGAATTTAAGATAAAAAACACCTTTGGTCAAAAAAATATCATTGCCGCCATCTTGGCCTTATATTTACTAAAATTAGAGCGCAATTCAGAAAACAATCAACTGAATGATGAAAATTCAAAATACTATAATTTATTCATTCAATTTAAAAATTTAGTTGAACTCCACTATTCTAATACCAGAACGGTAAAAGACTATGCGAATATGATGTTTATATCAACCAAACATTTAAATCAGGTAGTCAAAGAATATACTTTAAATACAGCCAAAGCTTTTATTGACAATTACGTAATTATGGAAACAAAGAGAGCTATTGTCAGCACAGATAAAAGTCTCAAAGAAATTGCTTATGAAATTGGTTTTGAAGAGGTTACTAATTTCACTAAATTCTTCAAAAATATTACTGGAATATCACCTAAGGAATTTAGAATGCGTTAATAAATTCAAACTTAGTGAAAGTATTCTATAGAGAAATTCAACCTACAAATTGGTAGACAAGGGGATTCATTCCGGTAATTTTTCTATACTCTCTTGGAACTTAAATATTATAAAAATCCTCAATAGAAATAAAGCATTCAATAACCAGTCTTAATGAATTTATTCTCTACCAAATCCCCCTTTAATTGAATTCAGTATTTTCTTAGGATCGTAACCGATACCATTCTTAAACACTGTTTCTACTTTATTGATAACATTAGGATTATCTTGTAAATCACCATCGAGAATAATAAAATCTGCTCTTTTTCCAATTTGAATACTACCGATATCCGTCCGGCCAAGTGCTTTAGCGCCATTAGCAGTCATTATTTGAATGGCTTCTTCTGTAGTAAAGCCTGTTTCTCTGTGTAGGATAAAATTTCGTTGGTCCCCAAATCCCGGCAAAATATGCCTTCCGGCATCCACACCACTACAGAGCAATCCTCCCATTTTAAAAAATTGATATTCAAATTCCATAATACGCTTGAACCTTTGATTTCTTGTGGAATCCTTTATCTCATCGTTAAAATCGTTCCTTCTTGCCTCATACTGTGATTTTAGATAGGGCGACATAGAAATTAAGCTTTCCTTGTTGGCATAACTTCGATTAGGAATACTAGACTCAAATATGGCCAGAGTAGAAGTAAGAAAAACGTGGTTTTTGATCATGGTTTTTTGAAGGTTTACGACCTCTGAACTATTGATGACTAACTCATCCATATATTCTCTCCCCCCGTTACAAATTCCATAGTCTTTATCAGTTCTAAAATCACTTGCACTATTTAATCCATGCTCAATGCCATCTATCCCCAGGTTTGAAGCTTGTTCAAAGGTAAGGGAACACATATGCCCCCTAACTTTACCACCATGGTCATGGGCTAAATCTATTACAGTTTTTAAATCCTTTGGATTTATATTTCGATATACTTTAAACCATTTTATGCCCCGATCTATCCAATACAACATAGTATCTCGTAAATGTTGTTCATCTTTGGGAATGATCATATTGGGATTTCCTCCTTCACCAGTTATAAAAGGAGCACTAGGAATAATTTCTGGGCCCAATTTTTGACCGGATTTTATTTGTTCTGATAACAGTAACTCTGCGTCCGAATCAGTCGCCCCACAGGTTTGAATAGTCGTCACTCCAGAAGCCAAGTAAAGTTTTGCTGCAACTTCTCCAAGATTAGGAAATTGAGGAATGTGTAGATGGTTATGCATCCCAATTATACCGGGAATTATTGTCTTACCTCTCAAATTTACTACTTCCACACCTCCTGCCTCGTCGGCAGACAGGTCCAATAATTTGATATCATTACTCGATCCAAATTCTTTGATCAATCCATTTTCAATAATAAGCGTTTGATCTTCTAATATGGATTTTCCGCTACCATCAATAATTTTACCATGGGTAAATATCTGAACATTGTCCTTGAATTTTACATAGGGTAGGAGGGAATCAGAAAAGTTGTATTCATTGTTTTTAATAAATAATTCCGATGAATTCTGACCTACACAATCCAATGAAATTACTGAAGAGCTTAATAAAGCAACATATAAATAAAATCTCACAATATCCATGAAGACAAATTTAAAATAGGATAAAGAATATAAGTATGGATAACTTTTTAGTCACCACAAAAGTTATAAGCTAAATAACCTTTAAAAACTTTCAAACCATTGATTTACATATACAAGAGATCAATCTTCACCTCTTTCAAATTTCAATAGAGTAACGTATTTGGAAAATTTCTTTCATATTATACAAACACATATTTGTAGTAAAATAATATTGTATAACCTATATATTGTAGTTAAAATCTCTACACTTAAAGAAATCTTAGAAATTCTATGGCTATTTTAACCTTTTGTAGTTTATTAAAATGGTCGGTTTCCATCCCCAATATTCATAATGCATGAGGCAGTAGGGATAACCTCGACTCTTTACCCCAATAATAATTCGTATTAAAGTCCATAACCTTATATTCGCATAGAGAAAGCATACATCCCTAATTTTGGAAGGCTATAGAGTTCTTAACGCAAACCCTATTCCTCAATAAAATTCTACATCCGCTATCTTCCTTGTTCTACCTTCCTCAGGGATTCATTTTCTTTTTTTACAAAATCAAAATTTTGGAAATCCTCGTTATTGGGTGTCACCAATTCAAATGACTTTAATTGCGCAATTTCAATTTTTAAATTCTCCCCTTTAAAATCCAACATATGACCACCTAATTCTTTGTCATCGGATAAGTAGTGAAAATGAAATCCTCCAGCGTTAATACCATTTAAATAGTTGGGCAAAAGAAAACCTATCAAGCTACCATCAGTATTTTGGTGATTGAAAAAAGTTTGATGATGTAGGATGTCAGATAATTTGGGAAAGGGTTCTTTCTCAACAGGAGGAAAGGCTCGTGTTTTCACAAAATCAAAATGACCAGAAATTTTAATAGCGTACATTTGATTCTTACTGAGCAGTTCATTTTCAATGGATTCCAAAATAGCTGTTTTGTCGGTTCTGGAGGTTTCGATAAACCCTGTATCCGATTTAAAGAAAGTAACGCTGGCAAACGAAGTTAAATGGTCATCGGATAATTCGACAGTTTCTCCATTCACTTTAGTTTGATAGGCAATGCCATTGACGACTATGAGTTCTCCATCAATCATATCAGGAGCCCCAATACCAAAGTCGCCTTTTAATTTTAATTCTTTAATGGGGAGACTGCCGCGGTACAATCCTCCAATTAAGGCATCAATTACTCCATAATTATATAAATTTCCATATCCTTTATCCCGGTTATCTAAATCGTGATATTTAGAAATCAGGATTCGATTGTGAAGCATTTGAGCCATATATACTTTTGATGTTTTAACATCGTAGAATATATCGGCTATACTCTCTGGAGTAAAGCTGAAAGTAGACTCCATTTTTTTGAGATCATATGTCCAGATTTTTCCTTTTCCGTTTACTGGAAAGTTTATCCAATCCGAAATAATGAAATGTTGGTCATCCATCCATTCAATACCATCGAAAAAACTATCGGGAATATTGGGCAATTTTCTAAACTCTGAATTTTCAGATTGAATATACACCGAACCATCACCAAATTTACTTCCATTACTACACACTATCAATTGTTTGGTATTGGCATTGTATGATATTCCATTTGCTCCAGGAATGTTACTGATAATTTCATATGATTTTTGTTGTATATCAATTTTATATATGTTTCCCGAAATAGTCTCGGTTACCGCTAAAAATCCATTTTCTAATTTACAAATGTCATTTAGAAGCTCAGCACCAACTATATTAAGTTCAAATACTGTCTCTCTACTATCGATATTAAAACCCATTATTCTGAATAAATCAGCGACAAAAATCACATCTCCTACTATGGCCATACCTTTGGGAGCGTGAAGGACTCCCTGAGTGGGAAGAAACTTTTTATAGATGATTTTACCATCATCATCAATTTCACTAATAAATCCATCACCATCTCTACTATTAAAATCCTGACCTTGGCTCGAAACAAAAAATCGATGTCCATCTGAGGTTATGCTTTCTGGCATGGCAAAACCGTTGGAAACTTGCTGGGCAAATCCTAGGCTCTGAAATATCATTAAGACAACTATTATTATCAATCTCATACAAGGTAGGTTTTAACATTTTCACAAAAATACAAATATCTATTTTCATTATAAACAATAAACTACTATATATTTTAAAAAATTAAAATATACAAATCAATAATTTTAATTTTTCAACATGGTGGAATAGACGTGGTATTTCTCCGTAATTTTAAGTCTTCTTCATTTACTTATTGGAATCTAATTAGTTGGATTCGAATATGAATTGAGTAAATGGATAGCTAAGAACAGTCAGCATATAAGTGGAATACAGAGGTATAAATAATCTTCGATTTTTAAACCAATTGATTTTTAAAAATATTTCGAGACTGTTCAATTAAGTGTGTCTACTTATCTTAGCAAACTATGAAAAAAGAGAAGAAAAACGAGAAGGAAATACT
>NZ_JAJQYA010000055.1 GCF_021729155.1 Membranihabitans marinus | reverse complement strand
GCACCATTAATATCCATCCATGGACCGGATGCAGTGGAAGCTATCTGCCATTGATAAGTAGCCTTTTGCTCTGGATATGACTGTAAACTACCGCGATTGATTTTGGGCAAATCATCGGGATCGATGGTGACCCGACTCCCATCGATAGGACCCACTATCCCATTGGTACAAGTGGACTGTGTGGCTGGTATAAGTACATTCTCTTCCCAAGTCACCTCTTTTTCCATGTCAAATGCAAAAAACACAAGATCTACTTCTCCTCCTGGTGAAGTTTGCATCGCCCCTTCCGTCGTAGGATGGCGTACTGTTGGGGTATATAGATCAGCTCCTCCCACTAACTTGCCATTGACAAATTCTGGCTGAGCAGCACTGATATAAGCTGTATTTCTAAAATTATAAGCAGGGTTCCCATGAGGTGAGGCTACACTAAGCCCGCCCAAAAAAGTCTGGTAAGCCACCTTGCCATCACACCTCCTTATTTTGAGAATAACCCCTTGCTGATTAGTCCCTGAGGCATTAGATTCTGCTTGAAAAGCATTTAATGTAGTATGTTCAGTTAAACTATTATAATAACTCCCATAGGCATAGATAACTTCGTCATCCATATAGACTTTGTCCATCCGAATATTCGTTGTAGTCGCCGTTTGCAATTGGCCATTACCATCGAGGACTAAAAAACTACCAGAATGCTTATTGTTAGCTCCCGGAGTGACAGGATAATCGGTAGAAGTAGAAACCCCACTAAACAATATATCGTTGCCATAAATGTGAATATCTTCACCCTCGGCAGCACCCAATCTCGGATATTCTTCTCCCGATCCACCGTAATAAGTGCCATAATTGACATTGCCTGTATTGGGATCGAGAAAGGCAATGTATTGATCTGTCGCTCCGCCCCCATAATTGGGCTGGGCGGCATCTGGAGTAATAACAAAATTATTGTTCTCATCACCATAGGTATATACGATAATTTGCTGACCATCGGGATGAGGTTTCATGGTAAAATTACTCAAATCGACTCCATCAGCCATAAAACTCTTCACCCATAGTTTTGTCCCATCGGCAGCATAAGCCGCTAAAAATATGTCGTCGGTTCCATTGCCATCCACAGTACCGTCAGTATAGGGAAAATCAGAGGATTGTGTCACTCCACTAACTATTATATTACCATTCGGCAATTCCATGACTTTGGTTACATTTACCTGGTTCCCATCAATAACATCTTCATGAGCTGTTCCTCCCAAAAGCGTAGAAAATATTAGATTTCCATTCCGATCGTATCTTCTTAAAAACATATCCCAGTTTCCTACAGGATTAGTAAACACCGTATTGTCTGTAGTGAGAAAGGCAGCATCTCCGTTGGCCCCATTACCTCTCGCTCCTCCTAGCATAAGCAGGTCTCCATTTTGAGCCACATCAATTCGTGCTAGACGAATGGCATGATTGGCAACATTGGCTCGATTTAGTCTAATAAGAGTACCAGTATGGTCTGGGTTAATGATATATGCCCATGACTCAGCTAATCCATCCCGCGGATATCTATTACACATTCCCGCAAAATAAGCATAACCATCCTGGGTTAATATGTTCGTTGTAGTAGAACTTGTACCGGGCGCCCAATAGGAGTAACCATTGGTATTATTTAATATGTATTCTGTACCGGGCAACGATGTCACCAATACTTGGGTATTGGTGGATTTATCTATTTTAACCAGATTGAGAAATCCGTGTTGTGCATGGCCATTAACCGCTCCATAATGATTTCCTGTTTTTGGGAATGTAACTCCCTGACTAACCGATTTAGACCAAATATTATTCAGCGCGTAAACATAATCATCATCTTGAGTAATAGCAAGCGCCAAATCACCTGAATTAGCTGCAAAATAGGAACCATACTCAAACTGACCATCTGGCGATAATTTTCCAATATAGGAATTATAACCATTATGAGCTGCACCAGAATAGACAAAATTACTTTGCCAGGCTCCAGGTGAAGTAGGCATTCCAGTGCCAGGGCTTTCAACTAGATTTGAAAACCAAATCGATCCATCATCGTCGACACTATATTTAATTCCATCATTTCTAACACTTCCTCCGAAATATGTCGACCAATCCAATACTGGTTGAGTCTGCTGAGCTGCAATTGGAGGTGAGAATAAGCAAGATATTAATACACATAAAAAAACCGTTGCATTACGCAATGGCTTCAAAACATTGTAATTACATAATTTTATCCAAAAACCTATTCTATCCCTCAACACAGCGTTGATCAATCTAGATTTTTCTATTAAATAAGAATAAGTAGCGGTAGAGTTCTTGTTCATATTAATTAAATATTAAAACGAATAATTATAATATTGAGACTGTAGTTAATTTTATAATCATCTATGCTATTTATAAATATTCACACAAATACACAGATACCTCATTAAATATTTTAAGTAAAATATCCCAAAACCAAGGCAAATATCACTATATAACTAACTATAAAGAGACACAATTCTTACAAAAAAAGAAATATAAAGTCCTATTCCTTCGCTATTTATCATATTAAACTACAACAGAATCAAGACAGAAATATATGCAACTTTATTTGTATTTATTTATAAATTACAATATGATCGTAATAATATTACATATAATTGCAAGATAGTGTAGAATTTATATATCTTTTATGTAGAATTAGCTCACTTCCCCTGTAGAATAAATTCTACTAGAAAAGATGCATTTATGATAAAAGATTTTGAAAACAAAAAATATGGACATAATAGATACAATTCCAGAATATGACCAAGGAAAACCGTAATGATGTAGAAAATAAAATCGAAACCTTACTTAAACATTCCAATATTCGCCTCACTTATACACTTAGAAAATGGACTAGATTTACTAAAAAAGAAAAAATGATACCATTATTTTAGAAATTATCATGATGGAAAATATTAGAGCTAGACAAAGTAAAATAAACAACCAACGAAATTCTTGAATTTGCATAAATTAAAAAAGCACGCTATAAAATATCAAATAATAGAAACCAATAGATTATATATCCAATCCTGTTTCTGAATAAGAATATACATCTTCCATGTCAAAAGTAATTTGTAGTAAAATTTACATAGGTGAAATTCCTATTAACCTCTCTTAAAAAAAAATACTTCAATCCACAAAAACATGATTAGCAAAAGAAATTTATGTAATGAAATTGTTATGAAATGATATATTACTTCAGAGATATCAAAAAACTTTTCCTCCCCGATCAAAGACTACCTACAAGTTTAAGAGTGAAAAAAGCATAAAGCTCATACTTGTAATAAACAATATTACAAGTACAAATAATTAGAACTAAATTAAACATAGGTTAAAAAAAAATACAAAACACCCTAACCTATTGTAAAAGAATTGAATGCTATAACACAAAATACTACTAAGCTACTTTAGTAAAAAAATGAGCTTAAAAAAAGATAATTCAAATTGATTATCAGCAAACTACCTCCCAAAAACCAAATCGAAGAATGGTATAAAAAACGAAACATATAAAATAAAACACATATAATACCTAACAAATTCTAGCAAACAATACAGCCTAAAATGGATTTAATATATTATCAATTAGTCAGTTCTATGATTAAAAAATAGAATATAGAGACGTTTTTAAACACTGATTTAAGGAATAAAGACTCCTTCCTTAAACAACAACTACAATAAATAAAGGCGGTTAGATTATCGAGTTAATTGTTTTCCATTTAAGAGACTATAATCCAAATTTACTCATAGATTAAACTACCATTATCGCCCTACTAAACCAAACAACCCAGTTTTTTACGATATGGGAAAAAGCTAACGCATTAAGATTCAAATTAATACGAATTACATTTATAATTGATAAGCTCACCCATCCACGACACGGGGGTCGTGGTGCCCTCGTTGAAGGTAGATTTACTACCTTCAGTACTTCGTACTTTACTCGGTTATCTTTCGATTTTATTGTAGAGCCGCAATGCTTTGCGGCTTAAATAATGTGGCTTGAGACGTAATGTTTTACGTTTGTAGGGGAGCTTCGTTGGCATTCCCACCCTGAGCACGGTGGCAATCCGCTGCCGATTTGAAGTGTGATCACGCCTCGGCATGGTAGCTCACCCACCCGAGCCCAGTGGTCTCGGTTCCTTCATCCAATCGACATTTAGTCGATTGGATACTTCGTATTTCATTCAGTCATCCTCATCAAATGTCCATTAAGGACATTTGGTTGCCCAAGGGGCAACTTCATTCAGTCATTCGAAATCTTTTCCGTCATTATAAAATGTAATTCGTATAAGACATCACTGCGATGTCGAAGTTGTTTTCTTTGCACTCTTATGTACATAATATTGACCAGATTCCAATCGCTCCATAGCGTCCACAACCTCCTTGGGTGGAAGAGTTAATTTTCGAGCAGATAAATCCATCCAAGCTCCCTGAACAGTGATATGGGCACACTTCTGATCACGATTATTGAAGATTTCATGATGTAATACCCAACGACCTCCGTCAGGTGATATCTCTCCCTTTTTAAGATTGATTCTAACCGTATCCCCCATAGTCAATTCACGAAGAAAAGTACATTCTTCTTTAAACAAAATTGGACCAATATTTAAACGTTCAATGGCTTCAATATCGAAGCCAATTTTAGTGAAAAACATTATTCTATTTTGAGCACCATAATCATAATAGGCAGAATGTCTAACGTGTTTATTAGGGTCACAATCCGACCACCTAACTTCAATTTTATTTTCGAAAAAATCCATTTTAAATATTTAAACTTTCTAATTCATTGGCAATAAAAACCCAATGTAGAAAATTTTTACTTAGTGATTATCATTGTTGACGTATAAGATTCAGTGTGACGGGAAGGAATTGAAGAGATAATATCTCTAAAATTAGCAACAAAATGGTTCGGCCAATATCCTCTTTCAATATTGACCGAAAACCATACTTAGAATAAAGTCAGCAACATATTTCTTTATTTGAAAATTAGCTTCCATCTAGTATTTTATACCAATTCTCTTACTTGAAGGAACAAGTGAAGAATTGGATCAATTAGATTACATATAAATCATTCCTTTCTACACCAAAAAATTAACTCAAAACATAAAAATTCAACGCTCACAACAATTGATATGGATCGGCCAAGAACACAGATTATTAATGACCGAAACCCATATCTAAAAGAAACGTAAGCAACAAATACATTTTCACAATTAATGCCAGCAATTACTTTTATACAAAAAGACTGTACATCCTCATTATAAAATTATTTCTTATTAGGTCTAATTTCCATTAAACCTATTTTCAACTGCCTTTATTCAACAAAAACACCTTCCTAATTATCTAATATTGTATATTTTACACATATAAATAGAATAAAAATCAAATGATATGGATCGGCCAAATATGCTCTCAATAATTGACCGATATCCATATCGAACAAACCCATACTACTTTAACTCACTGTGTTTTCACAATACTATTCATTCCCTATCATGTCAGCTTTCCCGATATGTTGTAAATAGGTTGCTATCGCAACTTTATACTTGGTCTTAGCATCTATTAAATCGTCCAAAGCCTGGGTTTGCAAGGCCTTAGCCTCCAAGAAATCCGAAAGCGTGACGACTCCATTTTCATAACTAGACTGATTCACCCTCAAATTTTCATTTGCCTGAACAATTCGTCCTTCCATGATCTTTATTTCCTCATATGCTTCTCTTAAATCTGTCCACGATTTAGCGGTTCGGAGTTGTAAGAGTTCCCTAGTATCGGCCAAAGTATTCTGCACAATTTCTTCCTCAATTTTTTGAACTTGAATATCGTGCTTCCCCTTCCATATATGAGAAAGAGGGATGCTGACGGAAGCAAATCCAAGTGCATTTACACCACTACTCTCTTCCTCAAATTGGGTTAAATAAAAAGTGTTTATTCCAGCAGCCACCGTGGGTTTATACCCTGCTTCCTTCATCTTTGTTTGCAAGTTTTGCATTTCAGCAGACTTCTCCAACAATTTAATTTCTGATAATTGTGTCAAATAATCCTGATTCAGATTCACATAAAATTGAGGTTGTTCGAAATTTTCTAAATCGTCCTGTAAGTATAGCGTAGAATCAAAAGGCATACCTATGGTATTGGTAAATTGCCTCAACGCCAATTCCTTCCCATTTTGAAGTTTATGCGTATTAATCTCCAATTGACTGCGTTCCAATTCTACTTTATACACATCGTTTCGAATAATCAAGCCCGCCTGATAAGCATCATTGACTTGAATATATAATTGATCCAGCAATCGTCGATACTCATCTATGGTTTTTTGTTTTTCTTGCAAGGCCACGATTTGCCAATACTGCTGCTCTGTATTTAATAGAACTTCATTCTCTGTCATTCGTTTTTGTTCCTCCCGAATGTCTACACCTAATGAGGCCATTTCATTACCGAGTTTGATCTTCCCCCCAGTATAAATCGGCTGAGCGATTGTCAAATTGGCCAATCCCACCTTTTGTAACAACCCCGTAGTAGAGGCTGGAATGTAGGCAAACTCAGTAGCATTGGCGAGATTACTGGGATTTCCATCATATACTGGAAGATTTCCTTCAGGGGAATGTAGTTCCAACAGAGGAGATATAGAATGCATCAACATCCCATCGAAATTCACCTGTGGATAATAATGTGTTTTAGCTTCCTCCTGGCTAATTTTAGCGCCATCAATTTCGAGTTGACTATTCGCTATTGAGACATGACTTTCTATAGCCATAGATTTTGCCGTCGTTAAATTGATATTATTTTGTGCAGTTAACGAAACACTGACCATGAAGATGATGGCTAATATGGAAAACGATGTATTTCTCATGATTTAATTAATTCTTTCTTTTTAAAAAATTGTAAGTACAGTACAGGCAAAATGTAAAGGGTCAGTGCCATAGAAACCAATAATCCAAAACACACCACCGATCCCAAGGGTCCCCAAAGCGTAGAACCGCTCGCTATCATAGGCACAACCCCTATTGCCGCTGCAAATGAAGTCAAGAAAATGGGCCTCATTCGGCGTCTGCCCGCAGCCATGGCCGATTCAAGTACCGTCATGCCTTTCTTGAGGCGAAGTTCTTCTGCATAATCCACTAGGATAATTCCATTTCTCACCACGATACCCATTAAACTCATCACTCCTAGAGAAGCCGTCATACCAAATGAATAACCTGTCAACATAAGGCCTAATGCAGCTCCTAATATACTTAAGGGCATCGTCGTCATAATCAACAACACATGGCGAGAAGTCTTAAACTGAAAAAGCAAGATAAAAAAGATTAATACCACACCTACACCTAGGGCTTTGCCTATGGGTACATAGTTTTCCATTTCATTTTCATCTTCCCCTCCGTATTCAAAATGCAATGTAGACTGAGCTGCTATCTCATCAATTTTTGACCTCATGGCAGACAACACCTTGTAAGGCATGGCATCGCGGCTTACATCAGCTCTTACGGTAATGGTTCGAATTCCGTTGCGCCGAATGATTTCACCTTCCGACCAATCGGTAGTGAGGTTAGCTACCTGACGCAGTGGAACTGGATTAGTCAAAAAAGGAGAACTGACCAATTGATCTTGTAAATCTGAAAAATCATTGCGCTTGTCCACTGGGTTAACCACCTTAACTTGGACTGGATAGTCACCTTCCCAAACCGTACCCACTGGAAGACCAGAAAAACTAGAGGCCACTGATGCAGCTACCGTCCCCCGTGTAAGTCCCAATCTATTGGCTCTCTCATCATCTACTTCAATCCGAATACCTTGGCGAGGTTCTACATAATCATTTCGCACCCAAATTACATCGGGATTTTCTTCCATCACCGACATTACTTTTTCTGCTTCCATACGCAATGCTGCAATATCGTTTCCTGAAATACGAACTTCGATAGGCGCTTTGGTCGACAACATATCCAACTGCTTCATCCTCACATAGGCATTAGCAAACATGTTGCGATGTTGTTTTTCGTATTCGTCTAATAATTCTACTGTATGAAGATCAGTTTTCGTATTAACGATTAATTGGGCGTAATTTTTAGCTGGAAAATTGGGGGCGTAAATGGTGTGAAATCGAGGAGAACTTTCACCGATAAAAGTGGCCACATTATCTACTCTGTCATCAGCCAACAACATATTGGTAAGACTGTCTGCCACCTCTGCCGTTTGATCCAGTGTACTGCCTTCTGAAAGATAAATTTCTACAGCGAATTGATTGCGCTCTACTTTTGGGAAAAGTTGTCTCGGAACTAACGTTAAAATATATCCACCAAGTACTACAGAACCCACACCTGCCATTACCGTCATCCAAGGCATTTTAAAGGCCCATTCCAAGGTTTTATCATAAGCCGATTGTAGCAAATTCAATGGGGAAAATTTGTTTACAGTTTCTCCACTATTTCCATGCACTCCCTTTCTAATGAAAAAATAACAGAGGAAGGGAACCAACAATACCGCAACCAAGAGTGAGACCCCTAATGCAATACCAATGGTTACCGGTAAAGAGCCTACGAAATCTCCAGTTTGTCCAGACAAGAATAATGGCATAGGCAGATACGTAGCAATAATGCATAAGGTTGCTGAAAATACGGGAATAAACAACTCTTGTGTACTCTGTATAGCAGCCTGCCAACGACCTATCCCTTCATCGAGTTTTTCGACGTAATTGTCAATCACTACAATGGCATTGTCCACCACCATACCCAAAACCACAATCAGAGCTGCCAACGACACTGTATGTAGCTCAATTCCTAGCATAAATAAAATGCCAATAGAAATAAAAATAGATATGGGAATGGTAACTCCTGAAACCATAGCCACTTTAAATGGCAAGAACAAGAGGATCACTAATATAACGGCGGCAATAGCTATAAAAAACTCCTTTAAAAAGTGTTGAATAGAATGATCTACCGCAGTGGGCATATCGGCAATTTTGTGGATTTCAATATCGTCTGGGATGAGAGACTCAATAATCTCTAAAGTTCGATCGATATCTTCACCAAACTCCACAATATTATTCCCTGTTTGCATTTCCAGAGAAATTAAAAGGCAAGAAGACCCATTGTTTTTGATATAAGAATCAGGTTCTTTAAATTCCCTTTTAACCTCGGCAACATCTTTTACCCGAATCAAATTACCAAGGGGATCGGTATAGACAATTTGATTTTTAATTTCATTTTCCGATTGAAAACTAGTAGGAATATGAACAGGAGTTATCAGATCTCCATTGTCTATTTCCCCAGCATAATACACAGCACTTTCCAATTGCATAGCAGCCAAAACAGAGCCAATATTGACACCGTATTGCGCCAATTTATCTTGATCAAAATTGATGGTAATTTCCTCATTTTGTAGGCCGTAGTGTTTTACTTTAGAAACCGCTTCTACCTTTCTAAACTCAGCCTCTATGGTTTTGAGGTTTTTCTCGAGTTCCTTTTTGTTTTTACTTTTCGATTCGATGGTCAAGAGCAAGGCAGCAGTATTCCCAAAATCGTTATTGGCCATTAATGCTAGAACTTGAGATGGCAATTGTCCCTTTAACTGCTCGAGTCCAAATTTGATTTTATCCCAAAAACCATCTGGATCCTCAACGTTGTCATTTACTTCCACAAAAACGATGAGCATTCCCTCCTTTGAAATAGAATAGGTCTTTTTTCTTTTGACTTCTTTAAATGAAAATAAAAATTCTTCTACTTTTCTAGCCAACTGATCTTCCACTTGTTCGGAAGTGGCACCGGGATATACCCCTATGACCAATCCTTGACGGATGGTAAAATCGGGGAATTCATTTCTCGGCATGACCTTGAGCGAGTACAGACCAAATAGAAACAGAACCGCAGTAATTATAATGGCTATTTGACGGTATTTCATAGCCAATTCGATGATATTCAACTTTTTCTTACTCATAATTAGTTAACTGTATTGAGGATATTTACTTCTGAACCTTCTGACAATTTGTGTTGACCACTCACCACTACATAATCACTGGCTGTCAAATCACTAATAATGACTTGGTTGTCTACTAAGTCAATCGTCCGCACAGGTTGGGCTGTAACTTTATTGTTGTGGACCACATAAACAAACTGTTGGCCGTGGGCATTTCTCTGCAGAGCTTTATTGGATACAGCCGCTCCTTCTACCGTGGAATTACTGGCAATTTTGACATTGCACACCATTCCCGGCTTCAATTTCCAATCCTTATTGTCTACCAATAATTTTACTGGATAAGCATGGGTCAAGGTATTGGCCGACACTCCGATGAGATGAATATTCCCTGTCTTGACTTCATTTATTGCAGCGATATTAATTTCTGCCGACTGTCCTTTTTTTAGACTTCCCACTTCATTTTCAGGTACTGGGATATTGACATAAACCGTATTGATATCCATGAGATCAAAAGCCGATACACTGGGCATAATATTCATTCCCAATTGAATATTTTTGCTGCCAATCACTCCAGACTTAGGTGCATACAATGCCGTATCATCGATACGTTTTTTGGCCATTTCACTCGTTATTTTGGCTTGGGAAAGTCCAGTTTCTATTTCTACCCATTTGATTTCAGGCAATGTTCCATTTATATGCATGGGCTTCATTCTGTCATAGGCATCTTGTGCTTGCATCAACTGTTGTGAGGACAAGGCATAACTGTTTTGCGCATCAGTATCATCCAATTTGGCCAAGAGTTGTCCTTTTTTGACATACTGGCCTTCTTCCACTAGGATATCCACTATAGTCCCTGGTGTTTTAAAACTAAGAGGAGTGACTTGCTTAGCTTCTACCAAACCAGAATACTGAAGGCTCTGTAATCCTGTATAGGCCGACACCTTTTCTACCTCTACATTGGGAATGGTTTTTTCAAGGGTTTGAGGTGACTTTTCTTCTTGATTGCAACTAAAAATAGTAGCCATAAAAACAATGGCTAAGAAATAGCGGTAATTCATAGTATGTGTTTTAGATTTATAGACCAATTGTGTATTTTGGTCGAATTTTAGATAAAAAAAATTTACTTTAAGCCGTTTAATAAAATTTCGATCATCATATCGGTTTTCGTTTCAATATTTTCAATTTTCTTCTTCAAAAATACTTCCATTTCCAAGCCCCGTATAGCGATAAGGAGAATTTCAGCCATTTCAAAGCCATCTTTACCGTGTACTTTGTCGGGATCGATTTTACCGGTTTGCACTCCGCATTTTAAGATAGATTCGATCAATACTTTTTCTCTATCATTAAACAACAGACTTGCTCGAGTAAAATAGTTTCGAAAATCAAAATAATGGTGATCCACTTCTATCAGGAAGGCATAGTTTTTTAATTTTATTTCAATGGTTTTAACTTTGGTATTGATATAAGTACGAAGTTTATTTTCGAAACCCGTTTCATTCTGCACGGCTTTTTCAGAACTGGAATAAAATTGATGCATTTCATCTTCAATTACGGCATCTAGGATTTCTTCCTTGTTTTTGAAGTAATAATAAAGGGTACTTTTACCCTTGCCTGCTGCTTGGGCGATATCTTTCATAGTGACTTTATTGATTCCAAACTGTTGAATTAGGCCTTTAGCCACTTCAATAATTTCGGATTTCACCTGTTCTTCATCCACCATTTTTAATATCTTTAATGAATCAATAATGCAAATCTATAACGAAATTTTTCAAATTTCAAACTTTTAGACCAAAAATGTATTTGGGTCGAAAAGTGTCTTTATTATCCTCTTCGATATTTTCATAAAAATAGACCTATGAAATTTAATAAATTATTGATACCATACCAGATGGGTTTATAATTGTCTGATTTGAATATAGAAATAACTGACTACAGTTACCCTGGGTATTGGTCAAAGACATTTTCACATTTTAACAAATTGATTTACAGATAAATCAAAAGTTTTTCTAAAAAAATAGAGAACAGCCGAAGGATTATCTCAAAATAATCCTCTAACCTATCAGACAATTATTTGAAACATGAAACAGGTAAAAAGTGTTTTTATCATAATAGCTCTGGCCTTCCTATCTGGAAATACAAGTGCAAATACTCCCAATACGAGTTCTGTTATTTTCAGCCAAGTAGAAGGACTATGGATGGCCGATTTCACCTTCTCTGATGAAGATTCCAACGATTGTTTGACCGAATTTTATTCGAGTATTGACTTTAATAATCTATCGATCAAAGAATACAACGAACTTTATATTGAATATATCAAATCGAAATTTCACCTAAATGTCGATAGTCAAATGGTTCCCCTGTCCTCTGGTGAAATCAAATCGGAGAATCATCAAACCGATATAAGGTTTACACTCTCCGATTTTCCTGAAAATTTTAATACCCTTCATTTAAGATTAGGGTTATTTGAAGAATCTCAGGAACAAAATACCCTTGTGAAATTTATAGAAGGAGATAAAATATTCCAAACAGTACTCAATCGCGAAAATCAATTTGAACTATTTTTTCAAAATACCGACTCTACATTTACAGAGATTGCCACTGCCAAAATACAACACAATATCGACCTCTATCTTGGATTGGGGATTGCCATTATGCTATACGAATTAAATTTATAATTGACGGTAATCTTTCGATTTATTTGATGTTTTACTTCGTTTAAAATACTCGCCGTAGCTACGGCTATGCCTGTGTTTTTAGCCTTGTTAAACTTCAAATATTCTCGAAATCTTTTCCGTCATTATAAAATGTAGTTCGTATTAGCCATCATTATTTTTTTATTCAAAAGTAGAAATACTTCCCATTAAACTTTTCAAATCATTGAACGGAAAGCACTCATCCTTCCCAACATGAATCAAAATACTCACTACAATTAACAAACAACATCATTTATCAGAAAACAACTATTAAATATGAAAACATTTAAGTATTTATTTTTACCATTGTCACTATGTCTTTTTTCGCTTTTTTCTTGTAACAAGGATGAAGAAACGACGGATCCTGAAACAGTAACTGAAACCTGTACTACAACGGGCAGCGTTGCCCAATCAACAAATGCAGAAATTGAAACCATGAGACAAGCCATGGTCTCCTTCCGCAACTCCCTCTCATCTACATTACTTACTCGTGCTTCAAACTGTTTGGATGATGAAAGGTTCTATCTCTGGCACAACACTCCTGCCAATAATGGCAATAGAGATGGAATCACATACGGGGATTTAAGTGACGCTCAATTAACGGCATTTAAGGATATTCTTCAGCTATTTCTCAGTTCTGGAGGGTATCAAAAAGTATATGAAATCACCGAATTATCAGAAGGATGGTTGAACAATGTCATGAGTAACGTTTGGAATCCCGAATTCTATTCTCTAGACATGTTTGGAGATCCAGAAACCAGTGGGTCATGGGGATTTCAATTAGATGGTCATCACTGTGTAGTCAATTTTTTGGTTCATGGAGACAATGTATCCATTGTTCCAGCATTTCTGGGTGGAGAACCAGCAGCCAATACATGGAATGGTGAAGATTTTGACATATTTTCAGATGAAAGAGACCTTGCACTATCACTGTACAACAGTTTCTCCGATAGTGAGCTTGCAATAGCTGCAACCACTTCTTCTTCTCATTCTCTAGAGGTCGGACCAGCAGATAGAAATGGAGATCCCGATCCCTACATAGGGGATTACGATTATTCCGATTTTGAAACAGGGTTAAAATACTCAGATATGTCAGCCACAGCCCAAGCAAATTTAATCCTAGTAATGAAAGAATACGTATACAATTTAACCGACAATTTTGCCAACGTATGGTGGGAAGACATCATGGCCAATATTGACGACACTTATTTTGTATGGATCAATGATTCTGGAAGTACACCGACGGCAACATCTGAATTTTACTACAGAATATACAATCCCTATTTATGGGCTGAAATTAATACCGAAGGTTCCACAGGTGCCAACTCTGGGTCTATAGCTGATTATAATCATGTTCATACTATAACCAGAATCCCCAATAATCCATCCACAGATAACGGTGGAGATTACGGAATATTTGCAGAAATGATAAATCAAGACGGTCCCAAAACCTTATATGAGCACTATGCAATGGCCGACCATCACAAATCCAATTCCATGCACTTTGACTATACTGTAAATTTCAATAATCACCTTCATAGTCACGACCACCGTCAGGACAACTAATAAAATATTAAATAATACGAATTACAATTATAAACGCATTTGGTAATATACCCCTAAATATCTAGTGATCCCCAACTTTGCTTTATAATTACAATTTTGTTTCATCACTATTGCTCGACTTAGAAAAATTAATATTTTGGTGAGGGTATACCCATAATTCTCAATCTATAGAGATAGACAAATCCTCCGTTTCTGCCTTATCTTTTAATAGTGATTGATAGAAATCATTAGGTGAAATAGGTTGCAAATGAATATCATTAAGAGAATATCCTTTTGTTTCGCTGTAGAGTATTCCTCTCGATGTGGAATATGCTATTGAAATGATATTTAGCTGAAGAGATTTTTTTGTAACCTCATCTTTTACAATATCTTCTAAACGATTTACCTCGAAAGTATAAATGATGTCGAAGTGCCCCAAAGAAATAACCTTTCCAGAATCTTCAATTTCAAACTTGAAATGCATGAAATTTTGCAAGTATTTGTCAGAAAAGTTAAACTTAGAATCTACTTCAAGTTGGACATCTTGTATATTAAAGCCTTCTGAAAAAACAATAGGATGATCTCTTACTTCACTTCTTAACAGCTTGATATTCTTGAGTTTGATTTTGAAACTATTCATACTAATTCGTATTCATCATATTTATATTCAATAAATTGAGAGTTTGATTTTTGTTTCATACTCACTTGAATTGTGAATGCATAATCATTTAATACAGTAGTTTTCTCGGATTTCAATTCATCATTTTCATCTGATTCAGTAGTTTCACAAGATTGAGGAAATATATGGTAATACTTGCGGTATGATGCTTTTAATTTTTCTTCATACAGATATTCATCTAGAGCTTTTATTTCTAATACCGGTACTTTATCTAGAGCTAAACAAAATTTAACTATTTTCTTCCAGGTAGGGTTAATTTCTGCATCACCACTTAAAATTTGAGATACATAACCCGGTGTACTACCTATTTTTTTTGCAAGTTTGGCAGAATCACCTCTTTTCTTTATTTGGTCATGCAACATACCATATATTCGTCCTTGCCCTTTTGTAGTCCAATAGTATTTTGATTTTAAAGTATTTCTAAACTTGCTCATTTCTATTGCTTATGTATTTTGCCTTTAGGATTCTAAATTTATCAATGTATATCTGTTGGTCATCTTTTCTTTTATTATAATGACCTAGAACAATAATGTTATTGTTTGGAGGATCGTAAAAGAAATAAAGACGAGTCCTTTTAATCCTAATTTCATATTCATTACTACCAATTGAATGTAATTTATTGGGTGGTATTTTTTCTCCTTGAATTAAAAGAGTCAAACATGCATCCAATTCTTCAATTATCTTATTTTTCTTATTTACCTTTTTCGGACTAACTTGAAGAAATTCATCAAATAAACTTTTCCCATTTACTTCTAGCTTTAATAAATTATTCCGAATTATTGACTCTCCAACTTCAATATAGTCGCTAGTGATATCTATTGTCTTTATTATATCAATAGGGAATAATTGGTCATGTATTTTATTAAACACCAAAGCTATATAAAAAGTTTAGTTATAGCTAAATATTTAGCTATAAGTTAATATAATAAGAAACATTATATTAACTTATAGCTTGACTTTACCATCCGGATTTTTACTACAATTTTGTTTATATTATTAGTGAAATCCACCTATTCTATGTCGGTTATCAAAATACGGAATTAAATACTAAATAATGACGAATTAAGCCAGTATAGCAATGAATCATGCACTTTATTAAAAGCTTTAATTATCTAAATTGCTTTGGTTTTAGATTTTTACCCGCATGTTTTACCACTTGCTCAATCCTGTTTTTTCTGGTCTCCTCACGTTTTGCACTCATGATCCAATATAAGATGGATTTTTTAGTGGATTTACTAAAATTCATGAAGTACTCCTTCGCATTCACCTCCTTTACCAATGCTTTTTCCAAGTCACTGGGAATAACTAGATTTTCTACATCATCTAAATAGGTCCAAGAGCCGTTTTCTTTAGCGATTTTCACACTTTCCATACCTGCCGGAGCCATTAATCCTTCCTCAGTTAGTTGCTTTATTTTGTCTTTATTTATTTTAGACCAGTTGCTTTGAAGTTTTCGTTTGCTGAAATATTGCATATAACTTTTTTCGTCAATCGTCTTTTTAGTGCTATCGATCCACCCAAAACAAAGTGCTTCATCGACGGCTTCACTCCAAGTTATAGAGGCTATATCAGAGGATACTCTATAAAAAATAACATAAACAGACTGTTTTGATTGATGATTTTTTTCCAACCATTTTCGCCATTCTCTCCGGCTTTTGGGGTAAAAGGTTTCGATGTCTTTTTTTGTCATAACAGTCTTTTCGAATTCATTAATATGATCAACAAATTGAAAGATAATGGTTAATTAGAAATTCATATAATCTTATAACTGTGATATGTCCTGTTGTTTCAACCACTCTAAGATGACTTGGTTTGTTTCTTCTGGAAGTTCTTGCTGAATCCAATGTCCACAATCCAGATGAACCACCTCTACCTTGGGAACGAATTCAGCTAGATTCTCTGACTTTGCCACAGGATCTCGCTGCCCATATATCATTAATGTCGGTTGATGGATAATGGGGTTGATATCTGCTAATAAATGCCAATTGCGATCCAGGTTTCTGTACCAATTTATACTTCCCGTGAATCCCGATTTTTCAAATGCCGAAACAAAGACTGCCAATTCGCTATCACTCATTACGGGCTCGCCAAGAGGTTCAATAGCTTGGGCAAGATTGATCATAAACATACCGGGTTCTGGTTCTACAAATGGTTGGTTTTTTCTGTATAAATTGCGAAGGAATTGCAATGTATTTTCTTCGAATACGGCATCTGCAACGCCTGGCTGTCGATTGAAATGGACAAAATAAAAGTCTCCACCAAACATAACTTCCATCAATTCTATCCAGGGTTTTTCCCAGCGTTCTTGATAAGGGACACTGAGGTTTATCACTTTGTTTACACGATTCGGATGGAGTAAGGTCAGCCACCAAACGACCATTGCGCCCCAATCGTGGCCCATAAAGGTGGCGTCTTCATATCCATAGTAATCGAGAAGAGCAACCAAGTCGCCCGACAAGTGTTCGATGTCATAGTCTGTTACTTCACTTGGTCGGGACGAATTGCCATAGCCCCTTTGGTTGGGGACGATAACGTGGTAGCCCGCTGCGACCAAGGCAGGGATCTGATGTCGCCATGAAAAGGCGTGCTCTGGCCATCCGTGACAGAGTACTATTGGTTTTCCCGCATTTTCTTTGCCCGCTTCAAAAACTTCGAGTTCAATGCCGTTGACAGAGATAAGACTAGGTTGGGGAAATCCCATTTCATTGTATATTGGATTAATTGCGTTTGTCATTTTTACGAGTTTTAAGTGTTAAAGACTACAAACGTAAATGGGGCGAGTGACAACCCTATGTCTAGGGTGTAGAAAAAATTAATGATATCGGTCAAAATATTCTTGTAAAGTCAAATTATGCGGATCAAAGTGTTCCGATAGAATTTCCATTTTTTGAAATCTATCCAATCGAAAAAATCGAAATGCTTCACGCAAACGACACCATGCTATAAGATACCAATTTTCAGTACTTAATAAAGCAAATGGTTCCAACAATCTTGTAGTTGCTATTCCATCCTTATTCGTGTACTCTACTTTGACCAGGTTGTAATTTGTCAGTGCATTTTGCAAATCAGATAAATTATTACTATTTCTTTCTTGATTTTTGACTTGGTCAAATTGCGTTCTATCCGTCAGTAAATTGGCTTTGTCTTTGATGCTATAGCTCAGGATTGATTTTATTTTATCAATGGCTTCCGAATAATCTTTTACAAATGAAGCATCCTTGTTTTTCAGCACCAACTGTTCAGCGAGGATTAAGGCGTTTGCTTGACTTTCGGTAAACATTACTGGTGGGATTTTATACCCTTCCATCAAGGTATACCCCTTTCCTTCTTCAGTCAAAATGGGGACTCCAGCATTCTCCAATGCTTTGATATCACGGTAAATTGTTCTTTTGCTTACTTGAAATTTTTGGGACAATTCAGAGGCAGTGACCAGTCTCTTGGTATGAAATTGAATTAATATGGCTGTTAATCGCGATAATCTATTTACTTCGGAGTATTCCATTTTTTAAATGTAGTGAATATTTTTTCAAATACCTTATGACCACTTTGAGTATAAAGGACAACTGGCAAATAAATTGACAGTAGAAGAGAATCTTTTTACTCTCGATAATTAGACATGTTTTTCTTGCCTTATTTCTGTTCATTTTACAGACAGACTATTTTTTCTGCTTAATCGGAATCCATATTTCTTCTTCGGATTCAACGTCACTATTTTTGTACTTTTCTCCCAAAACTTCAAAATGAGGTCTATCATCCAATTCGAAATCAGAATTATACGAATTACATTTTATAATGACGGAAAAGATTTCGAGAATATTTGAAGTTTGACGAGGCTATGACTGAACAAAATTGCTCTTTGAGCAATCAAAGGTCGTAAATCGACCTTTGACGAAGATGACCGAACAAAATGCGCAGCATCATTGATCCTAAATGGATCAATGGTGAGGGAACCGAAACCTCCGTGTTTCGGGTGGGTAGGCCACTGTGCCGAGGCGTGATTGCCCTGGAATTCCTTGTTAAGATACTACTACCAGTATAGCATTACGTCTTAATCCACAATATTTAAGCCACGACTGAATGAAGTAGTCTGAAAGACTACCAAATGCCCACTGAGGGCATTTGATGAAGATGACCGAGCAAAGTTGCTCCTTAGAGCAACCAAATGTCCTTAATGGACATTTGGCGAGGGAACCGAAGTCACTGTGCTTCGGGTGGGTAAACCTCAGTGTTTCGGATGGGTTGGCATTGCGGCTCTACAATAAATCGAAAGATAACCGAGTAAAGTACGAAGTACTGAAGGTAGTAAATCTACCTTCAACGAGGATGATCGAGCTAAATCCGAAGGATCAAAGGTCGTAAATCGACCTTTGGCGAGGGAAACGAAACCTCCGTGTTTCGGGTGGGAAAGCCCCCGTGTCGTGGGTGGGTGAGCTTATCAATTATAAATGTAATTCGTATAACTTCTTATTTTCAATTATTTCAATCCTTGGTTGCATACATTTTCTTTATATTTTTGGCTGCTAAATCAGATTGCACTGCCATTGAAATGCGATTATTTAATTCTTCCGATAACATTATTATTTACGTTCTAATCACAAGACCAACTTAATAAAAAGCGCCATAGCAACTGATGTATAAAGTTAAAAATTAAAGCACTACCAAAACTATTTGAATGATAGCAAATGCATTTATATATTCAAATAGTCTATAAAAAGAACCTCTGCGGAACCCTTCCCACAGAGGTTGATAAAATCTATAGTTACTAATCCAATATCAATGATTTACCATCAATCCACCACAATCATCTTCTTCGTCGCTGTATGCTTATCTGTGGTCAGCTGGTAATACAATACTCCACTGCCTCCAATCTCAGTCGA
>NZ_JAJQYA010000054.1 GCF_021729155.1 Membranihabitans marinus | reverse complement strand
ATATTGGCACAATTTGAACCGATATAACTGGCACTAACCCACCGAAATACCTGGCACAAAACGATCCGTAATATCCAAATTTGTCAGTGAATATTAAGGCAGCAAATTTTCCTTCAATATTACAGTAGCGATATAATCAATTATAAGGAGTTGATTTTATCGATATGAGACTTGACATTTTATAATAGGTCATTATTGATACCAGTATTAAATCCAAACTTTAAAAGAAACTTTGAAAAATGGCTTATGGGCAATTTTGTTGAGATTTCTCCTTTAGAGCCTCATTAAACACCCGTTTGTCGGCAGGCGACATATTTGCTGTAGATATATTGAGGTATTGCCTTATAGAATCAGCAAGATCTCTACTCGCATTGGCTAAATCATCCTTTCTGATTAATTGTTGTTCGATAATTTCTTGCCATTTCAATTGTTTTTCTTTTTGATCCGGATGCAATCGCAGAGAGTCTTGGTAATAACGCATGGAGTCTGCTAGGGAAAATCGTAAATCTTTTAGATTTTTAGCTTGACAGTGGAGATCGGCTATCTTATCAAGTAACAAAAATTCCGGTTTCTTTTCTGATTGACAAGCCAAGATCAATAGAATCATAACTAAAGGGTAGAATACTTTCTTCATCTGCGCTATTGAATATTTTTGGGCCAGTTGATTTTAGTTAATACTGCATCGCCTACTGCGTACCCCACATCTAATCCATTGGTGTTGTCCATTTCAAAATGTATACCGCCATAATATCGGGAAAGTGCACATTCTGCGGCCATGTCATAAAAATTGTCATATTGTCTTGCTTCAAATCCATATTGAATCTGACTGAGGTCGGTAAATTCGTAGTTGCCATTTTCATCTGCAAATAATTCGATGAGGACTTTGATACCTGCACCTATCTCAGCGGAATGCCCAGAGATATAGGCTGGGAAAGGCGGTGTTCCGATAACGGTCTGAAAATCACTGTCGATATATCGCTGAATATAGCTGACAGGGCGAATTAATACGTAGTCGTATTTTGATTTCCAACAACTAATAAAAGCATCGTTTTCAGCTACTGCCATCATGCCGAGCCCAACTGCGGTTTTTTCTAAAGTGGCATTGGATTCCTGTAACAATTGAGTGGTAATATTGAAGGTGTGCCCAGCCGGAGTACAAGTCTGAAAAGGATCGTCGGCCCAGTATTTGGCTATGGTAATTTCTTCCTCTGTATTATTTTGAGTGACTTGAGTATATACGTCCATGGCTTGTTGATAGAATTCTGAATTGGTCTCTTTGGAAAAAGCCAGATGGGGTATAGGTTGACTATCTTCTGCTATGTTGGGAATAAAACTTCTGGTTTTGTCCCAATTGGGACTCAATGGAACTGCATTAGCTCCTGTGGGGACCCAGCAATACTCATCGTTGGGAATGGCTTCACTTTGTTTGAATGGATCCAAGTATGCTAGGTGGGCTCCATCAGTTGTACTTTTTTGGTAAATGGCTTCAGCTACAGATCGACCAAAATGCTCTGATCTCATAATTACGTCTTCTGGGACATTTTGACTTAATAGGTTTCGATTGTCTTTTTCCATAAAATACAGTCGTTCACTATTTTCATTGGTCAAATTAAGTTCAAATGATCGTCTGATTATTTGTCCCATGGCCGCATTACAAGCCAATGCCCAGTTGTATTCTAATGCTGGGTTAGGTTGGGGAAGACTGCCTTTTTCAAACCCGTCCAATTGGCCGGCTAAACTTTCTCCACCTTCAATTCCATGAACTACTGATTCGTAAGCTGTAACTCCGATGTATCCATATGCACGGGCGGCTTGGGTAGGGAAAAAACCATCGGTTGTCTGCGCGATTCGACAGGTAAGGAAAAAATAGTCCTGTAGAAATTCGCCTTCGTATTCCCTAGTCAATGGACTGACACCAACGGATGTAGGGCTGTCAATGTTTTCTTTTTGACAAGATTCTAGGGTTATTAGAATGAATATTAAAACTGCCCCATAGGAGAAATGGCGTAACTTGGATGGTTTCAACATAAAATATCGGTTGTTTTTCATGGTGTTTTGGAACTATTTTACTCAAATTCAATGGCTAAAGATAAATATATTTTTAACACCAAATGTAAAAAGGAACTGCGCATTTAGTACCAAAAACAAGTGTTTAACATTTTTTTGGTGATTTGTGGAATTATATAAACATATTTAAAATTAATACTCCAACCAATCCCGATATTGATACGATGGTTTCCATTACCGACCAAGTTTTTATAGTTTCTTTGACGGTGAGATTAAAATACTCTTTAAACATCCAGAATCCCCCGTCATTGACGTGTGAAAACATAAGACTTCCAGCACCTGTTGCCAATACCATAAGTTCAGGGCTTACACCAGTTTGACTGATGAGAGGAAAGACAATTCCGGCAGTAGTCAGTCCCGCTACAGTGGCTGATCCAACACATACCCGAATTACTGCTGCAATACCCCAGGTAAGAATCAAGGGGGAAACATCTACATCTTTTAAACCTTCAGCTATATAATCGCTGACCCCACTGTCTATCATTATTTGTTTTAATGCTCCTGCTCCAGCAATGATAAAAAGTATCATTGCAATATTTTCAACAGCAGTTTTGAGAGATTGAGAAATATCGTTCATCGACATACCTCGATTTATGCCCAATGTAAAAACGGCAACAACGATGGTAATCAACATGGCTATTATGGGGTCACTAAGGGTATATATAATACTTCCAAAAAGTGATTCACTATCGACAAACATCTTGATTATGGCTGTAAAACCCAATACGATGACTGGCAACAATGCGGTAAATACACTAATGCCTAAACTGGGCATTTCCTTGTCCGTGAAGATCTTTGGATTGTAAAATATAGCCAAGGGTTTGGGATTGTATTTCTTAAGTGTCGATGAAAATATAGGTCCCCCTAGGATAATGGCTGGTACGGCTACCACCAATCCATATATTAGAGTCAGCCCTAGATCGGCCCCGTAGTCATTGACCAAAGCCGATGGTGCTGGGTGGGGTGGAAGGTAACCGTGTGTGACGGAAAGAGCTGCCAGCATTGGCAGACCCACGTACAACAATGGCATTCGCGTACTGGCGGCTACGGTGAATACCAGTGGTACCATAATGACAAATCCCACCGAATAAAACATTGGAATGCCTATTATAAAACCGGTAAGTACCAAGGCCCATTGCAGGTATTTTATGCCAAAAGCGGCGATTAAACTATCGGATATTCGCTGCGCTGCCCCACTATCTGCTACCATTTTTCCCAACATAGCACCGAAACCTAAGATGATGACTAAAAATCCCATGACACTACCTATACCTTTCTGTATAGAATGAGAGACTGTTATAGGATCCATTCCTTCTGCAATTCCCACCCCTACCGATACGAGGATAAATGAGATAAAAGTGTTGAATTTAAAATAGCCTATTAGCAAAACCAATAGCAATATTCCAATAACGATAATAATCAGCGGCATCTTTGTTTATTTTTATGGGTTTTTCGGAAGATGCGAAAGTTAACATTTTTTGTGATAAAACTTTATCGATATTATATTTGTTTGTCGGCAATGTTTAACTTTTATTGTATTTTATTGAGAAAAAATGAGTTGATTTACTTCTGTATTTTTTAAGAAGTATGATGTTGTATGGTGTTGGTAGTCAATTGATTATGTGTGTTTTGGGTAGTGTGTTGTGTTTCTTGTAAAATAGAAAACTATTTTGTGGAATAAAATAATGTCAAATAGTTACAGGCAATTTTATATTCTATAAATGTTTCTAAAAAGTGTTATAAAAAATCTTCTTCCATCGGGAATTTGAATTCACTCTGATGATAGGATATTTAGCTAAATTGATAAGTTGTTTGTTTCTCTATTTCATTAAATTATGAAAACTTCAGTTTGGTGGACTTATTTCTCAATTATAAATGAAATTCGTCTAAAACCATCTCTCGCAGTTCCTTCTATCAAAGAATTTTCAACATAAAGCAATACACGGAAATATTCATCGCAGGTTGTTTATTTTATATGATACCCTTATAACAAACAGTCAGGCAATTTATCTGAATCTAAAGCGGTGATTGGTTGGAAAGGATCGATGATTTAGTCGTAATTGAATTAGATTGATATTGATATTGATATTGAGATTGAGATTGAGATTGAGATTGAGGTTGAGGTTCAGGTTGAGGTTTTGATTGAGGTTCAGGTTGAGGTTCAGGTTGAGGTTTTGATTGAGGTTGAGGTTGAGGTAGAAGTAAAGGATAGTAGGAACTTTCGACCACAATTGCGTAAAAAATCTTTGTTTATAGTGTAATTATCATTGTGGTTTCATAATAAGTGTGGCAATCTGATCGCTTAATTCTTCTAGAAAATCAGACCCTTGAATGGCATCTCCGGCCTTGGTGAGATTGGCTTCTCTGATCAAGATTTCTGGAATATTTAGGATGAGAGATAGATTTTCAATTTTTATTTTTTGGACTGGTGCAAGATGCCATATAAATTGATTTAAACCTGCCAGTAGACTGGCTGTGCACTGTAAAGTCCATGCGATCATATTTTGATGTAAATCATTCATTTCAGAAGCATTGATCTCTGTATAAAGCTGACAGCGGTCTGTGAATCCAAGTTTGTGCAGAGCTTTTTGAATGCCTCGGATCATTCCCATATTTAGATATATATCATGGCTAGGTCGAATCCATAGCTGAATCCGATCTTCATTTTTAAAATAATCGGCTATACGAAAGGAGGAAGGATTGATGTGGTCAATGTGAAGTGTAATTATTTTTTGATCATCTCTTGTTTTCAACAGGTTTGGATTGATTTCGATTAAAGATTCAAATTTTGTCGAAGGTAAGTCTTTGTGTTTTAGGGCAGGGGAGGAAAACCAATGAGTCAATGTATAATCTGACAGTAGGGAGGTATATTGTTGAGCTAATTCATCGGATAAATTCCAATGAAAACTATGTTTTATCGAGGAATGTTGAGGGATAGAGAAGGAAGATTGGTTTTCGGGTTGAATGTATGGAGGCAGTTCAATACTGTCTAAAGGGGAATAGTGAAAAGAAGATGGATTGCCCCCTTTCAATTCGCGTGTAAACAGTGCTTCCCAATCTTGTAGGCTGTAGTTCTTTTTCATAGACAATGTTGATAAAATATAAACAATTTACGTAATTTGATGATTAAAATTATAGTTGAATACATTAAAATAAGATAAACGTGGACCACCGAATATATTTTGACAATAATGCGACCACTCCGATGGATCCAGAAGTCTTGGAAAAGATGCTGCCTTTTTTTATAGAAAAACCTGGTAATGCCAGTAGTCGCAGTCATGCCTTTGGATGGGAGGCAAGTGCGGCTGTGGAGGAAGGTGTTCGGCATTTGGCCGATCTATTTAAGGTTGGGGAAGACGAAATAGTGCTGACCAGCGGGGCTACGGAATCTATTAATCTTGCATTGAAAGGTTTAGCCGATACTTGGAAGGGAATAAAGAATCATATCATTACCTGTGAAACGGAGCACAGTGCTGTACTCGATACTTGTGAAGCTTTGGAAAAAATGGGATGGCGATTAACCTATTTAAAAGTCGATCAACAAGGTCATATCGATTTGCAAGAATTGAAGGATAATATAGATGAACACACCCTGTGTGTGGCCATTATGTGGGCGAATAATGAAACGGGACTGATTCATCCGGTTCGCGAAATAGGAAATATTTGCAAAAAGCATCAAGTGTTTTTTATGTGTGATGCAACCCAAGCTGTGGGTAAGATAACTACACATCCCCAAGATTTGGGAATTGATTTGATGGCATTTAGTGCCCATAAATTTTATGGCCCCAAAGGAATGGGTGGTTTATATGTACGCAAATCAAAGCCTCGAGTCAAAATTCATGCTTTGATCCACGGTGGTGGCCATCAAGACAATAGAAGGAGTGGTACACTGAATGTACCTGGAATAGTGGGGATGGGGACAGCAGCTGAATTGGCCCTTCGCCAGATGAAGACCGATGAAGTGCGATTGAGAGAATTGAGAGATCATCTTGAGAATCGTTTGTTAATGGAAGTGTCAGAGACGAAGGTCAATGGCGATAGGGAGGATCGACTTCCTCATGTATCCAATGTGGTTTTTAAATATGTAGATGGTGAACAACTTATGGTTAAAATAAATAGTGTAGTGGCAGTATCTTCTGGATCTGCTTGTACTTCGGCCAATCCGGATCCCTCTCATGTGTTGCTTCACATGGGGTTGTCGGAGTTGGATGCCAAGGCTTCTATTCGATTTAGTTTGGGTAGATTCAACACTTTAGAGGAAGTAAACAAGGCAGTGGATATGGTAGTGGAGAAAGTCGCAGAGTTGAGAGCGGAGAGTCCATTATGGCAAATGTTTCAAGCCGGTGTAGATTTGGAGATATAGTGCTATCTTTGTAAAAGTAAATGAATGGTGATTTTCTGGATGAATTGAACCGGAGAGGAGGTTTTTTTGTTGAACAGGAGAGTTGTATTTAAAAGTGTAAAAACAATCGTATGTTATTTGTTGGAGACAGTGCGAAAGAGAAAATAATGGAAATTAAAGGAGCTGGTGAAATTACAGACAACCATTTTGTAAGAGTAAGCGTCATCAGCGGGGGTTGTTCCGGTCTATCTTATAAGATGGATTTTGATACCGAATTGGCCAAAGACGATCAAGTGTTTGAGGACAACGGTGTGAAAATAGTAACTGATCTAAAGAGTTTTTTATATCTCTGTAATACTAAATTGGAATTTGCCGGTGGACTGACGGGCAAGGGATTTTATTTTGACAATCCCAATGCGGCTAGATCCTGTGGTTGCGGTGAGAGTTTCTCATTGTAAGTCTTTTTAAATGAAGAATTTTATGTGATGGATTGAAAATTGGCTGGGTTTTGCAATAGACTGGCAGAAAATTTAGTATAAATATTTTTGCTTTATTATCTTGTGTATTAAAATTTGAATATGTTACTCACTAAGCATCTGTATTTTTCAATCTTTTTTTATGTTATCCTCGGTATATTTCTATCGAGTTGCTCGAGAAATCCTGTGACGGGTAAGAAAGAACTCAGTTTTATGAGTGAATCGCAGGAAAGAGCTCTGGGTTTGCAATCCGATCCTCAGGTAGTCACTGAATTTGGATTATACGACGATCAGGCCATTCAAGATTTTATCAACGAAAAGGGACAGGAAATGGTTAAGGTTTCCCATCGAGCCAGTCTTCCCTTTGAATTCAAAGTACTCAATTCCTCTGTTGTCAATGCATTTGCCCTGCCAGGTGGATTTGTCTATTTTACACGTGGGATATTGGCCCATTTTAACAATGAAGCCGAATTTGCCGGTGTATTGGGCCACGAAATAGGTCATGTTACCGCTCGACATGGTGCCCAACAGTATACCCAACAAATGTTGTCTCAGATAGGATTTATTGCCGGTATGGTTATATCACCTACAGTGAGGCAGTTTGCCAATGAAATATCCCAAGGTATCCAATTGATGATGTTGAGCAATAGTAGGGCAGATGAGAGTCAGTCTGATGAGTTGGGTGTAGAGTATTCGACCAAAGTGGGATATGATGCCGACTACATGGCTGGATTTTTCACCACTTTGAGCCGATTGGGAAAGAGTTCTGGAGCCAGTGAGATTCCAGATTTTTTGTCTACCCACCCCAATCCCGACGATCGTCATGACAAGGTATTGGAGTTGGCCAACAACTGGAAGTCTAAAGTGAATGCTGCACCATATAAAGTTGAGCGAAATTCTTATCTAGAGTTGATTGATGGCATTATGTATGGCGATAATCCCAGAGAAGGCTTTACTGAGAACAATGTTTTCTATCATCCCGATTTGAAATTCACCTATCCTTATCCCAGTGGATGGCAATTGGTGAATTCCCCTTCACAAGTACAGATTGTGGGTGCAGAAGGTAATGCAATGATGATTATGTCATTGGCTCAGGGCAGTTCACTAAAGGAGGCGGCTGATGGATTTATAGAGCAATATCAATTGCAGTTGGTAGAAAGCGGCAGTAAAAATGTCAATGGATATCCTGCCTACCAAATTGTAGCCGATCAAGTGAACCAAGAAGCACCGGAACAAAGTGCTAGACTTCTTGCATATTTTTATCAAGATACTGAACACGATTTGATCTATCAAATCTTGGGGGTTTCCGCTAAAACTACATTTAATCAGTACTCTAACTATTTTCTCTTTACTTTGGACAACTTTAAAAAATTGACAGACTCTGAGAAATTAAATGTTCAGCCCGAACGGATTAAAGTAGTTCAGGTTCCTTTTGGCATGACGGTGGAAAATGCCTTTAGGAAATACAATATACCGACAGATAGATTCGAGGAGTTTGCCGTCTTAAATAATATGAATCTCACTGATAAACTAGAAACCAATCAATACCTCAAGGTTGTTGAAAAATATACTATAAATAAATAGAAAATTATTTATAGAAAAATAGAATTTGTAATTCACTACTAAAAAGGCCTTTCATTTCGAAAGGCCTTTTTAGTAGTGGTATGAGTAGGTAGGGTTTCGAGATAGAATAATCTGAAATGCTGTAGTATTAAATGCCAGTCATTGTTAGGGCTTAATGATATCTTTGTTTAATACGTATTTTCTAGATTTGGATTCCTTCTTCGACGGAAAGTCCTTGGGTATAGCTTGACTAACCATTCCCGTGGCTGCCCATTCGACTCCTCTGGTAAAGGAAACAATAAAACCCACACTTTCAATGGATTCTGTGTCGTGACCTAGTGTCGTATGAAATACTCTGCCCTTGCCATAATCAATGGTCATTAATACGGGTTCGTGTCGATCCGTTGGGGCATTGGCCGACTGATCCTTACCTGTAGCCAGTACCGTCATATTTTCTGCTGGGCCTCTCAATTTGGCATAACACTCATCTTTTGTGGTCATCCACTGTAGGGGCATATCTTTGGTTATAGGGTGATTGGGCTCTCGAATAGTTATGGGGATTTCTAATCGATGACCATGGGCTCCCGCTTTTCCAGGTGAATTGTCTCTAATCAATTTTCCATCATTATTGTAATAGACATAAGGACCATGAGATTCATCTCTATCACCCCATCCTCCTATTCCAATCATTTGGTTGTATTCCAACCAATTGGGAAATGAATTATCGGCGGCGTGTACAGACACAAAACCACCTCCTTTTCTAATGAATTTTTCAAATTTACACTGGGTCTTATCCGACCAATCGGCTGCATTCCATCCAAAATTGGAAACAATAACATCATATTTTCTAAATTTGGGAGCAAAGTCGGCATCCATTTTGGGCTTGCTCAAATCCTCTGATACCCCAGCCTGGGCTAATGGAAGATATTCACTTTCTGTTTCTGCATTCCATGTATAATTTGTGCGCTCTATATCTACGGTAAACAGTCCGGTTTCTTCCAAATACTGCTTCATCATTATGGTCGATTTGGGCCATACCTTGTGATTGTTTTGTCCGTCGATAATGAGGACCTTAATTTGTCCATATCCCATAAAACTCGATAACAATAAAGAAGCTAGAATCAAAGACTTAAAGTATCGATAATTTTTTGGAGTTGAGTGGGGGAGACAAATGGTTTTATTAAAAAAATTCATATTTGTAAGTTGATGTTATTAAAAGATAGATGAGATATGATTCTTCCTAATTTTAGTGCAATAATCTGTAATCCACATCAATTTAACTCAAAATGAGTTAAATTGATGGTAAATATCTAAAAAAACCACTTTTATGTCTGAATATTTTTGAATTAGTCTAAGATGAATGAAGTAAAGCGATGAATATCAGGATGTTTGTTATTTGTTTTGCTGTTGTGTAAATAAGTGAAATATAATTATGTAAATATTTGTTTGTGTTATGTATTAATATGATTTTTATTGTTCGGCGGAGGAAATTTTAATGCTGTGTATGGAGACCGGAATTATATCTTGTCTTCCTATCAGTTGTTATAGGTGAAAGTATATAAACTATCCGAAGAAATATAAATGTAATTCGTATGTGATACCGGAGTATAGTGACTCCGGTATTTAACACACTATATAGGTTGATATCTATGTATATCCAGATGGATGGCTGCTAGAAAAATTGATGATATGGCCTATATTCTGCCAGCTTCTTTACTGCTGCCGCCATCTCTTTTTCTATTTTTAATCTTATTGTTGCCAAACATATATGAGAAACTCAATTTGATTTGTTGGCTATCCCAGTGGCCTGATGAACGTACATCAAATGTTCCTACGTCGCTATGTGTCTTCCAATTCATGGAATTGAATATGTCAGTAATGCCCAATTTTATATTTGCCTGGTCGTTGAATATCTTTTTTTGAACTCCAGCATTTATACCCCATGTCTCGTGAAGAATAAATTGCCCGCCCCATGCCGATGGACTCTGATAATATCCGTCAATCTCCAATGACCACTCCTTGGGCAATTGAAAATTGTGCTGACTGTAGATTTGCATCGTATTTGAGGTCAATGAATTTTCCTGACCTGTGATTATCTCACCCTTTGATTCGCGGTGATACAACAATAGATTGGTATAAGAAGTCCACCATTCAGTAATCGGTATACCCGCACTAATGTTCCACGAAAGATCGTATTGAGAAGATAAATTTTTATAGGTTTGGAAGGCTGCATTTTCTTCGGTCAATTGAACGATATCAGAAATCATGTCGGTGGTTTGACTGTAGGAGAGCGATGTGGTAATACTTTGCAATAAGGTATAGCCCAGCGATATTTTATTGCTGTATTCTGGAGTTAAAAATGGATTCCCTTTTTGATAGCTTAACTCATCTAATTTAAATTCAAATGGATTTAATGATTTGTAATTGGGACGATTGATGCGTCGACTATAATTTAGTTGGGCAACGTGGTTTTCATTGATGGTATATGTAAGACCGAAAGAGGGGAAGAAGTCAATATATTTTTTACTGACCTTGTCCAAATCTGACTGCTGGTTACTGATTAAGTTTCCAGTGGATTTTGTGTGTTCCATCCTTAACCCAGCTTGAACAGCCCAACGATGAAACTTTTGATTAAAACTGGCATAAGTTGCCCAGACTTCTTCCTGGTATTCAAATTGATTAGATCGATCGAGATTTTCAATTTTCTGATCATTGATTACATTGAAATAGTTAAAAGTATTATCCGTCGATACATTGGACCACTTCATCCCCAATCCTATCTTGCCATCGCCTAGACTTCTTTCATAATCAGATTTTAAGGTGTAAATATCGATGTCTGAATGATTGTCAATAAAATATTTGTTTTGTTGTAAGATGTAATTCTCTTCACTATTCCAATAGGTATTGGGTAGGTTTTGCATGGCGCCATTACCATATTTGCCATAGTCGGCATCGATACTCCAGACCGTCTCATGATCACCGGTGTGCATATAATTGAGGTTGTATGAAGTATTTTGATTGTCAGATCGACTATCTCCATCTGAGATTAGGATGCTGTCGATTTCTGTTGGACTCGAACTGATTTCTGCTCTGGAGTATTTGTCTATATTATTGTCGCTTAATCCACCATGGACCATAAAACCTAGGACATTGTTTTTATTGATATCGTAATCGAGACCAGCTTTGTAATTCCAACCTTTGGCTCTACTTAGGGATTGAAATGTCTGATCGAAAACAATACCGTCTTGAGCTCTATAGATAAGTTGGGTATTGGGATCTGAACTGTCGTAATAGCTCAATGAACCAAAGGCGTTAAATTGGTTGACTTTCCAGTTGGATTGAATATTGCCATTGTATACCGCTTCTTCTCCTTGTCGGTAACTCAATGCCATATTGGTATTTTGGCCGTTCTTTATATTCTTCTTTAAGACGATATTGATAATGCCGGCATTGCCTTCAGCATCGTATTTGGCGGAAGGTTGCGATATTAATTCTATCTTTTGGATTTCTTCCGAAGGAATTGACTTGAGGTATTGTCCGAGTTGGTCACCATTTAAAGGTGATTTTTTGCCATTGATATAAATTCTTATTCCACTTCGTCCCAACAAACTAATATTGTCATTTTGGTCTACCATAACCCCAGGTGATTTTCTCAGTAATTCGAGGGCATTATTGCCAGATGCATTGATGCTCCCAGCTACATTTAATACCATTTTATCTGGTTTTACTTCCAATAAGGGGCGCTTAGCTGTTACCACCAGTTCGTCGAGCATGGCACCAGAAACATTTAAAGATATAGTTGAAAAATCTTTGCTCGCTTCTTTATCATTTAAAGAGAAACTAGTAGAAGTAAAATCTTGGTAGCCCACATATGAAATGTGTAGATAATAGCTGTCAGGTTCGGATACATTGAGAATAAAACTTCCATCTTCGGCCGAATAGTCCATGGTGGCCATGGTGGAATCTACACTTTTATGTAATATAATGTTGGCAAAGGGGAGGGCTTCATCGGAGTCGTCGGTCAAACGACCGGATACCGTGAAGGTTGATTGTGCTATAATGGAAAATGATGTAAATAAAAATAGAATGACAATTTGCACTCGTTTGTAAAGCATGATGGTTATTATTTGTTTGGATTTAAAAAATACCCTGCTAGGACGGCCGACAACCTTAAAAAGTTGCTGCCGTTGGTAGAGTATTTTGTTCTGTTCGTCGTGTTTTTAAGGCTAAAGGCGGAATTTTTAAGGGTTTTTGCCACTGAATGTAGGATATGAATCGAATATCCATTAAATCCTTACCATAATTTAGAGAGTGATATTTTGGTGAAAATATTCAAATCAAGGAGTGTCTAAATCTATGATTGAATTATCCTTTGGCTACGATATAGCTTTGGCATGATTTAAAATATATTAACCACTCACTTGACCACTCACTTGACCACTCACTTGACCACTCACTTCACCATGAATCTCGTGCATGGATCTTGGGTAAGAAGATTCAATATCTTTTGCTTATTGGGCAGAAAATGGAGAAATAAAAATCACAAATAAAATGCATTTGGTATTTGATAACCTCGGCAAGCAATGTCCATTAAAACTCTGATGATTCGTGAAAAACTAATCCGGGATAATTATCCTGCGCCATTTTCAATGACCAGGCTGTCTCAGCCAGATAGACCAAGTTGCCGTCTTTGTCTTTGGCAATGTCCTTCATTTTTCTTTTCTCAAAATCTTTAAACTCCTCTTTGTTATTGACTTCTATCCACAGGGCTTTGTGAATATTGACGGCTTGATAGTCACAATTGGCTCCGTATTCATGATCTAACCGGTATTTGATTACATCAAATTGCAGAGCGCCCACCGTACCGATAATTTTTTGCGAACCCATGATTTTTACAAATAACTGAGCTACCCCTTCATCCATCAGTTCTCTCAATCCTTTGTCCAATTGTTTAAAACGCATTGGATCTTTGTTGATCACATATCTAAACAGTTCTGGAGAGAACCGAGGAATACCCTTAAACTGAAGACTTTCTCCTTCTGTCAGAGAATCCCCGATCTTAAAATTGCCCGAATCGTATAAACCTACGATATCTCCGGGATAAGATTCTTCTACCAATTCCTTTTTGGATGCCATAAAGGTGGTGGGGTTGGAAAATCTAATTTTGGAATTTTTTCTAACGTGATGGTAGAATTTATTTCGTTCAAATTTGCCAGAACAAATCCTCAAAAAGGCAATTCGATCTCTGTGATTGGGATCCATATTGGCGTGGATCTTAAATATAAACCCTGTTAGTTGTTCTTCTGATGGAATAACCGTCCTTTCTTCGGCCACTCTTGCCAGGGGATTGGGAGCGATTTGAACAAAGCAATCCAGGAGCTCCTTCACTCCAAAATTGTTAATCGCCGATCCAAAAAATACTGGACATTGTTCTCCTTTGAGATAGAGGTCTTTTTCAAATGGATCATATATTCCAGTAACCATTTCCAGTTCTTCAATCAATTCTTCAGCAGCATCCTGTCCGATATATTCGGTAAGATTTTCTATTGTAGGGTCGGTCACTGTAATACTTTCTTCATCAAGTTGCTGACCATGGGGATTGAATAGGACGAGTTGTTTCTCGAATATATTGTACACCCCCTTAAATCGTTGTCCCATGCCTATGGGCCAACTCAAGGGCAGTACGTTGAGTCCTAGTTTTTCCTCTACTTCGTCCATTAAGTCGACCGGGTCTTTCCCCTCGCGATCCAGTTTATTGATAAAAACGATGATGGGGATATTCCTCATTCTAGAGACCTGAACCAACTTCTCGGTTTGAGATTCCACCCCTTTTGCCACATCGATGACTACAATCACGGAGTCCACTGCAGAAAGCGTTCGGTAGGTGTCTTCGGCAAAATCTTTGTGACCAGGTGTATCCAATATATTGATGTTGAGATCCATATATTCAAACCCCATCACTGAGGTGGCCACGGAGATCCCCCGCTGCTTTTCGATTTCCATAAAATCGGAAGTTGCGTGTTTCTTTATTTTATTGGATTTAACTGCACCTGCCGTTTGGATGGCTCCTCCAAATAACAAAAGCTTTTCTGTCAGTGTGGTTTTACCTGCATCCGGGTGAGAAATAATGCCAAATGTCTTTCGTTTTTCAATCTCTTTCTGTATGCTCATCGATTAGATCCGTTTTTTACGGCTGCAAAGGTATTGGATTTTATTGAAATCATCCTACTAGCTATTATACCTTATTTGTATTGATATTCTGGAAGCTAAGAAAGGGTTAGTTAATAGGATGATTCAATAGCGATTTACCATTTTTTTTTAGTGAATTTTTCCGACATTTTATCCGCCATCGAGGAAATGTGGTCGAATCCATTTTCTACAATTCGTTCGATGTTTTTTAAATCCACAGGTTCTCCCTTCATGCGAAGTCTATCTATAGATGTTCTCGCCTCTGGCATTATGGCCCATAGTATGAGGTATAATATGATACCGGCTCCTCCGGTGAGGGTAAATACCACTATGGCCAGTCGAAGCCAGATGGGGTCTTGGATACCGAAGTAGGCAGATACTCCGGCGCATACACCTGCAATTACTTTTTCTTGAGGATCGCGGTAGAGTTTTTTGTTATAATTGCCTTGTTTCGAATCTCCAGTATATATTTTTTCATCGAAATCATCATCGTCTACACCGTCATCAAACTGGTCGGCAGTACCCATGACATTAATGGCGTATCTTACATCGTCGATATTAGCTATTTTACGACTTCCCATTTTTTCTTCTATGAGTTCAGCCATTCTAAGTTCGATATCGCTGATGATTTCCTCGGCGTATTCGGATTTGCCAAAATATTGGTCCAAGTCCATTAGGTAATTTTCAAGCATTTCAGCTGCATCTGCATCTGCTGCAATCGGTAATCCACCTAGGTTAAGATATTCTATTTTATTCATTGTTCGATTTGTTTATAACGTTTGAAAAATTGACGGCCTGTGATAAATCTTTCCACACCGTATTGAGTTCTTCTCTCAGTTGAGACCCTTGTTCAGTGATTTTATAATACTTTCTCGGAGGTCCCCCTGTAGATTCTTGCCATTCATAAGTAAGATATCCCTCTCTTTTAAGGCGGTTTAGCAGCGGATATAATGTGCCTTCGACCACAATCAATTGATTGTTTTTCAATTGTTTGATGATGTCAGACGGGTACATGGTAGATTCAGCTAGTATGCCAAGCACACATAGCTCCAGCACTCCTTTGCGCATCTGCGCTTTCATATTTTCGATCTTCATGTAATTCTAATTTTAGGTAATGAATACAGCTGTGTTTTAAATACAATTCAAATATATGATTCATATAGTACTTTGTAAAGCATAATACCTTTTTATAGATAGTCTTTTAGATCAATGACTATAAATATCCGATAAAAACGTGAAATTGACTAAAAACAATGACGGTGTTTCAGTAGAAATCTGTGATTTAATGCAAAATAAAGGGATATTCAAGACATTTATTTCGATTTATATGAAGATTGTTAGGTTTAATTAATACCGAATGCATATTAAAATGATTGAATGAAGTGGGACTTTGGGCAACTCCATTCAGCCATTTCGGCGTCATCTTCAAACTGAATATGGCTATTCTCTGACCATATCCACTTGGTCAATACCCAAGAATGTGCAGTGAAATAAATGCTTATCCCTATAAGAAATCGAATAATACAGGGAGGTTAAGCTGAGGTCACGGTCTCGGATCCGATATTTTTCTCCCCATTGCCATTGATGTTTTTTGACATCTTATCCTTAATTAAATAATAAGTCATCACCAAACTGGTAATAATGATAACATATAATACGATACCTGGCTTTACCTGTGGGTCAATGAATTTGTCTGGTATCTGAAAAAATAACAATATGGTTACCAATCCACGAGGTGCGATATAGATTTCAGGATAAAAATTGGATTTGGCGAAGAAATACAACATGATAGCTCTGAAAATAAATATACAGCTGACTACTGCTAGGCTGATAAGGAAAACTTCTAAATTCAATAAGTTGGCTATGTCTATCGTCATCCCAAAAACTACAAAAAAGAAGGTTCTCACCAAGAATGCAGACTCCAAAGTGATGAGGTGAAATTCCTTTTCTATCTTACTGATACTATTGGTATCTATTCCATATTTTTTAAAAAAATTGGAAAACTTACTGTGGTTGGACAAAGCCAATCCAAAAACCAAGATAATAATGAGGGGGGATAAATGAAAGAGTTTCCCCAAACTGTACAACAGTATAAGGTTGGCCGTAAGTAGAAATAACTTTGTCTGACTCTTAAGGTCCTTAAATAAATATATCAATATAATACTGGCTACCAAAGCCACGATGATGGTCATTATTAGGCTGATAAAAAACTGAGATGTAGCTCTCATTCCGCCTTCTTCTAGAAATGAAATGACAAAATAGAACAATAAGATACCTAGGATATCGGAAAATGCCGATTCGTAAATCATAAATTCTTTGGTGTCGATTTCCAATCCAGTAACACTGGGGATAATAATGGCACTCGACATGATAGTCAATGGAGTGGCATATAAAAAGGCAATGCCAAAGGATAGATCCAATTGACTATATAGAAAATATGCCACGGCAAAGGTCGTAGCGATTAGACAGAGAAAGGCTATGAGCAGGGAACTGATAATTAATGGATATTTTTCCTTGGAAAGTTCCAAGTCCAACGCAGCTTCAAGTACTATCATGATTAGTCCGACAATACCCAGTATTTCCAAATAAGGCATGAGATTGGGTACTTCGTAATTTGCCTGTTCCACACCAAATTTCAATAGCATACCGGTAATGATAAGTAACAGAACCGATGGGATATTGGTGCGCTCAGATAGTTTATTAAAAAAATAGCTGAAGATTAAAATAATAGAGGCGAAGATTAGCAAAACATAAGGGTTTGATAAATCGAATCCTCCTGCTACGGCAAAAAATGGTGAAATCATTTAGGTCGTATTTTTATAATATTTCAATTACTTTGGCTATTTCCTACAATTTGAAGCAATCGTTGTTGAATTTATTTTCAGGATAAATATAATTATTTAATTTCATCGCTTTAAAATTCCGACGTCAAAGAAATTTAAATTTAAAGAAATGAAAATATTTTACTCAGAATTTGTCAAAGATTATAGCAGTTATACGTTCTCATATGCACCCTATGCGATATATGAGCCGAGTGTTGACTTTTCAGAGATTTACGCCAATGGATTCCTCCCCTATACTGGAAATATAGAGTTGAATCACTATTTATACTATATGGCTAGGAGCATACGCATTTCACTAAAGGATTTTGCACCGAGTTCCGAGAATCGACGAGTAGGTAGAAAGTTTGAAGCCTATACTTTTGAAAAAACATTGACTCCAATTGCCGATTTTGATATAGAAAATGAAGAATTTTTGAAGTTTTGTTCCGATTATGGAGCCGCTAGATTCAAAGGTGGAGCCATGCCGGTCGATCGATTGTTGTATATCTTGCGCTCACCATTGTTGACTCACATTCTCACCTATAGTTATGAAGGTGAAAATCTAGGTTATATTTTTCTCTGCAAGGATGATAAAATGATGCATTACTGGTTTAGTTTTTTCTCCTTAACCGAATTTTCAGATCTACCACTGGGTAAGTACTTAATGCTGGAAACCATCCTCTACGGTCAAGAACAGTCGTTGGATTACTGTTATTTGGGCACTTGTTATGGCCAACATTCTCTGTACAAGGTCAGAGATTTTAAAGCGGTCGAATACAGTGAAGGTCAAGTGTGGAGCAGCGATGTTAAAACATTGAAATTGCGCTGTAAGGCCGATGATGAAGCCGTTGTTCTCGATGCTTTTAAGAAAAAAGACGCTGATGAAGCCAATCGGTTTTTGGAAGAATTAATCGACTCTAAATAAAAATTATGAAACTGACTTGGCATAGAATGGTGTATCCATTGCGCTATCCCTTTAAATTGTCCTATGGGACTTACACGGAGAGATTGAGTTATTGGGTAAGATTGGAGCAAGGCGATGGTATCGCTTGGGGAGAGCTGAGTTTGGTACCGTATTACAACAAGAGTGAAGCCGATATTCAAGAGCAATTGCAATTGATTCAGCGAATACTGGAAACGAAAACGGATGATTGGACGCCTGCTGCCTTGTACGATGAAATCCACGATATGGAGAGCCCTATTGATCCCTTTGTGTTGTCGGCAGTAGATACGGCATTGTACGATTTGTATGGACAATTGACCGGTCAACCCATTTGGCAGATTGTAGGGGGGAGTCAATCGGTGAGTGTCGAGTCGAGTTTGACTGTGACGCAAGACGACTGGCGGGAGAAATTATCTTGGCAATGGCCATCTTTAAAACTTAAAATGGGATTTGAAGGTGATATTGATTTAATCCGTCAGATAAGAGAGGAGTATGATGGCAGTTTGCGCATTGACGCCAATGGTGGCTGGATACGGTCTGACCTGCCTGCGAATTTGGATGTTTTATCTTCCCTTGGAGTTGATTTGGTAGAACAACCCTTGGCCAAAGATCGCGATATTGATCTCGATGGCATTGACACTTCCATGATTTTGGTGGCTGATGAAAGCTTTCAGGGTATCGATGATATAGAAAGGCTTCAGCCCTATTATAAGGTCATCAATATTAAGTTACAAAAATGCGGAGGGATTACTCCAGCACTTCGCATCATATCTAAGGCCAAATCCTTGGGATTTCAAGTGATGGCTGGTTGTATGACGGAATCCTCCATTGGTATAGGGGCCATGTGTCATTTGGGAGGTCACTTTAATTATATCGATTTAGATGGAGAATATATTATAAATATAGATCAAGGTGTTGACCCCTTTGTGGTGCGAGGAAAAATTCATTTATCCGATCAACCGGGTTTGGGTAAATCCTTTAATGGGATATTGAAGGTTTAATAGCTGGTTTTAATGGATGGATTTATTTTGAAAAACATCCATAGAAAGGGTATCAATGATTATGACCTGTGTATGGTATATATAAAAATCCAAACCATATATTAATACGTATTACGTTGTAGTCACGCCTGGGGTGGGTGACTGAATGCAGTTGCACGAAGTGCAACCCAATTGTAAGCGACCAAGTAATTACGTCTTTATGCAGTAATTAATCGAGATAAAACTTTTGTAAAATGAACAGCTTAATTAATTTGTTTTATCATAGAATACTCAATCATTCTTGATAATGTCCCCCGCTGGCGGGGGTGCCAGAAAGGCGGGGGTGGAAAAAAAACTGACTCGTCCTAAAAAAAGCTTACAGTTTTAATTAATAATCCTATAATAGATTCACAGTTCGATTTAAATCATAAACTTGCTTATCAATTTGAAATAGAAAGAGATCAAAATTTGAAAAGACTTGGTTTAACAATAAAGAAATAATTTGTTTGGTATGCTCTAGATTGCATCGATAAAAGGATTGTAATTATACTGGGATGGATCGATAAAATTCACAGATCCACCCCCCTAACCCCTAATGGCACTAATTTAAATAAATTAATTATCTTAGTGTTTATAAAAAATGTAGCTATAATGAAACTAAATAGATCAC
>NZ_JAJQYA010000053.1 GCF_021729155.1 Membranihabitans marinus | reverse complement strand
GTAATCCTGAAATTGATTTACTTTTTTCCTTCATTTTTGATTGTTTTTGTGTAAACCTATTTTAGGACAAGACATTAACTGGAGCCACTGAGCTCCGGGTGGGTTTGCCAGGGCGAGTGAAGCCTCTGTGCTGCCACGAGAGTACATTTATATAGATAAGTATTAAATTACATTTTTCAATAATAATATAATAAAATTAAAGGAACCGAGTCCACCATGCCGAGGATGGGTTGGTCACTGTGCCACGGTAAAATCATATTGGTAGTAGTAAGACCTGGAGCCACTGGATCCGGCGTGGTATTAATAAAACTTCATGGTAATCTTTCCCATGAAGAGGCGTGAACTGCACTATCCATGGTAAGCGAATTGTCGAGGCGTGATTGCAACGTAATTCGATAGCCAAATTCCCCTGCAATGGAGGGAACGAATGAAGTTGCTCTTTAGGCTACCTCATTCGGTCCTATCTCTATAATCAGTCGAAAAATAATAGACAATTAACAATGCATTAGGTAATACTTTTATTTACAGGTCTTTTTTATTCGAGTTGTAGGTTGTTGGGTAGATGGAATCAAGAAAGATCAATTTATAGTTATCGTTACGTTTTCCTTTGTAAAAGGATTGCTGTCAGAAAATCTGAATAAGATTACCTTGAATTTGTACATGTAATGATTTAAGTGTAAGATCATGTGTTTTATTGTTTTGTTTCATATCCTTTCGAAATTGACGTTATTGAATTTTCATTGTTTAAGTTTTGAAATTTTTACAAAATGTTATTTTTCCTTTGTTGTAGACGGGGATTGGTAGTAGATGTTGTTATTTGTGGTTGATGGGCTAATTTTAATCTAAGAGAATTGTTTAATAAAAAAATGTAACGAAAGTTTAAAAAAGTTTTAAGCTTTTGAAAACTTTTCATATATTCAACTTTTGTAAGAATTAATTTGCGTTTCGTAATTATTTGCTAGCTATAATACTGGTTAGAGCAAATTTTTATAAATTATTTAATAAATAAGGATTATGAAAGATCAAACTATCACGAATTATGAAAAAACAAGTAAGTGGAAGCGATTATTTTTTTCAGTCGCTTTTCTTATTGGTATGGTGTTTAATGTAGGAATAAGTTATGGGCAAGCTCAAAGTGTTAGTGGGCTTGTTTTGTCTGATAGCGGCGAGGAAACTCTTGTTGGTGTAAATATATTGGTAAAAGGAACCGATATTGGAGTGGCTACAGATTTTGATGGAAAATTTATTCTTAATGATGTAAGCGAAAATGCTGTCTTGATGGTCACTTACATCGGGTATCAGACAGCAGAAATTCCCATTGAAGGAAGAACTAATTTAACGATTCGTTTAATAGAAGATTCTCAGACATTAGACGAATTAGTAGTAGTGGGTTATGGTGAAAAATCAAAGCGAGATGTTACAACTGCGATATCTCAAATATCTAGTGTGGACATTACAAAGCGATTTTCGATGTCACCTGAAATGGCCATGCAAGGTCAGATGTCAGGGGTTCAAGTGATTGGGAATAATGGGAATCCCATGGCTAGACCTACGATAAGAGTACGGGGAACGAATACATGGGGTGTAGCAGATCCAGTATATGTATTGGATGGGGTAATTCTTGAAGAATATGGAGCTGGAGTGGAAGGAACTAGCCAAAATGGTGATTATTTTAGGGGGAATTTAAACGTAATGAGTCTTATCAATCCGTCAGATATTGAGTCCATAACCGTACTCAAAGATGCTTCGGCTGCTGCCATTTATGGTGTAAGAGCTGCCAATGGTGTGGTTTTGATATCTACAAAGAGTGGTAAATCTGGGAAGCCTAAAGTTGCCTTGAATACTAGGATGGGTTGGACAAGTCTTCCCAATCATATTGATATGTTAAATTCTAAGGAATATGTAGCGTTCAATAATTCGATAAGAGCTACTAGTGAATCTTCTGAATTGTTGCCAGAAGATCAAAGGGTGTTTGATCCCGCTAGTCCTCATTATTTAGGTAATGCTCCTACTACTGATTGGCAGAGAGCTATTGAGAATAGCAATGCAATGACTAAGGATTTTTCTGCTAGTTTGTCGGGAGGTACTGATGCGATGAATTATTTCACATCAATCAGTAAGAGTGAACAAGACGGAGTATATCTGGGAAATTATATGGATCGAATAACTGGTACGTTTAAGCTGAATATAGATGTCAATTCTTGGTTGCGTATGGGTGTTAATGGATTAGTAGGCTCTACAAAAAGTAATCAGCCAATATCCAATACTCTAAGTGCAGCAACAGCAGTTCCCTTTCAACCAATCTATGATCCAAATGGAGGAGTGAATAATCGCGGTTTTGCACAAGTATTGGAAGGATATGATGAGAATGGGAATTGGACTGGGCTTAGACTTTATGGTTCTAATACTGCAACCAATCAAATTGCAAGGAATGAATTAAATCATATAGAAAATAGTGGTTTTAGAGGAACAGGAAAGGCATATGTTGAAGTAGAACCTATAAGTCATTTTAAATTAAAAGGTGCATTCAGTTTAGATAATCTCAATACAGATACTGATATTATTAATTCATTTGAAGCCGATTATTACATTCCACAAGGTGGTGATCCAGCAGCCCACGCTGAAGCGGGCTCACTTGGAATATACAATGTTACAATTGGAAATAATCAAACTACTCAATTTGATTTAACAGCTAATTATGAAAATTATTTTGGAAATCATAAGGTTGATATTCTTGTTGGGGCTATGGGTAATAAACATAAGTATGAATATAGGGAGATGTATTCTGAAAACATTTCAAATACTGATCCTGAAAAAATTATTTTCGGCTCTGGAAGTACCAATAGTGTATTTAATCGACGGGAGGTCTCTTCTAGATTTGGAACCTTTTTAAGAGCAGGTTATAATTATGCGTCTAAATACTATCTTGATTTTTCAATTAGAAGAGATGGTTCTTCTAGTTTTGCACCTAATCATCGATGGGGTGTCTTTCCCGCTGCATCGGTTGCGTGGAGGCTGTCGACTGAGCCATTTGTGAAATCTTTGACTTTTGTTGATGATTTTAAAATAAGAGCTGGATATGGTCAGTTGGGGAATGATGAAGTTACAAAAAATGCCTATTTATCTTTAGTAAATCAACGACCTAATCACGTGTGGGGTACAACTGGAGATGGCTATGGAAATATTTATAAGTCTGCAGTAGTTATGGGGCTTTCCAATCCAACATTGTCATGGGAAACTACTACTACATTCAATATTGGTTTTGATGCTGTTTTCTTTAAATCTTTAAGTATGTCGTTTGAATATTACGATAAGCTTACTGAGGGTTTATTACAAGATGTAACTATTCCTTTAAGTTCAGGTATAATAAATGGGCCAGAGTCTAATGTTGGAGATGTAAGTAATCGAGGAATAGAACTTAACCTTAGTTATTCTAACTCAATAGGTGAAGTATGGTATAGTGTAGGGGGAAATTTAACTACTCAAAAGAACGAGGTCTTAAAATTATATGAAGGTATTCCAAGATCAACCAGTAGTGGTAGAGTTGAAGAAGGTCAGTCGATTGGTTATATAAGAGGTCCTATGTATGTGGGTACTTTTCAAACTGAACAAGAAGCAATTGATTGGATAAGTAGCGTAAAAGATGTTTCTTACAATGAAGCTTTGGTATCTGCAGGTGATTTTTATTTTAAGGATTTGTATGGATCGCCCGCTAATGAGTCTGAATTTTATAATTCTCAACCGGATGGTCAGGTAGATCAATTTGATCAAACTTATTTGGGAAAGGTGATACCTGGCTTTTATTATGGGCTTAATTTTAATGCCGGATATAAAGGATTTTCATTTGATATGGTATTTTATGGTGTGGGCGATGTTCAAAAATACAATCCAGTGAGAGCACTAGCTAATCCAAGTGCGATAGGATCAAATAGAAGTCGTGAAGCTCTCAATTTTTGGACTCCATCTAATACAGATACAGATCTTCCTAGGCAGATATGGGGGGATCCAGCTAATAATTTTAGATTCTCTAATCTCTTTGTAGACGATGCAAGTTATTTCAGATTGACTAATATTAAATTGAGTTACGATTTTCCTGAAAAATTTTACAAAACTGTTTCTAATTACTTTAGTCACTTAAGCATTTATGTGGGGTCTTCGAATACATTTACTCAAACTAGGTATGGGGGGCTAGATCCTGAAGATAATAACAATCCGGCTCCAAGAATGATTTATACTGGACTTAATATAAAATTTTAAAAAAATGAGAAATATAAATAAATTGTCATTTGCGTTCTTTGTTCTTTTTGTAATTGCTTGTACTGATGAATATTTAGATGTTCCTATTGTTGATGAGGTGTCTGAGACATTCTTTGATAATGAGGACAAAATTCAAAGAGGAGTAGGTGGGATGTATGCTGAATTAGCAAATATATATTCTGCTAATTTAGGAACTGGATTAATTGGTAGGGGTACTACTATTCATCCCTATTGGCTGTTGCCCGGTGATGATCTGACCAATAGTGGGAATTCCAATGCTGCGTATGAAGCTTTTGCTGGACTTTCACCTAGTGATAATAGAAATGCGATGTTGTGGCAGCGATACTTTATTATAGTCAATAGGTCAAATTTTATGTTGGAAAATATTGAGAAATCATCTGATGTATATGTTGACCCACAATTGAAAAATTTTAACCTTGGAGAAGCTCTCTTTTTTAGAGCGTGGGCTCATATTAATTTATGGCAGAATTGGAGAAAGGCACCACTGGTGTTAGAATGGATTAAATCACTAGAGCAATCCACCCACGGTCCTAGCCAAGGATTTGAAATGTTAGATGCTGCCATTGCTGATTTAGAGTCTTCCATTTTATTATTACCTGAACAATGGGATATAAATAACAAGGGGAGAATATTTAAAAATAGCTCTTATGGTCTTTTAGTGAAGGCATATTTATTGCGTGCAAATTATGCCGATCAGTACGATGGTGGTGATCGTGAGGGAGATTATAATCGAGCTATACAAGCTTTTGAGTCAATTGATAAATCAATAACAACCATAGACGGAGTTCATTTTGGTGATAATTTTGACTATCGAACAGAGAATAATCCAGAGTCTCTTTTTGAATTTCAAGCGAGTATTAATTATGTGGAAAACCCTTGGTTGGACAATGACTATGGTGGCAGTAATGGAGCAATAGGCGCTTATTATGGTTATTTTACCCAACATTGGTCAAATTCGTCTTCGGGAGGTGGATCGGTGGGGCCAACACAAAAATTAATCGATGCTTTTGATCCATTAGATCCTAGAAAAGATGAAACAATAGGAGATTTTTGGTGGGATCGATTTAATGGTCACCAATTTAAAAAATATATAAATGGAGATCGTGGAGATTTGTTGGATAATAAGGATGGACGGGGTTGTTGTGGAATCTCATCTGGTGTAAATCCTAGGATTTTACGTCTTGCGGATGTTAAGCTTGCAGTGGCTGAGGCTTATTTGCAAACAGGAGCTTCTGAGAAGGCTTTAATACAGGTAAATGAAGTTAGGAAAAGAGCGAGAAAATCTACTGTGGATGGAATTGAATCGATATCCCCAGCTGATTTAGCCTCAATCTCTATGGAAGATATCATGAACGAACGATTCCTTGAATTGGCAGGTGAGGAAGGGATTCGTTGGGTTGATTTGAAGCGATGGCATGCGGCTGGTTTTATTGATTTGGGAGATTGGACTGCTAGTGATTTTTCATTCCCAAATGATGATAATCAATTTAAATTTGAAGTATCTACTCACTTATTAGCACCTATTCCCGCAGAAGAATTGGAAACCAACCCTATTATGAGGCAGTCAGGGAATAATCCTGGCTATTAATTGAAGACCAGCATCAATAAATTGGGTGAGGTTCTGATAGTTTGAAGATAAAATAAAATTGTTTTTATCTGTGTCGATTATTATTCATTGAATAGAGCGGGATCTTAATCCAGCTCTATTCAATGGTTTTTTTGAATAATTGAGCTTTTAATATCAAATGCATTTATGATCGTTGAGTATATTTCGATTTATTTATGTAGAGACATGACCGAATATTGTGTAATACGATTTACATTTTATGATGACGGAAAAGATTTTGAAAATATTTGGAGTTAGACGAGGCTACGACTGAATGAAGCTCGCAGAGCCATTGACCGTAAATCGGTCAATGATGAAGGAGCCAAAATCTCCGTGTTTTGGGAGGGATTGCCAGCATAGCCGTAGCTACGGCGAGTATTTTAAACGATGTATAACTTCAAATAAATCGAAAGATTACCGTTAATTATAAATGTAATTCGTATAAGGTATCATATCGACATTTAGTCGATTGGATGCTTGGCAATTCATTCAGTCATCCTCATCAAATGTCCATTAAGGACAGTTGGTTGCTTTTTGGGCAACTTTATTCGGTCATCTCAAAATCATAACTGACATTATAAAATCCACTTGGTATAAAATGGTCTTTTATGAGGCGTTTTTTTTGCTGGGTTTGAAATATTCATTCGGCCAGTATGTTACTTAAAAATTTTTGATCTAAAAAATACATAATGAATCCATTAAATACTATAAAAATAAATATATGTTTTATTTTTTATTTTTTCTGTTTTGCTGCGATTGCAGCATGTCAAAAGAGTGAACTAGAATCTAATGAAGTCAAAAAGGAGGGAGATCCAATGGTTCCTAGAATTGATTTTGTCGAAATGGATATTGAGCAGCCACATGAAGATGATACAGCTGTGATTTGGTATGATGATTTTTCAACTGAAAAATTGTATATGGAGCAACGGGGCGGAATCGATAAAAATATGAAATATGGAGTGTCTGGAGGTTCAGCAGATTTTGGTTTTAATGCTGGTGATGTAACTGGTCGTGGTGATCGAAAGGTTGCTTTTGGAGATTTTCCTAATAGTAGTAACACTGTTCGTAGCGAAGAATCATTTGATGATATTTACTGGCGAATATATGTTAAGCATGAGTTGGGATGGAGAGGAGCACCGGCAAAAGTGTCACGAGCTACCAGTATAGTTGCTTCGGATTGGAGTCAAGCCATGATTTTGCATTTATGGAGTAGTGGTGATAGAGATAATGTTTCACTTGACCCTGCAAGCGGTGTAAAAGGTCAGGCTGATACGATTATTACAAAAAAATATAATGATTTCGATAATCTGATATGGCTGGGTAATATGTCATCGGAATTTGAATTAACTTCTACAAAAGAATCAGGATATTGGATACCAGTTGAGGTTAGAGCAAAATTGAATACTCCAGGCAATTCAGATGGGGTCATGGAGCTATGGATCGATGGTAGGTTGGAAGTAGTAAATACAGAACTAAATTTTAGAGGAAGCTATATTGAACATGGAATCAATGCAGTCTTTTTGGAATCATACTGGAATAGTGGTGCGATTAAAAAACAAGGTCGATGGTTTGATAATTTTGTCATTTCTACTCAGCCTATTGGACCTGTGGTAACGTCAGCCAATCCCAAATTGTATAAGACTCCCTATGGTGGTGCAGGAGAGTTGTCTGAATGGGTTGTTGAATTAGCTTCAGATAGTGAGGGTGAAGATATAGTTTTTCAATCCGAGGAATTAGGTATCATAGAGAAGGTTGAAATTAATACCAATTCAGGAAGTTTTGTAGGGTCGTTGACTGGTAAGTCTTCTCTAGAATTGGGTCAAATATATTATGTGAGAGTACGCCAATCAAATACCTACGGTAATTGGTCTGAATGGAGTAGATGGCATCAACCTTTTAAAGTTAAGGGGTGATGTTTGTAAAGTTCGTTGACTTTGGGTTGGATTTTAATTGAATTATTAATTTTATTTTTTGAATTAGTTATACTTTTTTTAAAATATAGGTGATTTGCTAACAAAATGTTTTATCGGGTGGAACAAGGGAATGTAAATAAGTATGTTTATGTGACGTTGATCGTAATTGGGTTGATCTTTATTTATAATTGTCAAAGCAGCCAGAGTAGAAATACTAACCAATTGGTTTTTAACGATTATTGCGGAAGTTGTCACCTAGCACCTGACCCTACTCGTCTTACCCAATATATTTGGGATCATCATGTTTTGCCTAATATGGCATATAGATTGGGGTATGAATTTGAGGCACCAGATAAAGAATTTAATTTTTTTGTTAATAGCGATATTTATGAACAAAAGAATAAACAGTTGTCTTCATCTGATATTGATAGTGTTTCTTGGAATAGACTACGTCAATATATTATGGATTTAGCACCTCCCATTGTAATATCAGATAGCTCTAGGGTACAGCGAACATTAAATCTTGATCAATTTATACCAAAGAGCATAAATTTAGATGGGGATCCCGGAATTTCCTTGGTTTCAAGTATAGATTTTGATAGTATTTCTAAAACATTTCTAATTGGGGATGGAAATCGTAAAATGGTAGCTTCGTGGCCGACAGGATTAGCCTTAAAATCAAAAAATGAAATCATAAATTTTAATTCTCCAGTTGTGTCTTCTTTGTTTTTCAAAGGGGTAAGTTATATTCTTGAAATTGGTGAATTAATGCCAAGTGATAATGCGAATGGTGTTTTATATAGAATAGATGAGGAAGGTGTCCAAACCATAGCTAAGAACTTACATCGTCCAGTATCGTTCGAAATAGTAGATCTAGATCAAAATGGATTGGAGGAATTTATAATATGCGAGTTTGGAAATCAAACTGGGAAATTGTCCCTTTTTGTAAAAGAGGGAGAAGAATATAAAAAAATCGGGTTGCTCGATGTGCCAGGAACTACCAAAATAGAGGTTGAGGATATGAATGGAGATGGAAGAACAGATGTTGTTGTTTTGGCATCTCAAGGTAATGAGGGTATTTATATACTGTACAATAAAGGAGATTTGAAATTTGAAAAAAAACAAGTAATTCAATTGCCACCTGAATTTGGTTCTAGTTGGTTTGAATTGGTTGATTATAATGGAGATGGCAACTTGGATATTTTTCTTTCAAATGGAGATAATGGTGATATCTCTGTTATGGCAAAGAACTTTCATGGAGTCAGACTGTTTCTCAATTTAGGAAATGATGAATATAATGAAACATGGTTTTACCCAATTTACGGTGCGACAAAGTTAATAGTAAACGATTTTGATTTAGATGGTGATTTTGATTTGGCTGTAATTTCTTTTTTTCCTGAATATGCCGTGGCCCCTAATGAGGGCTTTGTTTATCTTGAAAATATAGATTCCGATTCATTAAATTTTAATGCACATACATTTTCCAATTCAGCCGATGGTCGATGGATGGTGATGGAGGATGGTGATATAGATGGAGATGGAGATGTTGATCTATTGATAGGATCATATGCGATGTCTTTGGGGCAGAAGTATAGAAAGGTCTATCAGAATTGGCAGAAATCTACGACAAATCTAGTTTTACTTGAAAATAAATCTAATTAATCTATCCATCGTGAGTGTTTTTTTAGTTTAGCTCTGAGAATGAATGAAGAATTTTAACTCCACGGAGGTTATGTCCTTGATTTTAATTAAATTATATGATGTTGCTGAAATGTATATACTGGTTTCCAATGGTTGTTTTTGTAGTCCTTGGATGTAAAGATGAGAGATTTGAAATAATTGAACTTGATAATGTAGAATTTAGAGAGAATACTGTGTTTAATTCTTATGAAGATCTAACTCAGCCAAAGTTTCAAAACTTAATTGATAAGTATCAATTAGATACTATTTTTGAGGGAGGGGAGGATGAATTTTTAAGAATACTTATGATTAAAGAATGGATACATCAGACGATTTCTATCGATAACGATGGTGATCCTTATCCGGGAAATGGTTATGTAGAAGGAATTCTAGATGCCGCATTGGAAGGTGTTGGATTTCATTGTGGTCATTTTATGAAGGTTCAGAATGCAATTTTTAACGCCTATGGATATGTGAGCCGACCTTTGGGTACTGGACCAGGTGTTTCTGGTGTTATCGATCAACATCATGGTATTAATGAAACATGGGTTAATTCTATGGGAAAGTGGGTTTTGTTGGATGCTAAATACAATCACTATTTTGAAAAAAATGGAATTCCTTTATCTGTATTGGAAGTACGAGATGAGTATTTGAAAAATAAAGCTGCTGATATAGATTTAATTAAAGGAATAGATAGAGTTAAAATGGATTATGATCCTGAGTTTGAGCGGTCAAAGGAAAGTTTTGCTCGGACCTACACTTGGGTAGAATATCATATAAATAATAACATGTTTTTAAGTTGGCCATATTTTGATTCGAAATTAATTGTATATGAAGATGATTATTTTGATAATCATGTTTGGATGTGGGAAGATCATCCACACTGGGCATACAATCAACCAGAGTTTATGGTCAGAGAGAAAAATCGTAATGCTATCGAATGGACGCCAAATACAATTGCCTCTAAAGTTTTTATAAAGGATAACATAGCTAAGATAAAATTGCACTCTAATACGCCCAATTTTAAGTCATATCAAATCAAGGTGGATAGCATTAGTCAATGGATGAATGTTGTAAGTGAAGTAAATATTGATTTAACTAAAAGTGAATTTGATGTTAGTTTTAGAACACTCAATTTGGCTAATGTATCTGGTCCTGTGCATAGACTGATTAAACGTTCAAAAGATTGATAATGTTGAATGGTCAAACACTGGATGTTTAATAATATTATTTCATTTTTTAGAACTATTTGTGATTTTATTTTGGAAGGTAGGTGTTGATTATAAATGTAATTCGTATTACCCTTCAATGGGATTGCAGATCATGGGTTTTTATGATTTCTATTACAGTTTTGTGACGGAATGTGATATTCGTTCAAGTTTAATCTATATAAGTATAGATCTCTTTCGTGCTAGGACTTGATACAATTTAATTTTTCTTGAATGAGGCTGGAAGCAGATTCTGTAGCATGGGGAAATACCTTGCGCAAATCTATTTCGTCGGTATGGTGGAGGCGGTCAGATAAGGATTGCATGAAAATATTCTTTATTTCTGTTGCTAGGTTGATTTTGCAAATTCCTCTCGATACAGCCTCTGTTAACTGTTGGTGTGGAATGCCTGAAGATCCATGCAATACAAGAAATGCTTCGGTAGCTTGACGGATTTCTGAAAGTCTGTCAAGATCTAGTTTGGGGGTTTGTTTGTAAAATCCATGAGCAGAACCGATGGCTACCGCTAATGCGTCTATACCTGTACTGTCTACAAATTTTCTTGCTTCTTCAGGTTTGGTAAATCCCGCAGATTCATGGGATTGACCTAGTTTGGCAATATAACCCAATTCAGCCTCCACATTGGCATTGTATTTTTTCGCCAGTTCTACTACTTTTCTGGTTATTTTGAGATTGAAATCCAGTGGTTGTTCGCTGGCATCTATCATAACAGAATCAAATCCCGCGCCAAGAGCTGCGGTAATGAGTTCAATCGTGGTGCAATGATCGAGATGTAACCAACCCTCTACTTCATATTGTTCTAGTCCAGTTTTTGCCATTTTTACGGTCATAGCCAATCCCATATAGTCTATTGTAGATTTGGTGGCTTGTAAGATTATGGGTTGTTTGGTTTTTTTTGCAGCTAATAAAATTGATTTAAGGGTTTCAAAATTATAAAAATTACAAGCAAGTAATGCTTTTCCCTTTTGTTGGCATTCGAATAGTTTTTCTTGAAGTTTCATCTAGTTATGTAATTTTACCTAACTATAGAATTAGTTAGTAAAAGCAAGTTAATAATAACTTTGCAAAAGTAATAAAATAATTAAATGAAAGATAAATTTATGAGATAATATTTATTTCGAAACTTAATGAAAGGTGGTTTTGTTGGGTTTGCAGAATGGTATTTACAGGGTTATAATGTACAGGGTTATAATGTACAGGGTTATAATGTGCAGGGTTGTATAAGGTGGGGTTTTATAGTAGGCTGAATTATACGAATTACATTTTATAATGACGGAAAAGATTTCGAGACAACTGAGCAGGATGCGTAGCATTGAAAGTCGTAAATCGACTTTCAGCGAGGGAGCCGTGAGCTCAGTCTCACGGGAGGGTTGGCCGTTTGACGAGGCTACGACTGAATGAAGCTCACGACCGAATGTAGTTCGAAGAACCGTAGACCTTAAATAGGTCTACGATGAGGGAGCCACGACCGCTGTGTCGTGGGTGGGTAGGGAAAGACCGTAAATCGGTCAATGATGAAGGAGCCAAAACCTCCGTGTTTTGGGAGGGATTGCCAGCATAGCCGTAGCTACGGCGAGTATTTTAAACGAAGTAAAACTTCTAATAAATCGAAAGATTACCGTTAATTATAAATGTAATTCGTATTATATATTAAGAGAGAGCTTTTCCAAATTGAGCTATCGCTTTTTCTTCTCTATATTGGCGATCTTCCAAAGCTCGAGTTCCTCCAATTTGGGTGGTCGAAATGGCGGCAACCAAGCTGGCATAGTCTTGACATTTATCTAGGGGGTGTCGACGAATAAATTGGTGTATAAAACCAGCATTGAAACTGTCCCCTGCTCCAATAGCATCCACAACATCGGCATTTAGAAATCCTGGATGGTGATTTGAGCTTTGGTTGTGTAGTAAGGTGGAACCTTTGTTTCCTTGTTTAACAGCACATATATGATAATTTATATGTCTCAAATGGTTAATGGCCTCTTCAAGTGATTGGGAATGGGTCGCGTTTATTAGTTCTGCTTCGTTGGGAAAGAAAATATCAACATAGGGTAGAATTTCGGATAAATCGATGTCCCAATGTTCAAGCGGATCCCACTGCATATCAAAGGAAGTAGTTAGACCTCCATTCTTGGCTAATCTGAATAAGGTGGATATATCTTTTTTTAATTTGGGTTGGAAAAAGTAAGAAGAAATATGTAAGTGCTGATATTGATTAAGCTGATTTAGGTCGATTTGTTCTATGGAAAAATGAGCCATGGCTCCGAGATGAGTTACATTGGCTCTGTCTTCTCCTGCATTGAGTACAAATGTCGCACCTGTAGGATGATTGGGGAATCTTGTCAAAAGCTGGGTCCGAACTTTGTGTTTGGCAAAGGACTTAAGAATTACTTCTGCAAAGTAGTCATTTCCAATTCCACCCATGAAGTCTACATGATTGCCGAGATTGGATAGATTGGAAGCGAAGATGGCGGAAGAACTACCTAGAGTGATATTCATTTTCTCTGCCAAAACTTCCCTTCCAATTTGAGGGGAATCTGAAAAATCATCTAAAATAATATCTACATTTAATTCTCCAATAACCAATACCTTCATTCAGAAAAATCATTTAGGGTTTTTAGTAATATAATAACCTATCGAAAGATAATAGTATCAAAGATAGGCAAACGAAAGTAAAAAAATAAAAATACTCCTTATGTTTTTAATTGAGAATTATTCTATCTATCTTTTGCATGATAATTGATGTGATGATTTTTCAATCTATTATTATCGCAAGCTTTTACTAGTTTTTTCATTCAATTGTTTGAAAAAGGTATAAGTTTGGGGATTAGATATTAAATTAAACGTTTAGGAATGGGCTCAAAAGAGAATAAGTCAACGGTAAGTCGAAGAATAGCCATTTTGGACAAGTTGAATAAAGAAGGTCAAGTTAGTGTAACAGATCTTAGTGGTCTGTTTGGGGTAAGTGAAGTAACAGTGCGTAATGATTTAGCACAACTTGAAAAGAAAAATATGTTACTTCGAGCCCGAGGTGGTGCTATGAAGGTGAAGCAAAGTTACGTGGGCTTAGACTATCCTTTGTCGGATAAGCAGAAACAAAATCTTCAAGAGAAAATGGATATCGGTAAAAAATGTGCCGAACTTATTTCTGAAGGTAATACCGTTATCCTAGACTCGGGATCAACGACTTTTGAAGTGGCAAAAAACTTAATGAATCACAATGAATTGACCGTGATCACCAACGCCTTGAATATCGCTACTCATTTGGTGAAAAGTAAGGTTAATGTAATCGTGCCTGGAGGAAGTCTTCGGAAAAACTCTTTGTCATTGGTGGGTATCCTAGCCGAAAAAGGTTTTAGAAATTACTTTTGCGACAAGTTGTTTCTCGGAGTTGATGGATTTGATATTACCCATGGGATATCCACTCCTAGTATAGAGGAAGCTCATTTGAATCAAATAATGATAGAGATATCCAAAGAGGTCATCGTCGTTTGTGATTCAAGTAAGTTTGAGAAGAGAGGTTTTGCATTTATAGCTCCAATATCGAAAATTGATGTGGTGGTTACCGATAAAAATATATCTACTGAAGCAAAATTAAAATTGGAAGGAGCCGGAGTAAAAGTCATCGTTGCCTAGTAGGTTTAATCTATAGCCACTGATATCTATTCATTCATTTAAGGTCATTTCTTTTTGACGTTATCCTAAATTATACTTCTAATTACATGGACTAGTGTTTTCTAGTCCATGTAATTCTTATTATTTAGATAACCAACGAGGATAATCGCAATTCATATTAACCTAATGATTGTCTTATATCAAAAAAAAAGCCCCTTCATGTTAAAATGAAGGGGGAGCTGAAATTGTGATCAAAAATTCTGGATGAATATTCTTTTTTAATGGTATTGGGCTTTTAATCCATTAATTTGAACCATTGATATATTTATAGAAATGGATAGACATGATGTCTGATTGATTCTATTCATGACAATAATATTTTCGTTACTTCATCATTGCACGATTGGTTTTACTATTTAATGTAAATATGTGTTTTTATAAAAGTCAATATATTTATCCAATTCTTGTGTGTAGTGTTCTATCCCCAGCAAGTCTTCGTCGTGTATCCAGTATCGCAAGTCTGCTGTTCTGTTGGCAAAATGTCGAGCGCGGTCTTGTTGGAAAAAATATTTTTTATCCGGAGTAGAATATCCTTTTGGAAATTGGGTTTCTTCCCATACTGAAACCATGTTGGCAAAGGTAGATTCTTTCCTTTCCAAGATGGAAGAGGTTATCTGTCGTGCTTTGTTCAAGAGGTTAAGCGATTGTTGGTGACTAACATAGTGGCTTCTGTGCGCATCTCGAATCACGAATTCTAAACTGGAAAGGTCTTTTACTGTTAGGGCTGTATTTCTAATGACTTCGGCTACGGTTTTAAAAACTCTGAGGTCATAAGCATTGTCAATATCCTCTGCTAGATTGTTGTTGATGATCTGTATGGCACGATACATCTTCTTTTCTGTTCTTCTCGAATAAACGATTAAATCCTTGTATTCTCGATTCCAATAAGGATCGTATTCTATATTTTCTCCCCTTGGAAGGTCGGGTAAATGAGTCTTTCCGACATCGCCCCAATGCCAGACCTTGCGTTCAAATGTAGACATATAATAGTAAGCCCCTTCATTGAGTAATTGGAAGAGTTCTATTAGGTCAGTAGAATTGTCGCCATAATAGTTTTGAAAAAATGATGTAGTGAATTCCTCAAGATCTGGTTTGCTGCCATTCCATGAAAATGCAGCTGAGGTAACGAAACTCAACATCCATGTTTGATTGTGATGCCCAGAATCATCCCATGAGGTGTTGATCATCCCGTCAAATAGACCAGATTGGCTGGTTGCTTTTAAGAAATCGTAAGAATTTTGCAGACTGCCATTTTGATTTATTCCATCTCTTTCGCTATAGAAGTAGGGCAAAAATCCCATTTCAATTCCCGGATTGGGGTCGTAGGCAAAAATGGTGAATCCCAATTCTTTGGCTTTTTTGGCATAGGTGAAGTCAGGATCTTCATACTCATAGCTTTCGGTGAGGATGATAGTTGAATCTGGAGTCCCTGTTGTAATGGGGCTGGTACTCATTTCCCATCCCATTGGCCTTTCCCATACCATGACTTTTCGACCTAGTTTTTGGAGAAATTCATTGGCTTTTTCAACAAAAAGATGATATACCCCGCTGGCTCCAATTTCGTTTGCCAAATCTTTGCATTCATGGCAATGGGCCAGTTCGTAGGTTTCGTCACTGCCTATGTGGATGTATTCTGATCCCGGAGTAGCTTCTATAGCCTCTTTCCATAAGGCAAAGAGTAAATCATAGGTGCCTTCTTTAAGGGGGCAAAATTCCCAGGCCGAGTCATCTACTTCCCGTAAATGGTGGTATTGAGGCCATTTTAGAATAAAGCTGACATGCCCCAATCCTTGAACGAGAGGGACTAATTGGATATGGTATTGTCGGGCATATGCTGTAAATTCCTTCATCTCTTCTATGGTGAATGCTCCTGGAGCTCCAATGTCGGGATGAGATTCATAGGCTAGCTTGTCCTCCCATTCCCATACGATCATATTGATTTTGTACCTAGCCATATCTCGGATAAATTTTTTGACGTAAGATTTTTTATCCTGATGGTGTTTGGTGTCGTAATGGACAGCTCTTTCTAAGATGTCGGGCCAATCTGCGATTTGCATGCCGGGAATATATGGAGTCTTACCTTTGATAATGAGTTGGAGTATGGTCTGGCTTGCATGGAATAATCCGACAGAAGAAATGGCTTCGACGGTGATTTTATTTTTAGAAACATCAATGGTATAGCCTTGGTCATTGTCGATATTCAATGAAGGATTTAGCTGGAACACTATATTGCTTTTTCCTTTCGAAGTAGTGGTTGTAAGATCAATTCCATATTCTGATTTTAAATCCAAAACCAATTCTCGAATGGTAAATTCTACTTCTTCACTATATTTATTGGATATAAATATGTTGGTCTGATTAAAATAAAATGCTTCTCCGTCTACAATAACTTCTTGAGGATAGGGAATGACATTTAATCCTAAACGGGATAATTCTGTAGTAAATCCAGTGGCGAGAAAGACTAGATTGAAGTAGCCTAACCATAAAATAGACTTTATTGACTTTGTATTCATTGTTTGATCTTTTTCTTAGAAAATTGATGATTTTTTGGAGTTGGTCTTTTATTTCGTTTGCAATATATGGATTTTGCTTTTATTTTCTTATTTTTATGATCAAATATTAGACTATAACCTTGCTAAAACTTATTTGCTATGAAAATTTTTCCAATTGTAATCTTGTTTTTTATGTTGATGAATTGTCAGGAAGGTGAGAATTATTATTCTCTTGATGATTATTCAAAAGTTAAAAAAATCGATAGTCATGTTCACTTGGTGACGGATCGCAGAGATTTTATGGAAAAAGCAGGAAAAGATAATTTTCAAATTGTCAATGTCTCTCTCGAGACAAAAAACGGGTGGGATGAAGTCCATCGAAAATATACCTATGGTCAATTACAGCAGGAAATGTTTCCCAATAAAGTAGCAACTATTACTTCTTTTTCTGTGGAAGATTGGGAGGATGAAAACTGGCAGAATAATGTAATCCAATGGTTGGATAGTTGTTTCCAGGAAGGAGTTGTTGGGGTGAAAGTTTGGAAGAATATCGGCATGGTGGCAAAAGATGGGGCGGGAAAAATGTTTATGATTGATGATGCTAAGTTTGATCCAATATTTAAATTTATTAAAGATCAAGGAAAAACCCTATTGGGGCATTTGGGGGAACCCAAAAACTGTTGGTTGCCGCTTGAGGAAATGACGACAAACAACGATAAAAAATACTTTAAAAAACACCCTGAATATCATATGTATCAATTTCCAGATTTGCCCAGTTATGAAGATCAAATATCGGCAAGAGATCGCATGCTGGAGAAAAATCCCGACCTTAGGTTTGTCGGCGCCCATATGGGGAGTCTTGAATGGAGTGTTGATGAGTTGGCCAAAACCTTAGATAGATTTCCCAATATGGCTGTGGGTTTAGCTGCACGAATGGGCCAGATTTTTTATCAGACGGCTGAAAACAGAGAGAAAGTGAGGGATTTCTTTATGGCTTATCAAGATCGGATATTGTATGCCACGGATTTGGGTGACGGTGGAAAAGGTAGTCAAGAAGATTTGTACAGCGGTATGGATGAAAATTGGCGTCGTGATTGGCAGTATTTTACAACAGATGATGATATGGAAAGTGATTTAATAGATAGTCCTTTTCAAGGATTGAAGCTGCCAGCTTCAGTAGTGGACAAAATATTTTACCACAATGCCATTCATTGGTTTGGAATTGAAAAATAAGAAAATGAAATACATCTACGCCATTTTATTATTTCCCATCATCAGTATTGCACAAAATGTAGAGAGTACATTGATTGGTCCAATGGATCAGCCCAATAATATTCATTATTATTTGAATCGAGTAGCCGTTGAGTTGACCGCTCAATCATTGGATAGTATCAATAATTTATCTGATTGGGAAGATGTGAAGGCGCTGAAAAGAAGACAATTGGTCGATATGTTGGGTTTGTCTTCTTATCCGATATTTGAGCCGAGAATACAGCCGCATGTAGTTCGAGTGGATACCATAAGTGAGGAAAATTTTGATATAGTTAAATTGTATTACGAGTCAACCGATGATTTGTATGTTCCTGCCAATTTATATATTCCGAAAAATTTGAAGGAAGCGGCTCCTGCGGTTTTATATGTATGTGGCCATGCTCATACTCAAAAACATCATTATCAATCTCATGCTAGAGCCTTAGCAGATCAAGGATTTGTTTGTTTGATTATAGAGACACTTCAGCGGGGAGAAGTGAGAGGTGAACATTTGGGAGCTTATGAGAATGGGTGGTTTCAATGGTATAGCCGTGGGTATAATCCTGCAGGAGTAGAAGTGTGGAATGGGATGAGAGGGATTGATTTATTGTCCAGTTTGAAAGAGGTGGATGATTCCAAGATTGGGGTGACCGGAATATCTGGAGGTGGGTCACAAAGTTGGTACTTGCCTGCTGTGGATGATAGAATAATGGCAGCCGTTGCCGTAGCGGGTGCAGGTTCTTTGGAGGGGCAGATTTGTCAAAACACCATTGATGATCATTGTGATTGTATGATGCCTATTAATACCTATCAATGGGATTTTTCGGATATAGGCGGGTTGATAGCACCGCGTCCATTTGTTATCGCTCAAACTCGACACGACGGTTATTATTCTATTGAAAGTGTGAGGACATTATATGAAAAGGTGTCTAAAATATATGGGTTTTACAATGCGGAGGAAAATATATCTATGATGGAGGCACCTGGGGGGCATAGCTATGGCGAGAACGAAGAGATGAGATCTCCTATTCTTTCTTTTTTTCTGCGGGAGTTGACCGGAAAAAAAGTATCGCCAGAAGAGATTGGAGCGTTGGATATTTCAAAGAAATGGTCTGATCGCGATTTGGCGGTGTACGTGGATGGCCAGCCTAAAAACGATAGGACATTAACCATTCAAGAAACCTTTGTGCCCAAAGCTGAGAAGGTGGATTGGGCAAATCCAGATGAATTATTTAAATATCGCGACAGCATAAAGGGTGAATTGATTGCTCAGACTTTTGCTGCATTTCCTCCAAATCCGTGTGCAATGGAAGGAAGAAAAGAATTTTCTACCAGAAATTTTTCAAAGTATGGGCGAGAAATCTATAGTTTCGTTCCGGAGCAGGGGTGGAGGTTGAAAGTTGATCTTCGCAGAACGGCCTATCCCAAAGAGGAATTAGCTCCTGTGATATTGGTGCTCAATAGTCCCAATCAGGGCAAGTGGGCTTCTAGTCATTTGTTGGTCGGACGAAATAAGGATGCCAATGTGGCTTATTTCAATGCAAGAGGTATTGGTGAGACAGGATGGGCTGATGATCAACAATGGCATATTCGCAGGTCTGCAGCTTGGTTGGGTAGGACGATTGCTTCTATGCGAGTGTATGATGTGTTGCGCTGCTTGGACTACCTTCGTTCATTAAAAGGGGTGGATCCCGATGAAATTCATATTGCGGCTTCTGGGGAAATGGCTGTTGTGGCAGCCTATGCAGCACTCTTAGATGGGCGTGTAAATTCTCTAGCCCTAGAGAATTTACCTGCTAGTCAAGATGTAAAAGGTGAGCCTAATGGACGTGGGCCTGCCTTGGAAATGCTGAATTGTCTAAAAATTACTGATATTCCCGAGGTTTTGACCTGTCATTTTCCCAATAAAATTTTATTTATTGGAGATCCACCTGAGGCTTATGACGGTCTGATGAAGACCTATGAGAAATTTGGTTATTCGGACTCTTTGATCAAATTGGAAAAATAGATTTTTAGGATTTATGTTGCTGCATTAATCGATCGGTTGTCAAATCATAATGCAGCGGTAATTGTCTTTTGTGTTGTCGTAGAATCCTAGTGATTTTCCTTTAGAAACAAAGTCTTGAAGATGACTGAATGTAGTTACTCGAAGAGTAACCCAATTGATTAAATATCAATTGGATGAAGGAACCGAGGGTTCCATCCCTCGGGTGTGAACGAATGAAGTACACGACTGAATAAAGTTGCTCAAAGAGTAACCAGATGAACTAAATGTTCAACTGATGAAGGAGCCATGACCACTGTGTCGTGGGTGGGTAGGGAAAGACCGTAAATCGGTCTACGATGAGAACGACCGAATATAGTACGAAGTACCCAATCCATTAAATATGGATTGGATGAGGGAGCCGAGGTCTCTGTACCTCGGATGGGTGGCCAGCCACTGTGCTGCGACGAGATAGTATTTATATTGACAGGTTTAAGTACTTGGCACAGTATTAATATAATTGTCTTGAGGGAACCGGAGCCACTGTGCTCCGGGTGGGTGGACCATTGTGTCGTGGGTGTGAACGAGAGAAATCCAAAGGATCAAAGGTCGTGAATCGATCTTTGATGTGCTACGCTGAGGGCAATCGAAGGTGCTGCATTGAG
>NZ_JAJQYA010000052.1 GCF_021729155.1 Membranihabitans marinus | reverse complement strand
TGAATCGCATTTATGAACTTTTGCCTGGAGAATCACCATTGTAATTTTTATACGTAGTTGCTTGGTCGCTTACACATACTTGAATAAAAAAAATTCAAATAGTCGCCCCTTTACTGTGAAATTAAAATGGTCGTATCGAATCAATGGATAAAACAAGATCAAATTATATCGTCCATGTTTGAGTATTCATGGAGTAATCATCTTTTTATTTCTCCACCGATAACTTCACTTTGCGATAATCATCCTTCTGCGCATAAATGGTAGCATTTGAGGTTGGATCAGCCTTGTCGTTGTATAAACTTTCCACCTTAAACCACAGGTCTACAACTTGATCTTTCGAAATATTTTTTCCCAAAGAAATGACGGTCGCTACACTGGTCGCTCCAGCTTGACTGAGTTTTTCTGCATAATCCAATGACTTAATACCGAGGTAGGGATAGTCACGAACATTCAACAATTGACTTCTGTGATAGGTATTGACATCGTTTGGGCCCATACCCTGTGGCAGTTTAATATAAATCAATGCTTCTTCACCTGCTTCCAACACCCCATTGCCATTACCTCGCCCTCCAGTGATGGTTTTATATCTGATTTCATTAGGCCCTTGAATATAAATGGGCACTTCCTCCACCGTTCTTCCATCCAATATCAAAACATCACTTTCGGATACATAAGGTGATCGAGGAGTGGGATGAAAAAATATTTTATGTTGTCCTATCTCTTCTCCTTTCATCAGAATGGTAAAATCAATGCTACTCATATACGTTGTATCGACATAGCTGCGAAGTGAAAACTCAAAGACATTGTTTAAGTCGACAATTCCCTTTGATTTCAATGTTTTCACCGAAACTTCCTTTTTAGTAAATTCAATGTTTTCATCCTTTGAAGAGGCTTGAATCACCACATCTTTGGCTGTTTTCAAACCTAAATTCAGTAATTTTAAATCAAAGTTATTTTGGACGCCTTCCTCAAAATAGAAATAGGTTTGATCGTGATTATTGACCAGTTGCAACTTGGCTTTTTTATCTGCACCGCGATTATTCAATCCCAGTATATGACCGCCACCATCCAAGTCCAACCTTAATCTCCCCTTTCCTGAAACCACTTGCCTTTTCGTTGATATTTTTTCAGATGAAATATTATAATCAATGACTTCAATTATATCCTGGGCATTGTAATCTTCAGGACTAGTAATGGCAACTTTATCATCAATAATAATAGGCCCATCTGGAATAAAAGTCTTGCTCCTAATTTTCAATACCTCCGACGCCAACTTTTCCATTAAAACAATAGGAGGCTGACTACTTTCGACAGCCACCTCATAATCAAAAACGGTAAAGGATGGAAAGGGAGAAATATGATTCCACTCTAATGGAGTAGGCGCGGCTAGCTCAAAATGCTTCATATGAAAATCCAACTGTTCTGGAATGTCTGCGGCCCAATGATTGGGATAGTCTGCCATATGAAAACTAAATTTTTCAGCAAAGGCAGTTTGAAATTTCCGATTCATTTTCCAGTCATTGTACTTCAGCCAATCTCCATCTGTCATTGTCAATCTGATATTTAAGCCCTTCAACGACCTAAACATTTCCAATACAGGAAGAGCTACCTGTCTACCCTTGGGTCCCATCATCGCAATATTATCCGCTGGGTCAAAGGCACTCACCGAACTGACCAAGTCTTTACTTTGTCCCGCTATGTAATAAGCCGTTTGACCACCCATGCTCAATCCAGTGATGGCTCGATACTGGCGATCGGGAATCGTCCTGAAATGACTATCCACATCTTTGACCAAATCGCGAAAATACTTCCGATAGTCCCAACCCCAGTGATGGCTCTTGGTTTCATGGGCTACATCATAGTCATAAGGTCTGGCTCGGCCATAGGTTAAACTATCTCGAAAATTCTTGCCCGCATGATTATTGGGCTCATATCCATCCCATGTTACGATGATCACATCGTGCTGATGGACATAATCCGACCACTCCATAATATAAGGGGGTGATTGTCTCCCATTTTCGGGATAAAAAGCATCATCTTCGACGGAGTATTCATCCCACTTATATCGCCCTCCATATCCGTGAAAATAATAGATTACAGGATATCGCTTGTCAGTATCTTGAACATAGTTTTTGGGCAGATAAATCCGATACCATCGTTTGGTCTGGAAGGCATCGCTATAAAAAGCTACATCTTTAAAAGCTTGAGCATTGCAGAAGAGATAGAGGAAAACAAAGACCGCACTTAGCACACTATTTCTAACCATGGCATTAACATTTATAAACATCATTTTTTACCGCCCTCTCACTCACATCTACACCGGCATTTAGAATTCTTCACGCTGGCACATTTTAGCATAATATGGCTATTCTGATAGATTGGAGAAAAGTATAATGGACTCGGAATACGTTTTGTAATATAGGGACAATAGTTTACCTTTTTCAATATCCGTAAAGAACCATTGTGCAGATAATTGGCAATAGGTATAGACCCAAGTATAATTATTCAATTTAGCAAATCATTCAAACTTGATTTTTATTAAAATGGATTTTAGAATTTATGATTCGTGAATCAATGTTTTTATGTTTACAACATAAAATAATTTATATGCCTAAGCTTTTTGGGGAACTGCCGCTTAAAAGTTTTCAGCGCGATACACGTTTTTAAAAATATTTATTTTAAATCTACAAATTCACACTTTTTTCAACACAACCGTAATAGTTCATTAAAATACTAACCTATTGTAAAGCAAAAGTAATAAATGAATCCCCCTTTGTTGTCCCCAATTTACCTCCTCCACATGCGATGGTTACATACTGACGACCGTCAATCATATAGGTTGTAGGGGTGGCAAAGCCAGCAGCCGGTAATTCAGTCTCCCACAACAATTTTCCAGAACTCGCATCAAACGCTCTAAATCGACGATCTTTAGTTGCAGCAATAAACAAAACGCCTCCTTGAGTAACCACTGGTCCACCATAATTTTCTGTCCCAGTATGACGAATGCCTTCTTGTCGAAGATTCTCATCTTCTCCCAAAGGAATCTGCCACAAATGATGACCAGTATTAAGATCTATGGCCGTCAACTGCCCCCATGGTGGACTGATAGCTGGATTGCCTTCTTGGTCTAAAAATTTCTTATACCCATCAAATTGCCAAGTAACCAATGATTCTTCCTCTTTCAATACAGGTGGCTGCCAAGCTTCCTCAGGTATTTTCATCAGATATTTCACCAAAGCTTGTTTTTCATCGTCATTCAATTGGGTAAATCCCGGCATTCGCCCTCGACCCTGTTCGACAATCGTTAATATTTCAGACGCGGTATGGGATTCTTTTAAACCATCTAATGCAGGATATCCGCTATCCGGTAATCCAGCCAAATTATTTTGATGACAGGATGCACAATTATTGCGATATACCCACTCCCCTATGGTCGTCTTTTCCATTTCTTTCCTTTTGGGACTTATCGTAAAATACCAAGCCATTTCATTGGAATTGACATATAAAACCCCATTGGGATCAACGGCAGTTCCACCCCATTCCGCTCCTCCATCACAGCCCGGAAACAATATGGTAGGCGTTTTACTGAGGGGCATAAACAGACCTTTATTCGCCGACTGATAAACAGCCAACAAGGAATCGCGATAGGGAGAATAGGGATTGATATCTGATGGTTCAAAAGTTTGTCGACTAAATGGTTTAGGCAAAGCAGGCAGTGATTGTACGGGCCAGGCCTCTTCTTCTGCCACTGGCGACGCTGGCACAGCGATGGTATCTATAGAAAACATAGACTCACCTGTTTCTCTGTCGAATACATACACATGGCCCGTTTTGGTCGTCTGGGCAACCACATCTACCAATCGGCCCTCGCTTCGGATTTGGGTTAAACTAGGTGGTGCAGGCAAATCTCGATCCCATATATCGTGATGCACAAACTGATAATGCCACAATCGCTCACCCGTATCGGCATCCAATGCCAACAAGCAATTGGCAAAAAGATTTTGTCCTTTTCGATTGCCACCAAAAAAATCGGGAGAAGCCGAGCCCGTAGGAACAAAAACAATGGCGCGCTCTGCATCCAGAGCCATTCCAGCCCAACTGTTGGCACCACCTACAATCCCCTCTTTATAAGAATCCTTTGGCCAAGTTTCATAACCGTATTCTCCAGGCTCCGGTATGGTTTCAAAAGTCCATTTTATGCTGCCATCCCTCACATCAATCGCACGAATATAGCCCGGCGTACCACCTGCATTTTCCTGCATAGTCAATGGCATGATAATAGAATTTTTATACAAGGTCCCCGGTGTTCTAGAAACCACAAAATAATCCTTATCAGCATCTTGTAAATGGGCCTTTAAACTAACTCGACCACCATCCCCAAAGGTAGATATCGGTTGGCCCGAATCGGCATCCAATGCATATAAAAACGATTTATGAGAGGCCAATATCCTTCTATCATCACCATCTTCCCAATAGGTTACTCCTCTACTTCGTTCGAGATTTTGATCCCCAGGTGGAATAAATCGCCATAATTCTTCACCCGTTTTGCCATCTAAGGCAAAGACCTGCTTTTTGGCTGTATGTCCATAGAGTACACCGCGCACCACAATGGGATTGCATTGCATTTCACCCGAATCCAAACTACGGTATTCCCAAACCTTGGTCAGTTGATCTACATTTTCTACATTGATTTGATCCAATGTACTGTAATGACTGCGGCCCTCATCACCGAGGTATTTCGGCCAATCACTCTGATTATCAGTATTATTACAACTCCACAAAACTGGCGCCATAAGACACAAAGCCCTAATTAATTGCAATATATTTGCTTTCATTTATTTGATTCTAATCACTAGATTAAGCTAATTTGGAAAACTTTAAAAAAATCGACCCTAAAAATTAGAGATCTGATTTTTTTTCAACCACTTAATAAAGTATCCAATATTATCATGTTCAAAAAAATTACTTAAGTATTTTAACTCTTACCGAATTATTTCTTATTATTTTTAAACACCTATCAACAATTATAATTAAAAAAAACACATACTTCATATTTATAACCACTGTTTAAATATTTAGATAATAAATCACATACTTATAATTGACAATAATAATTAAGCTAGACTGGGAATGCCAATAGTATTTCATTCTCTCGTACACTAATAATAGCTATCTTATTTATACATCTTAAAACAAATAAACTTCACATTCATTTATACATTCATAAAAAAACATAAATATTCATGGATTAAATCATCTACTTCTCTGCATATTACTACCATAAGAAAATTCATATCCAACTCACAATTATACTTTTATTAAACATACACTTAATTATAATTAAACATCCATCTTTATAATTTATTTCATTGACCATTTTTTATAGAATAGATCCAAGAAAAATAAGCTAAGGCACCAACGAGTCTAAATCAAATCATAGATTTCAAAATCGAGAATCTGTCGTTACAATTAATAATATAAAAAAAATTCAACAAATATATTCATTTTATCTTTTTCACACCATATTTAGATTTATATAAGACACTTAAAAGGCATTCGTTAATTACTTTATTACCACTCTTTTAATCTCCTATAATTCTCATTGCAATAATATAATTATAGAAAATCGGAATAGCCAAAATCTATAAATTATTGCTATTCTGAATAAAAAGGATTACCCCTTTTATCAAAAACATATAATCCTTCCCTGCCTGCTGGCACAATTACACGCCCTTGAACCTCAATCACTAATCCAGGATTACCCTTAAAATCATGTTCCCATACTTTTTTTGGAATAGCTGGATCAAATATGTTAACTGAGCATACTTTTCCAGTCATTCTATTTGAAACATATAAATAATTATTGAAAATAGTAGGTTTACCAGAAAGTTTTAAACCTTCAACATTAATGGTACCATCATCGGACACTATATCCGTAAAAGATTTAAGGTAATATCCACCTTCACTAATTATGATAATTTTGTTTTTGTCAAAAGCTAAACCATCTATAAGAGCTCCTGGCTCATGAATTTTCATCAAACTATCACTATCTGGTTCATTCAAATTAAACAAGAAAAAACCTTTGCCATGCCACTTTAAACATACGAGACTATCTTCTAATAATCCATATGAAATTGGGAGTCTGTACAAAGGTGCTTTCATCTCAAATTCTCTAATGCTTTCAATCTGAATAGGATTAGAAAAATCCACAATATCTACTTTACTCGTCCCAACATGTAATACTGCATTCTTCATATTTGGATTAATCAACAATTGATACACCCCACCTTTTTTAGGTTTATAGCGTCCTAAAAATTTTGGTTTTAGCTCATCTTTATATTGCCAAATTGAAAAACCTGCAATTCCTTCAGCCAGAAATAAATTATTACCCAAAATAGCCACATCAAAAATCACATTTCCAGTGTTCAAAATTTCTTTTCCTTCCAAATTAGGAGAAAGAGTAACTTTATGAACACCACCATAACCTGCTGCTAAAAATATATTATTAGTCTCAGTATGTAAAAAAGCCGAATGAACTTGACCTTCTGGAGAATAATTAGATTGTGACACCTTTCGATCAGTCTTTAATTGAATATCCCCGTCAAACAACGTAGCCTCATTCTCGATCTTCTTGGAAAGCTCCAATGCTTCTAATAAATATAGATCTGTTATTTTACCGGCTATATATATACATCCTTCTCCTAACGCAAATCCACCCACTGGTGCTGCTATCTCATTTTCTTGAAAAATAGTCATAGGAAATTTTTTATGACCAATAAAAAAAGGATTAATAGGATCTTTAATATTAACAATAAAAAGACCCGACTCAGAATCTCCCACAAATGCAAAATCACCCGAAACTTGAACATCCCACATATCCAAATGTCTTTGAAATTGCGTTGGAAGTTTCAGTATGGACAACATCTTTGGAAAATAAGGATTAGAAATATCAATTATCTGTAAACCATGCCCTTTACCAAAAGCTGGATCAGTTTCGTCCAAATACTTCTTATACCCTCTAGCATGATGTCCTGTTGCAGCAAAACACAAATTCCCTTTAACAAAAACTCCATCTCCAAAACCATCAAGAGGTATCTCTGAAATAATTTTAGGTTTTGAAGGATCTGAAATATTACAAATTGAGATACTTTGTTCACCCCAATTTCCAACAAATAAAAAAGTATCTTTTAAAAACACTGATTGAGCTTCTCCGGTTCTAATTGCTCCTAAAAACCGAGGTTCCCTTTTATTTGAAACATCAATCAACTCAACTCCATACTGCCTGTTAGCAACGGCAGCTACAGATCCTGAAACGGCTATACCCGTTCCCAACTCAAGTGTATCATAATGAGAAACCAAAAGAATATTACTGGGGTCTTCAATATTTATTATATATAAACCTTCTTCCCTAGCAGTAACAAAAGCATAACCATTTTCAATTTCAACTTGTCGAACATTGCCTAAGTTATTTAGACTATCAAGTAATACAGGGTTTCTGGCCTCAGAAATATCAAAAACATAAATTGATCCACTCCCAACTACACACAAAATATTGTCTATTATTGCTGCATCTGAACTTGGACCAATATTCATTTCTTTGATTATAGGCATTTCTTTACCAAATGTTGCAATATTTTGAGCTAGGACCTTGTTTTGATTTAAAAAAACATATAATATAATAAATAATATAAAAGAATTATTCATAACTGATATTGTTAAATCTAATTTTATTGAAATAGACAATTTTTAATTATATTTTTTATACTTAAAAGAAAAAATTATTTTCAAGATTACTAATACATATACTTCTTTTGAAATAATTTTCAACTATTTGTTGTCTATTTTAAATTAGGCATTTTATCAATTTCCACTTGAGGAATGGGTAAATACAGATAACTTTCATCAAAATCATATCCAATTGCACCTAGCTTTTCTAGCAATAAATTGTGTCGTCTAAGATCTCCATATCTGGAACCCTCGAAAAGAAATTCAGCTCTTCTTTCTGCCAATACAACTTCAATAAAGGACTCAATGTTTACAACATCATCTAAGACCAATGAATCCAATCCTGCTCTAATCCTTACCATATTTATTAAATCAAGTGATAACTGTTGCACACTACCTGCCGACATTGAGATAGCCTCAGCATACATTAATACAATATCAGTAAACCTTAACATAACAATATCCATAGTCCAATTATTCTCAATCCGGCCAAAGTCATATTTATTATTTAAACTTCTGCCGTCAAAAGCCAAACCTACTGTTGAATCTTTTCTGATATCACTTGCTTCAAAAGAATTTACTAGACCTGGTTTATATGTAAAATTACCTTGTCCTAATGGACCGGAGTTAGGTACATAGATGAAATTTTGACCAAACCTATTATTTGGAATTAGATCACTCCAAATACTTGAAACCATAATCTCATTGGAAGTTCTTTGTGTTTCATTACTCCAAAGATCTGACCAAATAGGCTCAAGTGAATGACCACTATTATCGAATATATCCTTAAGAACTATACTTGCTTCATTCCATAAATTTTTCTGAAGCATAGCTTTTGCTTCATAACCCATTGCATCAAATTTATCTATTCTGCCATATTCCGATGGAGTATCTGGCAATAATTTTGCCGCCACCTTAAAATCCTCTATAACCTGAATCCATACATCATCTTGTGTTGCACTTTTCATTAATAGAGCTTCTTCAGTGGAAATAGTTTTTGTCACAAGTGGAACTCCATCGAACATTAAACTTAACCAATAATATGCAAAACCTCTAAAAAATAAAGCTTCCCCTATTATTCTATCAGCAGTTTCTTGAGATAGATTCTCATTAGCAAGTATTTTTTCAATTATTAAATTTGATGGATAAACTAATGATCTATATAAATCCCAAAATTCTAACCCAATATTAGGAGATAAATCATTTTCAGCTAACTCGTAACCAAAGTATTCATTATGAGTAAAATTATCTGCTCTATATTCAGTCATCATAGGCGGCATTACAGTTGCATTCCTGAAATTACTATATAATCCGATGATTGCTGCTTCAAAATCTGAATCTGATTTAAAAAACTGTGTTATACTGCTTTGATCAATTGGATCCAACTCCAGAAAATCTTCGCTACATGCCTGGGTTATACCCCCAACTAAAATTGTAATTAATAGTATATATAATTTCATCTTATTTTTTATTTAAAAATTCACATTCAATCCAAAAATAATTCTTCTAGACAATGGATATGAAGTATAATCATACCCTGCTCCATTATTTACATTCTCTCCGTTTATTGAAACTCCCTCAGGATTATATCCTGGATACTTAGAAAATAATATCAAGTTATCCGCAGTAGCATAAATTCTTAAGGACTTTATTCCTATTCGGTTGATAACCTTATTAGGCACAAAATACCCAAGTGTTAAATTTTTGATCCTAAACCAATCACTATCATATAACCACCTAGAAGTTGCAAATTTTCCATTTGTTGTAGCATTTGAATTAATTTTGGGAGTTTTTCCATCGCCAGGTTTTTCGAAGGATTTCCACCTATCATTCCAATTTGCTGTAAAAGAAGTTATTGTCGCTGTTCTTCCAATATCGTAATACCTTCCAACTGCAAAAAAAGTTTTATGTCCAGTTGCTCCATTCATGAAAATGCTAAGATCAAAGTTTTTATAACTAAAATTATTGGTTAGGCCAATCATTACCTTTGGAAATGGTTGCCCTAGAAAATCCCGATCATCATTATCCAAATTTCCATCTTGATCGACATCTTTTAGCTTAACATCTCCTACACCTTCGTTACCCCATAGAGGAGAGGAATCCACTTCTTCTTGAGACTGAAAAATACCTTCTTGTACATGCATATAAAAAGTACCTATAGGATGCCCAATACCAGAATAACTTACATTTGCAAAATTATTTCCATTGATAATTGGAGTTCCGTTTGGCCCCATTTTTAGCACCTCATTCTGATTTACTGACAAATTAAATCTAGTATTCCAATTAAATTCCCCCACTACATTATGTGAATTAATATCAATTTCAATACCACGATTTCTAACTTCTCCTAAATTTCTTAATTGATCACTAAATCCAGTAACAATTGGGATAGGCACTCTTAACAATAAATCCGTTGTAAGGTTATTATAAGCATCAAATGTAAAATTTAATCTATTCTCATAAAAACCTAGATCAAGACCAATATTAGTTGAAGTAGTTTTTTCCCACCCTAACTCTTGATTCCCGAGGTTAGCAGGAAGTAAACCCGCATATGCAGTTTCATCCTCTCCTAATAAGGATCTTGAAGATTTTAAATTTGCAGTAGTATTATAGTTACCAATTTTATTATTCCCTGTTTTCCCCCAACTAATTCGAAGTTTCAAATTACTTATTTTACTAATACTACTCATAAACTCTTCTTCGTGAATTTTCCAACCAGCAGATATAGAAGGGAAAACTCCATATTTTGTATTCTTACCAAATCTAGAACTACCATCCCGTCTAATACTTGCAGAAAAAAGATATCTACTCTTTAAATTATAATTAATCCTACTCAACATAGAAGCCAATGACCATTGATTAACCTCCTCATCCCAATTAGAAATTAATGTTGCATTGTTGAGTGTTGGAGTAAGATCATTTGCAAATCCCCTTCCGTTCATATAATTTGATCGACTTTCATCCATTTGACCGGTATATCCAATCAAAAACGAAATATTATGATCTTTGAAAGCTTTTGAATAGTTTAACGTGTTTTCTAATAACCAATTAGTGTTTGAACCATTCCATTTTTCAGCGGAAATTGTACCTATTCCCGCTTCAAGATTAAAAAATCTATCTCGTCTCATTCCATTGTAAAGAAGTCCCACAGTAGATCTCAAAGTCATTCCTTCCAAAATTTCCACCTCCAGATAAGCGTTTGTTAAAATTTGAACCGTATTAATCTTATCTGGAACTTCAGTAAATTCAAAATACCATTCCCTAGCTTTTTCTAGAGCATAATAATTAGCATAATCATTCTGTACTCTTTGAGTAGTAGGATCATAGTAATCTTCAAAAGGAGTTAAACTTGATGCTAACATAATACGATTTAAAGTGTTGTCTTTCCCTTCCGTTTGACGATCCACTTGAATGGAATAACTCGGAGACATATTCAAACCAACTTTTATTCTGCTAGTTAACTGACTCTCAACATTTGTCCGAAATGAATATCTATTAAAATTTGTTCCTTTCACAATACCATCTTGATTCATATAATCTAGAGAAATAAAATATTTTGTATTTTCAACTCCACCGTTCAATGAAAAAGAATGATTTTGAATTAATGCAGTATGAAAAACAAAATCTTGATAATCATAAGTCGGCTGATTCCCACTGATCCATTGCGGATCTATCCTCCGATTAGGTGGTCTAATGTCATTGGGGTCGTTGATATTCCCACCTTCTAACACCCAAAGTTCGTTTCTAGATTCAGTCACCATCTCACCGACATCATTTCCATCCATAAAATCAATTAATTTTTCTGGATTTTGAAATCCAGAATATGAACTAAAACTAATTGTAGGCTTTCCTATTTCCCCTCTTTTTGTTGTAATAACAATTACTCCATTTGCTCCACGAGAACCATAAATAGATGCCGAAGCTGCATCTTTCATAACCTCAATAGATTCAACATCATTCATATTGAGATTACCTATAATGTTTGAATCTTCGACAGGAAATCCATCAATTACAAAAAGAGGTGAATTACCAGAAGTAATCGAACTTATACCTCGAATTCTAATCAGTGGAGGTGCGCCAGGTATACCACTTCCCTGTTGAATACTTACACCTGATAATTGTCCCTGCAATGCTTCATCCAACCTTGTAGCAACACGTTTATTTAGAGTTGATCCATCCATCTTTGAAATAGCACTTGTAAGGTCAGATTTAAGCATCGTTCCATAACCCACTACCACAACTTCATCTAAGGTCTTAGAATCTTCCTCTAATACAATAACTATCTCTGAATTTCCATTTACCGCAATTTCTTTGGACTGATATCCAATATAAGACAGTAATAAAATTGCATTTTCATCAACATCATTTAGTATAAATCGACCATCAAAATCGGTGGCAGTACCTTTATCTGTACCTTTAACAATCACATTGACTCCAATTAAAGGTTCACCTGTAGCGTTAGTCACAATACCAGATACATTAATAACCAACCGCTTATTGTAAATTTCTTGAGCCGAATAGGTATCTAATGGAGTCAGGGAATTGACCTTTCGCTTTCTAATTTTTTGCCTTTGATCGACGATACCTTGAAAATGTTCTATCATTTTCTGCAGTGAAGCCAAGCCCTCATCACTATCTCGGTATACGGCTACATAGCGCTGATCAAAGATCTGATACTTTAAGTTAGTCTGAGACAATATGGACTTTAATGCATCTTCCAAATTATCGGTCGCATCTTCATCATAATCAACACGGACTTCTTTTACAAAGCTCCGATCATAACTAAATAATACTTGATACTTCCTACCAATAGACTGAATAGCTTCCGTCAATAATACCTCATCTTCCTGCGGCAAAGATCCCGCATAGACCTGCGATACTTGCAGCTGCATAAATAAGAAACATAATAAAAGCATAGTATTCCTTACTTTTATATGTGATAAAAGTTGTAAATTCATCTTACATTTAATTTTAGTATTTAAAATTTATGTCAATCTTGGGGAAAGAGCCGTCAAACTTATTTCCCCTTTCTTCTTTCTATAATTACTGTATTATTTTTTTGTATTAATTCTATCTCCAAGGAAAGTGTCATCAAACCAGACAAGGTCTCCCAGTCAGCATAGGGCAGTCCCAAGTCTACTTTTCGCTGTAGAAGACTCGTATCCTTGACCTCGAACTGCTTCCCATAGATATCGGACAATTGTTGCAATACGTAGGACAATTCTATGTCCTCAAAAACCAAAGAACCCTGAATCCACGATACCTCACTATCTGTATTTTTATCCGCTGCGACTAATAATTCACTCGTTTTTCCGGAATAACTGACTAAGTCGCCTGGTACCATCTCTATACTATCCGACAATTTGATTTCTTCTTTGCTTGGCAGATCATCGGTTTTATTTAAAGTCAACAATACCTTGCCCGACTCCAAATACACATCGGTCTTTTGACGCCTAGTCTGGACATTAAAGGCCGTTCCGTGTACATTGACCGTCAGATCAGCTGTCTTTACCTTAAAAGGTATAAATTCATCACTAACGACAATATTTTCTCTATTGTCTGCAGTAATGCGATTGACTTCAAAAAAAGCTTCCCCATCGAGGACGACTTCCCGCTGCCCCGTCCGATGCCAGTCCTTCTTCCATGTCAATTTGGAATTGGCATTTAATGTCACTTTACTGTTGTCGGAAAGCAAAATTTCTCGGGTTTCTCCAAATCCCGTTTCAAAGACTTGTTCGCCCGTATTGAGATAAGCCCATATAGCCACACCGAGGATGATTAACACCGATGCTGCAGCCACTAATGGCCCGTATATTTTCTTGATCCTCGACGAAGATCTAATTTGAGTATGCAATTCACTTTTATTGTGATTTTTCAATTCCAACTGCATTTTCTCCCAACTCATGTTGTCCCACTTAAGGTCGACATCCTTGCTTTCCCATTCTTTTTCAAATTCCCCATATAGAGACTGAAACTTCTGTTTATCCTTTAATATCTCAAACATTTCTAACAATTCGGACTCTGATGCCGTCCGGTTGAGATACTTTTGAAATAATATTTTAGCTCGATTAATGTCTTTCACGTTTTACTTTTACTGTGATATTCAAATCCACTATCGCGATTTTGGTATATAAGACAATCGAGATTCAAAAAAGGCCTAGTCAGGTTTTAAAAAAATTTCAAATATTTTATACAAAGTTAATTTGGAACTATTTTATATGTTTTTTATACCTTTACCTCGGAATGTACACTAAACTCAATGATGGAACTGGAAAATATATTCTATACCTATAGGGATAAAATTTTTGGTTTTTTTGTAAAAAACTTAAGTGATCAAGATCTCGCTAAAGACTTGACGCAAGAGGTATTTTTTCAGTTATGCAAAAAGCAAGATCAACTCCATAGTATTGAAAATCTAAATAGTTACATCTACTTAATGTGCAGAAATCTCGCCATCAACCACATCAATAAAGCATCGCATGAAAAGAAATATAAGGAACGCATTATGCATGCTTGGAATGATTTACCCATCCGTGGAAAATCAGATATTGAGAAAAAAATTAATGCCGATTACTATCACACAATACTAGAGAATTCCCTCAATCAGCTTCCCCCGCAACAACGATTGATTTTCACTTTAAGTAAGAAAGAAGGCCTATCCAATAAACTTATTGCCCAACAACTCGGCCTGTCGACCAGCACGGTAAAAAACCACCTTTACCAGGCCGTAAAAAATCTAAAATCGTCTATTAATCCCAATATCGATTACATTGTTTTAATTATGAGTTTATTAGCTTTAGCTTAACATAGACACAACCCCTATGAAATTGGAAAATCTAGCCAAGCTACTGAGATTTCTGTGATGGGTTTGAGTAATCTATCTTCCCACGATTATCATTCATGTATTTTGAAAAATAAATTATTCCCTTTTTAGGTACAATTCTTTTGGGGATCGGAAACAGAACATTCCCTGGGTTTGGGTGAATTATATGAATTACATTTAAAATTTTATACTGATCAATATAAATGCTGTCTCGTCGCAGCACAGTGGCTAAAATTCTATCGATTTACGGAGCAGTCATGCCTCGGTCGGATTCCCTATTTAATTACGGAGCTGTCTCGTCGCAGCGCAGTAAAGATTACCATGAAATTTTATTGATACTACGCCGGAGCCAGTGGCTCCGGTGGTAATAGTATGTTAATTAGAACAAAAAAATAACAGCAATAAGACCGTGACAATACTCAAAAGTGAACACCCCACCTTTTAAAGCCAAATAGTAAATATCCCTGCCTTATAGCTATTATCCTATTTTTCACTCCAACACGCCCAAGGCTTGAATCGCTGGAGAATCTTTAGAGAATGCATAAGCACGCCACACAGAATTAAAATCTGTATTCTGCCACAAGATTTCTCCATCGGGACTTATTTCCCAAATCGTTCCATCTCGACCCTCACCAATTAAGGTATTGCCATTACTCATTCTAACCCCACTTCCCAGCCCAGAAGTATATAACTCGCGATTGGTAAAAGTCCAGGTCACCGTAGGCTCATTGTCTTGCCCTGCCACTAACTCAAGAGGAAAATCCAATTCATACTCCACTATTTCTGACTGATTGTCGTACACATTATTGGCATAGACCATGATCTTATTTCCTTCAAACAAAAATGGATAATGCACATTATTCAAGGTCGACGAACCCACGTTGTCATAGGTGCTGGGATTTCCAAATCGATACAATAGATCGCCACCCATTCCGTAATCTCCACCAGAACTAGAAGCTGCCTCTTCCACACTGGTACTGTGATCGATCACCCACACCTCGCTATAATTGTTGACGGTGATATAGAGCAAATCATTGGACTCATCTAAAGTAAGACCATTAAAATGCATTAGGTCACCGTTGGTCTGACTACTGTTGTAATTGATATCAATCTTATTGGGATTGTTTGCCACCACACCGTAATTGTCTTTAGAACTATCGTGATCTTGTACAAGATGATCAACTACATGCCAATCCCAGACCACTTCCTGAGTAATGGGATTCATCTCTATGATGGATTCGGGATAAATCGTTCTACTGGCTGAAAATCCCATTTCAACAGCATCAGCCGTGGACACCTCCTCCCACACTGGGAAAATAATGTTTCCGTTCGATAAATATTCCACATCGTGATGAGCCATATAACTATCGGAATAATAACTTACTTCCCAATCGACAGATTGATCTACATTTAGTTTTCTAAAGCTCCCTCCATAACCACCGAATGAAATGGCAGGATTTCTCGCCTTTATCGTTAACAACATACTGCCATCGTCCAAAAGGTTGGCATCATTTCCCAAAGACCCACCATCCAAATCCCAATGGAATAATTTATCTCCATCGTGATTGATTAAATAAGGTCCATTGTCACTATCGATGGCCAATATATACGAACTCGTATCAATACCATAGGATTCCGTTTCTTCAACATCATCCACTACCATGTCTTCATCTTCATTACATGATGTAAATAACAATGCTAATCCCAAAAAGGACATTGACAACAATTTAACTACTACATTCTTCATTCTCAGAAACTTTAATTAATTAAAAAATATTAATGTCAAAGTCTATCCACACACTTATTATTTTCTTTTTTAAATTATATTTTTTCAACATCAATTTAATAAACCATTGCTGGATGATCCATTGCTCTGTTGCACTTCTTCATTGATCAATTCATAGCACATTACGGTCTTCTGCAATCCATACCTTTGACCATCAACCACTTCATAATTGCTGTACAATTTCCCATTTTCCCGCCACGCCTGCTGCAATCCTTGCTCTTTATCATTTACATAATTGGAAAAGATAAATGGTCGTCCACTGGGATGCCATTTTCTTTGCATACCTTCTCTTTTCTCTTCATAATATTGATATTCAAATTTTAGCTCACCTGTTTCTTCCCAATAAGCCCTATGCTTCCCCGTAGCCAAATTGTCTTTGTATTGTCTGACTTCATATCGCCGCCCACTGGGGTAATAACTTCTATAAGTTCCATGCAGCATTCCATGGTAAACCGAGGAATAAGACCTCACTCCATCCCTAGACATCTCCTTGTATAGAATACCGGAGAACAGTTTCTCTTTATAATAATATTTTCCATTCACCAGCTCCACATCTACATCGGTCATTACAATGGTATCTGCTGGAATCATGGTAGTATCTATGGAATAATCGTATTCCACGTCATGATGAGTCATTGATGATTGATCTGTCTTACAGCTTACTATGGAAGCAGTAAAACCAAGAAACACAAAGACAGTTTTCAAAAATGACATTTTAATATTTTTACTATATCCAAATCCCATTTCAAAAAAACTTAAACGATAAGATGAATTTCTTGAAAATAGGTATACACACTCTTACAGAGACAGCTACATTGAAAATGTACCCTTTACTCCGTGATAAGCTCCTGCTTTTAGGATATAAAAGCCGGTATTTAGATAATTTTCATTGTTGGTATGATAATGATAGATGCCTTCTGGAAAATCAGCCGTCACTCCTATATGCCCACCATTTTCATCCAAATCTTGGGGATAATCCGAATCACATTTTATAATGACGGAAAAGATTTCGAGAATATTTGAAGTTTAACGAGGCTAAAAACACAGGCATAGCCGTAGCTACGGCGAGTATTTTAAACGATGTTAAACTTTAAATAAATCGAAATATTCCCGTTAATTATAAATGTAATTCGGATAACTACCATCCACATCTTGTCGCCCATATATCGGAAAACCATCTCTTAAAAATCCAACGAGATTGGCATCGTCCATGGTCGTATACCGACCCGTTACATGATAATGATAATCCTCCCCCGGTCCTGGATGTGCTCCCGCATTATCAAAAGTAGTGAGGGTCAATGCATCTAAAGCTCGATTGCCCCCTTCCCGATCATTGTAGATGGGTACTCCATTGAGAGCCAAACCTATGGGACCTAAGGAAGTTTCTTCATGATCATCACTTCCCGCAGGATGAGTGGGAATGGTCATGGTATAATTTTTGGCCGTCATACTGGTATTGACATTGGCATGATGTCCATTTGGGAAGTCTTCATACATATCATGTCCTTCTCCCCAATAGGGCGTATTGTGATCAGGTAAACCGTCACTTTTAATGCGTATTGAAGTATCGGTAGTTGAAATAGAGATATTGCTGTTGTAGCTAGCTTGTACTACTGTCGTTATATCCACAGAACCTGTACTCACTATTCTACCTGAATCTGGTGGATGACAGGCAAAACATTGAAACAGCAGGAAAGAAAAAATAACTAATCTCATCTTTATTGAATTTATTCTTTGGACAGCAATTCAACCTAAATCCTTCGGACAAATCAATAAAAATTGTTTTTTCTCTACCTTACTTCACACAATTCGCTAAATATCAATCGTTTAAAAACATCAAATAATTACACAAAATCCACCCTACTATCAATGTCTATACCCACAATCAAATCCATTGTGTATATTATTACGACCTAATCTTAAAGCCTTCTTCAATTTCCATCCCAAATAAAGCATAAAACACAAGTACAAAACATGTTTTCATGGATTTCACTGAGAAGATAAGGCATAGATGTGATGAGATATTGTTTTTCAAGGAATTAAGTGCTGAAATAATAATATTTATTCCAACGCTTTGATTAAGATCAACATCAATTTAAGTACTTATTTATTAAACTGTTCTTATAAATTTAAAGTTGTTAATATGTAAAAACCTACCCTATTTATCATAAGGTTCTATAAATACGTTAATACACAATTGCGATAATTTAAAAGTCTATTCCATACCAATACTAAAAAATCCTCACAAACTTGATCATAAAATCGCAAATTAGTATTACATTTACTAAAATATAGTCAAATCTTGATATGGAAAGTTTCGGACAATTTATTAAAACCCAACGTGAACAAAGAAAATGGACTCAAACAGAATTCGGGGCGAGAATTGGAATTAACACCAGTGCAATTAGTCGAATTGAAAACGGAAGTCAGAAATTCTCTAGATCTAAAATTAAACAACTAGCTGAACTCTTTCAACTTGAGGAACAACTAATAAAAGACCTATTTTTTGCAGACAAATTCGCCAGAGAAGCATACCAAAACAAATGTTCTGAATCTATCTTTTCTGTCGCAGAAGAAACTGCGAAGTACTTTAGGTCATCAAACGCAAAATAAATTCAATTTTAAATGAAAAGAAAATATTCAGATATCCGAAAAAAATTGAATTTTGTCATCGACAAAAAGACAAATAATGATATGGCTCATTTGACTCATTATTTTCACACGTATTATAATGGTAATTCACAATATTTTAAAGAAAATGCAGAAGCCTATTTAACAAAAATACACAAAAACTTAAACATTGTTGAAGAACCAAATATGCAAACTTATCTACCTTTTGAGTGGGATATTCCATTTCCATCACCAAAAATTCCAATATTTAAATTTATTGATTTATTTGCTGGGATTGGAGGAATCCGATTAGCATATCAAAATAATAATGGTAAATGTGTATTTTCAAGTGAATGGGATTCCTTTGCGAAAAAAACTTATGAGGCGAATTTTGGTGAAGTTCCGTTTGGAGACATCACCAAAATATCAGAAACTGAAATTCCAGACCACGACATTTTACTTGGAGGATTTCCTTGTCAACCATTTTCAATTGCAGGGGTATCAAAAAAGAATGCTTTAGGTCGTGAACATGGATTTTTAGATAAAACTCAGGGAACATTATTCTTTGATATTGCTCGAATAATAGAACATAAAAAGCCTAAAGTTTTTATGTTAGAGAATGTAAAAAATCTTGTTTCTCATGATAAAAAGAAAACTTTTAAAGTTATTACAGAAACATTAACTGAATTAGGATATTCTATACATTATAAAATATTAGATGCTCGATATTATGTTCCCCAGCATAGAGAAAGAATTATTATTGTAGGTTTTAACAAGTCTGTTTTTAAGGGAAAAGAAGAATTCCAATTCCCAAAACCTAAGGAAGTGCAATTAGCGATTAGAGATATATTAGAACCAAAAGTCGATGACAAATACACTTTATCTGATAAACTTTGGAACTACTTACAAGAATATAAAAAGAAGCACCGAGCTAAAGGGAATGGATTTGGATTTGGATTAACTGACCTAGATGGTGTTTCAAGAACAATGAGTGCAAGATATTATAAAGATGGGGCAGAAATATTAATTCCACAAAAAGGTAAAAACCCAAGAAGATTAACTCCAAGAGAATGTGCAAGACTTCAAGGCTTCCCCGACAGTTTTATAATTCCAGTTTCAGACAATCAAGCGTATAAACAATTTGGTAATTCAGTGGCAACTCCATTGATCGAGGCAGTTGGTAAAAACATAGTTAAAGAACTAAAGAAAATTTATGAACCTAAAAAGTCTGAAATCGTTATTCAGCAATAACGGCTGTAACGAAATCCTTGTAAAAAATCTCGCACCTAATGACAATTCAAAAAATCAAGTATATTTTGGCGGCAATTTTGAAATAATTAACACAATTCCAATTTCAAAAATTGAAACTGTTGATGCAGGTGATTGGAAAAGAGAAAGATTCAAAGCTTCAATAAATTTCGCTTGGCTTACAAACGAAGGCAATCTCTCTCCTGCGCCGAGAGCTCAATTAATTCTTTACCCAAAATATCCAGAGGTTAGGTTTTCCGGCTTTCTTTTAGGTAGTAAGAACGCACCTTCTGAATTAATGACGCAAAGACTTGCCGAAAGACTTCTATTTATTAGTGTTAATAATAATGGCAAAATCCTTGGATATGTCGCTCACCCTGAATCAGAATTGGCAAAAGAATTTGGAAACGAAACTGACTTATCTCAAAATGGAGTTTTTAAAGTACTTGAATTACCAAAAGCAAAAAATAATAAAGAAATTTTAATTTGGGAATTGAACCGTATTCATAACCTTGGATGGATAAATTCCAAACGCCTTGATTCAAATAAGAATATATTACCCTGCAATGCTTTAAACTGTGGAGGATATACTTTAGAAGCTGAATTAGGGGTAACTCCAAATGGCTATTCAGAACCTGATTTTATGGGGTGGGAAGTTAAACAATTTGGAGTAAAGCGGTTTGATAGGATCGATTCATCCGTCATAACATTAATGACTCCAGAACCAACTGATGGTTTATATAAAACTGAAGGAACAGAATATTTCATTAAAACATATGGTTATAAAGACAAATTGGGACGACCAGACAGGTTGAATTTTGGTGGAATCCATAAGGTAGGAGAAGTCCATAAAACGACTAATCTTGAAATGAAACTAATAGGCTTTGATTTAGAATCTGGCAAAATTAGAAACTCAAGTGGTAGAATTTCATTGCTTGACAAGAATGAAAATGAAACAGCATCTTGGAGTTTTGCATCAATGATTTTACATTGGAACAGAAAGCACGACAAAGCTTGTTATGTGCCATCCCTTACAAAAACTACAGAGAACAAAAAATATAAATACGGAAACAATGTGATACTGGGAACAGGTACAGATTTTCAACTATTCCTTTCACAAATGGCGATCGGAAATATTTATTATGATCCAGGAATAAAACTGGAAAACATATCTACTAAACCTAAAATTAAAAAGAGAAGTCAGTTTAGAATAAAATCAAAATATTTACATAATCTGTACAAAAAAAATGAAATTATTAATGTACTAGAAGTTTAATGTACTCTGAATAATTCATTGTTTCTTTTCAATCACTTCAAAATCTGTATTAATATCCGAACCAGTGAAACTCTAGCTTATTGCTTATTTACAAAGTAAAGCGCTTATACACACAACGAAAACACAACCAATTACGATGTTTGAAGTATCAGCCCCTCTTAATTAATGACTAATTTTAAATCCTATTAGAATAAGACCTAAATCCCTCCCTATGATTGATGAAGGTGATTTTGTGAAAGCATTAGTCAGTGAGCATATCAAAGTCAACCTTAATATTGGTAGAATTAACGTGTCTAACAACCTCAAAATATAGAATATGGCTACCCCATAAAAAACCAATGGATGGCACCCAACCAATAAAACTTTTAATCCAAAAATGATATGAGAGTATACAGATTTACCATATCACTTATTTTAATCACTATATTTTCTTGTACTAAGGAAGCTGAAAACTGTTATTTGAATCTTTGCATAAATTGGGAGGAGTAATCCGCTCAATCTATTTTGAATGACAGTATTGGTTGGAGGGTGGTTATTTCGGAGGGACTGTGCCACCTATTTCGGTCAAATGGTGCCACTTTGAAAGATGTTGTAATGATAACAAAA
>NZ_JAJQYA010000051.1 GCF_021729155.1 Membranihabitans marinus | reverse complement strand
ACCTAATCTTACTTCCCAAAAGAGGGAAGTAGAATAATATTATTTTTAAACAAAGACACAGTTAAATGAACTATCCCAATATTTCAACAATATCTACTACTTAAATAGAGAATTAACTACCCTATTTTCAATTCAGCTAGTGAATTAGCCCTATGATACTTCTCTGGCCTACTCAAATTACTTCAGTAAGTAAGTGTCCTCTTCATATTTCAAAAGACTCCTTTATTAGAATAGGATAAGTAACTTTAAATATTATTCATTTTGAATGATTGAATAATCGCCATTTTTTATATTATATATAAACTTAATTACACTTAAGAACAATGAATTCTAAGACCACTTTGAAAGTAAATTTCTATACAGGAAAAAAGTTAATCATTAACTGTACTAGAAATTTTAAAATAATTTGAACAAGTCAGTGATGTTATACCTTTATTACTCGATAAAATTCAAGGAGTGATTTTTACAATAATAAGCTCTATCAAATAATGAATGAATAGGAAAATTTGACAAAATTAATATGAAAAACCTCAACCCTATATCAAAGTATGTAACGATTCAGATCTGCTATTCTTTTTGATAGTTAGAATAATCCAGAGTAATTCAAATAAAATGTACAGGATAAATAATACTTATACCTCCTGTGAATCTGCCGAAAGACCATGCTCCCATAAAACGTAATGTAAAAAATATGACAAACAACAAAACAGCTTATTCAATACTAGATCTCGCAATAATATCAGAAGGAAATACCTTAAAGCAAACCTTCACCGATTCATCTAACTTAGCAAAAGTAGCGGATGATGAAGGTTATCTAAGATATTGGTTGGCTGAACACCATAATTCGGACGCAATAGGCAGCAGTGCAACATCTATATTAATAGGAAAGATTGCCGAAGTTACAAAGAGGATCAGAGTGGGCTCAGGGGGGATTATGTTGCCCAATCATTCTCCTTTAATTATTGCAGAACAATTTGGCACTTTGGGCACCCTATATCCTCACAGGATTGATCTTGGTTTGGGTAGAGCTCCAGGGACAGATCAGGCAACTGCATCAGCCATTCGCTCAGACTTTTATCAAGCAGCCATGTCTTTTCCAGCTGAAGTCCAAAAAATACAAGATTATTTTTCTATTGAAAATTCCTCAGCCAAAGTACGGGCAAATGTAGCTGAGGGAGTAGATGTGCCCCTCTACATCTTAGGTTCAAGTACAACAAGCGCCCATTTAGCTGCACAAAAGGGACTACCCTATGCCTTTGCCAGTCATTTTGCTACTGCACAAATAACGAGGGCTCTTGAAATATATCACCGTGAATTTAGACCATCCAAGGTGTTAGATAAACCATATTCCTTAGCGGGAATCAATGTCATCGTGGCGGATACTGATGAAGAGGCTGAATATATTTCCACTTCTTTATATACCATGATCATCAACTTATTGACTGGGACAAAAGAACGAATGAAAATGCAACCTCCATTTAAAATGACGGACCAATTACGGGATATCATTCAACAACACGCTGTACAACAAATGCTTAAATATAGTTTTATTGGAAGTAAAGAAACCGTAAAAAAAGGAATTAGAGAATTTATCGAGACCACAAGAATAGATGAAGTTATTGCAGTAACCAATATTTATTCAGCACAAAGTCGAATTAAATCATACAAACTATTGGCTGAGATAATGCGAGAAATAAATATAGAGAAATAAGAAAAATCGCTTTTATTTTATTGTATTTAGATGATAATTAAGCAATTATTTCATTGAGTGTATAAAGTCAGCTCTCTATCTCAATAATGATTCCACAATCAAAAAATCAAGGAGAAACAGATCATAGACAATTATAAAAACATCTTTAAAAAACTATTTAAAATCGTCTGTATTAAACAAGATAGATTGCCCTTTTGTGGTTTCTTGAGAAACAACCTTGTCTTTGTATCTGACATTTAATTTGCTACCGTATAAAGAAATGACATTTATTGAGGTCAAATCTCCATTTTCCCATTCTATGGAAATTTCAAAACCACCTCTACCTTTTATTCCTGATATTCTGCCAGAATAAAACGCAGTCGGCAACGCAGGTAAGATATCTTGAAAATAGTTACCATTCTCATCTCTTAAATGCGATTGTAAAAGCATTTCAGTAATTCCTGCAGTTGCTCCAAAATTTCCATCAATTTGAAATGGGGGATGAGAGTCAAATAAGTTCATATATAAACCACCTATGTCCTTGGCATTAGGTTCTGGCCCAATAGAAGGAGTCATCAAATTCCGAAGCAATAAAAATGCATGATCTCCATCCAATAGTCTAGCCCAAAAATTTATTTTCCAAGCTCTCGACCAGCCTGTACCTCCATCGCCTCGATGAGATAGGGTAACCTTACATGCTTCTGCCAAATCGGGGGTAGTATATGGATGAATTTCATTGCCGGGATGAAGCCCCCATAAATGAGACACGTGGCGGTGTTTATTATTAACATCGTCTTGATCAATAAGCCATTCTTGTAACTGTCCATATTTTCCAATCAGATTAGGTGCAATTTTGGCGCGCTTAGCTTTTACTATTTTAATAAATTCACTATCCATATCTAATATTTCCGCTGCTTCAATGGTATTGGAAAACAGATTTCTTATAATTTGGTGATCCATAGTTGGGGCCATTACCAATCCTCCAATCTCAGGACTATTGCTCGGCCCACTAACTAACCATTCCGGATGATCTGGATCTGGAACTAAATAGGAAATGAAAAACTTTGTGGCCTCCTTTAGGATAGGGTAGGCTTTGTATTGAAGAAAATCTAAGTCATTATTATATTGATAATGCCACCACAAATGTTGACATAACCATGCACCTCCACTGGGCCAAATTCCATGATTGGCACCATTAATAGGTGCTGCACCTCGCCAAATGTCAGTATTGTGATGTGTTACCCAACCGTTGAGGTTATAATGTTGTTTAGCAATATTTTGTCCAGTCTCTGAAAGATCCTCTATCATCTGAGTTAAGGGTTCAGTCAACTCAGAAAGATTGGTCATCTCAGCTAGCCAGTAATTCATTTCTGTATTGATATTAATGGTGTATTTACTATCCCAAGGTGGTGATAGCTTATCGTTCCATATCCCTTGCAAATTCACTGGTTGTGTTCCTTCTCGCGATGAGGAAATCAATAAATACCTACCATATTGATATAGGAGGGAAACCAAATTAGGGTCTTCATCATCTTTAAATGAAATTAACCGCTCATTGGTGGGACGATTAGATATTTCTGATTTTCCCAAATCAATACTGACTCGATTAAAAAGGTTTTGAAAATCTTCAATGTGATTGGCCTTTATATTATCATATGATTGACCATTTATATTTTCGAGGTAATTTTCACAAAGTGATTTGGGACTTCCGCCAATGTCTTTATAATCGACAAAACTAGTGGCTGCCACCAAGTACAATGTTACTTGGTCGGCGTTTTCAATATTAATCTTATTATCTTCTAACAATAACTCTCCGCCATTATTGACCACTTTCAATCGAGCTTCAAAGGTAAGTTTACTTTCGGGATAGGGTATGCTTTGTCTTTCCAATTCTTTGGGGTAATTATTTACCCTCCCTTTAAGAATAATTTCATCTCCTTCTGCCAAAACTTCGTATCTAGAATGAGGAGAATCTAAACCCACGACAAAATTTACTCCTCCCTTTTTGGAAGATTCCAAGTGCATGACTAAAGCTTGATTTGGATGAGACACAAAAACTTCTCTTTTAAATTCTGCGTCATTAGTTGCATAATATACAGAAGATATTCCATCTTCTAGATCCAACTTTCTTTTATAGTTTTTAATATTTTTTTGCTCTGGAAAATCTAATAAAATATTGCCAAATGGTTGATAATTAAACTGTCCTAAGGGTTGAGACATAAACCGCTTATTGGCTAAATCATGAGCCTCTTCTTGCTTTCCCGACCAAAGCAATTGGCGAAGTTGGTGTAACACTTCGTATGCGCTGTCATGGGCATAATCGTGGACTTGACCTGTCCAAAGTGTTTCTTCGTTAAATTGAATAACTTCTTTATTTATGCCTCCATAGACCATTGCACCTATGCGCCCATTGCCCAGCGGAAGGGCTTCGGTCCAAGTATCAGCGGGTTCATCGTACCACAGCATAAGTGATGGATCCAATTCCTTTATCGTTAAAGAGTGGTCACAGGATACGCATATAAGTGTCGATATCATCAGCACAAATCCAATAAGTCTATTTATCATTTTATTTTAAATTATCTATTTCCCATACAAAATCAAAGGCCCATAAGAAGAAGTTATAGCCATTTTCTACAGTAAAAAAGCTACTGTCAAAGGCATCATTATACCAGTGGAGTTTATTTGTAATAATATTACAAATTTTCTTAGATCATAGGCTAGTTTTGAAAATAATTATGGATTAAATTAATATTCCCAGATTCATCCAGAAGGGGGGAATTATTTATTTAATTTATCTTCCTTCCAATTTCGTGGATTATTTATAATATAGTTAGAAATATTATTATATGCCCTTGCGGTTTTTATAATATGCTCGTAATAATTTCTTTGCCAGATTTTATAATCTAATTTAATAATTTCTTCAGCGATATCTTTTTCCCTCGGGGCGAATTGCTTGGTTCGGGCGAATTGCAATTCGCCCGTACTGGCTCTGGTTTTAATATAATCCTTTATCCTTTTTATCGTGGCTATTTTATAGCCCCTAATAATGGCTCCTATGGTTTGAGAAGGCGATTTGAATTTTCCGATATCTTGATTGGATCTTCTCTTTTCTTGATATAAAATCTCTATAATGCCATGAATATGATTTGGCATGATGATAAATTCATGGAACTGAATGTTTTTTCTAATAATGGGGGAGTTTAGCCATTCTTGGTTTGCGATAATTCCGTAAGAATTGAGCTCCATCTTCCCATTATCTATCACGCCAAATAGGTGTAATCTGTTTTGGCAGCAAAGTGTAATAAAATATAATCCTTCTTGAGCATAATCATAGCCTTTAAGCCGTATAGATCTTCTGTGATGCTTTTCTGGATTATAATTGCTCATCTCTGTTTTTATTAAATGAACATATTTCTAATTTCAACCTACATTATCTATTCCATAATTTGTATTAGAATTCTTTAAAATTCTTTGAACATAAAACAGTTATAAGTACGATATTGATCCCAAATAGTTAATTTTCTATGCTATCTAATTTCCTTCAAAATATAAATGCATTTGTTTAAGGTGTTTGAACACTGTTATATTTTCTAAAGGATGTGGACGATACAACCTTAAATTCAAAAACAACCATTGTTTGGAACAATAATCTATCCAATTATGAATCTGCTCTACGTCGCTTTAAATAAAATAGCGATTTAGATCAAGACCTAATACCAATTACGTTTTATGATGTCGGTTAAGATTTTGAAAGTATTTGAAGTTAGACGAGGCAAAAAACACAGGCATAGCCGTAGCTACGGCGAGTATTTTTAACGATGTAAAATTTCAAATAATCCGAAAAATAACCGACAATTATAAAACGTAATTGGTATAAACCGCTATTTTCTACTGATAATTTTTAAGATAATTTTTATTTATGCTTTGGTTCCCATATCAGTCTGACAAAAGAACTTAATCTTTCATTCTCCCTACTCACCGGAATACCTGCCACAATTCCAATCATGAGGTTTTCAGAGATCCCTAAACGCATTTGAGGTCGAATGGTCATATCAAAATCACGGTTATCAAAAGTCTTGTTAAATTCAACACCGATAAAATTTCGAGTCCCTGTAATCATATAGTGAGAACTTATATTGATGTCATATGTCGTATGAAATTTATTAGTTTTAAAATTTTGTTCAATTAACGGCCCTGTATATATCAATGAATGCAAGTTGTTTCCCCAACGTTTTGCAATTACTAAAAATGGATTATATACATTACCAACAATAAAAGGATTTCCAAAATTTTCGAAATTAGACAGTTCAAATTCATTAATATAACCGATGGCCATTGAAGTAGCCATTATTTCACTGACGAAAAAAGACCATTGAGTCGCTAACTTAATACTATTTAAACTGTTAGAGGGCATTGAATCAATCCCACTTTGTGGTGCATAAAAAGTAAAAGGGAGCTCAACCTCTAATCCCAATCTGTCAACAGGTGCCCATTCATATTCAATGAGGGCATCGTAAGCATCATATTTATAATTATCTGTTAAACTCAAACCTAGGTTCCATTCTTTTTCGCCCTTACGTGCACCCAAATCTCGAATTAAGTCTATATAGAGGGGTTCAGCGTGTAAGACTTTCTCTGGTTCTCCGTCTTCCTCTATTTTTTGGATATAAATACTGTCTTTTTCAGTGTTTGTAATTTGGCCAATAGTATATGTTGAACCTGCTAATAAAAGCATTAGCATCAATAAATTTTTTAAATACATATTTGATTAATATTTTATACATGATAAGATTTTCCCATTAATCATTGAATAGTAGGGAAAAAACCTGCGAATACTCCCAAATACATTTTATAATGTCGGTTAAGATTTTAAATGACCAAGCGAAGTTCCATACACCGTAGAGACGCAATGCCTTGGGTCTTCCTAATTCAGGTGCTGGCTAGAACAACCGAATGAAGTTGCACCTTGTAGACCGATTAACGATCTACGATGCTTTGCATTTCGATCATTCACAATAAGGACATTTGGTAGTCTTTCAGACTACTCTTGTTCAATTGTGTCTCTAGACTAAATCGAAATATACCCGACAATTATAAACGCATTTGGTATAAAACAAATCAAAATTTGGGTGGGGGAGTATTGATCTTACAAAAGCCCTCTGTCAAAGAAATATTGTAATCAGAAAAGATTTGTCGATCTGTCAAAATAGTGTTTAGATTAATTACTAATCCTTCAATAATATTATCTGTAAAATAGACTTTTGCATTGGTATTTTTGTTGTGATCTTCAATATCGTGGTCATCATATTCTTGAAATGCGTCTTCAAAACCCAATAATTTCTCTACGACAAATTCAACAATACTCTCTTGATCGTTAATTGATAAATCTTCAGGGATGTGTTCAGGATTAGGGTCTGCTGTATCAACACTAATGTTGAGCAGAAAAAGTCCCATAAATCCCCATAGAAATTGGGTTAATACACTATTTCGAATTACACTAATCACAATCCATCTTTAACGTAAATCTGATGTCTTTCTTATTTCGTAAATATATAATTCTCGATATTAATTCCAATTTCAGATTCATATCCTGATCCTTCCCCCAAATGCAAGACAGCAAAATGAAGATTCTAATATAAAAATATAGCATTAGTTCTCCACATTTCAAAGGCCTAAAAAATCCCTCACAAGATTTTTTTAAGGCTGTTTTAATGTTGTAAACAAAATGACTAAACACATACCTTATGTTACCTTAAAAAACCAATCAGCCTTTAATCTCTATTTTTCCTAATTAGGTGAATAGAGCATAATCAGTCTGTACTTGCCCTTATATTAATTTTCCAATGGGGTTTTAGCCTTTTGCCCTATTAAATCCTCCCTGGTGTCGAATGGTAATTCGTCCAAATTCGATGCTATATCTTTTTCAGTTCGGGCGAATTGTTTCTCTGTTCGGGCGAATTGCAATTCGCCCGTGCTTGATCCGATATCCTTCTCTGTTCGGGCGAATTCCTTCATCCAGATTGGGCGAATTGCAATTCGCCCAATCTGGCTCTGGTTTTAATATAATCCTTTATCCTTTTTATCGTGGCTATTTTATAGCCCCTGATAATGGCTCCTATGGTTTGAGATGGGGATTTAAATTTTCCGATATCTTGATTGGATCTTCTCTTTTCTTGATATAAAATCTCTATAATGCCATGAATATGATTTGGCATGATGATAAATTCATGGAGCTGAATGTTTTTTCTAATATTGGGAGTATTGATCCATTCTTGGTTTGCGATAATTCCGTAAGAATTGAGCTCCATCTTCCCATTATCTATCACGCCAAATATATGCAATCTGTTTTGGCAGCAAAGTGTAATAAAATATAATCCTTCTTGAGCATAATCATAGCCTTTAAGTCGTATAGATCTTCTGTGATGCTTTTCTGGATTTTAATTGCTCATCTCTGTTTTTATTAAATGAACACATTTCTAATTACAACTTATATAATATATTCCTATATGTATATTGAAATTCTTTAAAGGTAAAACAGTTATAAGTACGATATTGATCCCAAATAGTTAATTTTCTATGCTATCTAATTTCCTTCAAAATATAAATGCATTTGTTTAAGGTGTTTTGATCCGTTTTCTATTGATGAATTCGTTTAGTCTTCCATTTACCACTGTTAAAAATACTCTATGAAAATGAAAAGGTGAATAATGAGCTTTTTGAGACAAGTACTCCAGTGATAAGTCAGTATCAAGATTGTTTTCAATAAAATCCAGAACGAAATTTATTCGTTTAAAATATTCTCGTCTAGTTTCGTTCATTTCATTTCGGGTTCTTTGCCACACAACGGTTAGTATAAGAGCAGTAGCGGTTTAAATACACTTTCTTTTCGTGTTAAAAGATACTTATTAATAATAAATAGCGGTTTGAGTTTACACCCGAACCGCTATTGATTTTATACCTTGTTATTTGCAGACTTTATTCTCAGTTTGAATATTTTATTACAAATTACGAAATTATCGAATATAATTCTTCAGATAACAGATAAGCTTAAAATTTTATTTAATTGGACTCAAAGTTTTTCATTTTGCTATTTGTTTATTTTATCTCTCTGTCCTTGCACATTATTTATTCCAAAAAATCACAGATCAACTTTGCCGTTTCATTTGGCTTTTCAGCAAGAATAAAGTGTCCACAATCTTCTATTTTTTTAAGTTGTAAGTCAGTTGTAGAGTTTGTTAACGACATTTGTAATATTTCATATCCACTACCACCAATTCCCAATACTGGTATGTTTAGCTTTTCGTAGGTTTTACTGTCTTCAATGTCTTGAGGAAAAGATTGATACCAAGCATTTGAAGCCCGAATGGCAACTTTGCTATTATAAGCAGAAGCATATACGGATTTGTCGAAATCGTTCATACTTTTTTGGTCTTTCAATAAGTTTTTAAACAACCAATCTATAACGATATTCATACGTCCCTCAAGAAGTTGTTCGGGAAGTTCTTTTATCTGATTAAATGCAAGCCACCAAGGATAAAGATAATTTGCTCCCAAAACAGGCAACATCGGCAAATGATACATTCCTGCATCGGGGTGTGGTGTATCCATCATAATTAATTTGGATGCTTTTTCTAAATGGTTTACTGCAAAACTAAATGCTACGTGTGCACCGATATCGTGTCCTCCAATGTACACTTTATCAAACCCTAATTTTTTTACAAGTTCAAAGATATCCTTAGCCATATTCTTTTTCTCATACCCAGCAATCGGCTTGTCTGAATTTCCCATTCCTCGCATTTCGACAACAATAACACGATGTTTTTTGGAAAGTATTGGCATTACTTTATGATAAGCCCACCAAGTTTCAGGATAGCCCGGAATTAAAATCAATGGTTCACCTTGTCCGCCTATAACATAGTGCAGCTTAGTTCCATTTACTTCAGCATAATGATTGGTAAAACCTGGCAAGGACTTGATTAGTTCTTCGGAGTTAAAATTTTTGTTATCTGTCATACTATAAAATTTTGTGAATGTTGTTAATAGAAAAGGCATTGCTAATGTTGTTAATGCAATTCCTCCTTGTTTTATGATTTCTCGGCTGTTGATAATCAGATTTATTTTAGTTCTCAACTTGTAAAGTGCAAAATTAAGGACTATGTTTGTAACCTACAAGTATGTAGTATACTCAATAGTTTGATATTTTTTTAAAATATTTGCAAATGAAATTAATCAATCAACTTTCTAAAGAAACAGGAATTCCAATTGGAACAATTCGTTTTTACGAAAAAAGCGGACTTATTAGTGGTCAAACTAAGAAAGAAGTAACTACCAATAATTATGTCTATTATAATGAAGAAACCATCGAAAAACTTAGATTTATTCAAATGGCAAAAGCTGTTGGTTTTACTCTAGCCGAAATAAAAGAGGTTGTTGATGCATGGTATAAGAAGCAATTAAGTAAAACAGCAAAAATTAATGTTTTAAATAAAAAATTGCTGCAAATAGAAGAGAAAATGAAAGAATTAAAAGCAATCAAAAAGCAAATAGCAATTTGTAAATCAAATATTGAGAATGAAATTGATTAAAGTCTTTTCGATCATTTAGATTTTTTTCAGCTTGCATATAACCTTCTGTGTAAGATTAGTTGCGTGAATTTAGCACTAAATTTAGCAAGTAGGTACGAACTAGAAAATCCACGAGGATATTCGTAAGTGAGCCTTTTCTAGTAATTAATTTTACACATTGTTAGTGGTATGTGTTTTTGCTTCATTGTTCTTTCATTTAGTTAAAAGAGCGTCTATATTCCAATGGCGAAAAACTGGTTTTTATTTTGAATAGCTTACTGAACGACTGTGAATGTTCAAAGCCCAATGTATACGCAATTTCACTTACTGATAAGTTGGTATTTGATAACTTTTCTTTTGCTTTCTCAATCAGTTTTTCGTGAATATGTTGTTGTGTGCTTTGCCCTGTCAAGGTTTTAAGCAAACCACTAAGATAGTTAGGTGATACATTTAGTTCCTTAGCAATACTTTGAACAGTAGGTAATCCACTTTCTACCAAACTGTCCTGATTGAAATATTCATTAAGTATTTCCTCCAGACGATTTAATATTTTATGGTTGAATATTTTTCTGGTGATAAATTGACGGTGATAAAATCTGTCTGAATAGTTGAGTAATACTTCTATTTGGGAAATGATGAGGGGCTGACTGAACTTGTCAATATTAGAAACATACTCCTGTTTTATACTTTGAAAAATACTGATAATTGTAGTCTCTTCTTTATCTGAAAGATGTAGGGCTTCATTGGCCGAATAACTAAAAAAGTCATATTGATTTATGGTTTTTCTCAACGGACTTTGCCATAAAAAATCGGAATGGATGAGCAGCATCCACCCCGAAAGTTTGTAATCTCCCTCTGTTTCGACTGAAAAAACCTGTTTTGGAGCAATGAAAAACATTATGCCTTCATCAAAATCGTAGGTTTGTTGACCATATTTGTATTTTACCGTAGAATTAATATTTCTTTTTAATGCAATAGAGTAAAAGTCAAATATCCAACTGCTTTGCCCATCAGTTGGAAAATTCCTTATTTCATCCAAATTTATAACACTCATCAATGGGTGTTCTGGTTTAGGTAAACCTCGAAATCGATGGTACTCGCTAATTGTGTTGAAATGGTGAGGCGGTGTGTTTTTCATAATCTATGGCTACAGTTTATTATACGCTTTAGCAAAGTCTTGCGCAAAATCTTTCATTTTTACAGTGCCCATCTTTTTGGGTTTATGTTGGTTGTAATGTTCGTACAATATACCACTGTTTATAGCTGCATACATTTCTGTCATTCCCTCTGCAATAGCTGGTTGCATACCGGCAGCTATTAGGACCTCTCTAAGCTGGTCATCTGCTAAGGTAACCCATTTTAAGTGCGGATTTCCTATAGATTCACCTAAGATTTTTGCCAATTCATTATAAGTAAGTTCATCACTTGCCACATACCGTACGTTTTGGCCGGCAAGTTTTGAAGTAATCTCCTCGGCAATAACGCTAGCAATATCCGTGGGTGATACCCAAGCATTTACAACTTCACCTTCGATATTAGATGCTACAAAACCATTTTCTTTTGCGGAATGAAGCTGCGGTAGCAAATTGTAATAAAATTCGGTAGGACGAATGTGAGTAATAGCAACATCCGAAGGCAATGTATTGAGTATGGTTTCCACATAAAAAGTACCTTTAAGTATGCCGTTACCTTCTTTCAAATGAGCTCCGATGCTACTTAAGTTAACGACTTTTTTCACTCCGCTTTGCGTTATGGCTTGTGCGTAGTTATTCCCCAGGCCTTTATAATAGGCAAGTAAATCAAGATTATGGTCAAAATAGTTTGCCGGTGGCACCATACAAAATACGGCATCAGCACCTGTAAATGCTGAAGTAATAAAATCAACATCTTCTATAGAGCCAATAGCTGCTGTCGCTCCCTTAGCTTCAATGTCTTTTTGCCTTTCAGCATTACGGCTTATAACTGTTACTGAATGTCCTTTTTGTACCAACTCTTGGGTTAGCGGTCTGCCTATATGGCCTAATGAGCCTGCAAGTGTAATTTTCATCTTTTCTGTTTTTATGTGCTTTGCAATAATGCTCATCAAAATTCGGTAGAAACAGAAAGACGTTTGTAGTCAAATATATGTTTGTTGTAGTCTAATGTAAGGTCTGCTATTTTTCTTATTAATGTTTTGTCGTGCTGTGTATAATATCCGCTAACGGTTTGCGGTTACACGGAGGTGGCGATTTCGGAGCGATTCACTGTCAGCCAAGTACAAACTTTGATAGAAGTACAAAACTTGATTTAACCAATGAACCGCCACTTGCGTGTAGGTGCTGTTGTATGAAGTTTTCATTCTCCTAATTCCAAAAACTATATAATTCCCAATATCCAAATCCCAAAACTAGAATAAAGTACACCATATTATTTAATACTAAGGTTGAATTAATCCAAAACTTCGTTTTATCTGATTTCAGTCTATTTCTGGTATGGATTACAATGGGTATGAATGATATCAATAGTAGAAATGGCGTGTATGAGGAAGCAGTTATTAAACTTGAAGTGGGATCTTTATACGGAACATCAAAATAAAAAATACCCTGATTTGTAATTAACACGAATATATAGGCAATCAGAATCAAATTTAATAATGAAATTACTACAACTGATTTTAGTGAAAGGGAAGTGGTTTTATTTTTTCGGAATTGCGAAATAAACAAGGCAAAAGAAATGAGAGCTAATAATCCTGCCATCAATACAAGGAAAACTCTTAATGCAACTGTATTTGATGGAGTTTTAAAGTTTACAAGTCTTTCAAATTCAGCATTCTTTGGAAATATTTCAGGAAGATTTAGAATAAGGTCTCCCTTTGATAGTTCATCTGTTAAGCTATATTGCACTAAGGTATCAAAGTTGTGGTAAAAGTAGAGGCTTACTATTTTTTCTTTGGTGTCAAAAATAGAAGTGATTAATGTCCCATCTCCATTTCTGTTTCTACAAACGGACATTGTATCTGAAAGCGTAGTACAAAAGTCCAGCGAAGCAATTGCTTTATTGGTTTTTAAAAAATCCTCTCCATTCCGGTATCTTTCAAGTTTTCTAGCTTGCTTGTTATCGGTTATTGAAGGACAAAAATTAGCTAAAACATAATTGGGATTATTACCTTCAATAAGCTTGTAAGGTTCTACAATTAAATAATCTCCCAAACTGTCAATGTATATAAATACATCATTCAAAAAGAAGCTATGGTCATATTGCTCAATATGTTTTTTTACCTCTTTTACAGTTGCACATTTATGAAGTATTTCTGATAAGTAGTCAGCATCACTTGTTATTTTTAGTCTGTTTGAAAATGGATTGTTTTGAACTGGATAATATGAAGCCAAACGTGAAAATGCAAGCCCCACGGTGTTCATACCTGATTGTGGAGTTGTTCTGCTTGGAGAAACTTCTCTTGACCCTGTAAAAACAGTTCCATACTCATTTTTATGTTTGGCAGTCTCAAGCCATATTTTGGGTGTCGTCAACCAAGCATCGTGATTACATCCAACCATAGTTTTTCCGTCAACGGTTATTTTGTACATACTACAAGCATTTATCTCGTTTTGAGAAATTGTCAAAGCAAGTGTCACAAGTAGAATTATATGGATTTTTTTAATTATCACTTTCTCTAAACAGCATTAAGCTTCTTTTAATTGCATACAATGGTTAGACTATGAGAAGTTGCGAAGGTTAGCACGAAACTTTGCAAATACGCACCAAGCTGACACGAGCATGCAGTCCGAACTGGCGAAGCAAAATCCGCGAGGATTTTCAGAAGTAGGCGAGAACTAGCAATTACTTATAGCCATTGTTGTACGCTGTTTTTTTTTGTTTCCATAGTTTGATTATATCAGTTATATGTGTGTAAATTACAATTGGGACTATTGTTGCTGGCAATAAAATGAATGGAAAATAAATAACAGCTTTGTTAGGCTGTTCAAATCCGAAAATTTGGATTGGCAATTCGCTTGATAAAATTCCGATGACAAATATGAATAATACTAAAACCAATGCCAAGACATTCCAAATAATCAGTATTTTTTTTCCTATAAATTTTTTAATCCATAAAAAGCCAATTATTGGTGCCGTTATTCCAGCTAGAATATCAAAATTTTTTCCCTCAAATGTCATTAATTCGGGAATCATTTTATTTGTAAAAAGATAGAAAAGGACTATTTCAATAAGAATTCGGATTGTATGCAAAAATGTGCTCAATTCCATCCGGCTGTTTTGTGAAATCCAATTTCTCGGTTTGTTTGTCAATCCATAGACAAGAAATACCAATACAGGAATTAGAACGAATAAAAATCTTGGTGGGGTTATTTCTGTATTTCTATAAAATCCTGCAAATGCTAAAATTGATTGTAGTAGGCTCCAAATTATTATTAACAAGGTTATTTTTTTTGGTTTTCCGTATGCATAATGAAAAAGTCCAACTGTAAAAATTACCGTCAAAATAAAAGTCCAGTTTATCCAATTCGGTAAATTCTCAATCATAGTTCGTTGGTTTGTTTTAATAGCGTACAACGTCTAAGAGTATGTGGCGGACGACCAAAGAGAGTCTGACATCATACTCAATGTTAGACACAGGCTTTTCATATTCACTTAGTATCCTTAATGGAATTTTACAAAGGATCGCTAAATCTCCTTTAATTAATAATAATTTCTTTATCTTATTTATAAACTCTGTTATTTCTATATATTATCTTTTTCGATTTTGCTTTTTTCTAATTTTAGCATCTAAAGTAAGTTGCTCAATAAGTCAACTTTTGCAATATCTTTTTTGTCAGTACAAGAAATTTTGAATGAAGAATCATCTATTGTTATGACGTATAAAACCATAGATCTGCAAACCTCTTTTGTGAAAGTTATTTCATTTGAAGTTATTAAAACTTTCATTTTTTCAGCAATTTCTTTGGTACTTTTAGATTCATCAATTAGTAGGTATATCAATTCCTTTTTATTGGATCAATTTCATTTTTTGGATTTGTATAGAAATCTTCAAAAGATTGTATTTCATTGTAATGCTCTCCTCCTAATCCATATTGATCTGCTGCTTTAAAATGCATATCTTTCGGTGCATGGGCATAGATAGTCCATTGAATTAGATTTTCAGTTGAATCTACTCTCAGTTTATAATCTTCGTTACTTTTAAACTGTTTATTAATAGATGTTTTATATATTATTTGCATTTAGCATCAATTATCTTAATATTTTTTCCATTTATTTGAATATAAACGAAGTACTTTTAGCTTATGCCTAACGGATAATGGTATGCGGTCGTCTCTCTGAGGTACGAAGAGATATGCCGTCATCACCTAATGTTCTACGGCGTCAAAACCTTGTAACGCTTTAGATTTTCAAATACTTTAAATACATTTTGTCTAACATTATTTGATCCTTCATTCATATTTATTGCCTTTATGTCACCGACAATTATCAATTTTGACTTGGCTCGGCTGATAGCAACATTTACAAGTCTTTCACCTGTTTCGTGCATATATAATCTTCCTAATTTAGTATGTGATGATTCTACTAAATCAAAAATTAGTAAATCTGATTCTGAACCTTGAAAGGAATGAATTGTGCCAACTTTTATTTTGTCCGTGAATAATTTTGGCCATTCTTTCTTCGAAATCAAGCTATTCAGTTCATTCACTTGAGCCCTGTAAGGTGTGACAATACCAATATTTATAGCACCTATAAATGGATGGTTTCTTAGTAATGCTAATAGTGAATCCACAATATGTTTTGCACTCCCTTTATTAACACGAGAATGCTTAGAAGTTAGTTCGCATTTGAATGAAACCTCAGACGATAAATTAAGATATGCTATTACTCTTCCTTTGAATGGTTCGACTCCGACAAGTCGTGTTTGTCCAGTTTTTTCGATTGATTTAAGTTCTCCTTTATAGAAAGGAGAATTAATTATACTACATATTTCTTTATTGAATCTACGTTGAGTTTTTAATTGAGTAAGTGCTTTGTGGTCGAGATTATTTGATTTATATTTTAGACCACTAAATTCAAAGAGATCTTGATATAGCCACTTCTGTGCCATGTAAGAATTTGAAAGTACAACTGGGCCAAGTTGTCTAAAGTCTCCTGTTATAGTTATATTCTTTCTTATATTTTCTGACAATACTACAAAATGAGGTACAGACATCATAGAAGCCTCGTCAATTATTAAGTTATCAAAAGATAGTTCTTCAAAAATTGAATCTGCGTGCATCTTGGAGGCTGTACAAAATATGATTTTCGAATTGCCTATTGTTTTCTTGATTTCATTAGCAAGTTGCCTTTTCAAATCTGTTCTCTTTGATTGTAATTGATTCTTTTTTTGTTTCTCTTTTTCTTGAGAAATTTCTTTATTTATTATTTCGATGTTTTCTCTTAATTTTCTAATTATTTCTGAATTCGGAAATAGGTAATCCAGTTTAGTTAAAGCTGGATCACGTGTAAAGCCTAATCTTAGAACTTCCCCTGTTTTGAAATTAATCTTATTATTTCGACTTAGTATTTCCAAAACATCAATTAATTTTTTTGCGATCGAATCTACTGCAACGTTAGCAATGCAACAAACAAGAGTTCTTTTGTTTCTTATTAATGAATTGACAAGCAAATGTGCAAGTGTGAAAGATTTTCCAGTTCCTGGAGGGCCCCATATTAAACTAATACTTTTTGTCAGAGATTGATTAACCGCACTTGTTTGAAATTCATCAAGTTGGCCCAGAATTAATTTAGTGTTGTTTGTGGGTAGTTCTTTAGGGATGAAGTTCCGATTTAATAGATCTGCAATAGGGTAAGAATTAGAATATGCAATTTTATTTAATCTCTTTTTTATTGCTTCAAGTAACCAAACTGCATCTATTACTACCTTGCAATTCTCTTGATCTAAAATACTTACTAATTGATGACTTGTGTGAATAGTTAGAAGTGATTTCTGATTATTGAATTCTAATATTTCCACATCAAAAATTTGATAATTGAGCCTGATTTGTGCTGGAATACCTTCATATATTTTGATGTATTCATCTGCTTCGATATTCAGGTATAAGTCATAAATGCCTTTTGTGGTTTTTGTTTTTAATTGATGGTATCGTTTTATGGGATATGTATGCTTTTTTCGGTCTTCTTTTGAAGCGACAATTTCATCATCAATTGCTTTAATTAATTCAAAAATGACTTTTTTGTCATTCGGTGTACTTTCGCTTTCTTCTTCCTCTTTGTCATCATTTTCAACGCTATTGAGTAGTGCATCAAGAGGATCAACAGAGGCTTTGTCAGAAAAGTGAGGATATTCTTCTGATATTTTATTAATTCTAAATCTGTACTTTTTAGATCTCTTGGATTCAAACTCTATATACTTATCAAAATGATGTTTAACTTCTGATAAGTATCCCATGTTAGTAGAATTTCCATTACCAAAAACTCTACTTGCCATTTGGTTATGAGTTAGAAAGTCATCGGTACCTTTTTTATAGACAAGAGTTTTTACAATAAATTTTAACAATTGTTGTGGATTATCTTTCCTGTTTGGCAATTCTGGCTTCCTATTTACTCTCATTTAGTTTTATTTCTATATGGCGTAGAACGGTTGGGCTATGGTTAGTACAGGATTTAAAATAGCGAAATTTTCGAATTTTCACTTAGCCAAAGCTTTTTATTTTGTTTTATCATTTCATTTTAAAAGCCAAATTTATTTTACATTTCCCTACCGGGTAATCAAAAGATTTGGCGGACTTTATAAATACGCACAGACTTTGGTTTAAGCACCAAAAAACCGTATTAACTATAGCCATTGTTACCTACTGGCTTTTGTGTTTCAGTGTTAGCATTTCATTTCCTCCTTTTTGAAATTCATATTTTACTTTTTCGATATTCACTGTATAATTTTTTCCAAAATGTTTGATGATATCATTTAGCATTTCTGATTTTTCAGCATTTAAATTAAGTATAGGGAATATTCTGATTTCTTTACACAATCTTAACATTTCATTTATAGATTGTATGTGAAAATCAATTCCAAGTTTAGGGTATAGTAATAGAAAATGTGAGCTTAAACCTAAATCAAATGTTTGCTCTTTAAAATTCAATTTTTCAGGTAAGGAATGGTAAATATATCTCTTTTCTTTTTTTCCTTTTGAAAAGTCATTTAAGAAATCAGACATAGATTTGACTCTTAGATTTTCTAATTCATCAGGGGTTTTAATGTTATTCCAAGTAAAGTTTTCAGTATTATTTCTAACCTGTTCCATTACTTGTTTTTTAACAACTTCAAATCGTTCTTTAAGTTCAGTTTCTGAAAATTGATATATCAAATCAATTGAAGTACATTTTTTTCCAAGATTATTTAGTTCAGAATTAAAACTTGCGGGTCCATCTCCAAAACTAATAATGTTTTTATCCAAATCATTATTAGATAAATTAAACATTTCTTGATATTCTTTCAAATTTCTTCCCCAAGGGACTACTTTTTTTAATTCAAATTTCATTTTTTGTGCTTGTAGGTAAGGGTTTTGTGTATGATTTCGTTTCGTGTTTAAGCACTAAAGTTAGCAAACAAATCACAGATAGAAAGTCCGCGAGGACTTTCGTAAGTAGGCGAGAACCAGCCATTACTTATAGCTATTGTTGTGGTGTCGTATTTTTTATTCATTAAACTCTTTAGGATATTCAACCATTCCTTTTACTCCCTTCAGTCCATTTTCAATCAATTCTATTACCATACAATTCTCTATCGGAACGTCAAACGGCAATTCTATTCCATACTTATCAGCTTGTTTATAACCGAATCTTGGATAGTAATTTTCGTGTCCAAGTAGAACGATTGATTTATGTCCTAATTCTTTAGCTTTTTTATGAGCTTCCACTATCAATTTTCCGCCAATTCCTTTTCCTTGAAATTCAGGTAAGACAGAGACAGGTGCTAAAGCCAAAGAGTCAAATTCAGTTGACTTGTTTTTGATTTTAAGTTTAGTCAATAAAATATGTCCAACTATTTTTCCATCAATTTCTGCAATCATTGATAGTTCGGGAATGAAAGTGTCTGATTTTCTTAATCGTTCGACTAAAAATTGTTCCGTATTGTCTGCGAATTCAGCTTCTTTAAAAGCACTTTCAATCACATTAAAGACTTCACTATGGTCTTTTTCAGTTTCTTGTCGAATTGTCATTTACAATGTTTTTTTATGCACCACAACGTTCTGTGTATGAGTAGTAGCTATTAAAAAATACTACTTTTTCAGATGAAACAAAAGTGCAAAAAAAAAGTGCAAAATTTGAGGTTTGCACATTCTTATCCATTACTTATACACCGTGTTAGCGGTTCGGCTTTCTTTGTTTCTTAAAGGAAGTTCAATTCTAATTTTCTATTTCTGTATTCCCAAAGCGTACTTCCAATAGGTTCTCCTTTTGCATATTCAGCAATAAATGCAGGTGCAGGAAACCCAGTCATTTCTCCTTCTCCATTTGGTCCAATATAACTTCCGCCAGTAAGTGGCTCAGTTGCTGAAAATAAACTTGAAAATGCTCCTTGATTTGCACTCATATGTGGAAACTCATCTATCATTTCTGGTTTGTCAGTTCGCAATAATTCTGTTTTATTAATTCCTGATTGTGCTCCAACTGAAATAGTTGTTGAAACTAGTTTAGTTAATCGCCTTTGCAATTCGAAAGTGAAAATTAAATCTGCTACCTTACTTTGTCCGTATTCTCTAAATTTATCATAGGGTTTTCCAATCTAAGATTTTCAAAATCTATGGTTCCGTTTTTATGAGCAATACTACTTAAAGTGACAATTCTGCTATCTTTTGTGGAGTTGATTAACTCAAACAAATAAGCTGTAAGAGCAAAGTGAGCTACTAAAATTCACTCCAAATTATAGTTCAAATCCATCTTTGGTTGTACTTGCAGGTGGAAACATTACACCAGCGTTATTGATTAAAACATGTAAACGATTATGGTTTTTAGTAAGGTTTACTGCAAATGTTTTCGCCGATTTTAAATCTGATAAATCAACAATTCATGCCTCTAACTTGGCTGTTGGAGTCTCCTTTTTTATATCTACTATCGCTTGATTTATTTTTTCTTCACTACGTCCTGCAAGTATTACAAAAGCATTTTTCTTTGCTAATTCTTATGCAGTTTGAAAAACAAGTCCAGTATTTGCTCCTGTAATTAGAATCGTTTTACTAGTTTGGTCTTTTATATTGTCTTTTGTCCAGTTCATAGTTATTGCTGTGGTATTGATTCCAATAGTCGTTTAGCACTAAATGTATCCATATATTCTTTCATTCTCTTTACTTTTCCGTTTTCGATAATAAATAAAAAATGATATGTGTTTTCGTAAAAAGTTCCTATTGCAGTTTTTGCTTTGAAAGTTGCTTCTGTCGCTACCTTATTGTCTTCCGCCATAATTGATATAATTTTAAATTCGGGCCCTTCAGGAAATAGTTCTCCTCCTTTGAAAAAGCCTAAAAAATAATCCTTATCGTGTTCGCCAGCTGTTACTAAATATTCTGGTTTTCCAATAATCCACCAACTAAAGTCGTCTGTAATCATTGTTTTTAATTTATCCACATTAGAATTTTGCATTGCTACAATAAATTCCTGGATTACTTTTTTGTTTTCTTTTAATTCCATTTTGTAAGTTTTAAGTTTATCTATATTATTTAATTGTTCATTTTTTGGTGATTGATTACAGCTCGTAATAATCGTGGAAATAGCAACTGCAATTAATACTGTTTTTAGTTTTATAGTCATTTTCATTTTTATCGTTTTTTAAATTTATGTTGCAAATCTAACCATGATACTTTACTTTTGAAAGTAGTTACACGAATGTGAAGTAATAACAATTATGTGAGTATTTCTGAAAATCAATAAATTATGAGAGAAAAAACTTTAGAAGAATATTTAGGTTGTCCTTTTCACCTAGCTATGAATACCTTAGAGGGAAAATGGAAATTTGCTATATTGTATGTACTTTTGGATAAGGGTACATTGCGTTTTAAAGACTTGGAACGTGCTATTCCAGACATTTCTACACGTATGTTGGTTAAAGAATTAAAGCACCTTGAGGAAAAAAAAGTTATCGTAAGAAAAGCGTATGCCGAAGTTCCACCAAGAGTTGAATATTCGCTTAGTGAAATTGGTAAAAGTCTAAGTCCAGTAATAGATAGTATTTCTGATTGGGGTAAATCATATGCCAATTCTCTATCTGAAAAATAATAATTCTAGCTGTGTTTTTTGGTTGACCGCTAACGGTCCATGGCTATGCGGCGGTCGGAATCATTATAAATGAAATTAGTTAAAATCTAGGATTTTTTGCGATTAAAAATGTTTGTCGAGAGGAGAAAATCTAGGCTGAACGTCATGAGCCATTGTTATAGCCAGTATCTTATTTTTTTCTATAGGCATATTCATCATCCCATAATTCTTCAATTACCTGAATTCTATTCTTTGATATATATTTAAAATGAACTGGATCATTTTCTAAAGTGAACGTTTTATTCCCCAAATATATCAATGGATATTTTCCAATACTATCTTTAAGGTAAAGAACGTCTTCGTTCACAAGTACTTGCATTTCGCCGCCACTTTCATATTCAAACGTTCCAATAAAGTAATTAAAATCTCTTGAATCTAGTTCTTCTCTTTTAGGAGGATGTTGAAATCTTTTGTCAAAAAATGTTTCTGTAATTTTAAGTGCAAGACCCCAATAATGTACATCGTCAAATTCTCCTTGTCCTAAATTTGATAGTATGTGGATATTACGGATCGTTTTGTGCCAGGTATTTCGGTGGGTTAGTGCCAGTTATATCGGTTCAAATTGTGCCAATAT
>NZ_JAJQYA010000050.1 GCF_021729155.1 Membranihabitans marinus | reverse complement strand
TTTTGTTATCATTACAACATCTTTCAAAGTGGCACCATTTGACCGAAATAGGTGGCACAGTCCCTCCGAAATAACCAGTATGATAATATCTAGATCCATTGAAGGAATTTTTAAAAACTCTGGACCTGTTATGCCATTGTGATAATAGAATATTACACCATTTCGTGACGAAATCCACCATCCTAAACCGTACTTTGTTTGGTTTCCATTATTTAACTTGATTTTACTAAACATTTTTGCTTGTAAATCTGATTTGAGCAATTTATTAGTTCTTATTGACTCATTCCATTTTATCATATCGGCTGTACTTGAATATAAGCCTTGGCCACCTCCAATATCTTCTTGTCCAACTCGCCATATTTTTACTATTTCATTATTTTTTAAAGTATAACCACTAGCTTGATTTGATATTACTTTTATTTGATCTTCAAAATAAGTGGATGTCATTCCAAGCGGTTTAAAAATTCGCTCTTTAAAAAAATCCCTATGATCCTGTTGTGTAATTTTTTCAATAATTAGTACTGCCAAAAAATATCCAGTATTATGATATCTAAATTGTGAACCAGGATTTGCAAAAACAGAATCTTCCTTAGCTGAATTCCACATCATTTCTCTCGTGACGTGTTTTGGCCAACCATTTGCCTTAAGACTTTTCCATTCTAAATCCTGGGGTGCTAACCCTGCTGTATGTGATAGCAATTGATTCAAGGTTAAAAATTTCCATTTATCAGGTAGGTGCTCAAGATAATTCTCTATGGGTTTATCTAAATTGATCAAGCCATCCTGAACTAACAAGAGAATTCCAGTAGCAATAAATTGCTTTGTAATAGAGGCTAGTTCATATATAGTTTCTCTTTTCGCTGGTACTTGATGTTCAATGACAGAATAACCATAAGCACCTTCATGTATTACTTTTCCATTTTGAATAATTGCAATTGATAATCCAGGAATTTGTTTTTCAGCCATCTCACCTTTAATAAATGAATCAATTGCATTGGAGTTTTGTCCAAAACTAGCAATGGACAATAGATGTAAGAAAAGGCTTAGAATAATATTTTTGGGTTTAAAAATCATTTATTGATTATTAATATATAGACTATAACGGTTTGTATATGGTGCGTAGCCATCCCGAAGGATGACTATGCAATATATACCGTGTTGTGCCTCGTTTTTATTTTAATTCATTCAGTTGTAAATAGGGGAGTTGCAGAGTCAGGTTCTGTTTTCGGTTTATTAATTTTCAACATAACTGGCATTGGGAAATCAACACCCATTAATATTGCCTCTCCAGCACCTAAGATTGGTAAAAAATCAAGAGTATTTCTATTTGCAGATGAACTTGCATTTGCAACAGATTCCTTATCAAAGTGGTTTATTAGCCTATGAACAATAAATGTCCCAATTTGACTAAGAGTTCCAACTGGAATATCACGTGGCATTTGAGTTGCAATTGTTAAGAAAAGACCATGCTTTCTGCATTCCTTAGCGATTGAATCAAATGAATTCAATTGTGTAAGTTCAAAGTATTCATCTTTGACTGCTTTATTCAGATATTGATGTGCTTCATCAACAAATAGAACTAGAGGATTATTTTTAAAATCTCCTTTTCTAGCCTTTTCTAGCAAAAATTTTCCTATCGAATTAGCTACAATTTCACGTGCTTGAAAATCAAAACCAACTTTTTCAAATCCAATTCTAAGAAGTCCCTTGTCACTGTTTAAAAAAGCGCTGATGGCATTTGTTAGTTCATTTGCATCAACTTTCTCTTTATTAAATCCAAAGACTTCATCAAATAATGGATTGTTGATTAAATTTTGTACTCGCAGTATTAGGCTTACACAATTATTTAAATGATTATCATTTCTGCGCCCCCAAATTTTGTTGTCATTAAAATCAGTATCAAAAACACATTCTTTTGTTATTTGAAAAGCGAGTGATTTTATATCAAAGTTAGAATCAGTACCTTCAATTTCAGTCATATATTTGCTATAGATTCGATTAAAAGGCTTGTGCTTTTTTTCAGCTTTTACAATATTTCCATCTCTCACATGTATTATTCCTGACTGGTCACCTCCATATGAAATAGAATATCCCTCTTCAATTTTTGTAATTGAATCATCAGTTTCTAATTTTTCTTCTAGAATTTTTAAAACCTTCAACGATTTAATAGCCTCCATTAATTTGGGGGCTTGAACTTGACCAGAAGGCCTTAACAATACAAATAAATCACCAATCGTGAGATTTGAGTAATGAAAGAAGGAGCTATCTGATAATTTTATCGGTGTATAGGATGAAGGTTTTGAATCATGCGTGTGATATTCTCCAGTGGCATCTATTATTATGGCTTTACCATTATTAGAGATAATTCCTTCTAATAATTTACTAACTGTAAAACTTTTACCTCCCCCTGTAGTGCCCACAACTGCACAATGTCTTCCGAATAGGGCTTGTTGAGAAATTTCAATAGAAGCGGACTTGTCATAAGTCAATGTTCCCAATTCAAAAACAGGACTAGTTTCAGAAGCTTTCTCTTTAACTCCAAATTTCCGAAAATAACCTTTAATAAAATCAGAAGAGCAAACAAAGACTTTTGCTCCAATTACAGGTAATGAGTTTAAGCCCTTTTCAACTTTTGAGGGTTCGAATAAATCAAATGATAATAAAATTTCAATTTTACCTATTGGATGAAAATCTTTATTCTTGAATGATTTTTCACTTAATTCTAATCGTTCTTTTTCTGGCAATGAAAGTTCTAATATTTTACCTAAGAATCCGTATTGTTCACCTTCAATAACAACAAAATTCCCAACCAATCCACCGTTAAGTCTTTCTCCTTTAAATGTGAAAGATTGCAATAAAGTTGAAGATGGAAAGTGAACTTTGACATATTGAGCCATAACTTGATTTACATAACCAATGAAATAACTGTGTTCAAAAGGGTTTCTATTCTCCATCTGTATCAGTTAGGTTAACAGTTATTTTTTTGAATTCATCCTGAGTATAAGATTTTAGTATCGGGTAGTTAAAAGCAAAATCAGAAAACAACTCGTCTGTTAAGACAATATTTGAATGCTTTTTAGCCAGATTTAATAACCATTTAAAATTATTAGTCGTATCAATACCCTTATTGACAACCATGAGTTGAAACCCGGAGTTTTGCTCTAAAGCTTCTTGTATTGCCGTTACTATATGTTTGTCATTAAAACTAAATCCAATACAGATTAGTAGAACATTATCCTTCCTAAGGTTCTGCTGAAATCGAGACATCATCTCAAAAAATGGTTGCTCATAAGAGCTTTCATATTTACTATCTTTAGGATAAATCATTAGAGCTTTGTCAACTACATCAGATTGTTTGATTCCTTCTTTTGTTTTTTCCCAATCTATTGAACCATGTGGTTTGTATAAATGAAATACACGATTTATGAAATTGTCCTCTTCCTTTAATCTACTCTTGTCTCTTAATACAACATCATAATCGAAGTTACGACCGCTAAAATACCTTGGAAACGAAAAAGAGAATCCGTCAATAATGGTGAAGTTGCCTTTTCTGCCAGCTTGTTCAAACAAAGTATCATAATTAAGAGTGAAAATCTTAGCTCTTGGAAGGGTAACTTTTCTTCTAGTTATTTTTTCAATAAAGGAATGGTGTGGAGCGTCCGTTGTAATTTTCAAATCACACTTTTCTTTTATTATTTTTTGGATTTCATCAATTGTCTTAGCAATGTTTACATCATTGGTTGAAGAAACGAAATCCTTGGCAGCATTGGCAACAGAAAGCAGTTTCTCTAAATTTTTTGTGTATTGGTCACCCTCTTTATCGGTGTATTTAACTAATTGACAAAAGGAATCAAGTTTAGCTGCTGTCAATTTTTTTTCCGCATCATCCCATAATTGAGTTAATAAACGTCCTGTTTTTCCATCTTCTCCTACGCCAACTGATGACCCCGCCCCTGTTAAGACAACTAGGTTTTCAAATTGTCTGCTTAGAAATTTTTGATATTTATTTCTTTTAGTTTTTTGAGCGAATTCATTTTTATCAGCTGTGTCATCTTCTGCAAACTTGTGAATTTTTCCGTCTATAAAAACCTTTTCAACAGATCTTCCATCTACTGTTTTTTCAATTGCTACCGAACTACTTCCATTGATATAAATAAATTCCATTAGCTTTTATTTTTTGGATTGGTTTGTGTTATTGGATTCTTCGATTCTAAGAGCTTTTCAATTTGAATTTCCATTTTGAAGAACATCTTGATATTCCTCATAAATTGCTCGTAGAATTGAGTCATCTTCTCTTTCAGTTTGTTTCCATAATTTCAATTTTAATTGAAGTGACCTAAGATGATTCCTTGTTTCACCATAATTAATCCAAAGTTGTTTGTGGTTATAGAAACCATCCCAAGCAGCTAGAAATGTGGTTGTTCCACTAAGGATTAAGGTGGCTATTTTGGCGATAAAACTTAAGTTTTCAGGAATGTCATTTGCGATTGCAACTAGAATGATTATTGCAGCTGAGGCAATTGCAATTCCGATATAATTATTAAATGACTTCTTTTTATTCTCTCTGCTCCAAGTTGAAGTTTTATCAGCTATGGTTGATATTTCCTCTACAAGAATTTCATATTTTGATTTGGTTTCTTCCATTTGGTTCTTTTAATGAGGCACAACGGTTTATGTATGGTTAGTTGTGGTTTGGCGATTGTTGCGTCAAAGGTTTTCATTTTGCTAAACAATACCTACTTACGTTCTCTAAACGCGTTGCAACAATTGCTGAGCACAAGCATCATAGCTTATTCTATTTTTTAAAAGTAATGAATTTTTATTTCTACTAAAATAGTCACAATTAATTATACACCGTGTTGTGCGTTCGGTTTTTTTTTAATTCACTTTAGTTTATTGGAATAACTACTCGGTCTTTAACCTTTAAAGACCATTGAACTTGCCATGTTTTTCCATCTATTTGGTCAAGCAGTAAAAAATTCCATGTGTTTTGAGTCGGATAAAGTTTAAACCTATCGTCTACTTGCTTTTCCTTTTCCACAAGAGGATAATAATTTAAGTTGGTTTCAAAACGATCACTTCCTTCCACGTCAAATTGTACTTGCCACATTTGACCAGTTCTGGTATTTAATTTAATAAAATTCCACATATTCTTTGTTGGATAAAGACGATAGGTAACTGCTTAAGTATAAATATCAGAATTTGTGCTTTCTTGTAATTCAGATTGTGAAAAAGAAATTGTCGTCGTTAATGAAATGATTAGAATTAGAATAATTTTTTTCATTTGAGAAGATATTTATTTTACGGTTCTTTACTTCATAAGTTAAGGTTTGTCAGCTGACGCACAACGGTTAGTGTATGAAAAGTAGGCGATTTCGAAGCACCAAACTTTCGGTTAAGTACGAAGTTTGATACGAGCGAAAAGCCTTGATTTTATTACTGTTTCGCCTATTTTATATATACATTGTTAGCTGCTGCCTTTTATTCATTTTTCAATTGTGTTAGGTCTGTCAATTTCTCTCCGTCATATTTCCATAGATTACCTTTTCTACCGCCAAACCAAATATTTCCTTTTTTGTCTTCTATGATTGTCCTTATCGAAATTCCTGATAATTTGTCTAAATATTTGAAATTTCCATTTTCAAAATAGCAAAGAGCTTCTCTGTCGCTACCTAACCAAATTATTCCGTCTGAACTTTGGAATATAACGGCAACATTATTACTGCACAAACCATTACTTTCATTAAAGTTTCTAAAGTTTTTTCCGTCAAACTTATCCAATCCACCATTTCGATTTCCATTTGTTCCTATCCAAATATTACCTTCTTGGTCTTGATAGAGATAGCGCACCATATTATCACTTAATCCACTTCCCGTTTTGAACTCTTGGAATGTTTCGCCATCGTATTTCGTTATTCCACCATTACTCATTGAAGCAAACCAAATGTTTCCATTTTTGTCTTGTATAATGCTTTGAATTACATTGTGATGAAAACTATCTTCATATTTCCTACCTTTCTCTGCCAATATGTTTTGAAATGTTGTTCCATCATATTTGTAAGCACCACCACCTGAAGTTCCAATCCAAAATATACCATTATTGTCTTGGATTAGTGAATTTGCTTGGTTTGGGTTTACTGTTGGGTAAATGTTTTGATACCATTCACTACTTACATCAATATAAGGAAGTGAAATTTGAGTAAACTTTTTACCGTCATAATTGCACAAGCCTTTATTAGTTGCTAACCAAATTATTCCTTTGTCATCTTCAATGATGTCCCATATTTGGTTAGTACAAAGTCCATTTTTTTCGTTAAAGTTCGAAAATTTCTCTCCGTCATATTTATAAAGTCCTTCGGTTGATGTCCCAAACCATAAGTCTCCATTTTTGTCTATTAAACTGCTTGTAACAATGTCAGCACTCGTATAAGCATTAGGTTCTTTTATTTCAACAGTTTTCCGTTTCTGTCCGTAACAAGAAAAAAATAGAAGTAAAGTTATTGATGAAATTAGAAAGTTCATTATTCTCTTTTTGTTGTTTTAGGTTGCAGCTAACGGTTAGTATATGAGTAGGAGAGGCGATTACACCTCTCTTACTTCATATACAGGGTTGTCAGGAGTATCTATTGTTTTGATTTTAAATTTCTGTCTATCACCAATGTCAATAGAACACCTAAAATACCAATCAACGCGTAAATCAAATAATTACTAGATCCTAAAAATTTAGGGTCGATTAGAAACAGTATTATAAAAAGTACTATTCCAATAGTCAAGAAAGATATTGGCTTCATTTTATTGTTTTTTATATTCTAAAATAGTATCTATTCGACTACTGACTAGCTCCACCAATCACTGAACCTACAGCTGCTGAAGTTGCTGCTGATACAGTAATAGCAACATTTGTCCCAGGTATTGCTGCAGCCGTTATTGATCCAGATATTCCTAAACTAGTAAAATAACTTGCTAGTCCAGTTGCATCTCCTTAGGCTGCTCTTTTCCAACTCCACTTGTTCTTTTTACTGGAATCTTCATCCCTGTACAAGTAACTTACAAAGTGACTTGAATAATTTACCCCCGACATCCGTTGGAGTCATAGTGAAAAGGTATTTCTGGCAACTTCCGCAGAAGAAATTATTACCTCCTTTTCAAAGGAACTTAAAGTTTCATCTTCTAATGTTAATTCTACATAGTTACCGATTTTTTCGTTAATCTGATCAGTTGAATTGGCTTCTTCCATCAAAACAAATAAATCTTCAACAGAAATGGCAATATTATCATTTGTTTCAGAACCAAATACGGCATAAAAATTATAGTTATTTTATTTCAGTTTAGTACATCACTCATCCAGATTTCAATATCATTCTCTAAGTTTTGATCGTTCCTATTTAACGATGGAAGGGATGAAGCATAAACTTTTGAAATTGTTTGTTTGATTTCCTGATTTAAACATTCTTCACAACTTAAACCAGTATTTTTCGCAATTTCAAGCATTAACTCATTATGCATTACGCCAATTTCCTTCATTTCTGCTAAAGACAGTCCAAATCCTTCTTCTAAATATTCTTCTGGTAAAAGAACTTCCTCCTTCTCACATCCCTAAAATACAGTAAAACAGCATAGTATTAACAATATGAATAACTTCTTCATTTGTCTTAAAATTAAAAAATTAATATTAGATATAGTAATCTGATATTGACAAAATACTTGTCTTAACCTCTTTTTTAGGACGGGTCATGTCGCGCTGTCAGATCTATAAAATTACTGAAGGTACTTGACGCAGACAGTTAGCTATGAGTGAGTCACTCTGGGATATGGCCCTTTTCTATTTTTTGCAAAAGAGAATATTTGTCTTGCCACCGCTGTCTTTCAGTTCAGTTTTATATTTCTGACAACGGTCGAGTATATGAGTAGTAGCGGATTTTATGCACTTACTGTTCGGTTAGACACAAAGATAGCTAAAAAGCAGAACTTCGCTTTTAGCACTTCACCCGCTATTGCTTATACACATTGTTAGCGGTAGTATTTTTTCAATTAAATGATGCCCTGAATTGCAAGGGTGTTTGTTGTGTGTTTTTTTTAAACATAGTACTGAATGATTGAGGGTATTCAAACCCCAAATCATAAGCAATTTCCTTTATGCTTAAATTAGTTGTGGAAAGCAGTTCTTTCGCTCTTTCAACTATTGATTCTTGAATATGGGTTTGCGCATTTCTACCGGTAGTATTTTTAAGTAAATCACTCAAATAATTGGGAGAGATATTGAGTTTTTCTGCATAATAGTTGACCGTTGGAACACCAGATAGTGTAGCATCACTTTTTAGGTAGGCATCCATTAATTCTTCCATTTTTACTACAATGTCATTATTAACAGAACTTCGCGTCAAAAACTGCCTATTGTGAAAACGCTTTGCATAATTGAGAAGCAAGTTAATGTGCGATACTATTACATCCTGACTATAATGGTCAATGTTATTTTTTAGTTCATCTTGTATTTGATGCATCAAGGACATAATGATATGGTCTTCCTTTTCAGAAAGATGAAGTGCTTCTGCGGTGGAATAGGAGAAGAATCCATAATTCCCAATAACCTTACCTAATTCATAATGCCGTACAAGGTCAGGTTTAAAAACCATCATATATCCTGACACGGGCTCATCCGCAGGGTTCGTGACAGAAAAGATTTGACCAGGCTTGGTAAAACCCATTATTCCTTCATCAAAATCATAATAACCTTGTCCGTACCGAAAATTGCCCGAAGCCTCTTTTTTAATAGCTACGCAATAGAAATCATAATAAAAGCTTCTCCAAATTTCATTGGAATCGAATTTCAAATGCTCAAAATCAATCACGCTTATCAAAGGATGAATTGGTTTTGGCAAATTGAATAATCTATGAAGTTCAGATATTGACTCAATTTTATATGGAGCAGCTTTTTTCATACTATTTTTGTTCAAAATCAGTTGATAAAGATAAGGCTTTCCATTGTTTTATTTCTTCCTTTTCATTTTTACGAACTTTTAGAATAGCATTATAGCTATCAGAACCTAATGGAAGATGCAATGGAGGGTTCGGCATTTCTGCGAGTTGAAGTACTACCTCTGCTAATTTTTTAGGATCACCTAATTGTTTGCCGTCAAATCCCGTAAACTGTTCAACCTGTTTATCCAAATTATAGGCGTCAATTTTATTTTTCGCAACATTCAGACTGTCCTCTTTCATAAACTTTGTACGAAATGTTCCCGGTGCAAGGATAGTTACTTTTATGCTAAAAGGAGAGACTTCTTGAGCAAGTGCTTCTGATATTCCAATAACCGCATATTTAGACGCACTATAGCTTCCGTGGGCGGGATAACTCATATAACCCATCATAGATGCCGTATTGATAATATGCCCCGATTTTTGCTTGCGTAGGTGTGGCAAAACATTTCTGATGATATGGGTCATTGCAAAAACATTAACGTCCATTGTTTTTCGAAACTCGGCATCACTTATTTCTTCGATATTACCCAACAGGTTATACCCTGCATTATTGACCACAACATCTATTTGTCCAAATTCATCTATGCCTTTTGAAATCGCATTTTCAACCTCTTTTTCATTGGTGATGTCTAGCTTTATTGGAAGCAAATTCCCCTCATATTCATCAATTTTTTCTATAAGCGTGTCGGTATTTCGAGAAGTTGCAATGACTTTATCTCCATTTCTCAAAACTGCTTTTGTAATTTCAAGCCCCATACCTTTAGAGGCTCCTGTGATAAACCAAATTTTTTGTGTATCCATATTTTTTTTTTACAAAATTACTGGGTACATCAAAGAATAAAGTTTTCAAATCAAGGATAAACGTATTAAAATTCAATATTACAATTGATTTTTGTCTTATTACCCCTAACGGTTAGTATATGGCATGTAGGGCTGTAGAAAGCGATAAACCTTCAAGTTTGCATTGAGCCAAAACATTGTATTATGTTTTTAATTTTTTCATCTTAAAAGCCAAATTTATTTTACATTTCCCTAGCGGGTAATCAAAAGATTTGGCGGTGTTGGTAAATAGCACTGAACTTTCATTAACCATGAACGCCCTATTTGCTATATACAGTGTTACCCACAGGCTTTATTTTTAATAATCTTGGACTAAGACTTCAGTTGGAATATGTAGTTTAGCGTTCAATTTTCTAATCATAGATAAAGTCAGTTTTCGTTTTTTATTTAGTATTTCACTTACTCTGCTTTTATATCCCACAACTTCTGCTAAATCTTTTTGATTCATTCCCATTTGTTCCATTCGAAACTTAATTGCCTCGATTGGGTCGGGCATTCCGATTGGAAAATTATTATTTTCGTATCTGTCAATCAAAATCGAAAGGATTTCCAATTCGTCTCCTTCTTCCGTTCCTTTTTTTGCATCAAAAATATCCTCAAGTCTGCCGAGTGCTATTTGATAGTCTTTTTCGTTTCTAATCGGTAATATTTTCATAATCAGATGTTATTTGCGTCAATTTTATCATATTCTGCGTGAGTTCCAATAAACCTTATCCAGCATATTCCGTATTCAAAGTTAAATTTTACAATCAATCGATAATTATTACCTTTAATGTTGTAAACAATTCGATTGTCTTTTAAAATACTCGCATTTGGATATTCATTCTTTAAATCGTTAATGTTTTTCCATTCGGATTTTTCGATTTCTCTATACCATGATTTTAATTGCTCTTCACAATCGGCGTGTTTTTCCCAAAAATCTCGTAAAGTTCGTTTCGCTATTACTCGCACATTATAGTTGTTTGACGTAAATATACAAAAAAGTTACCAATTTGGTAACTATCTCGATTTTTTTAGCTTGTGCACGACGTGTTTATATATGGTTTGTTGCGTGTTTTAAGCAACTAATTTAGTAAATAAAAACCGAATAGAAAATCCGCGAGGATTTTCGTAAGTAGGCTAGAACTAACAATAAATTATATACGGTGTTAGGCATAGTGCTTATCTGTTTTTTTCAATCATATTATCAATTTTCGTTTCTTTTTCAATGAATGGATTCCAGGTTTTAGGAATAAAATCAGTAAGTCTATTTCTGTTAAATTTTGATAGTCCTTTAATTGTCCAGAAGAATTCTTCTATATCAGTTAAATCATTCGGTTTATCAATTTCCCATTGCACTAATCTTCCGTTTATTTCTATAAAATCGCGAATTAAATCCTGAATTCGATTCTGTCGAGCCTGACAAGATTTCAATTCCGATATCTTGCTCGTTTTTGGTTAAATAATATGCGTATGAACCACCTTCTTGCTTTATTCTTTTAATACGAGAATCTCCATTTCTAATAAAATCTCCCAAAAGTGCCGAAATTGTTGCAGGTGGTGTTTTGGCTGAACCAAAGTCATAATAACCATTTTTTACAATGTGGTCGTGAACTTCCATATAGTTTGTCAGTCCGTTTATGTCGTCAAGACTTTTTAAAATGGCTTCTTTTATTGTCATATTTTAAATTTCATTTTCGGGTTTTTTCACATTAGCCACAACGGTTTGCATATGGCTTGTGACGGCTCCGAATCACTTTCCTGTCCACCGAAACCAAATTTGGCAACGGACCGAAAACCTTGCTGGTAGCCGTTCACCAACCATAAGCTATATGCGTTGTTGTGCGTTCGGTTTTCTTTTATTCCAATAGTTCAGCTTGCCAATATTCATAGCTTTTAATTTCTCCATTGTCTATTTTAAAATCATAAGTTATTCGGTTTGCTTTAGAAATTTTAAAGTCAATTTTATATTTAAATAGTTCTCCATCATAAGAGAATGTATGATACTCACCATTTTCTCCGCATAAGTCAACTTCGTCTGGCAACGATTTAACAAAGTCGTGGTTTATTTCCCTCCCGATAAATGTCTGATCTAATTTGTCCGCCTGTGTTACGATTACTTTTGTCTTAATGCCCGATTTTAAAAAGTCGTTCATTAGTTCTTCAGACGATATGCCCCAAAGAGGTTCAACTACTTTAATTCCTAATGGATTGAACTTGCTTTCACGATACGATTTTACATCTGTTAAAAAAATATCGCCAAAAATAAAATGAGTAACCCCTTGATTTTTAAAATGGGTGATTGCTTCGATCATTCCTTCTTCATAGTTTTTTGTGTCCTTTGAAAGTGGTACAGTGTAAAGTGGAAGTCCAATGCTGTCAGATTGTTTTAATAACAGATTTAAAGGAATAGTGTGAATTGAAGATGTCAGCGTTTCTGAGTTGATTGTGGTCAATAGTGAAACAACTTCAAATTGGTTTTCTTGTAGTATTTTTTGTAGAGCTAAGGCAGAATCTTTTCCACCACTCCAACTAAATACTGCTTTTTTTCTTTTTGTCATAATTTCTATTCTTGTGTTGTTTTTTACTGACGCACAACGTGTTTGTGTTTGATTAATGGCGTGTTTTAAGCACTTAATTTAACAAATAAAAACCGAATAGAAAATCCGCGAGGATTTTCGTAAGTAGGCGAGAACGAGCAATTACTTATAGCCATTGTTGGGCAAAGTTTATTATTCAACTTTTATTTTCGGGTCGTTTTTCCGTCTACGTTTATTTTTATTCTGATACTTTCGTCTTTGTTTAGCAATTTCATAAAGCACAATTCCAGATGAAGTCCCTAAATTCAGGCTCTCAATAATTCCAAACATCTCAATTTGAATACACGCTTCGCTGTTTTCAACTGCTAAATCACTAATTCCACGTGACTCATTTCCAAACCAAACTGAAAGTCTTTTTAGGGTGAAATTTCCCTCGTGTAAAATAACGTTTGTCTTTCCTTTTATGTGCGGTGAAGTCACCACTGAAGTAAATCTATTTTTATTCAGATGGTCGATACATTCTTGTGTACTCCTAAATGTTTTTACAAAACTCCATTTAATCGCTGAAACAGAAGACTTAATCAATAAACGTCTTTCTCTCATATCTTGCCAATCGTCAGGAAGTCGTCCTTGACTATCCACAACATAAAGTTTTTCAACTCCGAGAGCATTGATATTCCGAATTACAGTTCCGATATTTTTAATCATATTCGGCTCTGCAAGAACTGCAATCAGATTTTTACATCTCTGTTCTTTTATTTTGTCCGCTCTTTTTCTTAAAGAACTTTTTTCTTTTATTTCAATTTCTTTGCTCATTTCTCAAATTATGCCCAACGGTAAGTATATGAGTAGGAGAGGCGATTACGCCTCTCTTACTTCATATACAGGGTTGCCAGGTGTATCTATTGTTTTGATTTTAAATTTCTGTCTATCACCAATGTCAATAGAACACCTAAAATACCAATCAACGCGTAAATCAAATAATTACTAGATCCTAAAAATTTAGGGTCGATTAGAAACAGTATTATAAAAAGTACTATTCCAATAGTCAAGAAATATATTGGCTTCATTTTATTGTTTTTTATATTCTAAACTAGTATCTATTCGACTACTGACTAGCTCCACCAATCACTGAACCTACAGCTGCTGAAGTTGCTGCTAATACAGCAATAGCAACATTTGTCCCAGGTATTGCTGCAGCCGTTATTGATCCAGCTATTCCTAAGCTATTAAAATAACTTGCTAGTCCAGCTACATCTCCTTTGGCCGCTCCTTTCCGACTCCACTTGTTCTTTTTACTGGAATCTTCATCCCTGTTCAAGTAACTTACAAAGTGACTTGAATAATTTACCCCCGACATCCGTTGGAGTCATAGTGCAAAGGTATTTCTGGCAACTTCCGCAGAAGAAATTATTACCTCCTTTTCAAAGGAACTTAAAGTTTCATCTTCTATTGTTAATTCGACATAGTTATCGATTTTTTCGTGAATCTGATCAATTGAATGGGATGCTTCCATCAAAACAAATAAATCTTCAACAGAAATGGCAATATTATCATTTGTTTCAGAACCAAATACGGCATAAAAATTATAGTTATTTTATTTCAGTTTAGTAGCATCACTCATCCAGATTTCAATATCATTCTCTAAGTTTTGATCGTACCTATTTAACGATGGAAGGGTTGAAGCATAAACTTTTGAAATTGTTTGTTTGATTTCCCGATTTTTACATTCTTCACAACTTAAAACAGTATTTTTCGCAATTTCAAGCATTAACTCTTTATGCATTACGCCAATTTCCTTCATTTCTGCTAAAGACAGTCCAAATCCTTCTTCTAAATATTCTTCTGGTAAAAGAACTTCCTCCTTCTCACATCACATAAAATACAGTAAAACAGCATAGTATTAACAAAATGAATAACTTCTTCATTTGTAATAAAATTAAAGAGTTAACATCAGATATAGTAATCTGATGGTGACAAAATACTTGTCTTAACCTCTTTTTTAGGACGGGTCATGTCCCGCTGTCAGATCTATAAAATTACTGAAGGTACTTGACACAGACAGTTAGCTATGAGTGAGTCACTCTGGGATATGGCCCTTTTCTATTTTTTGCAAAAAGGAGTTTTTGTCGTGCCACCGCTGTCTTTCAGTTCAGTTTTATATTTCTGACAACGGTCTAGTATAAGAATAGTAGCCGATTGCGGGCTTCATTCCTGTCAAATTACAGTAAGGTTGAAGCGGGCTATAACTCTTGAATTTACTACTATTTCGGCTATTATTATACACTGTTGTGTGTAGTTTTTATTATGCCTATATTCTGACAAATTCCAAGCCCTTGAATTTTAAGGACTCCACAGTGTTGCCTGTGATTGTAAATTCTATCAATTGTTTGCTCCCAGGACCACTAAAGTCAACTTCCAGTGTATTTATCTCATTGCCATAATATGCTTTGGAGCTAAGTAATCCCATGCTCATATACATTATGTCATTCTCTGTAGTTATAGACAAATCACCAAATCCTTCGTTCGAATATTGACCTTCGTATTGAGAAAGGTTGAGTGTTAACGAGGGTTTTCTATCAGCTCTTTCAGATACAGAATTTGCATACGACTTATTCATCTTATTGATTCTTTTGCCGAAATTTTCAACTTGCTCTAAATAGACGTCACTTGATTCCAAGGAATCCAGATAGTAATCAAATGTGTAGGACGTTAGAAGATCAGCGATATTGTCTCCAAAGAAGGATTCGTTCGCAAAAACAGCTACGCCAATTTTCTTATCAGGCATAAAGGAAATTTTAGCTGAATTACCGAGGAAACCTCCATTATGGTATAAAACATTTTGATCTTTGTACTTAGAAATATGCCATCCTAATCCATACCCAACTTCTGTAAAGATGGCGCCCTTTTTATTTACTTCTGAATACAAAGTATGAACTCGCTCCAACATATCTGGATCGTATATATAATTACCTTTATATTTGCCATTCTCAATGTTGAAAATCAGCCAATTACCAGTGTCTTCAATTGATGCATATAGCCCGCCTGCAGCTTGCATGGTTTTTTCATCTTTTCTTGAATTAGCTCGAACAGGTTGGGTTGAATCACCAATACAAATGTAGGGTTGAGCAGGCTGTTGTTTTTGGCTCATTGCCTTAGTATAATAAGCTGTAGTTGCTTTCATTTCCAGAGGACTAAATATTTTTTCCTCTAACAATTCTTTCCAGTCCAAACCTAATTCTTCTTGAAGTATTAAGTCGAAAATATTGTACCCTAGATTATCGTATTTAAAACTTTTATCGTTCGATAAGTCAGACGTATAATTTTCGAGGATATCAATAAGCTGTTGAGGTTCGTACTGGCCTGAAACTGCATTTCGCCAAACTAAATAGCCATTGCTTAATCCTGAGCTATGTGAAAGCAGCTCTCTTAGAGTAATTCCATTGAAGAGAGTTTTGTCATCAAAGCTTTTAATCGGCTTATAGGCGGTAATAGATGCGTCAAGATCAAGGACATTGTCATCATGAAGTATTTGTGCTAAGGTTCCAGTAAATGACTTTGTCGTTGATGCAATATAGTAAGGTGTTGATTGGGTTACTTCTATCTCATTCTCTGCATCTGCAAACCCATAAGTTCCTATGTGAACAATTTCATCACCTTTGACTATAATAATTGAAAGACTGGGAATGCCCTTAATTCGATCTAGTGCATAGTGAGATAAATCATCTATGCCATTCTTCAGATCGTTGTAATTATTACAGCTAATCAGTAATAATAAAAACCCAATAAGTATTATTAATTTTTCCGTTTTCATAGAGAGATTTCAATTACACACAACGGTCTGGTATAAGAATAGTAGCGGGTTTACACGCACCAACTTTTCGGTTAAACACAGACCTTTTTTGTATTCATTTACTTTTGTTTTAGCTATCAAATCGCTATTATTTTTATACATTTTTACCTGCTGGTTTTCCATTTTTGATTTAACATATTATTCAATAAATCAAAGTAATTCCATCCGATTTTTCTGGCAGAAAGTAAAGTCAGACTATCTTGGTTATTTCTATGAGTTCTAGATGGTCCAGTCATATTCGGTTTCATATTTAGGTCAAATAAAAAGTATTTTCCTTGATCATTTGCCCTGCAATCTATTCTAATCGGTGCTTTTATTCCAATTAGTTCGGCTGATTTGACACAATGCCCATACGCTTCTTGAATTTCAGTTGTCTGTAGCTCATCATCGCTCAAAATCTCACTATTTTCCATCACAGCTACTATTCCGTTGTAAGGTGCGATTCCGTCATTATGATTAAATCGTTTGACCGCAGGTAAGCACCAAGGTCTATAAAAATATTCCTCGTTGTTATTAATCACATAATTTCCTGGAGGCATTACTGTAATTGTAATTTCCTGTCCGTTTAAATATTGTTCAACATAAACTGCGTTTCCGTAACTTTTTTCTGAAAAAATCTTGGTTAAATTTTCTATGAGTTCATTGCGATTGTCAATTTTAGTAACGCCTTGACTTCCTCTTCCTCTAATGGGTTTAAGAACCAATGGAAACTCCAATTCAAGGGATAAACTTTTGTAATTTTCAATTGTGATAAGCTCGTTTTTTGGAATGGGAATATTATTAGATTTCAATAAACTATTAGTATACATTTTATCATCATATAGATCAACCATTTCAGGTGTTTGTCCAACTATTTCCAATTCTTTGTCAAGATAGCTTTCTATGGTATGGTGTTGATATAGAACTGTATTTAACCAAAAGATTTTTGCACCTTTTTGTAATGCCAGCTCAATCCCCTTTATTGTATCAGGAAAAACCCAATCCTTATCATTGTTTTGATTTGGATTTTTAACAGGTGTAACTACATCAATATTGTTTTTCAATAATTCAAATGCAATATCTGCTCCGCTGTCAGAATAACCTCCTGGCTTCATAGGTTTTTGTACTCCATCCTTTACGGGTGGAAGTTGAGCTTGGTACAATATTGCTATTTTGTTCATTTCGTTCTGTTTTGCTTGCAGGTAACGGTCTAGTGTATGATTTCGTTGCGTGTTTGAACACTAAAGTTAGCAAATAAATCACAGATAGAAAGTCCTCGAGGACTTTCGTAAGTAGGCTATAAACAGCAATTAATTTTATACGGTGTTGGCAACTGGCTTTATTCAGTCGTAAATTCTAATTATTTCGCCATTTCCTTTTCCGTTTACACTTCTTACATATCCGTTAATTACTTTTTTCATTGGTATTGGATTATGTCCTGGGAAATAGTTTTTGTATTTTTCATAAGCATCTTCCACCATTCCAGAAGATACAACATTTACTCTAATTCCGTTTTCAATTTCAAGCGCAACAGCTTGTACAAAACTATGAATTCCGCCGTTTACCATTGCAGCAATTGTAGTTTTTACAACTGGGTCATCTGGCAAAATTTCTGTAGATAAAGCAATTTGGCGTCCACTTTACCAATCTTTTCAAACATTGATTTTATCGAACTACTATCAGCAATATCAACAATCACCTCTCCATTGGTACGTCCAGCGATTTAAATTTCGTTCTTTTCTTTAAAATGTGAAACAACGGTTTTTCCTATTGTTCCGTTTCTTCCAATTATTTAAATTTTTATTGTTTTAATTTTTAACTTAAACATTGAGTTTTGTTATAATTTTCTTTTTTATTTCTTGATTTGTAAATGGTTAATGTTGCAATGACGCTCCAAAGTAAATTGGTTACAAATGGAGGAATAGCATTGTAGTAATAACAGTTTATGGCTATTAAAAGACCTCCAAGCAAGTTTAAATACTTTCCATAGTCCAAATATTTTTTGTTTTCGATGAGGGTTAGGGCATAGGCAAGGATTATCAATCCGGAACCTGACCAACCTAAAATGTCAATTAATAATTTCATAGTTTGATATATTTAGAAATGTAGATATATGGTATCAAATTTTTTTTAGGTTAGAAAATCTGCAAATTGTTTAATGGTCTCTTCGTTCCTTTTTAAGTAAGACCATTTACCGTGTCTTGTTGATATTAAAAGTCCGCATTTTTCCATATTAGTCAAATATGTTGAAATTGTTGATTGAGATAATCCTGCTTTTTCTTGAATATAGGTAACGCAAACACCATCATTAAAATGTTTTAATGTTTCGTGTGGTGGAAAGTGTTTTTCTGGTTCTTTCAGCCATTCCAAAATCTGAAACCTTGTTTGGTTTGATAAACATTTTCCTATCTCAGTTGCTGTTTTTAAATTCATACCGCCAACATATTGATAATTCTCCATATATAAAAATGAATTGGAATTTTTCTTTGAAGTTTGATGTTTTTTAGCTTGTTGCCAAAATTGAGTATATGCAAAGTAGGCGATTACGGGCTATAAACTTATCAAGCCGTAACAAAGTTGAAACGGGCTACAACCGTTGAAATTACTACCATATCGCCTATTTTGTATATACATTGTTACCTGCTGGCATTTTTTGATATTAGGCCTATCATTTACTCTTATATAAAATAATCCCGACCCACTTTAGCTATGTTAGATATTATTTTTTCGTTGGCTTTGGATAGTTTTCCTTATAAAATTTTATATTTGCAACACAGTTGCATTTAGTATTTAAAGAATTTTAAGCAATTTATGCTATTGATATAGGGGCTTAAAAAATAAAAATTATAAACAATAAATAATATTCAAAAAATGAAAACAATATTAAAAAACCTCTTATTAATAATCCCTTTGATATGCTTGCTATTTTCTTCCTGTGAAAGAGACGATCTAGAACCATTATCACCGACCATTGACAACGTGGAGGTTGGTCTCAGCAATAATGAAATAGGTGTTATTGGCCGTGACTTTCACTTCAACGCAGAAATATTAGCGGGCGAAAAAATTGACCTTGTACAAATAAAAATTGAGCCTAAAGATGGAGAAACCTATGATAGCCCCTGGAGTTTTGAAATGAGCTGGGACAAATTTAAGGGCGTTAAAAATGCCACTGTACACGAACACTTTAACATTCCTGATGAAGCTGTAGAAGGCGTTTATGACTTTATTATTGTAGTTAGTGATGAAAACGGTGCCGTTTTAGAAGAGATAAGGTCTATCACTATATATCTTCCTGATAACCTGCCGGTTGATCCAATCTTGTCTATTATATCTACATATGATACAAAAACTAGCAGAAGTATTTATAAGTATTCTGGGGGACAGGTATTTGGAGATCCGGATTACACGCTTTATATGGACGATCTTCCTAGAGCAAATTTCTTTGTGGCAGGTATAAAAGGAGAAGGACAATTTTATGTGGTGCTTATTAAAAAGGAGCTTAATCATAAGCCAGAGTCTATCGATGCCATAGATTATTCTAAAACCATCATTTGGGATATTGAAAAGCACACAGGTGTAGAGGAGGCTCAAGACCTCGCTAATATAAATTTTGACACCGAAGCATATCCAGACTTCTTAATAGGAGCGGAGTTTGATAATAATGAACCCACACCAAACCCAATTTCCGGTTTAAAGGCATGGGAAGCGGGACAATATTATCTAGGATTTCTTTATGAAAACACGAGCTATAACATGAGCCTCTTTCATTATACAGAGGTTACATTAGAAATGTAAGAAATTATAATACCAGTGTCAGGTGTTAAACACTTGGCACTGCTTAATTGAGTATTTAAATTAAAATTGAAAACAATAAGTCTTCTTTAGATTCAGTCACAAAAACACTTATCGTAAAATATTTACCAGTTGGTAAAAACACAATTCAATTTTATTATTGCTTGCAGGTAACGGTTAGGTGTAAATGCCGAAGCAGTTTTTTGCACTGCACTCTGATAATATATTAAAAATTCGGTTTCGCACAAACTTTCAAAAAAATGCCTAATGCCGCTATTGCATTTACACTGTGTTGGCAACGGTTTTTATTATTTCAGGTTACAGTTTAATATTTAAATCTTGTCTACCGACAATTGCCATAATTTCTACAATATCTGGATATTCCGGTGATACTGACCCACCAATCCCGTGATATTGCCCCACCTGTGTAGTTGTTGGTTTTTAGGTGGCTGTTATACTGACAAAATTACTTTATTTTCCTTAAACTTTCTCCTTTCAATTGAATTCTATGGGAAGTATGGACTAATCGATCCAATATAGCGTCAGCAATGGTTGCTTCCCCAATAATTTCGAACCAGCTAGCAACAGGGAGCTGACTGATTATAATGGTTGAATGACGTGCATGCCGATCTTCGATGATTTCCATTAAGTCCAATTGCTGCTGCTTTTCAAGATGAGTTAAACCAAAATCATCCAAAATCAGCAGATCAGTTTTCGCTATATTCATGAAGAAAGACAAAACAGTTCCTTCAAGCCTTGTAATCTTTAGCTTTTGCGTGAGCTTTTGCATATTGAAGTAAGCTGTTTTGTAGCCTTGGGCACATGCTTGATGACCGAGTGCTGAAGCGATAAAGCTTTTTCCACAGCCAGTGGCTCCAGTAATGATAACAGATTCTCCATTTTTGAGATAAGTACCAGTGGCAAGAGATGCCAATAGGGTTTTATCTATTCCTCGTGATGAGTCCAGATTAAGTTCATCGATTGAAGCCTGGTAGCGGAACCTAGCATTCTTAGTTAGCCGTTCAAAACGACGTTGTTCACGGTCTAATTTCTCTGCATGGAGCAATATCTCCAATCCTTCGCTTAAGGTGAGGTCTTGATGTTGGCGTGTCTCGACTAAAGATTCCCAGCTGCGACTCATACCCCGCAATCGCAGTTCATTGAATTTTGATGTAATTGGTGTCATCATAATTTATGTTTATAAGTGTTTATGAATAATATCTTTCTCCTCTAATGTTGTCATGATTCGGCAAGCTTCTTTTTTGTGCTTCTTCAGGTTGATCCATGACTTTGTTTTTGATTAGTTTTAGGATAAATCCGTAGCTATATATTTTGTGCGTGATCGCAAGTTTGCACGCTTTTTTAAACAACTCTTTGTCTGTTTTGCGATATAAACAAAGCATGCCATCGCAGGTTCTGTAGAGTTGTTCTGGTGGTCGGTTTTGTTTGAATAAAAGCTGGGTAAAATCATGTAATTCCACACAGCACTGACTGGCACGACGAATATAATAGCCTGGACTGCGTTTCTGATATTGTTGGTGTGTGGAACAAAGATGATCCTTGACCGTAGTATATGCATTACTGGTTCGATTTCTGCGATGTGTCGCCACGCATACCCTATCGATATAGATACGCACCATTGAACGGGTGTATATTACCTTAGCTTGTTGACCGATATAGACGTAGGGGACACTGTAGAAGTGATTGTCTTGCCCCAGCAGCACATGATTATTTTGTTGCACCTTATATGTTTTGTAATATTTAATTTCAAAAATCTGGTCTGGTAGTGGGTTGAGGAGATGTTTTTCATAAGCCATAAATTTCTCTTCACGGCAATAGGGCTTATTTTGCATCCGAGTTTGGTTGTGATCCAACATTTTTTCACTGATCGCTTGATTCAACTCGGCTAAACTAAAAAACTGTTGGTTGCGGATTTTTGCGTATACCCGGCTATAAACCAACTTGACATGATTTTCAACCAATGCTTTGTCTTTGGGTTTGGCCGGTCTTGTCGGGATCACTGTAGTACCATAGTGCTTTGCAAAGTCTTCTAAAGCAACATTGATTTTTGGTTCGTATAAGTCGGTCTTTATGACTGCACTCTTGAGATTGTCAGGTACTAATACTTGTGGTACTCCTCCCAAAAATTGTAGACATCGTCCCAAAGCGTATAAAAA